>CAVVHZ010000001.1:0-88235 GCA_963748025.1 uncultured Gemmataceae bacterium
GACGGATTGCTTCCTTTGATACTGATTGAGAAGATTGCCTTGTTCGACGTAGGGAAGAATCGCCACGTAAATGGAGACATTGCCCGTTGCCGGCGCGGGTAAGTTTCCGCGGCGGGGAACACATTGTTGGTGGATGCGTAATTGTGCAAGGCCAGGCCGACCTGCTTCAAGTTATTCGCGCAACTTATTGGGCGGCTGCTTCTGCGCACTTTTTGAATGGCCGGCAACAGCAATCCCACCAGAACTGCGATGATGGCGATTACCACTAACAACTCAATGAAGCGTGAAGCCCCGATGATTCTTCCGCATTCGGCTTTCCTTCAGAAGAGTTCCTTGGCGACTTTAGCCGGGTCGGGCTGGAGCGGCAGCATTTGTACATCAATTGCTGTTTTTCGTTCGTTTTCGTTCACCAGAGCAAAGCCTGTACCACCGCCCTCCCCAGCGCTGGCTGATTCAGACAAGATTTGGCTGGAAAGCCGAGGATCATTCGGAACGGAAGAGAATGCGAAACCGCAATAAAAAGTGGCAAAGCTGGCCGCGCGACGGGTTTGATGATGCCAGCAAAACGTCGCCGATGACTGGCCAAGTTATAGCCGAATCATGGCCTATAATCTGGCCAGGCCGTACAACTGTGGACAGTTGACTAGGTCTTAACCCTTCCAAAGGAGCGTTGAGTGTGAAGGCCCGGCTGGATTGAAGACGCGGGCCAGGCTGCCACTCAATGATTTCCGGCCGCGTTGTTGTAGAATTCATCCGAAGCGACAAATTCTTCGCCGATGCTCAGGAACGGCAATCCCTGCTGCAGCTCGTTTCTACCCAGGAATTCAAACCTCCTGATCCGCCTGCCGTAGCAAAAAGACCTCGTAATAGCCGCCGACCAACCGTTGCAGCGACTCCGTCGAATAGAGGAAGAGCAGCCACTACCTGGGCATGTGTCAGCGGTGGCGGCGACCCGGTCGGATTGCCTGTGGAGTTGTCGCCCAACTGACTGAGCCAGAAAGGTTCGCCGGTCGAGTCGAAGGAACGGCCGAGTAGCGACAGGTACATGGAATCGACAAAGACTTGTCGCCCTTGCTGAGGTATTCCGGCGAGTTCAAGAAGCTGAAGGCCATCTTCTCTTCCGGCAGGCCATTTTCGAACTGGCCGACCCAGTAAGCCTGTCCGGTGGGGTCTGCTTTCCGACTCAGCAACGTCTCGTAAAAGGCATCAACTTCTTGAGTGAAATGCTCGGGGGAATTGCGAATCCCTTGCACCACCTGCACGCGCGAGAACGAGCCGTTGTTCAACGCTCCGGTCCAATAATTCAAGCCGCCTGGATCGGCATTGCGGTATAGGTGCCGGTGGCCAGTCCGGTGAAACTGTAGTTGCCGTCAACATTGGTGGTTGCGGTTGGGTCCCCCGTGTCCAAGGTGCCGTCGTTCTTCAGGTCGAGGAACAGGGTCTGACCGGCCAATGCTGGTTCGCCGCTATCTTGCTTGCCATTGACATTGAAGTCGCTGAAAACGATGCCGCTGATCGTTCCGTTGGCCGTGACCACAGCTAAGCGTTGCTGGGTTAGTGGTTGCCTGGCCGGCAGAGTTGGTGAAAACTGCTTTGTACTCGTAACCAGTCTGCGACGCGGTAACGTTGTTGATGCCGCCAGTGTCGGCGAGGCGGCGCCACTGAGGTTGCTAAAGGTCGTGCCGCCGTCGGTGCTCACTTGCCACTGGACGAGAAGAGTCGCCGTGCCGCTGGCCGCAGCCGTGAAGGTAGCCGTGTGCCTGAGGTGGCCGACTGAGCGGTCGGCTGCATGGTGATACTCGGAGCCACTGTGGTCGCGGCCGACCGTCAGTATCGTGCTGCTGTCGTTGGCACTGCTGAAGTTGCTATCGCCGCTGTAGGAATAGGAGATTGGATAAGTTCCGGCGGCCAGGGCGGCCGTTGGCAGATAGGCTCGGAATGCACCGCCCCCGAGAACTTCGTCAAAATGTGGCCTGCATCCGCTAAGAACATTCACGACGATGACCGGGCGTAACAGAATTGTGTTTTCTTATTTTGCTTTTGCGGGTTAGCCGTCTCCGGACACCAACAGAGCCGCCTCTTCGAGCCAGCCAATCACCTCTTCATCAACTTCCGCCGCGCTCGACAGGATTACCTCACAATGGCAACGGTTGCGAGACACCTGTTCTGTCTTGCGCACACGCGAGGATTTCAACGGCGACTTCAGCCGAATGTTTAGCAGCACCGCACCTTTTCGCGGGTGCAGTCCCGCATATGCGGTGCCGCCCTTGCCCATTACAACGTGCACGCACGTTTGCTTCGGGTCTTCGACGGCTCGATCCGCACCGATTCGATCGCGAAGACGGGAGACAATCGCGTGGTAGACCTCGTCCGCGCCTTTCGCTGCAAACATTCCAATCGCGGCGTTAGACTTTGTGCTCACAACATTACCTCGATCAAAAGCACATTTTGGTCCATGCCTCGCGCAAGATGCACGGAACAGCCTGGTCGTCGTCCCGAAGAAGACGCTCCTTCGATCGGATCACTTCTCGTCCAAAACCTGTCGCACCCTCTTGACCAGGGCGAGTGGCGTGTACGGCTTCTGAAGGAAGGCGACCTTTTCCTGCAACAGTCCATGCCGGACCACGGCATCGTCCGTGTAGCCACTGGAGAAGAGTACCTTCATCTGCGGGAAGCGGGGTCGCAGGGAGTCGGCCAATTCCGGCCCACCCATCCCCGGCATCACCACGTCCGTCACCAGGAGATCAATCCCGCCCGAACGCTTCTCCACGAGGTCGCAGGGCTTCCTTGCCGTTACTCGCCGCCAAGACCTTGTAGCCGTAGGTCTGCAACACCAGGACTGCCAGCCCACGCACGCCGTCCTCGTCCTCGACCAGCAGGACCGTCTCGGTGCCACGCCCACCGTTCCCGGCGTCGATCCCTTTGGGTGCGGATACCTCTTCTTCCACGGCAGGGAAGTAGATTTTGAAAGTCGTTCCGATGTCCGGTTCGCTGTAGACCTGCACATGGCCTTCGCTCTGCTTGACGATGCCGAGGACGACGGCCAGGCCCAGCCCGGTCCCCTTGCCGACCCCCTTCGTCGTGAAGAACGGCTCGAAGATGCGGGCTTTCACTTCCGGCGTCATGCCGGTACCCGTGTCGGCCAGCGACAGCAGGACGTACCGGCCCGGCTTGACTTCGGCGTGCAGGCGGGCGTATTCCTCGTCCAGTTCGACGTTCCGGGTTTCCACCGTCAGCTTGCCGCCCCTGGGCATGGCGTCACGGGCGTTGACGGCCAGGTTCATCAACACCTGCCCCAACTGGCCGGGATCGACCTTCACCCGGCTGATGGCCGGGTCGAGGACGGCGGTGAGCAGGATGTCCTCGCCGATCAGCCGCCGCAAGAACTTCTCGGTTTCCCGCACGACCACGTTCAGGTCCAGCACCTTCGGCTCCAGCACCGTCTTGCGGCTGAACGCAAGCAATTGCCGGGTGAGTGAGGCGGCTCGCTCCCCGGCCTCGCTGATGGCCTTGACGGACTCACGCATCGGGTCGCTCGACCCCAGCCTGGCGAGCAGGATTTCACTGTAGCCCGAAATGATGGTGAGCAGGTTGTTGAAGTCGTGGGCCACGCCGCCCGCCAGTTGGCCGATCGCCTCCATCTTCTGCGCCTGCTGGAACTGTTCCTCCAGGTGCTTCTGCTCGGTGACATCCCTGCCGAGGCAAAGGAGTCCGTCGAATCGCCCGTCCTCCGTCATGAGGGGCGTGTTGAACCACTCGCAGATGATCGTGCGCCCGTCTTTCGTCAGGTTCTCGTTGACCGAGTGGGCTGCCATGTCGCCCGCACGAATCCGGTCCATGATCTTGAGTCGCCCCGGCATGGACTGACGGCGGGTTCAGGTCGTTCGGCTGCTTCCCAAGAGCCTCCTGCCTGGTGTAGCCAAAGGTCCGCTCCGCCGCAGGGTTCCAGTCGGTGATGCGAAAGTCGGCGTCGAACAGAATGTAGATAAGAGGCATCCGCTGAATTTGCAGTTGCAGCCTTGCCAGCAGGGCATCTCGCTCCGCCGTCAGCCGCCGCCTGTCGGTGATGTCCTTGACCACGCCCACCAGGCGCACGATCTGGCCCTGCTGCGTGATCGGGTTGCCTCTGATCCAGACCCACCGCACCGAGCCATCGGGGCGCACGATCCGGCATTCGGCATCAATGTAGCCCGTCTGATACATGGCGGCGTTCTCACGGATCATCCTCTCCTTATCGAGAGGGTGGATGCCCTCCATGTAGGATTGGGGGTCGTCGAGAAGACTCTGGCACGAGCGGCCCCACATCGACTCGTAGGCCGGGCTGACGTACAGCACCTTGGCCTCCTTGGCGTCGATCATCCACAGAACTTGTTGGATGTGGGCGGTCAAGTCCTGGAACCGCTCCTCGCTCCGCCGCAGCTTGTTCTCGGATGACCTCCGCTCCAGAGCGTACCGGATCGACCGGCGCAACTGGCCGGCGTCGGCCTGCCCCTTTACCAAGTAGTCTTCCGCCCCTTCCTGAAGCGCCCGCAGCGCCAACTCCTCGTCGTCCTTCCCGGTCAGCACAACCACGGCGACTTTTCGGTGCTTGTCCCGCAGCCTTCAGGAGGGTGTCGATCCCCTGGCTGTCCGGCAACCCCAGGTCGAGGAGAACCACGTCGAAGTGCGCCTCCGAGAGCAGCCGCAGCGCTTCGGCCAACCGTTCGCTACTCCGTAGTCGGAATCGGCTGGCCTCTGACAGCGCCTCCTCGGTCAGCAGCACGTCGGTCGGGCTGTCTTCGACCAGCAGAACGTCGAGAGCTGTTGCAGCAGCCATGTCATGCACCCGTTGGCAGCGTCACCACTGCGAACCAAAAACTTTCGATGGTCTTGACGATGTCCGCAAACTTCTCGAAGTCCACGGGCTTGACGATGTAGCAGTTGGCGTGCAGCCCATAGGCTTTCAGCACGTCGGCCTCGTCCTTCGAGGACGTGAGGACGACTACCGGGATGACCTTGAGGTGCTCGTTCTCCTTGATCCTGCTCAGGACTTCCCGGCCATCCATCTTGGGCAGGTTGAGGTCGAGCAGGATGAGGTCCGGGCGAGGAGCGTCGGCATACTTGCCTTCCCGTCGCAGAAAGGCCATCGCCTCCACCCCGTCCGTGACGGCGTGGAGGTTGTTGCACACCTTCGAGTATTCCAGCGCTTCCCGTGCGAACATGGCGTCGGTGGGGCTGTCTTCCACCAGCAGGATTTCAACCGGCCTGAGTCTTTTCCGGCGGAGTCATGGCGGCGTCTCTCCCCCGGCAGGGATCGTGAAGAAGAAGGTCGAACCCTTGCCGGGCTCCGACTCGACCCACATGCGCCCGCCGTGGCGCTCCACGATCTTCTTGCAGATGGCGAGGCCGATGCCCGTGCCGGGGTACTCGTTGCGGGTGTGAAGCCGCTGGAAGATGACGAAGATGCGGTCGAAGTAGTCGGGTTCGATGCCGATGCCGTTGTCCTGCACCGAGAAAACCCATTCGCCCTGCCCTCGCCGGACGCCGACGTGGAGTGCAGGCCGCTGCCCGCCCCGGAACTTGATGGCGTTGCTGAGGAGGTTCTGAAACACCTGCGTCAGTTGAGCGCCGTCGGCCATCACGGTCGGGAGATCGTCGTGGGTGACGACCGCCCCCGCTTCGGTGACGGAGGCCGACAAGTTCGCCAGCGCCGCCTTCAACACGGCGTTGGCGTCGGTCGGCTCGAAGCCCTTGCCACGGGTGCCGACTCTCGAATACGCCAGCAGGTCGTTGATGAGCGTCTGCATCCGGCGGACGCCATCGACGGCGTGGCCGATCAACTCGTCGGCACGGGCGTCAAGTTGGCCCTGGTAGCGCTTCTGGAGAATCTGCACGCAGCCCGCCACGGCCCGCAGCGGCTCTTGCAGGTCGTGCGAGGCGACGTAGGCGAATTGTTGCAGGTCGATGTTGGAGCGGGCCAGTTCCTCGGCGGTTTCCCGCAGTTCGGCCTCGGCACGCTTCCGCTCCGGAGATGTCTCGACGAATTCCGGTGAAGTAGCGTTGCTCCCCAGGCGGAACTCGCTGACCGGCCAAATTCAATGGGAAGTCGAGCCGTCCTTTTGCCGCCCGATACTTCCCTCCCGATGCCGATGATCTTCGCCTGGCCGGTCGCCAGGTAGTTGGCGACGAACTTCCCGTCATTTCGCTGCTGGAACGGTTCCGGCATGAGCAGCTTGACGTTCTGGCCGGTGCAACTTCGGAACTCGGTGTAGCCGAAGTCATGCGCTCGAGCTGCCCGGATTGAACGTCGTGACGAATGCCCGCCGATGGTCGGCATGGTGATGATTGCGTCGATCACATGTCCACGACGAGCCATCGTCCTCGGCCTACGCGGAGTTCGGCCTCGCCCTCTTGCGCTCGGTAATGTCCCGGACGATGCCGGTAAAGTAGCGTTCATCACCCAGGCGGAACTCGCTGACAGCCAAGTCCATCGGGAAGGTCGAACCGTCCTTGCGCCGCCCGACCACTTCCCTCCCGATGCCGATGATCTTCGCATCTCCGGTCTGGAGGTAGCTGGCGAGGTAGCCGTCGTGCTGGCTGTGGTAGGGTTCGGGCATCAGCAGTTTGACGTTTTGGCCGATGACCTCCGAGGCCGCAAAGCCGAAGATGCGCTCTGCCGCCGGGTTGAAGGTCGTGACCGTGCCACGGCTGTCGATGGTGATGATCCCGTCAAGGACGTGGTTGACCACCGAGCGCAGCCGTTCCACGGCCTCGGTCGATTCTTCGACCTCGTGCTGCGACAGCCGCTTGCGGTCGGTGTTGCCCATCCGCTCTAAATCCGAGAATTGTTCTGAAGCGAACATTTCTAGGATAACACCGGTGGGTCGTCTGTCAAGCCTCTGGTGTACGCTGCGTGGGGGCTTTGCTAGAATGCAGGACAGACGCCGGTGCCTCTCTCCTCGGCGGGCTTTGTCCTGCCAATTGCGCAGCGGAGAGGTCCGGCGATTGAGTGAGACACCATCCAGCCCTGACACAAATCTACTTCTGGCCTCGCTATCGGGCAGAAGCAGCGCCGCCTGCTGCGCCGCTGCGAGGTCGTTACACTGCGGGCAAACGAAGACCTCTATGAAGTGGGCGACTTCGTCGAGGACGTTTACTTCCCCAAGAAGGGCTGCGTGATCTCGCTTGTCAAGGTTCTTGACGATGGCGAATCCTTCGATGCTGGGCCGGTCGGCTACGAGGGCTTCACCGGATTGGCGGCACTTTCAGCAGTCGAGACGACATTCAGGGCGACGGTGCGACTTGCTGGAGAAGCAATCCGGATGACGGCAAACGATCTCAGGGCTGAGTTGCGGGACAATAGCAAGTGGTCCGACATTCTTCTTCGCTACCTTCACTACTTGCTCGTCAATGTGTCCCAGCTTTCCGGTTGCAACCGCTTTCACCCGCTGGAAAAGCACCTATGCTCCTGGCTCTTGACCTTGCACGACCGCATCGTGGGCGATGACCTTGAGATCACCCACGATGTTCTCGCCAAGATGATCGGCGTGAGGCGGGTCGGAATCACGCAGGCCGCTAAGAAACTACAGGAAGCAGGCATGATTCGTTACAGTTGGGGGAAACTCACGATCCTCGACCGTCTGCGACTCGAAGCTCATGCCTGCGTTTGCTACAAGCAGAAAACCCAGGCATACCAGCGGTTGCTCGACCCCAATTGGCCTTACCGCTGACTGATCTGGAATGACTCCTCGGCATCGACGGGAGGTAGATATCGCTGCCATGACTTCCGCGGCGGGCCAATCGGCGGCCGCTCTGCGCAGCAACGAGGACTAGCCAGGTGAGGCATTTGGTGCAATAACGCGAATGCTCGATAAGGACCCCGATAACATCTACGTGATCCTACATTTCCCGAAAATCGCCGAATGGATTCGGGAGATCGACCGGCTGCTTTGAGCCGAGTTCCTGGGTAACGAGAGGCCGATTACCCCATTTGTCGAACATGCGACAGAGGCCCAGGAGTTTCTCTCGCCGCGAAAAACTGCCACGGGCGCGACAACTAAGCTTCAAAGGAAAGCGATCTGACACGCTGCTTGCCCTTCTGCGGAACAATGCAGAGGGCTGCCTGCGGAAAGCCAACGGTCACCATCTTTCAGTCCTTGGACGATTCAGGTTGCGACCTGCTAATCGAATGGGCCGCTCATGCCAGGTACGGCGTGCTGTTGAAAAGTCACTGGGACATCAACCACAATAACTTCGCCGAAAAGACATTGGTTCAGATCCAAGACTCGTCCCATGGACTAAACCGCCAGTATGTCCTGCTTGCCGGCGATCTCACTGACATCTCGCACGCTCAGAAACTGCGGGTTTGAGTCGCGAATCAATAAAATGAAAAATCCGCACATTGGTAAGTCCAGCGTCTGCGCGAGCCCGTCCAGTAACCGGTGCTCATTCCCCCCCTTCCTGATCCTTGGCGTGAGCAATCATGAGCAGACGCCAATTTGGTTCCTGAGTGTCGGCTCCGAAGCGAGCAAAGAGTTCCGCCAGGTACTTCCCTGCTTCCGAAGAACGCGACCACGTGTCGCAGAGCTGGTACTTGCGGCGGGTCCGGGCGGCCCAGAGCGTGCCGTTATCCTGCTCCGTGAAGTGCAGGAGCAAACGGCCCGTCTCCAGAGACTGCATTAGAAACCCGCTGTCTGGCTGACATGGTTCAGAAGCACCTACAGGACGTACAGCACAGCGCGAACCTTTGTGCTGCCGTCCAATGCAATCCATTACCCTGCCAACATTGATGCCGGCAATCGTGCATTTTGCACTTTGGCAAAGAGTTGATGTGTCGGATAGATTTGGCCAGAGTTGAGAATCGGCAGGAGTCGCAAGAGGCAGCAAACGGCAGTTCAATTCGTTCAGGGGGTTGCCAGGGGGAGTGTAATGAAACGAATCCAGGCTGTGACCCTTATTGAGCCACGCCAGCCCCCAAGACCTCCGCCGGAATGCCGGAGTAAGCAGATCGTTGACCTATCAGTAGGGGGGATTGAACGTTGCGTCTATTCAACTCCTGCAAAGGGCTCCGGCGGTTCGCCGGAGTCAATTCGTGCGCATGGGCTAAATCGAAATTCACAATTGAGCAGCAACACCTCAAGAATCAAGATTGCATCCATGTGGGGATCTCAGCGAGCCTCCCACGTTAGTGGGGGGAGTTTCCCGCTCCTCCCATAGGCATCAACTTAAGAGTGAATTGATCTTTTCAAAAAAAGGAAGTCCTTCCACAATCACTGGTTAGTGACAAACAGTGTTTGGAAGAAGGAGCTTCCGATGGGGATTCTAGCCAAGGTCGGCGCCTTGATGCAACGCTTGTTTGGTGAAGTTGCTCGGGAGGCGGCTGACGAAAGCGGCGTGATCAAGCGAACACGGATTTTCACGCCTATCTCGCTGGCCAAGACGTTTGTCTTGGGTTTCCTGCAGAATCCGAGGGCCTCGGATGAGAAGTTGGCTCAGATGGCAGCACAGTGCGGTGCAGCCGTGACGCCCCAAGCGATCGAAAAACGCCATACGCCGCAGATGGTTGCCTTTATGAAGAAGCTGTTTTGCGAAGCAGCCAAAATCATTGTTAAGTCGGATAAGGCCTTGGCGCCGCTCCTCGAACGGTTCGAGGAGGTCTCTTTGTTGGACAGTTCAACAAACACGTTGCCTGACGACATGCAAGAGAGTTTCGCGGTTGCGGTGGCAGCCATGGCAGTGGGGCAGCGGCCGTGAAGTTCCAGACCGAATTCTGCCTGCGTAGCGGTGCCCTAACGTGCATTGATCTTGAGCAAGGCCGCAGTCCCGACGGTGCTTCGAGCCGGCAGCAGGCCCGACGCGGCAAAGGATCGCTACGCATCAGCGACTTAGGCTATTTCAATGTGGGCGTTTTCGCCGAGATGGTGACAGCGGGGGAGCATTTTCTCTCGCGTTTGCAGTACGGCACGCATGTGTTGTTGACGAACGGCGAGGCGGTGGATTTGCTGCCCTGGCTGGCGAAGCAACGCGGGCCGTTTGTCGACCAATCGATCTTGCTGGGGGAAGCACAGCGTTTGGGATGTCGCTTGATCGCTTCGCGATTGCCGAGGAACAAGCCAATCTCCGACGCCAAAAGCTGCGTCGAGACACGAAAGAGAAAAGGGGCAGCGAGCCCTGCGAAGGGCGTCTGGCCTGGTGCGATTGGACGATCCTGGTGACAAGCCTACCTTTGGAAATGTTGACGCCGAAAGAAGCGGTCGTTTTATATCGGGGGCGCTGGCAAGTGGAGTTGCTATTCAAACGTTGGAAATCCCAAGGCTTGACAGTGAAATGAGTGGCTCACATAACTTGGCAGATGGTACGCGTTTGGGCGAGGACGCTGGCGGCCTCTTGGTACAATGGATAATCGTCGGAACCATTTGGGGCGATCCGACAAGAGCCTGTCCAAAGCCTACGAAGCGGTCCGCGACTTTGCCGGCCGCTTGGCGGGCGCGATGAAGGATGCGCGGGATTGGAGTGCGCGCTCGAATCCATCGCCAAAACGGTTGCAAAGACCTGCCAAAGAAATACACGCTCGAAGCCCGGGACATTTGAATTAGTTAACGACCCAGAGCTATTGGAGTTCCGCTTAAGTTGATGCCTATGGGAGAGTTTCCGCTTCCTCCCCCCACTAACGTGGGAGGCTCGCTGAAGATCGGATCGTCCTTGCACGATTTCAGCTACGGAGGTTTTCATGCGCCTAGAGAGGATCCGCAGTCTCACGACTTCGGCTACGGAGAGTTCAAGGTCTAACCCCCGGGAGCTCCACCAGCGGCTTCACACCCTCCAAGATCTCTGCCGCTTGTGCCTGCTGGATCACTTCTTCGGTGCTGGTGGGATCCACGGCTCGGCAGCATTCGGTCAGGCGTTCGGCGATGTCTGCGCAGCTGTTTGCCGCCAGGTTTGCGGATCGAGATCGGGCGGCGTGGTTTGGGCGAATTCCTCACACAACAAGATCAAACGCAGCAGGTGGCGGAAGATGATGCCTTCCTGTTTCACCAAATCGCGACTTTGCACATATTTGTTGAAATTGCCGCCGAAAACTAAGACCTCGCCGTGCACCAGACCAATTGAACGGCCACGTCATCTACCAGCGGAAAACGGGCCTGGAACAGCAAAAACAACTTGTCGGCAAGCGACGGCGGCCGTTCGTCCCAGCGTTTTTCTTCCGGATCGTCTTCTTCCTCGGCAGCCTCCTCCACAGGCGCCAGCAACAGCCCGCGGCGAATCAGCTCCGCGTCCAGCCGGGTTGTCGCCAACGGCCCGGCAGGTAAATCGGGGGGCACCCGGACCGAACGCAATATAGGCCGAGGGAGTTCGAGCACGCTTTCCAACGCTTGAATCAGTTCGTTGTTGTCGGCCAACGCGAGTTGTTCGGTCAAGGTAAGCACCATAAAGCGGATGGATGCCGCGGAACAGCAGCAGCGTTTTCATCTTCGGTTCGGGCTTGGCCAGCACCGGCACATAGGGAACCGCATCAGGACTCGGCGGCGCCGGCGGCGCCTCCGGCGTTTCGACCGGGGGCGGAGGATCGAGCGTCACATAGCCGCCGTCGGCCAAGGTTTTGAGCATGACCAGCAACGCTTTTTCGCTCGCGCGATGCGCGGCTCATCCATGAGACGTTTCTTGATGACGGCTCGGATGCGTGAGATTTCAGGCGATTTTTCCAACAGAAAAGCCAACAACCGCCAGGGCAGCGGGCCTTTGCTGTAGAGCTTCCCGGGTGGCGCGGCCTGCAACTGGTTGAATTGAGCCTCGCTCCAATAGGTCGCATTATCCCGGCGGCTGGGCTTCTTCTTTTTGAGAGCTTTCTTGGCCTTCATGAGGCCGGGATCGCGCGTGGTCTCGGGAATTTGATCGTACTTTTCCTTCCAGCGCAGAATCTTGACGTCGTCTTCGTGGGCCAAGGCGTAGACGTAGCCGCGGGTGTCGTATTGGGGCCGACCGGCGCGGCCGAAAATCTGTCTGAGCCGAGCTTGGTTCGATCAGGCGTTGCTTGCCGAAAGGCCTTTGACCAGGGACGAAAGCACGACGGATCGAGCCGGCAGATTGATTCCGGAAGCCAGCGTCTCGGTACAAATTACGACGCCCAGGAGTTTGCGCTGAAACAGATCTTCGACCACACGCCGATATTTGGGCAGCATGCCGGCGTGGTGCACGCCTACGGCCCGATGCAGCATTTGCCGCATCTTGGGGCCTACGCCTTCTTTCCATTCGAGCGCGTCGATGGCAGCGTGCAGGGGCGGTTTTTGATCGGTGCCGCCCAGCAGCACCAGCCCTTTGAGCTGTTCCGCGATGCTCCAGCATTCGTCGCGATTGAAACAGAAAACCAGGGCCGGCGTGCGCCGGGAAGTCCCCTCCCCTTTGGCCATTTCGACTAAATGTTCATTCAGCAGCTGGTCCGGCACCCACACATAAGTCAAAGGCACTTTCCGCTCACGGCCTTCCACCAGGTCGAGCTTGCGGCCATGACAGCGGTCGAGCCAAGCCAGGAATTCGCCGGCATTGCCAACCGTGGCCGAAAGAAGCATGAGCCGAACGTGCGCCGGCAGATAGCTGAGCGACAGTTCCCAGACGATGCCGCGTTCGAGGTCGGCGAAGCTATGAAATTCGTCCATGACCACGGCCGAGACGCTGCTGAAATCGAACGCATCGGGGCTCAATAAACGGTTCAGCAGGATTTCGGCAACCACCACCAGACGCGGGCTTGCGGGTTGACGTCGGCGGTTGCCCGTGACCAGACCGATGCTTTCGGGCGGAAACCCCCATTTTTGAGCTAACTCCTGGGTCTCGCGGAACTTCTGTTCGGTTAACGCAATCAGAGGCGTCGTGTAATAGACAGTGGAACCGGTTCGACCGCCTCTAAACCGCCGCCATGGCTATTAGCGTTTTGCCCGTGCCCGTGGGCGCAGACCATGATCCCCTTCTCCGCCATAAACCAGGCCAAAGCCGCCTCCTCCTGAACGGGATAAGGCGGATAAGGGAGTTGATCCAGGTATTCGGCGCCGAAAACTTCACGCGATGGCGGCGGTTGTGTCATACAGTTGCTCGAAAACGGATTTGCAGCCAAAAAGGCACAAATCCAAATGGTATGCATTTACGTCTTATGTCAGGGATACCTAACGACTTGTCCGGGGTTAAATAGGCTGTTAGTCTTACGGAAGCAAAAACGGTAAGGAAGCTAATCTCGATATTTGGGTTCTGTCGCTTACGTTTCTGAAATGAGACGATCGCATGCGGGTTCGCTCCCCTCAAACGCCCCGAAGAAGACTCTCTATCGAAACGCTCGAAGAGCGTCTCGCGCTGAGCGGCACCCCTTCGCTTACCCCGCCTCCCACGCTACCGGCCAGCCGCCCTCGTCAGTGACGATTCCGCTCGACCCAAGCCTGGACATCACCGGCGAGCAGATAGTTGCCATTGAAGCCTATCAAGATGTGCGCGCCGCTGTTTGCCCTTTTCGATACCGGCTCCTCGGCGATCACTTTTTCCGCAGCCGATCAGGCTGCCTTCACCGCCGCCGGCTTAGCCTGATCCCGATCGCGATCAAGGGAGGCGGCATCGTCGAGGGAGTAGGCGGCGCCCAAGTGGGGGATGTTTCTGCGGCCGGCCCCATCCAGGCTGATGGACTGCATGCCGCCACCCTCAGTTTCACGAATGGGGACAGGGTTCTTTCACTTTTTCTTTTTAGGCTCGCAAGCCGTTATCTCGCGCCAGGCATCCAGGCGTTTGTCGGCACCCAAAGCACCAGTGCTTCGGTTCAATCCATATTGGGGACGCCCATTCTCGCCAGTTCGGCAACCACGCCGGGCGGCTATGCCGCCGTGGTCGAGATGCAGGGCGTAACCTTCAATCTATCACCGATGGCGGCGGGGCTGATCGTCACCTTGCCCGACGTCCGCTTTGCCTCGCCGGGCACGACCCTGTTTCCGGCTTCGGGCACGACCAATCCCGTCACGATTCCCCTCACGTTGACGGGCAGCGACAATCATACCAATCCCGGCAACGATATTTCCGAGAGCCCGATTCCCGTTCAAAACAACGTCAGCCTGAGTTCCGGCTCCGTCAGCGTAGCGAATCAACCTTTCCTCTTCGACAACGGCGGCAAATCTCGGTGATCTCGACGGGCTTTGGCGACCACGCTGGGACTCAATTTGAACCAGCCGGATTTTACCGCTACCGTGAGCGGAGTCTCCGGCCCGACCACTCTCAAGGGCTATGTGATCTCCAGCCTGAGCTTGCCGGCAGCCGGCGGAGGGACCTTGACTTTCACCAATGTCCCCGTCTTCGTGTTCGATGCCGGCAATGGCTTGGCGGGCATTTTGGGAATGAATCTGTTCAACACGGCCACGGCGATGGTTTACGATCCCTTTTCGCCGGCGGGAGCCTCCTTCAGCGTTTCGTTCAGCACCAATCCGGACCGCACCCCAGAAGATCCGCGTGAAGCCGGCGCCTTGGCTTCTTGGGCCTGAGTTTCGGCAGCACGCTGATCGGCCCCACTCAGCCCGTCAATCCCCCGTCGCTGGGCACCATTGCCGGCAAAGTCTTCTTTGACGCGAATTGGAATCGGCAACTCGATCCCGCGGAACAGGGCATTGCCGGCACGACCATTTACCTCGATATGAACAACGACGGCAAGTTCGATGCCGGCGATGTCAGCGCCACCAGCAATTCGAGCGGCGCTTATCAGTTCACCGATCTGGAGCCTGGCCAATATGTGGTTCGTGAAGAAGTGCCCAAGGGCATATTCGTCACCACCCCCACCAACGGCTATGCCACCGTAGTGGTGACTTCCAATAGCGTAAGCACGCTCAATTTCGGCAATCAAGACGCCGTCGTGACGCAGCTCACAGGGTATTTGGAGCAACTTTACGGGACCGTGCTCGATCGTCCCATCGATAGCGGCGGTCTGAATTTCTGGGTCGGGCAAGTCATGGCAGGCGTCAGCCGCACTGCGGTGGGGCAAGCGATTTGGAACTCGCCCGAGCATCTGGGAATAGAAGTCGAAAACGATTATTCGACTTACCTGGGCAGGGCGGCGTCCGCTGCCGAGCAGAGCTATTGGGTCAGCGTGATGCTAGGCGGCTTGACCGCAGATCAGCTGTTGCGGGACATCGTCAATTCCCCGGAATATCTCCAGAGTCAAGCCAGCAGTCAAGCGTTTCTGGCGATGGCATATACCAATTTGCTCGGTCGGGCCATTGACGTGGAGAGCCAGGTGAGCTGGGAGAACGCCCTGGCGAACGGGCTGACCCGCGCGAGTCTCGTCCAACAAGTCCTTGGTTCGTCCGAGTTCACCCAAAATGAGGTCGATCAAGTCTACGCCGATATCCTCCATCGTCCGGCCGATGCACCGGGCCAAGTCTATTGGGATCAAGAGCTGTCCCAGAACTTGACTAATACGGATGCATTGGCCATCGCTTTCTTGGGCAGCGACGAATACTACGCTCTGGCCGTTCAATTCGTGCAGGCTCCTGATACCGGAGTTGCTTCGTCGTCCGGGCAGTAACGCTTGGCGGTACTTTCTGAACACTCGTTACGAATCCATCTCTGATAGGCCGATCATCGTTTATCCCGGAGCCAACGGCGACGGGACGTCTTAGTCTCCCGTGTCGTGCTGCATGGTTCAGCGTGTGGTGCTGTCAGCCGTCGCCATCTGCCATTTCGTTTAACCCGGAGCCTACCGCGACGGCGGACTACAAGTCTCCCGTCTCGTTTCACGTGGTTCAGCGCGGGGTGCTGTCCGCCGTCGCCGTTGGCTCCGGGTTAAACGAGGGAACGGCCACGGTTGACGAGTTGAACAAACAAAAACGATTTGAGACTTGCCGGTTCGAGGTAACGAGGATCAGAATGTGCCTTATTGCGCTTCCAATACCTGCGGAGCGCAAAGGTGCACAGATTCCAAGCGAGGAGAAGACCATGTGCGCCCCGCCAAGAAACAACAGTTCATTTATCGCCCTCTGCCTCCTCTGTGCCGGCATCTGTTATCTGATTTCAGTCGGGCAGGCGCGAGCCCAGACCTCGGACGACAAGGGATCGGATTCTGCTGGACTGAAAGCCTTGGCGCCGACGGTTCCGCTGCTGGAAGCCAATCAGAGAACTCAAAGGGCGGGCCGAGCGGGGGCCGGAGTTTACAAAATGCGCCATCGAACCGCATTGGTTCCACAAAAATGCGCGGTTTTGGTACCTGAACGAATTGCGCGGCGGCGAAAGAGAGTTCATCCTGGTTGACGTGGAGCGCGGGGCTCGTCGAGCCGGCTTTTGACCATCAAAAACTGGCTGCGGCATTATCCAAAGCCGCCGACATGGAAATCCAAGCCAACAAGCTGCCCTTCAACAAGCTGGAGTTTGTGGACGACGATCAAGCTATTCGTTTCGATGTCGGGGGCTCGGCTGGAAGTGCAATCTGAGTTCCTACGAATGTTCCCGGACAAAGGCAGGCTCGAATCCCGCGGCACCGAATCCGAGGAATCAGGAGCCGGGACCAGTAATCTGCCGGAGAAGGACGAGACAAGTTGGCCCGAATCTCCCGATCCCATGGAAATTGCTCCCGATGCCGAACCGTCTCCGCAACCGCAGGCCGGCGGTCAGCGCGGCGGCCGCGGCGCTGGCGGCTCGCCGCGTTCGCCCGATGGCAAATGGACCGCCTTCGTGAAGGACAACAATGTTTTTCTCCGGGCTACGGCGGACAAGAAGGAAACTCAGCTAAGCCAGGACGGCAAACCGGGACTCGCATTCGGACTCCTCCAATGGGCGCCCGATTCGAAGACGCTGGCGGCTTGGCCATCGAGCCGGCGACCATCGCAGAGGTATATCTCGTTGAATCGTCGCCTCGCGGCGGCGGTCGGGCCAAGTTGCATACGCGACCCTATGCGCTTCCAGGCGATAAATTCACTAGCTATGAATTGAACCTATTCGACGTGGCCCAGGGGAAAGAAACCAAACCCGATTTGGAGCGCCTCGATTTCGGCAGGCCCCGTGTGCGCCTGGAATGGCGACGGACGGCATCTCACCTATGAAAAGGTGGATCGCGGCCACCAGCGGTTCCGGCTGATCGAGGTCAACGCGCAAAGCGGCACGTCGCGCAATCTTATCGACGAGAAAACGCAGACGTTCATTTGGACCGCCCACACCGAAGAACTTCGCCTGAGCTTGGTGAACTATCTGGGGAACGGCGACGAGATTATCTATGTCTCGGAGCACGACGGTTGGCGTCATCTCTATTTGGTGAGCGCCAAAGCGGGCGGCATCAAGAACCAGATAACCAAAGGCGAATTTGTCGTGCGCGGCATCGAGCGCATCGACGAAGCGAAGCGACAGATATGGTTTCAGGCGAGCGGCAAGAACCCGGACCAAGATCCCTATTTCGTTCACCACTACCGCGTGAATTTCGACGGCAGCGGGCTGGTTGCTCTGACCGCGGGCAACGGGGAGCATACCGTTCAATATTCGCCCGATCGCAAGAACCTGATCGACACTTATTCGCGCGTGGATCAGCGCCAGTGCATGAGCTGCGTCGCGCCTCGGATGGCAAGTTGATCTGCAAGCTCGAAGAGGCGGACATTGCGGACCTGCGGGCCAGCGGTTGGACGCCCCCCGAGGTATTCGTTGCGAAGGGCCGTGACGGAAAAACGGACATCTGGGGAATCATTTGCCGGCCGCGTCAATTTGACCCGAACAAAAAGTACCCCGTCATCGAGCAGATTTACGCTGGGCCGCAGGGTTCTTTCACTCCCAAAACTTTCAGTCCGGCTCGGCGGTTCGCTTCGTTGACCGACTTGGGATTTGTCGTGGTGCAAATGGACGGCATGGGCACGGCCAATCGATCCAAAGCGTTTCACGACGTCTGCTGGAAGAACCTCAAAGATGCGGGGTTTCCGGATCGAATTCTCTGGCATCAGGCGGTGGCGAAAAAGTATCCGTGGTACGACATTACTCGAGTTGGGATCACAGGCGGCTCAGCCGGCGGGCAGAATTCCACAGGGGCCATGCTCTTTCACCCGGAGTTCTACAAGGCAGCCGTTTCCGGTTGCGGTTGCCACGATAACCGGATGGACAAGGCATCATGGAATGAGCAATGGATGGGTTACCCCGTGGGGCCTCAATATGCCGAAAGCTCGAATATCGACAATGCCTACAAAATCCGTGGCAAGCTGCTTTTGATTGTGGGGGAGATGGACACTAATGTGCCTCCGGAGTCGACCTATCGCCTCGTCGATGCCTTGATTCGCGCCAACAAGGATTTCGATTACCTGGCCGTTCCCAACGCCAATCACGGCATGGGTGGCGCTTACGGAACCCGGAGGATGCAGGACTTTTTCGTGAAAAACCTGCAAGGCGTCCAACCGCCCGATCGCAATCGGTAACAGGATCACGAAAGGGAATTGCGCGGCTGGAATCCTGGGAATCAAAAGCTCGAGGCCAGCAAGCTATCGAAAGCTGGCTGGCCTCATGTTCTATTCGCCCCCGTCGTAGCAGGTCTTTTACTTGGGCGCATCCTTCTTGGCAGGTTCGGGATCCTTTTTCTTTTCTGGCTCGCTAGCCTTCGGTTTGTCGACGTCCGGGGCTTTCGGCTTTGTGACACCCTTGGCGTTCGGCTCGCTCATGGGCGGCGCTGCAACGGGACCGTGAGGAGGCAGTGGGATGGTGGAAGAAGGAAGGATCGCCTTCTCCTTTTGATTGCAGCATACGGATGAACAGAGCAGGAACGAGATCGTGAGAAACAGATGCAAATTACGTTGAATCATTTATTCTCCTAAAAGGCCACAAAGACCAGAGCCATGAAACGCATTCTTGGCCGTAATTCGTCCTTGCTAGCCTCATTCAAACCAACGTGATTTCAGGGACAAAAAGACTTGGCAAATCACAAAAACGCACCTCATGACACTCCCGAAAAACGGAAACGTCATGGAGTGCGTTCGCTAGGCTACCTGCTCCGCCCCATCAGGCTAGGCAGATGGTGCAGAAAACAAGAGTCTTGCCTTTAGTTGCTGAGAGCACTGGGGTTGTACACAACGCCGTCTCCAGCTCCAGCCATGGCTTGAAGCGTGTACCAATCCGCAACTGCTGGATTGCGGGTCGTACTTTGTCCGGGTCGCACGGGGCGGACAGATCCGTCACCCATGCAATATTGCACAACACCGGTGTGATTGCTGCTCCAAACCGGGTAGCGAGTGGTGGCAGCGCTGGCTGCGATTCCGAACTTGGTTCCCATGCAACCGACACCCATCCAGGCGAACAGACAGTCGCGCCCGGGGGCAGGATTCGCGCCGTCAAGGCCCAGCCCCAAAGATCCAGGCTGAGTGCCGCCAAGCGTTTCCCCAAACATGAGCGTATTGCTTGTTCCGTCTGGGAAAATCAGTGGCGTCTTGGAACGATTGTAAAAAATCCCCGTGTACATATTCAGATTCGCGTTCGGTCCGTCCGTCGGTGAGGCAGTGATGGCGTCACTGAAGTTGGCCCCTGCTACACCGATATAGTTGGTCTTTGCCAGTGGCGAAGTGACCAGCTGAGGATTGGAACTCAGCGGGAAATACTCCAGAACGATACCATTGCCTAACGGCCCCGTTGCAACATTGCTGAGCGTGTTGGCGGAAGCAAGGAGTGCACCCCAACCAAAATAGGGAGTAATGATTCCGTCAGAGGGGCACTCGAAGCCTTTGATCCGGGAGTGGGCCAAGGTCCAATCCGGGTTGACTTGCCACCAGGTCGTATTGCTCTGAACCGCGACCGACGTAACCACAGTCAGCTGGCTATAGATGTTGTTCTGCTCCAAGTACGGCAGGAGTTGAACAAGCACACCAGTCCACTGTCCGCCTGGGAGGCCAGTGCCGGCAGTGTAATGCATATTCGGAATGGAGCCAAGATAGCCCGGAGGCAAGTAGCCATAGGTGCTGGCGAAGTTGTGCGCCGCCAGGCCAATCTGCTTCAGATTGTTGCTGCAAGACATGCGAGCAGCGGCTTCACGCACCTTCTGCACGGCGGGTAGCAGCAATCCCACCAAGACCGCGATAATCGCGATCACGACCAACAGTTCGATCAGCGTGAAACCTGATCGTCGCTTCGACATCGCCATACGCTCTCCCGAAAAAGAAAAGAAAAAGGAAACAGAAAGCATTCTCTAATCGAGAATTCTTGACCAACGCCGACCGATGGCCGCCATAAAACAGATAATCGGCAGATACCATCGTCAATTGCGTTTATGAATTCTTCATCAGATTCTTGCGTAGTCAGTTTCAGGTTGCAAGAGCTAAATCGTGAAAAATGAGTTTTCTATGAGATAAATTTTGGCGTCAGAAACGCCCGGCTGAGTTTATAGCCAGCTTGGGCGTTTCGGTGTCGATAAAAAACAGGCCGGGAACGAAGAGTTTGCTGCCCCATCGCACGATAAATGGTAAGTGCCAGCCAGCTATGTATAGCTTGACTGGCACTGAAATAATCTCGATGCTATGATAGGAAGCCTTACTTGGGGGCGTCCTTCTTTACCGGATCGGTCGCTTTGTCTTTGGAAGGCGCCGCTGGCGCCGTCTTGGAGTCCTTGGCAGGTTCCGAAGGCTTTGCAGTGTCCTTGCCCGCGCCGCGCCCAGTCCCGCCCGCCACCGGCCCATGGGGAGGCAAAGGAATCATGGAAGAAGGCAGTATCGCCTTTTCCTTCTGATTACAGCCAAAAGGCAGCATCAGAAAAACCGACAGGATAGACGCCACTACCAGACGTTGGATCATTTCTTCTCCCATTAAAGCCGCAGCGACTTGGAAAAAACCTTGCTCGACAAGTCGTTAGGCGTTGGTCAGGAACATGGTGGATGCAGGCAGCAGTCAATCGCGCCGATAGGCATTTGGCGAATAACCACCGTGGAAGTCAATCGATTGCTTTAGCGGGCAATCCGGCCGGATTGCTCTTACCCTTACCGGTGGTGGTCGGCGCCTGTTTCGGTGGCAGCTCAACGGTATGAGCCGGCGGCGTGGCCGGTCCAGCCGGCACACCGCCACCGCAGCCCGCGCCGACAACCAGCATTGAGCTTCCGACTACCATCGCAAGAGCGTAACGCAGCATAATTTCTCCTTTTTGTCAAGGAATCCAAGCTGTTCGTAAAGAAACGCACCCCGAGATGTTCCAAACTAAAGGAACACGCTTGGAGTGCGTTAGCGTAAACCTTCCTCGCAGGCCAAATCTTGGCGAGAATGCAGGAAGTTGTCGTGCTTCCTAATTAGTTGCCAAGCGCGTTGGGATTGTAAACCACTCCGTCAGAAGCTCCAGACATGGCTTGGAGCGTGTACCAATCCGCAACTGCGGGATTGCGGGTCGTGCTTTGTCCCGGCGCACGGGCGGACAGAGCCGTCACCCATGCAATACTGCACTACACCGGTGTGATTGCTGCTCCAAACCGGGTAGCGAGTGGTGGCTGCGCTGGCAGCGATACCGAATTTGGTTCCCATGCAACCGACACCCATCCAGGCGAACAGACTGTCGCGCCCGGGGGCAGGATTCGCGCCGTCAAGACCCAGCCCCAAAGATCCAGGCTGAGTGCCGCCAAGCGTTTCCCCAAACATGAGCGTATTGCTTGTTCCGTCTGGGATAATCAGTGGCGTCTTGGAACGATTGTAAAAAATCCCCGTGTACATATTCAGATTCGCGTTCGGTCCGTCCGTCGGTGAGCAGTGATGGCGTCACTGAAGTTGGCCCCTGCTACACCGATATAGTTGGTCTTTGCCAGTGGCGAAGTGACCAGCTTGAGGATTGGAACTCAGCGGGAAATACTCCAGAACGATACCATTGCCAACCGGGCCCGTGGTAGCCGCGGATAGCGTGTTGGCAGATGCGAGGAGTGCACCCCAACCAAAATAGGGAGTAATGATTCCGTCAGAGGGGCATTCGAAGCCTTTGATCCGTGAGTGGGCCAAGGTCCAATCTGGATTGACTTGCCACCAGGTGGTGTTGCTCTGAACGGCCACGGAAGTGACGACCGTCAACTGACTGTAAATGTTGTTCTGCTCAAGGTACGGCAACAGCTGGACGAGCACGCCGGTCCACTGTCCGCCTGGCAACACGCCGGTGGTTGAAAAATGCATATTCGGTATAGATCCGAGGTAACCCGGAGGCAGGTAGCCATAGGTGCTGGCGAAGTTGTGCGCCGCCAAGCCAATCTGTTTCAGATTGTTGCTGCAAGACATGCGCGCAGCCGCCTCACGCACCTTTTGCACGGCTGGCAAAAGTAGCCCCACCAAGACCGCGATAATCGCGATCACGACCAATAGTTCGATCAGGGTAAAACCCGATCGCCTCTTCAACTTGACCATTCCCCACTCCAAAATAAGAAAAATGAGAAACAGAAGACCGGCTCTATGTGAGAGCTTCAAAACGAAATAGCCAACGGTCCGCCGTAAAACTGAAAATCGACGGCGCCAATTCGACGTTGGCTACTTCAGATACTCATCGAGAATTCTTATCTGCCTGCCCGCAAGTTGCAAGCACAAAAAACCAAATACATGAATTGTTCATTAGAAGGACACCGTCAAACGCTTTTTTTCAGTGCACGGCTTGCCCCGCCATTTTTCTTCGCAAAGTCTCTCGATTTGCCGAACCGGTAACGCTCGCTTGGAACGACTATTTGCCTTTTTTCTTAAATTTATTTTGGATTTTTGTGGAAATCTCGCATTGCACTCCTGTATAAAAAGCCGCGTTGCAGCTGCAGTCGTGGTTTGGTTGCTCGGCTGCGAACGCTTTTTCAACTTCTCGTTCATCTTTGAGGAAAGGAGTCCTCCATGGCTGTTCCTTCTCCCCTTCCACGTATCGGCGTTTTCGGCATGGACGAACCCGCGACCGACGGCCCGCGCGGTTGCCGCTTGTGGGATATCGGCTACGAGTCCACGTTGAAGGCCGCCGGCGCCGAACCGATCATGCTCGGAACCACCCACCCGCGACGCGGCTACAAAGAATGGCTCGGGCTCGTGGACGGCATCGTTTGGACATCGACGGTGGAAGCCAACGGCCAAGCATCGAGCGAAGATCTCGCTTTCTGCCAGTGGTGCCGCAAGAATCGCGTGCCGCTTCTGGCTATCGATCATGGGCTGCACGCCCTCAACACCGCCTTTGGCGGAAATCTCTACCAGGAATTGTCCCTGGAAAAACCGGAAGCGTTGCAACATCGACATCCGCCCGAGAAGGGCCTGCGTCATGCCATTTCCGTTTTGGACGATACTCACTTGACCCAAATCTATGGCGAAGGCGAGCTGGTCGTGAACAGCGAGCATCGCCGCGGCATCAACAAGTTAGCTCGCGGGTTCCGGGTGGCGGCACAGGCGACTTGATGGCGTCATCGAGGCCATCGAAGGAGAGGACGCTCAGTGGTTCGCCATGGGCGTACAGTGGCGACCGGCATCCGCCAGCGCCTCCGGGCTCGACATCCAGCTTTTTCGCGGCTTGCTCGACGCTTGTGAAGAACGCATGCTCGCCAGCAAGCAGAAACTGGAAATGGCGGCAGCCTAAGAAAGCACTGGTCGATGGAATTCATTCTTCAAGAATCAGGTTTTCCATTTGGCCAAGCACGCAATCCGAAAATCGAAATCCGAACAAAAAACGCAACCATAAGGCGTTTGCTTTTGTCTCGGATTTCGAAATTCGCATTTCGGATTTTCTACGAAGGCCGATCGTTCAAAGGTGAACCTTACCCGACATGGATCGTCTCTTTCCTGCACCAGAATTTGCGGGCTTCGGACCATCGAGTCAGGACCTCACGACGACCAAGCGCCCCCTGTTTGTCGCGGAGCGCCTCGTGCGAGCAGCCTGCGCGTTCTGGTGCGCCGCGACGCGGGTCGGCAGCCAGGCGTCTACGGGATGATCGATGGCACGGGCCGGATTCTGTATGTGGGCAAGGCCAAAGCCCTGCGCGTAAGGTTGCTCTCTTATTTTCGACCGAAGAACCGCGATTCCAAGACCACCCGGCTTCTGGGGATGACTCGGTCGATCGTCTGGGAACCATGCGCGCACGAATTTGCCGCTCTCATCCGCGAACTGGAGCTCATTCGCCGCTGGCGGCCGCACTTCAACGTGCCGCGGCAAGCCAACGCGCCAACGGCCAACTTACGTCTGCGTGGGCCGTCAGCCGGCCCCGCAGCTGTTCTTGTCGCGCCTGCCCCCCGCGGGCGTCCTGGCTCGTTTTGGGCCGCTCAACGCCGGCGAACGATTGACGGAGGTGGTACGCCGACTTAACGATCATTTCGGCTTGCGGGACTGCCCGCGGCCGCAGGAAATGGTGTTCGCCGACCAAAAGGAATTGTTTCCCATCCCGCGTTCGCCCGGGTGCTTGCGCCATGAAATCGGCACTTGCCTGGGGCCTTGCTTTGCGGCATGCACGCGGGTCGCCTACCGCAAACGCGTGCATGCGGCCTGTGCTTTCTTGAACGGAGAGAATGAAGAACCCCAGGAGGCGGCCCGCTCCGCCATGTCCAGTGCCAGCCAGGCGCTCGAGTTCGAGCGTGCCGCCACATTTCGCGAACGCCTCGAGCTGTTCGATTGGCTCAGCGAGCATCTCGAGCGCATAAGGACGGCGCACCAAAAGCAGTGTTTCGTCTATCGCGCAATGGGCGCAAAGGGAGAGGCCGTCTGGTTCGCTATTCGGGGCGGACGGGTCGTGAGCATTTTACCAGGGCCACGCACCAAAGGCGAACGGAAGCGGACCTTGCGCCTTGCAAGCTATCTATGGGCCCGATCGCATTGGCCGCTCCGACCTGGCCGCCCAGGATATCGACCACGTCTTGCTTATCTCCTCGTGGTTCCAACATCATCCGGACGAGCAGCTCCTTTGCAAGCCTCCCGATGAAGTGCTCGCCGAGTTGGCTGGCGTCGACGAGGCGGACGCCGCTACGTCCGTCCGCTAGACGCCAAGGCGCAGGAACCCTAAATCACCAGTATGGCCCTAACGCTGCAAGAATATGCCAGCTATCTGGATAAGCGCTCTGATCTTTCCTGGCCGGCCGTTCCGGAGATCGAGCTCGCACGGGCCAAGCCAAGCTTGACGCGATTGGCAGGCGTTCGTGCGGTAACTTGGAATATCTACGGAACGCTCCTGGCCCTTTGGGGCGGGCAACTCTACCTTGAGCATCCCCAGAAACTGATGATGGACATTGCCCTGGATAAGACCATCCAGGAGTTCAAGATGTGGGCTTCCATGTCGCGGAAGCCTGGACAGCCTGCCGATTATCTTCGTCAGATTTACGCCAATATCCTGCTGGAACAACAGTCGGTCCCGGTTGCCGGCGAGAAATTCCCGGAAATCTCTGCCGATCGGATCTGGAATGCCTTCATCAAGAAGCTCTTTCGGAAGGACTACCAGTTCGACGCCCTCTCCATGGGCTCGCTCAACGAGTTTAGCCGCAAAGTGGCGTACTTCTTTCACGCGAGCATGCAAGGCACGGCGTGCTATCCAGGGCGCAGCCGCGGCCTTGCAACACGTGAAAGCGCAGGGCTTGGCCCAAGGCATCCTGGCAAACACGCAATGTTTTTCGTTGATTCAGCTAGAGCGCGGCTTGGTAAAACAGGACCCGAAGGCCCTAGCCAGCAGGCTTATCGACGCCAACCTCCTTGCTTGCTCGCACGAACTTCACAGTCGATTGCCGTCGGAACGGATTTTTCGGCATATACTGGCGAGCGCGAGCAGTAAGGGAATTCAACCCAGCGAAGTACTGCACATTGGCTCCCGAATTAGCCAGGATGTTGCGCCGGCACGCCGGCTGGGAATGAAGACGGGCCTTTTTGCCGGCGACAAAGCCTCGCTTGAAGCCACCCCCGAACAGCTGAAGGACGCCTACAACCGACCGGATGTGCTCCTGACTGAGCTTACTCAAATTGCCGACGTCATCGGCTAAGGACGCGTTTCCATGCCGCCGATCCCACATATCGACCCTGCTTCGATCGATATGAATCGAGTCATTGCCGATCAGGAGGCCATCCGTCGTATCAATCCTCAGCGCTTCGAAATGGAGCAGCTTACCGCCATCGTTTACCTCGATCCTGTCGCCAAGATATTCGCTGGCTACAAGGATGTGGGAGGGGATGAGTTCTCGGCGCGAGGCCACATGCCGGGATACCCGCTGTTGCCTGGCGTGCTTATGTGCGAAGCCGCGGCACAGATGTGCTCTTACTACATCACGACTCAGGGCCTCATGGAAAAGGAGTTCCTTGGGTTTGGCGGCCTGGAAAACGTTCGCTTCCGGGTCCCGGTGCGTCCGGGGGACCGCCTGCTCTTGATCGGCAAGGGCGTCAAAATGAATCGCCGGCAGACTCTTTTCAACGTTCAAGGGTTCGTTGAATCCACGATGGTGTTCCATGCGGATGTATTGGGCGTGGCGATGAGCCGCGGTCCCGAGGAAGCAACGTGACCCGCACGCGCAGGTTACGCGCTCGAAGAGTTGGCGCCTTTTCTCCTCGAAACTCCAGCCGAACCGGAAGTGGTCGATCCGGCCAAGCTGTTCGGCAATGACCATCCTTTCGAAATCGAGGTGGGCTGCGGGAAAGGTTTGTTCTTGCTCAATTCCGCTCTTGTGCATTCAGAAGCCAATTTCTTGGGAATCGAGCTCGATCGCAAATATCTGCTATTCGCCGCTACGCGGATCGCCAAACGTGGACTGAAGAACGTCCGCTTGGCAGGCGCCGACGCTCGTGTCTTTCTGAGCAAGCATCTGCCGCCGGCTTGTTGCCGGCTGGTTCACGTCTATTTTCCCGATCCATGGTGGAAACAGAAACACCGGAAGCGCAGGCTGTTCACTCCGGAATTTGCCCGAGCCTGCGAGGCTGTGCTGCTTCCCGGCGGACGCCTGTCGATCGCGACTGACGTTGAAGAGTACTTCAAAACAATCGTCAAAGTTGTCGCCGAGCAAACGCGGTTATCGGCTGTCGAAAGGGTGCCCGCAGTCGCTGGTGAGACTGAGATTTTCTCGACCAATTTCGAGCGAAAAGCGATTCTGAAGGGGACGGCGATTCACCGAGCGGTTTACGAGAAGAGAGATCGCTAAAAACATTGGCGAGCGTCGAGGCGTAAGCCCGACGAGTCTTCGCGAATCACTACGCGTAACGCTACTTGAGGACTCGTCGGGCTTACGCCTCGACGCTCGCCTTTCACGCGCTATGCTTCAGAAAATCCGCGAGCGCCTGCAGCGTCTCATCCACTTCCGCCTCGGTGTTGTAGTGAACCAAGCCCAGACGCAGAAACCCACCGCGACTTTCCAGGCCGAGGCGTTCGGAGAGATTCATTGCGTACATGTTGCCGTTCCACGCATAGATAGAGCGTTCGGCGAGGAATATCGCCAGTTCCACAGCGTTTCTGCCAGGCAGGCTGATACCGACGGTCGGCGCCCGTTCGTCGAGACGGGCCAGGTCACGAATGCCCCAGACTTCGTACCGAGGCATGTCGGCCAGTCCGCTTAACAAGCGCAGTACCAGCCCCTGCTCATAAGCTTGGATTCCTTGCATCGTGTGGCGAAGCCGAGCGCGATAGGCGGGCGTACCGGGGCTGCCGGCTTGCGGATCGGACGCGGGTGTCAGTTCCGCCAGGTAGCGAACCGCGGCCGCGGTGCCCGCGATGCCCTCGTGACACTGGGTGCCGGTCATCCAGCGCCCGGGCAGAGATTCGCTAGCCGGTCGGACCTTGTAAGCAGGAAGTTGTTCGAGCAAGGCGGTTCGTCCCCAGAGCACGCCGACGTGCGGGCCGAAGAATTTGTAAGCCGAGCAAGCCAGAAAATCGCAATCCCATGCTTGAACGTCGATGGGACCATGCGGACCGTAATGAACCGCATCGAGAAAAGTCAGGGCGCCATGGGACCGGGCGATTTTGCCAATGGCGGCAACGTCGTTCAAGGTCCCGACGGCATTCGATGCACACCCCACTGCAACCAGCCGTGTACGATCGATAATAAGCGCTCGGAACTCTTCGAGATCGAGGGTGCAATCGGGTATGCGAACGTCGACGTATTGCACTTTCACTTGTGCATCCTGGGCTGCCAAAACCCACGGGGACACGTTGGCATCATGATCGAGGCGGGTGACGACAATTTCATCGCCGGGTTTCCAGGTTTTGGCAATCGCCCTGCTCAAATGAAAAGTGAGCGTAGTCATGTTGGCGCCGAAGATAATCTCGTTTGCCGACGGGGCATTCAAGAAATCTGCCATCGACTGGTGAGCGAGTTCCAGAATCCGGTCCGATTCCTGACTGGTGGCGAAAACGCCGCCATGGTTGGCGTTGCACGTTTGCAAGTAATGGACCATAGCGTCGATGACGACCTGAGGCGTCTGAGTCCCGCCAGGTCCGTCGAGGAAGATGGCCTTGCGGCCTCTGCGAATCTGATTCAACGCGGGGAACTGATGGCGAATGGCGGCGAGGTCGCTCGGAATCCGTGAAGTCATCGACTAGATCTCCCTGAATTAGAGTCGCGTTCTGCCGATCATAGAAGCGCATAGGCCCTGCGAACAGGTTCTCTTGTTCGTTGGGCGGCGAATGCTAAAGTGCGAACATATCGAAGCGACGGGTACGCGCCGAGTTGGGAGTTTAGGCAATGTCGGAACCTTACTTGGCCATTCAAGTCGTCATGATGCCGCGCAATACGAACCCGCATGGGACCATTTTCGGCGGCGTCATCCTGAGCTATTTGGATCAAGCCGGGGCCGTGGGCGCTGGGCGAGATTATGCGGCTCAAGGGCCCACCGCCGTTCCTGGTAAGTGTTGCCATGAACCGCGTCGAATTCCATAAACCGGTTCTGGTGGGCGACGTGGTCCGGTTTCTGACCAGGGTCGTCCATATCGGCAGGACCTCGATCACGGTCAACATCACGGTTTTCGTCGACCGGGGCACTGAAGTGCTTCAAGTAACCGAAGCCGAGGTCGTTTACGTCGGCCTCGATCCGCTCGATCCGGAACGGCGGCCGACCCCATTGTTGCCTGACCCTTAATGAAGCAGCGAGCCTCTATAGGCCAGCGAGCCTCCCACGTTAGTGGGGGGAGTTTTTCGCAACCTCTCCCCACTAACGTGGGAGGCTCGCTATCCTGGAGATTACTGTTCTAAAAGGCCGCTTGCCTGCAAACAGCCTTTTTCGCTACATTTTGTCCTGCATGCTAACGCTGCCACCCGTTAGTGAGGCTCTCGCCATGTCCTTCACAGAGCACCACCTGTTCTTCGATGACGTAACGGTCGGCCAGGAGTGGAAATCGCTCGGCAGGACCGTGACGCAGGCGGACATCGTCAATTTCGCCGGGATCAGTGGAGATTTCAATCCGATCCACATGGACCATGAGTTTGCCAAGACCACTCCTTTTCAACAGCCTATCGCTCACGGGCTCTTGATTTTCTCCATCGCCAGCGGGCTAGGCCTCTATAACCCTGCCATGCGCACGCTCGCTTTCATGAGCATTCGCGAATGGAATTTTCGCGATCCGGTGCACATCGGCGACACGATCCACGTTTGCACCAAGGTGCTGCAGATCGAACCGCGAACCCGGGGCCGGCGCGGCGTCATCACTTGGCAGAAACAACTAATCAATCAGGCGGGTAAAACGGTCCAGGACGGGATCGTCGTCACCATGGTGGAAGGCCGGGCGGCCGTGGAGCGAACCGGCACGGTCGCGGATCGGTCGGCCCCCGCCAGCTAATGCCGACGCCTGTAAGCCTCCGTACCATAAGCTGCTGACGAGATTTCTCTTCGGCAGTGAGTTGTCATGACGATGCGCACCCGTTTCGCCCCCAGTCCCACCGGTTATTTGCACATAGGCGGCGTTCGCACCGCTCTTTTCAATTGGCTGCTCACGCAAAGGCACGGCGGCCAGTTTGTCTTGCGCATCGACGACACCGACGCGCAACGCAATCGCAGCGAAGCCCTGCAGCCGATTCTTGACGGCTTTCGCTGGCTCGGGATAAACTGGAACGAAGGCCCCGAAGTTGACGGTCCTTATGCCCCTTATTTCCAATCGCAACGCGGCCAACTGTACACCGCCGCTGCGCAGAAACTGTTGGCGGCCGGCCACGCCTATCCCTGTTACCGCAGCAAGGAAGAGCTGGACGCCGAGCGGAAACAGGCCGAAGCGGCCAAAAAACCTTACGTGCATCGCGGCGAGCACCGCAACACGACGCCGGAACGTTGCGTCGAACTGTATAGTCAGAAAGCATCGGCCTTGCGACTCAAGGTGCCTGCGGAACACTGTGGTTTTGCAAGACCTGATTCGCGGGAAGGTCGAGTGGCAAACCGATTTGTTGGGCGATCCAGTGATTTTGCGTCCCGATGGCCGGGCACTTTATAATTTTGCCACGGTCGTCGATGACGCCGCAATGAAGATCACTCACGTCGTGCGGGCCGCAGAGCATCTTTCCAACACGCCCATTCAATTGCTGGTTTATCAGGGTTTGGGAGCGCCGCTGCCGCAGTTCGCGCATGTTCCGGTGGTCAACGAGCCCAAGTCGAAAAAGAAGCTCAGCAAGCGCGACATGAAGAAGTTCCTCACGCCCGAAATCCGCCTCAAGCTCAACGCCATCGGCTGGACCGACGAGCAAATCGAAAGCCGCGACGACCGAATCCAGCGACCGTGGCGTTTTATCGCGAACTCGGCTATTTGCCGGCCGCGCTCATCAACTACCTGGGCCGGCTTGGCTGGTCGCTCGACGATAAGAGCGAAATCATCGGCCTGCCTGAGATGGTCGCGAATTTCGGTCTGGAACGCGTCAACGAATCGCCGGCCAGCTTCGATCCGGACAAACTCATTGGCTTGCCGGCGAATACATGGAGCCTTGCCGATTGCCGATCGCGTCGCCGGCGTCATTCCCTTTTTGCAGCGTGCCGGCTTGCTCGGCGCCGAGGTCGATGATGCTACCAAAGCGAAACTCACCCGGGTTGTCGAAGCGTGCGGCGACCGGCTCAAGCTCTTCTCGGACATTCTTCTCTACGGTTCGCCCTTTTTTCGCAAAGATCCGCTTTATGAGCCGCAGGCCGTGCAGAAGCGGCTGAAGAAGGCCGGCGAGCTGCGGAACTCCTGGCTCAGTTCCGGACAGAATTGGCTGCGTGGGGCCATTCGAGGCAACAGTTCTCGAAGAAAAGCTCCGCGTTTTTTGCGAAAGCCGCAAGATCGGCGCCGGCAGCCTGATTCATCCACTGCACAGTCAGAACCACCGGCACGGAAGTCGGCCCCGGGGTATTCGATTGCCTGGCCATATTCGGCAAAACATTGCGAAGGATCGACCTCGCCTTGAAACTGGCGTGGCACGACGTCGAGACGGCCACGCTTGCAAAAAGTCCATAGACTGGAGGCGACTTGAAGTCCATAGCACGCTCAGACAAACAGGACGCATGCCAAATAAGCACTCACTTCTAGTGGTTGGTACCGTCGCGTTCGACTCGATCGAAACGCCGCATCGGTCCGTCGACGAGGCCTCGGCGGTTCGGCCACTTTTTTTTCTTATGCAGCCAGCTTCTTTATTGCACCGCGCCTGGTCAGTGTCGTTGGCGAAGACTTTCCCGCGGAGAATCGCCGCATTCTGGAAGATCGCCACGTCGATATGCGCGGTTTGGGGGTCGAAGCAGGCAAAACGTTCAGCTGGAAAGGTCGCTATCACAAGGACATGAACACCCGCGATACACTGGAAGTGCACCTGAATACGTTCGGCACATTCGACCCCAAGCTTCCCGAAGCGTTTCGCGATAGCTCCCATGTATTTCTGGCCAACGGTAGTCCAACTGTTCAAGCTAAAGTTCTCGATCAGATACGCGAGCCAAGGCTGGTTTTCGCGGACACCATGGATTTGTGGATCAACATTCAGAAGGCCGGATCTGTTGGCGCTTTTGCCCCGCGTCGACGGCCTATTGCTCAACGATCAGGAAGCGTCGATGTTGACCGGCGAAAAGAACATCGTCCGTGCCGGCATGGCAGTGCGCAGAGCTAGGCCCTCGGTTCGTCATTCTCAAGAAGGGCGACACGGCGCCATGCTTTTCAGTCCAGGACGGCGTCTTCGTTATGCCCCGGCTATCCCACAGAAAACGTTCTCGATCCCACCGGCGCCGGCGACAGCTTCGCGGCACATCTGGGCTATCTGGCCTCCGACAATGGCTCGCCACCAGGCCGCTCCGCGCCCGCCATGGCCTACGGCACCGTGGTTGCCAGTTTTAGCGTCGAGGGATTCGGGCTGGAAGGGTTCCGCAAAACCACGCGACGAGAGATCGATGAACGCCTCGAAGCTTATCGCGAGATGCTTATCGTGTAGCGGAAGTCGCCAGACTTCGGGCGAGTCCAAGGCGTGTAGCAGAAGGCGTGCGATTTCCGATGATGTAGCGGAAGTCGTGAGACTTCCGATGGGAAAGGCCAATTTCGAAATCGTTAGGACTTAAAGGGGGAACCCTGCCCACTCGGAACTCTCACAAGCTCCGCTACGAAATATCCCGCTACGAAATGCTCCGCTACGAGATGAAGAATTCCATGGCACGCATGTCGCACCTTTCTTGGCCTTAGACCAGGGCAAGCTTCTCACCAACCGGATCTCAGATCTTCAGGAAGAGCTCGCCAATGCGGCGAGGATGTGAAATGGGTCGAGGCTGCCAATCTGCATCTCACTCTTTTGTTCCTGGGCGAAGTGGAGGATCGAGAACTTGGCATTCCATCTGCCGGGCCACTGGTGCCGTCGCGGCCAAGATCGATCGCTTTACCCTTACCCTTGAGAGAGTTGGCTGTTTCCCGAACATAGCCGACCGAGGGTGCTGTGGGTCGGGGTCGGGGAGGGCAAAGAAGCAGTAGTTGCCTTGCATGCGGCTCTCGAAACGCAGCTTCTCGAGATTGGTTGTTACCGCCGTGAAGAGCGGGCATTTACGCCACACTTGACGTTCGGTCGGGTAAATTCTGACAAAGGCGGTGACGCATTGGTGGCAGCCTTGGGCGAAAAGGCCGCCTGGCTTGGCGGGGAAACGACGAGTAACGAAGTTTTGATAATGAGCAGTGGGTTGAAACGAGACGGTCCAGTCTGCACCCATGTTGGGCCGGGCGCAATTAGAAATATTCAGCACATAGACGTTGATCCGTGAGACGGGTTTTTAGCCCGTCCATATGAATCCGCCCTGGATTGGACGGGTTAAAAATCCGTCCTACAGAAATCCAAGACCATTTGTTCTTCAACGCCGCTCGTTTGCTGGCAATCAGCTTGAGCAGCTTCTTGAAGGGCTCGGCGAACTTCGACAGCCCCTCTTCCATCAGCACCTTTTCCATGTGGTCGATATCGACTTGCTTGTCGATCTCTTGCAATACGGCAGCCGGCGGCAATTGATCCACATGGCGGGTGAAGGTCACGCCCGACTTCAATCACCGCATCGTTGGTCGCCGGCGGATTGGTTTCGATGTCGGTGCCGGCAAATGCTTCGACATATTTCCAGGGGATCTTCCGGTTTCTTGGTGCCGGTGCTGGCAAAGATGATCTCCTGCTGCAGGGGCAGTTTCTTCCCTGCCCAAAAATCCTGGTTCTGCTTCCAGATGTGCTTGGCATTGACGATGCCGACCTCGCCTTGCTGCGGCCTGCGAGAGCTGCGGCACGTGCTTTTCGGTGTAGACGTCGACCCGGCGACACAAAAATGCTGTAGACCGACTTGAAAGCGTCCAGCGAACGCCGCTTCTGGGCGCCGCGCCAAACGGCTTCGCGCGCTGCAATATATTGACGAAGGCGAAAAGATCAGCGTGACGTTCAACGTGATGCCGCCGCGGCCAATTCTTCAAGTGCTCCAGACCGCCGGGCGTCTCCGGCACCTTGATCATGCGGTTGCGATGGCCGGCCGCCCATTTCTTGCCGAGTTCGATATAGCGCGCGTGCGTTCCGACAGCGGCAAGTTCACGTTCCGCGTCTTCGAGAAGCGGGTCCAACTCGAAACTGACGTAGCCATCGTTGCCGGCTTCACCTCGTGCACCGGCAAGAAGACTTTTTGCGCTCTGCGAAACCAAGCGATCGGTCAATCCACCAGGCGATGTCTTCATCGTCGAGGCCGTCCGCGGAAAGTCGGGTCATCTCGTTGTCGAAGCGGCCGGTGTTGAGCAAGTCGGAAATGATGATCGGATTCGAAGTGGCCCGTGCTGCTCAAAGTCGCGGTTCCGCTCCACTTCTTTGGGATCGATCGAATCGAGCCAGACCTTGGTGCCTGACTGAACCAGCGATTGCATCGAGTTGCACATGATCGTTGTCTCCCAGAGCAAAGTTGTCGCTTCATCACCAGGCTAACGAGGGCGGAAAATACTCAGCGATCAATTCCTCGTAATAAGGACGCAGGCCGCGAACGTCGGGCTTCGCCCCTCCTTTGGTATACAAATCGTAAGGGTTGAAAGGCGGACCCGGAGCTCATCATTTCCCGGTCGTGGTCGTTCATCAGGTGCGTATAAGCCCCCTCGCGATGCCCCGCATAAAACAAGTGATAGCGAATCATCGCCAGAGCTTCGGGAGGCAAATGGGCCTTGGTCACGTGATACAGGTATTCGTCGTGTCCCCACGATAAATGGACTTGGTCCAGTCCCGCATCCCGGGGCGTAAATGCCGGACGCCCTTTGCAGTGAAGGATTGATGAAATCCAAATTTTCGCTGAAAAACTCCGGGTACACCACCTTATCCGGATGGGCAAAACCAACCGGGAACGTGTCGCCGACCACTGCCCACTGCGATTAGCCAAATAGGCAGAGAATCTTGCCCAAATAGTGAATCAGGGCCCGTCGAAATGAACCAGCGTGGCTTGGCGTCGCGACGCATGGCCTCGGCCACTTGCACCGAAATGCTCGATCTGATTCAGGTCGATATCCGGATTAACGCTATAATCGACGAGCGTGTTTGGAACTCCATAGCGTCCCAAATACCCATTTGCTTGCGGCGCGGCGGAGATACTTCCGGCAGCTTTTTCGCGAACACAAATTCCAATGTTGTCTCGGTAACGGTGGTTCAGCCGGTACGAATTCCCGGACGCTCTCGCGAGGCACAGGGCTTGTGCGTAGTTGCGAAACGAATTGAGATCGCGACCGGTTTCGGGATAGCGACGCTTGAGATCGTCGTCCCAATCTTCCAGCAATTCGAGAGGACCCGAGGGTTGTTGCGACTTGACTGCAGAATCGGCCATGCGTAATTCCTCCCCTGGAAATTCGCCAAATGGATCATAACGGAAATCAACAGACAACGACACCAACAAAGCGAGCGGTCGCCCGGATCGAATCCGCTTGCGACCGCTCGTCAGATTAGCGTGTGGGTTCAGCTGTGATTCCGCTCGAAGCCTCCGCTACCGAATCGGAACCGGTTGAGGCGGCAGAACCGGATAGCCGTTTACGTACTGAGGCTGAGCCACCATCTGAGGCTGGGCCACGTAGGCCGGGGCCGGCGGGGCTGCATAAACCACAGGAGGCGGCACATAAACCGGCACAGGGTAGACGACCGGGGCCGGCTGAACGTAGACTGGTCCACCAATGCCTATCGCCACCGGCGGCAAACCAACATAAACCCCAACTCTCGGGCCGCGATAGTAGTAAGGCCGCGGACCAACCCCAAAGCCGATGCCCACACGGAACTGCACATGAGCCGCACTGGGGAGTGCGATCGCAGCGGACACCGCTAACGTCGTTAACATCAGTACGCGTTTGAAGCTCATCGCAAATTCTCCTTTTTGCCTAGACTTGTTGCCGCCAAAAATGGCGGCCGCTGAGCAGCGTTTAGGAAAGCAACTCCGATGCCAGACAGCCGCCTTCGCACCGGTTTGCCGGCGACGAAGTGAGGAACTTGGCCGTCAGCTGGCACTTAACGGCGGCTTGATTCTCCAAGGGATTCCGTGCCAAAAATCGGCGACTGCCAGTTTTGGGTGCCAAGCAGTCCAAGATGACTCCCTTTCAACCACGGTTCTAAAAAACGCTCATTCCGCCAACTTCCTCACTTGCGGAGTTTTACACAAATTCCGTTTTGCGCATCAGAGACGAAGATTTGGCTCAATGAGCTGGGCTTTCAAGCCCCGTTAGGGGCGGCAGTCAATAGCCAGGGGCGTAAGCCCCTGGACTTACGATAAACTGGTGAAGCCCCGGAAGGGGCGAAAGAGCTCTGTCGCCCCTACCGGGGCTTAATATTGATGGAGATCTTTTCCAGGGGCTAACGCCCCTGGCTATTGACTGCCGCCCTTCCAGGGCTCAGATCCAATCCTTGGAAGCCCTCGTCTTTCTCCGCAAAATGAACATTATCTACATTCCACTTTCATCTGAGATGGAAACCCAGGAACTTGAGCGAAAAAGGGCAAAGTCCCTCGAACAGTGCTGGGAATGTGTCCTATTCGCAAAATCTTTGGAGCAGCAGCTTCAACCGCTGTTTGCGGAATCCTCATCTTTCTTTGGCACCTTCACGCCCCGCTTGGCCGAGCCCCGCGCAGGAGATACTCGATTTGACCATTCAAGCTGCGCAGCTCCTCATCCGCCCAACGCTGTAGCGCATCGAGCAACTCGGCATCTATCCGCAGCAAGAATGGTTTACGTGCCATGACATCGCCAAGTAACTTCGGCTCAGTTATGCAAGGTTCCCGTATTGAGCACCGGCTGAGGAACGGCATGGCCGCACAAAACCACTAGCAAATTGCACACCATCGCGGCGCGGCGTTCGGCGTCGAGTTCGACTACGTTCTTTTCCGCCAGCATTTGCAGGGCGTGTTCCACCATGCCAACGGCGCCCTCGACGATTCGGCTGCGGGCCGCAATGATAGCGCCGGCCTGTTGGCGTTGCAGCATGGCTGCGGCAATTTCCGTCGCGTAGGCTAGGTTGCTGATCCGCACGTCGACTATTTCAACGCCCGCTTGATGAATCCGCTCGTGCAATTCATTCTTGAGCTGCGCCGCCACTGCTTCTATGTGACCGCGAAACGAATGCTCGTCTCCCTCCGGGGCGTCGTACCGGTAGCGGCTCGTGAGATTACGCAGCGCGGCGTCCGCCTGCATGTGAACGAATTCCTCGTAATCGTTCACCTGGAATTTCGCTTGAGCTGCATCGACCACTTTCCAGACAACGACCGCGGCAATTTCAATAGGAGTCCCGTCCTTGTCGTTGACCTTCAGTGGCTTCCGCTGTTGCGATTGCTGCTGGATGACTTGGCCCGCAGCGTTTCTGCGCTCTTCCGTCGTCGTCATTCCCGTCTCTAGGCTTCGCAATCGCAAAGAGATCTTCGGGCGGTAATAGAGTGGGTTTCCATAAAAGAACCCCACCTCTTTGATGGTGCCGACATAGCGGCCGAAAAGGAGCACAACCCGTGCCATGTTCGGCCCGTTGACGATGAAACCGAACAGGCTGAAGAACCAGGCCAACGCCAGGGGAATGATAATCAACAAGAACATGGGCGACTGGCTGATGGCTGCCATGACGATCATCAGAACCAGCACGCCAAGCCCCAGCAATACGCCGGCTAATGCCGTCCACCCCGAGTTCAGTTTCAATTCTCGATCTTCCATTGGTCAGCTCCTTTCAAGGATGATATCTCCACGATATCACACAGATATCACGCTGGCAAGGGTTCGAGCTTTTGCCGACAAGTTTCTTGAAGCCCTGCGTTCTCTATCAGAAGACAGGCCAGGAACTCGAAGGCGTGAGAATTTGATGAGTCAGCACGGTAGAATATGTCCCCGGTTCTGCTCGTCTGATAAGAAGGTAATGTGATTAACATGAGGGACATCCTGCCAGCCGCTGTCCCGCCGGGCTGCCCATCGAGAGTCACCCTTCCTTATCGTTGAGCACCGATGCCAGCTAGTCTCCCCTTGAACGAGGAGTTTTTATGATTCCCTGGTCGCAACTGCCAAACCTGCGTCCTTCCGCAGTTTCAGCCGAGCTTTCTGGGATTGATGGGCTGACGACCTGGGCGCGGCGGCTCGCTACGTGCTGTTTTGTGCTGGCAATGGCAACGATTGGTTGCCAACAAAAACAAGCCAAAATGGCACCCTCGGAAGCCCGGGAATTCCGGTTAGCCATCCCATTGAGCACGTGGTAACCGATTTCGTCGATTTCACCGGCCGCACCGTGCCCATCAATTCCGTCAACATCGTGCCGCGCGTTACCGGTTATCTCACCAAGATGCCCTTCAAAGAAGGATCGGAGGTCAAAGCCGGCGACCTGCTGTTCGAGATCGATCCGCGCCTTTACCAGGCGAAGCTCGATCAGGCGGTGAGCCAAGTCACCCTGAATCAAGCTCAACTGGAATTAGCCAAGTCTACGCTGAAACGCTATCAAGCACTTGACGTGTCGACGCCCGGGGCCGTCAGTCAACAGGCACTCGACCAATATAAGGCTGCCGTGGCGGAAGCCAAGGCGCGCGTGAAGGCGCAGCAGAAAAGCCTCGAAGTCTACAAATTGAACAAAGAATTCACGCAAGTGGTTTCACCCATCGATGGTCAAGTCAGCCGCTACTACCTGACGTTGGGCAATCTCGTCAACCAAGACCAAACGCTGCTGACTACCGTCGTGTCCCTAGATCCAATCTATGCCTACTTCGACATGGACGATCGCACGCTGTTGCAGATCCGCATGGCAATCAACCAGGGAAAAATCAAACCCCATGTTGCGGGCGAGTTTCCGGTTTACCTCCAGGTGGAGGGTGAAGAAGGCTATCCCCATCAGGGGCTGATCGATTTCATCAATAATCAGGTCAGTTCCTCTACCGGCAGCATTTCCATGCGCAGGAGTCTTCCCCAATCCCAAGCCAGGGCAAGTTACGCTTCAAGGCGCAGTTGATCGCGGCCTACCTGGCCTCCCCCCTGCATCAAGGCCCGCTGGCTGTGCTCTCTTCCTTGCTGCCCGGCGAAATCCCGAGCAGGACTTCGCGCCTGTTGTCGCCCGGCATGTTGGTGCACATCCGGCTGCCGATCGGCGAACCTCACAAGGCGCTGCTCATCATCGACAAGGCGATCCAATCGGACCAGGGGCTTAAATACGTCTACGTCGTCGACAAGGACAACACCCTAGTGTCGCGGCGCATCTCCACCGGCGCCTTGCAACCCGACGGCTTGCGGGTCGTCAGCGGCAATATCCACGCCAGCGATTTGGTCGTGGTGGGCGACTGCAACAGGTGCGTCAGCGGATCAAGATAAATCCCGAGCTGATTCCCATGCCTTCCTTGGGCAGCCAAGCGAACCCAGACTTAAAAGCTCCCAATGCCGATAAGCCCCAAAAGGGGCCGGCAGATTCGCCGCTCGGCGTTCCGGCAAAGCCCGGCGACAGCAAACCGCAGCCCACTCAGCAGAAGGGCAACCTTCTATGATTTCGCGCTTCTTCATCGACCGGCCGATCTTCGCTACCGTGCTGTCGTTCGTCATCACCTTGATCGGCGGCATAGCGCTGCTCTATCTTCCCATCGCCCAGTTTCCCCGCATCACGCCGCCCGCGGTTGTCGTTTCCATCAGCTATCCCGGCGCCGGCGCCCAGGTGATATCCGAAACGGTGGCGGCGCCGTCGAGCAGCAGGTCAACGGCGTGCAGGGCATGCTCTACATGTCATCGCAAATGGGCAACGATGGCACCTATTCGCTCACGGTCATCTTCGACATCGGCGTCGACCTGAAAACCGCCCTGGTCATGGTGCAGAACCGCGTCACGCTGGCAATGCCCCTGTTGCCCTCGCAGGTTCAGAATCAAGGGATCACCATCCGCAAGAAGACTCCAGACATTCTAATGATGGTGAACTTTTTCTCTCCCGACCGCCGCTACGACGACATTTACTTGAGCAACTATGCCACCATTTACGTAAGGGACGAGCTCCTGCGCGTCGAAGGCGTTTCGGACATTACTTACCAAGGCCAACGCGACTACAGCATCCGCGCCTGGATCGATCCGCAAAAGTTGGCTTCGCGAAACTTAACTGCCGTCGATGTGGCCAACGCCATACGTAGTCAGAACCTCGATGCCCCGGCGGGGCAGGTTGGCTCGCCGCCCGTTCCGCAGGTTCAGTCTTTTCAACTGCCGATCGACACGATAGGACGGCTGACCGACGTCGAGCAGTTCGGCGATATCATCGTCAAAACGGGGGGAACGGCCAGCCCCGCCACAACGGGCGGTGCCCGCGGCGCTAGGCCCGCGAACGGCCAGCGCCTTGCCCAATCCCATTGCTTCCGGCACGAATTCGGCGGCCGGCGGCGCCGCAGGCTCGACCAGCACATCGGGAAGCACTACGACTGCCGATCAGACCACTGCCGCCATGGGCTCCGATGCAACGAATGGCACATCCACCGTGCCTGCCACGGGCGTGACCACCGGTGGAGGCGCGATCCGGCGGAGGGGCGACCAGTTCGGGCGGCGGCACAACGGGCGGTTCGGTGACGACGGGGAGCACGGGAAGCGGCACGACGACCGACGCCTCAAATCCGGCAAGCGGCACCGATGGCGGAACCAACGCCGACGGATCTACGGGAGCAGGCGCCAGCACTCCTGCGATCGCCAGCGGCGGCGGCAGCATGGCCATGAACGCCAACGCCGCCGGCGCCGCGCGCCATCGTCCAACCGCCTGCCCTACCTGACGTCAGCATCGTCCGCCTCCGCGATGTCGCTCGCCTCGAACTGGGCATCAAAACTACAACATGTCGTGCACTTTCGACGGCCAGCCAGCCGTCGGCCTCAGCGTCTACCAGCTCCCGGGCACTAACGCTCTCGATGTGGCCGTGGCGGTTCGCCAGAAGATGGAAGAACTGAAAACGCACTTCCCCGAAGGAGTGGATTACGCGATCGGTTACGACACGACCCCCTTCATCCGCGAATCGGTGGTGGATGTGGTGGTGACGCTCTTCGAGGCCGTGATCTTGGTGGGCCTGGTGGTTCTGGTGTTTCTGCAGGACTGGCGGGCCATGGTCCTGCCGCTGATCGATGTGCCCGTTTCCATCATCGGAACTTTCGCCGTGATGGCGGGCTGGGTTTCAGCTTGAACAACATTTCCCTGTTCGGCCTGGTGCTGGCCATTGGCATCGTCGTGGACGACGCCATCGTGGTGTTGGAAAACATCGAGCGCATGATGGCCAAGGGCCACGATGCCCGCACGGCCACCATCATGGCCATGGACGAGGTGACGGGGCCGATTGTGGCGGTTGGCTTGGTCCTATGCGCCGTGTTCGTGCCTTGTGCCTTTATCAGTGGCATTACCGGCCTATTCTTTCATCAGTTCGCGGTGACGATAGCCGTCTCCACCGTCATCTCGGCGGTCAATGCCGTCACCATGACGCCTTCGCGAGCCGTCTTGATCTTCCGGAGCCAGGAAGGAAAGCCGCCGACCAACACCGCCGCGAGGCCTTGCCTTGGTGGATATTCATTGCCGTTGGAGGCGTGATACGTACCTCCTGGCGCCGCGCTTCCTCGAAGGAAGATTCGGTCTGCCGCCATTGCCGGACCCCGACAGCGTCCATCAGCTCAAGCCTCGGTCTATTGGACGGTGACTGCCTTCTACATCATCCCTGGGGCTCTGATCGGCGGCGTCATCGGCTGGATCATCATCCGTCCCTTGAACGCATTCCTGGGTTGGCTTTTTCGTGGACTTCAACTTTGCCTTTGACGGGGTGATCGCCGGCTACTCCTGGGTGATTGGCCGATCGCTGCGATTGTGTTTGGTGGTATTGGCGATCTATGTCGGCTTGCTGGTCATGACCTATCTCGAATTCAAAAGAGCCCCCACCGGATTCATTCCTCAGCAAGATCAGGGCCGGCTCATCGTCAATGTGCAACTTCCCGATTCCGCGTCCTTGCAGCGGACCATGGCTGCGACCAAGGAGGTGGAGAAGATAGCCCGGGCCACTCCGGGAGTGAGGCACACCGTTGCCTTTGCCGGCATGTCGTTCTTGTTGCAAGCTCCGAGCCCTAACTACGCATCGATGCTGGTGCTCTCGATCCCTTCGCCCAACGCCGAGAGCCCCATTTGACTGACCTAGCCATCATGGCCAAGCTCCGCAGCCAATGGGCGGCGAAGATTTCCGAAGCCAAGGTGACCGTTTACGGCGCATCGCCTATTCCGGGTTTGGGCACCGCGGGGGGCTTCAAGATCATGGTCGAAGATCGTGGCGGCCTTGGGCTGGCTGCCTTGCAGAGCCAGACGGAAGCCTTGGTTGCGGAACTCCGCCAGTATCCACCGCTTGCCAGCGCGGTAACGCAGTTCCGCTCCAATACGCCACAGCTCATGCTCGACATCGACAGGACCAAGGCCGCGGCCTTGGGAGTAAGTTTTGACGACGTCAACCAGACCCTTTCGATGTTCCTAGGCTCTCTTTACGTAAACAGCTACAACGAGTTCGGCCGCCATTGGCAGGTCACCGTTCAGGCGGATGGGAAATTCCGTAATAACGAAACTGCCATCAGTTTGTTTCAGGTGAGAAACAGTCAAGGGCAGATGGTTCCGTTGGGCACCCTCATTACCCCGAGAGACATTGGCGGTCCGGTCTCGATGACGCGCTATAACCTCTACACGGCAGCGGCAATCAATGGGAATATCGCCCCGGGGACCAGCTCGGGCGATGCGATCGCCATCATCAATCGCGTGGCCGCCGAAACCCTACCGATATCCACCAAGGCGGAATGGACCGACGTCATGTTCATGCAGATCAAGGCAGGCAATACGGCCTTTTACGTGTTTCTCTTGGCTATCATCAGCGTCTTTTTGGCGTTGGCGGCACTGTACGAAAGTTGGTCGCTGCCGCTGGCGGTGATCTTGGTGGTGCCTCTCTGTTTGCTCTGCTCGTTGGCAGGCGTCCGCAACACCGGCGCGATGTGAATATCTTCGTGCAGATCGGCTTGGTCGTTCTGGTCGGGCTGGCCTGCAAAAATGCCATCCTCGTTGTCGAATACGCCAAGCAACTCCACCTTAAAGGGCACTCCGTTTGGGATGCCACCAAAGATGCATCGCGGCTGCGCTTGCGGCCGATTTTGATGACCTCGTTCGCTTTCATCTTTGGCGTGGTGCCGTTGATGCTCGCTTCGGCGCTGGTGCCGAAATGAGGCGCTCGCTTGGCATCGCCGTTTTCAGCGGCATGCTTGGGGTGACGCTGTTCGGCATCTTTTTGACCCCGGTCTTTTTCTTCATGATTACCCGGACCGGAGAAACCCGTCTCTTCGCCTCCCCGGTTTTCCAGCGCGTTGCTTCCGCCTCGTTGGCGCTGCTCTTGGGTGCGGCCGTTGGCTATCTTCTCGCTCTGCTCGAACTCGTCATGCTGCCTTGGGGACCGATCGTCGGCGCTTTCGCAGGCGTGCTTCTCGTCCTTGGGCTCATCGAAATCAAGCGTCGCTTGGTTGCCGATTCCGGACCTCCCAAGGGCCTTTCCTCCGTTCCGAATAGGAACGGCTCCGCCGGAGGGCCGCACTCGTGATTGCACGCTTTTTTGTCGATCGGCCCATTTTTGCGACCGTAATCTCTGTGGTGATCACGCTGGCCGGCGGCGTAGCGGTGTTCACGCTGCCCATTGCCCAATATCCCGACGTGACGCCGCCCACGGTTCAAGTGACCGCGCTTTACCCGGGCGCCAATGCCCTGACGGTGTTGGACACGGTGGCCGCGCCCTTGAAGAACAGGTGAGCGGCGTCGAAGGCATGATGTATATGACGTCGCGCTGCACCAACGACGGCGCCTATAACCTCACGGTTACCTTCAAGCTGGGCACCGATTCGGACATGGCACAAGTCCTCGTGCAAAATCGCGTATCGCTGGCCTTGCCGGTGATTCCCCAGCTGGTTCAGAACGAGGGCATCAACGTCAAAAAGATGTCGCCCAACACCCTCATGATCGTCAATCTGATTTCCCCGGATAACCGCTATAACGACATCTATCTCAGCAATTACGCGACCATTTACGTGCGGGACGAACTAGGGCGCTTGCCCGGCGTCGGCAGCGTTACCTATCTCGGCCAACGCGACTACAGCCTTCGGATCTGGCTGGAAGCGGACAAAATGGCCGCGCTCAGCATGAGCGCGATGGACGTCGTTACGGCGATTAGCCAGCAAAACCTCCAGGTGGCCCCCGGACAGATCGGCCAACAGCCGGTGCCGCGCGGGCAACAATATCAACTGGCAATCAACACCAAAGGCCGGCTCGTCAGCCCCGAAGAATTCGCCGACATCATCGTCAAAACGACGAAAGCCGCTGCGCAACCCAGCACGCCATCGGCAAGCTCATCGACCAGCACGAGTCCGTCGCCGCCGGCCATCGGCATCGTCAGGATTCGCGACGTGGTCCGCGAAAACAAGTATTTCTTGCGCGTGCAGCTCGACCTCGACAAGCTGGCGGAACTCGGGCTCAGCCCCGAGAAGATACGGTCCGCGTTGGAGGCGTTGCGTATCCGCGTGCAAAATGACCCCGACGCCAAAGACGAAAAAGGCAAGACACTGACCTGGTTGGTAAGCGTAGGAGGCATCCGGGCGCCACGGCTGATGAATTCGGCAGCACCGTGGTCGCCGGCACGCTGAACGCCAACCCGGTGCGGCTTGCCGCTTTGGCAACCAAGGGCGGCATCGTTCACTTGGCTCCTTTGGACGAAGAGGGCGTGCAACTCGGCTCGCAGCAATACGACCAGAGCTGCACCTTGGACGGTGCGCCCTCCGTCGCTTTGTGCATCTTCCAACTTCCTGGTTCCAATGCGCTGAGACACGGCCACCGGCGTCTATGCGAAAATGAAGGATTTGAAGAGATCTTTTCCCGATGGGTTGGATTATCAAATCGTCTACGACACGACGCCTTTCATTCGGGAATCCGTCAACGAGGTTTTTTACACGCTGCGCGACGCAGTCATTCTGGTGGCGATCGTGGTGCTGGTGTTCTTGCAAGATTGGTGCGCCATGATTCTGCCCATGATCGACGTGCCCGTTTCGCTGATCGGCACCTTCGCGATCATGACCGCCATGCACTTCACGTTGAACAATCTGACCTTATTTGGGCTGGTGCTGGCCATCGGCATCGTCGTCGATGACGCCATCGTCGTTTTGGAAAACATCGAGCGTTTGATCGCCACCGGCCTCGATGCGCGGACCGCCACCATCAAGGCGATGGAGGAAATCACCGGTCCCGTGCTGGCGATCACGCTGGTGCTCAGTTCGGTATTCATCCCTTGCTGCTTTCTGGGCGGCGTCACCGGCCAATTCTTCCGCCAGTTCGCGGTTACGATCGCCGTTTCGACCATCATCTCTGCCATCAACGCGATTACCATGACGCCTTCGCGTGCCGTCTTGATCTTCAAAACCGAGGAAAGCGACCAGGGGCATCAGCACAAGCGTGAGGCACTGCCGTGGTGGATCTTCGGCCTGGTGGGCGGCGTCTTGAGCGTGCTTTACCGGCCGCTTTTTCCGCATTTCATCCATCTGCCCGCTACGCTGGTTGGCGAGGACGGCAACGCTGTGCCAGGCTGGTTGCCTTGGCTGACCGTCACGACAATCTATTTCGTGCCCGGAGCACTAGCGGGCGGGCTGGCGGGGTGGCTATTGATTCGACCGGTGAACTTGATTCTCGGCTGGCTGTTCCGTGGCTTCAACGTCGGTTTCGATTGGATGACGGCGCTTTATGGGGCTGCCGTCGGCCGCATGCTCCGTTTCAGCGCCATGGTCATCGCCATTTATGCCGGCCTCTTGGTGCTGACTTATGTGGAATTCAATCGCACGCCGACCGGTTTCATTCCGCAACAGGACAAGGGTTACCTGCTGCTCAACGTTCAATTGCCTGATTCCGCGTCGGTCGAACGCACGCAAAGAATCATGGCCCGCATCGAATCGCTCGCACGTCAGACGGCAGGCGTCTCGCACACCGTTGGCGTTTCCGGAACTTCGCTCATTCTCAATGCCAATGCACCGAACCTGGGCTCCCTTTACATTATGCTCGCGCCGTTCGACGAGCGCCATTCCGAGCTCCTGAAGCGCCAACGCGATCGGCAAAGTCATTCAGGAACGCTGCCGCGATGAGGTGCGAGGCGGCCTCGTCTCCGTGTTCGGCGCTCCGCCCATCGACGGGTTAGGCACCACCGGCGGCTTCACCCTGATTGTCGAAGATCGCGGCAATGCCGGCCTCGAACAATTGCAGCGCGCCAGCGACAAGATTGTCGCACGCGGCAAGAAAAGCGAGGGGCTCCAGGGGTTGTTCAACAGCTCGGGAGCCAACACCCCTTGGCTCTACCTGGACATCGACCGCACGAAGTGCCTGACGCTGGGCATCCAGGTCAGCGATGTTTTCAATGCCCTGCAGGTTTATATGGGGTCCTACTACGTCAACAACTACAACCAGTTCGGCAGAACTTGGCAAGTCAATGTGCAAGCGGATCCGAGTCATCGCTACGACGTACGCGATATCAAAGAGCTCCAGGTGCGCAACAACCAGGGTCAAATGGTTCGGCTGGGCTCCCTGATGGACGTGCGCGACACCGGCGGCCCCGTCATGGTCATGCGCTACAACATGTATTCGGCGGCAGCCATCACCGCCGATGCGGCTCCCGGCATCAGCTCCGGGCAGGCCATGGACTTGATGGAAGAACTGGCTGACAGCGAGTTGCCTGCTTCCATGAAACCGGCGCAATGGACCGATCTGGCTTACTTGCAGGCTCAAGCAGGCAACTCGGCTATGTATTTCTTCGCCTTGGCTGTGATCTTCGTCTTTTTGGTTCTGGCTGCTCAGTACGAAAGCTGGAAGCTACCGTTGGCGGTGATCCTGGTGGTCCCCATGTGTCTCTTCTGTTCCATCGTTGGCTTGCAGATTGCTCAGATGGACGTCAACATCTTCACGCAAATCGGCTTCGTGGTGTTGGTCGGCTTGGCGAGCAAGAACGCCATCCTCATCGTCGAATTCGCCAAGCAGGCGATGGAATCGGGCAAGCCCGCGTGGGAAGCGACCGTCGAAGCTTGCAAGCTGCGTTTGCGGCCGATTCTTATGACGTCATTCGCGTTCATTTTGGGCGTCGTTCCACTGGTGATCGCCCATGGTGCCGGAGCCGAAATGCGTCGCTCGCTGGGCCTGGCCGTGTTCAGCGGCATGCTCGGGGTGACCATGTTCGGCGTCTTTCTAACGCCCGTGTTCTTCTATGTGATCCAATGGTTTGGCGGGCCGCAATCGCACCGATCTGGTCCGACGGTGCATCTGAACGGTCATGCCGAAGATTCTAACGGCAGCCACACAGCATTGGTGCCGGCTAGTACGGCGGAGCCCTAAGTTGGTTAGCCGCGACGCGGAGGCTTTGCGAAGCGGAGCGTGAGGTGTTGCTCCCAACGAAGCATCCAGCTCACAGCAACATTCATCACATAAACGAGCTAGTTTAACCCGGAGCCAACGGCGACGGCGGACTCGTCGCCTCTATCATCTCATTGATTCTACGGGCGCCCAAATCAAGCGACCCGAGGCGCGTGCCTGACCGCCTTCGCCGTTGGCTCCGAAGGTATCTACCAACTTCCTCGCGGCGTGCGCATTTTAACCTATCTTGCGCACCCTTTGGTGTACAAGAACTGTACAAGCGGGCCGATTCCCAGCGTTTTTTGCAAATCGTCCTCGGCGGTCCTCACTACAAAAGGCGGTCGGGACTCAGTCGCTCGGGTATCTGGACACCCAAGGCGTCCAGGATGCGTTTTTGTTCGGCGTTGGGACGCGCCACGTGGTGCAGCACCAAGTTTTGGCCGGTCGTGGTCTCCAAGTGGATGTCGCCGATCTGGATTTTGCTCAACTCGCGCAGGATGGCTTCCGGTGTCATGGGCCGGGGCTTGGGAGCGTCTTCGGGATGCTCGGGGTCGGGCTTGCGACACAAGGTTTGCAGACCCGCTTGTTTGGCCAAATGGTCGAGCGTTTTCCACAACGCATAGGCCAAGACGCAGACGAAGATATGGGCCTGAGTTCGTCCACTGGTGTGATGCCAGATCGGCCGCAGGAGCAACTCGCTCTTGAGGACACGGAAGGCGCGTTCCACGATCGTGAGTTGGATGTAGGTCTCCCAGAACTCTTGCGCCGACCAGCCGGCTTGGTTGCTGCGCAACAGGTAAATGCCGTCGCGGACCAGAGCGGCGCGGAACTTGACGACGTTCCAGGTATAGCTCAGTGACACCGGGTTGTCATGAACGGCGATGCTGACGAAACCCCGCGCTTTCGGGAAGCGTTCTTTGAGGCGGCCGACGGCTTCGACAATCTTGTCGCGTTTTTTGAGACGGCCGGCGCCAACGCGAACCTGGAGCTTTTTCAGAGCCTTGGCTAAACCACGACGCTGGCGCCGCCTGATAGCGCGTTCCTTGAGGCGACGTGGTCTGCTGCGTGCCAAAAGAAAGTGAACCTCGTCGCGTTTGAGGAGTTTGACCTCGACGTCGGGATTTTCCGGCAACCGCTGCCAACCGGGTGAACGCAGCTCGGCTTGGAACCCCGTCAAGGCTGCGCGTTTGGTGGCCAGCAAATAGCGTCGTCCCGGAGCGCTGAGGAACTCCAAGGCATCTTCACTGACCATGCCGCGATCCATAACCCAGACGCGATTGCTCTTGCCGAATCGAGTTTCGATGGCCGTGACCAGACGCTGCACGGTTTTCAGGTCTTGGGTGTTGCCGGCCCAGGTGTAATGCGCCAGCGGGAAGCCTTCGCGTGTCACCACCAGCGCGACAATGACTTGGGAGCAGTCACTCCGATGATCGCGTGAGTAGCCGCGGCGGGCCAGGTCGTTCTCCTCGGCCAAGCCTTCGAAGTAGGTGCTTGTCAAATCGTAAAGCAACAGGTCGTAATCGAGTTGAAAGAGGATGCCGAAGCGTTGCTTCAGATCATTTTCGATCTTCTCCTGAGCGGCCTGAAATGGATTGAGCGTGCGATAGAAGCGGTCCTTGGTGACCTCCGCGTCGGGCACGCCCAAGAGATCCTCGAGACCGGTCGAGGCGTACCAATGCTCGGCCAAGGCATACTCGCTACAGGGCTGACACAAGCGATTGATGACTTCGATGGCGATGACATCGGCGGGTGCGACGGTCTCCTGGTTGTGCGGCAAATGGCGGGCGACGATCTTGTCGAGTTCCAACATCTGCCAGAGCCAGCGAGCGAGCCAGACATCGCCGAAGCGTCGACCGTTGGTCCAGGATACTTTGTCGAGGCGGACGCATGCCACGTTCGGATCGTCAGGGGGCGGAACATCGTCCTCGGGAAAGAGCATTAATTGGTGGGCGTCACCATGGCGGTTGTAGAAGACCGCGGTTCGTTGCCAGCGGCGTTCTTGATCGTGGTTGAGCTCGCCAAGATGGGCGACGACGTGCTGACGCGGCCCGGCATCGGTACGAATACTCTCGACGAGCGCGAAATAGACGTGAGGCTTGCCGTTCTTGGTCCTGCAATAGCGTCGTACGAACATTCCTGCCTCCCGTGACCAGCATGAGGCCGGAGGCCGGGCCGAGGCAAGAGAGTAGGTTTCCACTACAACGCCAAACCGCGATTTCCACTACCGAAAACACGGCACTTTTGCTGAAAATGGGGTCAAAAATCGTTCCGATTTTCAAGAACGTGCGCAAGATAGGTTAACCAATTTCCTCAGCGCCGAAAGTTCGGCGGCTTTTGCATAAAGCATTGGAAACGAAGGAAAAGGCGAAGCCTTGAATTCTCCCCCCTTGCCAAGGGTGGGCAGGGGGGGTCGCAGAATCTGCACCCCAAAGCGGTAAAGTTTGCCCATGAGGAGATCAGGGGAGGCGAATTTCTACCGTGGGTGGTCACGTCGCGTCAGACCCCCCCACCCCCCCCTTGCCAAGGGGGGGAGAAAGAGGGGCCTTTCGGCCCAGGTTTGTTGGAAGCCGCCATTGGGTTGTGGGCGAAGCCCTCACTATGGGTTAAACGAATGCTCGGGGTTACCCAAAACTTCCGGATCGTCGATCTCGACTCAGATCTCACCGAAACAAATCCGTCAGCCGGCGAGCACTGCTTGGAGCCGTCGGACTTGCCGTGTCGGAGGTTGTGACATCCGCCCCCGGCGCTTTCTCCGTCTTGGGCAGCCCCGGCGGCTTCGCAGGCACCGGCGTTGCTTTGTTGTCCGCACCCGGTGTGCTAGGCACGGCAGGCGAAGGAGCCGGAGCGGCCAGCGAGAGGGGCGGCAACGGCCCCGCCTGGCAATCGGTGAGCCTGAGTTGCCAGCCGCCGCCCAAAGCCTTGTAGACTTGAACCAGCCCTGCCCCGATTTCTCCTTGCGCCTGGGCAAGAGTGTCCTGCTGCTGCACCAGCGTTTGTTGCAATAAGGTGACGCGCGTCAGGTCGATGACGCCCGCGGTGTATTGGGCCAAAGCGATCTTGACCGCTTTTTCCGCGTCATTCACGCACTGTGTTTGAAGTTTGGTGCGCGTCTGTGCGCGGATGAAAGTTATCAGACCGTTTTCCACATCTTGTTGTGCGCTCAAGACTACGTTTTGATATGTCGCAACCAGCTCCTGAAATCGAGCGTCTTGCAGGCGCACGTTGTTGAGAATGCGGCCGTAATTGAGGATATTCCAGTTAAAAGCTGGCCCAAGGCTTCCTGACATTCCCGGTTCCCCAATGAGACGAGCCAGGTGCTGCGATTGCCATCCCATGGTGCCATTGAACGAAATGATCGGCAAGAACTCGGCTTCGCTGATCCCGATCTGGGCGCTTTGGGCCGCTGCCAGCCGCTCGGCGCGACGCACGTCAGGGCGGCGCCGTAAGAGATCGGCGGGAATGCCGGCCGCCACATCCACTGGAGCAGTGGGGATGGGCCCTTCCCCAACTTGGCGTGTAAATCTTCCGGCGAAATGCCTAGTAAAATGCACAGTTGGTTATTGATGAGCCGCGCGGCGATTTCGAGTTCGGGGACTTCAGCTTCGGTTTGTTCCAAAGTGCTCTTAGCTTGATTCAAATCGAGCTCGTTAGCCAACTTGACATTGACCTCGCCTTGAACGATCCTCAAAGTCTCTTTCTGCAGCTCTACGTTGGTTTTGGTGTATTCGATGCGCTGCTCCAACGTGCGCAGTTCAATGTAATTCGTTGCCACGTCGCCCAACAGGGTGACCAACACGTCATCGTAATCTTCCACCGAGGCATCCAAGGTCGCCTCATTGGATTCGACCGCGCGACGCAACCGCCCCCAGAGATCTAGCTCCCAGCCCACATTGAAGTTGTAGCCCCATTGCTGATACCAACGCTTGCCGGAATTGAAGAACGACGAGTTGGCGGTTTCGATGCTGATCGCACTGCGGGTGTACGATCCATTCATGGATTGCGTTTGCGGGAACAAATTGCCTACGGCGATTCCAAGCTGGGCACGTGCCTGAAGAACGCGGAAAGCTGCTTCCCGCAAAGTTAGGTTTTGTTGGTAGGCCAGGCAAACTAGCGAATCCAAGGCGGGATCGTTGAAGACCGTCCACCATTTGCTGATGTCATCGGTCTCCGATCGGATGCGTTTGTCGTCGGCATCGATCCAATTCTTGGCGACAGGGGCAGGCGGTCTTTCGTAATTGGGGCCGACCTTGAATCCGTTATGTACGTAATCTTGAATGCCCGTACACCCGCAGGTTAGGGTCGCCGTGCTTAGAACTGCAAACATTAATCGCGAGAAGCTGCGCCGAGGCCGCGGGCTGGGCGACGTCCGCTTGACGGTTTCTAATGCGGGGTTCGAGGTGCAATCGGCTTTTTCGCTGTGCATACAACCACCGGGTCAAAAGACTCGAACGTGGTGCGCCGGCTAGCCTGGGCCGCGCATTCGCTGGCAAGCCTCGATCATATCGTCGGCATTATCGTTAGGACTGGTGCACAGAAAGGGATGAGAAGAAAAACGCTCGAGAATTGCTAAAGTTCCGCCTGTAGTTCTCTGATCGTTTGTGGTGCGTAGCCGGCAAAGTGATTGTTCACAAAGACAAGTACGGGCACCGATTTTTGCAGCAGCTTGATGACTTGGGCATCTTGGCGGATTTGGTCGGCGCGATCGATCACAACGCGGTTGAGAGTAGTCGTGAGTTTGTCGACTTCAACCCTGTCCCCGAGCAGCCGTAGGTAGCCCAACGGCCCGGTCAACACGTCGAGTTTCTCCAGAAGGCTCATGGGCGGCAGGCATCCAGGCCTGATCGGTTAAGACGAACGACACCTTGCGGGATCGAAGACAATCCAAGAAAGTCGGCGTTACCCAAGTCTTGTTGCGCACTTCAACGGCAACGGGAACGTCCTGGGGCCAACTGTCCAGGAAAGGTTGCAAGCGCTCCAAGAATGCTTCCCCAGAAGCAAACTTCGTGCGGTTGAAATAGCCAAACTGCAAAACGCAACAGAGCAGCTTCTCATTCAGCAGACGGGCCGCAGCCAAAAAGCCCTCCACTTCCGCTTGGCAATCAACCAAGATTTTTTCGTGCGTAATCGATTGCGGTACCTTGAGCGAAAACCCGAATCCTGGCGGCGTCTTGTCGCGCCAGCCCTCCACCGTTTTCCGGCCGGGAGCGTGATAAAAGGTACTATCGACCTCGACCACTTTCAATCGCTCGGCGTAATAGCTCAGGTATTGCCCAGCCGTCAGCTTCTTCGGATAGAAGACATCCGACCAATCGCGATAGGACCAACCGCATGTTCCAATCAGGATCGGGTGCATACCTATTCTCATGAGCGCCGGTTAGCCGCGACGCGCAGCGGAGCGTGAGGAGATCGCTCCGCTGCGCGTCGCGGCTAACCGGCAAAAACCTTGCGCACGATCGCTTGCAAATCAGCTTCCGCCAAACGCTTGACCGCCTCGGCAGGTTCGAGCCAGGCCCGCTCCCGCATGGCACGCTCCGGCCAGTCCTTCGCGATTTCGCTAACGGCGAGCAAGAAAACAGCCACCGTCAATTCCTCGCCCCATTTGCGATAGCGATAGGAGCCAAGCGGTGCTTTACCCAGCTCTCCCGACAGCCCTGCTTCTTCCCACGCTTCTTGCACTGCTATGTCCGCTTCCGAAAGTCCGGGCTCCAGGCAGCCCTTCGGAATGACCCAGCGCGCGCCGCTTCGACTTGTCACCAGGCAGACCTTGCCTTCGTGCACCGGGAGAGCGGCGGCTTGCAAAATCATGGTTAAATCGATTTGAGGAATTCGATCAGGTCGCTTCGTTCCGTCGGTGTCAACTCGGCGTTGCCGAGCTTTTGCGGGGCATGATCTACTCGCAACAAATCATCCAAGGTCTCCGCCCGACCGTCGTGCAGATAAGGTCCGCGATCGTAAACGCCGCGCAGTGAAGGTGGATTCCACAGTTCATAGGGACTGCCGTCGGCCTCCATCTTCACATCATAAGTGCCGGAGGACGTGTAATACTTGCCACGATGGCATTGAACACAGCCGGCTTTGCCTTTGAATAACGACTGACCGCGCTGGGCAGTTTCCGTCAGCGAACCATCGGCACGCCGGTTTGGATTGGGAGGATAATCGAGGGTTCCCAGGAAAGCCGTCAAGGCACGAACGTCTAGGGCGGTTGGCTTAGGCCCGAAAAGCGTATCGGTGAGCGATTTCTCCACCGCGCTGCTCAATTGCTTTTGCCAGCCATGCCACGTCCAGGGACCAGTGTGGGCAACGCCGCGCAGCGTCGGCGTCAGCTTGGGATTGCCGTAGGAATCGTCGTTGAGTGTGTCGAATGTATGGCTCGACGTGTGGCCATCGGGATGGCAGCTATGGCGAGCTGAACCATTGATGGTGCGATCGCTTGGCATCGTAGAAGATGATCTCTCCCTGCCTAGTCAAATTAGGATGAAGAGGACCGCCCAATTGTACTTGGCGCACAGCTTGCCCGCCTTGACGTCGACGATTTGGACGGCATCGAGCAGATAATTCGCTATCACGGCCGTCTCGCTCTGGCCAACGAACTGCACGGCCACCGGCCGGCCGCCCAGTGGAAGGCGGCGTAACTTGCCGTCGTCGAGACAGAGCATGGAATCGATGGTGTCCCCTGGGTCGCCACTGTTCCAAGGAATGGCAGAGTTCTGGAAGATCAACAACTCGTGCGTTCCGCCTGCCGCAATGGTCAGCCAACTGCCGTTGGGGCTAAATGCGGCAGCGCAGGGATCGCCTACGGCTTGGCCGCGCATATCCAGACCGATTTGCCAGTAGTCGATTTGCGGATCGGGTTTCAGGCTCAGTCGCGTGAGGCGATTGTCGATCGCCCAGCCTTCGGCAATGTTGGTTTGTCCTATAGATCGATGGCGATCGTAAATGTGCGCTGCCACCAATTCCTTGTCATCCGGGCTGAAAGTCAGGCCGTGCAGATTGAACGCATCGATTATCGTGCGCTCCCACTCCAGCAGGCCGGTCTGCACATTCCAGCAGCGAACCTGACACGACCGGCCGCTGGCTGCCGCCAGGTAACGTCCGTCGTGAGATAGAACCAGGCGGCGCGGTTCACCCGGTGCGGCCCAGCGGCGCAGGACCGTCTTTGTCTTCCAGGCAACTTGCAACACTTCGCCGCCGCCTGCCAATCCCACAAAAAAACTCTCGCCATCGGCGGCGAAAACCAAGCTTCGAGGTTGATCGCCAACTGTCACCGAGCCGGCAGAGCGCAACGTCGAATCGGCTACGTCGAAGAGACTGACCGTGCTCGACCAAGAATTACTCACTGCCGCCCGCTTGCCATCACGCGAACAGGCCACGCCAGCCGGCTTATGCCCGCAAGGAACCTCAGCCAGGACTGTCCCTTTTATGATGTTGACGAGCGAAACCGAATCGGCCGTATAGTTGGCCGTCAGAGCACGGCAGCCATCGGGTAAGACCGCAACATCGATCGGACTGCGGTGCAGCACTGGCTGGTCACCAGGCGCTGACTGTGAGCCAGCCGAGACGCCAAGGAACAGCGCCAAGAATCCCACTGCCAATAGGGTTGCGATGAGCTTCATGCTGCCTTGTGCCCCACTCAGCGATGCCCAAGCTTACGGCGTTGCGCCAGATGGATAGTCAGAACCCGGCGAAATTCCTCGACATCGATGTCTCGTTCGCAGCAAACCAACATCAGGTTTCCATCCGAGCGAAATTGACCGTCCCATTCCATCACTTGCTCGTCGGTCCAATTCGGATCGTACTGAGCCAAATGTTCGTCGGAGAGCCGCGTCAAATAGGCCCGGAGCCCGATGTCGGTTTCATCCATGGGGCCGTCGCCTGGCAAATGTTCCAGTTCCAATTGTTGTTTGGCGTTCATGGTCAATATCCACACGTTTTACTGTGGACCTCGTAGGCCTTGCGGATCTTCATCGATCCGGTTGCGTTATGGCAATCCAAACAAATGGCGGTTTTCACAAGCCGGCGGTGCGGCAACGTCGATTGCTTATGAACCTGGTGGCAGGTCAAGCATGTGACATCATTTTGCCCTAATATCACGACATCACGGATGTTCTCCATGATATGGCGATCGGCAGGATCCAGTTTCTCGATTGCCTGAGAGCTTAGGTCGACTTGGAAATCGCGGAAGAGATTATCACCTGCCACGAAGTTATTGGGATAAGTGAGGCCGGAGCTGCGCGAGTGCCCGCCCCGGGCGTGACACTGAGCGCAAAGGGAAACCGCTAGCCTGGACGGGTCGTTTCGCTTACGCGACAAATGGACCAAAGCAGTATCTTTCGAGTGCTTGGGATCGACTTCGCCGTGGCAGGTAAAGCAATCCAAGGATGGCGACGAAATGGCTCGCGTCTTGGGATCGACTCCTGTCGCGTGACAGCCAGCACACTTGTCCGCGAAGATTGCTGCGTCCCAGTGCGGATTTTTCGTGTTAAGGAGTGCTCCAGGTTTGCCCTTGGAAGCGGGCGCCCACTCCGTGGAGAGCAGCTCCCATTTCCCATACATTGCGCTCGGCTTCAGAAATCGAGATAGAATCCTTCCACCCATTTCTGTTTTCACCTCGGCTGCTCTTGCGTCGCCCAATTCCTTTTTGATCGCTGTGAATGCAGGTGAATTGGCTTCGAGCGCGTGCATAGTCACGTTATGGCGATTGGACGCCCAACCCGGTCCGACATTTCCGCGATGGCAAAACAGGCACTCGTCGCCTGTCAGATATTCGGGCACCGGCTTGCCGACATGATCCTTTCCCCAGGCGGCGGGATCAAGCTTTTGATTTTGCACACTTTCAGCGGCAATGGAAAATAATGCGGAATGGGCAAACGATAAACACAGGATGATTGAGGAGACACGCACCGTTCGGGAGACCAGATTCATTCGGACGTCCACATCCTCTCCCCCCCTCGGCAAGGGGGGAAACTGAAGTTCTCCCCCCCTTGGCAAGGGGGGGTTGGGGGGGTCTTTGGCGGCATCTTGCCCCATATCACAATGCCCCTCGTTCGCCGAGCTGTTTTTGGGTGTATGCATCATCCCACGCGGTCGCTCCGCCAGGCGGAAAGAACTAAATAACTCAATCCGCCCTCACCCATCCATAAGCCGCGTTCTCGCGTTGCCCGCCCTGGTCGTTGTACACCTGCTTCAATTTCTGCAGCGCATCGGCGGGCAGTGCCTTGCGTTGGGCTGCGACATCCACCCCATAAATCTTGGCGGCGTTGAGTCCGAAGATCTTCGACTTGTCGTCTTTGGTCAGCTTCTTGTAGCCAAACTTCTCGCACAGCTCATCGCTGATCTGGAAGCGTTTGAACGCGTCGATCACCCACTGCGGCGAACCCCACCAGAGGCAATCCGTGCCCCAGATGACGTGATCGACGCCGAAATTCTTGATGTTCTTACCCATCAAGTGCTGACACATGATGGGATGCTGAATTGCCAGGCTACCGAATGCTGAACCGATCTCCGGATAGACATTCTTCATTTTCGGATGACGCTCTTTGAGCTTCATGAGCACATCGTGCCAGGCAAAATCGCCGGTTTCGGGATTGAAGAATCCCTTCGCCTTGAACTCCGGTTCTGCAATGTCGTGCTTCAGCGCCGAGTGATAAATAATGAACGTTAGATCTGGATTATCGAGAGCCGCCTTTTCGACATCCGCCGGATTGGCGAAATGGCCGAGCGTTCGCGATTGGGCGGCGTAGCCCTTGTGCACCGAAAAGATCTTGAGGCCGAGCTGCCGTGAACGTTCGTAGAACGGGTAGGTGAGTTTTTCATCGTCGAGCCGGAAGCCGTTGCCTGAACGGCCCGGATCGGTGTGGCAGTACCATTTCCAAGAATCGATCTTGTAGACTTTGATTTCCTGTTCCATTTGTTCCATGAGGGCCGTTTTGTTGGCCCCATTGGTTTTCTTGTCCCAATAATGATTGGGTGCGCAATTGCCTTGGGCAAGGGCTCGCTGGCAACCGGCAAGATTATTGATCTCATTGCGTCGCTCGGCCATAACCCAGCTCGGCAAGATCTGGCCGGAAAGACCTGGCGTTCGGGCCTTGCCTTCGAGAATCTTGCCGCTGGCGTCGCGGTGCACTTCCTTGCCCGGAACGCCGGAGATCACCACCATGCTGGTTTCGCTGTCGAAGAAGATTTCCTTCATGTAATTGGGGAAGCTATACGCATCCGCATTTTCCTTTAGCTTGAAGCCCATGCCCTTGATGAATTCCATGTTGCGGAAGCCAAGGGCCAAGCCGTTGGTGAAGTGCGTTTGCACGTCGAAGATGAAATACTCGCCTTTGGGCCATTTCTCTTGGGTGGCTGCGCCATCCAGCGTTTCGATTTCGTCCACGTCCCAATGCTTGCCGTAAACCATGTTGTTGGCGAGGAAGGCGGTGGCCAGGCCCATCGAGCTGGCCATGAACGCGCGCCGTTCCATGCCGAGCTTTTTGGCTTTTTCTTCCGACAGCGAACCAATCAAGGCTTCGACTTGTTTTTGCTGCGCGTTCTGCGGGCGCGGAATGAATTCCTCGTTCGAAACGATCTGCGTAGGCATCGGCGAATCGATTCCCTTATCCCGATCGCGCTTCCACTTCGGTATCCACATGGTGAGGAACTCCTGGCCGGTTATTCGATCCTCGAAGAGCTCCGGATGGAACAGCGGGCATTTTTGCCAATGGTCCGCCTGAAGCTTCGTATTCAGAGAATAGTAACCGCGCCAGGAATCCGCGTCACTTTTTTTATGGCTGGGCGGAAACTAAAGCCGAGGATCCACTGGCTCGCTTTCCAAGGCGAGCACGCCGAAAACGCATTCGTGGATGCGCCTGAGCGGCTCTTTCCGCACGAATCGGTCCAGCCCTTCGATTCCCAGCGCGAATTCGCCCAGGGCCAACGAACGCTTCTGACCGAGTCCCCTGCTGCGCAACCGCGACAGATTCTGCTCGATCGAGTAGTCCGGGCCATAAATGATGCGCAGATATTCGCGCCCCCGGCATTTCACCGCCGGCTGCACAAGTCCGCGTTTGCCCCTGCTGATAAACTCAAGGGGTTTGACCACCATGCCTTCACCGCCCCGTTCCGTGAGCTCCGTCCACCAATCGATGCCCGCCGATTCGCTTGCTGGATCGTTCACGTCTACCAATTTGTAGGGCGTTTCGAGCAGCAATCCCGAATCGCAACGGCAAAGTTTAGCCAGCTGCCCCATGTGCCAGACGTGGTCCTTATCCGCATGCACCTGGCCTTCCGTTGCCAGGAGATGAAACGGCGCCAACTTGAGATCATCAAGGGAAGCAACCGGCCAGCAATACTGCCGATAGGAAGCAACGAACTTGCCGACATTTTCTTCGCGGCTGCGATATTCCGCCGCAACCACGTCGAGTTCGAGACGGCTTGCATCGGGAAGTCTTGCAGAGGCCTGGGCCAACGCAGCCACAGCGCGAGGCACGGCTGCACGAGCAGCAGCTCCCACCGCGGCATACTGGGTACGCAGCAACTCGAGCGCCTTAGCCGACCAGGGCATCAGCTCGCAGTCGAGACAAACCCAAGTCGTTTGATGCGACTCCCAAAAATCTGCCGCTGTCAAAGCCGCGCGAACGCGGTCGAGAAACCGCGATTCGAGATCGGTATCGTCGAAAAATCGCCTGCCCGTCCGCGTGTAGACGATGCCGATTTCATCTTCAGCGATGCCGAAGCGCTCCTTGACTGCCTGCCGATCGCGACAGACAATCACCACCGCCCGCGAGCCCATATGCTTCTCTTCGCAGATCACCTGAGCCGTTCCTTGACTCCGGTAATAGGCAAACGCTTCGGCCGGATGTTCCAGCAGCCCAGGCAGCTTGGTCGTCTCGCAAGGCGACATGGTGGGCGGCAAATAGATGAGCCATTTGGGATTGGCGGCAAACCGGCTCATCACTTCGAGCGCCGCCGTGGCATTCGCTTCGCGCACAGTGACGATGCCGCGCAGCCGAGTGCTAATTTGCCGTTTGCCGATCACATCCTCAGCATCCAGCACTTCGTCGTCGATTTGTTGAGCCGATAGCAGTCCATGAGACTGACTGGCAGCAAGAAAAGGCCGAGCCGGTTCGCAATAAAGCCGGGCCGCCGCCACCGACACGAACTCCATCTCAGGATAACGCAAGGCCGTCAGCTTACCTCCGAACACACAACCGGTATCGACGTTAACCGTGCGATTGAGCCACTCCGGTTCTGGAACCGGCGTATGGCCATAGACGACTCGCGCCGACCCCCGATATTCGGCGGCCCAATTGTGTCGGACGGGCAGGCCAAACTCATCAGTCTCGCCCGTTGTCTCTCCGAATAGTGCAAAGCTCCGCACTTTGCCCGATCCGCGACCATGCATCTCTTCTTTCAGCCCCGCGTGAGCAACCACCAAACGGCCATCGTCGAAAACATAGTGGCTCACCAGCCCATCGAGGAATGCAGCAAGGTCTTTGCAAAACGGCTCTCGAACCTCATCCGGCAAAGCCTCGATTTCGCCGAGGGTGTTCGCCAGGCCGTAACTAACTTGGACTTTCTTGCCTTGGAGCTTCTTGAGCAGTTTCATGTCGTGGTTGCCAGGAACGCAGATTGCTGTTCCAGCCATGACCATGTTCTGAACCAACCGAATCGTATCCAGAATGCGCGGACCGCGATCGACTAAATCGCCTAGGAAGATTGCCTTTCTTCCGGCCGGGTGGGCATAGCTTGCTCCGCTCACATAACCAAGTTGTTGCAACAGAGATTCCAATTCATCGCAGCAGCCGTGGATGTCGCCGACAATGTCGAACGGCCCCCGTTCGGTGCGTTTGTCGTTGTAAAGCGGCACGCGTTCCAAGGTGGCAGCTTCAATTTCTTCCGGCGTGGAGAGAATAAAAACGTGACGAAATCCTTCGCGGCCGAGTTTACGCACGGACCGCTTGAGTTGAGAAAGCTGCTGTCGAACGACGTGAGGCCCGAAGGTCCGGTCGGTCCGCAGTCTGTTTGTGCGCGACAAATCTTCTCCGGCACATTCAAAACGATGGCCACCGGAAGGCAATGGTACTGGCGCGCCAGTTGGACAAAGGGTTGTCTGGACTCTGGCTGCACATTGGTTGCATCGATCACAGTCAGCTTTCCCAACGCCAGCCTCTTCGCTGCGATGAAATGCAACACGGCGAAGGCGTCGTGTGTCGCGGCCTGATCGTTCTCATCGTCGCTCACCAGCCCCCGGCAGACGTCCGACGACAAAATCTCGGTCGGCAGAAAATGCTTACGAGCGAACGTGCTCTTTCCCGATCCGCTAGGGCCGATCAGGACGGCGAGAGCAAGCTTCGGAATGGAGATGTGCATTGGGTCTGCCAAACTGAATGGCTTCATTGCGTACAAACGGTCATTCGAGTGAGAATATCCCCATCTGCGTCGGCGCGCCGACGACCTCGTCCACCGGGCCGATCCCCGAGAATCGCACGCTACAGCCAAACCGCCCGCCAATACCGGTCGCCCAATCCTGAAACTCCTGCCGGGTCCATTCGAAGCGATGATCGGCATGGCGGAGCTTGTCGCCGCCAAGCGTTTCCCATTTTACGTTGTACTCCCGGTTTGGAGTCGTGAGCACAACAGTTCGCGGCTTGGCGAACTCAAACAACACCCGCTCGAACGCCGACAGCCGAGGCGGATCCAAGTGTTCGACCACCTCAACCACCGCAGCGGCGTCAAAGCCCTGCAGGCGTTTGTCACGATACATGAGCGAACCGTGAATCAGCCGAATGCGCTCTGCTTGATGAGCCGGCAGTTGGTCCAGCTTAAGCCGTTTCTGGGCGATTTCCAAAGAGCGGATGGAGACATCCATGCCAACGATTTCGGCAAACTGCTTTTCGCGCAGAAGCTCACGGAGCAGTTTCCCCTCGCCGCAACCGAGATCGAGCACGCGCTTCGCCCCGCTCGCACGCAGCGCTTCCCAAACGGCGTCATGTCGCTGCTCGTTCAAGCTGAGAACAGTCTCTTGAGTTTCCTCTGCACTCGCCACTGGTACGTCTTCTTCATTGCCGGCGCCTTCCTCATCCACCAACCGTGCTAGGGCTTCGCGGAAAAGGCTGGGCTGAAACTTCAGATAGCGCCTGGTGATTTCATCCTTTTCGGGATGAGCCGATAGCCAGCCTTCCCCTTTGGCGAGAAGCTTCTCCATCTCATCGTCGCCGATCCAATAGTGTTTGCGATTGTCGAACACCGGGATCAACACATAGAGATGGGTCAGTAATTCCGCCAGGGTGGTTGTCCTCTGAATCGTGACGGCGAAATAAGAACTTTCTCCCCATTCGGGATATTGGTCGTCCAGCGGACATCGACTGGCCTCAACCGCATATCCAAGCGGCTCGAACACGCGGCGCAGGAAACCTTCTCCGCCGCGCACCGGCAACACGTCGAGTCGCGCAGAAAGAGGAATGGGCATGCTCGCCAGCTCGGGCCTGTCTTTGCAGCGCCCTTGAAGGGCCGAACGCAACACCTGGGCAATAGCGACGCTCATGAACGAAGAAGCGGTATAGGGCCGGTCGTTGACATATTGGCCGAGCAAGAAACCCGGGTTGGCTTTAGTCCCGCGCACCGTTCCGACCGGGTCGACGTCGAGCAGCAGGCAAGCCGAGCAGCGCTCCACGCCCACTTCGGGGTAGAACACGTGCGCCTTGCCGAAACTCAAATCGAAGGCCTGGCATCGATCAGGGTGCTTGGCTAACAAATAGCTCAGATCCGAGGCTGGCTGGTGCGAGGTCGAAATGGTCAGGAGCATCCAGATATCCTCGGCTGCGGCTGCGGTCAGCTTCATTCTCGCAGTTTTGCGAGCAATCATAACCTCCAATCATCTTATGCTTGAATCGACACGACACTCTCCGAAAGGGTTCACCAGCTCGCGGCGGTCACTTCTTCTTCTCGCGAATCAAGTTTAGCTCTGCCTCGCATCGGTAGAATCTCGATTGCTCCAAGTCTCCGGTAGCAACTTTGCCGGCCTCAAAGCGAAGCTTGTTAGTTTTCTCAATTTCGCTCATTCGATTGAAATGCGATTCCAGCGCGGCAAGGCGCTTGCGCTTTGTTGCGCGACAACTCTAGTTCTGCTTGCATCAGGCGACACGAGGAATCGTGGAGGAGAAGGAGTGAGCCTCGGCCGGCTTCAAACTCCTTAGTCCGTGCGTCCAACTCTTTTTTGGCCGCATCCAAGAGTTCAGCAATACAATCCGCTTCCTTGCGATCCACGGCAGATGGAGCGATTTGCTTCGGTGAATCATCCTTTTTGATTGGCGTGGCTGCTTGTTGTTGGCCGGCGTTGACCTGGTGCAAGGCTCTCCCTGCCCCGCCGACCAACGTTGCTAGAGCCAGAAACATTGCCGCCGTGCGAGCGAGTGTGTTGTAGAACATGGATCGTAATACCCATTTTGCCAGGCTTGTCGCTGTTGCGGTAATCTTGCTTGATGCCGCCGTATCAGGACCGTGAGCAAATGTTGCTTCGAAAACCGCCGACAACAGCCTGGAAGGAGTGCCTGCGGCTGGCGCCGGGGCGAATGAAAATGACGTGACGCCGACACCGACTGAAAGCCCGAAACCCCGGCGGAGAAGTCGTCTTCCCAACAGGGCTCGAGCTCTCGATAATCGCCCTGAAAGCGTCCCTTCGAGCCAGCCTAATCGGGCAGAAGCCTCCCGGCGGGCCAATCCTTCCAGGTCGCAAAGGATAATGGGCAGGCGGTATTTGGCAGGTAGCCGGCTCAATTCTTCATCGAGAACTTGCCTCAGCTCCCGACGTTCGCTATCGGAATCTTGGTTTTGAAATAGTACGCGTGCCGCCTGATGTTCCTTGATCTGTCTTCGCCGAATCAGCAATCGCGCTTTGAGCGACGTGCTGCGAGCGACGCCGTAGAGCCAATTACCCACCATTTCGGGGGGCTTGATCGAGGCGGCCTTGCATGCAAGGACAAGAAATGTAGCTTGGAAGGCATCTTCGGCATCGTGATCGTTGCCGAGCGTTCTCCGACAAACGCCCCAAACCATCGGGGCATGGCGCTTGGCCAGCGCTTCGAAAGCGGCTTCATCATGAGTTACCAAATAAGCGGCCAACAGTTCGCCGTCGCTGTGGCCTGCCTTGGAACGGACAGCTTCTTTCTTGAAAAGGAGGTGCACAAATGTTTGCAGACGGTCCGCCACCAGGCACCTCGAAATTCGTGCGCAATGAGCTTGCTCTATAGTTATCTCCTTGTGGAGTGGGATTTAGTACACAATTTTCTTTAACTGGGGATAAATAAGACAAAAGCAAGCAGGGATGGCTTGCGTATTCCGGAAGTGCGACGCAAGATCAATCGCTTGTGCCGTGGTCTCCTTGCACCGGCGAGCCCATGACAAACGTCAGCCCCTCATTTCTTCATTTGTTGCAGCGCTTCCAAAGCCCTGGCCCGAGCCTCTTGGTGGTCAACGATAGGCAACGGATAAGTGCTCCCAACCTCTATACCTGCTTCTGTGAGAGTGCGAGCAGGTGCCTCCCATGGTTTGTGAATCCACTCGCTCGATAGCGTCGCCAGTTCTGGTATCCAGCGGCGGACGTAGTCGCCGTGTGGATCAAACTTCTCACCTTGGCTCGTTGGATTGAACACCCTGAAGTATGGGGCGGCGTCAGCTCCACAACCTGCCGTCCATTGCCAACCCAGCGTGTTGTTCGCCAAGTCGGCATCCACCAAAGTGTCCCAGAACCAGGTTGCTCCTTCCTCCCACGAAATTAACAGGTCCTTTACGAGGAATGACGCCACAATCATGCGCACGCGATTGTGCATCCAGCCTGTATGCCACAATTCACGCATGCCGGCGTCCACGATGGGAAAGCCCGTGCGCCCGCGATTCCAGGCGCGGCAGATTCTCGCGGTCATGAAGCCAGGGGAAGCGGGCGAAATCCTTCCGAAGCGGCTCCTTCGGTGTTCGCGGATAGTGATATAAGAGGTGATGAGCGAATTCTCGCCAACCGAGCTCGTTACCATAAACCCGGACCGCTTCCGCGGGATGAGTGATACCATGGCCGCTTCGAGGCCCGCGGAGTGCCGACCAGATCTGCCGGGTGCTGATTTCACCGAAATGGAGATGAGGCGACAATCGCGATGTGCCCAGGCGGTCGGGTCGATTCCTTCCCGTGGGATAGTTCGCCAGGGCCTGATCGAGGAATCTTTCGAGCTGTGCGATAGCCCCCGCCTCGCCCGGATCCCAGCCTTCACGAAGGCCAGCGTCCCAACCCTTTTCGGGCTCAAGGTGCAGCTCGCCCAACTTTAGACTCACCGGCCAACGGGCCGGGTTCAGCAATCGAGCGGGCGCATTCTCCGGCGGCTCTAGATCAGATTTCGCCAAACAGGCTTTCCAAAACGGCGTGAAGACTTGGTAAGGGGTGCCTTGTTGAGTCTGCACTTCCCATGGCTCAAATAGTAAGGAGCCGTTGAAGCTCTCGACAATTTGCCCATCCCTTTGGAGAGCTGATTTCACTTGCTTATCGCGGTCGATGATGGCAGGCTCATAGCGGCGATTCCAGAACACTGCATTCGACCCGGTCTGATCCAACAAGTCGCGAAGCGTTGGCAAAGTCGGCCCCCGTCGAACGATCAATCGCGAGCCAAGCCGACGCAATGAGGCATCCAGTTTTTTTAGCGACAGTTGCAGCCACCAACGGGACGCAGCACCAGGCGGCCAATCGCCCTCCTCCTCTGGCGCCCAGATGAACACGGGCATTACTGGCCCGCCGTACCGGACCGCGGCCATTAGCGCGAGGTTGTCCGCGAGGCGTAGATCTTGACGAAACCAGATCAGGGAACTGTTCGAATCATGCATGCTTGGAAGCGTTCTCGATCAGCGCCGAGATTTGCTCGCACCATAGGGCAAAGCCCTTCTTGGCCAGTCGATCTGACCAAGGAGGGCTATGGTCGCTCGAGTCATTGGCGAGCTGCTTACCAATGACTCGATTATCTTATCGCGGCTCCTTAGTTCCGCAAATCCGACGGATTTGCGTTCAGGTGATCCAGGGCATCGGTCGCCCAGAACCAGTCCAGGCCGCCGCCGGCGTTCAGATTATTGGCATGATGGGTATTGTAAGTCACATCAAGCCGCGAGCGGATGCTGGCGACGTTGGCGGCCTGTTCACCGTACTGAATCCAGTCCGCCAGTATCTGGCCGAGCGAGTCGCCGCTTTGGGTCAACTGCACGCCGCCGTCGATCAGGATGTTGCTGCCGTTGCCGACACTAACGTTGTGTTGGCCCAGACCTGCAACGATGAGATTGTCGCCGTTGCCGGCGTTGATGTTGTCGTTGCCATTCCCCTCCAGGATGACGTTATTGCCGCTGCCGGCGTTGACGTTGTCGTTGCCGTTGCCGACTGTAACCGTGTTGGCCCCACTGCCGAGGGAGACGTTGTCGTTGCCGTTGCCCAAAGTCACGGTGTTATTGCCGATGCCGGCGTTCACGTTATCGTTGCCGCTTCCCAAGGTCACTACATTGCTGCCGGAGCCGAGCGTCACGTTGTCATTGCCATTGCCTGCGGTAATTGTGTTGTTACCGCTGCCGGCGTTGATGTTGTCGTTGCCGCCTCCCAAAGTCACTGTGTTATTGCCGTTGCCGGCCTGGACGTTGTCGTTGCCGTTCCCAAGGGTTAGAACGTTCGGGCCGGCGTCGAGTTGGACATTGTCGTTGCCGTTGCCCGCGCTGATCTTCGCGTTGATGGTCAGGGTCGGGGCCAGCTGGATGTTGTCGTTGCCGGCGTACAGGATAATGTTGATCGTCGTAAAGGACTGGTTAAAGGTGGTCGAGGTATAAACACCATTGAGCGTGGCCTGAACCTGCACGCCCGTGCTCCCCGTGGAGCTGGCGCCCACTGGATTGATCTGGATGTTGTCATTGCTGTTCGGGCCGCCTACGATCCACAGCTCCGAGCCGGCAACGCTGACACCGGAACCTAGAACCGTGAGCGTGCCGTTGGTCAGCGTGACAGCATAGTTGGAGGCTAAACCGGTGCCATTGGAGACCACGCCGGTGATGGCGTAGGCGCCAGCCTTGGCCGTACTTGTGTCGCCGCTGCTGCTATAGGTGATGTGTAGGGTTTCGCCGTTGATGCCGGTGTTGAAGATCGAGGGCAAGTCGGCGGCCAGATTGGCCGGATAGCCGTAGATTTGGCTATCGTTGCCGATGGCATAACGGATCTGCGCCGGGCTGATTGTGAAAGTAGTTCGGGCGGCGTCGCCGCCAGTGTAGTTGGCGTCGCTGCTCGTGAAAGTGGCTACGACCGTATAGATACCGGCGTTGGACGGAGCCGTATGTGAAGGTGTGCCCATCGCAGTGTCCCCGGCATAATAAGCGTAGCTGAAGCTGCCGGCGACCGGTGTTGTGCCGTCGATACCAACCGCCGTTGCGGTGGCGGAAAACGGATTGCCGTTGTAGGTTCCGCCAGCATCGCTGACCGTGAGCGTGGGCGCGGCAGGGTTGATTGTGGCCGAAGTATTGGCCATTGCAGTCGCCGTTCCGGCCAAGTTACTGATCGTTATGCCAATCGGATAATTGCCAACGTTGGCATAGTTGTGGTTCCCTGTAACGGTGAAATTGCCGTTGCCGCCGCTGATGACGCCGGAGCTGCTCTGGCCATCGCCCCAAGTAATCGTGGCAGTGAAGGCGGAGGCTGTCGTTACGATGTTGGTATCGGTAAAGGTCGCCACCGTTGCATTCGAGATGCCTGCGCCGAATGTGCTGGTAATCGAACCGCCCGCCGTGGCGGTCAAATTGTCGAGGCCCGCTACCAGCGCTGTGGTCGTTACCGTCTGACTCAACACCCCCTCGTGGTCGAGGAGGATGGTGATGGTGTAGTTGCCCTGATTGGCATACTCGTGCGCCAGGTCGACCGAGAAGATCTGGCCGTCGCTGCCCAGGACAATGCCGCCGACGCTTTCGGCAGAGAAAATTTGTCCGGTAATTTTCCCATCGTCACTCACGGTGGCGTTGGCATAGCTCGCCTGGGCGGTTTCACTGGCGACCGTAATGTTGCCGTCGCCCCATTGGATGGTGGCGATATAGGGAACAGGAAATGCGCTGGTGTCCGGGCCGCCTGGATCCGTGAAAGTAGCCACAGTTTGCACCGCGGACAGCGTGTTAACGAGGTCCGTGAAGGTCTGGCCGGCCGTCACTACCACCGGTGGATCGACAATCGTAAGCGGCGTGACGCTGACCGCACCCGTGATTTGCCCGCCGAGATCGGGCGCCGAGGAGCGAGGATCGCCCAAGTCGGTCACCTTGACCGCGAAATAAACACCGCTCGAGGCAACGAAAACGTGAGAGCCAACGACATCAAAGCCGCCGTTGGGATTGGATACCACCGAAACGCTTCCGGAGCCATCGTTGGAGCTGTTCCCAGAGCCATCTCCCCAGAACGCGGTGGCCAAGTAGTCCGATGCTTGTGCGTCCGCATCGGGATCGCTGAAATGAAACAGCAACTGATTATTGATGGACTGCCCTTCGGTCGTGACACTCGGAACGTTCAGGGCGCCCGCGGTCAACGGTTGATCGGGAGCTTGCACCTGGAAATTGCTGTCGCTGGCGCCCGTGCTGGATCCGCCGAAATCGCTAACCTGGACGCTGAATGTGCCCGCGTTCACGATCTGGGCATAAGTATGCGAGCCGAGGACATCGAAGCCGCCGTCGGGATCGGCGACGATGGAAACGGTATGGATGCCATTGGAGCCGATGACATCGAAACCGGTGGAGCTGCTCGTCGTGCCATCGCCCCATGTTATCGTGGCCATGTAGTCCGAGACCGTACCATTGGGATCGGCGTCGGTGAAGTGGAACAATAGGGCATTGGAAATGGTTTGGTTGATGGTGGTAAAGGGCGGCGGCGTCAGGGCGCCGGCCGTTAGCGGCGCATCGGCCACCACGAATAGCTGTTGTGGCGCTAATCCGCTGTTGAATGCGAGGCTGCCGTTAGTTTGCGTGCCATCCGTGCCGCTGACTGTCACAGCGATTCCGTAACTACCTACCGCGGCATAGGCGTGGGAGCCAATGACATCGAAGCCGCCGTTGGGATCGGCAACCACTGAGACGGCGCCGGAGCCATCGCTGGAAGTGTTGCTGCTGTTGTCGCCCCAGGCCACCGAGGCAAAGAATAGGGAGCTGGCGCTTGGCGGCGAAGCAGAGGATGTCGCTTCTGTGCCGGTGTCCAAGAACGCTAGCGTACTACCACTGGTAATGGTGGAGATTAACGTGTTTTCAGCACCCGGAGATGTGCCGCGGTAGACCTTGTAGCCCGTAGCGCCCGATACCTGGTTCCAGGTCAGCATCACATGATTCAGCTCCCCGGCCGTTGTCGCGGATACTTCGTTGCTTGTAGGCGATTCGCCAGTCGCTGTGGTGCTGGTCACGGTGTAGTAATAAGTGGCATTGCCCAGAGCGCCGAGGCCATTGCGCATTACGGCCCCTACCGACACCGTGGGAGTGCCGAGCGATCGGACTGTTGTCATCAGTGAAGTGATACAACACAGCGTTCGTAAACTGTTGTTGCGGCGTCAAAGCGCTGTCATAGGCGAGACCGCCGTTCGACTGAGTGCCATCGGAACCTGTAACTGCCACAGCAATTGCGTAACTGCCAGCGGCGGCGTAGACATGGGAGCCATAGACATCGAAACCGCCGTTGGGATCGGCGATCACCGAAAGAGTGCCGGAGCCATCATTGGAGAGCATTGTTGCTGTTATCTCCCCAAGCAACGGAGGCAGTGAAAATGTTGGTGGGCGGCGAAGTGGAGGAGATCGCTTCCGTACCGTCGTCCGTGAAGGAAGCGGTGGTAGGGCTACTGATGGTGGCGATAAGCGTATTTTCAGCACCGGGAGAGGTGCCCCGGTAGACTTTGTAGCCTGTGGCGCCCGCCACCTGGCTCCAACTGATCGTTACCTCACTATTGTTGCCGGTCGTCGTAGCAGACACCACGTTGCTTGATGGCGATTCGCCTGTCCCGCTGGTGCTGGTTACGGTGTAGTAATAGGTGGCGGCCGCCAGGGATCCGTCGCTGTTCGATACGCTGGGGACCCTGGCGATTGGAATGTTGGCATCGGCGAAGTGGTACAGGAGGGTGTTGGAAAGAGGTTGACTGACGGCGGGATTCTGTTGCGAACTGTTGCTATATGCCGTTCCATCGGTCCCGCTGACTACCACGGTAGTCCCATAATTGCCTTCCTCGGCATAGGCGTGGGAGCCGATGACGTCGAGGCCGCCGTTGGGATCGGCAACCACCGAGACTGTGCCGGAGCCGTCGTTGGAAGTATTGCCGCTGTTGTCGCCCCAGGCGACGAAGGCGGTGAACGTAGGGTTGGTTCTCGGCGGCAAAGCGGAGGATGTCGCTTCGAAGCCTGTGTCCGTGAACGAAAGCGTGTTGCCGCTGGTAATGGTGGCGATGAGCGTGCTTTCAGCACCAGGAGAAGTGCCTCGGTAGACCTTGTAACCCGTGGCGCCCGACACCTGGTTCCAGATCAGCGTTACATGGTTAAGCTCGCCGGCTGTCGTTGCAGACACCTCGCTACTTGCCGGCGATTCGCCAGTCGCCGTCGTGCTGGTCACGGTGTAGTAATAAGTTCCATTCCCCAGCGGGCCGGTGCCATTGGGCGACACGGGACCTATCGATACGGTGGGAATACCGACCACCGGAACCTTAGAGTCGACGAAGTGGAACAGCTCCACCGCACTGGGGAAATTCTGGCCCTCCTGCTCGTTGGTAATAGTCAGGGTCACTGAATTGTTTTGCGGATTGCTGTCCGACATCATTGGGCCAACGGTAGCTGCGTTGTTGAGGGTCGCACCGACTCCGGTGCTTTGCAATTGGACAGCGATTGTGAAGTTGGCGGATTGTCCCGCATTGAGATTGCTCGTGTCTGTGTAAACCACCGTTCCATTATTGCCGGCGCCCGGATCAGTCTCCGTCCAGCCCGTGGCAAGGTTCAGCGACTGGAAGGTGGTACCCTGAGGAAGCGGCACGGCCAGAGTGGCTCCAGCGACCGGGTCGGGCCCATTGTTGGTCACGGTATAGACATACTCAGCAGTGTCGGGCGCGGTCCCCGACGTGAGATAGCCGCTCAGGCCCAGATCGTATTGGTATTGCACGGCGCCGATGTCCACCTGCCCGTTTAGTGTCCGAGCAAAGCCGCGCTGGTCGGTGACGGGCAAACCGCCGGGGACGATGCTGGTGCCGGCAGCGATGGCGGGACTGCCGGACAGCAGTGGCATGGTCTCGGTAGGACCGCCGTAATTACCTAGTGGGGCGAGCAGAGGATTGATGAAGGCGTTTTGTGTGCCGATCAGATTGCCGTTGTTTCCATTGGAGATTCCGCTCTCGCCGTTTCCATCGCCGATCAGGTTGTTGGCGCTGAGATTGGACACCGTACCTTCGATGTCAGATGCCCCGTAATCGTTGTTGCCGGCGATGATCGTGTTGTCCAAGAGGACAGAGGGCCCAAATGCATCATCTAAGCCACCGCCCTCGGCGGCCGAATTGTTGGTGATCGTGCAGTTGTCTAACGCCAGCTCCCCGGTGCCATAGGCGTAGACGCCGCCTCCCCCCAGATCCGCATTGCCGGAGATGGTGCTGTCGATGACTTCCGCTGTGCCGGCGGAAGTGCCGATGCCGCCGCCACCGCCGTCGTAGCCTGGATTGTCGATGATGGCGCTATTGGTGACTAACAGGGTGCCTGCGTTTTGGATACCGGCGCCGTTGAAGGCTGCATTGTCGGAGACAGTGCTGTCGCTGACGGTCAGCATGCCCGCGTTGTAAATCCCGCCGCCATTCGAGGCAAGACTGCCGGAGATAGTGCTGTCGCTAACGGTCAGCGTGCCGGCGTTGTAAATCCCGCCGCCGTCGTCGCTTTGAATGGTTCCTTCCGGCGTTCCGTTTTCGATAGTGACTCCGGTCAGGGTGAGATTGGCGCCGGCTGCCACATTGAAAACACGGTCGCTCATGCCCGACGCATTGATGATGGTCTGGCCGGGACCTGCGCCTTCGATAATCAGGTTTTGCGCGGTTACATATAGCGCACCGGACGAGCCAGCGCCGCTCGAATTGGGCGAAATCATCAGATTATAGGTGCCAGGCCCAAGATGAATGATTTGCGGAGACGCGCTGTTCGTTATGTTCGCGGATTCCACTGCGCCCGCAAACTGCCGGGCGCATCGCTATCCGTAAATTGCGTCACGTTGAGCGAGGGATTGAAACTGGACCCAATGACAAAGGAGGGAAGCGTTGTGGTCTCGGTCGCGAGCGGCGTAGTGTTATCGTAGATGGTGGCGATCTTATAATCTGCGAAGTCGTAATTCTGTGAATAGAGCGGCCCCAGCGTTGGCGTACTCAGATCGCCAAAGGAGGCAGACAGCGAACCGGCGGTTAGTGAGCCTTGGAAGCTGACGTCAAGATCGAGCTCATCGGTGTAATTTTCGGTGAAATTCCAAGTGGGCGTGACCGTGATCGGCGTTCCCGCGAACTTGATGCCCAGATTGTCCACTCCGGGAGTGAAAGTGACTGAGGACACTAAGCCCAAGTCTTGCCCGTCCTTCGTCACATCGACTGCAATAGCTTGTCCGGACGAGTTAGTGAACGAGTAAGTCAGCTGGTTCGTGGGCGTAATCGTACTGGTTTGCGCGAGCGTTAGGTTCGGTCCCACTTGAAAACTGATCGGCGTAAAGGTAACGGACGCCGATCCGACACTGAGAGTATCCGAACCCGCAAGCGCGGCCACCGCGCCGCCAGGGAAGCCAGCTTCGCCCAACAGCGCTGCGACGACTGGACCTGCCTGGATATTCAAATCGGCGAGATTGCCTTGTTCGGAGTCCGTTAGCACGCCGCCGTCTTGCAGGCTGTCGCTATTCAAGGTGATATCGGGAATGTACTGATCCGCCGAACCCAGTTGGATGGAGCCGCCAACGGCTTGGTCGCCTTCGCCTTCGCCTACCCCCAGAGACAAACCTTCATGGAGACCGAGCGGACTGGTCGAGCCGTTCACGCTTCCCGAGATGAATACCGGGATTTCCGGTCCGGCGGGGTTGACCGAGACACTGAGGCCCGGAGAACTTGCGAGTTCGTTCAACGGTTCCGAGAGGTCCGTTCCCAGGACGTTCAATGTCAGACCAGCATCATTGCCGTTCGAGTTGCCGGTAGAGCCGATTCCAACGTTGTAGATCGGCTGATTTATGTTGGTGCTAAAGCTGGACGAGCCGCTGACTGACCCAAAAAAGGCAAAGGTGCCCCCGATGCTTCCATTGACGTTTGCCACGAGGTTGGCGGAGGTGGACAACGAGGGCCCGGTCGTGGAAAAAGAGCCGGACTGGTAGGAAACATTGGTATTATCGGGCGTGAAATTGACTTGCTGGTTGAACTGGGTTGGCTCGGCGTAATTCTGCTGCAAGCTGATGCCCTTATAGCTCGCATTTACTTGACCGCCCGTGCTGGCGGAATAGCCCAGGTCCACACCCACTTGCCCACTCAAATTTAGGTTGAGCTCGGCCCCAAATTGCCCTACGGGCGTCGAAGCAATGCTGCCGATCGATTGATTGCCCGTATCGAAGCTGCCGCCGAGAAAATAACTGCCGGAAACCTGACCGCCCTCGCTCGTGGCCGGCACGCACACGTTACCCAACGAGAAGAGATCCGGAGCGGACAACAGCATCCGCTCTTCCAGCCCTTCGACGCCCAGTTGAGCCGCCAGGCGGTATGGTTTATTGCGGGAGTTTTTTCGGCCTCTGCTGGCCGTGCGGGACTTGCCCTTGGAAGAGGAAAACAGCGTGCGGAGACTTTTGAACACCATGAGAGCGCTCCTTTGGTGAATAGGGGGCCAGGACCTTCCCGCTGAGGAATGGTCAATGAGGGAGAAATTGTGTGTACGAAGGAGGAAGCGCGGCGCGAAACGCGGCCGCCGGAGATCGGGGAAGCTCACCGGAGCTCTTCCTTCCGATTAGGTATCGCCGCAGCGCAACAGGAATTTTCTTCGAATAGCGAAAACCGGGTTCGGTAGATCATCGTCGTTTCCCGGTTTTCGTGCTTGACCGGCAACTGAACCGAGCAGAGGTTGACGCCGCACTCGAATGCGGTCAACAACGAAATTCATCCGCGAGGTTGACAACCAGCGCCGGCAGGGGTCGAATAGCCGTAATAAGGTGCCGGCGCCGGTTGCGTTAATCGCCAGTTCGGCGGCGGGGTCTGCGGGGTGAACCTCATTTCAATAAAGGACGCCGCCCCCGCACGTCCAGCGTCGTCCGCGTACGCCCGGGTTTCTTAGCCAGGTCCGAACCACAAATCACGTGTCGCGCCGGCAAGCGGCCGCCAGCACAACTCGTGACGGTTGATTTGCTTTTCTCAGGAGATTGGTCATGTATCGGAAAAGCGTCGTTCTCGCGGTCACATTCGTCCTGGTCTTTCTTGGCGTCAACTTCATGACGGCGCAAGACAAGGCGGCCAAGGCCCCGAACGTGAGGCCGACAAGCTGGCCATCGACAACCTGATCAAGGCCAACGTCCAGGCGTTCAACAACCGCGACGCGGCCGCGGTCGCCGCGAACTGGACCACGGAAGGCGAGTACATTCGTAACAACGGCGAGGCAGTCCGCGGGCGGGCCGACATCCAGAAAGGGTATGGGGAGTTCTTCAAGACGTTGAAAGGTAAGCCGACGCTAGAGGTCCAAATGGACAGCCTTCGCTTCACGTCAGCGGACTCGGCCCTTTCGCAAGTCACCCTGCGACTGAAAAATGAACAAGGCGAATTGATCTCGTCCATTTGGCGCAACACCATGTTGGTCCGGGAAGGCGGCCAGTGGAAGGTAGCCGTTGTTCAGGAATGGGACCGCGATACTGCCCTCGACGACAGCGTGAAGGATCTCGAATGGCTCATCGGGACCTGGGACATGACCAGCAACAATCGGACGGTTACAAACACTTACGAATGGGACGACAACAAGGTATTCATTCGCGGAAAATATACGATCAAGGAAGGCGCAAAGTCGTCGAATCGGGAACGCAGATGTTCGGCAAGGACAATGCCGACGGTGGGATTCGCTCATGGGTCTTCCAATCGGACGGGGGATTCGGCGGCGGCCTCTGGGCCGGGAAGGTAAGAATTGGAACATCGATTTCTACGGCGTGACACCCGATGGCAAGAGGTTGACCGCGACGGTGCTTTACGTCCGCCTCGATGCCAACACCTTCACGTGGCAATCAGTCAACCAGGCCGTGAATGATCAATCGATCGCGGACACCCAGCCGATCAAGGTCATTAGGCAGAAGGCGGCCCGGTAGCGACTGGCAGGATGCCCCACAGGTAATCAACCCTGTTCCTCAACTTCGAAACACGCGAACCGGAAGAAACAACCATGGGAACCAGAAGACGCATGGCGATCATTGCGGTCGCGCTGGCACTGCTGGCTTGGCTCAGTGTTGACGGATTCGCTCAGCGAGGTGGGCGCGGCGGCGGTGGGCGAGGCGGCGGCGGACGTGGCGGTGGTGGCGGGGCGCGGCCTGCTGGCGGAGGCGGCGCACGACCCCAGCGGTGGAGCGCGACCCGCTGGCGGAGGCGGCGCACGACCCAGCGGTGGAGCGCGACCGAGCGGTGGGGCACGACCCGCTGGCGGAGGCGGCGCGCGACCGAGCGGTGGGGCGCGGCCCGCTGGCGGCATTGGCGGGCCGGGTGGCGCTGGTGGAGCAGGACGACCCGGCGGCGCCGGTGGCATCGGCGGGCCGGGTGGCGTAGGCGGTCCCGGGCGACCGGGCGGCGCCGGTGGCGTCGATAGGCCAGGTGGCATCGGTGGCCCGGGCGGAGTTGGTGGCCCAGGGCGACCCGGGGGCGCGAGCGGCATCGGCGGGCCTGGCGGCATCGGTGGGCCAGGCGGCATTGGCGGCCCGGGACGGCCCGGCAGCGTTGGCGGCATCGGCGGGCCGGGTGGCGTCGGCGGCCCGGGACGACCCGGCGGCGTTGGCGGCATCGGCGGGCCGGGTGGCGTCGGTGGGCCTGGTGGCGTCGGCGGGGTTGGCGGCATCGGCGGCCCGGGTGGCATAGGTGGGCCGGGCGGCGTCGGCGGCCCGGGACGACCCGGTGGGATTGGGGGAGTCGCTGGCGTCGGCGGGCCGGGCGGCATCGGCGGGCCTGGCGGCGTCGGTGGACCTGGGCGCCCAGGTGGACGTTGGCGGCGTTGGCGGTCTGGGCGGCGTCGCCGCAGCCGCCGGCGGCATCGGGCTTGGTCAGATTGCCAGATCCAATCTGGTCGGAGGGGGACTACAACGCTCCCGTTAGCCGAGCCGCGCTTGTCAACCAGGCAGCCTTGGTCCGTAATAACTTCGGTCACTACGACTGCTTCCACGACAATTGGTGGCCTCAGCATCCGGCGCCTGGCGGGCGGCTGCCTGGACCACGGCAGCGGCCGTCTGGGGCGCGGCCACCTGGTCCAATTGCTCCACCTTCTGCGGTTACCCCGCCGAACCGGTGTACTATGATTACGGGTCGAACGTCGTCTACGAAGGCGACACTTTTTATGTCAACGGCGAATCCGCCGGCAGCCAGGAGCAATATGCGCAGCAAGCCATCGTCTTAGCCGATACCGGTAGGCAAGCCGAAGCGAGCAAGGAGGAGGAATGGATTGCCCTTGGCGTGTTTGCCATGGTTCAGGGCGAACGCACCGACGGCAACGACCTCTTCCAATTGGCTGTCAACAAGGCGGGAACGATCCGCGGCAACTTCTACAATGCGCTGAGCGATACCACGATGCCCGTTTACGGGGCCGTGGACAAGGACTCCCAGCGGCGCCGCCTGGACGGTCGGCGACCGCAAGGAGCCAATCTACGAGGCGGGCTTCGCCAACCTGACCAAGGCGGAAACCACCGTGTTGGTGCATTTCGGCAAGGACCGCAGCCAGCAGTGGACTTTAGTTCGGATCGATGCGTCCGCGGAGAAAAAGTGATCGGGCGTCTGCAAGCCTGCGACGGCACCGGGGCGAGGAAGCCCTGGCTGCCTTGACGGACGTGCTTGTGGTGGCTGAGATCAGCGAGGAACTGACGAAAGCGCGAGCATCGCCCGGAGATGCGATTGCCCGACAACCGCGGAGGCTAAAGAGCCGAACCGCCTTACAGCCTCTGATGTCAAGTCAGGTTCCTTCCGGGGAACGAGTATTGGCCGCGTCCATAAAAGGGTATCTTGCGGCTGCGGCATGAACTTGCGGGATCGGGAGCCCTAGAGGTTTGAGCGTCCGCTCTCCAACACGACCAACCAAGAAACTGCCAAGATTTTGGAGAATTGGGAAAAAGACAAAGGAAAAGATGGATGGAACGAGCGGCCTGTACCTTCAGAAGCCCAAATCCGTTCCATCGTGCAAGGCCAGTCCGATTTGTTCCACGCCTCCCTTGCGCCCGTTGTACCACAGCAACCATCGGCTCTCGTCAAAAATCGCATAGGGTTTGTAAACAGCATCGTGGTCCCACTTACCCATTCCGGGGCGTATGATCGGATTGGCCGAATGCCGCTGCCAGTCAGTGATACCATCCCTGGAGCGAGCAACTCCGATCTGCACGTGGTTCTGATCCCGGAAGCCGATGTAGAACATCAGATACCAGTCGCCCTGCCGCAAGACCTGACAGGCCGTGACACGATCTTTTTCCCATGAGTTGGTCGGCACAGGCTGGAAGATGGGGTTCTTCTCGTGCTTCGTCCACTTCAATCCATCCACGCTCGTGGCATAGCCGATGGCGTCTGTTCATACTGTTCGCCTCCGGAGTACCACATCCGATAGAGCTGCATCTTGTCGTCAAAGATGACGCTCGGACACATGACGGCCACTTTCTCCCACCGCATTTCCGCAGAAAGAACGGGCTTATCACTCACTCGCTGCCAGGTCTTGCCATCTTTGCTTGTCGCATAACCGATCCACGACCTGCCCTTTGCCTGTCCTGTATACCACATGTGATAGCCGCCGCCATGCTTCAGAACAATCGGGCGGTTGATGTCGCTCTCCCAGTCGGTCTTGTCGTTTGGTCCGAGAACGATCAGCGGTTTACTCCATTGAACACCATCCTTGCTTTCCACAAGGGCAATGCTCTTCTTGGGGCGCCAGGAAAACCACATTCGGTAGGTGTCGCCCACTTTCAGAACGGAGATGTCGAAACAGGTTCCGAGATTACCCCCGAGCACGGGATTTTTTGCGTATTTGACCCAACCGGCCGTTGTTTCTGTTGGCGTCTTGTCCCGTGCGCCCACCTGGCCAAAAGCCAACAGAAACAACAGCAGCATCGACAGAATCTTCATTGTGAGGTCCCGGCATCACGACATTTTTGCCATGATCTTGCTCATTTCAGCAGCGTTAAAGGAGCACAGTGTCTCTGTGGTGACATTCTCTCGTGAATCCAAGGATAGCATTGCTGCGGTTGCTGTCTCGTCATCCGGGGCGTCGTAAATGATCGCAACCCGTCGTAAGCCCCCATGCTGACCAATACTGCTCCTTTCGCCTAGTCATCCGCCTAGCTTGAATGCGAACGAATATAAGCTTTCAGGCAGGGGATGCAAGCGATTCCTCGCTCCGAACCTTACTTGAGGACGAGATGGGCGTTGCAAGTTTGCAGATATGGCCGCCCCTTGAAGGACATCCGGCTGGCTCATGTCCGAGAACTCTCTGACGATTCGGCGCTGTCCAGCACCGCGCGGACGAACCGACATTTGCAGAATTGCGCAGACTCACAGGCGGCGTAGGCCGAGAACCGCGCGTTGTACCGATTGGCAGTGGATCGGCTCGCAGATACCATATCCATTGCACCGATCGAGATCCGGCAACCTCCACGCCACTTATAGTTTCAGAGTGGCCACCAAAAATGGCGCGGCCCACGACATGAATGCCTCCTTTCCTGCTGACCTACGTATCGCTGTGATTACGCCCTGTTACAACACGCCGATGGCGTGGTTGGAACAGTGCCGGCAGAGTGTCCTGGCACAGACCTTGCCTTGTACGCACATTCTCGTTAATGACGGTGGCGATCCTCCGCGAGTCGACAAGAGCGGTACCACACAAATCATCTCCCTGCCCCGGCCTCATCAGGATGTCGGCAATGCCGGCCGGGCAATCGGATCGGTCACCGCGATTTGCCAGGGTTTTGACGCCCTGGCTTATCTCGATGCCGATAACTGGTATGAGCCGACCCACCTAGAATCCTTGGCGGTCCTGCACAGGGCGACTGGGGCCGCCGTGTGCAGCTCGACACGGAATCTTTATGGCCCGGACGGCAGGCTCCTGGGCCGGTGCCCCGAAGTGGAGGGCGAGCAGTTCGTGGACACGAACTGCCTGTTCTTGACAAGTGCGGCTTTTGCCGCAGTGTCGGTCTGGTACATGGCGCCGCGGAGCCAGCGCTCGTGGCCGACCAAGCGGTCTGGCGGACCATCAAGGATATGCAATTGCAACGCGCCCACACCGGTGTGCCAACCGTTGCCTACCGCACCAACTATCGCGTGCACTTCGACCACTTCGGTGTTGCTGCCCCTGCAGGCGCGAAGATGATCGTCTGGGACTCGGCGCGTCAAAGCAATTGGTGGCCCGCACGGAGCCTCGAGACGAACCGACCCATGGCGTCCGAGATTAGCCGCGGCCGCAGATTCACGGCGAATCACTGGCAAGCGGCGCCTGTTGGTTTTGCCTCAGCGCGAGTTGGCGCCGCAGGTCCTGATTAATCCCGACCATCTGCAAGAACAACTTTGGATGCACCCTTGCGAGCCGTGAAGCCGGCGCATGCACCAACGCGCCTTGCAACCCGGCATTGCGCTCAAGAATCTCGGGCAAGCAAAACAACAGCATGTTCTGACAATACCACCAGTCGACATGATCGTTGAGCCACACTTTGTCGCGCAGACAATCCAGCGCCAGGTAGCCGTGCTGCTCGAAGTGGTTGATCCAGTAGCCTGGCCACTGTTCATTAATGTGATGAGTGCCGCCTTGGTATGGCACGGCGGCGGAGAACAGACCACCGGCGCCAGGCTGACGAGAGAAGCGACAAAGGTCGCGGCACACCCGGCTGGAAGGTGCTCTGCAACCTCCAGCGACAAGGCCAGGTCGAACTGACGGCTCAGCTTCAGGGGTTGGGCCAGATCGCGAGCTAGGAACTGTTCGCGAGGAATTTGCAATAGATCGAAGTCAAGGCAAGCGCTCGTCCACTCCCAGAACATCAGTAATGCCGTATTCTCGGAACACGGCCAGCCAGCTTCCGACCCCGCAGCCGACGTCAACGATGCACTGTGGCCGCAATAGCTCTAGGACGTGAGGGACGACTTCCTTCGCTGAGCGGTACGCACTTGAATGCTGTTGGATGTAGAATTCGCGGCTGTAGGTTGGTAAGCCGGCACTAGCCGGCCGCGACGCCTGTTGCCGGCCAGGGCCCGCAGCTGGCAGCCGCCTCGGCGCCATTGGGCAGCGAATCCAGACGGTGGAGACATTCGCTCCAGTTCCTGGCCGCCGCTCTGCGCAGGATCAGCTCGCCCAAGGCCAGAGCTGCCGGCACGTAGCCTGGACGCTCGGCCAGAACGGCGCGCCATTGAGCCTCAGCCTCGACAGCGCGCCCTTGGCCGCGGTAGACGAGCGCCAAGCTATGCTGGGCCTTGTAGCCGCGCAGTCCCTGATCCACGCCACTTGCCCAGTGCGCCGATTCGGGAATCCGCAACAACATGAGCAGGTTGGTCTCGGCGCCGCCGAAGTCGCCCTGAGCGGCGAGTAGGGAGGCTTGTTCGAATAGAATCTCCGTGTCATTGGGAAATCGGGCCAGGCCCTGCCGGCACCAAGCCAGGGCCTCGGCAGAATCGGCAGCGTTACCCGCCAGCAAAATATACAACTTGCGCACCCACGAGCTGTCAATCGGGGCCAGCTCCAGGCCTCGCCGACAGTGCAAGAGCGCTTCGGCCTTCTGCCCAAGTGTCAACAAAGTTAGACCCAGGTTAAACTGCGTCAGCGAATCGTCGGGCTGCTCGGCCTCCTGGAGCCGAAGCAGGCGTAGGTTGTGCTCTTGCTTTCTGAGATATTGGGACCGGTTCGTGTAGCCCAGGTGATCGATAACCAGGTCCGTGAAATGAGGAATACTGCCCGACCGTTCCAGCGCCGGCAAGATTTGCTCGTGGACCCGGTAGCGCCAACGAATGTCCGAACGGTTGCGGAACAGGCGAGCTTGCTCGAATACGCTCACGTCTCCGTTGGCCCAATCGATGACCGAACACTGCTTCATCACAAAGGTATTGTTTTCGTCTTGCAGGTTCGCCAGCAAGGCCCGCAACTTCTGGCGGTTCTGTTCGTTCAGGCGCTCATCGGCGTCGAGCCAGAAGATCCAATCACCCGTTGCGGAGCGAATGCTTTCGTTGCGTGCCGCGGCGAAGTCGTCCTGCCAGATAAAGTCGTACACCCGGGCGCCAAGCTGCCGGGCCACCTCGCGCGTCCGGTCGGTCGACCCGGTGTCGACGACGATCATCTCGTCCATGAGGTCGGCAACGGCGCCCAGGCAGGCCGGCAGGTTGGCTGCCTCATTTCTGGCTATCATGCATAGCGACACCCGCATCGGCCGATGCGCTTCTTTGAGGAGAGCCTCAAGCTGCTGTCGTGCTTCCGCATGGTTGGGATCCAGGGCGAGTACGCTGCGCAGGGCCTGTATCGCCGCCTCATGGTCGGCGCCGTCCTTCACCAGCAGCCGGCTGAGCATCACGCGCGGCTCCAGGGTCGGCGGCCCGGAGGCGACCGCCGTTTCCAGCAGGCCCCGGGCCGCGGCAACGTCGTTTTGATTCAGGTGCGATTGGGCGCGCAACATTGTCGCGGCCACTACACCGATCGGGCCGAGCGCGTCGAGTTGTTGGACGATCGGCTCCGTTTCGATTGTCCGGCCATGGTGCAGGTATAAGAGTCCGAGCTCAAAAAGCGACGCACACTGCCGGGTTGATCGGCCAGAGCCGTCCGCCATTGGGCCTCAGCCTCCTCGTCGCGTCCCTGGGCTCGGTAGAGCCGCGCCAGATTATGCCGAGCCATGTAGCCGCGCATGCCCGGGTGAGCGCCGAAGGTGGATTGGTCGGCCGGCGGGTCATTCAGCAGCCGTAGCAGCAGGGCCTCAGCGGCCGGCAGGTCGCCGAGCTCACTCAACAGCACCGCTTCCAAGAAAGACAATTCCACATCGTCAGGGTAATAGGTACGCGCTGCCTGGCATGTCGTAAGCGCTTGTTGCCGCAGGCCGAGTGCCAGTTGGCCGCGGACCATCAGTGGCTGCAGCTTCCGCCCAATGGATTGATTTGAGCTGCACCGCGCCAAACTTCTGTGATAACAACTGAGAGCGGTGGCGCTTTGTCCCAGTTCCTGGTATGCCCGCCCAAGGTTCATCAGGGTGAACGGATCGTTGGGCCTCTCTTGATCCTCGAGCACGAGCAGTCTGAGGTTGCGCTCAAGCTTACGACGGTAAACCGTTGGATCCTGGTACCCCGTGTGCTCGATGAAAATTCCTGTCGATCGCACCGTACCACCTGAGCGTTCTACGGCGGGTTGGATCTGTTCGTGGACCCGATAATGCCAGCGGATGGCGGGAAGGTTTCGGAACAGCCTGCACTGCTCAAATACGATAGTTTCACGGTCAGCCGAGCACAGGGGCGAGCGCTGGTTCATGAAATAGGCGGCGTTCTCGTCTTGGAGACTATCAAACAAGGCGCGCAAGTGGACTCGGTTGTTCGCATCGAAATGCTCGTCGCCGTCGAGCCACAAGATCCACTCTCCCGTGGCGTGGCGGAGGCTCTCGTTACGGGCAGCGCCAAAGTGGTCAACCCAGGCAAAGTCGTGGACCCGAGCGCCCAATTGTTCGGCCACCGCGCGGGTGTTGTCGACGGAGCCAGTGTCCACGACGACGATCTCGTCCACCAAATCGGCGACCGAGGTCAGACACCCCGGCAGGGTGGCTGCTTCGTTCCTGGCGATCATGCATAGCGATACACGCATGCGTCACTCATGGCAAGCGTTCCGAAAGCAAATCTGTGGTCTGGTGCCCCAGCCTATATTATTACGACTGTTCCGGCAGATCAGCAGGGAGTAGGACGCAGGGGATAACGCCGAGCGACGTTTGATCAAATTCAAAAAAGGCGGGGCTCGAAAAGACTGGAACGGTAGTCAGGCAGGGCCCATAAACCTGGCGGCCACTCTCGATAGTCGCCTTGATGCTTCGGACTTCCTGGATGGGGGCGACGGCGTTCGCATCCGGGACGACATACATGCTTCGGCTGGTGCGGAACGCCAGATAACCCGGCAGGGAAATTTGGTTGCCCATGACGCGAATTTGGAAATTGGTCCCGGGATGGCAGAGGACCTTGCCCGATCCCTTGAGCATGCGGTCATCCGCTCAAGAGTCCCGACCCGCTCTTCCTTTACCGGCCCAACGAAAACGAGCCTGCAATTCCTTTCAGAAAGAACCTGCCGACAATAACCCTATGAGTACCGTCGAAAAACCACCGGACGTCAACCTTCAGATCCTAGGCGATCGGGAAGCTGTGTATCGGCACGCCTCCGAGGTCTCCCCTCGATCCGGAGATTGCCAAACGCGTCCGTGAACGCACCCAGGCCATCACCGAGCGGGTACGCAAAGAACATGGAATGGGTCGACGTCGTTCAATTCGTTCGCGACAGCCGACCATGATATAAGGCTGTCAATACCCAGCTTGGGCAACGATCGCCGGAGAGCAACCAATCCCCAGCAAGAACTGGCTAAACTCCGCGTTGATATGCTCGTCGCAGCGGCGAACGAGAAACTTGGCGTCTTCAATGACCTTGAGAACAGTCCCGCTGAGAGGCAGCAGCCTGCGGGGAGACCTTGGGACGATCACAATTGTGAATGCAGTCGTGTCGGGAACCGGATGTCGTAAAAGAAATCAGGTAGGTTGACCGCGGGGTGTCGGCTCTTCGAGATGATCGTCGCCGCCACGATATCAGTGTACGCGTCGCAAAAGTAGGCATCCATCGCGCCCACCGCAAACATCCAAGCACTCCGGAGAAGGTCGGAGCGGAGCATTTCCTCCGCCGCGGTGGCACTCGGAAGTAGGTCGGCGTGGGCGACAATGGCTCGAGCCCGTCCAGTATCTTGGTGGAAGTGATTCAGAGCGGTGACGGGCAGAATTCTCTCCTTAGCCGCGTGCCCTTGCAAAGTGATCGCTCAACGCGCTTAACACGAATTCGTTTTATTCCAATTGGCCGACAGGCTCGGTTCTCTCTTCGTAATGGACCATGTCGGCGTCTTCGTCGAACCAGACCCTTCGGTGCTTCGGGAAAATGACGTTCCAGAGGTCGAGGATCTCCTGCACCTCGAGACCGTGGCCGATGTGCGCGAGGATTTTCTCGACAACGGCAGCCGGATCCGCATTTACCCCCTCTTCGGTGATGGGCTTTTCCGGGAAAAGTTCGTTGTGGATCTCGACGAGATCGTCGGATGCGGCCTTGCCAACGGCTTCGGTAAGCCGCTCGACGGCCTGTAGCTTCGTAATAGTTGCCATGGTCGGTCCTTCTGGGGCAGGTTAACGGCTGAAAAAGACAACACGTTTTATTCTATGTTCGTTACTCTCGAGGCGGGAGAAGAATTCTCAGTTCAATGGCTGCTCAGCTTGCGCTCAGGACTGCAGCTAGACTCAATCGTCTGTTGTTCTTACGGTCTCCTTGGTTTCCATCCTTGAGGTCGTTGGGCTTATCCGTGAAGTTCGTGAATCATGAGGAGGGTTCTCGATTCGTCGGTGTCGCTAGCGTGGGTTTTTTCGTTTCAGCCTGCCGCTTCCTCTCCGGGGTTCATTCCGTTTTCGCCGCCGTCGAAGGCTCCACCAAAACCCATCCGCCTTGCCAATGGTAGACCTGAGCGTCTGATGGGTGGCCCTCCTCCATTTTCAGTCTACTGTCGCCAACTAATGAGCGGTAGGCAGCACGTTTTGTCCGATGTGTGGACACGAATCCACGCTGCTTTCCAAAGACGATGTACCGATTGCCAGCTATTTGAACGCCGTCAATCAGTCCAGTGTTTATCGCCATGGTTCCCCCCCCCATTGTAAGCCCGGCTCATTTTACTCCAGCCCAATCGCTCGGCAAAGCAAGTAAATCGACCGCAACCGCTGGGGGCACTCAAGTGGTCTTGCAAGCGTTCGCATTGAAGGGTTTGCCAAGGACTTCGGAAGCGTTCAGAATGCCAAGGATGCGATAGAGGGGCTCGAAACTGAAAGAAAGGCTCAGGGGATATGCGGATAAAGCTTGGAGAAGGCATCAATGTCGAGCGAGCTTAGTAAAGAAGAACTCCGAATCCTTCGAGTTCTTGAAGGATTATGGGGAAACGTCTAAACAGAATCTCGGGGCCACCGCTAAAGTTATGGGAGCAGCAACAAAACCGGATTTTGGTGTTCGGGCGGCGGATACCTAGCCAGAAGAGTTGTTGATGGCCGAGTGGAGAATGGCCGAGTTTTTTACAAGGTAACACTGAAAGGCATAGAGGCATTGGCCGACAACATGAAATAGGAAGTGCGAATAATGAACCACTGGATGTTCACTGTGATGTACGACTCATACCCAGCTTCATGGCCCATGATGCTCGATCGGGGGCTTGCTGCTCAGAACTACCCGTGGAATTGGACAAACCAAGCCAAGAACGTAAAAGCATTCAAAGGATGAAGAAGGGCAACGGAGTGATCGCCGCCTTCATGGGGCACCGGTTTGCTGGGTACGGCTTTCTGGAGTCGGAGTTTTACCAAGACAAAGGTAAGGGGTTTCAAATTAGAGTCGGAGCAAGAGGGAGTGATCTTGGCGTTTCAGGAACGGCTTAGAATCGACTGGATCGTGGTTCCTCAAGGAGTAAAGAAGCCGTATGTCGATTGCCATTACCTGAAAGCAAAAGGATATGATGTTGACCTGCGCCGTGGTCTATGCGCAAAACAAGTCGATGAAAAGACCTTTAGTAAGGTCCGAGAGATCCTTGATGATGCAGGGGCAAAGTCATATCTGAAGCCGCTTTAGCGAGTGAGAAACAAGCCTATACACAGCTACGGCCAGGACAGGACAAAAGTGACAGAAGAAAAGACAATTTGCAAGTTATCGTTATTGCCATAACGCCAAGCGCAAAAGCCGTCACGGTAATAAGCAGTCCGCACGCCATCGCCAGAAATGCAAGACAGCCAAGAAACAAAAGATGCCCCGGCATTTCCTGATACCCCGAATGGATCAGTTCCTTTTGCAACTCGGGTTGTCGATGATATGCGAGTGTGTAGAGGGTGCTGAAGAGCAATGCATTTACAAGTGATGCCGGCGAGACCCATGCCAGAACGGTTAAGAGGGGAAATCGGCCCACAAAGGCAAGACCCGATTCGGCGGCAGACTCAGGCTCAACCAGAGGGGGCGGCGATTAGGATCGATTTCGTCGATGGCTCATCAAACTCAAAAGGGTTGGCGGGGGTTTCCGTTGCCGCTGGAACCAAGAGCTTTTTTCGGCACCGAGAGCAAGACCCTTTTCGGCCTGCGCAGTCTAGTCAGGGATCCTTGAGCACCTTCTTGCATCTGGGGCACTGGAAACGGATCATTGGAGGCGACTCCAGGGGGTTGACGGAATTCTCCCACGACCTTGTTCGGAACGCAACCAGTGACTTTTGGCGAAGGATTTTTGACGCTGATCGCTGGGGGCGGTGGCGGCTTAATTGCTTCCATTGCCCTTTTTCATTGGCTGACGCATAGACGAGCGGACTGGACGCCTGAACAGTGGTCGGGTAGAATGCTTGCAGGGTGCGCAACAGGGTTTTTCAAGTGGTGAAATATGTTTGCAATCAAGTGGGAAGATGTTGCCCCGAATGGACGGCGGCGGCACAAAATTGACCATCCAACAGACGGCCAAAGAAACCGGGAAATACAGTACCTGCCTGCGGAATTTGAAGCAGCCCGAAACGAAGCGTATGCGGCACTCTTTAACCTTCGGGACGCATTCTACAACCGTGAACCCGCACCAAAGGTGAACGTCTAGAAGGAAACGGCAGGGGTTGCACGGAGTCAGTGGGCGGGAAACCAAATCATGCTCGACGAGAAAGCATACTATACGGCTTTGGTTGCGCCATTCGTGGGCCTCATTGGTTTCTTTGCTTAGCTTTACAACGCAAGAAGGAAAATGCAAGGCGATAAAGAATTGGAGAAATACAAAGCGGAGGCAGCACGAAGGCTTGAAGAATACAAAAGCGATGTATCGACAGTGATTCAAGATAGTTTACAGAACGCCAAATACCAACTCGAAAGGGAAAGACTCGCTCACGAAATCAAATTCAAGGGCGTTTACACAAAGGCGTCTGATGTAGTTGAGAAATTGTTCGAGCACCTAACAAACACATACAGAGCAGGCAGAGAGCTAATAGAGTTCTTTGATATACAAGGGATCGACAAGGCGCAAAGGAATGACCGGCTAAGCCAAACCTTTGCCGAACTCCGCACCTTCATTTTTTACAATCGCATATATTTGCCGCCAGAAGTACACAAGGCAGTGAATCGATTCATTGACGAACTCAAGGGCATGGCAGACAGATTTAACGAAGGCTATAAGAAGCATGAAACCGGTGGCGACGGAAGGTATTGGCCCCAAGCACTGCAAGAATTCGACTTGAACATAATGAAAAGCTATGAGCAGGTCTGTCGGGAAATGCAAGAATTTGTCGGCCTGGATACCGTAAGATCCAAGAACGTCTAAAGGTTCTTTTTCAGGTAGTTTTCGCCCGCAAACCGCCGGGGCTTTTTCTTGCTCTTGGGGTGGATGCAAAAGACCGCTTTGAAGCTAACCGAGCCCGCGACCTTCGTCAAGTCGCCTAGCGTGCCCTCTTACTGCCCTACGATCCAGTAAGAGGGCTTCCGTTTGCCGGCGCACTAAGTCCATTCGTCGGGCAATTCAATCTCCAGTTTCATGTCGGTCTAGCCTGCCCGCCGCTTTCCTTTTCGTGGGCAGCGGAATCCTGTACAATAGCTACCCACACCGCCTCTTGCCGTTCTGGGTAATGACCGGCGAAAACAGGGGGAAACGTCATGAACGACGTTTGCTCTGTCGTGGGCTTGGTCACCTCTTTGCTCTTCATTTGGGAAAGGCTTGCCGAGTACCGGAAGAAGCAAGAGCGAAGTAGTCAGGCATGGGCTGGCGAGGCGAAGGCTTTGCCCGCCTTTTTTCTATTTGCACCCTTGTTTGTCGGATTTGAAACGATAGACCGCAAACAGGGGAGAATCGAAATCGGCAAAAGGGGCAAACCGTGGAAGAACTTGAAGCGATGGAGTTTCTCGGGGACAAGAGCAAGGCGGGGTTTTCCGATGCGTACAGGGTAATGCTTTTGATGGACGCACTTTCAAAGACGACAGTTCACACAACGTAATCGTCAAAATCTTCGACCGTGGGCCAACCCATCACGACCGCTATTCGGTACAGGCCACAACCGAAGATGGCCGGTTCGCAGGCGGCAACCCTATGCACACGGTCCAAGCCGCACTATCGGTTACCCATTGGCACAACTTGGACAAAGAACCCGGCGAAATCTAACCGAGACGATTCAGGAGACACGCCCGATGTTCGTCAAGTCTTAGGTCTTCTGGCGGCGGGACGAAGTGGATTGGAACCCTGGCACCGGGAGTCAATGGCGTCTGCTTCGGCACAACGGGATGAACTCGCCAGGTATCCGCATAGCAGATTTCCGGCACCAAACTGGAATCTACGTTCTATACGGCAACCACGGAGCCTATTACGTTGGGCTTACAAGATCCAGCTTGGGGAAGCGATTGAAAGACCACCTCACCGACGAGCACTGGAACGCATGGGATCGTTTTTCTTGGTTCGGCTTCGCAAGGTTCTAAGGGCTAGATCATCACGGCTTGAACAAATTGGGGCCGCTGGCGGACACGGCAATCATGAATCCCAAGAAAGTGATTGCCGATGTCAACCTTGTTGATTCGTGCGATGGGCTTGAACACATTCGGCAAACGGATTCCGATAGAGCCGACGAAGTGACCAAACCAAGACCGACGAAACCAACAAATACATTATT
>CAVVHZ010000002.1:0-41560 GCA_963748025.1 uncultured Gemmataceae bacterium
GCGGCACATACCTACGGTGCTTGCTTTCGACCACACATCGATGTCCCGAATGCCTTCGACGTTATGGACTACCACATAGGAGCGTTCCTCGTGCCGACCATGCCCGTTTTCGCGTGTTGTGTACTGCGCGACCACACCTTTTTCCAATTCGTCATTCAATGCTTTTTCCACCGTCGTTTGGATGTCTTCGAGCAGGTGCTCTTGGTTGCCTCTGACTGCCAACAGATAATCACCGCCTCTGTCCACTATCTTCTTGGCGATCTGCTTCTGGCAACCCATAGCGTCGATGGTCACCAACTCGCCTTGCAGATCCAGTTGTTCCAAGAGCGTGGGAATGGCCGTAATTTCGTTAGATTTCTTGTCCACGGCGACCTGGCCCAACGTCAGATTTGCTTGCGTGGCCCAAGCACTCACCACATGCAGAGCCCCAAGCTTGGCACTCGATGAGCCACGCATCGTCTTGCCGTCAATGGCGATGTGTCCGATGCCGAGCAAATCGGCGGCCTCGCGAAACCAGGCCAAGCAACAACGCTCGAAGGCTCGGCTGTCGAGGGCGGCGAATAGGCGTTCGAAGGTATCGTGTGCTGGAATGCCTGCGGGAAGCTTCAGGAAGCGTCGAAACCATGCTTCGCGCTTTGCAGCCAACTGGACGATGTCCGACCAGTCATCACAGTCGGCTATCACAGCACAGACTGCGATAACCACCACGTCGATTAGCAAATGCTTCGTCCGCCCAACGACGCGAGGATCGGGCAGAGAACGAAAGTGCTTTTTAATTGACCCCACGCGAGTAGTAGCAACCATGCGTTCCTCCGGAAAGCGGGCAAATTCCAGAAGTATCCTAGGCCTGTACACTTGTCCAAATCAAGGCTATTGCAATAATTGGCGTGGAGTTTGACGCGTTCGCCCTGGTGTCGATCTTCAGGAGGTGCAATTCCTCCCCGGCAAGTTTTGCTCCAGCCGGTAGCAATCGGGGCAGTGCCTGGCGGTAACGCCAGCGCTGAAGCCTCCGATGGAAAGGGCCGTTTAGCGGCCCCGCGAGCAGGCAGGCCGTAATTTATGTGAACGCCGTGCAGGCCTCGAAAAGTCCAATGTGGGAGCCGACCCAGCAATTGGATGGGGAAGGCCGCCGTCGCAGGTTTCAGGGGAGCAAAACGATCCCACCTGCGATCCCACCGGGGTAAGGGCGACGGCATGTCTGCAAAGGAGATCGACGCAACACGGGAGATCCTGGCGGTGCGGGGAGCGTGCCTTCAACCGGACACCCGCGAGGGATAGGCCGGGCCGCTTGGGAAGTCGGAGAGGTTCGTAGTACCCGCGAAACCGGGTAACTCCGGTGGAGGGAAGGGACCTTACTTCGGGAGCGGTGCTGAAGCGAGGAAGAATCAGGAGAGTGACCATGTTATCTATAACCTCCATCAACGATTCGGACCTCGCCGAAAGCGCTCTAGCCGCCGCGGTCAAGGGGCGATGGATGTCCCGTGTGCGCGAGGGACGAATCCCGTCGGAGAGCCGGATGCCTTAACTGGGCACGTCCGGTTCGACGAGCGGGAAATGGAAACGGAGCATGGCGTGCGGTTCTGAGCCACCACAGGGGAAACCCCGAAACACGGACATACCGCAGCCTAAACCACCGCGCCACTTCTCGACTCTACTATTTGCCCTCGCATTGGTTAGCCCAAACGCGCCAGCGAGAGGACCGTGTGCCAACTCTTCTGCACTATCGACATGGGGATCTTGCCGGTAAGGCCCTCACGCACGTTCGGGCTAATCAGCAGGGGAGCAAAGTGAAAAGGACGCCGGGCTGACGTGGTGGGAGACTTTTTGTCTCCTCGCCACGTCAGCCCGGCGTCCCTGAGCTTTGCTCACCATGAATCGTGGGCGTTCAAGGTACGCCTGCTCCAACCTTGGTCTTTTGGACCGCAAGCGGGGCGGGCGGCGCTTGCGGAGCCAAGGCGGGGTGGTGGCAGGTCCACTGCCGGGGCTACCGGCATGCCACGGCCACGGTGGTTTGCTGGATCACCGCAGGAGCTGTGCTGACCACGGGACCTGGGATTGCCGCGGGCGCCGCCGTAAACGTAGCTTCGGGGTACACTTCCGGGTAGTAGGAGATCGGCAGGTAGGAAGTGTAGGTCGGCTCGTAAAAGCACCAGCCATAGCCAGGGGCCCAGTAGAGATAGTTGTGATAACGATCGCTCCAGCCATAACGCGTCCAGGACAGCGACCTGAAACCGTGGCGGCGGTAATCGAATCGACTGTTGGCCTTGAACGAGCGACCAGCCTCGCCGCGGCGGCCGTTTATGCGCCTTGGTGGTTGGAACCGGTGGTTGGATGGCCCGAGCCATTGCCCTGGTGGCCGTTGGCCTGAATCTGGCCTGTCACAAAGAGGGTCAATCCCAGGGCCGCGATCGCAGTGGTAAGCAGTGAACGGTTCATTGGGAACTCCTTCCTGCCTTGGGCAGGATCTCGAAACAAGGCCGGTCGAGGTTTTGTTTCTTGGAGGGGCCGACCGGCTTTTCTTGCCCCCGCCACTATCCTGTTCGCGTGATTTGCCAACTGTGACAGCAGAGGCGGAGTTTTTTGTTGCACTTGCGGTCCCACCGAGGTAAATGCCACGGCGTGTCTGCAGAGGAGATACGCCGCAACACGGGAGATCCTGGGCGGTGCGGGCAGCGTACCTGCAACCGGACAGCCGCTACAAGCAAGCGGATGTGTGTGTACCCGCAATGCAACCCATTTTCTCGCTACTTGTCATCCGGCACTAACCACTGCTTTTTGCACTTTGGCCAGGAATTGATGTGCCGGCGAGTTTTGACCAGAGTTAAAGTCGGCTTCGCAAGACCATGAAATAGCCCCACTTATAGCGATTCAACACTGGCCAATTGGCCAGAGTTGGTTGGCCAGAGTTGATGCAAAACCGGAATCGGGAGCAGTTAACCTGCGAAAATCCAAAGCACGATCTTGCAATGGCGGCGCGTTTGCGGTTGAGTTGAGCAGAACGGCACGCCGTCCTTTCTATTACGGTGCCTGCAATAGATCTGCCGGCAGGCGGTTGTCGTTCAGGAGAGAGAAAGCGATGAACCGAATCCTCATCCCCCGTTCCCTATTGGCGTTCGCGGGCGTTCTGCTTTTTGCTGCCGGGGGCAGCGCTCAGCCGGCGAGTTCGCAGCCTGCCCCCAAGGGCGAAGTCACCAAGTACCAGTTCACGCGCAGCAAGATCTTTCCGGGCACCGTGCGCGATTATTGGATCTATGTCCCCAAGCAATACGATCCAGCCAAGCCTGCTTGCTTGCACGTCAATCAGGACGGGATTCAGTTCAACGCTCCCGCAGTATTCGACGATCTCATCACCAAAAAAGAAATGCCGGTGACCATCGGCGTCTTCGTCATGCCCGGCCGGGTGCCGGCGCCGACCAAAAACGCGCTCGATCGGGTCAATCGCAGTCTGGAGTACGACGGGTTAGGGCCTGACTATGCTCGCTTTCTGCTCGATGAGCTCCTCCCGGAGGTCGAATCGAAACATACCTCGGACGGCAGGGCCATTCGATTTTCGAAGGACGGCAACGATCGCAGCATCGGCGGATCCAGCAGCGGCGCCATTTGCGCGTTTACGGCGGCGTGGGAACGACCCGATGCCTTCCGCCGTGTTTTCAGCTCGATCGGCACTTATGTCGGTTTGCGGGGAGGCAATGTCTATCCCACGCTGATCCGCAAGACGGAGCCAAAGCCCCTTCGCGTTTTCCTCCAAGACGGCAGCGCCGACCTCAATATTTACGGCGGCGACTGGTGGATGGCCAATCAGGAAATGGAACGAGCCCTTACGTTTGCCGGCTACGAAGTTCGGCACGTTTGGGGCGACGGCGGGCATAACGGCAGTCAGGCAACCCAGGTGTTTCCGGAAGCCATTCGCTGGCTTTGGCACGATTGGCCCAGCCCGATCAAAGCGGGCCAGGGGTCCAGGAAGCTCCAAGAAATCCTTATTCCAGGCGAGGATTGGAAGGTAGCAGTCAAGGGCTTTCTGGCGACGGAGGGGCCGGCGGTCAACTCCAAGGGAGAGGTTTTCTTTAACGATGGCTCGAATAAACTACAGAAACTCGGCCTCGACGGCGCGGTCAGCATCTTCGTCGCCGATACCAAACGAGGCGACGGCCAGGCTTTCGGTCCCGACGGACGTCTCTACGCGGTGGCCACCGCAACTTCGCAAATCCTGGCTTACGACGAAAAAGGACAGGCAACGGTAGTGGCTGACGGCTTCCTCGGGAACGACGTGGCTGTATCCCACTCAGGAAATGTCTACGTCACGAACCCCACGGGGCCGGGACAAAAGACCAGCCGGGTTTGGAAGATCAGCCCGACGGGCTCGAAGACGGTCGTCGACACGGGACTCAAGTTTTGCAACGGCATCGCCTTGTCCCCGGATCAAACGCAGCTCTATGTTTCGGACATGCGCTCGCATTGGGTCTACAGTTATCAGATCGACGCTGCCGGCGGCTTGGCTTTCAAGGAGCATTACTACCACCTGCACGTTCCCGATACTGCCGACGACAGCGGGGCCGACGGCATGCGCACCGATGCGGCCGGCCGGCTTTACGTGACCACCCGCATGGGAATCCAGGTCTGCGATCGAGCCGGGCTGGTCAACTGCATCATTCCGACCCCCAACGGCAAGGCGTCCAACCTCTGCTTCGGCGGCGCCAACTTCGACACTCTGTTCGTCACCAGCGGCGATCGGATGTATGCTCGCAAAGTCAAAGTCAAGGGGGCTAACTCTTATGCAGAGCCGCTCAAACCTACGCCTGCTCGGCGTTGATTGGGGCCGCCGGTCCTCAGGAGTCGCCACATTTCGAACGGTCGAAGTAACATCTCCAGCCAAAACCCGGCGCGGAGGAAGCCCGCCGGTTGGGGGTGCCTGCCTTGCGTTGAGCAACCCATGAGAATTGAGAAATCATTCTCGATTTTTGCACAGCAGCATTTCGTGAACTACAATGCGTTGGCGGCCCAAGTGATCGTAAAGGTTCTGCCAGCTCCCGTCGTAATAGGGCCGCCTTCCGAGAAGCTCCCATCGGTTCTTTGCTCGTCAAGCAGTGATGCCACGAGCCTGCTCCCCGTTTGAAATCCGGGCCGGGCCAGCTACTCTCGGAAGCGAACTGGGTCCTTGCCTTGCCGGGTTTCAGGCAAGCCTGCGCCTCTCCAGCGCGACGCCGGGGCCCCACGCACCGGCCAATCCCCTCGATTGACTCGTACCTGCTTTCCCGTCTCAAGAGGCTCGCCGATGGCACACTTTCCTTGGCTCGATCAATGGAAAAACCGCCGCATAACTCAGCGTTTCCGGAGTCTTGTCCGCCGCAAGCCTTGCCCGGTGAGGCTCGAAATGCTGGAAGATCGGAATCTGCTCACGGTCTTCACGGTTATGAATGCCTCCGATAGCGACCCGGGTTCGCTTTGCGCAACCATCGCGGAAGCATCGAGCGGCGACACCATTCAATTCGATCCCAGTCTGGCTGGGCAAACCATTACCTTGACCAGCGGCGTGCTTGCGCTCGCCAATGACTTGACGATCACTGGCCCGGGAGCCAACGAGCTAACCGTCAGCGGCAACCAATCAAGCCCCGTGTTCCGCGTCTCGCCCGGCGCGACCGATTCGATAAGCGGCTTGACCATCAGCAATGGCAACAATTCTAGTATCGCTGGCATTGGCGGCGGCATTATCAACTCGGGCACACTGACGTTGAGTGAATGCACCCTTTCCGACAATTCCGCCAACCAGCTCGGGGGCGGCATCTTCAACACCGGCACATTGACAGTCACCGGCAGCACCTTCGCCAGCAACACCGCCCCACAGGGCGGCGGAATCGCGAACTTGGCCACATTGACGGTCAGCGATTGCACGTTCTTCGGCAACACTGCCACCATATTCGGCGGCGGCATTTCCAGTACCGCTACCTTGATAGTGAGCAACAGCACGATCGCCGTAAATTCCGCCCTCTTGTCCGGTGGCGGCATCTACGTTGCCGGCGGCACCGCCTCACTTGAATCGACCATCGTAGCCGATGATCCAATTCCTGGCGGAAGCCCGGACGTGTTCGGCATGGTCAACTCCTTAGGTAATAACCTGATAGGGAACACCACAGGCAGCTCCGGCTGGGTAGGCTCCGACCTGCAGAATGTCGATCCTTCGCTCGGCCCGCTGCAAGACAATGGGGGACCAACACAAACCATGGCTCTGCAGCCGGGAAGCCCCGCGATTGCTGCAGGAGCTGCTGGCGTGCTGGCTCCGACCACCGACCAGCGCGGGGAGCCGCGCAGCACTGATGGTGCTATCGACATTGGTGCTTTCGAGTTCCAGGACTTGACGGCCACGGTGGTCGTCGTCCCGGTTAACGTCACCTACGACGGCAACCAACATGGCACGACGGCTGAGGTATACGGCGTCGGCGGCGTTGACCTGGGCCCAGCTATAGTCTTCTACGACACTGACAGTGGCGACGCTCCTATAGATGCAGGGACCTACACAGCCTTGGGTTATTTTTCCGGGAATGCGGACTACAACAGCACCATAGGTACTGCCCCTATCATTATCGCGCAGGCCATCCCGAAAGTGGCAGTGGTCCCTGTAAGTGTCACGTATGACGGCCAGCAGCATGGTACAACGGCGGAAGTTTATGGTCTTGGCGGAGTTGACCTTGGCCCCGCTCAAGTTTCCTACGACAGCGGCTTCGCACCTGCCGATGCCGGCAGTTATATTGCCACTGGCTCCTTTGCTGGCACAACGGACTATGCTCCCACAACAGGCACCGCGCCCATAACCATCGGCCAAGCCACATCTTCCGTGGTGGTAACCCCGGTTAGCGTCACTTATGACGGCAAGGAGCACGGCACCACAGCGGAGGCGTACGGCATCGGTGGCGTCGACCTTGGCCCGGCTCAGGTTTCCTACAGCAGCGGCTTCGCTCCCGGCGACGCCGGCTCTATATCGCAACTGGCGTCTTCGCGGGAAACAACGACTACTCCTTGGCCACGAGCACAGCGACCATCACCATTAAACAGGCCACTTCGACGGTGGTAGTTGTCCCGGTCAACGTCGCCTATGATGGCCAATCACATGGCACCACGGCCGAAGCTTACGGCGTCGGCGGCGTCGACCTTGGCCCGGCTCAGGTTTCCTACAGCAGCGGCTTCGCTCCTGGCGATGCCGGCTCTTATATCGCAACCGGCGTCTTCGCGGGAAACAACGACTACACCTCGGCCACGAGCACTGCGACCATCACCATTGGACAGGCCACGCCCACGGTGATAGTTGCCCCGGTCAACGTCACTTATGACGGCCAATCACATGGCACCACGGCGGAAGTTTACGGCGTCGGCGGCGTCGAACTGAGCTCGGCGACGGTCAGCTATAGTAGCGGAACCACACCTGTGAATGCAGGCAGCTACACAGCCACCGGCACTTTCGTCGGCTCAAACGATTACCTTCCCGCCACCGGCACGGCAAGCGTTGCCATTGCCAAAGCCACCCCGGTCATTTCCTGGAGCAATCCTAACTCCATAAGCAATCCCACACCGTTGAGCAGCACGCAACTGGACGCCACGGCGAATGTGCCGGGAATGTTTGTCTATTCTCCTGCCTCTGGAACCGTGCTAGCTGTCGGCACTTACACACTGGCCACGACTTTTACGCCGAACGATGCAACAGACTACAACGTGGCGACAACCACGGTGACCATACAGGTCACAGGTTCCGCGACTGTCGGCATATCGGTTACGGGCACTACGCTCACTATCGTTGGAGGCAGTTCGAGTTCTGACCAAATTCAGATTAACTCGGTCGGCAGTTGCGATAATGGCAGCACCGGGGTCCAGGTCATCGCTACACTCAATGGCGTATACATGTCGAAGACTTTCCGCCAAGCCATTACCTCCATCGTCATCACCGACGGCAACGGCAAGGATACTATTCAATTGGCTTGCGATCTGACCGCTGCCGTCTCCATCACGGCCGGTAATGGCAACGATAACATCAGACTTGGTGGCGGCAATAGCACGCTGACACTCGGCAACGGCAATGACAATGTCAACGCCGGCAACGCAAATGTCACTCTCAGTGCCGGCATCGGCAACGACTGCATCAACCTCGGCAACGGCAACGACACCGTCACCGTCGGCACCGGCAAAGACAACATAAAGCTCGGCAACGGCAGAGACTCCGTTATCGCGGGCAACGGCAACGACAACTTCAACCTGGGAAACGGCAACGATGTCGTCAGCGCCGGCTACGGCAACGACTGCATCAACCTCGGCAACGGCAACGACGCCGTCACCGTAGGCAGCGGCCATGACAACATAAACCTCGGTAATGGCAGAGACTCCGTAATCGCGGGCAACGGTAACGACTGCATCAACCTTGGTAACGGCAACGATGCCGTCACCGCTGGCAACGGTAATGACAACTTCAACCTTGGTAACGGCAATGATGCTGTCACCGCTGGCGACGGCAAGGATTCCATCAACCTCGGCAAGGGCAACGACGCCATCACCGCAGGCGACGGCAACGACAACTTCTGCCTCGGCAAGGGCAACGACGCCATCACTGCGGGCGACGGCAACGACAACCTCTGCCTGGGTAACGGCAACAACACAATTTCGCTTGGCAACGGCAACGACAACACAAGCCTCGGCAACGGCAATAATGTCGTCGTGGAAGGCAATGGCAGCGACAGCGTAATTGCCGGCAACGGAAATAATCTGGTTGCGGCCGGCCTGGGCAAGCACACTGTTTCTGTCGGCAACGGCAGAAATATCCTGATCGACGGCTGCGTAACATTGACCGTCAGCGGTGATTCGCTGCGTCAAGTGCTCAACGATTGGGTTCAATTTGGCGCCACGACAAGCAACGTTTCCAGCATCCGTTCGCGCCTGTCGGTGACCGACAACACGAGCCATGCCAATCACCTGACGGCCGGTAGCGGCCTCGATTGGTTCTGGGCCACCTATGCTCGCGATTCACTTAATCGGAAATTAGAGGATTTGCTGAATTGAGAAGCTGGCATGACACTTGCCTCTGCATTCTCCGAGACATGCATCTCGATGAGCGAGTTCGCAGGGGAGGATGAATCATGCGGTTGTTAGCCGGCAGTCTTTTGACGGCGGTGGCGATATTCGGATTGGGCCAGGCGTTCGGACAACAAGGTGGCCAAAATATAGGTGGGCAATCAGGGCAGGGCATAAAGGGGCAGCCCCAAGGGGGTCTACCGGGGCAAAGTCCCATCGGTCCGACAGGGCAGTCCATCAAGGGCCAACCTGCTCAGCAGGGAGGCCAGAATCCTATAGGGCAACCGGGGCAGAACTCGGTCGGTCAACCGGGACAACCCTTGAATGGGCAACCGGGACAGACTCCGGTCGGTCAACCGGGACAACCCTTGAATGGGCAGCCGGCACTGAATCCGACCGGTTCAAATGTCCAGCCTGCCCAAAGTACTGTTGGGCAGCTCGGCCAAGTGCCCACCGGCCTAACCGTTCAAGGGAGACCGAACCAGGTCGGTCAAGCGATAGGGGGAAACCAGAATCAGTCTGGTGTGCCGCTCTATGAATATGCCGATGTACGGCGTTCGCTCAACTTGACGGATCAACAAATCAAGCGGCTCAATACCGCTTACGACCAGGTTCGGCAACACTATCGGAGTCAAATGGGGCGAGTGAATTCGCTCCCCGAAGCTCAACGGGCAGGGGAGTTGCAAAGGCTGCAGAAGAACCAACAAAACGAATTCATCAGCTCTATGAAAGGCGTGTTTACGCCGCAACAAATCCAGCGTTATCGGCAACTCGAATATCAGTCTCAAGGTGCGCGGCCTTCTCCGATCCGGAGGTTCAGAAAAGATTGCACTTATCCGACCTGCAAGTTAGGCGTCTTCAAGATCTTCAAGAAGAAAGCACTCGCGATTTGCGAAGTCCTAGGCAGAACGTCGGCGAAACCGGTCCAGAAGCTGCCGCCCGCTACAAGTCATATCAGCAAGAGTTCAACGAACGAGCGAGTCTTCTGCTGAATGAGAGCCAGCGCCGTGCGTGGCAGCAAATGACAGGTGAACCATTCGTTTTCCAACCGAATCCTAATTCGACTGTGACGAGGACGTCGGCGTACAATAAGCAGCCCTGATGCTGGGAATGGTTACCAAAGCGACCGCTTCGGCTCGAAGCGGTCGCTTTCGTTTTGCGCGATGATTCTAAGAAATGGAGGAGACACTCCAGCATTCTCAACGAACGCCTGGCTGGAAAAAACCGTGGAATAGTCGTTCGCCATGCGGATAGACTAATTCCGAAGTCCCCGGCGCAGCGGAGAGGAGCCGATGACCGAAATCACGCGCATCTTGAACGCCATCGAGGCCGGCGAGCCGCATGCGGCCGATCGGCTTTTGCCGCTGGTTTACGATGAGCTGCGCAAGCTGGCGGCCCAGCGCCTTATCCACGAAAAACCCGGGCAGACCCTTCAGGCCACGGCCCTGGTTCATGAGGCCTATCTGCGTCTGGTCGATGGCAATGCGGACCAGCAGTGGAACAGCAAGGGGCACTTCTTCGCTGCTGCCGCCGAGGCCATGCGGCGGATTCTGATCGACAAGGCCCGGCATAAGCGCACCCTCAAGGCCGGCGGCGGCAAACATTTCCAGGAACTTCCCGACATTGCTGCCTCCGACGACGAGCCGGGAATCGACCTGCTAGCCCTGGATGAAGCCTTGCAAAAGCTCGAAAAACAAGACGAACGCAGGGCCAAGCTGGTGAAACTACGCTTCTTCGCCCGACTAACTATCCAGCAAGCCTCCGAGGTGCTCGGCATCGCCACCTCAACCGCCCAAAACGACTGGGCTTATGCCCGTTACTGGCTGCGCCTGGAAATCGAGCAGAACAAGCTCAACGCATCGAGCTGACTCGCTTGCAAAAAACAGGCGACCATTGTCGAATCGACACGCAGATCTCGCACTGTGAAGTAGCGTTCCACCGAACAGGCCGCGCTCCGAGGATCTCATGGCAACCCCGACGCTGGATGAGGCAGCCATTTTCAACTTCGCTCGCCAGTTAACGGCGCCGGAAGAGCGTCGCGCCTATCTCCAGAAGGCATGTGCGGAAGATCCTGGGCTTTTCACACGACTGGAGGCGATGCTTCGCTTACACGATCAAGAACCGCATTACCTGGAGACCTCGTCCGCCGAGGCCTCTATCGACACGAACCCAACGCCTGTCGCGGAGTCGGGCATGCAGTTCGGTCCCTATAAGCTGGTGAAACGGATTGGCGAGGGGGGCATGGGCACGGTGTTCATGGCGGAGCAGATGGAGCCGGTCAAACGCATCGTTGCCGTCAAAATCATCAAACCGGGTCTCGATTGGCGGCGCGTCCTGGCCCGATTCGAGGCGGAGCGTCAGGCCCTGGCCATGATGGACCATCCCAATATCGCCAAGGTGCTGGATGTGGGCAGCACCGAAGCGAAATCAGAAGCAAGAAGGATGAAGGATGAACGAGGACAGAGCAGTTCTGATTCATCCTTCATTTTTCACCCTTCCGACTTCCAGGAGGGTCATCCCTACTTTGTCATGGAATTAGTCGATGGGATGCCGATCACGCAATATTGCGACGAGCATCGTATGACGCCCCGAGAACGCCTCGAGCTTTTTATCCCCGTCTGCCAGGCGGTACAGCACGCCCATCAGAAAGGCGTCATCCACCGCGATTTGAAGCCTTCGAATGTACTGGTCGCCGCGATCGATGGAAAACCTGTCCCCAAGATCATCGATTTCGGCATCGCCAAAGCGATTGGCGCCAGGATCGACGATCGAGCTCAGCTCACCGAAATCGGCGCCGTGGTGGGAACGCTGGAGTACATGAGCCCGGAGCAGGCGGAGCCGGGCCAGCCCGACATCGATACGCGCAGCGACATTTATTCGCTGGGGCGCTACTCTACGAGCTTCTTGCCGGGTCGACGCCATTTCAGGCCAAGCGCCTGCACGGGGCCGCCTTGCTCGAAGCTTCTGCGCATCGTTCGCGAAGAAGAGCCTCCCAGGCCAAGTGCTCGATTAAGCACGACGGAGGAGCTGCCCTCCATCGCCGCCAATCGCCACCTCGAGCCCAAGAAACTCAGTGGACTGGTGCGGGGGGACCTGGATTGGATCGTGATGAAGTGCCTGGAAAAGAACCGGAAACGCCGCTACGAGACGGCAAACGGGCTGGCGCGGGACATCGGGCGCGTACTTGAACGATGAGGTGGTAGAAGCCTGTCCGCCCTCCACCAGTTATCGCCTCCGGAAATTCGCGCGAAAGTACAGGAAGGCGTTGGTCACCGTCGGCGCCTTTATGGTCCTCCTGGGGACAGCGACGGTAGTCAGCCTGGGATTGGCATCATGGGCGCTGCAAGAGCGCAAACAGGCGGAAGGACAGAAGCAACTGGCCGAGTCGAACTTCAAGAAAACTCTCGAAGCCGTGGATCAAATGCTGACTCGCGTCGGTGAGGCACAGTTGTTAAACGTGCCGCAAATGGAGCCGGTGCGCCGGGACCTCCTTCAGGATGCGCTGCGATTTTATCAGGAGCTTCTCAAAGAACGCCACGACAGCCCCTTGGTGCGCTCGGAGGCAGCGAGTGCTTATAATCGCATGGGGAGCATCCTCGTATTGCTGGGAAATCGAGACGAGGGCGAAAAAGCCTACCGGCAGGCGGTGGTCCTTCTAGAGCAGTTATTGGCCGAATGCGCCAGGCGATCCAGACCTTGGCAACAAATTGGCCGGCGTACACATTGGTTTAGGGCGGCTTTACCACACTTCGCAACGTTGGCCTCAGGCGGAGGCGAGCCTCCAAGTGCCGTGTCGATTCTCGACAAACTGGCCAACGAGCATCCGAGCCTCCTCAAAAATCGCGTTGATCTGGCCAAGAGTCATGCGAGCCTCGTGGGCCTTTACCGGCAAATGGGCAAATTAGATCAAGGGGAACAGGAGTTCCGCAAGAGCATGCGCCTTTTGGACACGTTGCTGGCCTCGGACCCCACGAATCTCGAATTCCTGACCCTACAAGCCAGATGTTATCAGAAGTTAGCCTTGATCTACGGTGTGCAGGGCCACACCGCCGAGGCGAGGTCGGCTTGCCAGGAATCGCTGGCCATCAACCAACGATTGGTCCGCGACCATCCGGACGTCGTGGAGCTTCAAAAGACGATGGCCGAGACCTACAACAATTTGGGCCTTTTCTACACGCGGGATCGCCAGCACGACAAGGCTGAGGCAGCCTACAAACAATCCCTCGCTCTCAATGAAGCCATCCTTCACGACCATCCCAAGGTCGTCGAATACCTTGTCGATGTCGGCGGCAGCTATACCAACATGGCCACTCACGTCCGACGAACTCGCGGCTCGCCAGCCGAGTCGCTGGAATGGTCGGCCAAGGCGATCCGCCTTCTCGAACCCGTGTTGCGGCAAGATCCCCGAGACGTACACGTGCGCATGATCCTCTTCGATGTCTTCATGGGTCGCGGACAAGCGCTCCTTCAGATGAACCGCCCCGAGGAAGCCCGGAAGGACTGGCGGAAGATGGTTGAGCTCAGCGCGGGCCAATCTCATATCAATATGCGGCTTTTTCGTCCCGCCCCTCTTGCCCGTCTGGGCGAACACCTCCAGGCGTCGGCGGAGATCGAGACGCTTCTGAAGGAAGGATCGGTTCAGGGGATGAACCTCTACACCTTTGCCTACGCCTATGCTCTCTCTTCCGCCGCCGCTGCCAACGACGTTCGATTGTCTCCTGCCGACCGAAATAAGCTAGCCGACAAATACGGCCGCCGAAGCGTGGAGTTGCTGAGCCAAGCCCGAGCGACGGGCTACTTCCAAAACCCTGCTCGGCTGGCTCACATGAAAGAAGACGATGACCTGGACGCCATTCGCGACCGTGCCGATTTCAAGAAACTGCTGGCGGATTTAGGTGCCGATAAGTCGAAGGAAAGCAAGTAATCCTCGTTCCGCACTCTCGTCGACGAACGCCCAGCCTCGAGTTTCTTTAGTCGTCTGGCGAAAGAAGCTGGCAACCGACAAGTGACGATGTCAGCCTCGGACGCCTTCCAAATCTTTTTTGCAAAAAACCCATTTTCATTGTCGGATCGGCCTTCGTTTCTCGCACTGCCCTAAGCGAGTCACGATCCGTCAAGGGCGCCCAACGAGGAGAAGGCCGTGAATATATTCAAGAATCTGCTCCGATCCGTTCCGCGCCGATCATCACAAAGGCGAGCACTCGCCGAACCGGCTTCGAGCGCGTCTGTCGCTCGAAGGTTTGGAAACTCGGGTGGTGCCGGCCAACGTACTGGTCGTGCCGATCAGTCAAACGATCGACGGATCCCATTTCCATACGTTGGCCGCGGCCATCGCCGCTGCCGGAGCCAACGGGGTCGTGACGGTCGAACCGGGGGCGACGCCAGATCCAGGCTCGCCTGTGCTGGTCAACCAGGAAGGCATTACCATCCAGGGCGATCCCAATGTGCCGGCAATCGCCCTGCCAAGTTATCAGCTCAACGTCCAGGCCAACGCGGTGAATATCGGGAACCTTGAACTCGATTCGCTGGTCGTGGGCGTTGATACCTTTGGCGGCAACGTCTCCGAAACCAATGTCCACAACTGCGTGATCACCACCCTGCAAGCATTCGATTTCGAGTCAACTTACACGGATAACATTATCACCGGCAGCGCCTACCTTCAAACAAAACAACGCACAGGGTGGCGGAGTAGCGATCCAAAACAACACATTCTCCGGTGCCGGGCAGACGCTCCAGACGAATCTCGATCAGGTGCTCTTGGATCTTGAAGGCTGCACGGGCGCGATCGTCTCGCAGAATGCATTCTTCGAAGGAGACGACGCCAACTCTCAACTTGTTGTCATCGAGGTGCACAACTGTCATAGCCTCCAGGTCGGCCGTCTCAGTATTCCGACCACTATCGCCGACAATACCATTTCGACTCCGGGTTCCCAATTGTCCCTAAGTGGCATTGGCATTGCGGTCATACAAGACGGCAACGGAGTCTCGAATGTCAAGATCCAGAACAACCAATTCGATACGGCTGGCGGACTGCTCATGGAGGCGGCCACGGGCGACGACGCGCACTTCAGGGCTTATGTAGAGGGTAATGATTTCCACAATGACGCAGTCGGCGTCACAGTGATTGGCGATGGCGCCCACGCCGGCACGATTGACCTCGGCGGCGGGGCACTCGGGAGCCTGGGCGGCAACAATTTCCGAGGTTTCGCTCCCCCTGTCGGCCAAAGCAATGCGGCCATTACGGTTGTCAACGCCCCTAATGAGGACGTTGTCGCTCAGAAGAATATCTTTTCCGCCGGTGTCACCCCAGCCGATCTCGTTTTTTCTGGTGGAGGAGGCGGCGGCTCCGCCGACGTGAGCAATCCCCTGAGCAGTCAGCGCCTCGATCCAGGCCCTCTACAACGAAGTGCTCGGTCGGACGGGAAGCCTTGCCGAGCTCGATGGCTGGGTAAGTGTCCTGAACGCTCAGGGCCAGTCGGTCGTTGTGAACGACATCCTCAGATCTCAGGAATCGCTCGGTCGCATCGTCGATGGGTTCTACATTCGCTTTCTCGATCGGCAGTCGGATGCGGACGGCCGGGCGAGCTGGATCAGTTTTTTGCAGAACGGCGGGACCGAAGAGCAGCTCGAAAACGCGTTTCTGACGTCGCCCGAGTACCTGAGTCATATCAGTACCGACTTTGTGCAATCGCTCTACATCAACATTCTCGGTCGCACCGGCTCGGCCAGCGAGCTGGCCGGATGGAACAATATCATCCAGCAGATTGGCTTCGGTGGCATCGCCAACGGTTTTATCGGTTCAGTGGAAAATCGATCGATCACGCTCAGCACGTACTTCCAGACGTTCCTCCATCGCACCCCGACGACGACGGAAACGAACACGTTTGTTAACTCCTCGGCAGACCTGCTATCGATGGAGGGAGCAGTGATGTCCTTGCCGGAGTACTTCTTGAATGGGTAGTTCCAAGGGCGCAAGGCTTGGGCTGCGGGAGACAATCCCAAGTCCCAGCCTGTATCCTCCTTCTTACGAAACTCAGTTTTCGCTGTCGAATTCACCTTCGTTTCTCGCGAGGTGTCATCCCAGTCATGATCGGTCCCATGTGCCCATTAGAGGATAAGTCCATGAAGCTTTTCAATCGTCTGTTCCGATCCGCACCAGAGAAGTCCTCCGCAACGCAACGGCTGCCTGGCGCTTTCGAGCGAGACTGTCACTCGAAGGCTTGGAAACCCGGCTCGTGCCGGCCAACGTGTTAGTTGTGCCGATGAGTCAGTTGGCAGACGCATCCCACTTCCACACGCTAGCCCAAGCGATTGCCGCTGCCGGAGTTAACGGCATGGTGACCATCGAGCCGGGAGCGTCGCCTGATCCAGCTTCTCCGGTTGTGGTCAACGTGGGAAAAATCACCATCCAGGGCGATCCCAATGTGCCGGCAAGCATCTTGCCCACCTATCAACTTAGCGTTCAAGCCGATCTTGTAACGCTTCAGAATCTCAAGATTTCCTCCGTCGTGCTCGGCACTGCCACCGGCGACGTCGTCAGCGCAGACACCGTGGAACACTGTTTGATCAACACTCTGACGTCGCATGGAGCGGGCTCCGTTTTTGGCCAAAACACCTTCACGGGCAGCGCCACATTCGACCAGGTCGGCAACGTGCATGGCGGGGACGTAATCGCCAACAACACCTTCACTGGTATGGTCGGCGGGCTCTTGACCCTAATCAATTGCCTGGGCACCCAGATCTCGCAAAACACCTTTTTAGATGACGGCGTCGGCAATGCGATCGATCTGGACAATTGCGGTAATGGAGACCCCACCGTTCCCACAATTGTTGCCGACAATTCCATTACTTTGGCAGACTCCACGGGGGGAGTTGCTATTTTCGTAACACAGAATGGAACGGGATTCTCGTCAGTGAGAATCCTCAATAACAGCTTCAATACCGGCGGGATGGGCACCGGGATGCTTATGGCCATGACCGACGGTGATGCCTGCGCATTACAGCGCCTCTGTGGAGGGGAATGATTTTCACAATAACGCGATTGGCGTTTTGATAACTGGCGACGGAACGCACGCCGGCAATATCGACATGGGAGGCGGTTCGCTGGGGAGCAAAGGCGGCAACAACTTCCGGTCGTTCACGGCCAATGCTACTGCTTCCCACGCCGCTATCTCGATTGGCTTCACGCCATCGGGAAGTGTCACGGCCACGTCAAATACGTTTGACAACAACATTATGCCCAGCAACGTCGTCTTTCTCACGAATGCCGCGATTCCCAATCTCGGCGGACCGCTAAGCACTCCACAATCGTTCATCCAGGCGATGTACAACGAACTCCTGGGCCGCACCGGCTCACTCGCCGAGCTGAATGGCTGGGTCCCCGTTCTAACCGCCCAGGGCCAGCCCGCCGTCGTTAATGACATCCTCCGGTCACCCGAATCGCTTGGTCGGATTGTCGATGCCTTCTATCTCCGTTTCTTGGGTAGGCAGTCCGATGCCAGTGGCCGAACGAGTTGGGTCACCTTTTTGCAGAATGGCGGCACCGAAGAGCAGCTCGAAAACGCCTTTCTGTCCTCGCCCGAATATCTAGGCCACATCAACACCGATTTCGTGCAGTCGCTCTACATCAACATTCTCGGCCGCACCGGCGCCGCCAACGAGCTGGCCGGCTGGAACAATCTCATTGAACAGCTTGGCCTGGGCGGCATCGCCAACGGCTTCATCGCATCCACGGAAAACCGATCGCTCACACTTGACACTTACTTCCAGACCTTCCTCCACCGTGCCCCGACGACGGCCGAACTGAATACGTTCGTTAATTCGCCCGTGGACCTACTGTCCTTGGAAGGAATGGTCTTGTCATTGCCGGAGTACTTTACGAATGGGTAAGATGCGAAAACCGCAAGGGCCGCACTGACGCGCCAGACGACCTTGGCATGGATGCCACGTCTATTTTCGGCCTTTCAAACCGTGGAGAGTAGTTCGCTTCTACTTCTTGATAGTTCCATTCTTAGCGCCAGTGGCAGGGGCAGCCTCCTGGCTTAAGGGAGGTTTCAGCGGGCGGGGCGGTAAGCGGCGCTTGTCCGCATCGAACAAGAGAAAACCGATGTCCCCATCCGGGGCCGATCCCATTTGTGTCACATTACCACCGTCGTCCACGAGATTGCGCCGAGCGCATAGATGACCAGGCCGTTCTGCCTGCTTCTCATGCGCAGGGGCTTGCCGTCATATGGATCTTTGAGCTGAACGGGCAGGAACGCCGGAACCAATTCGGCCAGGTCCTTTGGCCAGCGGCCGTTGGCCAGGCGAAAACGCTCGGCGGCCACGCTCGCCGCTGCCGCGCGGAACGAAGCCTTGGCTCGCAAGCTGCAGTCGCCAGAGCGGAAAAGGTAAGGAACGACGAGGTGGCTGAAACTCCAGGGTTTTCGTTGGCGCAACTTTGTTTCCACTGTGTCGAAAGCCAGTTGCTGCTCTTCCTCTGGCAAGTTGCCAGCGTGTACGAGTTCGTTGGTAAGGGCGAGAAGCTCGGCTCGCTGGGTCGTAATCGATGCACAAATCTGAAAAATGTTCAATTCCTCAAGTAGTGGAACACCTCGGCTCCGGCAAATTGATGACCCATCTACTCACCTCCTGGCGGAACTCGGCAAACGACAATTCGCGGTGTTGCACAGCAGCAAGGAACTCGTCCAGCAAGGCACGCTCGCCGCGGGCGCCGATCCGATAGAAATCCGTTTCTGCTTCATCGAGCAGCTGCTGCTGGACCCGCTTCAGATCTTCCTCCTTGGTCACCCCCAACCCAAGGATACGCTGCAATAGCCGCAACAGCCTTGCCATCGATATTCATGCGAAACAAGCTGTGAAACCATGTAAGGCTCATCGCCGATAGCGCGGCTGGCATGGATGATGGCACGCACATCGTCCAGGGCCGTGCCCAAATCGCCGTCCTGAGCGCGGAGATAGGCGTCGTACTTGAGCAGGCCCGCGACTGCAACCGTTTCCTGCAACTGTGGGACAGCGACGCTGAAATAGCTTTTGGCGGGCTTGATGCTGGCTCGGCCGTACGGAAAATCCACAAGCCGCCGCGCCAAGGGCAACCCGGCTTCAGGCGCTGCAACTCGGCGCGCAAGACGCGAATTTGCTCCGGATGGAACTGAGCCGAGGTCGAGATATCGTCTAGTGATGCCGACATGGCTTCGCGCAAAGCTCGAATGGGGACTCCTGGTCTCCCTTCTCCCGGGAATGGCCAGACCGGCCAGCCACCCAAGCTGGCCATGGCCGCCCGGGCTGCCAGCACCTGGTTCATGCCGTTCTTTTCGGGCGGCGGCATCGGCCGCCGGTCGAGATGTGCCCGCCGCCACTGGGGATCCTGGCGATCAATTTCAGTTAGGAGCCGATCCAGTTGACGGTTTCCCGCCCAGCGAGCGTAGAACCAAGTCAACAGCAGGAGCAATACAGGCGAGCCCACCAGAACGACTAGCCACAGCCAGCGGCTGCGCCATCTAGATTGTTTGCTTTTCTTGACCGGATCATTCATGGTCGATCCCGCAATCGAGGCGAAAAGGGCTGGGCTGCCGGGCCGATTCTCGCCTATGAAAACGCTTGCAACGAATTATCCCGCCAACTACAAAGAACCGATGGCTGTTCTCAATGTTGGGGTCGTTCAGTAAAAGAAACGTGGCTCCAGATCGTTCGCCCGCCAGGAATGGCGGCCTTCAACATCCTCCATGGAAAGGAGTATTCCCAATGAAAAACCCAGTGTTTGCCATTCTGGGAATGATGATTCTGGCCGGGTGCGTTCGCAAAGGCGAGGAGCCGGCCGTCAACTCCGAACCCTCTCGTCGAGAAACCGTCGTAAAGGAACGAATCGTCACCTTGGCCGAGGCACGCAAAGGTTTCGTGACCAAGATCATTCATAAGGAATCGGCCAAGGAACCGGTCCCTGTGCCGCCGGCCAACCGTTTGCAAATCGTGCACTACGATGCGCCGGTTGGGAAATTGCCCGCCTACCTGACTCCGGAGAAAAAGGACGGCAAGAAGCACCCTGCCATCATTTGGATAACCGGCGCCGACTGCAATACGATCAACGACGTCTGTTGGATGCCAGTCACCGTCGAAAACGATCAGTCCGCCAGTGCTTTTCGAGACGGAGGCATTGTCACCATGTTTCCCTCCTTGCGGGGTGGGAACGACAATCCGGGCCTCAAAGAAGGTTTTTACGGTGAAGTGGACGACGTGCTCGCCGCTGCCGACTTTCTGGCCAAGCAACCTGATGTGGATCCGGAGCGCATCTACCTGGGCGGACACGACACGGGGGGAACACTCGTTCTGCTCGTCGCCTGCTACCCCAATCATTTTCGGGCCATCTTCTCGTTTGGCCCGGTTCACAGTGTAAGCGGTTATCAGAAGGAACTTCTGCCGTTCGATCTCACCGATAAGCGCGAATTGGAATTGAGGGCCCCCGTTCTCTGGCTAAACACGATCAAAACACCTGTGTTTGTGTTCGAAGGCACGGTTCTGGGCAACATTGAAGCTCTCGAGCTGATGGCGTTGAGTACGAAGAATCCGCTGATCCACTTTTGTCGGGTCAACGGGGCGACTCACGTGAGCATTCTGTCGCCCACATCGCGCTACATCGCAGGACAGATCATTGCAGACAAAGGTGCCAGGACAAGCATTGAGTTTAGTGCCGCCGAACTGAACAAGCCCTTCAAGAACTAATCAAGGCGCTACCTCAATGGTGAACTTTTGCGTCGCTACGCCGACGCGTTTGGTGCTCGTGGAAAGCATCTTTTCTACGCCCCAGCTTAATGCGAGCTCGCATCTAGTTTTCGAACTTCGCGGTCGAGCGAAGCGGCAACTACCACCGAAAACTTTCCTGGTCCTTCAGGAATGCCCGAGAGCACGCCATTGCTGGCATCGATTTTGAGCCATGCCGGGCCCTGCTCCAGCTTGAACCGCGGCGCTTCTATATCCCAGTAATTCATAGTTTCTTTGCCACCGACTACTCGCGTCCGTAAGTCACCGAGTGAGCGTACGCATGTTAGTGTGTAGCGATATTCCGATTTGACCTTGGCGTGGGTCACCGGGTGCGAGACGACCATTGGTCGCGGCGCCTCGACGAAATCCGATGGGCCGCTCCGGTTCCCCTCGGCATCTACCGCCACCACACGGTAATAAGCGCGATTCGCGTTTGGTAAGGCCACGTCAGCGCCGATCACGGCCAATTCGGTGCCGGTCACTTCCGCTACGAAGTTTGCGGGTCGCTTGGCGGGGACTTTCTTCGATGCACCCACCGTGGCCTTGAACGGTTCGTCGTAGATAGAGAAGCCACGCTCGTCGCTGCCATAGATCCTATAGGTGGCGGGCTTCTGGCTCGCCGGGTTGGGCTGCCAGCGCAGGGCCCCGCCATGCTCTGAATCGGCGACCATCGTCACCTTGATGGGGGCGATGGGGCCGCTCGGCGTAAAAGTCCAGGTAGAACTCCAGGGCCCCCAAGCTCCACGGGCATCCTTCGCCTTCACGCGCCAGTAGTATTTCCGACTCGCACTGAGAAGGCCACCCTGAGGCAGAGTGTATTGTGCCTTACCGCTGTCGGCTGTCTTCGAGATCAACTTGTAGAAGTTCGGCGAAAGAGGCCAGAGCATGTCCGGTCGATCCGAGAGCTCGAATTGGTAGTCAGTGATGCTTTGATTTTCGTGCGGTAAAGCGAGTTGCCAGCGGAAGACAATGTCGGCTCCGTTCGTAGTTCCTGCATCAGGTGGGTAAATCGGCGCGTTCGGCGCACTTGGCGGAGCGGGGGCGTTCCAATCCACCCAGTTGTGGGTAATCTGCACCAGTCTGTCGCCCGCGGTCTGGTCGGTGTAAACAAATTGATTCGGACCCGAATTCATGGCGGGCAGCGCCAGAAGTGCCATCTGCAAGTCGTTTACAATTCTCAAGCCATCGAGGTGGGCATCGCCGCTCAATTCGCAGCGAAGCTGGTATTCGTAGTGTGCTGGCTCATTTGGTTGGAAAAAGTGGTCGAGGTTGCCCTCGGCAGGCAACCAGTTTTTGCCATCCCACGACACGGAAAACTTCGCTCCTTCGCCCTGTGCTTCGAGCCTGCCTCCCACAAAAACGTAGGGACTGCGCATCACCCAAACGACAGTTCCCGTCTTGCCCTCGGCCGCCTTCAATCCGCCATTGCCGGCGACGACTCCTTCGACTCTTGCCGATCCTTTTTTCCAAAGGTCTCCGGAGAAGTCAGGCTTATATTCCCAGAGACCGTTACAGATCGTGGCCGGGTACCGGGGTTTGTTGCTGCCATGATACTTCACGGCGCCTTTACGGCCCCAAGCCCAGCGCCAGGTGAGCGCTTCGCCGGGCCGCAGCACCATGTTCATGTTCGTGTCGGTTTTGGCATTGCGCTGCCCTCCGGCGCTCCCTCATATATGTAAATGGAGGCTTCCCACTCGTCGTTGGCGCGATTGTCGTGGTTCAGAATTCCCTGCGTGTGGCTGCGCTTGATCAAGTCGTGGTCGCGAACTAAGTCTTGTTCAGATGCAACGGTGTGGTTGTCGCGCAGCAGATACATCGAATGCATGTCGCCATCGAAAAGGTTCCAGCGGCCGTCGAAGAAAGCCTGGGTAATGCAGTGGCCGACGACTCGTGCAGGCGACACCTTCAGCCCCGCGCGCTTCCAGAGGCCGGCCAAAGAGATGGAATCGTTGCCGCAGGTGTTGTGACCGTAGACGTTGAAAACTTTGACGGGGTCGCCCAACTCATTGTTGTCGCCCTCCCAGTGATAGCGATGTTGAATTTCCTGGAACCAAAGCGCATAAGCCTTTTCGCGATCCGTCATGCCAGGGCGGACGGCCGAGGCCACGATTTCGTCGATCGTGCGAAAGTCGTTATGGCCGTTCGAGAGCCAGGGATTGATCACATCGGTTTGGCCCACGTTCTCCATGCAGACCGAGCGATTGGATTCCCAGGTTTGTTCGAGAGCCGGCCCGTCCGACATGCCCACGCCCATGGGCGAACGGCAATTCATGCCGTCCAGCTTACTCTCTTGAGTGACTGAGTAGGCGTGCCGACCGGCAGCGATTTTCTCGACGTGCTGTTTGGGTTCTTGCTTGCTCGGGTTTGAATGCTCCTGAGCACGCAGCGGATTTGAGCTGGAGAAGCTGAGCAGCACCGCCGAAACGAGAATTATCGCGCGCATAGGAGAGGTCCTTGTCGTTCGGTTCGTAATGATTCGATAGAAAACGGCGGGTATCGACCACAAACTGCAAGAAAACTTAGTATAGCCCGAAGCCGTTAACTTTCATACCTTTTCCTCCACTAACTCAAGTCGTAGGCCAGTGCTTGGGCCACTGCTTTCACGTTCGACAATTGGGCATCGCGCCCGTACTCAATATCGCGTACGGTGTTGGGATTTGGGATTCCCGCAAGTTTGGCAACAGCGTACCATGTCAGGCCTTTGGCTTCTCGAACGGCACGGATCTGGGCAGGCAAGCCGGGGGAGAGTCATTTTTCCCGCAGCCCTGAACGGGAGGAAACTCTTCCACCACTTTCGCCCGAATCTCTGCATGACGTTCACGCTCTTCGGCCGTTGCCGGCCTCATTATTCGCTTGAGTTCATTTTTTGCCATCGGATCATCCCTCTTTCGCTCACCTTGCAGGTCGACTAGGTCAAGGCTCTGGTACTTCGTACGCGGTCACTGGATAAATCGTGTCTTCGTCAATCAATTCGTAAACGACGATGACAAAAATGCCATCCAGGGAGTGGCCGAAAACACAAGGACAGTTCGACGAACGGCTGACGCCTCTGCTCTTGAAATTGGCCAACACGTGTTCGACATCTTCAACCGTAAGTCCATGCTCTTCGATGTGTTCGACATTGCCGCCCGGCTCGTCATTCCAAATGATCTGCTTAAACACGAGCCGCACCTCTCTTAGCGATCTATTATGACAGTATATTGCGATAGTGCAATAGATTGCGGGAACGGGGGGCGATCACCTGCCGCCGCGCTCAAGGAGCCTTCGCCTCCCATTCGAAGACGGACGCGTCATTAAAGACTGCTCTCAACCGTTGACCGTCTTTACTCCAAGCCAGAGAAGCGACAAAGCCCTGAAATTTACCCAGTTGGGTGCAGTCAAGGTCAGGGCCTCCTGGCCGGAGCGTAAATCCCACAGTTTGACTTCCCGGTCACCCGCCGTTGCCAACCGCGTTTGATCGGGACTGATGGCAAGACAATCGGCTCCAAGTGTCTTATGGCCCTCGAACACGGCCACGGATCGGCCCGTAGCGACGTTCCAAGCTTGTGCCTTCTGGCTTCCGGCCGTTACCAACAAATCGCCATTCGGGCTGAAAATCAGGCCGTTTTGGGTCCCGGATCGGACGTCGTTTTGATTGAGCTCGCGTACGCATTTCCCCGTTGACAGGTCCCAGATTTTGGTCGTTCGGTAGTCACCCGAAGCCAGGAAGCGACCATCGGGGCTGAAGGCGAGCGTGTGCACTTGCACCAGGTGACCCGCTAGAATCCAGCGATCCTTGCCGGTCTCTGCATTCCAAATCCGAATGGAGACTGGCTTCTCTTTCAGAGGTCCATGCTCGTGAGCGAAGGCCGTATATTCCTTCGACTCATTTGCACACGCGACCCAAAGACCATCAGGACTCAGTGCCAGCGCCGCAACCCAGCCGTTCTGAGCTCCGTGCGTTGAGATCAATGCTCCGCTCGCAACATTCCAGACTTTGACGCCTCCCTGCCTACCTGCAGTGGCTAAACGTGCGCCGTCGCCGCTGAATGCAAGCTTTCGCGTCCCATCTTCATGGCCAGCCAAGGTGTGAACAATACGTCCGGTGGCAGCGTCGACCAGGGTGGCAGACCGAACGGGCCCTGTTAGGAGATTGACCATGTTCGATCGTCCGTAGGCAAGAAGATCGCCGCCGGGGCCAAGAACAGCAGGGTTGACTTGTCCGTCAATGGCCTTGGCGAGTTGGCGCACGACCTGTCCGGCCGCTGGATCCCAGAATTTGATCGTCTTATCCCAGGAGCAACTCGCCAGTCGACCGTTCGGTGCAAATACTACAGCGTTGACCGATTCCGTGTGGCCGCGAATCGTCCGCACCGCTTGCCGCGTTTTCAGGTCCCACAAATCGAAGGAGTTCGTGCCGAATGCTCCGCAAACGGCCAGCCACACACCGTCGGGACTGAGCGAGATATCGCCCACGGCCTTGGGGGCCAGGGAAAACAATTCCTTGCCGGTAGCCGCATCCACCAGCCGCACAAAACGCACGTCGCGTTGGCGGTCCCAGCCGCCGAGCGCAAGCAATTTGCTATCGCCGCTGAACGAAAAACTCATTCCCGAACCAAGCTGGCCGGCTGCTACTTCCGTCCAGTTGGCTGTGTCGAAGAGAGCGACGAAAAATTCCGGAACGGACGGGGATAGACGGATGGCAGTGTTTTTCTTGAAAGTGATCAGGCGAGAACCATCGGGACTGAACTCGGCCCCAAGACCATATCCTTTGGGATGGAACAGTTCCTTGCCACTGGCCACATCCCAAACCACCAAATCTTCGTTTCGCGGGGCTTCCAGCAACGGCAACAGCATTTCTCCATTCCTGGTGTCGGCCCACGTAGCCGCCAGTTTTGCGTTGTTGCCATCGAATGACAACGAGTTGGCAGGCCGCGTGGTCTTGACGAATTCACGGACGAGCTTGCCGCTTGTCGCATCCCAAAAACTGATGCTTCCAGTCCGTTCTCCAAGCGCCAGGATCTTGCCATCAGGGCTAAGGGCGTAACAAGTGAACGACCGTTCGGCCCGAAACTGGGTGATTTCGGCCAATGGTTTGTTGGTCGTCAAATCCCAAATGCGGATACCCGCATCGCCAAATGGCGAGAAGGCAGCCAACCGTTTGCCGTCCTTGCTGAATTGAATTCCGGTGGTGTACTGACCGTTGCCGGGCAGCGTGAGTAGGTCAGCATGATTAAGTCCGTGCAGATAATCCCACTCCCACCCGCGCAGCGAAATCGGACAGGATTCGAGGATGCGGCTAGACTGCGCGAGGTTGTCGCTCGCCCAATATTGTTGCGCCCGATAAATTTGGCTGAAATACGCGTCCTTCGCAAAGGTCTCCGCTTTGCGGCGCTGCTCGGCTTCAGCTTGCCTGGCTTTGGTTTCAGCCTCGGTTGCCGCCTGCGCCTTTCCCAAGGCGGCTACCGCGTCGCGGGCTGCCTGGGCCTGCGCTGGCCATAGCCATGGCGACACTTTTCTCCTTCGCTTCGCCCTTGCGAGCCGTTTCCGCTTCGGTCCGGGCTTCGAGCGCGTGATCGCGCTCGACCATCGCCTGCTGTTCCATCTGTCTTGCGCGGATTGCTTGCCAGGTACTGACGGCGGCCCCCAACACCAACAGCGCAATCAAAGCGGCGGCCGTCGACAGCGCCGCTCGGTGCTTGCGGCCAAACTTGCGCAGCCGGTAACTGGCAGAGGGAGGACAAGCTTCCACAGCTTCCTCGTTCAGGTAACGTTCGATGTCGCGTGCCAAGCCATTGGCCGTTTCGTAGCGCTGGTTGCGGTTTTTCTCCAGTGCCCTCATGACGATCCAATCCAGCTCGCCGCGCATGACTTTCGCCAACTTGGCCGGATCGGTCTGTGCATGCGCCGACATGGCGGGCAACGTCTCCTTGGATTCGCTCAACCTGGTGCTCGGCTTAGGAGGCTCCTCCTCCTGAATCATGAGCAGGATGGCGGCGAAGGCGGTGCCGCGCAGCCGCACCATGTTCAAGGGAGTCGTGCCTGTCAAAAGCTCATAGAGCAGAACGCCTAGCGAATAAATGTCGCTGCGCGTGTCGATATCTTGATTATTCAATTCCGCCTGTTCGGGGCTCATGTATTCCAGCGTGCCCACGACGGCGCCGAACTCGGTGAACATGGTCTTTTCGGTCAAGCGCTGGCCGGTGGCCTTGGCCACGCCGAAGTCGATCACTTTGACTACCGGCTTGCTGTCGTAGGGCGCAATCAGCACGTTGGAAGGCTTGATGTCGCGGTGAATGATCCCTTTTTGATGTGCGTGTTGCAGGGCCTGACAGACCGGGACGAACAATTCCAGCCGCTGCCGAATCGTCAGCCGGTGGTCGTCGCAATATTTGGTGATCGGCATGCCTTTGACCAGTTCCATCACGAAATAGGGCCGGCCGGTTTCCGTGGCGCCGGCATCGAGAACTTTGGCGATGTTCGGATGATCCATGAGAGCTAGCGCCTGGCGCTCCGCCTCGAAGCGAGCGATGACCTGCGCGGAGTCCATTCCCGCCTTGATGACCTTAAGAGCAACCGTCCGCCGCACCGGCTCGGTCTGCTCCGCCATCCAGACGACTCCCATGCCCCCCTCGCCGATTTGCTGAAGAAGCTTGTACGGACCAATCCGGCTGCCAGGGCCCTCGGCGGCTGAGGCCTGTTTTTTCGGCTCGGATAACGTCTGCGCAGCTCCGGTTGGCGGCACGAGCGTCACGGCTTCGCTGGCCAGCGGTTGCTTGAGAAAACCGCCGGCCTGTTCGTGAGCTTGGAGCAGGGATTCCAGTTCGCGGCGCGCAATTCGGGATTTCCTGCGCACGCCCCGTCCAAGAAAGCATTTCTTTCCTCGGGAGAGCCGTGCGCCAAAGCGGCCGCAAAGATGCTGCCTTCAGTCATGGCTTAGATTCCTTGGAAGCAGGGCGGTTGGACTTCTATCTCATCAAGCGTCGTCCAGGAGGCAAACGCACCAAGGATTTCGAAAATTCACTCTTTCGATTGGCCGGCAGCATCGCGGATGTGCCGAAACAACCAGGCTCGGGCGTAACTCCAATTTCGGTCGGCAGTGCTCGGGGAAATGCCGAGCACTGCCGCGGCCTCATCCATCGTCAAGCCGCCGAACGAACGCAACTCTACCAGTTTCGCCTTGATCGGGTCTTTGGCGGCTAGCCCATCTAGAGCTTCGGAAAGCTCAAGCAAGTCTTCAGGCGAATCGGGAGCCGGAATGGAGTTGGCGTCCAAAGGTTGACGGTGATGGCCGCCGCCATGCTTGAGACGCCGTTTGCGGCGCGCGTTGTCTACGAGAATGCGGCGCATGGCTTCCGCGGCTGCGGCATAGAAGTGACGGCGATTGGCAAACTCTTGTTCGTTTGGCTTACCGGCAAGGTGCAGATAGGCTTCGTGAACCAGAGCCGTCGCGTTCAGCGTCTGTCCGGGCTTTTCGCCTGCCAGTTGTTGTGCCGCAAGACGCCTTAATTCGTCATAAACGAGCGGCAAAAGTTGGCTGGCAGCCTGCGGGTCGCCTTGCTCGATGGCGCTCAGAATTCGCGTGACTTCGGTCATGAGGGCCAGGATAGCCAAGTGCACGGAGGGGTGCAAATTGGAAGAACCAGTCAGCCGTTGGAGGTAGGCGCCAATGACTTCAGCTATTTTCGGACCGCATTGAGCCCGAAGCGCACGTTTTAGATTTGCACTTTTCTGGGGGCTTTTGGTCACCCAGGGGAATTGACTCCGGACAAGCGCAAAGAGTCGTTGCCGGAGTGGAATGAACGTAAGCTACAATAGCCTCTAGAGATAGGGCGGCACTTTTCACACCGGCTCTCCGGACAATGTGCGGCTACTCTGTTTGCAGTCCGGACAACCGACGAGAAAACACAAGGTCGAGATTCTTTGGTGGCCGAAGTTGTCGGCTCAGGCAATGGCCCTATGAATGAACAAGAGAAGTCGAAGCGATATTCCAGAGGAGAACCAGCAGGTGATCCTTCTCGAACAGATGCAGAAGCGGCTTGCGCCTCTGAAGACCGCTTTGTTGAACCACCCTCTCTACCAGGAAATAAACAGCCTGCCTGCTCTGCATTTGTTCATGGAACATCACGTTTTCGCCGTGTGGGATTTCATGTCGCTGTTAAAGGCGTTGCAGCAGCGGTTCTGCTGCACCGAAGTGCCTTGGTTGCCGAGCACCGACTTGCTTGCTAGTCGCTTCATCAACGAGATCGTACTTGCCGAAGAGAGCGACGAGGATGGGGCAGGGGGGTACGTCAGCCATTTCGGCCTGTACCTCCGAGCTATGAGCAAGTGCGGGGCCAATACGTCCACAATCGATCGATTCTTGATGGAGTTGCACCAAGGTAGAACTGTCCCGACCGCCCTCGAATCGGTGGGAGTGCCGGAGAGCGTGCGGAGATTTGTATCGCGGACATTTGCTTTTATCGAAGAAGGCAACCTCTGCGCCCTCGCGTCCGCCTTCACATTTGGGCGGGAGGACCTGTTACCTGGAGTGTTCCAGCGAATTGTCGACGAACTGAACCTGCAAATCGGCGGCGGCCTAGACGATTTCTGTTACTACCTGCATCGCCATATCGGCATGGATGGCGATGAGCATGGGCCCATGGCTACACGACTCATCGAGTCCCTCTGCGGCTCAGACGAAACACAATGGCTGATTGTCGAACAGGCGGCGGTGACGGCCTTGGAAGCTCGGCGCGATTTCTGGGATGGAGTATATGAGACGATGCAGCAAGGCAAGTGAGCGGCCATTCGAAATGCTACAATAGAAGCAGGAGAAATTGCCTTGTCTACCGCACACAAACGACTTTCGCCGCAGGAATACCTCGTCCTCGAGAGTAAACTGGAACGGCGTCACGAATACCTGAATGGCGAAATGTTCGCTATGTCGGGCGCAAGTTACGAGCATACCGTAATCAAGGACAACCTGCTTACAAGAGCGACTATTCAACTCGAAAAGGGGCCTTGCCGTATCCTATCCACTGACCAACGCGTCAAAGTCAATGCGACTGGTTTATATACCTATCCGGATCTCACCATTATCTGCGGCGAACCCCAGTTCGAAGATGGCATTTTCGATACGCTCATCAATCCGCAAGCCATTATCGAAATCCTCTCAGAATCAACCGAAAAATATGACCGTGGCGACAAGTTCAAACACTATCGGCAAATCCCTTCACTTCAGGAGTATGTACTGATCGCTCAAGATCGGCTTTATGTTGAACGCAATGTTCGCCAAGCCGACGGCACCTGGGAACCAGTTGCGTTCGACGATCCTGCCGCAACCTTCGCCTTCGCCACAGTTCCCGTGCAGATTCCGATGGCCGAAATCTATACGGGAGTTAGACCTTCCAAAATGAAGGGGCAGGGGCCATGGCTCTGACTGAGCCGCAGGTAAGAACCTATGGCTTCTTCACCTCCACCAACTCCATAATGTTGGTGCCGGTGAACCCGTTGCCGATCGTGCTTGCGGTTTTGACCAATGCTCCGGGCACCGTATCCGAAACCCAGATTTGCAGGATGCGGTCTTCTACCTTGGACTTGTTCCACTTCGTTTTGAACTCACCTGCGATGCCCACCCAAAAGTAGCATTTGCGACTCGCCCAGAAATGGGACAAAATGACCGCATCGAGATATGTTTTCGTCGGGGAGATCACCATGAAATACGCACGCTGGCAGTCGACGCTTTGGCAATTCTCGCAGGCATCGTTTGGTTGGCGGGAGCCAATCCGGGAAGCGCCGGTGAAATCAAGATGGCCCGGCACCCGGATTATCACGAAGGCAAAATCGTGTTCAGCTATTTAGGCGATATTTGGCTGGCACAAGAGGACGGCAGCAATCCGCGGCGCTTGACGGTGCACAAGGCGTTCGAACGCGCACCCGCGGTTTTCGCCCGACGGCAAATGGATCGCTTTTTCTTCCAATCGCTATGGCGACAGCGATGTCTTCGTTATTCCCGCCGAAGGCGGATCTGCTCGCCGACTGACGTTCCATAGTGCACCCGACACCGTTGTCGGCTGGTCCGCGCGATTCCAAGCGAGTCCTTTTTTCTTCTGCGCGAGGCCGGGTTTTTCCGGGAATCCCCAGTCTTTACGAAGTTTCCGTTGAGGGCGGCCTCGAACAACCGCTGCCTACCGATTGGGGGATCTATGCCTCCTATTCTCCCGACGGCAGCAAGCTGGCCTTTAACCGCCACCCTCTTCCTTGGTTTCGCAAGCATTATCGCGGCAGCTACTGTGCCGACCTCTGGGTCATGGATTTGAACACCAAATCAGCACGTCGGCTGCTCGACAACGACCTGCCCGACGATCAAAAGCCCAACAATTTCTGGCCCATGTATCGCAACGGCGACATCTATTTCGTTTCCGATCGCGAAACCATGGGCAAGGCCGGCAGCCCGGAAGTGCTGAAATCGGTCAACAATATCTGGAAAGTTTCGGAGGATGGCGCGCAGCCGGTTCAGGTCACGCATCATACCAGCGGGTCGTTTTTCTGGCCGTCCCTGTCCAGCGATGGCAAGGTGATCGTTTACGAAGAGAATTTCGGTATTTGGAAGCTCGACCTGGCCTCCGGCAAGCCCGTCGAAATCAAGCTCGACATCGCCGCCGATGACCGCGAAAACAACAATGAAGCCGTCGTCACCAGCAACGAGGCGGAGAGCTATCACCTGTCTCCGTCCGGCAAACGGGCTGTCGTGGCCGTGCAAGGCGATCTCTTTACCATCGCCACCGATCGCGGCGACGTTCATCGTTTGACGAACTCGCCCGGCGTCCGCGAGCGCACGCCGACGTGGTCGCCGGACGGCAACTGGATCGCTTACATTTCCGATGCGACCGGGGAGGAGCAGATCTATCTCATCGACGAAAAGGGCGCGAATACCAAGCAAATCACCGCCACCAAGAGCCTCAAGAGTCAACTCGCCTGGTCGCCCGATAGCAAGTCCCTCATCTTCACCGATAGCGGCAAGAAGCTCTACAAGTACGCCGTTGCTCAAGGCGACACCAAGGTGCTGGCCACGGGCAGTGTGATCGGTTTCGGCGGCAACGCCATCGGCAATCCCGCCTGGTCGCCGGATTCCAAATGGATCTCTTATACCAAGGAAGGCGCCAATTTAATGGCCCACATTTACTTGGTGCCGGCGGATGGGGGCACCGAGCGACGCTTGACGGACGCCGATAGTTTCAGCGACGGCAATGCCGTCTGGAGCGGCGACGGCAAGCACATCGTTTACATTGGCGGCATGGACAGCGGCAACATCGGCCAGGCCGGCCGCGCCAACGATCAGATCTATGTGGCCACCCTGACCAAGGAAGATAAGGACCCAACGGACCGCAGCATCGACAGCGAAGAACAGGCCCAAGCGGCCGAGCGACAAGGCCGGCCAATGGGAGGCGGACGCCGAGGAGAAGAGCGCCCCGCCAGGCGCGGGGCAAGCGCCCGTCGGACAAGCCGATGCCACGCGACCGCAAGCGGGCCGCGTGGAGGTGAAGATCAATCTCGATCACATCGGCCGACGTATCCGCCAGCTCACCCGTTCGGGCGACAACATTGGAGCGATGACGGTATCGCCTGATGGCCGCACGGTCGTTTTTGCCATGCGCGGCACCGAGGGCGGGGCTCCGGTGCAATCGCTCTGGTCGATCGGCATCGATGGCGATCGGCTGACCAGGGTCATCGAAGGCGGCGCGGCAGCCGGCTACCGATAATTCGGCGCCGCCGCGCGGCGGGCCAGGTTTTGCCGGGTTTGCACAGTTGCAATTCGCGCGCGATGGCCGCACGCTTTACTACAAGCAAGGCCCCGGCATCTACTCCGTAGCGATCGCTACCAATGCAGGAGGCGACGGCCAGGGACTCGCCGCAATTGCAGGTCGCGGCGGTCGTGGCGGTGCAGCAGCAGCGGCCCCTGCCACCGGGACAGGTCGCCGGCTCACCTTTACGGTTCGTCATGAAACCGATCAGCGGGCTCTCAATCATCAGGTGTTCAACGAGAGCTGGCGGATCATGAAATATCGCTTCTACGACGCCAAGATGAACGGCGTAGATTGGGACCAGATGAAGTTGGTTTACGAACCGCTCGTTAGCTATGTGAGCGAGCGTGAAGAAATGCAGGACATCGTCAACATGATGATTGGCGAACTGAACGCCTCTCACACCGGCTTGAGCGGCGGCGGCCGTACCGCTGAGGCCGTTTCGCGCGTGTCTACGCGACACCCTGGCTTCGAGCTGACGCCTGACCAAAGCGGCTTCTACAAAGTGGACCACGTCTACAAACAGGGGACCTGCCGACAAGGATTGGATCAAGATCAAGCGAGGCGATTTCGTACTGGCCATCGACGGACACGACATCAAGGCTGGCGAAAACTACTGGAAGTACTACACGCTAGCCCCGGCCACAAAGATCGAATTCACCGTGAATTCCAAGCCGGCTAAGGAGGGCGCTTGGAAAGTGAGCATTACACCGGCCGCCGGCGCCGCCGTGGCCAACTGGCAATACGAAAAATGGGTGGATGACCGCCGAGCGGCCGTGGATAAGCTCTCCGGCGGGAAGTTCGGCTATTTGCACATTCGCCAAATGAATGAACCTTCACTGCGCCGATTCGAGCGCGATCTCAGCACGTTGCGCAACAAGCAGGATTGATTATCGACCAGCGCTTCAATCCGGGCGGCGGCATCGATCAGGAGTTATTGGAGATTCTGGGCCAACGCCAGTACCAGTACACGCGGGTCCGCGATTCGGTCGAGGTGAAGAGACCGCTCCGCGGTTTCTACGGACCGATGGTCGTAATGGAAAACGAGCGTTCGACCTCGGACGCCGAGGTATTCCCCGATGGATTTCGCACGCTCAAGCTGGGCAAAATCGTAGGTGTTACGACCTACGGGGCAGTAATCGGCACCGGCGCCTACCAGATGATGGACGGATCGAGCATCCGCACACCCAACTCCGGCCTATGGAACGTCAACGGGACGAACCTGGAAAACTATGGAGTGCCGCCCGATGTCTACGTCGACAACACGCCGAAGGATTTTCTCGACGGCCGCGACGCCCAGGTGGAGAAGGCGGTGGAGGTGTTGAAGGAGGATATGAAGAAGAAGGTAGCGGGAAGCCGGTAGTCGGTAGAACAACATGAAAGGGCGAACGTCGAGGCGTCAGCCCGACGAGTATTCCTCATAAAGTTCGCGTATCCTTATGGGGGGGACTGTCGGGCTGAGGATCGCGCACTGCTTCTCGTTGTGACACTCTATTTCACAACTGCCGAGCCGGCGCTAGACACAGAAATGCCATGAAGATCAAAAGCAAGCGGAAACTGGGAACACTGGATCCGGTGATTCTCGCGGACATCGTGAAGCGGGTGGTGCGCACGGCCAAGCCGGAGAAGATCGTCCTGTTTGGCTCTGCGGCCCGCGGCACGATGGGGCCAAACAGCGATGTCGATTTGCTCGTTGTCAAGGAGGGCAAGTTCAATCGCTGGTCCCTCTTGACGAACATTTATAGGGAATTACGCGACACCGATATTGGTGTCGATGTCGTGGTTGCCACGCCGGAAGAGATCAGAGCAGCTACCGAGACAGCCACTGCCTAGTGATATGCCCGGCGCGTGCGAGAAGGAAAAGTGGTATATGGCGCTTAAGCGGTTCCCACCGGACGACCCGCGCGAATGGATTAACAGGGCGAAAAGCAATCTGGCCCATGCCCAGGCCATTAACCCAGCAGTCGTACTCGAGGATCTCTGCTTCGATGCTCAGCAAGCTGCAGAGAAGGCAATCAAAGCGGTACTCATTCGTCGGGGCGTTCCATTTCCTTACGTCCACGAATTGAAAAAGTTGCTGCAAACATTAGAGCAAAACGGCCTGGTTATCCCCAAATACGTCTGGGAAGTGGATGCACTTTCCCCCTTTGCCGTGGTGACACGTTATCCAGGAACGGTCGGCCCGGTCACACAACGTCAGTACAAACGTGCCGTGCGTTTGGCAGGAGCGGTGCTTACCTGGTCCGAGCGACAGATCATGTAATCGCCTTGCAAGTTAGCTGGCCATTCATTATCCCCCCACTGGGACAAGCCCAATGGTGGCAGCAGAAGCATCCTGTATGCATCTGGGGCGTCAGTCTTGCCTCATTTTTTCCCAACGCTCTACGTTTTTTCCCACCTCCCCGCCAACCCCGCCAACGTTTTCGATTCGTCGATCGCGTCATGCGGGATCAGCAGGTATTTCCACGGTTTGCCGCTGGCGTGTTCGGTGGCTCGCTGGCACGCAGAGAGCAGCAGCATTGGCTTTCGCCAGAACCTCATCGGATTGCATCTCGCTTGCCATCTTGGGCTCGCAGAGGTAACGGCCTGTCTTGGTTTCGGCGACGAAATCGGGAATGTATTCGCTGTCGTGGCTGTAGAGGATCTTGAAGTGCTGTCTACGTCGACAACACCGAGGGCTTCCTTGACGGCCCCGACGCTCAGGTGGAGAAGGCGGTGGAGGTGCTCAAGGAGGGTATGAAGAATAAAGAAGGCGTAGCCAGTAGTCGGTAGCTACCGCCAAGGGGCGAGTGTCGAGGCGTCAGCCCGACGAGTATTCCTCATAAAGTTCATTGACGGCATATTCACTGATGGCTGCGTTGGTCTCGGGATGCACGAAATCCGAGAAGGCATAGAGAACCTTATAGTCTGCCCCGCGCATCCTTGAGCTTTTCCTTGATGATGTTGAAATAGCGCAGGCCCGCTACGCGTGACGTAGCGACGATCATCGCTTTGGCCCGCCCGCCAATGAGTGGCTTCACATCCTTTCGAAGATGCGGAGCATCACTTCCGCTTTGTATTGAATCAGCCCATCGTCCTGAAAGGCGACGTTTTGCAAAGCCTTGGAAACGACGCCTTTGGGATAGAACTTTTCCTCATCTGACTTGGGAACAATCGGGCAATGCAGGTTGTAAAGTGTCTTGTAAGAAATGATGCTCGCCGCCACATCCACAATGTAGCCCTCGGCGATGGCCTCTGCTTCGGTATAGGTATCGAACGGCGGCCCGAATAAGGTGACGGTTGCCGGGGCCGGCGTCGCGGTGAAGGCGACGAATAGCTGGTTGCGGTCGTGCTCGCGTATAATCTGAGCGATCTTCTCTTCCTCGTCTTGGGCGTCGTCGGCGGCGTCTTCCGCGTCGGCATCTTCCGATTTGCGGAAGGGCACGCGAATGGCCACGCCCATCTGCCCTTCTTGCGACCGGTGGGCTTCGTCAATCCGGAACGCCACGCGCAGTTTTTTCAGCTCGGGGTTCTTTTCGATCTGGTCCAGCACCCAGGCAAACTTCTGCTGCGTGGTGACGATGATCGGCTTATGCTCGCTCAGAAACCGCGGCAAGTCCTCGGCTTTCCGGGCCAACCCCACTACGTCTTTCAGATGCGTGAACTTTTCGATGTCCTGACGGATGTTGGTGTCGAGCGATTTGCGGTCGGTGAGGATAAACACCACGTCCACCAGCTTGTCGCTCGTACCGGGCTTGAACAGGCTGTGCAACCGGTCGGCCAACCAGCAGATCGACAGCGTCTTGCCACTTCCCGCCGAGTGATTGATCAGGTACTTGCGGCCGACCTCGCCCGTGGCCGCGAAATGCGCCTGTGCATCATCTCCCAACTTCCGCGCACCATGCGACTCTGATGATAGCGCGGCAGGATCGTAGAAGCCGGGATTTCCGGCTTGTCTTCCTCCGCCTCGCGCTGGGACACGCGGAGGAGGAAAAGTGATAGCGCTTCCAGCAAGTTATCCTTCGATAACACCTCGCGGTAAAGAAACTCCACCGGGTATTCGCCGGCAGTCTGTGGCAAATTCGTTAGGCCGGTGTTGTGCCAGCGGAAGTTCTCCGTCCTGCGCGGGTCGCTTGCCGCCATGACGTCGGCGGTATCCGGCGGCCAGATACAAAAAAGGATGCTGGAAGATCTTCCGCGTGTGGTCGCGGGCGGCGAACTGGGCTACGGCATCATGCACGTTCTGGTTCTTTTCGTGTTTCAGCTCCAGGGCCACAACCGGCAGGCCGTTGAGGAAGAAGACGAAATCGATCTCCTGGTTGGTCTCGCCAAAATAGAAGTGGGGCCGAAAGGTGATACGGTTTTCGGCATGCTTGGCTATGGCAACGCTTTCGATCGACCGCGGCTTGGGGTAATAAAGCCGAAACTCCAACCCCCGCACCTTCAGCCCATGCCGCTGGATCATCCACAGTGGGGTATGCTCCAATTCTTTGCGTCAGCGCCGGAACACCTCCTCGCGAGCATCGGTCCCGTAATCGTCCTTCAGCTTCTTGAGCGTGTCGGCTTGCGTGGCATTGAGAAAAGCCCAGAGCTGATCTTCGGCGATGGCGCGTTCCGCATCCGTAATCTCGGACTGCTCGAGAACGCCGTAGCCATGCACGCGAATGAGGAACTCGGCGACGTGTTGCTGAAAGGTGAGCTCAGGGGCTTTCTTGCACTTGGCCATGATGACTCACTATTCGGGCAGCGCTTCGAGCCTTTCCAGCCAACTTCGAAAATGCGGACATTCCTTGCGGATGGCATCCAGGCCGATTTCCAAAACAGCGAGCGTTCCCAAGATCGGTTTTTCGTAACCCTGCACCAGCACTTCCACACGTTTGGATGGATGGGTTTCCGGTGAATCGTTGATTTCCTCCGGACTGTCAAATGCATCGCGAATTGCTTGGAATTGACCGCCAAGATCAGGGCGCACGATTCCTCGAGCAAACTTGGCGCAGTCGCTGAACAACAGTCCCTCGAACTCGTGCATCATAACGTAGGGGATGAATCGGGCCGGATCGAATTTACTACCAAGCTTACCGCAAATGTCTTCAAGCAACGCTTTCTGAACGGTAGTCGCTTTCCGGGGAAATGGCTTCTTGCCGGCGGCCGCGCGGCCCGGCCAAGCTCTTTCACCGTGCTGCGGCAGTGCGTAGTAGTCTACCATGGTCGTCGCGAAAAAGCCGGATTTGAGATGTTCGATAATGTCGCCCCGGACTGTTTTCCATCCGCGAATGCCGCCACGACGGTCGCGTTGCCGGGAGTTTCCTAACAGGCGGGCGTCAACCAACGAATAACCGAAGCCATAAAGGTGAGGCGCCAATACCTCCTTCACAAAGGTCTCTTCCGTCTGGCCTTCCACGTGAATGAGCAATCTGATCATGATCTATTCCGGGGCCGGTCTGCCGCCGATTTCGTTCTTCTCCCAAAGTTGACCGAGGCTATACTTCTTCAGCCATTTCGTCAGTTGCTTTGGCTCCAGCCGGGTAAATTGCGTGCTCCCCTTCACCCGATCCGCCACCAAGACATCTTCCGGCTGAAAGTGATCCAGCAAAAAAGGCGATTGAGTGGAAACGATTACCTGTGTCTTTGCCGATGCCTGCTTCATCAGCGAAGCGAGCAAGGTGATGGCATAGGGATGCAAGCCTAGCTCGGGTTCGTCGACCAGGATGAGCGAGGGCCTGAGTTCTTCGGGTTGCAGAAACAATGTCGCTAAAGCAATGAAGCGCAGCGTGCCATCGGAGAAGGAGGAGGCATCGAAATAGGCTTCCGAGCCTTTGTGACGCCATTCTAGTTTTATTTTGTTCTCGTTAAGCTTCTGTGGTTTGAGCTGAAAAGCGTCAAAAAAAGGCACCACGCGCTGAACAGTTCGGCGGATTAAGCTGTAAGCAATCTTGTGTTTCTTTTGGAGATAATAGAGGAACGGCGCGAGATTCGAACCATCGGCCCTGAGGAAATCGTTGTCATCAAGGTCCGCCGTTTTCTTCATCGCCGAATTCGAGCTGGTGTCATGAAAATGGTAGATGCGCCAACGATCGAAACGGCTGCGAACAGAGGCCTCCCATTCCGAAGGGAACGGCCCGCTGATCCCAGCCTCCTTTTCTTCTCGGGTTAGAGACTCTGTGAACAATTGAAATGGAGTATTTGTTTTGTCCCGATAGTATACAATCTCAGAACTCGGGACTAACTCATCGGCGTCCGTTGGCTGAAGGACAATTTGGTATTGATTGAGGCCGTCTTCGAATTCAAAGGAGATGTGGATTTCCAATTCCGGCGTCACTTTCGAGCCGAAATGGAGAACCTTCTCGGCCCCTCCCGCCTTGAGGACGTAATCCTGTAGATGGCCCTGTCGAATCGCATGCAAGAATGAGAAGACACCGATGAAGTTGGACTTGCCGGAACCGTTCGGGCCGACGACGACATTGACGGCGCCGAGCTTGAGCTTCTCGATCGACCCGATGCTCTTGAAGCCTTTGACCGTGATCGTGTCGAGTTCAGGCATAGGAGGGCTCCGCCGCCAATTGACCCGCTGAGTCACCAGCTCGCTTCCTGAGCATTCCCACGTCCTCATCCGTGATTCGCCGCTGACCGGTCACGCATTCGTGGATCAGCGACTTTCGGTAGGCGATGAGGGTATCGATCTGTTGATTGAGAGATTCCTGAATCTGCTTGATACCCATTATTTTATCCTCGATGTGCGCCGCAATCGATTCCTGCTCTCTGACTGGCGGTAAGGGGGGGTCTCGATCTTTGCGGTCTTGCCGACCTTCAGGCGCGCGCAGAAAGTCAGATCGCTAGCGTAGAATTCCAGTTCCTTCTTCAGGTTCGCAGCAGTGAACGCTTTTTCGTAGGGCTCGGTGATGATGGCGGGTTGGTCGTGCTCGTCGGTTTGCCAGAACACGACGCTGACTTTGTGGTAGGCGAAATCTTCATTTCGGAAGATCTTTACGTTATCGTCGGCAAAGCCCTTCCTCCAGCCATCGCGATAGCGCGTCCTCGATCCATGCGCGGTGGGCATCGGTCATCCGGTTGCGCTTGTTGCCGAAGGATTTTGGCTCTTTCTCGAACTGCTGGCGGGCGTCAATGAGCATCACGCGGCCCCGATGGCTCGCCGGCTTGTCGTTCCGTAGAAGCCAGATGTAGGTGAAGATGCCGGTGTTGTAGAAAAGCTGGTCGGGCAGCATGACGATGGCGTCGAGCCAGTCGTTTTCCAGAATCCAGCGGCGGATCTCGCTTTCGCCCGAGCCACAGTCGCCGTTGGAGAGGGGCGAGCCGTTGAAGATGATGGCGATGCGGCTGCCGCCTTCTCGGGCAGGCTTCATCTTGGCCAGCATGGTTTGCAGGAAGAGAAGCGCGCCGTCATTCACGCGCGGCATGCCGGCCTGGTAGCGGGTCGTTTCCAGTTTGCGCGCTTCGGTTTCGTAGCCGTCCTTGCCGCCCCAAGTGACACCGAAGGGTGGATTGCTAAGCATGAAGTCGAAGCTGCAATTCTGCCTCCGGAACTGGTCGCCCGGCTCTTTGCTGTGCGGGTCATGCGGGATGAGCGAGTTGCCGAGATGCACCTTCGCCTGCTGGTCGTTCTTGATCAGAAGATCGGCCTGGCAAACCGCGTAGTTCGTTGGAGAAAGCTCCTGCCCATGGACGGTGACGAAATTGTTCGACGCGCTGCTCTTTCTCGTCGGTCTTGGCGCGATCCAGCAGGTGTTCCTTGGCTACGGACAACATGCCGCCCGTTCCGCAGGCGGGGTCGTAGATGGAGAAGTGCCTGTCCGGGATGGGGATTTCCAGCAACTCGACCATGAGCCGGATGACTTCACGCGGGGTGAAGTGATCCCCGGCCTCTTCGCCGCTTTGTTCCGAGAAACGCCGAAGCAGTTCCTCGTAGATGTAGCCCATTTCAAGGGCCGAAAGTTATCGGGCCGAGCTCAAGTTCCTTGTATTGATTCAGGATCGGTGCAAGCCGGTTGTTTTTCACCATCACGCCGATGGTGGCGCGGTAGTTGAAATGCTCGATGATGTCGTCGACGTTTTTCGAAAAGCCGTTGATGTAGGCGCGGAAATTCTCTTCCAGCAGCGTGTGGTCTTCCTCATAGACCTTGCGGAGCGTCCAGTCGGTCTTGTTGGAAAAGGGGCACTGCTTCGGATTCAGCTCGAGGTCTTTGACGAGCTTGGCGAGTTCCTTCTCCGTGAGCTTGGGTCGTCTTCGCGAGCACCTCGGCCGCCTTCTTCTCGCGCCACTCGATCAGCACGCACTCCAGACGGCGGATGACAATGATGGGCAGAATGACATTTTGATATTCGTAGGCCTTGAACTTGCCGCGCAGCCGCTCGGCGGATTTCCAGATGTCGCCGGCGAGATTGTCGAGCTTGGGTTTATTGAGAGAAAGGGCCATCGAGCCAAACCGTTCTTTGGTCTTCTGTTTTTGGCGGAGCAGTCCAAGTCAGGCGGAACGAGTTCACTTTGTCTGAATATTCGATTCCGAGGTCGGCGTCACTACCGTGGCCGAGCCGCACGAAAGGCAAAGTTTACCAAAGCAAGCAGCGGGCCGCCACGGGTTTTCGTGGGTAACCCGCATCCAAAAGGCTGGCGTAGCGCGATTGCCTCCGTTCTGTCATGTCGTTCAGCAGCCGTTGCTGACCTTGCCGTTCGGGGATACAATTATTTCAAGAGATGTTGAACGGATTCCCCAGTTGTTTCCACGGGTATGCAGTCCCACCTGTTCGAGCCGAGGCTTCTGATCCGACCACGAAAACTGCCGTCTTGCCGTAGTTGATTTTCCATGCAGATTTCAAGCCTCGCATGATCGGTGACCCCTGCTTTCTCAGATGGCGGTTGCCGCCTCGGTTTGCATGGTTGCTTTGGGCAATTCCGGCCGGGGCTGCCGATGGTCTTTCCGGCGCCGAAATCTACAAGCTGACATGCGCTTCGTGTCACGGGGCCAAAGGCGAAGGCACCACTAAAATGATCCGGA
>CAVVHZ010000003.1:0-20209 GCA_963748025.1 uncultured Gemmataceae bacterium
TCCGGGCTTTTTGGCTTATAAATGCATTTTCAAGCTTTGCGACGGAGTGTAGGCGACGTTCAGAGGGCCGGAAGGGGTTAACAAAAGCGCACTAACCTTTGGAAACATTGGGTTGGCAGCCTTCTCAACGGCGGCAAGTTCGGAGACTGTACACTACGATGAGCTCTCGGAAATCGGTATCAGCCGCCTCATGGGGAGTGTGGACTTAGTCCACACATTGGCGCGGGCCAATCCCTTGCGGTCGGGACTAAAGTCACAGCACCTGTATACGCCCGGATCCGCTGGCAGATTTGGAGCAAGATTCATTCCACACATTCGGCGTGGCCGAAATCCCTTGCGGTGTGGACTAAAGTCCACAGTACCTGGAAACGCCCGGAAACGCAGGCAGCCCTATTTCGGAGTGCGGACTACAGTCCACACGTTGCGTGCGTGGGCCGAAATCCCCTGCGGTGTGGACTAAACTCCACACTCCCGGAGGACCGCCTCGCTCGTTGGAAGAAAAGCAAGCCAGTCGGATTGGCCGGCCTCACGGGCAGATGCTGGCTCGATCCGAAAACCGGCCGCGTCAGGGTAGAGAATCTGATTCGCTGTTTGCCGGGTCCATTCATTAGAGTGTGACGATTCGAACGCGGATCAGATCGGCAGCCTTGACACGCTCTTTGCTGCGGAGCACGCCATGACCGGCTTAATGATGAATCGCGCTTTGACCCTTACCGGGATCGTGCCGCCGGGCCGAAACGTTATTTCCCGAACGTGAAATCGTTCAGTGAATCGCCCGGATGGATCGACCCGAACGCGTCACCTATGGCCACGTGATCGACCGGCTCGCCGGCTCGCTCTCCTTCGCCAAGCTCGGCATAAAGCCCGGCGACCGGGTGGCCACGCTTTCTTGGAATCACAAGCGACATTTCGAAGCCTATCTCGGCATAACGGCTGGCGGGTTCGTTTTGCATACCCTCAACCTGCGGCTTCATCCCGAGGATTTGGCTTTCATCAGTCAGCCCGACGAAGATCGCGTCCTGTTGATCGACGAAGTGCTGCTGCCGTTGCTCGAACAATTTCGCGGGCAAGTCAGAGCTCGAGCACGTCATCGTTGTTAGATGCCTCCCGGACGGCGTCCAGGCAAACTGTCTCGACTACGAACAGGTCTTGGCGGACGCAGATGTGGGGATCATTCTTCTTACCCCGACCTGAACGAGGAAGCTCCCGCGGCGTTGTGCTATACGTCGGGCACCACGGGCAATCCCAAGGGCGTGCTCTATTCGCATCGAGCATTGGTCTTGCACACCATGGCTTTCGCCATGAAAGGCGTGGTCGGCATTGGCGAAGACGACGTACTCTTTCCCGCCGTACCGATGTTTCACGCGAACGCCTGGGGCATTCCGTTCGTGGGAACCATGATGGGGGCCGAGCGGACTGTTGATCGGACCGCACTTTCACGCCAGAGCATGTGGTGTCGCTGCTGGAGCGCGAGGGCGTAACGGTCGCGGGGGGCGTCCCCACCATCTGGCTTGGCGTCTTGCAATATCTCGATGCCCACCGGGGCGACAGCGTCTGGAAAAGCTCCACACCATCATGATCGGCGGCTCGGCCGTGCCGCCGGCATCCAGGGCATGCAGAACGGCATGGGTTCAAGATGTTTAGCTCTGGGGCATGACGGAAATGTCCCCCGCTGGGAACCATGTGCCGCCTGCCGAGCACGCTTCGCAACGCGTCCTCTGGCGGAGCAATACGCCTATCGAGCACGCCAAGGAACGCCTTTGCCCTTCGTCGAGATTCGGGTCGCGGCCCCGAGGGGCTGATTCCCTGGGATGGCACGACGGTGGGCGAACTGGAAATGCGCGGCCCCTCGGTAGCCGGTGCCTACTATCGCCCGACCGAGCCGATCAACACGTTTACGCCGGACGGCTGGTTCCGCACGGGCGACATCGTGACCGTCGACGCCAACGGCCGTATCCTGCTTCAGGATCGAGCCAAGGACCTCATCAAATCGGGCGGCGAGTCGATCACTCCGTGGCTCTCGAGAACGCCATTATGGGCCATCCGGCTGTCGCCTTTGGCGGCCGTGGTGGGCCGTGGCCATCCGAAATGGCAAGAACGACCGCTGGCGGTGGTGGTGTTGAAGCCGGCTTGCAACTGTCACGCCGGACACGAGCTGCGTGCCTTTCTCGAGCCGCATTTCGCTCGGTGGTGGTTGCCCGATGCCTATGTTTTTGCAGAGGAAATTCCCTTAACGGGCTCGGCAAGTTTTGAAAAGGGAGCTGCGCGAACGCTATTGCAACTACTATCAGGCGGAATGAGACGGGGCATCACCCCGGAGGGGATGAGCACTGCCCCCCTCGGATCTTGCCTTGACGCAAGCGGCTCAGCGTTAAGTTGGCCTCGGCCAAAGGAAAGGCGTCACTTCGGTCCGGACGGGTACCTTTCGCGCCAGGGCCAAGAATTCTTCGGCGTCCAGGCGGGTAGAGTTCGCGACCAAGCGCCACAGTTCGCTGCCCCCAAAGAAGGCTATACGGGAACGAAGGAACATCGCTCATGTGGATGCCGCCACACACGACGGTTCCTCCTTTGGCAACCGCTCGGAGAGCAATGGGGACCAACTCGCCTGCTGGAGCAAAGATGATCGCTGCGTCGAGTTCATCCGGAGGCGTGGCGTCGGAATCCCCGGCCCACACCGCACCAAATCGCGGGCAAACTGCTGTGCCTTCGCATCGCCAGCACAGGTGAAGGCAAAGATCCGGCGGCCTGGTGGCGTGCGACTTGAGCAATGATGTGAGCGGCAGCCGAACCCAAAAATCCCCAAGCATGCGCACGGTCGCCGGCCATGACCAGGGATCGGTAGCCGATCAGGCCCGCGGCACAGTAACGGGGCGGCTTCCGTGTCGGAATAAGAGGCGGGCAAAGGGAAACAAAAAGCTGGTCGGCGACCGTATACTCGCCGTACCCGCCGTCGATTTGGTATCCCGTGAACCGAGGCCCGTCGCAAAGATTCTCGCGGCCCGAATTGCAATAGGGACAAACTCCACAGGTCCAACCAAGCCAGGGAATGCCGACCCGTTCGCCCAAGGCGAACCGCTCCACGCGGTTTCGCCCCGTGCCGCAACGATGCCGACAATCTCGTGGCCTAGCACCAGCGGCAATTTCGGTTCCGCCAATTCTCCGTCCATGACGTGCAAATCGGTCCGGCAAACGCCGCAGGCTCGCACCCGCACGAGGACTTGGCCTGGACCGGCGCCGGTACCTGTAGCTCGACTTCCTCGAGTCGGGCCTTCGCCGCATCGAGCAACATTGCACGCATCGCTCGCCTCAATCTCGGCTACCCGTAATGATTGACACTGCCAAGGTCCCCGCTTGGTTCGGGCATTCCTTCATGTCTGATTCCCGTTACATCCCTTCCACGGCGTCGCTCTTGCACTGCAAGCTATATCGGTTAATTTATTTTTTGGGGCAACTATCTCGCCTCAGGAGATTAACGTGGAAAAGGGAACTCCGCAATCAACGGCTGGAACATCAGTACAAACGCACCTTCGAGCAATCGCTGATATCCTCCATCACGGCGAAAAACTGGATCCCCAGATGCGTGCCGCCCTTGCGGACTTTATCGAAGAGCTGAGCAACACCATCATAAGCACACCGGTCCCGTCGAAGGATCTCGAACACCTGACTGAATGTGCAGCTCACCTGCTTAAAATCGAACAACAACACGAAGAGGGAATTCAGGCCGCGGCCCGTGAGCGGTTGGAGAAAGCCATATTTGGTATTCAGACGCAGTTTCCCAATGTGGCCGCCATTGCCAGAAGTTTGGTGGATACGCTGGCGAATATAGGGATCTAAGGGTCGTGCGTTCCAAGAAGAGAATGGAGACGGCCAAAAAGATGATTCTCAAAGGCCCGGCTGGCTTCCTGCTACAACTCGAGGAAAAGCTCAATGATTCGCGACCGCCTTTCCGAAAAACCTTAGCCTGTCCTTTTCGATCGTCCGCCACGTCGAAATCGTCCCAATCGCTGGCACGGAAATTGCTCTGTTCAAGCCCATCTCGCGGCTAAGTGGTCCTGCCAGCCGCGTTTCGAAATAGGCGTCTCAAAAGTAATGGAAAGGGATTGGCTCATGCCTGACTCCGCGCACAAGAACCAAGGGCTCAGTTTCGTTCAGCCTTCCTTGCTGGCATTTCTTCGCGAAGATCGGAAACACGTTCAGAATTCCGAGGGCGATGCGAACGCTTCGCCTGCAACGGGCCAACGGCCGAGCAGAGTTTTGGTTCGTCGGACGACGCGGGCACGGGCCAACTGATTCGACGGACTGCGGCTGGCAAAGCACGCGGTGCGCTCGATCCAACGCATAAGGGGCTTCCTATGAACTGGGATCAAATGCAAGGCAAGTGGCAGCAATATGCCGGCAAGATGCGCTCCAAGTGGGCGAAACTGACCAACGACGATTGGTCGCTGGTCGGCAGCAAGAAAGATCAGCTCCTAGGCAAGCTCCAGGAGCGCTACGGTTACAAAAAAGACCAGGCCGAGAAGGAAGTCGACGACTTCATCAACGGGCTGTAACGATAGAGGATGGTTTTTCTAGCCAAGGCCGTTCCGGACCTGCAGGTCCGGAACGGCCTTTTTTGTTTTGAAGAAGTCGGGCCTGTCTGAGCAAGAAAGAAAACAAGGCTGCGCAGGCGGCGTAACAGCGTTCCGTTAGCGAACGATTGCTACTTTCCGCGTTCTCTGTCGGACGCCGGTCAGATAGATTAACATAGCAGGTGACTTGCTCGCTCGGGCTTGCCGAGGAACTGGTACTTCAATCTCTTTCGGGTGTTACATGCCGCTAACTGCTGAGTGCCCATGGTGCGCGATCTTGATCAAAGCTGTGCCTGACGAGCAAGACGGTCAGAAGATGGATTGCCGCGCTGCGGGAAGCCGTTCACGGTTGCCGGCCGCCCGTCATCGAGCAAAGACAAAAAAGGCGGCCCCGCCGCCAAACCCAAACCGAAGGCCCAGGCTTATCCGCCGCGCAAGGAGCTCGAGGCGGCCCGGGCAGCCGAACGCGCGGCGGAAGAGGGCGAAGAACGCGTTGCCGCCCCGGTTCGGCCGGTCAAGGCGGCTCCAGCGCGGTCCAGTGAACCGGAGGAGGAGGAAGAAGGCATAGCTCGGCCATCCCCTGGTTCGTCGTCCTTGGCGTGTTGGCCTTCCTGCTCGGCAGCGTGGGAGTGGCTTTGGCCTCTTTTTCCGGAATGGAATTGATAGCGGTCGTCCTAACGCTCGTCGGCTTGGTGCTCGGCGCTGCCGGCTTTTTTGTGGCCTACAAGCAAGACACCGGCACCCTCTATCCTTTGCTCGGCATCGTCGTCTGTCTGCCCGCCGTGATTTGGAGCCCTATTGTTACTCCCAAGTACCCAAGCCGGGAAGGGCCGGACGGCCGCTGAGCTCGCCAAGAAAGTGGTAGTGCCCCTCAACAACCGCAATCCGGCTTTGTCCGGCGAAAAGTCCGAGCTAGCTCAAGAGGGTGAATCCATTGACAGCTCGAAAGATGCCCAAAGGCAGGGCGATCTGCAGGTCGCGGTCGCCCAAGCAAGCATCACCAAAGCGCCTTTGAAGGCCGCGCCCGGCAAAAAACCGCCGACCGAACACTACCTGGTCATCCACCTGCGCATCAGCAACGTCGGCGTCGAAAGGAAATACGATTACTCGGGCTGGGGACAATGGGGCAGCGACAACGCCGCTACGCTCCGCGACACCAAGGGCAAGGTCTTCAAGCTCAAAGGCTTCGACGCAGCCTGGGAGGTCGAAGGACAGGTGCGCCGTCGACGTCACTCTTCCCCGGCAAGTCTATCGACGACGTATTGATTTTCGAGGCGAAAAACCAAGGAGATTCCTTCGCGGCTTCGACTCGAATTGCCAGGCGCAGCCTTCGGCGGCACGGACAAGTTCCTCTTCGAGATCCCCGGCAAGACGATCAACGTGACGCCGGAAGGAAAAGCCGGTCCACGCTGATCTTGGAAGCTTAAGCCTCGCCCGGTTGATCAGAGCAAACGGCGAGATTCCTGCTCGAGCCCCGCGACCAGGAATTTCAAAACGCGTTCGGCCACGAAATTGAAATAAGTCCAAGAATGGCCACCGGCTGCGGTGGTCAAATCGGCAGGTATGCGCCATGCCCAGGGCGTTGAGTTTTTCGTGCAGGCGATCGTTGCCGCGATACCACGTCCGATCTGACGGATCGATGCAAAAGAAGATGTGCGGCGGCTGCCGGCTCGGATGCACGTGCATGCCGACGGTGTCTTGCCGGCACTGCTCCTTGCTGTCGTACATCTCGTCAATGGGCGAACCTTCGCCATAGAGTTCCTGGTATTCGATAGCGGACGAGATTCCTGCCACCACCGGAAAGATCTCCGGATGTTTGAACGCTATCCTTAGGCGCCTTGTCCTCCCATGCTTACTCCCATTAGGCCGACGGCTCTGGGCGCCAAACCCCACCGCTGCGCGAAGAAGGGCATCACGTCGGCCAAAGAAACCGTTCGGGAGCGAGCTTCGGATCGAACTCGGTGCAGACGCGATCGACCACCGGAGCGCTGACCGTGCGGGCAAACGCACGCCAGTTGCAGTTTCTCCAACCAGCCCGTGTAGATAGGGTTGTCGACGAGCGTTTCCAGGCCGACGCCGTGTAGATAAAGCACCCCGAAGCGCGGCTTGCCCGGCGGATCGTAAAGGTCGATCTGCTTGCCGGCGAGAGTGTGCTCGTCCAGGTTCCATTCATAGTCGGCATTATAGGCGAGCGGCGAGGCGTAAGCCCGACGAGTCGTCCCCAAAAGGTACGCGTCAACTTGAGACGACTCGTCGGGCTTACGCCTCGACGCTCGCCAGCTTGTCATACGCAACGTCTTAACGCAGGACTCGTCGGGCTGACGCCTCGACGCTCGCCAGATTATTACGCGAACAGTTCCTTCACAGCCGCGCCTTTGTCCATCAGCCTGATGGGGCGGCCTAGGCTGCTCATGTTTTCCTTGCGCGGGTTGATTTTGAGCGCCTGATAGAAGGAGCAGAAAAGATCGGGAACGGTGACCGGCCTCTCCTTGACGTCCGTGCCGTTCTCGCTGGTGGAGCCAATCACGCGGCCGCCCTTGATCCCGGCCCCGGCCAGCGCAACGTTGAACGCCCGGCGGATAATGATCCCGGCCGGTCTTGGGATTGATCTTCGGCGTGCGGCCGAACTCGCCCATCCAAATGACCAACGTGCGATCGAGCATGCCGCGCTCTTTCAAATCGCTCAGTAAAGCGGTCCAGGCGGGATCGGCGGTTTCGGTCAGCTTTTTGACTCTGTTGAAATTGTCGTCGTGGGTGTCCCAGCCGTTCAAAGCCACTTCGACGAAGGTCACGCCTTTTTCCACCAGTCGGCGGGCCAGCAAACAACCCTGGCCAAAGGGCGTTCGGCCATAACGGTCGCGCAGCCTCGGCCTTTTCTTGATTCAAATCGAATGCCTTGATGCGCGGCTCGAGCACCATCTGGGCGGCGTTGGCATATAGCGCCTTGTGATCTTCGATGCGCGAGCCGCCGCCGGCTTCGGCGAACTCTTCTTCGAGGCCGCCCAAAAGTCCCAGCCTGCGATTGAAGCGTTGCTCGCTCACGTTGCCTGGCAAAGTGACGTTGCTGGGCATCTGGTTCGGGTTGCCGACGATGAAGGGCGCCACTTGCATTCCCAGGAACCCGGAACCAATCCCCGCGCCCTTGCCGCCGATACTGACGAAGTTCGGGAGATCGAAATTACGCGGCCCCAACTCTGACGCCACGATCGAGCCGAGTGCGGGATATTTCACGCTGCCGGTCGGGACATACCCGGTGTGCAGGCTGGAAGGCGGCGCGTTCGTGCTGGCCTTCCTTGTTGTTCATGGAACGGATCAGAGCGATATCCTTCATCTGTTTGGCGATTCCGGTCCAGCCTTCGGCGACCTGGATGCCGCTGGCCGCGGTGGCGATCGCTTTGGTCGGCCCGCCGTTGGCCGTGCCGGGCTTGGGGTCGAAGGTTTCGAACTGGCTCGGGCCGCCCCGCATAAAGAGCAGGATGCAAGCCATCCCGTTCTTGCGCATTTCCTCGGCGTGGGCCGCGACATTATCCTTCCACCCAAGAGCGCCGATGCCGGCCGCACCTAAGGCAACGTGACGCAAAAAGGAGCGTCGGCAGAGCACGCCTTCACCTGTCGTCTGGATGTGCATCAAAGATTGCAGAGACATGACCGTCTCCTGAAGTTAGGGCGTCTGAAATAACGGGACTGGCTCGGCACGATGCTGTGCCTGTCCCGTTATTTCAGACGCTGTCATCGCTTGGTTTGGAATTCCGTTGAGTTAAGAATCGCCCAAAGCAGATCCTCGTAAGCTTCGGTCCGACTCTTGGCAGTCGGAACGTAGGCCTTGAATTTCTCCAGCTCGCCATCGGTCGGCTTGCGAGCCAACGTCTTCAAATAAACCATCTTGATGGCTTCGGCGTCCTCGGGATAACTACTCAAAATGCGGTTGAGCACATTGGTTCCACGGGCCGTGATTTTCTGATTGATGACCGGATTATTCATCAACAGCAGCGCCTGAGGAATGCTGCCTTCCACCTCATCCGCTTTAAGCGAAGGATCGAACTTGAAGCTTCTCCTTCACCACGCCTTCGAATCCGGATGCGTACAAAGCCGCCCGGACCGCGCAGGACAGGACGATTCGGCTGGCCCCCTCCCAGCGTACCCAGCACGTTGGTGAGAGACCCCACAAAGCGTCGGCCCCAAGCCGGGTGGGATAGGCGGCCGCAAAGTGCAAATGCTGATCGGCGGATTCTCCGGGCCGGATCTGTCGTTGGTACGTTTGGCTGTTCGAGATCGAACGAAACAGGTCCTTCATATCGAAATTGGTGCCGCGGAATGCTCCGGTCAGCCGGGTTAGTACAGGGGCAAAAACCGCCTCCTTCTTGGGGCCCAATCGTCGACCGGCTGATAGAACGATTGCCCCATCAACTCGCCCCAGATGCGGTTTACGTAGGGCCCGGCAAACCAGTAGTTTTTTTTGCTCGTTATGACGTTCGCCAAGGCCCGGCGCCGAGCCTGGTCGCTGAGGTTAGCCCCGGGCGAGGTGCCGTCGAGATAACGCGGGTGCGTCAGAAAGGTCTTCTTCGGATCCGCCGGGGCTGGGCATCTCGTGTTCGCCGCGCGGCGTCGAGACCAGCTCCATGCCTTGTACGCCCTTGGCATCCTTCGAGCGCATCGGCCTCTGTTGCGTGCGGGCAAAGTAAGCGGCCAATTCGTGGAATTGCACGCGCTTCCATTGGTCCGAAGGGTGATCGTGGCATTGGGCGCACTGGATTTGAATCCCCAGGAAGACGCGGGCCGTTTCGGCCGCCTGTTCGGTGAGGAGTCGGGGCCGAAGGTCGCAGCCAGGAAAAAGATGGACCCATTCTTGCCGTCGGAGTCGTAGGAACAGGATCCCTCCGCGGTCAACATCGCTCGGGCGATCAGGTCCCAACCCACGTTCTTCTTCAGCTCCTCGGTCATCCATTCCTCGAAGGCTCGCGCCAATCCCAGGCCGCGCCGTTCGTTGATTCGGCTGGCGATAACGTCTCGCCAGTAACGAGCCCAGTGTTGGGCATATTCATCACTGGCCAGCAGTTTGTCGATCGCCAGGGCAGTGCTTTTGGCTACTGGGATCGGCTAGGAAATCTTTGATGTCGCCTGGCGTGGGCAACTGGCCGGTCAAATCGAGGGTCACCCGGCGGATGAATTGTTCGTCGGTGGTGAGCGGAGCGGGCGAAATCTTACTCTCGTTTAATTCCTTGCCAACCAACTGATCGAGCTCGCCCGGTTGCAAAGGCGTGAGCGGCGCCTTTTGCCAGGCCTCCTCGCTCAATACCGACGATTTTGGAGCATGCGGCGCAATCGGTTTATTCTGATAGGCAGCTTTTGGAAGGTTCTTCTTGCCTTTTTTCTGAGCGGCAGCTGGTCCTGAGTCCATCAAGACGACGGTAGTTACCAGCATGGCCAGGCAAGAAGTGCCAAGAATTCTTGAAGCGATTCTTCGACAAGAGATGTGCATCGGAAAAGCCCTCGGCAAAGAGGCCCTGGGCAGCGATTCTAAGCTATTTATCAACTATAGCTTACGTTCACTCCTCAATCCATGAGTTGTTTACATCCAAGCATCAAACACCAAGGGGACTGGCGGGTTCCGCTGATTTGGCAGACAAGGGACAGGGAAACAAGGAGACAAGGAGACAAGGAGACAAGGAGACAAGGAGACAAGGAGACAAGGAGACAAGGAGACAAGGAGACGAAACGACCTGGTAGCCTCCCACGTTAGTGGGGGGAGGTTACCGTTTTCTCCCCCCACTAACGTGGGAGGCTCGCTAAATGCTTCAAGATCGCTACCAGCACCGGCCTGCGGAGCGGCCGGCTATTGCCCGCCACGCTTCACCCACCACGAATTAAGAAAACGGCGGCCCGGCGTAGATCTTTCGGGATACTCGGCAAAGATCCTGCGACGCAGGACCGCTTCAAGGAAAGTAACCAGCTAAGAGAGGAAGCCGCCAACCGCGGTTAATTTCTCATTATTCAATCGCTACCCTGCGGTACGCTTTTATTCTCCCAGAAAAGGCAAATTCAAGAGCAGCAGGAAGCCATTCAGGGAGAAGAGCACTCCGAAAAGTGCCAAAGCCAAGCTAAACCAATACCGGCCGGGACCGGCCGAGCATGGCAACGCTGGCCATGACGATGGCGATTTGCAGCAAGCACCTCGGCGAAATCGTAGTAGGGATCTTTTCTCACGCTGAGGTCGCGTTTCTTTTCCAGGTCGCGGGTGCTGCTCCAGCTCGACGCTTTTCTTTGCCATAGCGATCTTCTTCTTTGGTGAAGGTCGCCAGCAGCTTCTCTGCCTGTGCCTTGACGGCGGCGGACAGGCCAGCCTGGCGTTCCGCCAGGTCAAACTCCAGCGCATTTTTTGGATGCGATAGTGCTTTCGCGGATCGATTTCGCTTGGTAATAGGCCCATTGGTCCGACGACTGTTGTTGGGCCAGCATCATCTCCTTGGCGGCGTTATTGCCGGCGACGGAAGTAATCGCCAAGGCGACGGCATAGCAGGCCACGGTTAGGGCGATACGGTCCGCGTGAAGTGATCCTTATGATGCTCGGCGATTTCGTCGGGATTGGGCAATTCCACTTCAGGCATTGGAGATTCTCCGGGAGAAGGGGGACGCGGCTGATTGGCAATAACTCAAAAGGACCAGGTATTGTAAATCGCCACTAACTAACCGGCCCGGATTAGCCCCAAAGGGGCTGAAATCAATCCTCTGCCGGTTTTCACGGAGTCGCGCTCAAGTTAATGCCATTCTGCGCGATCACTTTTGGGCCCGGGTCAGGTAGTAGAAAGAGCCGCGTTTCCTTTCAGAACTCGCAACTCTTTCTGCCAACGTGCCAGTTTCCTGAACCGCCCGCGGCTGCAAAACAACTAAGCGTTCTTGATAGGCTTTCTCACGGCGGCCCAAGACTTTCTGCAAACGCTCGAGAACCGCCGGCGTTTGCGGTGCATGCACTCGGCTCTTCAGTGCTTCGATATGGTGCCTGCGTTCGATGAGCGAGGCCAACCGGCGACGCAATACTTGCTTCAAGTGATCTGTCTTATCCAGTAATTGGCCGGCTCGATCCTCTACCGGCTGACCGTGAGCGGCCTGTTCGATCGCCAACCCCATTGCGCCTAAGACGCATTCGAGCAACACGAGCAGCTCCTTTGGTTTTGTCCATGAGGGCTACATACGCATCATTCTATTCGCTCTAGAGGCTGCAAGCTTGTCATCGAGCATCGGTGGAGGCTGAATCGTTACTGCCGGCATTGGTAGCTCATTCGGAACAAACATACCTAACGTAATACTCTGCAAGACGATACGGAATAAGCTATTCATCTAGCCAAGCGAAACTGGCGCAAGGAAGCGATTGCTCTGACGAATGAACGGATAGGATAACGGGTTGAAATCCACTGCCTGGAGCAGATGTTCAGATTCTTCCCTCGTTGTCGATTCATCCTTCACAGGACGCAATTTTTGGCGCCAGGGCCGGGATAAATTCTCTGCGATGTTCGTCGAATACGTGGCGATGCGTCTGATTCTGTGGGTTGCCGTTCCCGTGGGGTTGGTCGTTTTGCTGATTGGGCCGAGCAAGGTGAAACGCTGGTTCAAGCAATTCGGCAGTTGGCTTTGGGACAAACGGCTCGATCCGGAACAAATCCTGACCGAAGTCGTCCGGCAACACGAGAAGCACATTGCGGCGTTGAAGAAGGCGCGATCTCGAAGCGAGACTGCCGAGGCGGACATCACGCCAACATCGCCAAGAGCACCGAAAACATCCCGGGCCTTGAAGTGGAAGCTGCGCACCCATGTAGCCGGCGGCGACGACCTCGGGGCACGAGCAGCGCTTTACAAACTGAGCCTCGAACGCCTGGCGATCAAGAGTTTCGAGGAGCAGCTCAAGCTGCAAAAACAGCACATCGCGGAATCGCGGCGGCGGCTCTATTTGCTCGAGCTGCAACTGCGCCAGTATGAAGTCGGTCGGAGCATTCTTTTGAGTCAGCTCGCCGAAGCACAAACGGTGGAACAGCAATATGCCATCGCCAATAATTTCGATCCGTTCGACGCCATCGCCAACTGGCATCAAGCCGAAGGCATCGTTCAAGAGAAGACGCTGACGGCCCGAGCCGTGGAACAGGTCTATAGCGACATTGCCGAGATTCCTCGGCCGCCCAGCCGTCTCAAGTCGATTCGGCTGCCTTGGATGCTCAACTGGCAGAGTTGAAGGCTACGCATGGCAATAACGGAGCGCCGAGGTTCAGCAGCCCACACAAAAACTACGTCACGGACGGTCATGGCCGTAACGGGAAATAAATCACAGCCGCACAACGCCCGTATAGAAGGGAGCCTAGAGTGAGTACGCCAATCAAACCGCGTACCTGGATCGTCATCGCCGTGATAGCGGCAGGCTTGCTGCTCGCGCAGCAATTCTGGCACTGGGAAGTGGAGTCGCATCGACGTCCAAACCGACACCTACATGGTCCTGGTGCACCGCTGGGGCCAGGACCTGCCCGAAGATGACATCGTGGCGCCCAACGATTCCTACAAGGGAGTGATGCTGGCGGTCAAGCAGGAGGGACGTCACTTTTACAATCCCTTGTTTTGGGGCCATGAGATCCACAAGATCATCAAAGTGCCTCCCGGGCAGTGCCTGGTGCTGACGCGGAAGTTCGGCAAGCGCATTCCCGACGAGCGGCTGGCCCAAGGCGACGTTCTCGCTTTGCCTGGGCAGCAGGAGCTCGACGGCGAGCGCGGCATCCTTCGCGACGTTTTGATGCCCGGAGACTACCGGCTCAACCCCTATGCCTATAAGTGGGAGACCGTCGACGCGGTGCAGATCAAAGCCGACCAGGTGGGCGTGCGCACCCTCAAAGTCGGTAAAGATCCGCGGACTCTGGCGGTCGATCCGGCCCGGCCCCGTTATGTGGTGCCCGACGGTTATCAGGGCGTTCAGCAAACGCCCGTTCCCAGCGGCACCTATTACGTGAATCCATACGTCGAGACGATCACGCCGGTGGAAGTGCGCAGCCACACGGCTTCGCTCTCCGACATCGAGTTTCCCTCGCGTGACGGGTTCATTCTCAAGCCGTTTGTCACGGTCGAATACCAAGTGCTGCGCGAGAAGATGCCCGAGGTGTTGGTCCGCTTGACGGACGAGGGCCAGCTTCACCAGCTCGACGCAACGGGTGGCGAAAGCAAGGCCGCAAAACGAGATCCTGCAAAAGGTGATTTTGCCGCATATGCGCGGCTACGCACGCATCGAAGGGAGCAACTTCGACGCCCGCGATTTCATCCTCGCCGCCAGTCCCGCCGCCAACGAGCAGCCGACCAATCGCGCGAGCAACTGCAGAAAGCTGCTTGGCGAAGGTGCAGCCGCGCTGCCGGGACCTGGGCATCGAGATTCGTGCGGTTCTGCTGGGCGAAATGAAACCGCCGGCCGAGCTGTCCGACCAGATTTCGATGCGCGATCCTGGCGCGCGTGGAGCAACAGAAGAACGCGGTGCGGCTCGGACAATATAAGGAAATGCAAAAACTGAAGGCCATTGAGACCATGAAGGAGCAGACCCGCGAAATGGTCGAAGCCAACATGCGCCTCCTGGTGATGAAGACCCAAGCGAAGCAGCAATTGGAAGTCGAGGAGCTCAAGCTCAAACAGGATCTGGAAAACGCCCAGATCGGCCTGGACGCAGCCCATTCGCGTGCCGAGGCCATTCTGGCCAAGGGCAAAGCCGCGGCTGCGGTTATCAATCTGCAAAATGAAGCCGAAGTTGCGGGCCTGCGCACCGCGGTGCAAGGGTTCGCCTCGGCGGCTCACTTCGCTCAGTATCAGGTGATTTCCAAGCTGGCGCCTTCCTTGAAAGAGATTTTCGCTTCCGACGACAGCGATTTCGCCAAGCTCTTTTCGGGTTACATGACGCCGCCGACGGCTCCTTCCCGAGAAGGTGGGCCTGCCGGTGACGGAATAACCGAAGGACCGGCCCGATCGCGCCGTCAGGAAATAGTCCGCCGCCCTTGGATCGAATACACCGCTTGACACACAAAGGATAACTATCATGCCTCGCATATCCGATCACTCTGAACACGACGAATTTCCCGAAGCGCTGCGCTCGCGCAATCCTTGGAAACGCCTGGCGATCGTGTGGGGCGGCCTGGTCGTGGCCGCGCTGAGTCGTCTTGATGCTCACCTGGAATGCCTTTTTCAAGTATGTGCCGGCGGGCAAGCATCTGGTCATCACTGCCAACAACGGCAGCCAGCCGGAGCCAGGAGAGAAACTCGTCAACGAAGGACAAAAAGGCATTCAGGGCAACGTGAAAGGCGAAGGCTGGCATTTCGTCATGCCGATCCTTTACACGGCCGAGCTCGAAGAAAACACGCTCATTCCGCCGGGCAAAATCGGCATCGTGACGGCTTAGGCGGCAAGCCCTTGCCTCCGGGTCGAGTGCTGGCCGAGGAAGGGGAGCAGGGCATTCAGCGCCTCGTTCCTGCACCAGGCGCCTATCGCATCAACCTGCACGGTTATCAAGTCACCCAAGCCGACGCCACCGAAATCAAGCCTGGCTTTGTGGGTGTGGTGCGGCGCCTCCTGGGCAGCGAGGGTCAGGGGCTGCTGGCCAAAGAAGGCACCGATCAGAAGGGCTACCTGGCCAAGGTTCTTCAGCCAGGCATCTATTATTTGAACACCAAAGAGTACGAGGTCATCCCGTCCGAAGTCGGCATTTTCCAGACCAGTTTCCACGTGCCGGCCCCGGGCGAAGAACAGACCGCCGCCATCACCTTCCCTTCCAAGGGCGGCTTCAACATCAGCATCGATTGCACCGTCGAATGGGAAGTGCTTCCCGAGCACATGCCCAGCCTGGTGGCGGAATATGACACGCGCAAAAAAGTGGAAAAGAAGGTCATCGACGTGCAGGCTCACGCCATCGGCCGCGACAAAGGCATCAATTACGGCGTCCAGGATTTTCTGGAAGGCGCCGACGCGCGAGCGCTTTCAGGATAGCTTTACGCAAGAGCTGACGTGCGTGTGCAAGGCCAAGAACGTAACGGTTCACTCGGCATTCATCCGGGACATCGACATTCCGCCCGAAGCTATCTGAAGCCGATCCGCGACAAGCAGATTGCCGCCGAAACGCAGCTCACCACCAAGGCCAAGGAATGACGGCGGAAACCGAGAACGCGGTGGAAGGCGAGGAGCGAAAGATTGTGCAGGAGGTGGAAAAGGTTCAGGCGTTGACGAAGCAGTTGGTGGCCAACATCGATCAGGAGGTGAAGAACGTCAAGATCCGCACCGACGCGGAAGTGGAGAAAATGAAGGCCGAATACGGCAGCAAGATCGCGAAGCTAGATGCCGACGAAAACGCACGCTGCTCGGTCAAACGGAGGCGGAAGTCACCAAGCTCAAGGAGACGGCCAAGAGCAACCTTTACAAGCTCAAGATGGACGTTTTCCAGAACGACAACAACGCCTTTCTCCGCTACACGCTGGCCGAGGAGCTCAACCCGGAGATGTCGATCCGGCTTATTCCATAGCGGCGCCGGGCACCTTCTGGACCAACATGGGTGACAAGAATATGAACCTCATGCTGCCGGTTCCAGGAGGATCGGAAAAGCCGGAGGCGCAGTAAGGCGGATGCGAAGAAGTAAGCATGGCGAGCATCGAGGCGTAAGCCCGACGAGTATTCAACAATGAATCCGCGTAGAGAATCGCGAAAGGCCTGGAGTGTGGACTTTAGTCCACACTGCCCCGGGCGGGGACGAAGTAATCAAGCGTCCCGGCATCGTCGCCTGAATCCTCTGAGTAACCACTTGGCCATGTGGACTAAAGTCCACACTCCAGGGTCGTTGCCCTTCGTGAATTACTGCGGTGTTTTTTCTCGACGCTCGCCCTATGCATGGCCCTGGAGTGTGGACTTTAGTCCACACCGCCCCGGGCGGGGACGAAGTAATCAAGCGTCTCGGCATCGTCGCCTGAATCCTCTGAGTAACCACTTGGCCATGTGGACTTTAGTCCACACTCCAGGCCCTTTGCTCGCCCGTGAAGAATTGACACATGATCGACCTGCAACCGATCGGTTATGTCCGGAGCTCTTGCGAAAGAATTGCAAGACGACGATTGGGATGGCGTGACCGCGCCATCGAGCTGGCGGCTGAATTTGGGCCGGAGGTGCTCGAAGGGCTCGAAAAGTTCTCCCATGCCGAGGTGCTCTTCCATTTCGATCGCGTTGAGGAAAGCAGTATCGCTCGGGGATCGCGTCATCCTGCGCGGCAACCTCGCTTGGCCGCGGGTGGGCATTTTGCGCAAAGAGCCAAAGATCGTCCCAACCGGCTGGGGTCGACGATCGTCGAAATCAAATCGCGAGAAGGCCGCATCCTGAGGGTGGCGGGCCTCGACGCCGTTGACGGCACCCCCGTTGTGGACATCAAACCCGTGATGAAAGAATTCTTGCCGCGTTGCCCGGTCCGCCAACCCGCGTGGTCGGAGGAACTAATGCGAATATTGGAAAGCGAGCGTCGAGGCGTAAGCCCGCATCTTCCGAACAATAACCCCCCCGCCTGAGATTTGCTCAATGGGTCGCGGCAGGGTAATCGTCGTGGTAGGATGGCTCGTGAAGATTTCGCTCGGGATTGCCTCGTCCTGCGGCAGGTAGCAGCACAATCCCGGCGGCGTTTTCTTCGACGGGAGCACCGCGATGCGGGCGCATTTTGCTGGCGCTGTTGGCCGTGCTTTGCACGGTGGTCGGCCTGACCGCGGGTCAAGAAAAAGAGGCCAAGAGCGGGCCGCGGCCTGACGCCAACACCATTGAGGTTCGCTTCGCCGACGACAGTGTCGTCAAGATGGTGCTGCAGCACAACACCATTGACGTCGTTACCCGTTACGGAAAGCTGAGCGTGCCCGTTCAGGATATGGCGCCGTATCGAGTTCGGAAATGCCGCATCCCCGAAGCGACGGCCAAGCAGATCGAGGCTGCGATTGCGGCCTTGGGCAACGCCGACTTCAAGAAACGCGATGCCGCCGTCGCGGAATTGATTCGAGCTTGCGCGAATTAGCTTACCCTTCTCTCCTGCGGCGGCTCAGGCAACGATCCTGAGGTTTCGCGCCGAGCCGAAGAAGCCCTCAAGGCCATTGCCGAAAAAGTGCCGCCGGACAAGCTACACTTGCCACAGCACGACACCGTCGTCACCACCGATTTTACGATCGTCGGCAAGGTGGAAGCGCCGTACACTCGAGCTGCGCGCCCCCCCTACTTCGGCGAAACCAATCTCAAGCTGGCCGAAGGTGCGCGCCTTGCGCCGGTTGGCCAATGGCCGCGAGAATAAGGTGGTCGTCGACGCGGGGCGCGATGGCGGGCAGCAAGAATCATGGATGGATACGAGCATCGAAATTCGCCCCGGCATGAATTTGACCATAACCGCCTCCGGCACGATCGATCTAATGCCCGCTCAACCCGGCAATATTCTGGCTTCCCCCGATGGCATGGACAGCGCGGGCAGGGCTTCCCTGCCAATGGCCCCGGCCCGGCCGGCGGCAAGGCGATCGCCGGGCGTGGCGGACGAGGCCAACAACAACAGTGGGGTTCGCTCGTCGGCAGAATAGGCGACCGCGGCCGACCGTTTGTCGTGGGCTCCAAGTACGAGGGCATCGCCACCGAAGACGGCAAACTCTACCTGCGCATCATGCCCAGTCCTTACAACGCCGACCCCAGCGGCACCTATGACGTGCAAGTAAAATCCGAACGCTGAGCGAAGGCAGCTTTGTGGCGGGCGTAGAATTGCGCGCCATAAACGACATAAATTTTTACGCTCCACCCGCCATCCGTTAAGAGAAGGCTTCCCCGGCTTCAAAGTTGCGAAAACGCATGTATTTCTTGATAAATGTCAGGGTGATTTCGCCCGTGGGGCCGTTGCGCTGCTTGGCGACGTTGATCTCAATGGCGCCCTCATTATCTTCAGGGCGATGCATCAACATCACGGTGTCGGCGTCCTGTTCGATCGAGCCCGATTTGCGCAGGTCGGAGAGCCGGGGCTTGTGATCCTGGCGATCTTCCGACGATCGATTTACCTGAGCCAAAGCGACAACGGGAATCTTCAATTCGCGAGCCAAATGCTTGAGCCGGCGAAATGTTGGAACCTGCTCCTGCGCGGGTCGCGGCGGTTGTCGGGTTCGATCAGCTGGCAAATAGTCGATCATCACCAGCTTGATGCCATGACGGAGTTTTAGCCGCCTGGCGTTGGCGGCAATCCGCAGCATGCCCTGGCCTGGCGAATCGTCAAAGAACAAGTTGCAATTGCGGATGATGCCGCTGGCTTTGACGATCTTGTCCATATCTCCGGAGTTAAGCTTGCCGGTGCGCAGCTTGTGGCTATCGATTTCAGCCTCGGCGCATAGCAAGCGTTCGGCTAACTCGATCCGCGACTGCTCGAGGCTGACGAAGAAAACGGGTTGATTTTCCTTGATGACGATGTGACGAGCCATGTTGAGGGCGAAAGCCGTTTTGCCGACGCTGGGCCGGGCCGCCACGATGATGAGCTCGGAATCCTGAAGGCCGGCGGTTTTCTCGTCCAGGTCGACAAACCCCGTGGGCAGACCGCTTCGCGCCCGAGCTTTCCCCCTGATGGCGCATTCGATGCGGTCGTAAGCCTCGCGCAAGCTTCGGCCAGCGTGTAGGTTTTGCCGGTCACCCCCAACTCGGCGATTTCGAGGATTTTTTGCTCGGCCGTCCCCAGCATTTCATCGGCGGGTCGCGACTGATCGTAGGCGTCGCGAAGAATCTCGGTGCAAACGTGGATGAGGCCACGCGTCAGTGCTTTCTCACGCACGATTCTCGGCGTAATATTCCGCGTTGGCGGCAGTAGGAGCGGCGTCCCAGAGCTCGGCCAAATAGGCGTAACCGCCAATGTCCTCGATCTGTTTCTCGTCCTGAAGTTGGTTCGCCAGCGTCACCAGATCGACTGGGTGCCCCTTGTCGTACAGGACAATGATGGCCTTGAAGATGGGCCGATGGGCGTCCTGATAGAAATTCTCGGCCCGCACGATTTGCACGATGTCGCCGATGACGCTGTTTTCGCGCAGCATGCTCCCCAAAACCGATCGTTCGGCCTCGGGGTTTTGCGGTGGCAGCCGGTTGGCGGCGATGTTTTCGTCGGACATGACACGCCTCCTTGGTTGGAGCGTCTAGTCACCGCGCCGGGTTTTCGTTTAACCCGGAGCCAACGGCGACGGCGGACGTGCAGTCTTTCGCGTCGGCAACCATGATTCGGCGTGAGATGCTGTTCGCCGTCGCCGTTGGCTCCGGGTTAAACGAATAAAGCCACTAAAGCAGGATTCGGCGTGACGTGCCTTCAGCCGTCGCCGTTGGCTCCGGGTTAAACGAAAGGAGCCGCCGTCGGCAGCACTGGAATGGCTAGATCGCCGAAACTGGTTGTCTCAAAAAGCAGAGCACACTCTCCCGGGCTGAGGCCCGGGAAAGGGAAATGAGCTTCTCCTCAGGCGGTCGTTATTTCTTGACGACGTCATGCTGCTTGGTGACGAGCACCTTCACTTCGGAATCGATATCGTGTCCCAAGTGCAGCTTGACAGCATAAAGGGTGCATTCGCGGATCGGCCCTTCCAGGCGGACCATGTCGGGCTCGATCTTGAGGTTATGGCC
>CAVVHZ010000004.1:0-38325 GCA_963748025.1 uncultured Gemmataceae bacterium
GATCATAACCAATTGAATCCCGAGGTAGGGGGACAAGACGAGTTTCGCTTGTGGGTAGAGGGCTTAGGCCGGTTGGGTATGGGCCAAATCTTGGATGTCGTTCCCAATCACATGGCGGTGGTGGGCAATGAGAATTCCTGGTGGAATGACCTGCTTGAAAATGGGCCGGCATCTCCTTATTCCGGCTACTTCGACATCGGCTGGTCATCGTCGCCCAGGCCGGAACTGCAAGGCCGGGTGCTCATACCTATCCTAGGCGATTCGTATGCCAAGGTTTTGGAAGCTCAACAGCTTAGGCTCGCGTATGCCGACGGCGCCTTCACCTTGCACTATTTCGATCACCGTTTTCCGATAGCGCCGCGCTCTTACGGCATCATCCTGGGGCATGGCGTGCCGGACGTAGAAACAATTCTTCGCGCCGATTCGCCTGAAACGAACGAATACCAAAGCATCCTTACTGCGGTCAAACATCTGCCGCGCTCCAACGAGACGGACCCGACTCGTTTAGCCGAACGACGCCGCGAGAAAGAGGTCATCAAACGCCGGCTGGCCGAGCTCACGAGCAGGAGCCCGCGCGTGAAAGATTTCATCGACCAAACCGTCCTCCGCTTCAATGGCCAGGCGGGAGTGCCGATGAGTTTCAACCTCTTAGAGGAACTTCTCGACGATCAACTCTACCGGCTTGCCTATTGGCGTGTGGCGGCGGACGAGATCAACTATCGCCGCTTTTTCGACATCAACGAATTGGCTGCCCTAAGCATGGAACGCGAGGAAGTCTTCACTTCCACGCATGGATTGCTTCTCCAGTTGCTTCGGGAAGGGAACGTGACGGGCCTGCGCATCGATCACCCCGATGGCCTCTACGATCCCAAAGAATATCTGGACCGATTGCAATTGGAATCGGTAGTTGGTCTGGCCCGCAAACGGTTCGAGGCGGCTCCCTACCGAGAAGATCAATCCTGGTCGGATGTCGAAGGACCTTTGCGACAAGCATGGATCGAACAACGCATCCAACTCGAAGGAAAGACGGGTCAAGCCGAGCCAAAGCCGTCACCTGGCTCCCCGCCTTGGCCGTTGTTTGTGGTCGTTGAAAAGATCCTGGTCGGCGACGAGGTGCTGCGCCCCAATTGGGCTACCTATGGCACCACCGGCTACGATTTTTTGAACTTGTTGAACGGCTTGTTCGTTGCCGGCGATAACGCCGGAGCGTTCGATCGGATTTATCGAGATCACATCAAAGATGACACTTCTCTCACGGAGATCATCTACCGCAAAAAGATTCTCATCCTGCAAATTGCGCTCTCCGGTGAGCTGCAAATGCTCTCCTATCAACTCGATCGCCTAGCTCAAAAGAACCGCCGCTCACGCGATTTCACACTCCATAGTCTCCGCCAGGCCCTCCGAGAGATCATCGCCTGTTTTTCGGTTTATCGCTCGTACATCACCGACGGCGATATTGCAGATGCGGACCGTAAGTATGTGCTCCAGGCGATTCGTCGAGCCATGTTGGCCAATCCAACCTTGAGCACGCCTATGTTTCACTTCGTTCGCGACATGCTCCTACTGCGCAGCCTGGGCCCGACCCTGACGATACTCAATACCAAGTCGACCAGCGGCGCTTCGTCGGCAAGTTTCAGCAGCTGACTTCGCCGGTCATGGCCAAGGGGGTCGAAGACACGGCCTTTTACGTTTTTAACCGCCTGGTTTCACTGAACGAAGTGGGAGGCGATCCCGATCGTTTTGGCGTTCCGCCCGCCAAACTGCACGAAGCGCTGGCTGACCGGCAGAGCCACTGGCCCTGGGCTTTTTCGGCAACTTCCACGCACGACACGAAGCGCAGCGAGGATGTGCGTGCTCGGATCAATGTGTTGTCCGAAATGCCCGATGAATGGCAAACAGCCCTGAGACGGTGGAGCGGAATGAATGCCAGCCGCCGCATTGCGGTGGAGGAGGCATTTGTCCCGGACGCAAATGAAGAGTATTTACTCTATCAGACCCTGCTAGGCGCTTGGCCGATTGAACCTTGCACCGCGGAGGAATACTCCAGTTTCGTGAAGCGTATCCAGGCTTATATGCACAAGGCATTGCAAGAAGCCAAAGTGCATACGAGCTGGATCAACCCTAACGCGGCCTATGATGAGGCCGTGCAGCAATTTGTCGCGGCCATCCTTGATGCCACACAAAATGCTGCTTTTCAGGATGACTTCCGCGCCTTCCAAAAACGGCTCAGTCATTTCGGGATGCTCAATTCGCTCGGGCAAACGCTTGTAAAGATCTGCGCTCTCCGGCGTCGCTGATTTCTATCAGGGTTCGGAGCTGTGGGATTTTAGCCTGGTCGATCCCGACAATCGCCGCGCCGTCGATTACAATCGGCGTCGCCGCATATTAGCAGAACTACAAGCCCGCGCCACAGCCCAGGGCGATAGTCGTCGCTTGCTGGCGAAGGAAATGGCAGCCTCCATGACGGACGGCCGAATCAAGATGTATGTAACGGCCCAAGCTTTGCGGCAGCGGCGAGAATTCCCTGGCTTGTTCACGCGTGGAACCTATCGGGGGCTGGAGGTCCAAGGTTCACGGCGCGAACAAGCATTTAGCTTTATGCGATCATCGGATTCCCAACATGCCGTTGTGGTGGCGCCGCGATTGTTCACTCGCGTAATCGCCAATGGCCTCCCTTGTGGCGAGGAAGTCTGGCAAGATACCAACCTGCACTTGCCCAAGGATGCAGCCTCTGTCAAATGGCACAACATTTTCACTGGCCAATCCTACAAAAGCCGCCAAGTGGGAGAAGATTTCGTTTTGCGGATGTCGGACGTACTTGCGGACTTTCCCGTCGCTCTGCTGACGGCGCGACCCTGAATGGGTTATCGAACGAACGTGCGGAGTTAGCCTGGTTCTATACTTGGTGAGGGCTGTAGATGCCGGTTGAAAGAACGATGGCGATTGGCGCCGAGCCGATCTCGGGCGATCTCACCCACTTTCGCGTCTGGGCTCCGAAACGCCACCGTGTGGAAGTGGTTGTCGAAAGTTCGCCCGGATCGCCGGCCTTCGCATTGGGAAAGGCATCGGACGGATATTTCTCTGGCCAAGTGAAAACTCAAACCGGCGCGCTTTATCGCTTTCGCCTCGACGGCGAATCTCGATTGTATCCTGACCCCGCTTCACGCTTTCAGCCGGACGGTCCGCACGGTCCCTCACAAATCATCGACCCCAAGGCGTTTCGCTGGACCGATGGCTCTTGGCGCGGTGTCGCCTTGGAGCATCAAGTTATTTACGAGATGCACATCGGCACGTTCACACCACAAGGAACCTGGGCTGGCGCGATCGAACAACTCGAAGAGTTAGCGGCCATCGGCATCACCGTTATCGAAGTCATGCCGGTGGCTGATTTTCCCGGTAGCTTCGGCTGGGGTTACGACGGCGTCAACCTCTTTGCCCCTACACATCTCTACGGTGCTCCGGACGACATGCGCCGGTTCGTGGATCGAGCTCACGCCTTTGGAATCGGGTGTGATCCTCGATGTCGTCTATAACCATATCGGTCCGGACGGCAACTATCTGAGTTCGTTCAGCCGGGTCTATTTCACCGACCGCTACAAGAACGACTGGGGCGAAGCGATCAATTTTGACGGGGCCGATTCCGGCCCCGTCCGCGAATTTTTCCTCGCCAACGCCGGCTATTGGATTCGTGAATTCCATCTGGACGGCTTGCGTCTCGATGCGACGCAGCAGATTTTCGACACATCCGCCGACAATATCATGGCTGCCATCGGCCGCCAGGTGCGCGAAAGCGCTGCCGGTCGCAAGACGATAATTGTTGCCGAAAATGAGCCTCAGGAAACCCGTCTGGTCCGAACAGTGGATAAGGGAGGTTATGGACTGGATGCTCTGTGGAATGACGATTTTCATCACAGCGCCATGGTGGCACTGACAAACAGAAATCCGGCTTATTATTCAGACTATCTGGGAAAACCTCAGGAATTCATCTCCGCCATCAAATGGGGCTACCTGTATCAAGGACAACGCTACTCCTGGCAGAAGAAACGGCGCGGCACTCCAGCTTTCGATTTGTGCCCGCCAAGTTCGTGCTCTTTTTGGAGAATCACGATCAGGTAGCCAATTCCGGCAAAGGCCAAAGAACCCATTTGCTGACAAGCCCGGGACGATATAAAGCGATGACCGCGTTGTTGCTGTTATCGCCCGGCACGCCCATGCTCTTCCAAGGCCAGGAATTCGCTGCCTACGGCCCCGTTTTATTTTTTTGCCGATCACAACGCCGACTTGGCACGCCTGGTGAAGAAGGGGCGGGGCGAGTTCCTCGCTCAGTTTCCCAATCTCGCCTTGCCGGCAAGCCAGGCCAACTTGGCGGATCCTGGGGACCGGCACACCTTCAAAGCTTGCCGGCTCGATTTTCGCGAACGGGAGTCACATCGCGAAACTTATCAACTTTTTAGGGACCTGCTCGAACTCAGGCGAACAGATTCTGCTTTCTCGGCCCAGGAACACCGCGGCGTGGATGGCGCCGTTTTAGCTCGGCTGCGTTCGTTCTGCGATTTTTCGAAAAGGATCAAGCCGATCGATTGTTGATCGTCAATCTCGGTCGAGATCTCCATTTAGATCCGGCCCCTGAACCTCTCTTGGCTCCGCCCACTGGATCCCAATGGTCGATTTTGTGGTCCAGCGAAGCGTTGTGTTATGGCGGCTGCGGAGCGCCGCCGCTTGATACCGAGGAGAACTGGCGGATTCCGGGTGAATCGGCAACTGTGCTTGCCTCCAAGGCAGTCAACTGATTAATGGCCTCGCCTTCTTCAACCATGTCTTAGAATTCCGGAGCGGCGCACATGGACGACTGGGTATTGCGCATGCCGTGGGCTGGCGTGAAGACAACGGGATCGGAGCGTTTGCTCACCAGCGAATGGCTGGTCACTAACGGCCTAGGCGGATTCGCTTCGGGCACCGTCGGGGGCGTCGCTTCGCGCCGCTATCACGGCTTGTTGATCGCCGCCCTGCCGGCGCCGCTTGGCCGCTGGGTCATGCTCAACCATCTCACCGAATTGGTACGCCTAGCCGATGGAACTATCGCCTTGTTAGGAGGCGAAGAACGGGTCGGCGGCCAACTCGATTTGCCTGGAGCCTCCTACCTGACGGAATTTCGACTCCATATGGGTCTGCCGATCTGGCATTACGAAATCGGTGCCGTGATCATCGAAAAGCAGATCTTGCTGCCCCACGGACAAAACACGGTTCACATTTCCTATCGCATTCTCGAAGGATCGGAGAAGCCTCGCTTGAAACTTCGACCTTCACTTCATTTTCGTCCACACGAAGCCGCCGTTGACGAGAAGCCTGCCGAATCGTGCACCGTCGCCGTTAATCACCGTCGCTACGAAATATCGAGCCGAGGGCACGGTCTGCCACCATTGCGTCTTTATCTGCACAGCGAAGGACCGCGCCTTCACCTTGGAAAGCAAGTATTTCCCCAACATTCTCTATCGAGTCGAAGAGAGTCGAGGTTATGCGGCCAAGGGCGGATTGTGGAGCCCGGGATATTTCCGCGGCGATCTGGCGCCGGGGCACAGCGTCACGCTCACCGCCTCGACGGAATCCTGGGAAACGATTTTAGCCCTCAAGCCGGATCAGGCTTTGGCTGCCGAATACGAACGGCGTAGAAGATTGTTCGCGGCCGCGGATCCGGCGGTACAAACCGGACCAGCGCAAGAACTCATTCTTGCCGCTGACCAGTTCATCATTACACCCGCCGGCCGCGTGGAAGATGCGGCTCGAGCCAAGGCGGCCGGCGACGAGGTGCGGACCATCATCGCCGGCTATCACTGGTTCACGGATTGGGGCCGGGATACGATGATTAGCTTGCCCGGTCTGACGCTAACCACGGGCCGCACACTGGAGGCCGGCTATATCCTGCGCACCTTCGCCTATTACATTCGCGACGGTCTCATCCCCAATATGTTTCCCGAGGGCGAACGGCAGGGACTTTACCATACGGCGGATGCCACTCTGTGGTATTTCCAGGCCATTAACCACTACCTGGACGCCACGGGAGACCGCGAAACGCTTCGCCTGCTGCTGCCGAAATTGCAGGATATCGTCGAACATCACCTGCGCGGCACGCGCTTCGGCATCGGCGTCGATTCCCATGACGGCCTCTTGCGCCAGGGCGAACAAGGTTATCAACTGACCTGGATGGACGCCAAGGTGGGCGATTGGGTGGTGACGCCTCGGCGCGGCAAGGCCGTCGAGATCAACGCGCTTTGGTATAACGCGCTGCGGCTGCTCGAAGCCTGGCTGAAAGAAGAAGGCAAGGAGTCGGCTGCCAAACCAATAAGCGGCCATGCGGACCGAGCCCGCCGTTCTTTCAATGAGCGTTTTTGGAACCCGGCTGTCGGTTATCTGAATGACATCGTCGATGGCGAAAAGGGCGATGATCCGGCTTGCCGCCCCAACCAACTCTTCGCCATTTCGTTGAGTCATCCAGTTCTGGATGAAGCCCGCTGGCCGGCCGTTCTCAAAATCGTCAAAGAGCGGCTGCTGACACCGGTTGGCCTCCGTTCCCTGGCGCCCAATCATCCTGACTACAAGGCAAAATACTATGGGGATCTGCGGGCTCGCGATGCCGCCTATCATCAGGGTACTGTTTGGGCCTGGCTCATCGGTCCCTTTGTGGACGCCTGGCTCAAGGTCTACCCAGAAGATCAGGTCGGCGCGCGTAGATTCCTCACCGGTTTCGTGGGGCACCTGGGAGAAGCGGGCATTGGCTCAATTAGCGAAATCTTCGATGCGGAGGAGCCGTTCACCCCGCGCGGCTGCATCGCCCAAGCCTGGAGCGTGGCGGAAGTGCTGCGCGGCTGGGCCAAGACAGCTCACTCCGGCGGATCGACCACCACGCGAAATTGATAAGGCGATTCGCGACTGCCGACGATGACAATGTTGCTGCCGCGCTCCAGGGGCAAGTGGCGCATAGGAGATGTGCGGCCCAAAAGCTGATCGTTGACGAGCGTGCCCAGATGGCTGCCGCGATCGGCTACCATGACTTCGCCGTCCATGCTCATCTCGATCGCCAGATGATTCCGGCTCACGTTGAAAGGATGACTGTCGATGAGCCACATGTCGTTCAGATCGAGCGGTTCGGGCTCATCGGCTTCCGAGGCCCGACCGATACGAAACGGGAATTTGGGGATGCGCAGGCCACCGGGAGGAAGGGAATCCTCGGCTTTTTTGGTCAAAGGATAAAGGGCGACCAGCGGCATATCTTTTTGGGACGAGCCATTCTGGGCGGTGGCTTCGTGGCGCTGCGCCATCGTCCGCAAGCGTTCGAACAGCGACTTGAGGTATTGAACGCACTGCTCCGGATCTTGGGTCAGCTGGCGTTCGAACTCGCTCCGGGTCATGCTCAAGGCCTTGCCGGCGCTGAGGGGTGCGCGGTCAATGCTCGAGCCCGTTCCTCGATCAGGCTCATGTCGCCGAACACCTCCTTGGGCCCGAATTTGGTAACGCGCCGCAGGTTCTCGGGCGGTCCCGACAGGAGCTCAACCTCCCCCGTTTGAATCAAATAGGCGCAATCGCCAGGATCGCCGGCCCGAAAAAAGATCTCTCCCGGCTGAAAGCTGCGTTCGGCCATACTTCGTCAGTCTCCCTAGATTAATGCGCGTGCTTGAGCCTCTTTGATTACCGAATTGATGTCGAAGCCACCACTATTCATCGAATCGAATAGGGCATCGCGAACGACGATCTCATCGTAGGCCGCCAATTTCGCTTGAATCTTGGCAATTTCTTCGGGGGTGTGGCCGCGCTGCTCGAGCCACTCGGTGACTTCTTGATTGTGTTTGGACGCCGCCATGTTGGTTCCTCATCACGGAAAAAGCCGATCGCTCGTTCCAGTATAACTCGTGCAATTGCCTGAAGGCCATTGGCTGCTTAGAGCGTCCGGAAAGAATGAGGATTACACACCAGGTTAGGCCTCAACCCCTCACACCTTCCCTCTCCCGCAAGGGGAGAGGGAGCTGTTTATTTGCTGTCGCTCCGAAATGGGCAAGAGCCGGTGAGGTTGACTCGGCCGTAGAATCTTCTTATTTTCCCCCGCCATTTCTTCCAAAAGCTCTATGGGTAAATTATCGAGAAATCCGGTCAAATCGAATCGCGCCATTCGTCTTCCAGTTCGGTGCGCGGCGTCGTAATTTTCACGAATTTCTGGTGTTCCGCTTCGCTCAAGGGGACAAATCGCCCTTTGCCGGGATCGTGAGCGACCACCTCGCCGGTCTCGAAATGATAAACCCAGGCGTGGATTCGCAAATTGCCTGCGGCTAATGCCTGTGTCACCGAGGGCAGCGTTTTCAGATGCTCTACCTGCAGAAGCACATTTCGTTCGATGGCAATGTCGAGGAGTTCTTCGCCGGGAACCGTCCCTGCCGCAGGCAATTCGGGCAGGATCTTGCGGGCATACGAAAGCCATTGATAGACCCCCGGCATTTTGTCCAATGCCTTGGGCGTAAGCAATCCATTGATGGCTCCGCAATGCGAGTGACCGCAGACGAAGATGTCCTTGATTTTAAGCTGGACCAAGGCATATTCGATGGTGGCTTCCTCGCCACTGCACGGCCCGCCGGCCGGGGGAATCAGGTTGCCGGCGTTTCGCAAGATGAACAGTTCGCCTGGCTCGGTTTGCGTGAGCAGATTGGGGTTGATGCGCGAATCGGAACAGGTGATGAACAGCGCCAAGGGGGATTGCCCTTTGCCTAACTCCCGAAAGAGTTCCGCTTGCGTTCCGAATACCTTGCGGCGGAACTTGTCCACTCCCTTGATGAGGCGAGTGGCTCCGCCGAAGAGTTGAGACATGCGGCTTACTCCTCTATCATGCCTTCGATGCGGGCTCGTTCATCCACTGGTCGTCGGGTCATTATAAGAAGCAATGCCCGAAAGCTCACGATTGTCCGCAACGAGATCGACTGCATGTCTATCGACCCTCAACTCAAGGTTCTTTTCGACCGCTGGCAGGTGCTTCGAGGGCAAGGCCTGAATCTGACGGCGGAAGAGATCTGCCGCGACTGTCCGGAACTGACCGAACGCCTCAGCGACATGATGCGCGGCAAGCTTACTTCATCCTATGGCGGGCAGAACCATGAGAATTCCGCAACCGTGGCGGAAAACGCCGCGCTAGCCGGCAACAGCGAATATCCCTTCCTGGAACCGCCGCAAAGCGCCGACGAGCTCGGCCGCCTTTCGACCTTTCGGATTTTGCGCGTGCTCGGCCAGGGCGGCATGGGCATCGTGTTCGAAGGCGAGGATGCCGCGCTCCATCGCCGGGTGGCGGTGAAGGTTTTGCGGCCCGAAATCGACACCCCGTTGCTGGAGCAGCGGTTTCAGCAAGAAGCGCGCCTCGCCGCATCGCTCAATCACGACCACATCGTAACCATTTATCAAATCGGCCAGTATGCCGATCGCTCTTTCCTGGTCATGGAATACCTGATCGGCGAATCGCTGGCCCAGCGACTGGACCGCGACGGCTGGTTGCCCGCTCTCGAATCCTTGGAGATCACGCGCCAAGCAGCCGAAGGATTGGCAGTGGCTCACGAGCACGGGCTCATTCATCGAGATATTAAACCTGCCAACATCTGGCTGGAGTCCGATCGCCCCGGCGGCACGCTCAAGCGGGTGAAGATTCTCGATTTCGGGCTGGCTCGTTCCATCGTCAATCACCAGACGCTCAGCAATAGCGGCGAGTTGGTGGGCACGCCCAGTTATATGGCTCCCGAGCAAATCTTCGGTCGGCCGCTCGATGGCCGAACCGATCTCTATAGCCTGGGCTGCACGCTCTATACTTGCTTGATGGGTACGCCGCCTTTCGTAAAGGACGACACAACGGCGTTGCTGGAAGCCGTCGCCTACGAGCAATCTCCCGACATTCAAAAGCTCGATCCTCGGATGCCTAAACCCATCGCCGTGCTGCTCGCGGAACTGCTTGCCAAAGATCCCGATGCTCGGCCGGCCAGCGCCTCGATCGTGGCGGCCCGCCTGGGCGCACTGGAAGCCGCCGACGCTATGGCGCCATCGATGAGTTCGCGAACTCAGCTTTTGCAGGCTAGTTCCCCGAAGTTGAAACCGCGTGTCCCGAATTTACACGCCGGCGTTTGGATTGGCGGAATAACGGTCTTGGCGGCAGCATTGATCGCCCTGGTCATGGGGGTTCGCGGCCTCCAACCGGAACCCAAGGACGACTCGGGTAATGCTCCTGGCGAGCAGCCGCCTCCTGTCATAGCGCCAACGGGTCTGCCGATCAAAATTGGAGTTTTGTACTCCTTTTCCGGAACCTTTGCCGGCAGCGAACGGCCCATGGCCGATGCAGTCCTGCTTGCCGTGGAAGAAATCAACAACGCCGGCGGCGTGCTGGGCCGGCCCATCAAACCGGTTATCGTCGATCCCCATTCAGACGCGGAAGCGACGGCTCAAGAAGCCGAAAAACTCCTTGCCGATGAGAAGGTCGTGACGCTGTTCGGCTGCGGCAGTTCTTCGGGCCGCAAGCTGGTCATTCCTCTATGCGCGAAGCACGATAGCTTGCTCATGTATTCAGCGCTTTATGAGGGCCTCGAACAATCGCCCTACGTCATCTATGTAGGCGGTGCGCCGAATCAGCAGATCCAGCCCACAGCCGGCTATGCCTTCAGCGAGCTTCATAAACGCAAGTTCTTCCTGGTCGGCTCGGATTATGTCTATTCGCATGCCGCCAACGAGATTCTTGCCGATCAGCTCAAGAAGCTGACCGCGACCGTTGTCGGCAACGCTTACGAACCCCTGGGCGGCTCCGATTTCAGCTCGATCATCCAACAGATAAAAGACACCAAGGCCGACATCGTCATGAACACGATCGACGGCAGCAGCAACACCGCCTTCTTTCAAGCGATGCGCCGAGCCGGCTTGCAGCCCGATAAGGTTCCCATCATGTGGCTGAGCGTCGGCGACGAAGACCTGGCTTCGATTCCGCAACAGGAGCTGACCGGCGACTACATCTCCCTTCCCTATTTTCAGAGCATCGAAAGTCCGGCGAATGACGCTTTTCTCAAACGCTTCCGAGCCAAGTATCCAACGCGGCGGCCCGATGATGCAGCCGAAGCGGCTTATTCCGCGGTTTATCTTTGGAAACAAGCCGTGCAGAAAGCCGACAGCGTCGAACCGGCGCGCATTCGCGAGGCCATGCGCAACCAGGAATTCGCAGCGCCCGAAGGGCGCATCCGCATCGATCCCGAGAATCTGCATGCCTGGCGCATGGCCCGCATCGCTCGCATCGATGCGGATCGGCATTTCGAGATCGTCTTTACCTCACCCAAACCGCTGGCGCCCGAGCCGTTCCCGGAATCGCGGAGCCGGGAAGTTTGGGAGGCCTACTTGAAGAAACTCAACGAGGGTTGGGGGCAAAAATGGGAAGGCCCGCGCCACTGAACCAACTCCTGTGAAGGATGCGCACGCGTGATCGAATACGACCGTTTCAACTCCGCCAAGCTGGCGCTCGCCTTTACTGGAACAGTCCTTCCGAAAGTGCTGGCCCGCGTCGGCGTGCTGACGGGCTTCACCTTGGCGCTCTGCTTCCTCGACATTTATGTGCTGGAACGCGACGGCTATCCGTTGCCCGCTCTCGATCCGCTGGGCCATTCGGTGCTGGGCGTCGCCATCAGCATGCTGATCGTTTTTCGCACCAATTCTTCGAACAATCGCTACTGGGACGGGCGTTCGCACTGGGGCATGATCCTGAATTCATCGCGCAGATCTGGCACGCATGGGCGCCGCCTATGCCGGCCCAGCCGATGATCTGGCCAGGCTCATCGTGGCCTATGTTATCTGCCTGAAAGACGGCCTCCGCGATTCGACGGACCTCAGTCCGTTGCGCCCGCTGATTCCGGGCCGGCTTTTTGAGCAGATTACCAAGGCCAACAACCCGGCCTCGCTGCTGGCAAAATCGCTGAGCGAATGGATCAGCACCCGCTTGCGCGAAGGCAAGATTCTCCCGATGCAGGCGCAGCAAATGGAACAGCTAGTCTGCGTGTTGATCGACCAGCAGGGCGGTTGCGAGAAAATCAAGAAGACCCCCCTGCCCTTCGTTTACGCGGCCCTGATCCAGCAACTATTGCTCCTTTATCTCTACTCGCTGCCTTTCGCGCTAATTCCCAAAATGGGTTTCGCCGCCCCCTTGGTCGAAACCGTCGTTGCCCTGGGAATGCTTGGCATTGAAGAAGCGGGCGTAGAGATTGAGAATCCGTTCGGGCTGGATTTGAACAATCTGCCTCTCGAAAAAATTTGCGAAACGATCGCTCGCGACGTCACCGATCTGACGAAGGAATGAGCATGCTCAACCGACGAACTTTCCTGGGCGCCACCTGCGCTGGTCTGGCCGGAGCACCGCTGGCATTGTCCCGCCAACCTCCCGCGAGTCGCAAGCGTCTAGCCGTCGTTACCACAGAATGGCGTTATCACTCGCACGCCTGGCACATGGCGGAACGATTCTTAGTGGGCTATCCAATCAATGGAACCTGGCACAAGCCGCCCATTGACGTGGTCGCCGCCTACGTGGACCAGACGCCCGAAAATGATTTGAGCCGCAAGCGCTCGAAGGAATTCGGCTTCCCCATTTATCCGACGATTGCCGAAGCCTTGCGCTTAGGCGGCAAGAAGCTCGCAGTCGACGCTGTTTTGGTCATCGGCGAACATGGCAACTATCCCAAGAACCAATTGGGCCAAACGCTCTACCCGCGTTACGAGTTCTTCAAGCAGATCGTGACCGTTTTCAAAGAGGATGGCAGGACGGTTCCCATTTTCAATGACAAGCATTTGTCATGGAAATGGGAATGGGCCAAGGAGATGGTGGATACGTCGCACACCATGGGCTTCCCGTTGCTGGCGGGTTCCTCGTTGCCGCAAACCTGGCGCATGCCGTCGATCGACATGCCGAGCGGAGCGGAAGTGGAAGAAATGGTCTGCGTCGCCATGGGCGGCCTCGACAGTTACGATTTCCACGCCTTCGAGGTGCAGCAATGCATGGCAGAGCGGCGCAAAGGAGGTGAAACCGGCGTTAAGGCTCTGCAGGCGATTCGTGGCGAGGCCGTGTGGAAAGCGCTGCAAGCCGGCGGCTGGAAATCCGGCGGTTGGGATCCCCGTTTATTCGAAGCCTGCCTTTGCCGCAGTCAGACTTTGGCCCAGCCGGATACATTCTCCGACCGCCATCCAACTCTCGCCCAGATGCGCGAATGGGTGAAGGATCCGATTGCTTTTCGCTTCGAGTACGCCGACGGCCTCAAGGCAACGATGCTGATGCTCAACGGCCTGGTCGGCGATTTCACCTTTGCGGCTCGGCTCCGGGGTCAACGCGAACTCCTTTCGACGCTCTTTTATCTGCCGCCCAATCCGAATGTCACTTATTCCGCCGGACTGATGGCCAAGGCTGAAGAAATGTTCGGCACCGGCAAACCGCCCTTCCCGATCGAACGCACTCTTTTAACGACCGGCCTGGTCGCCGCCGGCATGCAATCGCTCGGCTCGGGCCAAAAGCGGCTGGAAACACCGCACCTGGCCATTCGTTATCAGGCGCCAGCGGTGTCGGGGTTTTTGCGGAGTTGAGATCCAATGTTTCGTGATCGTTTGGAAGTTTAACCCGGAGCCAACGGCGACGGCTGTTAGGCACGTCGTGAAGGTGTTAAGTCTTGGCGAGTTCTGCATTCTTGCGGTGACGAAAGTCGTGAAGTCAGCCGTCGCCGCTGGCTCCGGGTTAAACTAATCTTTGAGAATAATTAGTTGATTGAAAGACCGAGTATGGAGATCGAACCCATTACGCCGGCCGCTCTGGCCGATACTCTACATCCACTGCCCTATCACTCCCGAATCGTGGACTATCTGAAGAAAGAAGAACCCGAGCTCTGGGAATGGTTCTCCTCGAACAAGGTGCGCGAAGAGCACTGTGACGCCGTGCGCCTGGATTTGCTTAAATCCACCTATCGACTTGAAGAAGCCACGAAACCTCAACTTTATGCACTCGCTCGCGAAGTGCTGGATAAGCTGGATCTCGCCATCCCGATCACCTTTTACCAAGCCAACAATGCCGCCGGTCTCAACGCCGCTATTGCTTATCTTCCTTACGAGGCCCACATCATTCTGGTCGGCTCGATTCTCACTGCTTTGAGCGAACCGGAACTCAAGGCCATGCTCGGCCACGAGCTGGCCCATTTTGCCTTGTTCGACGGCTGGAACGGCGAAATACTTAGTTGCCTCCGAGATCCTGGAAGCGTTGAACAACGACAGCGCAGCGCAGCCTTGCCACCGCGAGACGGCCAGGCTTTTCCGCCTCTACAGCGAGATTCTTGCCGACCGCGGCGCTTACGCGGCTACTTTGGATCCCCTGGTTACCATCACCAAATTGGTCAAGCTCGAAACCGGCCTGACGGAAGTCAGTGCCGAAAGTTATTTGCGCCAGGCGGACGAAATCCTCAGCAAAGGCCCGGTCAAAGCTAGCCAGCAAACGCATCCGGAAACATTTATTCGTGCGCGAGCCATCAAGCTCTTTGCCGAAAAGGGGGCGAGTGCCAATGAGGAAATTCAAAAACTCATCGAAGGTTCGCCGTCCCTAAACGAACTGGATTTGCTCGGTCAGCAAGGAATTGCCGCCACGACTCGCAAGCTGCTGAATCATTTTCTCGCGCCTCACTGGTTTCAGACCGAGCCGGTTCTGGCGCATGCTCGCACTTTTTTCCCCGATTTCACTCGGGAAGCAAGTGCTGCTCTGGAGTCGACCACCGTGGAGTCGATTCGAGCCTCCGATCCTTCGCTGCACGAATACTACAGTTATCTGCTGCTCGATTTTGTGGCAGTCGATCGTCAGTTGGAGGAGGCGCCGCTGGCTGCAGGGCTTTTGCTTAGCGAGCAATTGGGAATGAAGGAGCGGTTCGCACCCATAGCCCTGCGGGAACTTGCCCTGACCAAGAAACGCTTCTCCACCATCGAACGTGACGCTGCCAAGATCCTGGAACGAGCCAACACCACTGCGAAAGAATCATGACCAGCTTTCTCGAGTTTTTTTCTCGGCCGGATCGAGCACGGCGGCTTCACCACGGAAGACGTTCTGACCAGCGTGTTGCCATTAGTCCGGCAGACTGTTGCTGCCCACGCTGCCGGCCTAGTCGCTCCTCTGGAAGGTCTCGACGATTTGCAAGTTGATGGCGTGCGCATCTTATTCGACGAGGCACGCCGCACTGCGCCGACGCTTCAAACCAAGACCGTAAATGCTCTGGAACAAGCCGATAATCGTGCCCTGGAAATAATCGGCGAAGCGCGCGTCACCATGGAGATTTCCGCGGCTCAAGAGAACGTAACCAACCTCCAAGTGGGCCAACGCGGGGAGCCCATCACCCGTCCCGTTTACTTGGCCGGATATATCAGCTGGGAACATGAGCTAGGCCATCACGATCCGCTCAATGACATTTATTGCCTGGGCTTGATTCTGGCGTCCCTCGCCTGCGGCCTCGATCTGACGGTTCCCGAGAACGTGGTGCTGTTCGTCAAACACCGCCACAGTTTATTTGACCTCAATCGCGAGCTGCACCCTGTGCTGGCCAAGACGATAGTGCGCATGACGGAGCTGGATCGGCGCAAACGCCCGCAAGATTTGGCTGCTGTGCTGGGAACGCTCGAGAATTACCGCGATCAGAATATCGACTTCGAATACGAGGTGGCCCGCACCGCGGGATTTCGCGAAACCGACTTGGGCGGCAAGCGGCGCACGGTTTTGTCCACCCTGCAGGCGCAGGCTGTTCGAGATCACCAAACGCAATCGACTGCTGCACTTTCGGCAGACGATGCAAACCGTCAACCTCACCGTGAGTTCGGTGCCGCTCTCGTTCGATGTGAATTCCCTCCGACCCGAACAGATTCTTACCTGGAACGATGAGCTGCACGGCCGAGTCGTCGCGGGCAAATCGCTTTCGCTCAACAGCTATCTCCGCTTCGAGGAAGCGGTCTACTTGCCAGGCTTGCTGGACCGCATCCGTAGTGAAGCCCAGCGCGATCAAGTGGAATATGGCTTCGCTCAGTTGCGGCTGGTGCTCTGCTTCCTGCGCTGGTCGAACTTGAAGGAAAAACCGCCGGAGCGATTCGATTCGCCTCTGGTTTTGCTGCCCGTTCAGCTCGTGAAAAAGAAAGGCGTCCGCGATACTTATTCCCTGGAAACCTTGTCGACCGATGCCGAAATCAATCCCGTTTTGCGTTACTATTTCAAACAGCTTTACGATATTTCCCTGCCCGAAGCGCTCGACCTCACCACCACTTCGCTCGATGCGTTTCACGAATTCTTGGCGGCCAAGGTGCAGCTCAGCGAACCGGCCATCACGGTTGCGAAAATTGCTCGCCCGCGCATTCAACTGATTCATGCGAAGGCACAGCGCCGGCTCGATCAATACATTCAACGGACGCGTTTGTCCGGCGCGGCATCCGCTGCTTTAACGATCTCGATTACAGCTACGACAAGGACAATTTCCATCCGCTGGGCCTGCGGCTTTTTCAAACGAGGATTCAGCACGCGCCTACCAATTTGCAATCGGTCATTCAAAATGCCCCGCGGCGGCGCACCTTCGTGGTTTCGGAAGGCCCTGCTGCTCCTGCCGAAGCCGAACAAGAACGGACGCTTTACAGCCTGAACGAACCCGAAGAGAACAACCCTTATCTTTGGGAATTTGACCTGTGCAGCGTGACCCTTGGAAACTTTCGCTACCGCAGGTTTTCGCTGGTGCGGGATTATGCGGCTTTACTTGAAAAAGATCCCAATCATCCGGTGTTCGACGCGATTTTCTCCCTGGCGCCGTGCGCTGTGGAAGCGCCGCTCGCCGAGCCGCCCCTCGAAGATCGCTATCCCGTGCTGACTTGCGATCCCACGCAAGCCTCGGCCATCGTCCGAGCGCGGGCCGGCAAGAGCTACATCATTCAAGGACCGCCCGGCACGGGTAAATCGCAAACCATCGCCAATTTGATTGGCGATTATGTCTCCCGCGGCCAACGCGTGCTTTTTGTTTGCGAAAAGCGGGCAGCCATCGATGTGGTCTATCATCGGCTCCAACAGAATGGCCTGCAGCTCCTCTGTTCTCTCATCCATGATTCCCAGGAAGACAAAAAGGAATTCATCATGGATTTGAAACAGACCTACGAATCGTTCATGGAATCGGCCGGCAAGAAAACGCAATCGGCCGAGCGACAGCGAACGCAGTTGCTGCAATCGCTTCAGCGCGAACTGAAACCGCTGCAAGATTTCTACGAGGCCATGCGTTCTCCGGCGGCAGGATCGTCGGTTCCGCTTCGCCAATTGCTCCAGCGGCTTGTGGCCCTGGCGACCACATGCCCGAGCTTTCCCCTGGCGATAAAGAGCGCGTGCCAGGATACGTCCAATGGTGCGAACACCACGAGCGCATCGAACGCTTGGCTGCGGCTCTCGAAGATGTGCACGGCGATCCTTGTCTCGCGCATCATCCACTGAAGCATCTGAGCACGCGGCTGGCCGGGGCAGATCGCCCGCTCGAGCGCGTGACCGCCCATGTGCGAAACGTCGATGATTTGATTGTCCGGCTGCAAACAGCCTTCGAAGCGATCGGCTTACTGCCGGAGGAATTCAATACCCCGGCGCGCGCGTACCAAGTCATCCGTTACGCCGAGCAAATGCGTTGTTTGGCGGACAAATCGATTCTCCCTCTGTTGATTTCCGATAGTGGCGCAATCCAAGAAGCTGGTTGCCCTGGGCAAAGAGTACCGCAAGAAAATCAAGAACCTGGAAGAGGTGCAAACAGCGACCACGGCCTGGAGAAAGAAGCTTACCCCCGCGGAAGTGCTTACGGCGCTCGAACAGGCTCGCGCGCTCGAAGGGAGCTTATTGTCATTTTTGAAGCCAGCTTGGTGGCGTCTGCGCGCTCTCCTCGAACGTTCTTATGATTTCCGTGCGCACCAACTCAAGCCTACCTGGACTCAGGTACTGGAAAAATTGGACCTGGAATATCACGTGCAAGCGGAAGTCGACACCGTCGAAATGAAAGCGCAGGAAGCCTTCGAGTGGCATGAGCCGCTGAGTTCATTATTAACAACGGTTCAAGAACTCCGCGAAGTGAGTGCGCAATCGCCGGCTCCCATCCGAGATTTGCAACATCGCATGCTGATGAAGGGTGAAGCGGACCAAGCTTTGGTTCGCGTCGCCGAGCTCAAGCCGGACGTGGAGCAACTGAACGCTGAAATTGACGCATCGCTCGATAGCTGCAAAGACCGCCCGTTTCCCGAGCTGTTGCAGATTCTCGATCAGATCGAGGCCCGGCTCGACGAGTTGCCCGATTTCCTGGTCTGCTTGACGGAAGCCGCCGGTTTGTCTCCGGAGCTGCTTGCCGTGCTGCGCGATTTGCCGCTCACGTGCGTCGAGCTGGAAGCCGGCATGGCGCAACGCACCTGGGAGGAAGTATCTCGACTCGATCGCAATCTGAATCGATTTACGGATCGGGTCCGCAGCCGGCAGGTGCGCAAAGTCAGTGAAATCATCGAGAAACTATATGAAGCAAATGCGGCCGTGCTCTGCGAACGCGTGCGCCTACGGTTCTTGGAGCACGTGCGCGTTTCGGGCCTGCCGCATGCCGACCTAACCGCGGAGGAAAAAGAGCTCAAAACGGTATTCAATCGGGGGCGGCGCGAGCTCGAGCACGAATTCGGCAAGGTCATGCGTTACCGATCCATCCGGGAACTGGTGACCGGCGAATCGGGCCTTATCATCAAAGACCTGAAGCCCGTGTGGCTCATGAGTCCGCTGAGCGCTTCGGACGCATTGCCTTTGGATGCCGATCATTTTGACGTCGTCATTTTTGACGAAGCCAGCCAGGTCACGCTAGAGGGGGCGGTGCCTTCGCTGTTCCGGGCGAGCCAGGCGATCGTGGTAGGCGATCAAATGCAGCTCCCGCCCACCAGTTTCTTTTCCACCAAGCAGCTCGAAGACCCAGAGGGGCTGGCCGTCGTCGAACCGGATACCGGCGGCGAAACCGGAGAGCACGATCTCGAAAGCAACAGTTTCCTTGCCTACGCCGCTCGCGTGCTGCCTTCGACTATGCTCGGCTGGCATTACCGGAGCCGCTCCGAATCGTTGATCAGCTTTTCGAATGCGGCCTTTTACCAAGGCCGCTTGCTCACCGTCCCTGACAAGATGTTGCCCGGCGCCAACTGGGGCGAGATTCAGGTAGCCAGCGCCGAGCAGGGCGCTGTCCATCTCACTCATCTGCTCGAGCGACCGATCAGTTACCACTTCATCAGTAACGGCGTATACGTAAATCGGCAGAACACTGGGGAAGCGGACTATATCGCCAACCTGGTGCGCGCACTTGTTAAGCAGCAAGACCGGCGCGAGCATTGGCATCATCGCTTTTTCCGAGGCTCAACAGGGTGAAATTCTGGATGCATTGACGCGCCTGGGCGAAGAGGATGAGAAATTCCGCGATCGCCTGGAGGCAGAGTTCGAGCGCGAAGAAAAAGGCCAATTTGTTGGCCTGCTCGTCAAGAATTTGGAGAACATCCAGGGCGACGAGCGCGACATTATCATTTTGAGTGTCTGTTACGGCCGCGGTCCGAACGGCAAAATGCTCATGAATTTCGGCCCCATCAATCAAAGCGGCGGCGAGAAGCGCTTGAACGTGGCTTTCTCTCGAGCCAAGCAACACATGGCCGTAGTCAGCTCGATCCATTACCCCGAGATCACCAACGACTACAATGAGGGCGCTCGCTGCCTGAAAAACTACCTCCGCTACGCCGCCGCCGCGAGTTCCGGCGAAACCGAAACTGCTGGCCGCGTGTTGCACGAACTCCTTCTCCGTCCCGAAGATCCCACAGCCGTTCAAGAGGAGAACATCGACCTCGTCGTCGATCAGTTAGCCGCCAAGTTGCGCGAGCACGGATACGAGGTCGACCTGGAAGTAGGCCAATCCAGCTTTCGCTGCGACCTGGCCGTGCGCCTCCCCGGCGAACGCGAATACGGCGCCGGCATCCTCGTAGACACCCCGGCCTACTATGGTCAGCCCGATTTGCTCGAACGCGAAGTCATGCGGCCGAAGCTACTGGAGGCTTTCGGCTGGCGCATCGCCCATGTCCTCGCCAAGGATTGGTACACCGATCCGGCGAATACTCTGGTGGCGCTGATTCGGTTTATCGAAGGCAAGGAGAAGGGAGAGGGCGACGATGAGGGGGATGAGGTGAAATCGGTGCCGAAAAGATGAGCGCTCCTGGCGGCAAAATTGGTCGGAGATCCTAATCGGAGCTCGCCATCGTCCACAGCCAGCCCGTCCCATCAAGTACGGAGAGACCGCCGTTTTACGAACTCCTTGCTTGATTCCTCGCACGAAAAACAGTCAAGAAGTCTCGAAGCTACTTTAGGCAATCGGAAACACTCCTTCATCAATGAGCCATTGCCGAAAAGCGATGCGAGCCGGGAGATTCATTTCGAGAACCGCCACGGTTGCTCGCCCGGTAGAACTCACTCCGACTAGAATTGCCCCGTTCCAGCGGAAATGCCGATGCCACTTATGCCGGCGGGGATGGAATAAAGTGACCACTTTTCTTGAGGCAGGATCAACTCCCGCTATGTTCGGACCCTTGTGGTTGTTACATGCGAAGCAAGCCAAACACAGGTTACTGGCGAGAGTCAGGCCTCGGTGCTTTTTGGCGAGGACGTGATCGATGTGGAAGGGAAGTCGGTCGTACTGGTGGGGCATTTGGCAGTATTCGCAACGGCCACCCGCACGTTGCCAGACCAATTCCTCAAGCACCCTGTTCATGCAAGGTCAGTGAGGCTTGCGATTGCCGCGCTGCTTCAAGGAACAACGAGCTTTCGACTGCATGATATTAATGAAATGCCCAACGCGTTCATAATTGTCGACGGCAATTTGCTCATCCGGCGTTAATGTCCCTTGCCTGGCTTTCGCGGACAACAGGTGCATGCGATCTTTGTCGGACTCGCTAAAATCCAACGCGAGAATGGCGGCGTGCTGCCTGAACGGAAAAGGTGGGCTTATTCGGCTGAATTACCCGACCAAGAATGGCCACCTCACTGGTCGATGTTTCGTAGGTCTTAATGGGCGTTCCCCCTTTCAATTCGCTTTACCTTAAGAAAAGTATAACACGACTCGGTTCATCGTTGCCACTCAACTCAAAATCCCCTCCACCACCCTCCCCTCCACATCAGTCAGCCGATAGTCTCGCCCCTGGAAGCGATAAATCAGCTTTTTATGGTCGAAGCCCAAGAGATGGAGAATCGTCGCTTGCAGATCGTGCACATGAACTTTGTCGTGGGCCACGGAGAAGCCGAGTTCGTCGCTGGCGCCGTATTCGTAGCCGCCTTTGACGCCGGCGCCGGCTAGCCACATGGTGAAGCAATCGGGGAAATGATCGCGACCGAGCAGCTTGCTGGCGGCGGTGCGGCCTTCGCGGAATGGCGTGCGGCCAAATTCGCCGCCGCAGATGATGAGCGTGTCTTCCAGCAAGCCACGTTGTTTCAGATCCTTGATGAGTGCTGCCACCGGTTTGTCCATGCTGGCGATTTTTTCGTCAGGCCGTCGCCTAGCGCTTCGCCGGGATTCGTGCCGTGGAAGTCCCAGCCCCAATCGAAGAGTTGGACGAAGCGAACGTCTTTCTCGATCAACCGTCGCGCCAGCAAGCAATTGTTGGCGAAGCTCGATGCTCCAGGCTGCGGCGCCATACGCCTCCAGCACGCGAGCCGGCTCCCGCTTCAGGTCCATCACTTCCGGAACCGATGTCTGCATGCGGAAAGCCAGTTCGTACTGGGCGATGCGCGTGAGGGTTTCCGGATGGCCCATTTCGTGAGCCTGGATTTCGTTCAAATCGCGCAAGGCATCGAGACTCGCCCGGCGAAGGCTGCGGTCCATGCCGGGCGGGTCTGACGAATAAAGCACCGGATCGCCTTTCGATCGGCACTGCACGCCCTGGTAAACCGAGGGCAAGAAGCCGCTGCCGAAGGAGTTCTTGCCGCCGTTGGGCTGAACGCCGCTCGAGATTAGAACCACGAAGCCGGGAAGGTTCTCGTTCTCCGAGCCCAAGCCGTAGGTGATCCAGGAACCCATGCTCGGCCGGCCCGGGCGCGGCGAACCGGTATAAATCAGCAGTTCGGCGGGGGCGTGATTGAACTGATCGGTGTGCATCGATTTGATGACGCACAAGTCGTCCGCCACGCCTTGCAAGTTTGGCAGTGCATCCGACAACCAAATGCCCTGCTTCCCGTATCTAGCAAACTTCCGAGGCGTGCCCAGAAGCTTCGGCGTGCCCGAAGTGAAGGCGAAGGTTTTGCCTTTCACGAATTGGTCCGGGCAGGGTTGGCCGTTCCGTTTGACCAATTCCGGCTTATAGTCGTAGAGATCGAGATGCGGCGGCGATCCAGTCAAATGGAGATAAATAACCCGTTTCGCCTTCGCTTTGTAATGCGGCGCCTTGGTCGCGAGCGGGTTGACCACGGGCGCTGCCTCGGCTTTCTCTGTCTCTAGCATCGACAGGGCCACGGCACCCAGGCCGAGCGAGCCATCGCGGAGGAAATGTCGCCGCGTCAATGATTGCAGGCGATCCAGATGCGGGTGCATGGCACGATTCTCCGAAGGAGGGTCTTCTTCGCCTCAATTTTAACCGCGCACGCAACGTCTGTCTTCCTCCCCATCCCGAAAGTCCGCTTATGCTGGAGATTTTCGCGCTCATCGTTCGGGCTCCGTGTTGCACATTCAGAGAAAATAACCCGACCTCAAAGCCGTCGCATGGGGTTGCCATATGACATTCATCAGTCATGATTCGCCAGAATGATCGGAATCCAAGTGATGAGGAAAATGGCATGTCGGCTGAATTGAAGAACCGAGTGGCTTTGGTCACGGGGGCATCGCCGGATTGGGAGCAGCCATCGCCCGCAAGCTGGCAGCTGAAGGGGCTCGCGTCGCGGTCAATTACTTTGGCAGCCCGCCGCTGGCTCAAGCTTTGGTAGAGCAGATTAGAAAAGCCGGCGGCGTAGCCGAGGCAATTCAGGCCGACGTCCGGGACGAACAAGCAGTAGCTGAGCTAGTCGCCAAAACAAAAAAGCTGTTAGGTCCCGTCGACATCCTCGTCATCAATGCGACAGGTCCCCAGCCCTTTCTGACCATCGAGGAGTTGACCTGGCGAGGCTGCCTGGATCAACTGGAGTTCTTCGTCAAGAGCCCGGTGTTATTGCTGAAAGCGGTTGTGGGAGCGATGAAAGAACGGCGCTATGGCCGGGTAATCAATATCGGCTCCGAAGTTTTCGAGCGTGGCGTGCCTCAGTTCTCCAACTATGTCTCGGCCAAGGGTGCTCAGCTCGGCCTCACGCGTTCCTGGGCTCTGGAATTGGCGGCTGGCAGATTACGGTCAACCTGGTAGCGCCCGGCTGGATCCCGACCGAACGGCACGCCAACGATCCACAACAGGCAAAGGACGCCTATACCGCGGGAGTTCCGATGGGACACATGGGCGTGGCCGACGATATCGCCAACGCGGTGACCTTCCTGGCGTCCGATCGCGCCCAGTTCATCACCGGGCAAAAACTCTCCGTCAACGGCGGGAATAGTTTGGCTTGACAAGGATCTGTCAGAGTCCCGAAAAGTCTGAACGCAACTGATTGTGCGACAGCCCCGGGCAGGGTAGCATGGGCTGTCGCGATTTTCGCCGAAGCTCCGAACCGCGAATAATCGGCGAACAATGGCGTAGCAAACCTCGCACTGCCCCCCTTCGAGATGAAACACGCATGGACCAAATCAATGAAGATGACACCAAAGCAATCGGCGTACTCCGCGATATGTACGCTCGATTGCAAGCAGAACTCGGGCGGGTCATCGTCGGCCAGAAAGACACCATAGAACGTTTGGCCATTTGCATGTTCGCTCGCGGGCATGCTCTGCTGCTGGGCGTGCCGGGCTTGGCCAAAACGCTGCTGGTTCGAAAGCTCGCCGAAACCATGTCGCTCAAGTTTAGCCGGATCCAGTTCACCCCCGATCTGATGCCGATGGATATTACCGGCACGGATATTCTGCAAGATACCGCAGGTGGTAAGCGTGAATTCGAGTTCGTGCATGGCCCAGTATTTGCCAACCTGGTGCTCGCCGACGAAATCAACCGCGCCCCTCCGAAAACGCAAGCCGCCATGCTGGAAGCAATGCAGGAACAGAAGGTCACGGTGGTGGGAAAGACCTTCCGCCTCGATCCACCCTTCCTGGTGCTGGCCACGCAGAACCCAGTTGAGCAAGAAGGGACCTATCCTCTGCCGGAAGCCCAGTTGGATCGCTTTATGTTCTTGATCGAGTTGGATTATCCTTCTGAGGAAGAAGAAATACGGATAGCCCGGACGACCACGGGCGACGAACTGCCTGAGCTTAACCATCTCCTTCACGGCGAAGAGATCATCAGGTTGCAGAACCTGGTGCGACGGATTCCTGTGCCCGACCACATTTATTCCTACGCCGCTCAACTCGTGCGGAAGACGCGTCCCTCCGGCTCGACAACCCCGGCGTGGTTGAAACCGCTGGTCGCCTGGGGAGCAGGGCCGCGCACCGTGCAATACCTGATCCTGGGAGCCAAAGCCCGCTCGGCTTTGCTCGGCAGCTATATGGTGCGATTGGAAGACATCGAAGCCGTAGCCGAGCCCGTGCTGACGCATCGCATCATCACGACGTTCGCAGCCCAGGCCGAGGGAATCGATGCTAAGCAAATTGTGCGGCGGCTGGCAGAGGAGACGAAAGTGAACGCATAAAGAAAAATCCGAAATCCGAAACTCGAAATCCGAAAAAAGGCATTCAAAGACCAGGACAAGGTTTTCGACAAGATGCTGCCAAGCGAAGAAAAGCGACACTACGATTTGGAGGACCGAACCTTCGAATTCGCGCCGAGTTCGCCCAATGGTCAAGAAACTGCCAAAGACCATTGGCAATTATGAGGATGGGAAGCAGCTTATTCGGTCATCTGATTGGGTTGGCGCCAACTACATCGAAGCAAATGAATCTTTAGGAGATGGTGATTTCCTGTTACACATAAAAATCAGCCGCAAAGAGGCCAAAGAGTCCCATTATTGGCTTCGGCTGCTTGACCTTGAAGGACGTCCCGATCTCCATGAGGTGCAAAGTGAACTCTTGCAAGAAGCAAGTGAGCTAATCCTGATCTTCGGGGCGATTTACCGCAAAAGATCGCAATAGAGGATTTCCACTTTTGCGTTTGGCTTTTTTCGGATTTCGAGTTTCGGATTTCGGATTTACTTGAGGCGGTATGTTTCCAACGCGCAGTCCCCGCAGTTTTCTGGATTTCCAGGTGCTCTCCCGCCTGGCCAATGTGCCGCTGTTTGCGCGGCGGCCGATGTTGGGAAATGTCTCGGGGCGACACACGAGTCCTCATAAGGGGGCCAGCGTCGAGTTTGCCGAGTACCGGAAATATGTTCCGGGAGACGATCTTCGCCGGCTCGATTGGCGCGTTTTCGGCAGGTCCGATCGCTTCTACGTAAAGGAATACGAAGCCGACACAAATCTGCGGTGTTGCTTCATTGTCGATACCAGCGGGTCCATGGGCTTTGGATCGACAGGCTGCAGCAAAATCGAATATGCACGCAAATTGGCAGGCTCGCTGGGCTATTTGGCCGTGCAGCAAGGTGACGCAGTCGGTGTCTCATGCGTTGCCAAAAATATTGTCCGTAGCTTGCCCCCGGCACGGAACCCTGCTCATTTGCGGACCTTTTTCGATATCCTGGAACAGGCCAAACCGGAAGGCCCAACGCAGCTTATTCCCGTTCTCCACGAGTTAGCCGAAACGATCCGGCAGCGGGCCTTGATCGTCATTTTGTCCGATCTTTTTGTCGAGCCGGAACTGCTTCGAGGTTGTTTTCAACACCTGCGTTTTCGCAAGCACGATGTGGCCGTGTTTCATCTGCTCGATCCGCTCGAGGTGAGCTTTAATTTTCGCCGGCCCATGCGTTTCCTCGATATGGAAGGCGGCCCCGCCATCTTCGCGGAGCCCGAACGACATCGCGGATCGGTACCAGAAGGCATTGCAGCTTTACCTCGAAGCTATGCGTGCAATCGTTCTCGAATCGGCGGTGGATTTCCACCGCGTATCGCCCGACCAGGATTACGAACAGGTTCTGGCCCGGTTCCTGGTTGGTCGTTCACGAGGGCGGGGTTAGCACATGACATTCCTTCAGCCCTTGCTCCTATTTGGCCTGCCACTCATCTCGCTGCCGATCCTCATTCACCTGATCAATCGGCGGCGCTACCAAAACCGTCCAATGGGTCGCATGATGTTCCTGCTTGCCGCCAACCGGATGTCGCGCGGCTATGCGAAACTGCGGCAAATGCTGATTTTGCTCTTCCGCGTGTTGGCGATTGCGGGCTTGATCTTCGCAGTGAGCCGCCCTCTCGCGGGCGGTTGGCTCGGCCGTGCGACCGGCGGCCGGCCGGATACCACGCTGATCCTGTTCGATCGTTCGCCCAGCATGCAGCAGCAAGGTGAAGGGACAAGGATCTCCAAGATGGAAGCCGGTCGTGACCAGTTCGCGCGAACGCTCGGCGTGCTCGGCTCCGGCAGTTGGGTGCTGATCGAAAGCACGACCAACGCAGCCCGCACTATCGACTCGCCACAGGATTTGCTGCATCTCGCCGAGACCGAGCCGGCCAGCACTTCCGCCGATTTACCCGCGATGCTGGAAGCAGCCCGCGATTACATCCACAATAACCATTGCGGCCGCACTGAGATTTGGATTTGCTCCGATCTGCGTCACAACGATTGGAACCCCGGATAGCGTCGCGCTGGCAGGCTTTCTGCGATTGATCCTCGAGTTCCCGCAAAGCGTCCGCTTGCACTTGCTCGCCTATCCCGATACGGCAACCGGCAACATTTCCGTCCAAGTCACCAACGTGCGGCGCCGGCAAACGTCCGATGGAGCGGAGTTGCTGGTCTCCTTGAAGCTGTTGCGCGAAGGCGGCTCGGAAGCCAAGCTAAAGTTGCCGGTACGCTTCGATATCGAAAAGCGGCACGGTCCGAAATAACCGTGGAAATGGACGGTTCCCCCTTCCGAGGTGAAGGATCACGCATCCCGATCGAGCAAGCGCGCAAGCGCGGCTGGGGCAAAAGTGTCGATCCCTGGCGGACCTCAACCCGGCCGACAACGATTCACTATTTCGTCTTCGGCAAGCCCCAACCGCGACGAACGCTCATCGTCAGCGGTGACCCGCAAACGGTCGCCGCCATGCAGCTTGCCGCCACGATATCTCCCGATCCCGCTTTCAACGCAAGCGCAAGTAATTACCAGTGAAAAGCTGCCAACCGTCGACTGGGAAGATATCGCACTGCTGATCTGGCACGCTCCCTTGCCGGAGGCGGCAGCGGCCTCGGCTGTGGAAGCGTTCGTGCAGCCGGCGGCCAGGTCGTTTCTTCCTGCGGGCGCCAGGCAATACCGAGTTCATGGCGCCCACTGGCTGGATTGACCACGGAGAAAGCGGATACGCCGGTCGAAACCTGGCGCGGCGATCAAGACATTCTGGCGAACACGCAAAGCGGCGCGGCTCTGCCGGTGGGCGGCTTGCAGATTCGCCGCCTTTGCGGCCTGGCTGGCGAGTTCACAGCATTGGCCACCATGAAGGGAGGCCGGCCGCTGCTGGTGCGATTGCCGACCAGTCGGCGCGGTGTTTCTTGCGCCACCACACCCGATCCAAGCCATTCCTCATTGGCGAGCAATGGCGTGGTCCTCTATGCATTCGTTCAGCGCTGCCTGGCTGCAGGCGTGGCAGTGCTCGGCCGACGCGCCAGTTGATCGCCGGCGATGCGAGCATCGAGGAGCCGACCTCTTGGCATCAGGTCATCGGCGCAACCGAGGCCCTCTCGACCGATTACCAGCACCATGCCGGCATCTATACGGCCGGCGAAAAACTGCTGGCCGTCGATGGCCGCCGGTCGGAAGATCAGCGCCGGTTCTCACCGATGTTCGCATTTCGGAACTGTTCAAGGGCTTGGATTTTACTCGCGTGGACGACCGCGCCGGCAGTCTCGCCGGCCTGATCCAAGAAATCTGGCGGCCGTTTCTCGTGGTGATGATGATCGCGCTGCTAGTCGAAGCGGCGTTGTGCATGCCGCGGACGCCGCAGAATGCACCAGGGGACGTTTCCAGTATGACGGGCTTTATTCGCACGACAACGGAACTCCAAACTTAACGGCGATCGATCCATCCAAAGTTGAAGTGCCTACCGCAAGCGCGGTCTCTAGTCAAGAACGCGAATTGCGGCAACAATTTACATTGGCGTTGGATTATCTTGTTTGCAAGATCCTGAGGCGGAGACGTTGCAATGGTGATTACTCTCGACTCCGAGTTGGAAACTGCACTAAAGGAACAGGCCAACCGACAAGGAATTGCTCCCGAGGACTTGGCTCTTAAAGCACTGCGAAAACAATTCCTAGCGGCGGCGGACTTGCAGCCGAGAGATGAATGGGAACGAGGTTTGCTCGCCGGGGCACGTGACTGGGGGGTATCCCTGCCCGACTCGGCCCTGAGCAGAGAAGAGTTGTATGACTAATGGCTTATTTGCTCGACACTAACATTTTGGTTCGCTTAGCAAACACGTCCGATGTTCAATTCCCCGTTGCAGCCAAGGCAGTACTGGAATTGCACCGAGGTGGCGAAGCATTGAACATCACTCCGCAGGTCCTGATCGAGTTTCGTAACGTGGCGACGCGCCCGAAGAAAATGAATGGAGTTGGATTGTCGATCGAGGAGACAGAGGGCCACGCAGCAACCTTTGAGGCCAGGTTTCCCTTCCTCGCGGAGACGGCGGAAGTTTTTCCAGCTTGGAAGGCCATTGTCAGGGGAGTGGGCGTGATCGGTAAACAGGTCCACGATGCCCGCCTCGTTGCCATCTGCCATGTCCATAAAGTCTCACATCTGCTGACATTCAACCTTACTCACTTCAATCGGATGACAGCAATTGGCCCGGTGTAATCGTGGTCGACCCAGCCACTGTGCGAGGCCTCACCATGAACGCAACCCACGCCCTCAGCATCCTCTGGACTCCTGGTCGGTCGCGCTCTCCACAAGCGTCGTTCTGCTGGCTGTTTGGCTTTGTTGGACGGCTTGGCGGCGGAGCGGCTATGCGTGCTCGCAAGGGTTCTTGGAAGTTACCCGATTCACCATCATCGTTCTCATGGCGTTCGTTCTCAATCAGCCTGAATGGGTGGAAGAATTCCGGCCTGAGGAACGGCCCTCTCTCGTCGTTCTCTGGGACGATTCGACGAGCATGGATACCCGCGATGTGCCGCCAGCCGGCGGCGGCTCGCTGCTGTCCTCGCCAAGGAGGCAATCGCGGGTCTGACCGACCCGGCCGCTTGGATCCGCGCTCAACAATCGCATGAATGTCCACCGTGCAGCCGTTTGCGACGCCTAAAGCCGGAAGTCGAACCGATCTCTATGAGCCGCTTGCCAAGGCGCTTGAAAAGTTCAAAAACCTGCTTGGCGTCGTGCTGATCTCGGACGGCGATTGGAACGAAGGGCTGCCCCCGTCCAAGCTGCTACCAAGCTCCGCTTGAAAGGCATCCCGGTATTCGCGGTACCGGTCGGCAGCCCCACGAGGCTGCCGGACATTGACCTGCAAAGCCTAGGCGCGCCCACATTCGGCGTCGCAGGGAAGGCGGTCCGCATACCGTTCACGATCGAAAGCTCCATGCCGCGCGAATACCTCACCACCGTCCGGCTCAAGACGTCCGACGGCGACGAGGTGACCGAGGAAGTCAAGATCGCTCCCATGGGCCGCACTACTGGTTCGTTGCTCTGGAAGCCGACAAAGGTGGGCGATGTCATGCTCACACTCGAAGTGCCCAAGCATCCCGACGAGACGATGGTCGACAACAACAAGCTCACCGCGCCGATCGCCATTCGACAAGAGAAGCTGCGTGTGCTGGTCGTCGAATCGCAGCCGCGCTGGGAATATCGCTATTTGCGCAACGCGCTGTCTCGCGATCCGGGTGTCGAAGTAAGTTGCCTGCTGTTTCATCCGGGCTTGAGCAAAGTGGGCGGCGGCAACAAGGATTACATCAAGCATTTTCCAGCAGGCCTGGAGGAGCTCTCGAAGTTCGACGTGGTTTTTCTGGGCGATGTCGGATTGGAAGATGGCCAGCTCACCGCCGAACAATGCCGGCTTCTCAAAGGACTGGTCGAGCATCAAGCCAGCGGGCTGGTCTTTATGCCCGGTTTGCTCGGCCGCCAGTTTTCGCTGCTGGATACGGTGCTTGGCGATCTTTATCCGGTGGTGATGGACGAATCCCAGCCGGGCGGCTGGGGATCGCGCACGCCGGGACATTTCGAGCTGACCGAACTGGGCCGGCGCAGTCTGCTCACCAATCTGGCCGACACACCGGAAGCCAACATCGAAGTTTGGGAAGATCTGCCCGGCTTCCAGTGGTATGCGCCGGTCGTCGCGCCAAAGGCGGAACCGAGGTGCTGGCAGTCCACAAAGACGCGGCCAACAATCAGGGCCGATTGCCGCTGTTGGTCACGCGCACGTTTGGCGCTGGCAAAGTGCTGTTCATGGGGACCGACGGCGCTGGCGGCTGCGCAAGGGTGTAGAGGACAAATATCATTACCGGTTCTGGGGCCAGGTGGTCCGCTGGATGGCCTATCAGCGGAACATGGTAAAAGGTGAAACCATGCGGCTCTACTACGCACCGATCAGCCGCTGGTTCGCCAAACTCTGCGCTCCACGCCAACATCATGGAAAAGAACGGCGAGCCGCTGGCCAAGGGCGACGTCACCGCTCGAATCACCGCGCCTTCCGGCAAAGCCGAAACGGTGCGTTTCACCTCCACTGGCGAAGAATGGGGAGTATTCCAGGGCGCTACACCGCCAACGAGCCGGGCAAACACAAAGTCATTCTGGCGTGTCAACAAACGGGCGCCACGCTCGAAACGTCGATCTTCGTTCAAGGCGGCGTAGCCGAACGCGTAGGCCGCCCGGCACGGCCGGAAGTCCTGGAAGAGATAGCTCGCGTAACCCATGGCAAAATGCTGGCGCCCAACAAAATCGATCAGCTCATGCAATCGCTCGCCAGTCTCCCGGACCCGCCGGAGTCGATCCGTCGGGTACAATTATGGAGCAGTCCCGCTGCTCGCCGGCGCCGTGATCTTCCTGCTGGCAGTCTTCTGGATCGGCAGGAAAGTGGTCGGGCTGATTTGAGCGAATTGAATTCTGGCGGCGCCGTCTTTGGCGAGCCTCCCACGTTAGTGGGAGGAGGATGCAGCAAACTCCTCCCACTAACGTGGGAGGCTCGCTTATAAAAGGAGGAATCATGCCACTGACTATTTCAGATGAAATGCTCCGCGAAGCCGGATTAAGCGAAGGCGAGGCTCGTGTCGAGTTTGCCTGCCGGCTCTTCGAAGCTAACAAGCTGTCTCTTTGGTCCGCCGCGAAGTGGGCGGGGCTCACCAGAACTGAATTCGAAGAAGAACTGTTGAACCGCAAGGTTCCCCTTTACCGACCTGGAGTTGCTGATCTCTCCGAAGAGCTGCTTGCGCTCCAACGACTGGACATTTGACCGTGGCCATCGTTGTCAGTGACACTTCACCAATCCGAGCGCTGGCTTTCTTGGGCCTGCTTGATTTGCTCAGCGAGCTTTTCGGCCAAGTGCTTGTTCCTCCGGCAGTGGCCAAGGAGCTGTCAGAGCCCTCGTCTCGCTTTGCCGTTGTGGATGTTCGAACGTTTTCCTATGTACAAGTCCAAGCTCCGCGCGATGCCACGCGGATCCTGCAATTTCGCAAGCATCTCGATCCAGGTGAATCGGAGGCTTTGCGCATCGCGCTGGAAGTCAAAGCGGTAGCAGTGCTGATGGACGAAGCAGCGGGTCGGGCGATGGCTAAAGAAGTCGGACTCCAACCAATCGGTGTGCTGGGTGTCTTGTTGAGAGCCAAGCAACGCGGCCGACTTGCCTCGATAGCTCCTCTTTTCGATCGTCTGAATAACGACCTGGGGTTTTTTCTCTCGGATGAGTTGCGGACCTACATGCTGCGACTGGCGGGAGAGTAAATAATTTGTGACGCAATTACCCAATTAATCCGCCTGCGCAGAATAGGCATTTTCTAATAGCCCCATCATAACCATTCTGATATGATTGGTCCCGCTTTCTAGAACTGTCGCGAACATTCACCCAAGTTGTTCGAGGGAGACACGATGTTTCTTGCTCAAGGGCATCATCGACTCGAGTTACCCACGTCGCTCCGCGACAAGTTGTCGCCTTTCGCCGGCGAGTTTGGACCATCAAACTAATTGAAGCTGTCGGCTGTGCGATCTTCGGGGTGTTGGCCGCCTACTTGGCGATATTCATCCTCGACCGGCTCTGGGACACGCCGGACAGTGTGCGCTACGGCGTCTTCTGCGCCGCGCCCTCGTCGTTTGCACGGCGAGTACCCCTGACGCTTTACCGTTGGGTCTGGAGACAACGCCGCCTGGATCAACTCGCTAGATTGCTGAGCCGAAAGCATGCCAGCATCGGCGATCAACTGCTCGGCATCATCGAACTCGTCGATGACGAATCCGAACAAGCTCGATCGATCACGCTATGCGAAGCTGCTATCCAACAGGTTTCCCAGCAAGCCGAGTCACGTGATTTCTCCAACTCTGTTCCAAACCCCAGACATGTGCGTTGGGCGGCTTGTGCCGTAGGCGCCATCGTGGTTGGCGTGGGTTTGCTCGCGGCTTATCCTGCCGCCGCGTCGAACGCCTGGACACGATTCTTGATGCCCTGGCGCGACACGCCTCGGTATACTTTCGCGATGGTCGAGCCATTGGCCGATCGCCTGATCGTGGCCCACGGCGAGCCGTTCATGGTGACCGTCAGGCTTGCCGAACAGACCGTATCGCGTCCTGCACAGGCCGAAGTGCGAGCGGGCGGGCAACCAGTCGTAGCCGCCTCGCTTGCCGACGGCCAATATGCCTTCGAGATGCCGCCACAAATCGACCCCGTATGGCTGGACGTCCGCGTCGGCGATTTCACAAAGCGCATTCACTTGGAACCAACCTTGCGACCTGAGCTCAGCTCTCTGGAAGCCAACATCGCCTTGCCGGCTTATCTCGGTCTCACCAAACCGGCGAAAAAGGATGTCCGGGGCGGCACGCTTTCCATGGTCAAAGGCAGCAAGGCGACTTTCGCCGCCACCATCACGCGTGAATTGGCCCAAGCCAAGGTCAACCGCGAACCAATTGCTCCGCAAGGCGCCACCATGGTCACGAAGGAGACGGTGGTCACGGGCGATCGTCAGTTGAAATTCGAGTGGCAGGATCACTACCAGCTCGCAGGCAAAGAACCCTTCGTGCTCACGATCAACGGTCGCGACAGACGAACCTCCCTCCCTCGTTGCCGAGGGCATGCCTTCGCGGCGCAGTCGTTCTGGATTCCGAATACCTCAATTTCAAAGTCCGGGCTCAGGACGATTTCGGCGTCAAACGCGTCGGCATCGAATGGCACGGCATCGACAAAGTTAATTTCAAGAACCCGGCCGAAGGCGAGCCGATCCTGGCGGCGGGCGGCCCCGACAAGGACCAATTGGAATTGGCAGGTACGTTTTCAGCCAAGGCGCTGGGAATCGAGCCGCAGCCGATCAACGTGCGTTTATTCGTCGAAGATTTCTATCCCAACCGGCCGCGAGTTTATTCGCCCACCTACCTGCTCTACGTTCTCAACGCCGAGCAACATGCGATTTGGCTGACCGAACAGCTCAGCAAATGGCATCGGCAGTCACTCGATGTCCGCGACCGCGAGCTGCAACTGTTCGAGACCAACAAGCAGTTGCACAACTCTCGGCCGATCAATTGAATCAACCCGAAAACCGCCGGCAGATCGAAAACCAAGCCGAGGCCGAACGCGCCAACGGCCGCAGACTTTCGACTCTGGTGGACAGTGGCGAGGATCTCATCAAGCAAGCCATGCGCAATCCGGAATTTGGCGTCGGCCACCTGGAGAAATGGGCGGAGATGTTGCAGATCCTGAAAGATATCTCGAACAACCGCATGCCCTCCGTGGCTGACCTGCTCAAACAGGCCGCCCAGGCCCCGAAGACGTCCACAGTCCCGTCGAGCAACAAATCTTCCATGGCGGGTCAGGTCCGATCGTCGACCCCCGGCAAACCAACCGAGGCCTCGGGAAAACCAGTTCCTCCTCCCAGTGGGATTCCCTCGATTGCCGATGTCGAATCATCGCAGCAGCCGCCCAAGCCTAACGGCGATCAAAAGGCGCAGAAGAAGAATCCTTCCACGCCGAAGTTCACACTGCCGAACACCATGCTGGCGGGGAGCCCCTCCAAGCCTAGCGAACCTAGCCCGGCGGGCGATAAGCTCGATGAGGCTATTGTCAAACAACAAGACCTGCTGGCTGAGTTCGACAAGATTGCCGACGAACTCAATCGCATTCTGGCCAATCTCGAAGGCAGCACGCTCGTCAAACGGCTCAAAGCCGCTTCACGAACGCAATACCGTATCGCGGGACGGCTCAGCGACCAGGTGAATGAAGCATTTGGCGTGGCTACTTCAACCGTCAAAGCTCCTCAAAGCGGCCTGTTCAAAGAACTCTCTGGCCTTGAATCCAAGAGCGGCCAGGATCTCTCGAACATCATGGACGACATGCAGTCCTATTTCGAGCGGCGGCGATTTGCTCAGTTCAAGAGCGTGCTCGACGACATGATCAAGCAAGACGTTCTAGGCAGCATTCGCCAACTCGGCGACGATCTACCCAAGGAAAATGGGCTGTCGATTTCTCAGTGCGAATACTGGTCGGACACGTTCGACAGGTGGGCTGAAGACCTAGTCGATCCCGCAAACTCAGGTAGTTGCCCGGGTTGCAAATCCAGAGGCAGTTTGCCGCCCTCCATTGTGTTGGAAGTGCTGCAAGTGCTGGAAGCGGAAGTGAACCTGCGTGAAGATACACGGGTTAGCGAACAAGCCAAGAAGGCCGTTACCAAGGAAGTCCATACTGCTGAGGCCAAGGCATTGTCGAAGACGCAGGCCCAGCTTCAGGATCGCATCGTGAAGGTCACGGAACGCATCCGCGATTTGCCCGAAGGCGAAGAGCTGTTCGCCAAGGAAATCGCCTTGCTTACGCAGGTTGCCGAAGTGATGGACGACGCCACCGGGATCTTGGCGACTCCGCAGACGGGTTCACCGGCCATTGCAGCCGAAACAGAAGCAATCGAATTACTGCTGAAATCGAAGCGCTTCAATCCAGGCGGCGGTGGCGGCGGCGCCAATCCGGGCGGCGGCGGCGGCGGCACGACCACCGATTCCGCGCTCAGTTTGATTGGCCGCGGCGACCAACGAAAAGGAACTCCGCGAGGCCCAGGCGTCACGCAAGCCACCGGAGAAACCGGGAGCCACGCTACCCGAAGAATTCCGGGCCGGCTTAGACACCTACTTTAACCGATTGGAGAAAACCGCTCCTACCAAAGAGCGGTAAACGATCATCGGAACCAGTCAACACTCGGCATTCCTCGGTCGAGGCGTGAGACATGGGACAAAGGGAAATGCTGCTATGCTGGGCAAGCTGCGCTCGGATTGTCGACAGGCGATTTCGTCTTGTTGCCAATTCCTGTGGCGCGCTTGCATTTCAACTTCCCGGCAAAGATCTAGACGATAACCGTGCTCTCCAGTTCGAACGGCAGAACCGTCTTAAACGGCAGAACCTTTTTGACGCAAGGGTGCCAGTGCCGGCAGTGCCTGGTATCAGGCTGGATAACCAGCTTGAACGGGTCGGGCCGGGAGGCGCGGAGGACCGACTTACCCAACTGGTCTTCCAACAAGATCGCACTCTTGAAGCTGCACACCGGCGGCTGAACTTGCTGCTGGAGTTTGAGATCGGCGACATCGATCGCGCATGCGATCTAACGCCGCCACAAAAGAAAAAACTCGAATTGATGGGCCGGGGCGACATCAAGCGATTTTTCGATCGATTTGAACTCCTTAAAGGGAAGTTTCTAGCACTCGAATTGACTCCGCGAGATTTACAGCGCGGGGATTTCGGGGAGCTTTCTAAAGACATTAATTCCCTCCAAGTCATTTTGCGAGTCGGTCCGTTTCACAACAATTCGCTCCTGTACAAATCGCTAAGCAACACGCTGAGCGAAGAGCAGATCGAGCGTTACCGCGTTAAAGTCCGCGAGCGTCTGCAAGCCAGTCATCTTCTCGCCATCAGGCAATTGATAAGGGCGGTCGAACGTCCATCCCCTATGTCCGATGCACAACGGCAAAAGATCACTGACCTTTTGGTCAAGGAGATTGAGCCCTGCCAAAATTCAGGGCCGTATAACCTTTACTACCTTCTTTTCCAGGTGGAACGACTTCCCGAAGAGAAGATCAAATCATTGTTGAACGACGACGCAGTGGCAGGCCCTCAATCGGTTCCGAAATCAACGCAGACAGTTTGAAGGCATGCTTCAGAAAGCCGGGTACTTCGCGACGAAAAATGATGAGGATGAAAAGCCTGAATCGCCAACGGCTGGCCCGAACAAATGATCCCAACTTAGGGGTTCTCGAAGCTGCGTTTTCTTCCGGTTCCGTGTTGTGTACCTGAGCCCAACGGGCTCGTTCTTGAGCCCAGGCTGAAGGCCTGGGTACCCGATCGCCAAAGGGTTCGACCCGGAAAGGGTCGTTCAGATTACCCCATGAGGGATCGTTTGTGAGATTCAGAATCTCGATAGCAAGAGGCTGAACGGCCCTTTCAGGGCCGCCGAATGCGATTTTTCCTGCCCCAGGCCTTTCGGCCTGGGTTATAAGAACGAGCCCGTTGGGCTCGAAGGCCTAATAGCTTGCCCGAGAATGCCCTATGCGATTCTCAACAGCGCGATGCTTTCCAATAACTTCCTGCCGGTTCCTGGGGCCGGTTTTGCTTGCGGCCGTTTTGTTGCCGGCGACTGTTGGTTCAGCGCCTGCTCAGGCGCCGCAACCGAAAGCGGTCCGCGCCGGGAGACTGGCCATGCAGATAGAGCAAGTCCCAGCCCAGCAAATCCTGGAGTCTCGGATCAACCAAATGATCTTCCAACCCGATCGAACTCCCGAGGATGCTCGACGGCGGCTGGATACCGTCTTGGCTTCCCAAGTCGAGGACATCGATAATACCTGCCAGCTCACGCCGGCGCAGAAGCATAAAGTGGAGCTATGGGCCGGGGCGACATCAAGCGTTTTTTCAACCAATATGAATCGATCAAGGCGAAGTTCCAAGTCCTCAGGAACGATCGCCAGAATCTCATGGAACTTTCGCAAGACACCCGTCCCTTGCAGATGACCTTGCAAGCCGGTCTCTTTCACGACGATTCGCTATTTCGCAAGTCGCTCTCCCATACGCTGACCAGCGCCCAGTTTGAACGCTACGAGGCTGTCGCTCAAGAACGCAGGAAATCTCGCCATCTGGCAACCATCGATGGCTTGGTGAGTTTGCTCGAACGAGGCGCACCATTTCGGACACAAAACGCAAGGAATTCATCGCCTTTTTGGCCAAGGATCCCGCCGAGCCGGCGACCAGGCCCTTACGGTTTTTATGTCCTCTTGGGTCAGTTGGGCCGGGTTCCAGAAGAAAAGCTAAAGTCGCTCTTGGACGATAGACAGTGGCAATTCTTGAATCACTATCGGGATCAATATCGACGAACTCGAGCCCTTGCTTCGGAAAGCTGGCTACCTGCCGTCTGAAGAGGAGGAAGCGAAAGACCCAGTGCTCCGGCGACGGCTCCGAAGAAATGAGCTGCGGAAGGGATCGGATTCTGGAATTTGATGCCGCAAGTGCGGGCATATTGGCTTACTATGGCATGGTCGGCTTAAGCTGAAATTAGGTGCCATGCCCACGGCTTTGCGTGGGCATGCGAGGCACTTCATGCAATAACTGCGACTTCGCCCGATGCAGGGTATTGAATCGGGACGGTTAGGTTATCGTCGATGGACAGTTATGTTATTGGGGCCTGTCCTTGTCATGCCCACGGAGTACCGTGGGCATGGCACCGTCGCTGAAAGATCGATGGCAAGCTGCCGAACTGAAGATTAAGAGATCTTGAATTCGGCTCGCCAGCGTGGAATGAATGTTCATATTCGGATGCCTTGAAGACGTCCAAACCGCCAAGGTTGCATGCATGAGACGAATCGCGTGTTTGCTGTCATTGACCGCCTGCCTGATCTGGCTTGGATCGAGTGGATTCGTCGATTCTAAAGCCGGGTGTTCGCTCAGGAGAAGGCAGTAAAGGTAGAGAAAGCGGTACAAGTAAAAGCCGTTCCGGCTTTAAGGG
>CAVVHZ010000005.1:0-51445 GCA_963748025.1 uncultured Gemmataceae bacterium
TGCCCTACCTTCGATTCGTCGGTTCCTTGTTCAACTCGACTAAGGAGATGCAGTGACATCGCAAGGACCTTCCCCGGCGTTGTTTCCGAAACGATCAGCGACTGAACGGACCGAAGCTCTGCGGCACCGGCCATTGAGCTCGATTTGTTTTCGCAGGTTGCTGCAGGGCGGCAGACGGCGACCGAGCTGGCCACTGTGTGCCAGGCCGCGCACCCGCAGCATCGCCGTTTGGCAGACTATCTCACAGTCCTTGGGTTCCTTCACAAGCACGGCGACCGTTACGAGCTTCCGCCAACACCAAGGCGTTTCTCGATCGCCAGTCGCCAGCCTATCTGGGCAGCAGTGAATTTCCTGCTCGCGCCGGAATAAGGGAGAGCTATCAGAAACTGACAGCGGCCATCACGGGGCGGCACGGCAACTTCGACCGAGGGAACCGTCTCGCACGACAACCCAATCGGGTAGCTTTCGCCTCGCGCATCGCGCACACTCATGCAGATGCCCTCGCAATTGCTGGCAGGGCTGGTCGGCGGTGATGCCAGCCGTTCGCTGACCGCATGCTCGACATCGCCGCGGGGCACGGGCTCTTTGGCATAGCGATCGCCAACCGCTTCCCTAAAGCCCACGTGACGGCTCTCGATTGGGCCAACGTGTTGGCGGTGGCCCAGGAGAATGCGCCCGGGCTGGGGTTGCCGACCGATATTTGTGGCAACCGGGCAGCGCCTTCGAGGTTGCCTGGGGCGGCCCTTACGACGTCGTACTCCTGACAAACTTCCTGCATCACTTCGACGTGCCCACATGTCGACAGTCGACGGCGAAGGCCTACGCGGCTCTCACGCCCCAAGCGGCCGGGCAGATAACACTCAATTCATCCCCGAGCCCGACCGCATCTCGCCACCGGCGACTGCCACCTTTGCATGACGATGCTGGCCACAACAGCCCATGGCGATGCGTACACGTTTGCGGAACTGGAGAGCATGTTTGCGAAGTCCGGATTCCAGCGCAGCGAATTCCATCCCCTACCGCCGACCATGCAACAAGCCGTGGTGTCGCATAAAGGATGATGGAAAGGCGAGCGTCGATGTAGAATGGATCCCCCATGAACCTCATTAGCTTCCGAAACTGGGCTGCTTGCGGGCTTGTGGTATTGCTGTCGGTCGTCGTCGCAACGTCGCGGGCCGATCGAGCCGCGGCCGCTGTGGACCACGTCGCGCGTGGTCGGTCGCCGAATCCGCCGTTGCCTTTCGGGTGCCAACCTTTCAAGCATTTGACCATTCCCTGCCCATCGGCGTGGCTAACGAGCCGGGAACGCAATCGCTCTCTCTGGCGTGGAGCCTTTTTGCCTCGGGTGGGGCGGTCTGCGCATCCGGATAACCCAGAGATGAAGGAAACACAGCTCCTGCTCGATTTCGATGTGCTCGCTTCGGGCTCGACTTTCCACCCGGATTATGTTCGGAATGGCTATCTTTTGTACGTGGGCAGTGACGGGCCCATCGGATTCCAACAAGAAAACCACGCCCGTCACCCGTTACACGGTGCAGCGACAAACGGCAGACTCGCCATCGTTCCCGGAAGCGCGAAACTGATCATCGAATGGCTCTCCGACGGGCACAATGGCGGCGATGTCGCCTTTGGGCTCGACGGCATGCTCTATGTCACCTCGGGCGACGGCACGTCCGATTCCGACATGAACTTCGTCGGCCAGGACCTGAGCAAACTGAACTCCAAAGTATTGCGCATCGACGTCGATCATCCCGATGCCGGCCTGGCCTATGGCATACCCAAAGATAATCCGTTCGTGGGCAAGAAGGGCGTTGGCCCGGAAACCTGGGCTTATGGCCTGCGCAATCCCTGGCGGATCCGTGATCGATCGGCCGACCGGCGACATCTGGGTCGGCAACAATGGACAGGATCTGTGGGAGCAAGTCGTATCTCGATTGCACGCAGAGCGCCAACTATGGCTGGAGCGTGATGGAGGGCAGCCGCGAATTCTACACCACGCCTGGCGGGCCGGACCCGTTCGCTAAACCGCATCGCCGAACATCACGCATTCGGAGATGCACTCGCTGCACCGGCGGAGTCGTCTATCGGGCCAGGCCTTCCCGGAATTGAAGGACGCCTATATTTACGGCGACTGGTCCACGGGCCGAATATGGGGCATCCGCCACGATAAAGGCAAGGTGACATGGCATCGCGAGTTGGCCAAGACATCGCTACAAATCACGGGCTTCGGCATCGATTCTCGCGGCGAGCTGATCGTCGCCGATCATGGCGGCGGCTGGTATCAGGCTGAACGCAATCCGACGGCCGATACGGCCAGCCAGTTTTCCCAAACGGCTCAGCGAAACCGGCATTTTCGCCTCGACAGCCGATCACCGCGTGCAACCGGGTCTGGTTCCCTACTACGTGAACGCGCCGCTCTGGTCCGATGGGCGCACAAGGAACGCTTCATTGGCTTGCCCGGCGACAGCCACGTCGACTTCACGGTCGACAACGGCTGGAAATGCCCGAACGGCACGGTCATCGTCAAGACTTTCTCGCTGCCGAACGGCCGGGAAAAACCGCCGCATCGAAACGCGATTGATGACCCGCAAGATGGCGAATGGGCCGGTTATTCTTACGCCTGGAATGAAGAACAGACCGACGCCACACTAGTGGAGTCAGGTGGCTGTCGACCGCGCTTTCATCATCGGCCAGGACGCGGCCTCGAACCGGAAGCAAACATGGCATTTTCCAGCCGCGCCGAGTGCATGGTCTGCCACAGCCGGGCCGCCAACTGGCTGCTTGGCGTGACCACGGCCCAGATCAATACTGCGACACGCGATGGAAATGGGGCGCACGACCAACTGGCCAGGCTGGAGAAGCGGCATCTTCAAAATATCCTGGCTCGACCACTGGAACGAGCGGAAGAGCGAATTCCATCAGCCATCAGCCCCTCGCCGTGCTGGCCCGGCAAACGCTGCGCAGTTTTTCCTGGCTGCAAAGCCTGGGCATTCGGCCCGTGCAGTGGATCGAGACCCGCCTGAGCGATAAGCCTCGCTATACCAACCTGCTTCCAAAACAGCATGCCGACTACCGCGACTCGCCAATCCCGCGGACACACATGAAAACCGCGAAAAGCGGGTGTCGAGCCTATCTTCACAGCAACTGCACATCGTGCCACGTCTGGGCCGGCGGCGGTAATTCGATGATCGATTTGAGTTATGGCGGCGACCTTGCCAAAATGAATCTTCTCGGGCAGAAACCCAAACACGACACCTTCGGGCCGTGCCGACGCCTTGCTTTTGGCTCCTGGAGATCCTCGAGCGTCGATTCTGCTCCAGCGATTGAGCAAACGCGGCCCAGGACAGATGCCGCCGCTGGCGACGAGTGTTGTGGATCAGGAGGCGGTCAGAGTTGGTGCGGGAGTGGATTAAGGGGATGAAGTTGAGGCGAGGGACGCCAAGTGTGGCGGAAGTGGTAGAGACCTTCGAAGGGCCTTCCTTCAGCTAACTACTTGATAAAGTCTTGAGATAGTCCGTTCGTAGAACGTGGGAAATTGCCCTCCAACTGCATAACTTTGGTTCATTGAATGTGGACGATTTCATTGACTCAGTTTACCGAACTGGGAGACTTCGGAGGGGGCCGCCTTGCAGACCGGATTGGCGATGCAGCTGCCAAAGTCTCACGACTTCAGCTAGCATTTCTGCTGATTTATCTCTGCTAAACTTTCGGATTACTGTTGGACCTGGCAACCGTTATCGCTGAAGACGGGCGTAGATTCTCCACAGGAGATCCCAATAATCGTCGTGCCAAGGGCTTCAGGTCGCGGATACGCCCGGCATCAAGGCAGCCGGTGTATTTGTGGTCTTATGAAACTTGCCGCCGGCACGAGATCCGTTCCTCGCTCTGGATTGCGGGCAATGTACTCGACAGCGTTGCTCGAACGCCGACCGTTCTAGTTGCTTCTTCCCCGCAGCACTCGGATGCGTAAGGTATGTTGCTAGAAGACACGCGGCATCGAGCTCTTCCAGATGGGATTCTCAGAATGACGGCCGAAAAAACTTGACTGCGTTGCGCTGACTCGTAAGCAGCCATTTTCAGAGAATTCCGATTCTACAAGAGATGAATGTAAGTATTCATGGACGGGTGGCTTGGACAGGGCAATCCGTAGCGAATCATCGCATGCGGTTCAGAATTGTCACGGAATCGGAGATGAAAGATCGGAGTCAAGAGACCCGCCTTGCGAGCTCGTCGGTAAGTCATAGAGCAGTGGACATTTACGCTTGCCCAAGCGGTAGGATTCAGGTGGCAACATCGACTGCAGCTAATCAGTGATTCATTGTCGTCCTTTCGTCGGTTTCATAAACGTGCACGTGTCTGAGACCGATCATCAGGTAATTGTAGAAGAATTCGTGATGCTTCGGATAAAGTATGGCCTCGTGCAGAGATCAATTGCAGATGGATCTGAATTCCTCACGAACTTCGGCTACGTTAACAAACGCCACGCTTCCGTTTTGAAGTAGCTGAAGTCGTGAGAGTTCAGATGGATATCCGCCACTCGGAGGAACGCAATAGAAAGAGCTGAGGAATCCGAAGTCTCACGACTTCGGCTACACTGCCTTCGAAGGAGATCAAACCGACGACAGGAGCGCACGTGTGTCCGTCGAACATTTCGATGTCCTGATTGTCGGCGCGGGCCTCTCGGGCATCGGCGCGGGTTACTATCTCCAGACGCAGTGCCCTGGCAAACGCTACGCGATTCTCGAAGGGACGCAACGATCTCGGCGGCACCTGGGACCTGTTCCGCTACCCCGGGCTTCGGTCGGATTCGGACATGTTCACGCTCGGCTATTCCTTTCGGCCCTGGAAACAAGCGGAGGCCATCGCCGGCGGGCCGGCCATTCTGAAGTACATGCAGGGAGACGGCGCAGGAATTCGGCATCGACCGCCACATCCGATTCCAGCATCGGGTGTTGTCAGCGTCGTGGTCCTCGGCAGAGGCGCGGTGGACTGTCGAGTGCATTGTAGGGGATACGGATTGTCGCAGCGAAGCTCCCCCAGGCGTAATCGGCGCATCTAGACAGGCGGTCAGCTATACGTGCAGCTTTCCTCTATCTTGTGCAGCGGCTACTACGACTACGAAAGTGGGCACACACCGGCCTTCCGCGGCACTGAGGTTTTCCAGGGACGAATCGTACATCCGCAACAGTGGCCCCGCGACCTGGATTACCGCGGCAAACGCATCGTGGTGATCGGTAGCGGCGCCACGGCGGTGACGCTGGTCCCCGCGCTGGCGGAGACGGCAGCGCACGTGACCATGCTGCAGCGCTCGCCGACGTATATCGTCTCACTCCCGTCAAAGGATCGGCTCGCGAAGTGGTTCGCAAGATTCTGCCGGAGCGAATCGCCCACCGGATGATTCGGTGGAAGAATGTGCTGCTCAGCCTCGCTGTCTTCCAACTGTGCCAGCGGCGGCCCGAGCGTGGCGAAGAGGCTGTTTCGCCGTCTGCTTCTCCGAGATCTGCCGCCAGGTTTCGACATCGATAAGCACTTCACGCCTCATTACAACCCCTGGGATCAGGCGTTTGCATCGCGCCGGACGCCGACCTCTTCCGCGCGATCCGTGATGGCCGAGTGAGTGTCGTCACCGACCAGATCAGGAATATCACACGACAAGGCATTCTTCTCGAATCCGGACAAGAACTCTTGGCGGACGTCATCGTGACGGCGACAGGCCTGAAACTGTTGGCTTTGGGAGGGATCCGCCTATCGGTAGATGGCGCAGTCATCGATCCCGGGCGCGCCTGAACTTACCAAGGTTTGATGCTCAGCGATGTGCCCAATTGCGCAATTTGCGTCGGCTACAGCAACGCGTCGTGGACCCTACGGGCGGATCTGTCGTCGATGTATGTTTGCCGGCTCCTCAACTACATGGATCGCGCGGTTACACGCAATGTACGCCGCGCCATGGCAGTTCGAATGTCGAAACACAGCCTCTGCTCGCACTGAAGTCAGGCTATGTACAGCGTGGGATGGACCAGTTTCCGAAACAGGGAACCAAAGCGCCGTGGGTTCTCCGGCAAAATTACTTATTGGATTTGCTTAGTCTGCACTACGGCCGGGTGAACGACAGGGCTCTAGTTTTCTCTCGTGGATCATAGAAATAGGTACAGGATGAATCAAAATACTTGGCGGGCAAAACACATTCTCTCATAACCCGCATTGCTCAGAATCCGCCATCCTGTCTATAATCCCGCGGCAAGAGTATCGGTCCTGCCAAATGATTTACCCCTGCGAGCAAGGAGGCTCATCCATGCGTTTTGCTGGTGCTATCGTTCTCGTCCTCGGCCTCTGGGTGGGCGCCGTTTCACCCGCGCTCGCACAATCCCCGCTGGATGAAACGGTCAATGGGGCCACGAAGTATTGCGCGAGATCATGGCCGTTCCTAAAAAATGCATCCCCGAATCGCTGCTGCGCCAGCGCAAGGCGTCGCGATCGTGCCGGGAATGGTAAAGGGCGGCTTCATCGTCGGTGTGCAGCGCGGCAGGGGAGTGCTTACAACGCGCGACGAAACCGGACTCTGGCGGGCGCCGGTTTTCATCACCGTAACGGGAGGCAGCGTCGGCGACAGGCAGGCGTCCAAGCCATCGACCTGATCCTGGTTTTCAAGACAAAGCGCAGTGTGCAAGGAATTCTCAAGGGGAAGATTACCATCGGCGCTGATCTGGCCGTGGCTGCCGGCCCGGTCGGCAGGCAGGCCCTGGCCGCCACCGATGCCCAGCTCAAGGCGGAAATTCTGTCTTATTCGCGGAGCCGCGGCCTGTTCGCCGGCGTGGCCATCGACGGCGCCACCATGCACATCGATCACGGAGCTAATGCGGAATACTATGCCCTGCGACCGGGACAGCCAGCCGGGAGCATTCCAGTTTCGGGCGTAGCCCTCGCGCAACTGGTGTCGAGGTATGTCGCCCCGCCGCCCCGGCAGGCCCCCGTCGTGGTGCTGACCCCCGCGGAAGCTGCGCCGCCGCCGACTTTCGCGCCGCCTGACGAGCGTGAAGCCGTGAGGCAGCAACTGGTGGCTGTTGCCCAGCGCTTGCAGTCAGCGCTCGATCCCACTTGGCAGCAATATCTGGCGCTACCGACCGAGGTGATCACGGGGCAACCACTGCCGCCAGGCGCCACGCTCGAGCCCGTCGTGCGCCGCTATCAAACGGTGGCAAGCGAGGCTCGGTACCACGAGCTGAGCGAGCATCATGAATTTCAAGAGACTTACGCGCTCTTGCGCCGCTATGCCTCGCTCGCTCAGCCACACCCGGCCGGAACGCTGCCCTTGCCGCCGCCGCCTGGTCGTTGAGTTTGCGGCAGATTTGAGAGGGCCGGTCCCATTCCCGTGAATGGACCGGCCCGCACCCGTCGGCGTTTGGCGGGGTTGGTCCAGCGCCGGGTCCACTTTGCCCATGTCGTTTGTGGTGAAGATGGTGAAGGGGCGCCGTCGATGAGAAATAAGGCGATTTTCACGTCGACATCGCAAATGTCCCGGCCGTCAAGGTAGACCAAAACACTGCACGCTCCCGGTGTACTTCTTAGGGAAGAAACACTCCAATTCGCTCAGGGCTAAACAAAGTGTTGCCGCCGCCCACGTAAACCCGACCCCGCGACAGGGATGGCCCGGCCCAGACCGGGCCAAGGCAATTTCTTTCAGCATCAGGCCTGTTGCGGCATCCAGGGCAATCAGCTTGCCGCTGCCCACCGCCGTGAAATACGCCACGCCGTTGCCGAGGGCAATTCCCGAGGCGACGATATCGCCCACATCCCTGTACATCGGCTTCTCCGGCGTGCCGCCCATCTCGGGGATCTCGGCCGTTCGTGCCGCCAGCGTTCGGTCGCGAGATCAACGGAGGTTGCCGTCACCCGGCCCCCGGTCGGGACTTGTCCCGAAGCGCGTGGGGCTCTCCTGCGTGCCCAGCCGCACGGCGTCGATGCCGTTGGTGAAGATGGTTCGGCCGTCGGTGGCGCAGCCGGTTTGCAACCCGCCCATGGGACTGGGCAGCGCCAGCACGCTCGGGTCGTGCTTGGCCGGAGGTTGCGTGGGCGGTCCCGTGTAAATCGGGTATGTGCTTGAACGAGCTTGCCATTATCGGCCCGCAACAATATAGAAGCCGCCGTTCTTGCAGCCGGCGCCGACGACCTTCGTAGGCTTGCCGTCCACGTCGATGGTGAAGATCTTCGGCGTGTCGCCGATCGAACAATCCTTATAGAGGCCGGTCTTGGGGTCGTAGGCGCGCATGGAGTTGTTCCACTGATCGCCCGGGTTGATTTGCGTGTTCCATTTGCGTTTGCCGGTGGCGGCATCGAGGCACGCGAAGTGCGCAGGAATCTTGCGTGGACAGGCTGGGGTTGTCCGGCGTCGGCTGTCGCGGGGCGGTGTTCACGTCGGTGCCGAAGAACAGCGCGTTGGTTTCGGGATCGTACGAAGGCGTGGACCAGACGCTGCTCGTCGCCGGGCCATGGTCCCACCTGTGTTCGCCCCAGGATCTTTGACGAACGACCGGCGGATCGAGCTTGGCCGGCTTGGGGCCGACATCGTATTTCCAGACGATGGCGCCGGACTTCGGATCCAGCGCGACGAGAAAACCGCGTCCGGTGCTGCCGGGATAGGCCGAGGTGCCGGCAAAAAGTTGTTCCAACGTGCCGCCGCCAAACACGACCTTGCCGTCGGCCAGGACGGGCGAAGCCATCAGGATGTTGTTGAAGTGGGCATCGGGAAACGTCTGCGCTCGACTATCGACTTTCCACCGCTCTTTGCCGGTTTGCGCATCCAGACAGTACATCCAGCCGCCGGTGTCGGCAAAGTACACGGCTCCGTCCGCGACGAGCGCCGAAGCTGAAGATCCCACCGTCCGATGCGGCGCCGCGCAGTCTATCAGTGATCGGAGCGCCGGCCGTCGGCGGCAGGACGGCTGTCCGGGCCGGGTTGCGGTAGACCCAGCAGAGCGTGCCGTCCCGGTTGAGCTTGTAGAACGCAGGAAATGTAGCCGTGCCGAAGTAGACTTCCCCGGCAACCACCGCCGGCGTGGCGTGCACGACGCCAATGGTTTCCTTCGAGTCGGCGACGGGGAATCGCCACTTTTCCACGAGCTTGCCGACATTGGCGGGGCTCAGCGTATGTTCCGCCGAGTTGAACCGCCAGCCCGCCGCATCGTGATTGTACATAGGCCAGTCGGCAGGATCGGCCGAAGGCGCGTTAGCCTTCACCTGTGCCGGATCGGATTGGGCCGCGAAAGCCGGAACCACCACGAACACCATTATTAGCAGGAGTGCCACGCCTGCCCTCATGACTGGCTTTCTCATATTTCCTCCACGACAATCAGGCTGCCAATGGTCCATGCGACCGATAAGAAATCTGAATCAGAGAGGATCGCCCATTCCGCTCATTCTATGATCGATCGAACTGGAATTGTTTTGTCCTGAAAAGGACCTGGAGCGAGACTTGAGCATGTGCAGAAACATCAAAACACTTTTCAACTTCGAACCGCCTGCCACGGACGAAGAGATCCGTGCCTCGGCTTTGCAGTTTGTCCGCAAGCTCAGCGGATTCAATGCTCCGTCAAAACCAAATGAGGCGGCGTTCAATCAGGCGGTAGAGTGCGTCACCGAGGCGGCAACTTCCTTGATTCATTCCCTGGTTACCGCGGCTCCGCCCAAAGATCGGGAAGTGGAACGAGCCAAAGCCATGGCGGAGGCAGCCAAGCGGTTCGGGAGCTAATGAATACTATGTCAATTACTTGTAAATAACCTCCCGTGCTCAGCCTTCCACTCGACCTGACGCGAATCTGTGCCAAACCGTAGCTTCTTGCTGGAAAGCCTCGTCAATTTACTTATAATGGGGTGCATGCGATCGGTATCAAAGGTCTTCCTCAGTTAGAGCATTTCCAACCCGATTTTGGGTTCAAGCTTGCGCTAGTGCGGCTCCAGTCAAGCTCCGTACCTAACTAATTCCATTCGATCATAACGCACGCGATTTGCGCCTACCGGCGGTCATGCCGGTGGCTCGACCTGCGCGTGAAGGAAAACCAATGAACTCGAAGAAACAAAAAACCAAAGATCGTCGCAGGGCTCGGAAACTTGCCGAACAAGCGTGGGAAGCGTCCGCCGCTGGCAACCTTGATTTGGCCTGAAAAGATCATTCGCAGAGCCGTCGTCGCTCAAGTCGACAACCCTGTCCTCTGGAATGATCAGGGAGTCATCCTTGGCTTGCGCCACAAGGACGACGAAGCCTGCGAATCGTTTCGCACCGCGCTGAGCCTGGCGCCCACCTTCCCCGATCCTTATGCGCATCTCGCAGCGATGCGGCTCTGCCAGGGTATTCCTCCGGGAGGCCGTTGTCCTTCAAACACAAGCGGTGAAGCACGCTGCAAAGAACGATGTGTATGCCAAGCAGCTTGAGGCATATCAATCTTTAGGGCGTGCAGAGGGCATCCTAGTCGATGCTCAACCATCGGTCCAAGGAATCGAGCCAAACTCCGAGAAACTGTGCGTCGCTCATCCGTCCGAGAAGGTGACCGACGATTTCACCCGCCAACTTGCGACGCTGCATTGGCAATCCTTGGGAGATCAGCTAACCCAGACGGGAGGCGTTTTGATCCCGGGCGTTGTTGACCCTGAAGCCGGTACTTGGCTGCGCGGTCGATTCGACGAAGAAGCCTTGTTCGCCAAGACCCGTGGTCATGGATCGACCGGACTTTGGTCTTGGCACCTACCGGTATTTCCGGCGCCCGTACCCGACTTGGTGAATAGCCTACGGAAGCCGTCTACCCTTACGTTGCCAAAATCGCCAACCGCTGGCGCGAATCGCTGGGCGAATCGGATCGCTATCCGGAGGCATGGGAAGGCTTCCGCGATCAATGCCGAGCCGCGGGGCAGAACGCGCCGACTCCTATTCTGATCAAATATGTTGCGGGCGGGTTCAACGCTCTTCACCGAGATTTGCGAGGCAGCGTCTACTTCCCAATCCAGATGGCGGTTGTCCTGAGCTCGAGGGCTGATCCCAAGAATCCAGTGGACGCTGGTTTTCATGGAGGCGAGTTCATGCTGTGCGATGTACCTGAAACCAAGAAATCGCGAACTCGGAGGTTCGCTGCAGCTCTCGGCGACGTGCTACTGTTTTGCACCCGAGACCGGCTGACGCCGATCGGCGGCGTCTACGGCTTGCAGCCGGTCAAGCACGGGGTAACTCCCATCACGAAAGGAACCCGGTTCGTGCTCGGCTTGCCCTTTCACGAATACCGTTGACCTGCATCCGGTAGAGCATTCGGAGAAAATGGAACCGCCACATCGGTCCCATTTTTCCGAAAGCTTTTGAGCAGTTCCGTCAAGACTGGTACCCTTCCGCGCAGGCCATTACAATCGATTCAGACGCATTTAGCCTACATCGCCCTGCGAGAGGATCGTGGTATGGACAGCGGCAAACAAATCTCCGTGTTTCTGGAAAACAAGCCCGGCCGATTGGCCAACGTTCTCTCGGCTCTGGCCCGCCAGAAGGTCAACGTGATGGCGCTCACGGTTATGGACAGCCACGAACACAGCGTTTTGCGCTTTGTGCCCGATAGCCAGGATCGCACCCGCAGCGTCCTCAAAGAGCTGAGCATCCCGTTCGCCGAATCGGAAGTTTTCTTGGTGGAGCTCAAGAATCAGCCAGGCGAGCTGGCTCACGTCTGCGAGCTTCTGGGCGCGGAACACATCAACATCGAATATGCCTATTGCAGTTCGGGCGGCCGCAACGGTCGAACCATCGGCATCTTCAAGCTCAGCAACGCGACGAAAGCCGGCAAGGTGCTCAACGGCGTGGGGAATGGCGTGCAGCGCCGCAAAGCGACAGCTCGCCCGCTTCGCGATCGCCGCGCCTATCAGGCGCCGAAAGCTGGCCCGAATGAAACTGGTTAGCCGCGACGCGCAGCGGAGCGTGATGCCCTACGCTCCGCTGCGCGTCGCGGCTAACCGGGCGACTCAAATTACGCTCGGCACGCCGGGTGACTCAAAGATACCCAAGCGCCGTCTTGCTTCGAGCTGGCGACGCACTGGGTGATGAAATTCATGCCGTCCAAGCCATCGGCGACGTTTGGATAAAGGCTGCCAGCGTTATCGTGCCTTTGGCCTGTCGCCCGCAGAGCCATGTCGTTGTAGGCGGCCGTGTAGATGTTCGCGAATGCTTCTAGATAACCCTCGGGATGGCCGCTGGGAATGCGGCAAGCGTTGCGGGCAACCTCCGTCGTGTGAGGAGCGTTCGGATCGCGGGTGTAAAGGCGTTGCGGCTGGCCGTTGGCCCGAAGCCACATCTTATTGGGGTCTTCTTGATGCCATTCGAGCGATCCTTTGGTGCCGTCGACTTCGATCCAGATATCATTCTCGCGGCCGTGAGTGATTTGCGATGCTGTAACGGTGCCCAGAGCGCCGTTCTTGAAGCGGATCATCGCTGTGCCGTAATCGTCCAGGGCTCGGCCGGCTTCGAAGGTTTTTAGAACGCACGAAACCTTGTCAGGAAGCAGGCCGGTGACGAAGCGCGTCAGATTGTAGGCATGGGTGCCGATGTCGCCCCAGCATCCTGCGACGCCAGAGCGTTTGGGATCGGTGCGCCAGCCGGCTTGCTTCTGATTTTGCGATTCCAAGCGCGTCCGCAGCCAGCCTTGAAGATAGTTGGCGCGAACCGCATTGATTTCCCCCAGCTCGCCGTTCTTGATCATCTGCCGGGCTTGGCGGACCAGGGGATGGCCCGTGTAGTTGTGCGTCACGGCGAATACCACGCCCGTTTTTTGGACCACCTTGACCAATTCTTCCGCCTGGGCCAGGTCGAAGGTCATGGGCTTGTCGCACATGACGTTGAAGCCCGCTTCGGCAAAGGCCTTGGCAATTTCGAAGTGCGTGTGATTGGGCGTCGCCACGGAAACGAAGTCGATCCGTTCGCTGGCAGGCCGTTTCAATTCCGAGGTCAACATTTCCGGGTACGAGCCGTAAGTTCGTTCGGGAGGTAGATCGTAATCCGGCCCGGAAGCTTTGGCCTTGGCCGGATCGGAAGAGAGGGCGCCGGCAACCAGCGAACCTCGGTTATCGAGCACCGCCGCAGTGACGTGGACGCGACCGATGAAAGCGCCTTGGCCGCCGCCGACCAAGCCCATGCGCAGTTTGCGATTCAAAGGTGAATTGACGCCCACGTCGATGACTCCTTTTAGTGCGAAACAAGCGATTTTGCCAGTAATCCGAGCGGCAGATTACCCCAGCCGCACGCGGAATGATAGAGCCAGGCGAAAAAACCCTTTTGGCGCGGCCATGCTTCAGTTGCGCCGGGCTCCTGCCCCGGAAATTCCCTTCTCTGGTTCTATTTGTATTCAGGCAAGCCAGAATGCCGAACGACGCAAAGCTGGGGCTTTTCTTGGGCTTGATGATTGTGATTGCGCTGGCAGTCATCTATCACGGCAAGGAACCCGAGGCCGCGCCGGAGGCATCCGTCCAGGCGCCCAAAGAACTGATGACGCCGGCTCAACCCCAGACGATGGCAAGGCCGCTATCCGAAGCCGTGCCCGCCTCAGATTCATTCCCTAGACGGGAGGAACTTCGCCGGGACAAGCTCGGCGGGAAGGAAGACCCTCCCCAGCGAGTAAACGGCGATCCCGATACCCAGGACCAGGAGTCCGGCGAAAAGAATGGAACATAGCCAGGAGCCCGGAGTCGGCGCCATCCGCAGGCCCTGGTAAACGGGCAGGGATGGCTGAGGCATCTGCGAATGCTGCGGCCGAAAGGGTGAAACCGAGGACACGCGAGCGGGTTCGAGAGGCAACGGCAGAGGCGGCAGGCTCTGCGAAGCGTTTTGGACACTCGGGGCCGGTCGAAACGCGCGGGGTTTGCCGGCAGCGGCGGAATCGAGGGTGATGCCGGCGCAGGTCGCGGCCGAACGCTGGTCGGAGGCGGTTCCTCGGTAGGGCGCACGCGAAAGACTTCCACAGGACGGTGTCCCGACACCGGCTCGACGCGGGTGGGCTGCGGCGGCGGCATCTGTAAATGCGTTGGCTCAGGCGCGGCCGTCCGGCTCGCTTGCGGCCGCACGGTCGATTCAACCAGGCTGGCCACCTGATCGGCGGGATGACGCCGCGCAGGGCGTTGACGTAATCGCTCACGTCGCGCGATTTCTGCGCATCTTCGAACGACTTGAATGGCTTCAAAAGGTGATGGGGATTGAGCGTCAGCAGGCGCTGCCGCAAATGCTCGGCCTCTTCGGGGTCGCCTCCACGCAGGGCGGCGTCGGCCGCCAGCACCATGAACCGGTCGCGCGATTGCGCTTCGCCGCGATGATCGTAATAGTCGGATAGCTCGAGATAAAGCTCTGAAAGTTCCATGACACCCACCTTCGTCATCGAGGACTTCCGGCAGCGCACGGCGTAGGGTTTTCCGCGCCTGCCCCTTCTGCAACCCTACGATAAAAGATACGCCCTGCCTAGACTTCCCAAGGTGAGATAGCACGATGGAGCACGATTCCGGTCCGGTTTTACACGACGTGCGGGTGCTGGATGCGTCGCGCGTTCTGGCCGGCCCTCTTTGTGGGCAGATTCTGGCGGACCTGGGCGCGGAGGTAGTGAAAATCGAGCGCCCTGGCACAGGCGACGAAACGCGGGCATGGGGACCTCCCTTTGTCGGGGAAACCAGCGCTTATTATCTGTCCTGCAATCGCAACAAACGATCGGTCGCCATCGACTTGGGAAAGGCGGAAGGGGTGCAACTGCTGCACGACCTGGCCCGCCGCTCCGACGTCTTGCTGGAGAACTTCTTGCCCAGCAGCGCTCAGAAGCTTGGGCTCGATCCGCAGCACCTTCTTCGCGTCAATCCGCGCTTGGTGATTTGCTCGCTTTCCGGTTTCGGGCGGACAGGGCCAAGGCGGCATCAGCCAGGCTACGATTTTGCCATTCAGGCGCTGAGCGGGTTGATGGACATTACGGGTCCGCCTGCGGGGCCGCCTTGCAAAGTGGGCGTCGCCGTTGTCGACGTGCTGACGGGGCTCTATGCTTCCACCGCCGTCCTGGCATGTCTGCATGCTCGCGCCAACACCAATCATGGTTACGTCATCGACCTCGCCCTCTTGGATTGTGCCGTCGCTTCTCAGGTCAACGTTTTGCAAGCCTTCTTGGCGAGCAACAAACCTGCGGCTCGTCTGGGCAATGCCCATCTGCAAATCGTTCCCTACCAGCTTTTCGAAACGGCCGATGGCTGGCTGGTGCTGGCCGTCGGCAACGACGGACAATGGCAACGCTTTTGCTCGGCAGCCAACCTTTTCGACCTGGCCGCAGACGAACGCTACCGCGCCAACGCCGACCGCGTGCGTTTTCGGGAAAACCTGGTTCCCGTCCTGGAAGCGCAGCTGCGGCTCGGGACAACGGCACAATGGGAAACCGTTTTGATGGCGGCTGACGTCCCCCATGCTCCCGTTTGGGATTACGCCACGTTGTTGGCTGACCCACAAGCGGCGGCCCGTGGGTTCCGTTTAACGGTAACCGACGATCGTGGCCAGCCAGTTGACCTAATCGGAAGTCCGTTTCATATTGAGGGGGCGGCATCCGTCGAGCCACGCTGCCCGCCAGGGCTGGGGGCGGATACGGAGGGGGTGCTCAGAGATTTGCTGGGGTTGGATGCGACGCGCATTGCCCAGCTTCGGGCTGCGCGGATTGTCGATGGGCCGATACCATGAATCGCAGCCGTCGAAACGAGTTATCGCGAGTTCAAGTAGGTCCCGCGAGCCGAGCGGGACAGAGGTCGCAGCATGCTTGCACTGAGACTGCCACGTTCAAGTAGGTCCCGCGAGCTGAGCGGGACAGCGGTCGCAGCATGCTTGCACTGAGACTGCCACGTTCATGTAGGTCCCGCGAGCCGAGCGGGACAGAGGTGACCGCGCGCTTAGACGCAAGTTGCAAGGTGATGCCAATCACTCCACTGCAACTGCGTGAAGTCCCTGCTGTCCGGCTCAGCTCGCCGGACCTACTCGATGCTCGCGAAATTGGCTGCTATTTCTTCCGCTTATAAACGATGGTCATCATGACAGCTTCTTTGCCATCGGGACCGGGGCTACTCATGGTCGAGATCATGTTGTCGTGATCTTTGAATTCGTTGACCATGGTCGTTTTGTTGCTCTTGCCGTCCGGGTTTGGGGCCATTCCTTCAAGAGTTAGTTTCTTTGCGGCGGCGTTATAGGTTCCTTCGATAACCATGGGCGAGGCAGTCATGGAGTCGATCCAAACGCTTACGTATTTCTTTTTGTTGGCATCGTAGGTATCCATGCCGCGCCCCTCGAACTTCTGCCCGCCGAATTCACCGTCGAAAGTGCTCAAGAGCCACAAGTCGCCAAGGCCCATCTTGTAGACCATGGTTCCCTTGGATTCTTGTCCCGCAAATTTGACAGTCGCCTCCCAGGTTCCAACCATGCTCTTGAGCAGCTCATGCTCCGGACCAGGTTTGGCCGGCGCTGGCCCTTGAGCAAATGCGGATGAAGCCGGCGCCAAAATTACCAACGAAGCAACGACGAACCAAAGCGAACGCATGGCAGTTCTCCAAAAAACAGCAACCCAGTACCGCGTATTCCCGCTACGCGTTACTGTACAAAAGGCCACTCATAGTTAATTACCTTCTCGCACCGCAGTCGTCAAGTAAAACCGAGCCAACAGCTACCAAAAACTGGCTCCTCTTCAATCATTAAAAAACTCTCATACACTTGATAGTCGTAATAGGGTGCGCGACAATCACCTCTCCAAAAAATGCGACAATCGGGAGGACGGTCCTCGTGCTTGGGCTGCGGGTACGGTCACCCAAGGTGAATTCCGGTGCTGTTCGGACCCTGCGCTAGCGACCAAAGCTAGCGATCGCGAGTCGCTTTTGGGCGTCGCGAATTACAGGGAAGAAAGGAGCGTATCTGTGCGATCTGTGAGTTCGACATCCCATCTAAGCCAACGGGCCTGGTCCGTGGCAAGTATGCTGCTGTTGGCCGCCGGCTTATGCCTGCCTGGAACGCTATTCGGCCGCGAGGGGCCACAAGAGAAACAATCCAAGGATCAGACTAAAGAGAAGCAAATCAAGGAGGTCGAAAAGGAGCTGAACGACCTGACAGGGAAGCTCAAGGCGCTCAAAGAAGCGCCCGATGGGGCGAAGCCAGCGGTCTCCTCCGGCGTGCCCCAAGATTGGCTGAAATCGCTGACTTGGCGGTCCATCGGCCCGAGCAACATGGGCGGTCGCACCATTGCCATTTCCGTGTTCGAGCAGGATCCGAGCCTCTTCTGGCTGGCCACGGCTTCCGGCGGGTTGGTCAAGACCGAAAACAACGGCATCACGTTTCAGCACCAGTTCGATCATGAAGCCACAGTCTCCATCGGCGATGTTTGCGTGGCCCCCAGCAACCGCAACATCGTTTGGGTCGGAACCGGCGAATATAGTCCGCGCAATTCGGTCTCCTACGGCGATGGCGTCTACAAATCGACGGACGGCGGCAAAACCTGGAAAAACATGGGCCTTAAGAAGACCTACCAGATTTCCAGGATTCTCGTTCACCCCAAAAATCCCGACATCGTCTACGTAGGCGCCTTGGGACGCCTTTGGGGCCCAATGAGGATCGCGGGCTTTACAAAACGACCGACGGTGGCAAGACCTGGAACAAGATCCTCTATTTCGATGACAAAACGGGCGTGATGGAAGCGCGCATGAGTCCGGCCGATCCGGAAACGCTACTCGTCGGCATGTACGAGCGCAAACGCGGCATCTACGACGAAAACGACCCCATCAAGAAATTCGGCCCGCATGCCGGTCTCTACAAGACGGCCGATGGCGGCAAGACTTTCAAGAAGATGGCAAAAGGCTTGCCCACCAGCGAAATTGGTCGCATTGGCATCGATTTCTATCGCAAGAATCCCAACGAAGTTTTCATGATCATGGAGTGCGCCGATATCGGCAAAGGACCGCCCATCAAACCAGAGGGATATCTCGGCGTCTTCGTTCCCGAGAGCGAGGAAGATGAAGCTAAAGTCGCCCGCGTCATTGAAGACAGTCCCGCTGCCAAAGCCGGCATCGAAGTGGGCGACGTCCTCAAGACCATTGGCGGCAAGGCGGTGTCCAATCCCGACAACTTGCGCGAAGCAAACCAGGCACACAAGGACGGCGACAAGGTGAAGGTCAAGATCGAGCGCGACGGCAAGGAGAAGGAAGTTGAAGTAACCTATGCCCCCCAGCCTGCGGGAGGGGTAGGCGGCCGTGGAGGCAGGGCCGGCGGACAGCGCGGCGGCGGCGGCCGAGGGGGTGAGCCCGGAAGGCCCTACGGCGCTCAATATGGCGGCCAACGCGAAAACCAGCAGAACGCCCAAGGGGCCAAGGGTTATCTCTATGGCGGCGTCTACAAATCGATGGACGCGGGCGACTCCTGGACGCGCGTCAACAGCATTGACCCGCGGCCCATGTATTTCAGTGTCATTCGCGTCGATCCGTCCGACGACCAGCACCTCTATGTGGGCGGCATCAATATCGCCAGCTCCCACGATGGCGGCAAGACGTTTCGCACGGGCAGTCGCGGCGGCGCAGGCAACCGCGGCAGCGGCGTCCACGACGATCAACATGCGTTATGGGTCGATCCGCACGACGGCCGACACATCATGCTCTCGGGCGACGGCGGCACCTACGTCACCTACGATCGCATGGCGACCTGGGACCACCTGAACCACATGGCCATCGGCCAGTTCTATCACGTAGCGCTCGATCCACGGACGTTTTACCGTGTCTATGGCGGCCTCCAGGACAATGGCAGCTGGGGAGGCCCCAGCCGCACGCGAACTGCCGAGGGCCCGGTAATCCAGGATTGGCTTTCGGTGGGAGGCGGCGACGGCTTTACCTGCCGCGTCGATCCCAACGATCCCGACCTGATTTATACCGAAAGCCAAAACGGGGCCATGAGCCGCCGCAATCTCCGAACCGGTGAAACAGCCGGGATTCGGCCAGGCGGACGTGGCGGTCGTGGAGGCGCCGGCGGCGGAAGGGCTGCTGCCGGAGGAGGCGGCGCTGCCGGCGGCGGCAGGGCTGCAGCCGGTGGAGGTGGCGGCGCGGCTGGCGGGGCAGCGGGTGGAGCTGCGGCCGGCGGCGCTGCGGGTGGCGGCGGTCGTGGTGCACGTGGCGGCGGTTACCGCTTCAACTGGAACACCCCTTTCATTCTTTCCAGCCACAACTCGCACATTTTCTATTGTGCGGGCAACGTCGTGTTCCGTTCTCTGGATCGAGGCAACGATCTCCAGGTGATTTCGCCTGAGATCACCTTGACCAATCAAGGAAGCGCAACGGCCATCGCCGAATCGCCGATGAACGCCAACATCCTCTATGCCGGCACGGATGATGGAGCCGTTTGGGTCACCAAGGATGGCGGCAAGGATTGGACGAATATCACGAAGAAATTCGGATTGCCCGGGCCAAGGACGGTGGCGAGCATCGAGCCTTCGCGCTACCAGGAAGGGCGCTGCTACATCGTTTTCGATGCCCACCGCATGGATGACGACAACCCGTATGTTTACGTGACCGAGGACAACGGTCAGACCTGGAAGGCGATCGCCGGGAACCTTCCTTGGGGATCGACGCGCTGCATCAGCGAGGATATCCAGAACCAAAATGTCCTTTATGTGGGCACGGAATTCGGCGCCTGGATCTCCTTGGATCGCGGCGCCCATTATCTCAAGCTCAACGGCAACTTGCCGACCGTTGCCGTGCACGAGTTCGCCCAACATCCCACAACCGGCGAAATCGTTGCCGCCACGCATGGCCGCAGTTTGTGGATTCTGGACGTGTCTCCTTTGCGGCAACTGAATCCGGAAATAGCCAAAGCGCCGGCCACCCTGTTCAAGCCGACGCCTGCGCACTGCGCTGGCGGATCGATGTGCCGCACGCCGATACCAATCGGCATTTCGCGGGCACCAATCCCAGCAATGGGGCCTCAATCTTTTACGCGTTGGCTACGAAGCCGAAGTCCATCAGCCTGGAAATTCAGGACGCGGCCGGTAAGAGCATTCGCACCCTGGATGCCAAATCCGATCCGGGTCTCCATCGCGTGACTTGGGACATGGGCGCCGGCGGCGGCCGAGGTGGTCGCGGCGGCGCTGGTGGCGGGCGGCTGCAGCAGCCGGTGGTGGCGGTCGAGCAAACCGTGCTGGGGCCGGCGGGCAAGGACGTGCCGGCGGTGCGGCCGGTCAAGCTCAACCAGGAGGCGCAGGCGCCGCTGGTGGGGCAGGCGCCGCGGGGGCGCGCGGGAATGTTGCGGGCGGCCCAGGAGGCGGCGGCTTTGGCGGCGGTCGTGGCGGTTTCGGAGGCGGCCGTGGCGGTTTCGGCGGCGGCGCGCCGATCGCTTCGGGAACCTATCGCGTCGTTCTCAAAGTCGACGGCAAGGAATACATTCAGCTCTTGCAGGCGACCGTCGAGTCGAATGCCGGCGGCACACCCTTCTTCGGTGAGGAAGACGAAGACAAAGGCAACGACGAGGACAAGGATGACGTCGGTCCGTAAGGCGAACCGGCAGCAGCCGGCTCATCGGAATTGATTGCTAACCAAAGGCCCCCGAGATTAACATCTCGGGGGCTTTTCGCGTCTGACATCCGACCTCTGAGAGGTTGTGAAAAAAACGGGACAGTCACCGGCCGGCACGTCACATTCGAAGGCATTCGCCAGGGTTGGCTGGAACCAGTCCCCTGACTCCTGACCCCTGATTCCTGACCCCTGACCCCCTGACTCCTGAGTGCCGCCTTAATGAATCGGCGAAAAGTCCGTGGGGTTCATCAGCACCGGTTCGACTTTGGTCACCAGCGTACCGTTCTTTTCGGATTGGGCTTTCGCCGCTTTCCAGTCGGGATCGGCCTGGAATTCCTTCCAGGCTTTCTCTTTGGCTGCTTTGCTCGGAAAAGCCAGAATGTAGAACAGTTTCTTTTCCGCTTCCTGGGGATCGCTGGGGCTCCAAAAACCAATGACGGTCATGCCGTGTTTTTCGAAGATCTTACAGGTGTGATCGCGGAACCGGGCTTGCAAATCGGCCATCTTGCCTGGAGCAGCGTAGTAGGTCCGCATCTCGAAAACGCGATTATCCACTTTTTTGTCTCCTTGCACCGGCTTGACGGCCAGGCACATACCGCCGACGGCAAGCAGCCCGACCATTCCCGTCCAACCCAGCATTCTCATGGCAACCTCGCAATGAACTCGAAGACCTTTAAACCGAATGGATATCCTACTGCCGACAGGTTGGTCGGGTCAAAAGAGATCAGGAATCCATTAGATCAACTTTTGAATTTGCGCTTTTTTGCTGGAAATTAGCCCTGGAAGGGCGGCAGTCAATAGCCTGGGGCGTCAGCCTCAGGGCCGAGGTTTTCAAGGCAGATGCCCGTCTGGACGGCAACTTCGAAAAATCGACAATAACTCCGATGGGGCACGCCTCCGCCGTATGTAGGAGGTCTGCGGCAGGATCGCATGTTCGAGGATTTGCCGATGGCAGCAACACGCAACGATAAGCGCAATTGGTGCGCGCCACCATCGATCCTTCGGCAAACTGGCACTACGCGCCCTCGAACTCCTGCTGGGCCTTGCTCGCCGAATGCCGCAAACAGATGGACGGGCCCGACAAATCCGATTGGCTGCGACCGCTGCCGGAATCCGTGATCTGGGCAGTGCGCACCGAATTGCGGCCGGTTCGAGAGGAACTGGAAATAGGACGGGGCTTCGCAATCCTCACCGGATTACCGGCTTCCTTGACGGGCATTGAGAAGCGGCAAACCTACTGGCTCATGGGTTATGGGCTTGGCTTGCCGGTTGTCCAAAATATTCAAGGAGTGCTTCTTTACGACGTTCGGGACACGGGGCAGGATGTCCGGCAGGGGGCCAGGTTTTCGGTAACGAATTCCGAAAGCTCCTTCCACACCGATAACTCTTTTGGGCAGACGGTGGTGGACTACGTGGGCTTGCTCTGTTTGCAAACGGCTCGAACTGGCGGCATCAGTCAGATAGTCAACGGTTTTCGCGCCGTCCAAGAGTTGGTGAAGCGGGCGCCCGAGCAACTCGCCGTTCTTCAGCAGGATTTCCACTTCGATCGTCGCGGCGGAATTGCGCCTGGCGAGACGCCCACCGTTCGGTTGCCGGTGTTGACGTGTCGGCCTGAGGAACTGATCTGCCGCTATTTGCGCTTCTGGATCGAGGCAGGTCACGACAAAGCGGGCCTGCCGCTGACGCCTGCGCAAGTCCGTGCCCTCGACGCGCTGGATGCGGTGTTGAGGACGCCTGAACTGCGGATTGAGTTCGATCTTCGACCCGGAGAAATGGTTTTTCTTAACAATCGTTGGCTTTTTCACAATCGCACCGGGTTCGAAGATCACCTCGAACCGGAGCGGCGCCGGCATCTCGTTCGTTTATGGCTGCAAGCCAATTCGTAATTCCTGTCCACTGACTCCTGTTTTCTGAAAGGAGTCAGGCACTGGCGGAGGTCAAGGGCTTTCCCAAAGTGGATTGGTTCATGAGCCTGACCAACTCGGACCGAGAGTAGGTTTGCCCCAGCTCTTCGCAATTCTCGTCCTGCTCTTTCTGTTGAAACATCATACTCTCAATGCTTTCGCGAAGCCTTAGGAAGGCAGCCACGCATGCCGGATCGAAGTGCGTGCCTGCCTTGTCGGCGATTTCGTTGAACGCCACCGCGATCGGCATGGCGGCGCGATAGGGCCGATCGGAAGTCATGGCGTCGAAGGCGTCGGCGACGGTAACCACGCGGGCTAGGCGCGAGATCTGCTCGCCTGAAAAACCGTCGGGATAACCTGTGCCGTTCCAGCGTTCGTGGTGGCTGCGAATGATCGGCAGCACGCCGGCGAAATTGGGGATCGTCTCGACGATGGCGGCGCCTTTGACGGTATGGGTTTTCATATGCTCGAACTCGGCCGGGGTCAGGCGGCCGGGTTTACGAAGCACATCGTCGTTGATGCCGATCTTGCCGATGTCGTGCAAGGGAGTGCCGATCTGCAAGAGACGTTGATCGGCGGGCGACAATTGCAGCTCCTGGGCGAGCATCATGGCATACGAGGTTACCCGCTGAGTATGGCCCCCGGTATACTGGTCGCGCATTTCCACAGCCTGGGCAAGGGCGGTGACCGTGTGAATGGCTTGCTGGCGCTGCACTTCGATCAATTGCGAACATTCGATGCCGGTGGAAACCGAAGCGGCAATGGCGTCCGCGAGGAAGAGGTCGTCCTGCGAAAAGGGCTCTTGATTGGCGCCGCGGTCGAGGTGCAAGACGCCCAGGGGCCTTCGTGGGGTCCGCAAAAGGGCGCAAAGAATGCTTGCCATACCGCCGCTGGCGATGCAGCCGGTGGCGCGCACTTCCGCGTCGCCTTGCACGTCTTGGCAAAGGAGCGATTGACCCTGATGCAAAGAGCGTCGAATGAGCGTTCGCGAAAAGAGGCGTTCGCGATCGCCTGGCTTGTTGGAGGAAGTGACGGCTCGCAATTGCAGCTGACCGCTCCATTCGTCGACCAAAATGATCGAGCCGCGCTGGGCCTTTAGAACGGTAACCGTGTCTTTCAAAATCGACTGCAGAAGGTCGTCCAGAGAATTCGCATGACAAAGGTGATAGCCGGCGCGAAGCAGAGTGAGAAACCGTTGATCCTGGCCGACTTGGACGTTGTCGTGCTTAGCCAGCACTTCGATCGCTTCTTCCCACGATTGCTTGATCGTGGCTTTGAGGCGCACGAAAGTCCGGGACGTCTGAATATTGGCTTGGCGATCGTTGATTTTGGATGGAGCGACCGAGTCCGGATTGGTCAACCGATCGACTCTGAGGCAGATTTCGCCGCAGCGAATGATGTCGTCCTGGCGGACCCTTTGCGGCGTGCGTCCAATGCGGACGTCGTTCAGAAAGGTGCCGTTACTGCTCCCCAAATCTTGAAGCACCCAGCCTTCTTTCGTCGCCCGAACCTCGGCATGGCGCCTGCTCACGGAAGGCTCATTCAGCATGATTTCAAGGTTTTCGAGCCGGCCTACGCGAAGGCAGTCCGTCGAATCCCAATTCAAGCCGGAAATCGTTGGGCTAAGACCGGTAAGGCATATGAAGGGATCGGACATAAGATACTCGCTTGGGCTGGTATGGTTCTAGGGACCATGGACCTCAGCAAGTATAGGTCACACGGAAGGCCTGCGCCTAAAATACGTCAAGGTCTTAAGCCACATGATCTTACTTCGATTCTCCCGGTCGAGTTCAGCATGACGGAAACTGCGTGGGACGTCGTGATCATTGGAGCCGGCGCTGCCGGTTTGATGGCGGCTTCCAGTGCCGCCGAAGCGGGGGCCCGAGTGCTTTTGCTGGAAAAGAATCGTCGGCCAGGCGTCAAAATCTTGATGTCGGGAGGCACTCGCTGCAACATCACCCACGCAACCGATAATCGCGGGATAGTCGAGGCATTTGGAACGCAGGGTCGTTTCCTCCATTCCGCGCTTGCCGCTTTGAGCGTCGAGGAGACAATTCAGCTCTTCGAGGGCGAGGGCGTCCTCACCAAAGTCGAGGAAACGGGCAAGGTTTTTCCGGTCAGCAATAAAGCCGCCGACGTTTTGCAAGCTTTGCTGACACGATTGGAACGCGCGGTCGCTGTGCTTGCGATCGAGGAACCGGCTCGCAACTTTTTCAAGACAGGCAATTTTTTTACGATCGAAACGTCACGCCGCAGGCTCGAGACAACTCGGCTGATCGTGACCACCGGTGGTCAGTCTTATCCGGGCAGCGGCACCACGGGCGACGGCTATGCCATGGCCCGCGCCTTCGGCCACACAATCCGGCAGCCAAGGCCGGCCCTGGTGCCAATTCGTATCGTCGAAAACTGGCTAGCCGACTTGCGCGGCATCACACTAAGCGATATTCAGGCCACTCTCACGGAAGGCGGCAAAAAGCTGGCGGAGCGGCGTGGCTCGCTTTTGTTCGCCCATTTCGGGCTTACCGGTCCCGTCATGCTGGACCTGAGCCGCCATGTTTCTGGTCACCCCACGCCGAGCAATTTGCGATTGTTCATGGATTACCTGCCCGACCTATCCGCTATCGCTCTAGAAACGCATCTCAAAGAGCTGCCCGCTGCCTGGGCGCGGAAGCAGCTCGCTCACGTCGTGGCGCCTTCCTTGCCGCATCGCCTGGTGGAGATGCTGCTGGCGCATGTCGGGTTCGCTGGCGACCGCCGGGCCGCGTGCATTAGCCGGGAAGAACGTGGACGGCTTATTCAAGTGTTGAAGCGGTTCGAGCTCTCGGTCCAAGGCACCCTTGGATTCGGCAAAGCTGAAGTTACCGCCGGCGGCGTCGAGCTAGCCGAGGTCGATTCACGAACCATGGAGAGCAAGAAACAGCCGGGGCTTTACCTCGCCGGCGAACTCTTGGATCTGGATGGACCGATTGGCGGCTACAACTTTCAGGCAGCCTTCAGCACGGGTTGGCTGGCTGGAACGAGTGCGGGGAACGCGACATTGGGGGCCGTTCAAACATGAAGTGCCGACGGACGAGCTCGGTTAACCCGGAGCCAGCGGCGACGGTTGTCAGGCACCTGCTCAAGTCGAATGGCTTGGGCGATCGCAGAATCAAGGAGGTGACGGACGGCGACAAGTCCGCCGTCGCCGTTGGCTCCGGGTTAAACTACGTCGGCCAGACTGTTGATTCGTTTTGATTTTGAGCATATTGAGGCGCAACCTCAAAACTCGCGAGTCGGGCTCAACTATTGTTCCGGTTCGCGCCACCGATTACAGTGCTGCTTGGTACGAAGGAGGAAAGATACCGTCATGCTTGCTCACAACGTTTTCTTCACGCTTGCCGATAAATCGGCAGCCAATCGCGATAAGTTGATCGCAGGGTGCAAGAAATACCTGGCCGATCATCCAGGGGCCGTTTTCTTCGGTTGCGGGGTGGTAGCCGAAGAACTGAATCGCGATGTCAACGATCGCGATTTCGATGTGGCGTTGCATATCGTGTTTGCAGACGCGGCCAGCCAGGACCGTTATCAGGTTGCGCCGAGGCACCTTGCATTCGTTGCCGAGTGCAAACATCTTTGGAGTCGTGTGCGGGTGTTCGATTCGGTGGTCCAGCCTTAGATCCGAAAACCTTATCGAGAACGTCAACCATGCAGTGCCTCATCAAACGCGGGCTGGCTCTATGCTTGTTCGGCTACTCCCTCCTGCTTACGGGAGCCGCGCAAGGCCGGGACCAAACACCGATCGCCGGGGCCGTTGAAGCCAAGCAGGGGATGGTCGTCGCAGTCTCGCCGTTGGCAGCCGACGCCGGTGTGCAGATGCTGCGCGACGGCGGCAATGCCGTCGATGCGGCAGTCGCTACCGCATTCGCCGAGGCGGTGACGTGGCCGGCCGCGGGCAACATCGGCGGCGGCGGCTTCATGGTGATTTATCCCCGCAACGAGGAACCGATCGTCGTCGATTACCGCGAAAAAGCTCCGCTGGCCGCGACGCCAACCATGTTGGAAAAACGCGACGCCAACTTTGCCTACAAAACCGTCGGCGTGCCCGGAACGGTCGCCGGCTTGACTCTGGCGCACCAGAAGTTCGGGAAATTAGGGTGGAAACATGTGCTTGCCCCGGCCGTCAAGTTGGCGGAAGACGGTTTCCCGATCGATCGAGCGCTCGCCAGCTCCCTCAATTCCGTTATCCGGCAGGCGCCGGCCGGTTCGGAGTTCGCCGCGTATACGGCAAAAACGGAGGCAAGGAGACCTGGCAAGCGGGCGATACGCTGCGCCTGCCCGATTTGGCGGCGAGCCTCCACCAAATTGCCGACCAGGGGCCATACGCCTTTTACAAAGGCCCGATTGCCGAAAAGATCATTGCCGAGATGCAGATCGGCGGTGGGCTGATAATCAAACAGGATCTGACCGCCTATAAGGCCGAGCTGCGCAAACCCATTCACGGCACCTACCGAGGCTTCGACATTTATGCTCCGCCGCCCTCGAGTTCCGGAGGCATCTGCCTGATGGAGATGTTGAATATTCTGGAGACATTCGATCTGAAAAAACACGATCGGTTTTCACCAGAAACGCTGCATCTCATGGTCGAGGCCATGCGTCGCGCCTATCGAGACCGAGCCCGCTACCTGGGAGATAGCGATTTCGTGAAAATCCCCAGCGAACTGACGAGCAAGGAATACGCCCGCGAGCTGGCGGCCGGCATTTCACTGGACAAGGCCACGCCGAGCGAAGCCTTGGCCAAAGAAATTCCTCTGGCGGGCGAAGGAACCAACACGACGCACTTTTCGGTGATCGATAGGGACGGCATGGCCGTTTCCAACACCTACACCTTGGAAAACAGCTTCGGGTCCAGGATTGTCGTTCGAGGCGCCGGCTTCTTGCTGAACAATGAAATGACCGATTTCAACACGAAACCAGGCGTGACCGACCGCAAGGGATCGATCGGCACGGACGCGAATCTCATCGCTCCGGGCAAGCGCATGCTCAGTGCGCAAACGCCTGTCATCGTCAGTCGCAACGGCAAAGTATTTCTCGTCACCGGCAGTCCAGGCAGCCGCACGATCATCAATACGGACCTGTGCATCCTGGTGAACGTGCTCGACTATGGCATGGACATCCGCACGGCCGTGGATAGTCCGCGCATGCACCATCAATGGTTCCCCGATGTCGTTCATTTCGAAGACGCAAGCAAATATCCCGATGCAGTGGCCGGGCTGCGCAAGCTGGGCCACCACGTAACTTCGACGCGCCAGGGCGACGCGCATTCCATCTGGGTGGATCCGAAGACCGGGCTCTATTACGTGCGCAGGACAAGCGAGTGGATGGCAAGGCGGCGGGATATTGAGGGCGTGGAGGGTGGAGGGAAAATAGCGTTCCAAGACAGGGGGTCGGTAAAGGCCGCTATTGACCCACATGGCTTGCGGAAATCAAATGGTAATGCCGACATCACCTGCTCTAAATTGGGGGTCAAGTAGGTCCGGCGTGCTGAGCCGGACAGCAGTGGCTTCGCGTTCCCTCGGAGCAGTGCACTTCTCCGCAAGCCGTGACTCATCCGATGCAAGGCGAAGTCCCCGCTGTCCCGCCCGGCTTGCGGGACCTACCCCATTGCCTCCCGCGGCACCTTTCGAGATCTAGGCGAGCGTTTACGTACTCGACAGCCAGCGGCCGGTGTACCAATTGGGGATGAGCAGGAGGAGTATGAGCAGGCCGGAGGCGCCGGCTATCCCGCACGCCAGCAGCGGCATCCAGAATGATGATTCCTTGCAGGGCCTTTCGTACCGCCGATTGAACGCGTTCGGGGCTGGGTTGCCTCAGAGCGCGAGTAACCGGTAGGCCGATGGCCCAGGCCAGGGCCAGTAAGAGATAGGGAAACACGAACGAGGTCTCAGCGCGTTTCGACCAGCGCCTGGGGCTGCGAGGGCCAATCCCAGGTCCGCGGCCATGAATAGGCAGGCGAGCCGTAAGCTCCGCGGATTGCTCTGGCCGGCTTCATTGCGTGCGAACAGCGTAATTCCCAAAATGTAAAGGGCGACGACCGCAGCAAGATAGCAGCGGATGCTCCAGGGCAAAACCGCGGGATCGGTCGCCGACATACCCAAGAGCACATTCAAAAATCGGCAGGTCGGCATTAACGACAATCTCAGCCACTTGAATGGCGAGAAATCGTAAACAACCACTGCCAAGATCAGGCCGCAGCAAGTCATCAACGGGCGGCTTTCGCCAAGCCGAACCAGAGCACTGCTCACAAGCCCCAAACCAAGGAAGAGCACGCCTATGGCTGAAGCAGTGCGGCGGCTTATTCGACCGGATGGAATCGGCCTGAATCCCCGCTCGCGACGGTCGACGGCGACGTCCGCCACGTCGTTGAGAACCATGCCGGCGAGATAAACACAACTCGAAGCCATCAAGAGCAGCACGAAATACGGCCAGCTCGAAAGGGGAGCGCCAAGTCCCCAGCCAACCAATGCTCCCATGGCAATGTCGGACATTGCTGTGAAAACTGCGGGCAATCGAAAGAGTTGGGACAAGGTGAGCAAGAATGAGGGAGTGCGCGAAGCCATGCAAAGGCCCATCCAGAGAACGAGATCTTCTTTCTGTGCTCCCACGGGCAGAGAGGCGCCGCACTCCAAATGGCCGTGTACGAACCTTCAGCCGGCTGGGGCGAATGGTTGGGTTTCCAGTTCAGATGCCTGCTATGATCGCACGAACACGTTCTAGAGCCGTCAGCGCCGCCAAGTCGGGGTCATCGACGTAGGGATAGAGTTCCACGGTGATCCAGCCCTGGTAGTTTATGGCCTTGATCGCCGCAAGGTAGCGGCGAAGTCAATGGCGCCCTCACCGGGAATCAGATGATGGTGCACGCGCGTGGCGGCGATGTCTTCCAGGTGAAAGTGCCGGATGTAAGGAGCCAGCTTGGGAATTGCAATGGCGGGGTCGTCGCCGACGCAGTAGGCATGGCCGATGTCGAAATTCATGCCGACCGCCGGCGAATCGACGTGCTGCATCAATTCGAGAAATTGATCGGCGGTCTCGATCAGCAAGCCGGGTTCCGGCTCGACCAAAAGCAGCACGCCCTCTTTTTCCGCATGTTCCGCGGTCGGTTTCAGCCCCTCGACGAAGAGAGCCAGTGCCTTCGACCAGGAACCACCCTTTTCGACCGGGCCGCCCGGTTCGGTGGTGATGCAAGCAGCGCCCAACTCGCGGGCCAGAGTCAAAGCGCGACGGGTGTGTTGGATGCGGATGTTTCGATAGTTTCGATCCGGTTCGATCCACGAGGGATACCAATAGAGCTGGCGCTCGTCCGCGATGGCGTGCATCATGAAAGCGTTGATGTTGGAAATCGCCAGCCGATGGGCCGCAAGCGCCTCGCGCATGGCTTGCTTGTGTTCTTCCAGCAGAAAAGCGGGCCAGGCATGCGGTACATCGGCCATGATCTCGACGCCTCGATAGCCTATGGCCGCCAGCCGTTGGACCGCATGCGCGAACGAGTATTTGAGATAAGCGTTGGTGCTGAAAGCGAGCCGCGTATCCATGGAGCTCATCACTTGATTCATCGAGGGTTTCCCGGAGGTGCGCTGGTGCCATGCGGCAGGAAGTGGCTCAGGCGGTCGGAGGGGCGGAGTATGCTATTGCCAAAGTGCAGTCTAGTCGGGAGTCAAACTGCCGGCAAGGACAGGGCGAACTCTTGGGCTGGACTCCCATTAATTCTGCATTGAGCGAGCCTCCCACGTATTCTGCGTTGAGCGAGCCTTCCACGTAAGTGGGGGGAGATTGCTGCTAACTCCCCCCACTTACGTGGGAGGCTCGCTACTGCAGGGAGGCTCGCTACTGCAAGGAAGGTCGCTACTGTAAGATAGAGATGGAGCAAATCGTGACGGCACAGACCGTGCCGATTGACAGCAAGGAGACCATCTAGCCATGACAGCGGCAAAAAAGGATCTCTGTTCGGTCGAAGAAGCGGTTGAGGAATTGCGCGCCGGCCGCATGATCGTGATGGTCGACGACGAATTCCGCGAAAACGAAGGCGATTTGGTCATCGCGGCCGAGATGGTCACGCCGGAAGCCATCAACTTCATGATGCGGAACGCCTGCGGGCTGGTTTGTCTGGCGATGGCGCCACCTATCTGCGAGCGATTGGGACTCGAGCCGTTGCCGGGCAGCAACGTCGATGCGCAAGCGACGCCGTTTACGCCTTATATCGACGCTCGTACCTGCATCACGACGGGCACGTCGGCGTTCGACCGGGCTCGGACTATTCAGGTCGCCATCGACGAGCGCACCACGCCGTCGGACCTCATTCGCGGCAAAGGCCACGTTCCCGGCCTCAAGGCCCGGGAAGGCGGTTTATTGGTGCGCGCCGGTCATACCGAAGGCAGCGTCGATCTGTGCCGAATGGCAGGCTTGAAAGAAGCGGCCGTGATTTGCGAAATCGTCAACCCCGACGGCCGCATGGCGCGGATGCCGGACTTGGTGCAATTCTGCAAGCAGCACGAATTGAAAATGTGCACGATCGAGCAGATCATCAAGCATCGCCGCCATCGCGAAAAACTGGTCAAACGCGAAGTCGCGGTCAAGCTGCCGACGGCCCACGGCGAGTTCGACGTGATTGCTTACAGTTCGGTGGTCGATCCCGAACCGCACCTGGCCTTTACCAAAGGTGGGATCGGCGTCGAATCGGGCGGGCAAGTTCCGCTGGTTGAAGAACCGGTGCTGGTTCGCGTGCATAGCGAATGTTTGACGGGGGACGTGTTCGAAAGCCTGAAGTGCGATTGCGGATCTCAGCTCCATTCCGCCATGGAACAGGTCGCCAAGGCCGGCAAGGGCGTCGTGCTTTACATGCGGCAAGAGGGGCGCGGCATCGGTTTACTGGCCAAGCTGAGGGCCTACAAGCTGCAAGATCAGGAAAAACTGGATACCGTGCAGGCCAACGAACGGCTCGGCTTCGCCCCCGACCTGCGCGATTATGGCATCGGCGCCCAGATTCTGGTCGATTTGGGCGTCCGGCAAATCCGCTTGCTTACCAACAATCCGCGCAAAGTGGTTGGCTTGGATGGCTACGGCCTGCGCATCGTCGAGCAGGTGCCCATCCAGATTGCGCCCAATCAAGCCAACAAAGCCTATCTCAAGACCAAGAAAGAGAAATTAGGCCACTTGCTCGATGACATGGAGTAGCGCGCAATCATTGAAAGCGCGAAGTCAATCCCTTGGAGGCGGGCGTTATGCTCGCCATATCACCGCCGCGCAACACCTCGACTTTCGTGAGCTGCCATTTGGGCGTTTTGTCGTCGTCGAGTACGCCGGGTTCACTCCGCAGCCACACTACCGTGTCCGCAAAGTATTTCGCCTGCGCTCCAGGCGGTCCGACGTAAATCTGACAATCCAAGGGCAGCAGCAAACGGTGTTCGTCGTCCACGCTCCAGAAGCGCTTTGTACTGATCGTGCCGGGGAGAAAAGCGCTACGACAAACCTCGATCGTTTGCTGGTCAACATGTTGCGCAACGCGACCTCTACAGCATCGCGGGCCGCCCGGTCGTCCCCCGTCATGTGGCTGAAATCCAGCAAACCCGCCTTAGTGTAAGCCGCGTCGAAGCCGGGCAATCCAGTCTGCCTTAAGGCGATTCGGTCGGGAGGCGCACAGGCAGACATGCTGTTCACGATGTTGTCGCGACCGATTCCTGCGAAAGCGCAAAGATGTTCGGCGAACAGGCGCATATCCAGGCGCAGCGAAATTGCCGCTTCTTCTTTGGATTCCAGAGATTTAGCGTAGGCCAGCTCCAGAAGGCCGGCCATCAGTTGCTGGCTCCACTCGGTTACGAACCCCTTACCTGCAAGGCGCAATTGATCGATGCGTTCGCCGACTTTGGTCTTCTTGAGGGTATCTTTTTCGACGCTGGTTTCCATAAAGTTGATGAGCCAACCGCGGCTCTTGTCCGCCGACTCAGGCCCATCCTTCCCCACGGCGGTGATCCTTAGCTCGAAGTTTGCTTCCGGCGTCTGGATGTCGTAATCGCGCTTGACCACATAGGCCCCTTCCAAGTGCTCCCAGGTGGTTACGCCCAGCGGAGTGATCTTGGTCGCTTCGCCACCTTGCCTCAACTTGAGAACGATTTCGTTGCCGCGGAATATATCCAGCATGCCCCCTTTTGAGGGGGTTCCCTTGGGGCCGGCGATAGGCGCAGTTGAAGCGCATGTTCAGGAAGCGTTCGTCGTCGGGGTTGGCGTCGCGGCGCACGCCGGGCGGCTGGGTAAAAAGAAAGGCTTCGTTGAGCTTGCCCTTGCGAATCTTGTCGAACCAATCTTCCGTGAAGGCGTCGGCCTGTTGGCGTACGGCAAGATATGTCGCAGCGTAGTAAGCGCCATAGCCCAGTCCGGTCACCAGTGAAATCCACAGGCCGCATTGCGGCAATGCGCATCCCCGCCAGCGCGCCATCGGCGCGACGGATGGAACGAGCGCCGATCAAAGATAGAGCTACCCCGAGCACCGCGATGAACTCGAACCAAAGGGGCAATAAAATCGTTGCGTGGGCCATCAGGCCCATCACAGCTTGCACCAACAAAAAGAGCACGAAGAAGATGCCCACGACCAGCCCGGCAATGGCGAAGCCGGAGATGCGCCGGTAGCCTGAGTCGTTGGCCTCACGCGGTTTGGGGAAGGTGGTAGTTTCAGCCATGGCGCGATCTCGCAAGCCATAAGGAATATTGGCAGCACATAAGGGCCGACTCGAAAAATCCCTCAGTCGTCCGCTCCGCCGGCGTCGGATACGTCGGACATCATGGCCCGGCGGGCCGGATCGCCATTCACCGGGGCTCGCGTCTGTAAGTTGCCCGACGCGTCCAAAAAGATCTTGTCCTGGAGAATTTCGCTGATGACGATGGTCAGCTTGTCGCCTCCGCGGGAATCGACCAGCGGCCGAGCGCCGGTATTCAAGGCCACCATTCGTTTCTGGATGAGGGTGGAAAGCTTGAAGCGCCCTCCGACCTTGTTGACGATGCCTTCTTCTTTCAGATCATCGAGCATGCGAATCTCCCTTGAAAGCTAGATCGAGGATCGCTTCGATCTGGGTCAACGCCTCGTGCAAATCGTCGTTGACCACCTGGTAGTCGTACTCATGAGCCAAAGCCAGTTCTTGGCGGGCATTGGCCACCCGCCGTTCAATGGCCTGCTCGGTCTCTGTTCCGCGGGCCCGCAGCCGTTGCTCGTAAATAGCCAACGATCCGGCCCGCACGAAGATCGACACGTTGTCCGGATACTTGCCGCGGACTTGGCTTGCTCCCTGAACGTCTATGTCCAGGATTACTCCGATGCCTTTTTCCAGAAACGGGTCGACCTCGCGCTGCAGGGTTCCATAATAGTTGCCGTGCACCAACGCGTGTTCCAGAAAAGCCCCTGCCTCGATTTCTTCTTCGAACTGTTCTTTGCTCAGGAAGAAGTAATCGATTCCCGGCCGCTCCCCCGGGCGGATCTTCCTTGTCGTTGCCGATATCGACAGGCGCACTGGCCAACAGCTCTTCTCCAGCAACTGGCGGATCAACGTCGATTTCCCGCTGCCGCTAGGGCCCGAGACGATGATCAAAGGTGCTGGCGCGGACAATCTTTTGGAGTCCGGCATAGTGGTGAACGCTGGTAGGCTAACGCTTAATTGTGGCGCTGGCGCACTCATTCCACGTTTTGAACCAGTTCGCGGATCTTCTCCAGGGTGCCTTTGATCTCGACGACTTGACGCGAGATCTCCACATCGTTGGCTTTGGAACCGATGGTGTTCGTCTCGCGAAACATCTCTTGCGTGAGGAACTCCAACTTGCGGCCCGGACTCTCCGGCTCTTTCATGATCTCCAAAAACTGCTCCAAGTGGCTGGCCAGCCGGGTGATCTCCTCGGCAACGTCGCTGCGCTCGGCAAAAATCGCCACTTCCTTGATAAGATCAGTACGGTCGATCTTCAGGTCGAGTTCACTGAGCATGATCCCGACGCGTTCTTGCAGGCGGTCGCGATACGAAACGACCACTTGCGGCGCCTTGGCTCTTATCTGTTCTAAGGCTTGAGCGATTTGTCGTCGATAGAGCAAGAACTCTTGGGCCATCGCCTTGCCTTCTTCCAGGCGCATTTCTTGCAGCCGGGCCAAGGCTTCGACCACCACCTTCTCGAGAATGGGCCACTCCTCGTCTTCCACAAAGGCCGTTGTACCCGGTTCGGCGGCAACTCCCGGCAGCAGAAGCGTTTGGGCGATGACCGCATCGCTGCATAGCGCTGGGACCTGCAAGTGCGCCGCTAGCTCTTGGAGCTGCTTCACGTAACTTTCGATGGCGACCGAATTGAACTGGAAATCCTGGATGGAATGGGCGCGCTTGCAATGAAGGTGCAACTGGACTGTGCCCCGGCGGATGACGCCGCGCACGATTTTCTCGAACTCGGGCTCGAGCAGGTTGTAGGGCTCCGGGGCGCGGACAATCAGCTTCAGGTGCCGATTGTTCAGCGACCGCAACTCGATCGACAGGTTCAGCTTGTCACTCTGATAGCGAGCTTCGCCGTACCCGGTCATGCTTAACAGCATGCCCAGACCTCACCCAAGCAGAAGGAATGGCAAACGAAACGAAGGCGGCAAACGTTATTTGAACTCGATACTGGGTTTCTCCGTGCCGACTTCCCTGCTATTTTGAATCACCCATACGTGCGTCATGATCAGCAGAACCCAAATGAGAGCCGAGATGATGGTCACGCGCGTAAACAGGTCGCCGGCCCGCGAGCCGAAGGCGCTCGATCCGCCTACGCCGCCGAAGGCGCCGGCAAGCCCGCCGCCTTTGCCTCGCTGAATGAGGACCAAGAAGACCAAGAAAAGGCTGGTCAAAATCACCAGCCAATTGAGAATCGTCGACGTCCAAGGAATGACGATCACTTGACCCACGGAAAATTCCTTTCAGTCGGCATTGTCAATTCGCACGCTTTGCGAAACGGATAGTATACGAAACACAAACCCAAGAGAGAAGATGACTTGGTGGAAGTCGGCCGTCCTAGGTGCTCCTCGCCTTTCAACCAGCCGCTTGGGCAATCGCCAGAAACTGCGCTGCCACCAGGCTTGCTCCGCCCACCAAGGCGCCGTCGACTTCGCTTTGCCGCATCAACTGGGCGGCGTTGTCGGGTTTGACGCTGCCGCCGTAAAGGATAGGAAGCTCTGCCGCCGTTTTCTCGCCAAAACGAGCTGCCAATTCTCGGCGCACAAAGAGATGGGATTCCTGGGCCTGTTCGGGCGTGGCATTGCGACCCGTGCCGATGGCCCAAACCGGCTCGTAGGCGATCACCAGGCGAGCGACATCTTTCGGTTCCAATCCGGCCAAACCGGCACGGATCTGCGTCGCCAGAACGTGCTGCGTCCGATCGGCTTCGCGTTCTTCCAAGGTCTCGCCGATGCAAAAAATGACTTCGAGTCCGATACCTAGGCCGGCGATAACTTTACGATTCAAGAAAGCGTCGGCTTCTCCCAATTTGTGACGCCGCTCGCTGTGACCCACGAGAACCGATCGGCAGCCGACGTCGACGAGCATGTTCGGGCTGACCTCGCCTGTAAAAGCCCCTTCTTTTTCAGGGTAAACATCTTGAGCGCCCACCACGACGGCGGAGCCGGACACAGCTTGAACGACCACGCTCAGGTAAGGAAACGGCGGAAACAATCCCAACTTGACCTTGGTCAAACCAGCGCCGCCCTGCGAGACTTCGTGCGCCAATGCCCGCGCTGTGGCGGCAGTCGTGAACATCTTCCAATTGCCGGCTACATACTTCTGGCGCATCGTTTGGCTCTTCAATTCGGAATGGTGCGGCCCACAGCTTCCGCCAGGCGCTTCAAGTCAATCATGAGCGATTCATACTGCTTGGGCAGCAAGGCTTGAGGGCCATCGGACAGCGCTTTCTCGGGGCAGCTATGGACTTCGATATGGACGCCATCGGCGCCGGCCGCGACCGCCGCCCGTGCCATGGAGGGAATCAAATCGGGACGTCCGGTTGCATGGCTAGGGTCGACGATAATCGGCAAGTGGCTTTGTCCCTTGACGTTGGGCACGGCACTCATGTCCAGCATATTGCGCGTCGAATCTTCGAACGAACGCACGCCACGTTCGCAAAGGACGACGGCCGAGTTCCCTTCGGAAAGGATATACTCGGCGGACATAAGCAGATCCTTAACGGTCGCACTCATACCGCGCTTGAGCAGCACGGGCTTGCGCAGTTGGCCAACCTCCTTCAAGAGGTCGAAATTCTGCATGTTGCGAGCGCCAATCTGAATCATGTCGGCGTAACGCTCGACCAGCCCGATCTGCCGCGGGTCCATGACCTCCGTCACCACCGGCAAGCTGTGCTTTTCGCCAACGCCGCGCAGGATTTTCAATCCCTCTTCACCCATGCCCTGAAAGCTATAGGGACTGGTGCGCGGCTTGAAGGCGCCGCCCCGGAGAACATTGGCGCCGGCCTTTTTGACCTGGCCGGCGATTTCATCGAGGATTTCTTCGCTCTCAATGGCGCAGCCGCAATCATCAAGAGCGCCCCGCGGCCGATTTTGAGCGGCGCCCGACCCGGCGCATTTACCTCCACCACACTGTCCTGGCTGTCAAACTCGCGGCTGGCAAGCTTGAACGGCTTCAAAATCGGCAATACCTGCTCCACTCCAGGAATGGCAGCTAGCGGTTCCGCGCGGAGCTTGTTTTCGTCGCCGATGACGCCAATGATCGTGCGCAGCTCGCCCGGCTCAAGTGCGCCCGATAGCCGAGGTCCTGGATGCGCTCGAGGATATGGTCGATCTGCTGCTGGCTGGAATCAGGCCGAACGACGATGATCATGGCTACCTTGAAACAATTGAGGTGCGTTGCGCCAGGTCGAAGGCTGCAACCGCCAACATGAATTGGGAGTGTGGACTTCAGTCCACACCAGGAATCCAGCCATCCAGGGTGAGGGTGTCAATCGGCCTTCACTGGACAACGCCAGGAAACTTATTGGTTGGGCTCAAACCCACAGGTGTGGACTAAAGTCCACACTCCCATCGAACGAGCTATGACGGAATCCGTCAAGGTAATTAAGGCGAGCGGCAGAAAAAAGTAGACCTCACGCTCCGCGTGAGGCGTTCCTCACGCGGAGCGTGAGGTCTACTTTGGGCAAGCCAATTCATGCCGATAGCCTAAACGGAGAGCGTGGCCATCGGATAAGAGCCCAGGATCGTCAGCAGTTCGCAATGTTCTTGCAACGCGGCCAGGGTCTTCTTGACCTTGGCGTCTTCGTGGTGGCCGTCGAAATCGACGAAAAAGACCGATTCGGCGCGAGGCGAACGAGCTGGAAATGACTCGATCCAGCGCAGATTGAGCTTGTTGAGCTTAAAGGGACTGAGCGCATCGACCAGACTGCCCGGGTGGTCGGCCAGGCGGAACATGATGGCCGTCTTGTCGTTGCCGGTCTTCTGGCATTCCTGGTTGCCGATGATGGCGAAGCGCGTTTCGTTGGCGTCGGAATCCTCGATATCGCTAAAGAGAACGCGCAACCCATAACGAACCGCAGCTTGCCGGCTGGCCACCGCCGCAGCTCCGGGTTCGCGCTGAGCCAACTCGGCAGCCGTGGACGTGCTGGCCACTTCGTGCAATGAAGCATGAGGCACGTTCTTGCTCAGCCAAAGACGGCACTGCGAAAGGGCTTGTGGCTTGCTATAGATGCGGCGAATGAGCTGCTGATCGCAGTTGGCCAGCAAATTGTGGTGAATCGGCAGCCTCACTTCGGCGCAAATCTTCAACTGCGGCAAACGCATGAACATGTCGAGCGTGTCGGCGACGCGCCCATCTGTCGAATTCTGCAGGGGAACGACACCGAAATCGGCGTGGCCCCGGTTCACTTCTTCGAAGACTGCGGCAATGCTGCCCACGCGCATGAACTCGACCGATTGGCCAAAGCGCTCGATGGCAGCCAAATGACTAAAGCTATCCTCCGGCCCGAGATAGGCGACTTTCAAAACCTTCTGCAACGCCCGCGAGCCGCTCATCAATTCGCGGAATATGGATCGAACGGTGGCAACATCAAGCGGTCCTTTATTGTTCTGTAAGACGTTTTGAAGAACTTCCTCTTCTCTTGCAGGGGAAAAGACTTCGCCGCCTTGATCGTTCTTCAGCTGACCAATCTCGGCTGCCAAGCTCGCCCGCTCGTTGACCAGTTTGAGAAGCTGCTGGTCGATTTTGTCAATTTGCGTGCGCAAGTTCCGCACCGATGCTGCTGCTCGGCTGGCGGCCGCGGCTGGAATACCACTCTCGTTCTTACGGGTCATGGAGGATTCTCGCATCGGGTCTGCGCGGATTTGTCGTACTTTATACCCGACCCATACGGGCGTCAACCAACCGCTTGCACGCAAACGCATTAAGGGACATAAGCCGGGCTATCGCGAAGGCAGGATTTGAACCGGGGGGCACACAAAGGTCGAAACTGCACTCCACTTAGCCCGGTTCCCTGCCATTTTGGCACAGACCCGCCCGGTTCTTCCCCAAAACTGAGACGCACCAATCCCTTGCTTTATTCATAAACCCATATAATGTAGTTCTTTGCATTTAATTGCCTTTGCTTAATGATCTGCGGCATGGATGTTGCTTTCAAATGTGCTAAAGCAGACTTACTTAGAGAGTTTTGAGCCCAATCACATAAACGCGAGACACTCTTGACCATCCCGAGTGAAGGGATTGTGCATCGAAAGGAGCCCGCAAGTGGCTGAAGAAAAAATCATCGGTATCGATCTTGGAACCACGAACTCCGTCGTCGCAGTGATGGAAGGCGGCGAAGTGAAGGTGATCGCCAATCAGGAAGGCAATCGACTGACGCCGAGCGTGGTGGCATTTACGGACAAAGCCGAACGGCTCGTGGGCGACCCGGCCAAACGGCAGGCAATCACCAATCCGCGCCGTACCATTTATTCCATCAAACGCTTCATGGGTCGCCGGCACAACGAAGTGCAGAGCGAAGAGAAGTTGGTGCCCTACAAAATCGTTGGCGGCCCCAATGAATTGGTCAAAGTGGAAATCGACGGCAAGAGCTACACGCCGCCGGAAATTTCCGCGATGATTCTGCGTAAGCTCAAAGAATCGGCCGAGGCCTATCTGGGTCACACGGTTCGCAAAGCTGTCATCACGGTGCCGGCTTATTTCAACGACGCTCAGCGCCAAGCGACGATGGACGCCGCCCAAATTGCCGGCTTCGACACCGAATGGGAAATCGAAGACCCGAAATCGGGCAAGAAGTCCAAGCAGCGGATGCGCATCATCAACGAGCCGACCGCGGCCTCGCTGGCTTATGGCCTCGACAAGAAGAAGAACGAAAAGATCGCGGTATTCGACCTGGGCGGCGGCACCTTTGACGTGTCGGTCCTCGACGTCGGCGACGGCGTTTTCGAGGTCAAGGCAACGCACGGCGACACGCACCTGGGCGGTGATGACTTCGATCAGATCCTGATCGATTTTATCGCCGACGAATTCAAGAAAGAACATGGCATCGATCTGCGCAAGGATCAGATGGCTCTGCAGCGCCTGAAAGAGGCGGCCGAGCGGGCCAAAAAGGACCTTTCGCAATCGACCACCACCGACATTAATCTGCCGTTCATCACGGCTGATGCTACAGGCCCGAAACATCTGCAGATGTCGCTGACGCGCTCGAAGTTCGAGCAGCTGGTCGACGGTTTGATCGAACGCTGCCGCGGCCCAGTGCTCAAAGCATTGCAGGATGCCGGTTACAAGCCTGGAGAAATCGACGAAGTGGTGCTAGTGGGCGGTATGACGCGGGTGCCGAAGGTGCAGGCCCTGGTCAAAGAGATTTTCGGCAAGGAAGGGCACAAGGGTGTCAATCCGGACGAAGTCGTCGCCATCGGCGCTGCTATTCAAGGGGCGCAGTTGCTGCTGGGCAGCAAGGCGGAAGTCCTCTTGCTGGACGTGACTCCTTTGTCTCTGGGCATCGAAACGCTGGGCGGCGTGCTCACCAAGCTCATCGAGCGCAACACCACGATCCCGAAGACCGAGACGCAGAAGTTCTCCACGGCCGAGGATAATCAGACGGCGGTGACCATCAAGGTGTTCCAGGGAGAAAGCCCCATCGCGGAAAGCCCGAGCAATCGGCTGCTGGGTCAATTCAATCTGGAGGACATTCCGCCGGCGCCGCGTGGTGCTCCGCAGATCGAGGTCTCGTTCGATATCGATCACAACGGCATTCTCAACGTTTCGGCCAAGGACATTGGCACGGGCAAAGAGAAGAAGATCCGCATCGAGAGCTCGAGCGGCATCAGTGCCGGAGAAGTGGAACGGATGCGCCGGGAAGCCGAATCGCATGCGGACGACGACAAACGCAAACGCGAGCTGATCGATGCCCGCAACAAGGCGGATCAGATGATCTACCAGACCGAGAAGATGCTGAAGGAGCCTGGACTCGGCGAAGCGGATAAATCGCCGCTGCAAGCGGCGATCGACAAGCTGAAGCAGGTCGCCAGCAAGGATGACGTCAACGCGATCAACTCGGCCATTTCCGAGCTGGAGCAAGCCCAGTCCGCCATGGCTGCTCACATTCACAACAAGAAGCAGCAAGAGGGCGCTGGCCCAGGCGCGGCCCCCGGCGGAGACGGCGCCGCCAAACCCGGCAAGGATGACGTGATCGATGCCGAGTACGAAGTGAAGAAGTAAGGGACGCGAGTCCTGAACATAGAAATAGCCCCAGCGACATAGCTGGGGCTGTGCTCTTTTTGCGAATTCACAGAATATCTTTGCTGGACAGGTGGTGAGAAGGGTGCGGTTTCGTTTAACCCGGAGCCAGCGGCGACGGCGGACTTCACGCCCCAAATCACTGCATTGATGCCCCGCAGCCGAGAATTTACGGCCTCAAAGGGAACCTGTTCGCCGTCGCCGCTGGCTCCGGGTTAAACGAGCCCAGGACTAACGACTCCCGATTCTCGATTCCCGACTCCAGCTAACGTCAACTTGCGAAGAGCGTTAATGGTGTTAGACTGCCAGATGGTGGTCCGGCTTCAGGCCCCCAACCAAGGTGAATTTATGTCTACTGCCACCGCTTCGCCCAAAGGCAAATCCAAGAAGGCCAAACCCGCGGGACTTCCCGACGAGCGCTTTTGGATCAAATACTCACCCCACCACGAGTTGCCGCTCTCCGCGGCCTCGTCGGTTTTCGTTCACGCCGTGGCTTTTGGCGTCATCGCCCTCATTCTCGCCGGCTTCTTAAGCGGCTTGTTTGGCAGTAAACACCAAGCCGAGGTCAAGGCCATCGAAGTGGCAGGTGGAGGCGGTGGGCAGCTGAATGGAAATACCGACGGCCCAGGCGAAATCTCTATCCCAACCGGGGCCGAGGCAATCGAGAATAAGCCGAAGAACACCGACCCGATTCAACCGCTCGAAACAAAGGACCTAAAAGCGCCAACGACTTCTCCCGAGCCTTTGGTTCCCTCCAACGATAGTCCAGCTCGTCTCTTTCAAGAACCAACGCTGTCCTCACGAAATCTGGGCGATGTTGCCCGCCGCGCCCAGGAGCGGCTGGCACTTGCTGTACCCAAGGGCAAGGGCAGTGAAGGTAGCAGGGGCGGCATAGGTGGCGGAGAAGGAACTGGACTCGGCAAGGAAAAAGGTCCCGGTGTCGGCAAAGGCTCACTTCAACCCGAACACATTAAACGGCAGCTTCGCTGGACCATGATCTTTCGCACGCACAGCGGCGCTGATTATCTGAAACAACTCCGCGACCTGGCGCGATTTTGGCCACACCCAACGGCAACGATGAATACACGGTCTACCGCGATTTGGGACGCCGGCCCATGGTAGGCCGGACGGAAGATGTCGGAACGCTAGGCGGCCGCCTCCGCTGGATCGATGACCGGCCCGATTCGGTGCCCGCGCTGGCGTTCAGCATGGGACTTCGATCTAAACCACCCTTCATCGTGGCATTTTTCCCTGCCAAACTGGAGCAAGAGCTGCGCAATCTGGAAAGCCAACAGTACCCGGGCGACGAAAACGACATTGAAGAAACCACCTTTCGGATCGAACAGCGGCCCGGCGGAAAATATGTTCCCGTCGTGCATAACATCCGCAGGAAGTAAACGCTGGCCCGACCTACTTCTTCTTGGGCGGCACTTGCAGGAGCACGCCAAGGCCGGCGTCTCCTGCTTGATCCACGATCGAGATGTAGGTGCCGTAGCTAGCCTTGTCGTCTAGATCCAGCCAGACGTTGGCTTTGCTGACATCCTTTTTCATCATCGTCTTCAGGGTCTTGGCTAGGTCATCGATATTGACGACCTTATCCTCGACGCGAACGACGGTTTTGTCGCCCTCCACTTTTGCCGTTACCTTGATGGCCACCTCTGCCAACTTGTCCCTGGTCATCTTCGGAGGACCATCAATCGACTTCGACGTCATCTCCGGCGAATCCAGGTATTTCTGCAGGGCGGCGTAGGTGGTCGTCAGCATGAAAAAAATGAGCAAGACGAGGCAGACGTCGATCAGCGGATTCATGTCGAGCCGCGTTTCATCGTCGGGTTCGATTCGAGGGGGCGGTTCGAGTTCCGCAGCCAATTCGGCGAACTGCGGATGATTCTCCAGTGCCCGCCACTCCGGCTCACCTGGGCCGCGCACTTCGTCGGTCGGCTCCCAGGAACCCTCACGCAGGCCGTCGGCGACTTGCTCGACGGTCAAGCCTTCGATCACCTTGGGCGACCCTTCGTGGCGGACGCTCCAGCTCATGAGTTCGGCCTTTCAATTACTTCGTCGCCGATTTTCTTGATCAAGCCTTTTCGCTTACGGCCCTCTAACTCGCCGCGCAGTCGCTTGATGGCGCCGGATTGGATGCTCTTGTCGCCCCGGATGGTCAATTGTTCAACCGATCCCAGGGTCGCAAGTTTGGCGTCCAGTTGTCGCAACATAGCCTCGAAGTCCAGATTCTTATCGTCCGCCAACGCGCTGCCGCCGCCTTGGCCGATCGAGTAGACTGCCGGGCCATCTTTGTCTTTTTTGTTCGGTTCGATGCCGATCCAGAGCGGATCGGAAGAAACAAAAGTGGGCACATGGTGGACTTCAGGAACGTCCATGGAGGCCAGAGTGCCGACGGTCGAGGTCATCATGAAGAAGATAAGCAGCACGAGGCTCACATCGATGAGCGGAATCATATCGACGTCTTGATCGTCGTCCTCTGTCCGCCGTTTCCAGGCCATGTCCAGCTCAACGGGCTCGAGCGATTCGGCCATATCCTCCGCGCGGTGCTCTTCGCGCCGAGGCAAATAGACGGCCATTTCGGGCAACTGACCCAGCTCGTGCCAGTCACCGGATCCGGACGGGCGGGCCTTATCGGAGACGAGCAGGCGCCCTTGCTGAAGCCAATCGGTCACCACCGAATAGGGCACTTCGCGGTAGACCGTATTCGATTCGACGATCCAGAGATCAAAGAAGCGATTTTTCGTAGTCATGCCTTCGCATTCCGAATCAAAATCAACAGCTTCTGAGCCGCGCTTTTCATTTTAGTCTCAAACTGTCCGATCCATGCTTTGAATAGCACGTGCGTGAACACCAGCGGAATGGCCGTGACCAGTCCCAGTGCCGTCGCGAACAATGCCAAGCCGATGGCAGCGCTTTGGCCTTTGGCATCGCCGCCTTCTTGGATTTTGTTGAAGGTGCCGATCATGCTTACCACCGTTCCCAGCAGCCCCACCATGGTCGCGATTTTGGCGATGGCCAGAATCATGGGGAGCAGGAAGTTCAAATCGGGCAGGATCTCCAACTCGATCACGTTGGCCATCGCCCGACGCATGGCCGCCAGGCCCTGTTTGCTGGTTTCCAGCCCGGCGACATAAAGCTTACGCGGAATCATGCCTGTCTGGGATCGGCAATAGCGCAAGGCGGCGTCGATGCCCTTCTTTTCCAGCTCTTCCTGGAAACGCGGCAGAAACTCGTTCATGTTGGTTTTGGCGTTGTTGTTCAGCAGCAAACGCCAAATGACCAACGTGACGGCCACCCCCGACATGAAAAAAAGCGGGATGGCAAAATACCAATCGGTGGTGATGAATGTCCAAAAGGTGCCGATGAAGTCCGGTCCTGCCCTGAGAAATAGGAAGGCTCCCGCAACGGCCCCATTCGGCGACATGCCGAGCGAGGCCCGAGTCGCGTGCGAGCCGTTAGTGGTCGAATTGCAATTGAAGTTTGCCGAGTCGTTCCGCCGTTTCGCGCATCAATGCGTCTTCTTCGGCCTCGTTGTGCGCCAGATAGGTGACTGAGAAGCGCAAGAACGGTCCGGCGTCGTCCCAGGGAACGCAGCAGACCGATTGCTCTTCAATCAGAAACGTCGAGGCTTCCTCGGCGTTGGCGAATTTCCGCGTCGCGCACGCCTTCGGCGCTTGCACATAAAGGAAATAGGTGCCGCTGGGCATCTTGGCTTGGAAGCCTGCCTGCGCAAAGCGGCCACCAGCTTTTCCAGACGCCGTTTATATTTCGCCCTGATCAGCACACTCAGTTCCGGGTGATCGAGAGCCGTTTTGGCAGCCAGTTGAATGGCCATGAACTGGCCCGAATCGGAATTGTCCTTGATGTCGGCAAAGGCGCGGACAATGGTCGGATGGCCCGCCACGAAGCCCATGCGCCAGCCGATCATATTGAAGCCTTTGGACATGGAGTGTATCTCGACTCCCACGTCCTTCGCTCCTTCAACTTGCAAAAAGCTGAGCGGCTCGCTGTCGTAGCTCAGCAGGATGTGGGCCGCATCTTGAACCACCACCACCTTATTTGTGTGTGCAAAGTCGATGACCTGGCGATAAAAATCGCGCGTGGCCACGGCTCCCGTGGGACTGTTGGGATAGTTGAGGACCAGGAGCTTGGCACGAGAGCGAATATCGGCCGGAATGCCGGCGAGGTCGGGGAAGAAGCCATTCTCTTTACGCAAGGGGAGCCGATGGACCTCGCCGCCAAAATACTTGGTGTGCGTGCCGGCCACCGGATACCCGGGCACCGTCATGAGCGTAACGTCGCCGGGGTTGATGAACGCGGCCGGAAGCATCGCCAAAGCGGGTTTGCTGCCGATGGCATGGTTGATTTCGGTGGCGGCATCGAGCTTCACGCCAAATGCCCTGTCCATGAACCGGGCGGCGGCTTCCTTGAAAGCGGCGATGCCGTTGTCGGCGTAGCCACGATTCTCGACCTTGTCGACTTCGCGCTTGAGCGTATCGCGAACCAGCGGATCGGCCAGATCGTCGTTTTCGCCGATGCCGAAATCGAGCAATTGGCGATCCGGATGAGCCTGCAGGGCGGAACGCTTGGCCCGTTTGATTTTCTCGAATTTATAGATTTCAGTGCTTTTGCCGTAATTGCGACCGCCAAGCCGGTCGGCAAACAGACTCTGGAACCAAGGTTCGGTTACCGCTGCGGACATAACGGTTTCACTCCCAGAAAAGATTAGCTTTGGGAAAGATACCAGATGCCCGCCGCCGCGGGCAGGGTACGCGGGCCTAACTCGGCGGAATCTCTATTTTCCCGGCTCGACATTGTCGTCTCTCGATTGCGGCTTGGCCGGAAGCTTTTCTATCGTTTAACCCGGAGCCAGCGGCGACGGCGGACTTCGAGTCTTCGGTGTCGGCAGGCACGATTCGGCTTGTGATGCTGTCAGCCGTCGCCGTTGGCTCCGGGTTAAACGAAAAAAGTGTCCTCGGCAAAATGATGGTGCCGTTGTCAATTTGAGACAAACCCCTTCCTGCGGCCAAGAAATGGACATTTTAGGCATCGCAAGCTCGTTATGAACCGTTGCCGGAGTTGTCTCCGTCGCATATCGAGGGGTAGAATAGAGTAGGTAGCGAGGATGGAGTGCGCTGTGTTTGCGCCTAAAGAGACGGCGAGGCACTTGCCGAGTTCACACCGCAGGGATCCGTTGCCGTGGCGTTGACTTTGCTCGATCAGACCTTGGTCCAGCGTTGCCTGGAGCACAAGCCCGTGCCTGGAGCGATTTCGTCGATCGGTTCTTGGGGCTGATCTATCACGTCGTGCAGCACACGAGCTATTTGCGCAGTGCGGCCTTGCGACCCGAGGACGCCGAGGATGTCGCTGCCGAGGTTCTCCTGCAGATCATTGCCAACGATTATGCGGTTTTGCGCCATTTTCGCGGTGAAAGCAGTCTGGCAAGCTACCTGACGGTGGTGGTGCGCCGGGCTTGCATTCACGAGCTGATCAAACGTTCCGGGAAGCACGAAGTTCAAGCAGTTGACGGTGTGCCCGAGCACCAAGAGCATCAGGGCCACAAGGCAGAGATCGGGATCGAAAGTTTGGAAGAAGTGCAGAAGCTGCTGCGCAAGCTGCCGAGCCGCGAACGCGATGTTGTGCGCCTGAGCTATCTGGAAGGCCGGTCCTACGAAGAGATCAGCACCGAACTGAACATTCCGGTCAACAGCATCGGACCTATCCTGTCGCGGGCTCGCAATCGGCTACGCAAAGACGTTATCGCCGCGCCGCCCAAGCGTTTGGTGCGCCGCGAAGCGGAACATTTCGGGCGGTAAACGCGCGTCCCTGCATTTAGAAAACAAATAACCCCCACTTGTGAAGAGCGAACCTGTTCCTGACACACGGCCCCTGCCGGCTTGTCGGCAGGTGAAGCAGTTCTACAGCTAACCATCTAGGATGAAACCAAAAGGACCCCTGCCGGCTTGACCGGCAGGTGAAGCAGTTCTTGAGCTAGCCGCAGCGACATTAGCCGAGGAACTTCTTCACCTGCCGGACGAGCCGGCAGGGGTCGACTTGTCAAAAGTGTGACCGTGTTAGCTGGCGAACTGGTTCACCTGCCGGACGAGCCGGCAGGGGCCCTAGAGCGATTCACGTGCCGGCTCTTGGGCGAACGAGTTGTTTATCGCGAAAACCCACCCGCCTGTTGAAGCTGGTTGCGATCTTCCACTCCACGGCTAAGTGTCGCCAGGTCGAAGGACTGGATTCTGGCCAGTGGCACCCGATTGAACAGATTCCGGGCCATCTCAGGAGACACGCGGTTAAGCGTGGGCCTGGAAAGTTTCATGGTCAGGGTGGTGTGCTCCGCCGGCCAATTAAGCACGATCTTGGCGGGCACGACCACGCCCTCCACGGTTTGGACATCCTGAATTTCAGCCGAGCAGAGAGTTACCTTGTCCTGCACGTCTCTCAGCATATAAGCCCGAATCTGCCCGCGATTCTTCCTTTCTTGCCGATTGAAGACAACCACCTTGTGAACGGGTTGGCCCTGCAGGGAAATGGTGTCTTGAATCAACTCGATGGTGTCCCGTTTGTCTACGACCCGGTATTGCCCGCTAACCGGATAGGTTGCCATACCCAGGGTTTCCATCACCCACTCAGGCTGGAACGGGAAGGGCAACGCGATCTTCTTGGTGCGCAAGTCTTCGTAGGAGCAGAAAAACTGATAAGGAGGATCGCTGCGGGCGATCCAATACCAGAATTCTTTGTCGTTGGAGCCAAGCTCGAATTCGCTCTTTCCCATGAGCGAGGCGCTCATCCGGAAATCGCGGGGCTGCTCGCAAGCCATTTTCGCAGTCAATCCACCAAAGGTCTGGATGCCTTTGTGAACGTCGAGATCGATGTCCGAACAGCTCATGGAGCGCAGGCGCTGCGAATTCTGATTGAGATAATTGACCAACTCCGGCGCCGTTGGCGCTTTTCCCGGTGGAATGGTGTTATCGGGAGATTTGCGCAGGAAACTCCAGTTGTCGACGCAACCGGTAAGCATCAACAAGCTACAGAGGCCGAAGGCGGCTAGGGTGGATCGCATGCGTTCCTCCATTGGGCGCCGGGACTTTACCAGCCCAGCACTTCGAAAACCTCGTCTTGAACGGCGTTCATTTCCTGATCGGACAGCTGGGGATCGATGACCGTGACGCGCTCGCCCCGCTGAGGAGCTTGCAGAATCAACACGTCGTGATCCACCTCGTGGTGAGCCTCCACGAATTTGAGCCGCTTCCGCCGCATGAGCAACAGAGCCAAAACATAGCGAAACTTGATCTTGGCCGGTTCGGTCTCCGCGTGCATGCGCCTCAAACAATCGAAGAGCATCTCGTCGTCGATGGGAGGCCGGCGGGCGTTGGCCTCCAAAGGAAGGCGACCGGACCAGAAGCTGAAGGCGCCTTCAGGGGCGCCCGACCAGGATTCGGCGCTGAAATCGCGGCGCACAAATCGCCCTGCTCGTCAAAAAGGACGCTGAAATACTTCTCGCCGGGCTGCAATTCGCGGCCGGTAATCGAACACCGTCGCGTATTCGTCTGGATCTGATATTCCGTCATGCCTGCTTCTCAACGGTTCGCGCTCCGCAAGAGGTACGGAGCCTTTCCATAGTATCGGCGCCGGACAAGGCCCTGCAAGCGGACCAGGACGGCGCGACTAAAGGAGTTCTCCAACTACTGGAACTTCTAACGGATAGGCCTGCCATGCAGGGCCTCAGGGTTGGTGGAACCCTTTGGTAGGACCAGCCGATTGGGCGGGCTGAGTCGATTTTGCCGGACTTTCCGGCCTCATCCAGGCGAGGATATCTCTTTCCAAGGCGGCCGAAGTTTCCGGCCCCCAACCGGTAAGAGCGGTGGCACGTAGCCGTCCGGATCGATAACGATCATGCGGGGCGTGGCATCCACCCCGTACCGTTGACGCAACGGCTTCCCCGTGGCGATGGGGAACGACAAGCGAAAATCATCGTACTGTGCACGCAAAGCGGGCACATCGTCCGAGAGCGCGAAACCCAGCACCGCCAGCGGCTTGGTGTGCTCGCGATGCATGCGCTCGGCAAATCGAAGGACCTCTTCCGCCGAAGCGGAAGTCGGCAAATAAAAGATCATCAGCACGGCCCGGCCTGCATAGTTATGCAGCCGAACCGAATCTTTGTTGAACACGTTGCCGACCACGAAATCCGGCGCGATCCGGCCTATCGTGGCGACGGGCTGCAGGTCGGCCACTTCTGGAGAGGGCCGATCTGGCGGCGATTCGCCCCGTTTGGCGGCTTCCACGCGTTGTTTGACCAGCAAGACCGCATCGCGATAGGGCGTCCAGGGTGTGTATTCGATGTGCTTGACGATCTTGGCGATCAAAACATCAAAGGCCCGAGGGTCTTGCCTGCTCGGGTTCGGCAACAGCGGCGCGGCCAGCTTGGCGAATTGCCGCGCCTGCATGATTTCATTCTTCCGCTCTTCGAACAATTGAGCGGGGTAAGGAATAGCGCCCTGGAGATCGTAAAGCACGCGGCAGCGTTGCGTGGGCTCGATATGGGCGGCCTCCCGGCGCTCGATGGTGCGATCCAGACGGGAAGCAATGCCATAGCGGCGCGACAGCCACACGACGTCTTTGCGACGCCAGGCCGCTCGGTCGGGCTCGAGGCCGATCCCAGTCGTCCGATTGTTGGATCCCTTCCATTTTCAGGCAGCTAATGCCGTTGAGGACTTCCAGCCCCAAGCAGCGCCAGGTGCGATCGGGTCGCATGTCGTCGCCAACGCGCCACCATTGTTCCGCTTGCAGCGGCCCTTCGGGAGTCTCGACAAAAACGCCGCTCTCCAGGGTTGCGGGGCCGTCCAAGGGAACGAGAAAGTCGGAGGGCTTATCGGCAGTGAGGCGCCCTAGAAGATCTACCTTAGCCAGTTCCAGACGCACGGAACAGTTTTCGGGTTCGCCGCGCTCCGCGTCGGAATTGGTCTTCTTGACGATCGTATAGAACGCCAGATCCAACCCTTTTTTCGGGTTGGCGTCCAAGACGAGAACGCGCAGCTCCATTCTGTAGGCGTGACGAAATTGCACAGGGCCGCCAAGGGATTCCTCGAGGAACTGGCCGCGATAGAACAATTCGTGGCCGCGCTCGAGCCGAATGGCATTAGGGGCCAGGTTTGTCGGCGGGTTTTGAGCGCTCAGGAGGGCACAGGTCAGAAAGAGAAAATTTGCAAACATGAATCCCTGTCGGATTAGGGGAAGATCCAGCCTCCGAGCTTCGCGGCCCCGGGGCTTGCAAGGGGCCGAATTATAGCAACGTCCCCAAATGCCTCAACGCCGCTTTTCTGGAACAGGCGAATCGGTGACGTTAACTCGCGCCCGCAATTCGATTGGCCAAGCGGCGCATTTTGTCCAATTCTCCTGCATGGCGGAAAAGGCGCTTGCTTGACTTGCCAGGCTTACCGGATCAGAATCCGAAATCCGAAGTGTGAGCAACGGTAGCGACGATTGGGTTCCAGAGGGATAGCCGTGCTTGGCCTCCTGTTGCTTTTTGTGGTCATTCTGCTTGCCAGCGCCGTCGTTCTCTGGGGCGGAACCTATGTATTGCAAGCCTATATCTACAGCAACCCGACGCCCGATCTCGTCTGGCGCCGCCCTTGGCCGCCGCGATCGTAACAGCTTTCCTCGGGTTCTGGACCATGCTCGATTTTCGGCGCCCGGGCAGTTTCAACACGCTGTTCGAGTTCAGCGCCCGCGACGACCAGACCTACGACAAGTTTTGGTCGGTGAAAAACAAGCAGGAAATACCTTATGTTGTGCACAAAACCGGCAGAGATCGATTCGAGTACCGCAATCCGCAAGGCAAACCCTGGCGCTGCTCGGACACCGAGGGCCTAGTCGAAGCCATCATCGTCGAGGAGCCCGACGGCCACAAAACGCGTTTCGTGGCCGAGACGAAAGATGGCAAGTTCATTGCCAAGCAAGGCGAACCCGTCCTCTACCGGGAAGAAGGCGGCAAGCGCGTCATGACGGATATGTACATCGGCCGAATCAGCACCACGCGCTGGGGGCTGGTGATCGTCAACCTCCTCCTGAACTTCGGCCACTTCATCGCCTGGTTCTTGGTGCTCTGGTTGCTGCTGGCTTCCAGTGGCCTCACGCCTTTGGATTGGCTCTGGCCCTGTGGGCCGCGTTTATGTTTGTGCTGCCAGCCCTATTCACGAAAGCGGAGGATGTGGCGAAAGCGCGGGCGGTGCAAACGGCTCGGGTGGA
>CAVVHZ010000006.1:0-15100 GCA_963748025.1 uncultured Gemmataceae bacterium
GGCATCTGATTACCCGGCCTCCAGAATGCCAACCGCCGCGGCTGAGCCTCCATCACCGAAAATATGAATTAGATGGAATTTCTTGGCGTAAGCTCCTTCTGCCTTGTCGATCACGATTAGTCGCAGCATTATGCTCCTCATTTCTTTTCCGCCAAAGGGCCGCTTCATCTGCCTTTCCTAGGCCACGCACGTATCTTCTGCATATGAAGGTCTATAAGCTGGCACGATTGCGTGCCCACCTGCAAGGTTTCCGACCATCAAGGAGAATGGCGTCATGTTGATGAGCGTAGGAGAAGCATTAGTTGGCAGCGGCAACGAAGTCGCGCATATCGATCTGCTTATCGGCTCCAAAGAGGGCCCGTCGGCATGGCCTTTGCCAACGCTCTGGCCGACCAGAAAAGCGGTCATTCCAACCTAATGGCAGTGCTCGAGCCAAACCTGCTCTGCAAGCCGGCCACCGTCCTCATCACCAAGGTGACTATCAAGGGCGCCAAGCAGGCCGTGCAAATGTTCGGGCCAGCTCAAAAGGCGGTCGCCAAAGCAGTTGCCGACAGCGTGGCGAGCGGCGTCATTCCGAAGGATCAGGCTGAAAGCCTCGTCATCGTTTGTGGCGTATTCATCCACTGGGACGCCGCGGATGACGCCAAGATTTATGAATACAACTACGAAGCCACCAAGCTGTCGATTCAACGGGCGATGAAGAACGAGCCCAAAATCGACGAGGTTTTGGCGAAGAAGGACACGGCGAAGCATCCGTTCTACAAGTAAAGATGCGACTGCCAGGCAAAGCGAATGCCGGCGAGCCTCCGCTTATTTTTAGTGAGCCTCCCACGTTAGTGGGGGGAGGATTCCGTAACCTCCCCCCACTAACGTGGGAGGCTCGCTAAAAACACGTGGGAGGCTCGCTAAAAACACGTGGGAGGCTCGCCAAGAAGACGCTGGAGGCTCGCTCAGATGAGATGGAGTGAGCTCGATTCGGTACTTATAGGCCATTCATGGATAAAAAGCGCATCCTGATCCAACTGGACGCCGATGCTTTGCCGAGCGTATTCGATCGCGTGGTTGCCATCGATGCCGGCGCGGAGGAGGTTTTCAGCTACGGAGGCGTCAAGCCGGAACAGGTCGTAAATCTAGTTCACGGAGCGATCTTCACGCGCGGACCCAAGGACCTCAAGAGTACGGCATTTTTCATCGGCGGCAGCGACATGAGCGCAGCGGAAAAGCTGCTGCAAGAACTCAGCAAGCACATGTTGCCGCAGTTTGGCTTGCGGGTGTCGGCGCTGCTCGACGCCAACGGTTGCAACACCACCGCAGCGGCCGCCGTTCGGGCTGTGGCTCGTCACCAGCCTTTGGCTGGGGCCTACTGTCTGGTGCTGGGTGGAACCGGCCCTGTGGGCCAACGTGCGGCTCGGCTGCTGGCCGGCCAGGGAGCAGTCGTCCGCTTGGCTTCACGCCAACTCGATCGCGCCAAGAAAGCAGTCGGCGAGGTGCTGGCCATCGTCCCAAACGGACAGGTGGTCCCGGTGGCGGCGGGATCAACCACTGAAACAGAAGCTGCTCTGGCCAAGGTCGAGGTGGTGATTTCCGCCGGTGCAGCCGGCGTAGTGCTCTTGCCGGAGGCAATTCGCCGGCGGGCGCAATGCTTGCGCGTCTTGGTCGATCTCAACGCGGTACCGCCGCTCGGCATCGAAGGCATTGGTGAGGGCGACAACGGCGCCGAACGAGACGGCTGTCACGTCTATGGCGCGGGGTGTCGGCGGAACGAAGATGAAGATTCATAAAGCAGCGATCGCGAAGCTTTTCACGACTAATGACGCTGTGCTCGATGCGGAACAGATTTATGAGCTGGCGGTAGCGATAGGCTAGTCTAGCGCTTCCTGTAACCGCTGCAGCAGCACGCTCGTCAAAAGATCGTGCCGTCCCAGCGGGTCAGCCAGTATGAACCGAACCTCGGGGTGGAAATCACCGAACTGCCGGCACATTTCTGTCAGATCGCGCTTTACGTGAACTCCCGCAGAAAGAAAATACGGTAATAAGACAACGCCGTTCGGCAACGTCTGGAGACACCGGTTCGTTGCTGTGGCGATGTCCGGTTCTGCCAATTCCAAGAAGGCAGCCTCCACATGATGCGCGACAGCCGCCGCGCGGAGTCGATCCGCGAAATAAAAGGCGTCGGCATTGGCCTCAGCATTGCGACTGCCATGAGCGATGAGCACCACCGCCACCTTGTTGAAATTAGGTTTGTTCTTCCCGTTCATTTTCAATGGATCGCTGAGAATTCAGGGTGCTGGCGGCGGTCATTTGCCCTGGTCATTCATTGTATCCTCTCACGTAATTCTCATCGGAATCGACTATTCAAACAAAAGAGAGGCGCTCTATCGCTTTTCTTGCGTTAAACTGCACCCTTGCTCCCCTAGGGCCAGGCGAGGTCAGGCATGATCGGCGAACATCTAGGAAAATGGCTCATCGAGCGCGAACTGGGTCGTGGCGGCATGGGCTCGGTTTATCTGGGTCGTGAAGAAACCAGTGGTCAGCTAGCAGCGCTCAAGGTTCTCACGCCCGAGTTGAGCCAAGAACCCGGATTTCTTGAGCGTTTTCGCCGGGAGATTACCGCCGTAAGTGCTCTGGATCACCCCAATATCGTCAAGTTCTACGAAGCAGGCGAAAACGAGCGCCGCCACTATTATGCAATGGAATATGTGGAGGGGGAAGATTTCGAAGTTATTCTGTCGCGCTCGGGACGGCTGGCGTGGAAAGAAGTGCTGGATATCGCACTGCAAATCTGTCCAGCTCTCAAGCACGCACACGATCGCGGCATCATCCATCGCGATCTAAAGCCGCACAATTTGCTGCGCAGCGATACCGGCCAGGTCAAATTGACCGATTTCGGCATCGCCAAGGTGTTTGCCAGCCGGCAACTCACGCGGGCGGGCGGCATCGTCGGAACGGCGGACTATCTTTCCCCCGAACAAGCCATGGGCAAGCCGGCCACGAAGCGAAGCGATCTTTATTCGCTGGGAGTGGTGCTTTATCGCATGCTGACCGGCTGGACGCCCTTTCAGGGAAGCAGCACCGCGGAGCTGTTGCACAAGCACGTATACGCTCGCTTCGACCGGCCCGGAAAACGCGTGCTGGAGGTACCCGCGGAATTCGATGAAATCGTTTGCCGGCTCCTGGAAAAGGACCCGGACAAGCGACCACCCGACGCGTTGGTGCTGCAACGGGAGCTCGAATTTCTGCGCAAGAAAAACGAGCGACGAGCGAAGCCTACCCAGGTCTTTCCCAGCGACCACAAAACGACCGTCGAGAATGGCCAGGAAGAAGCGCCGGCTGATGGCCCCGGCCCCGCCACGCTCATGAGCCGGCTCATGCGCGAAGAACTGGAACGGCAAAGGAAGGGCGGGGCGCTGAGTCAGTTTTTCAATCGCCCCAAAATTCTGGCCACCTTTTTTCTCCTAGTAGTCGGGCTCATCGTTTGGGCCTTTTGGCCGCACACCCCGGCCGATCCGCAAGTTCTCTTCGATAAGGGGCAAGCTCTCATGCAGTCGGACGATCCGGCGAAATGGGAGGAAGGCTGGAACACTTACCTGTCGCCCTTGCTTCGCGATTTCCCCGATTTTCCGCAGCGTGCGGAAGCGGAAAGCCTTCGCCGTCAGCTGGAAGCGAGACGAACTCTTTACAGGGCATTGGCCAAAGTGAAGACGGAACCGACTTCCGAAGCTCAACGCTTCTATCAGAAGGGGTTGCGTCAATTCGAAGCGGGAGACGTGCAGGAGGCTCGCCAGACATGGCAAAACGTAGCGACTGCCTTTGCGCAGGTGGCCGAAGATAAACCGTGGATCGCTTTGGCAAAGGAAGGTCTGAAGGCACTGTCGCCAGACTGCGCCCGGCGCGGCTGACCGTCGGCGATCGCTCGAGAGAACTTTGCAGGAGATTGCGGACGCCACGAAGCCCGAAAATCGGCAAGCCGTGGTGGACAGCTACAAAGCCTTGAAAACGCTCTACCAGGGCGATCCGGCGGCCATCGAACTGATTCATCAGGCCGAAAATCGAAGTAAGTGAATTGCGAAATCCGAATCTAGAAATCCGAAAGATACTTCAGAATTCGATTTTCTTCGCCTTAATTCCACTTACAGACTTCGCTGAAGGCTTTGTCGAGCAATTCCCTGACACTCTCGCAATCGGGGACCACTACCCCGGAAGCCAGGTAGGCGCGGAGGTGATCGATGGCTTGGCCGACACGGCCAAGTTTGAGCAAGACGCTTCCCAAGTCGCGACGCTCGCGTTGATCTTGCGGTGACAATTGCCACAGACGCGAGATGACTCGAGCGGCTTTGCAATAATCTTCGCGCTTGAGATAAATCATTTTCAAGTTAGTTAGCAATCGCGCGACGATTTGCCCCAATGGCAGGCCACGCAAGCTGGCGCAGGTCGCCTCAAAGGGCCTGCCGGTGACTTGGTGGACCAGGTTTTCGCAATCGTCGAACGTGAGCTCGCGCCCGCCGTGAAACGGATCGAAAAGAATCTGCCGATCGCGATCGACTGCCTTGACAATGAAGTGACCGGGAAGGCCGATGCCCGCGACCGTAATGCCCAGACGCTGGCCCAAGGCCATGGTGAGGATCGAAAGCGTGATGGGAATCCCGGTGCGCAAATCCATTACTTGGTTGAGATAGCTATTGCGCGGGTCGTAATAATCCTGTTTGTTGCCGCGATAGCCCATTTCGTGGAACAGGTAACGGCACAAACCAGCAACTTGGCACTGCAAGGTGCTGCCGAGATAGTTTCGCGCCTCGGCGCGATACCTGCCAATTCGCCCAGATAGGCTTCGACGTCCAGGTCCGCATATTCTTCGCGAGCGAGCAACAACGCCAATTCGGCCACGTCGAACCTGGCGTTGGGATCGCGGGCGAGAGCAGCTATGGCGGCGTTCAAATCCATGGCTCTATTCTATCGCCACCCCGCGGCCGGATGAATAAAAGGTGAGATTACGCCTTCAGTTTCCTCCGGACGGACGTCTATACTATGCGGGTTCACATGCGAACCTAGTCCCACGGCATGCAGAAACACAAGAGGCGATCGCTAGATGGAGACAAGCGCCGAGGAGTTCATTCCTTTGCTTATCCGGAGCCGGCTTTTCGATGGCGCGAGCGCCCGGGCTGCTTTGATGCGTTGGCGAGCCGCTGCCGGCGCCGTTGCCGATGACGCCGCTCAATGGCGTATCTGGCTTGTCGAACAGAAGCTGATAACGACATACCAAGCTTCCCTGCTCGCACGCGGGCATACCGAGGGCTATTTCCTGCGCAACTATAAGGTTCTGGATCGGGTTGGCAGGGGACGCATGGCAGGGGTCTATCGAGCTGTCGATGAGAGCGGCAGCATGGTGGCCATCAAAGTATTGCCGCCTTCGAAAGCCAAAGATCCGGTATTGCTGGCGCGGTTTCAGCGTGAGGCAGGGCTCGTGGCACGGCTGGCTCACGTAAATGTCATGCGCTCGCGCGAGGTTGGCGAGGTCGACGGTTTCAACTACCTGGTAATGGATTACCTGCATGGGGAGACGCTCGACGCGATTCTGCAGCGCCGGTCAAAACTTTCCATCGAAGAATCGGTCGATCTACTCGAACAAGCCTTGTGCGGTCTCCAGCACATCCACGAGCAGGGCTTGGTGCATCGAGATCTCAATCCTAGCAACATCATGCTGGTGCCACCGCCCGATTCGAGGCAGCCCGATGTGACGACTGGTTGCATTGTGAAGATTCTCGATTTTGGGTTGAGTCGGCTTGCCGCCGATGACCAAACTCCGGAGTTGGTTCAGGACCTGCAACTGACAGCCGCCGGCGCCATGCTGGGCACGCCGGATTACGTGGCGCCGGAACAGGCGCGCGATGCTCGGGCAGTGGATATTCGAGCGGATATCTACAGTTTGGGCTGCGTGGCCTACCATGTGCTCGCTGGGCGGCCGCCGTTTCCGGACAAAAACTCCGTTCGGCAAACGGTCCGCCACGCAACGGAAACACCTCCACGCCTCGAGCATACGCGACCGGAGGCCCCTGCTTTCTTGCAGAAACTCTTGGAACGCATGCTGGCCAAGGACCCTGCGGATCGCTTCCTCACTCCCGCGGAGGTCTTGCAAGATTTACAGGCCTCTAGCCGCGCAACCGAGTTATTGGAAGCGACGCAGGCTCGGCAAATTCCTCCTGCGGTACCGATGTCGATCGTTGCGATGGGCCAGCCGGCTTCGGTGGTAGCCGGTTTCAAAGGGGCCGATGCTCCGACGACCAAACAGGAAGTGTTTACTCCTCCTCCCGACGAGGTGGTAACCAAGACCTTAACCACCGCGAACACGCCGCCCGAAATCGTCGATCTACCAAAGAGAGCGAGTGCGGATAAACCTACGCGAGTCGATGGCAGTCCTGCGCACGCGCCCCGTAAGGAGACCAATTCAGCCACGCCGATTCCAAGGACGGTGCGAGCGACGCAAGAGCGACCCAAAGTCGATGTCGAATTGGTGGCAGAAGCCCAGGTCGAACCCGCACCGTCGAGCTGGCGCTTCTCGAGGCGTGACGCAGTCATGTTCGTCGCTGGCGCCACCACGGTTCTTTTAGCGACTTCCCTTGGCGCCCTGTTTTCTTGGATCGCTCGCGGCAAGTAATTGAGCTTCCGCGATGCCTGCTCTGAATGAATCGCAATGCCATACATGAGAATTCAAGCACGCCACTACCGGACGGGCCAGGATTGCGAGATCGTTTGGAAAGACGGCCACATCAAGTCCATCGGCGCGCCGGGCAAGATGCCTCCGGACGCCAAAGCCGGCTGGGTCAGTCCTTCGCTGTTCGATCTGCAAATCAATGGCGGCGGCGGCGTGAACTTCAGTTCCGCCCGATTGCTGGTCGAGGATGTCCTTCAGGTCGTCGACTTATGTCGCCAACACGGCATCGGAGGCTTCTGCCCTACCCTCATAACCCAGTCCGAAGACACTTTGAAGCATGGCTTTCGAATGCTGTGCCAAGCCCGGCGCGATGACAAGGCCATCGCCAGAGCCGTGCCGATTTTCCACCTGGAGGGGCCTTATATCTCGAGCGAGGATTGGCCCGGGGAGCTCATCCACGCGAGCATGTGCGATTGCCGGATTGGAACGAATTCCAGCGGCTGCAGGAATCGGCCGAGGGATTGATTCGCTTGGTAACGCTGGCGCCGGAGCTACCTGGTTGCCTGCGGTTCATCGAAAAACTAACCGACTCCGGCACCGTCGTCGCCATCGGGCACACGGCGGCTTCCCCGCCCGTGATTCGTGACGCCGTAAAGGCCGGAGCTTGCCTGAGCACGCATCTCGGCAACGGCTCGCATGCTCTGCTGCCAAGACACGACAACTATCTCTGGGAGCAACTGGATCAGGACAAACTTTGGGCCAGCATCATCTGTGACGGCTGTCATTTACCTGCATCGCTCGTGCACACCTTCCTCAAAGTCAAAACGCCCGCACGAACCATACTCACCTGCGACGCAAGCAGCCTGGCCGGCTTTCCGCCAGGCGATTATCGCGAGTGGGAACAAGACCTGCGCATTTTGGAGGATGGGCGTATAACGGTGCGGAATTCCGGTTTTTTGGCTGGATCGTGGCATTTCACGGATGCCTGCGTAAGTAATTTCCTCCAAATGACCGGATTCGACCTGGCGACCGGCATCGAAATGGCGAGCAGCCGGCCACGCGAGTTGTTAGGTTTGCCGCGAGCTGAGTTGGAAGTTGGCGCGGAGCTGGATTTGATGTTGTTTGATTGGGAGCCGAGTGGGAAGGTGGAGGTGCAGCGATTAGTGTCGGCTTAGGGCCGGATAGGCAAAAAGGCTTCAGATCATTCCAGAAAACTGCCTGAGTAGGGCAACCGTTTGAGGTAGCCCTTGGCGCTAGAGCGCCTCGAGATATTCATCCACTGTTTTAGGCGGTCTTTTCAGACTTTCGCGCTGTCTCTTCGCCGCCAAGCAGACGCTGGTCGGGGCCAAATCGAATAGGTGGAGGATGAAATCATCGGGATGTTGGGCTTCGATTGCAAAGGGAACGAGCACTTCATCTGGGAAATCCGCCAGGTTGGCTGTCACGATTACATCTGCACCTGTTCGAACGGCGGCGGCAAGGACGTGCCGGTCGTCGGGATAGGGCAAGATCAAGGCGGAAATGAGACCTTCGTACCCGGTCACCAAGCAATCTTGGACATGCGCGTTCATCAAATCGCGAACGTGCTCCACGTGAGCCCAAGTAATGTTGGGATAATCACGGACTACGTTGCGCATCCATTCTTGGTGAATAGTCTCGGTCCAGCACGCACGGAATATATCCGCCAGAGCCAAGTACATTAGCAGGCTGCGCAGCGGCGCTGGGTAGAGAACGCACGCATCATAGACAACGGTGAACTGGGCCACTGTCGGTACTCGAGGCCAAGTTCTTGGTCGAGAGCCGACAGTTCAGCCAGTGAGTTTAAACGAGACCCCTCGGACGCCTGTTTGTATGCCATCAGATCTTGAAACGAAACGCGCCGGTGTTTACCAACTTTACGAAATGGGATGGACCCGTTCTCGAGAATATCGATCAAATACGGCCGCGAAACATTGAGTAACTCGGCGGCCTGCTGGGTGGTGAGTTCAACGTGAATAGGAATCAGGGTAACAGCGTTGCCTTTAGCCATTTCCGTCAAGATATCAGCGAGAAGCCGAATGGCTGCTTTCGGGACAAAGACACTCTCCTCCTGCCCTCTTTCCGCTCTCAAACGGATGCGAGTTCCAGCACCGTTGGACGAAAGGAACTTGGTTAAGGAGAGGCTAGACTCCCTGGCGAGAATCGAGTCCTCCGGTGATGGCGTCACTTTGCCTGTTATGTCCGAAATCATGTGCAAGATACCCTTTAATGTGGCTAGCACATATTCGCAGCAAACGCAACATCCGAAACAATCGCATCGGAAAAGGGTTACTTTCCAATACAAAACCGACTGAAAATCCTGTCGAGCAAATCGTCCGTAAACACGGCTCCGGTCAAGTCGCCGAGTTCTGCCAAGGCTCCGCGCAGCTCCAAGGCTACGAGCTCGATTTCGCCGCGACCGACCGATGCACTGGCTTGGTGCAAATGCTCCAGCGTTTTTCCCAGATGGTGCACGCTGCGGGCCGCGTGCCCGGCTGTGACCTTATGATCTCCCTGGCGCGCCAGTATCACAAGCTGCTTCCACAGGGCGTCGATGCCGACTCCCGTTACCGCGCTCGTAGCCAATGAAGTGTGGCTCTCGCTAGTGAGATCGCACTTGGTTCTAATCTGAAGTCGTTGATGTTGATTCGCCGCATCGGCAAGCGGCCCATCGTGTTCGCCACTACAAGAACAAACGAGCAGCACGTCTGCGTCCGATCTCTGACGCGATCGTAGCGTCTGCGCTTGCGTCTCGATCAAGTCGTTGGCATTCATGATTCCCCGCGGTATCGATCAGCTCGAATTGGAGACCTTCACGCCGATGAATTGCGCTGAGGTAGTCGCGCGTAGTCCCAGCTTGCGGACTCGTTAGAGCAGCATCTTTGCCGAGAAGAGCATTGAAAAGACTGCTTTTGCCGGCATTTGGCGGTCCAACCAGCACCACTCGAAAGGGCCCGGTGTGAATCGTGCGTCCCTTCGAGGCGCTTAAGCAAATCGGTAACCAGGCCCATAGCAGCGATCAGACGGTTGTCCATATCTGCGCGTCTCGATGAAGCGAATGTCCTCCTCGGCAAAGTCGAGTCCTGCCTCCAAGTCGGCCAAGAAACAGAGCAAGTCCTCACGCAGTTGCTGCATCGGGCCGAACACACCGCCGGCGAGTTGTCCCAACGCCTGCTGGAGTTCGTGGCGATTTCCTGCCTGCAGCACTCCTAAAACGGCTTCGGCTTGCGTGAGGTCGAGTTTGGCTGCCAGGAACGCCCGCATGGTGAATTCGCCGGGGAGCGCTGCCCGGGCCCTCCAGATCGAGCAAATGCTGAACTAGAGCATTTACAAGCGGAGGAGAACTGACAATATGAAACTCAACCATATCTTGTCCCGTGTAGCTTTGTGGTGCTCTAGCTATGTGGACTTGGGCTGGCAGAAGTGCGTTCAGACTGGCGAGTTTCAGAGCGCCGGAGTGCGCCCGCGCGGGAAATGAGCCTGAACTTGTCCGGAATAGCGGATCAGTCAGGGCCAAAGCCGCTGGACCGCTGAGACGCACGATAGCCCTGGCGCCGGCTCCTGAGGCCGACGACAGGGCGACAATGGTGTCGGAGATCTCTGGGATTCTTCTGGTATTGTCCATTGAGAGGCAGGTTACCAGAAACTCCCCCCACTGACGTGGGAGGCTCGCTGGATGTCGAAAAAAGGTTGCTCATTCCGGCGCGGCTGTGAGGCGTAAACCGATGGGGAGCGATTCACCGAAGACCTGATTCTGTTCTTCGGCCTGACGTTCGACAACCTGCTCGACCATGCGTACCCAGCCTGGAGGCAACGAAACTTCCTTTAGTCTGGTTGCAACGCGCTGGCTCAAAGTCTCGTCGACGTCGAGTCGCCCGCTGACCAGTGCGGCGGGCAAGTTGCGCCAGGCAGAAGCCCCACGCTGTTACCTCTGCCGGATGGCTCGGCTCGAAAGCAAGCAACGGTTCGATCCAGCCAGCGACGATTTCGGGATGGACGACAGTGTTCAGGGGCCCATAGAGTAGCCTACGCGCCCCGATGCGGGTCAACGACCAAAAGACATACGTGGGCGCTGGGCTGCGCGCGCGGATTTTAGCAGCACCTGGCCTAAAGCCTGTTTGTGCCGGGAATCCAACCGCTCTAAGCTGGCAACTGCCCGCCACATTTCGGCCAGTTCATTGCTGCCAGGCTTGGGCATGCTTTTGCCTTTTCCCGGAAGTAAATAAGCACGCAGCCGCTCGAAAAGCGCTTGTTGCAAACTGGCATTGAGGCCGCCGCCAACCCGCCGCCACATGATCCAATAATCCGCCCCGCCTTCCACGATTCGGCTCAGTGCTCCCGCAGGGCCGGAGAGAGCCTGCGATGCCAGCAACTTCCAAGCTGTCCACGCGAAAACGATCGAGGGAGTCGCCAAAACCGGGACGGAGGCAATAGCCGACCAGGTGATACCACCGAGCCAGATGAGCGGCTGAGCGGCGTCGCTGGTCGGCAATTTCGAGGAGGAATTCCCAGAGCCGGCGGCAGAGCCCCGTCGGCCAATCGGCACGCGAGGCATCGAGAGCGGCCTCCAACTCTTTGGTCACTTCGCGCACTGCGTCGTCCGGAGCGGCATCGGAATAGAGCCGCTTCAAGACCGCGCGGCGGCCTGCACCTGATCCTCAGGCCACACATCGACGGCGGCCTTTGACCCGGTGCTGGTGGAATCGGCTTCGCCGTCCTCGTCTACGACGATGTCGCGCACGTTGAATTCCAGGCGCCAGCGATTTTCGGCTTCTTTGCCGACGCACCACAATTCCAAAGTGCCGATTTCCGTGGATCGTGCAGCCAGCGTTACGGGTACGTGCTCGGCGCCGCTGCGTTGCCGCCGCGCAAAATGGTATGCAAAGGAGGCATGCGCAAGAGCTTGGCGCGGTGGTACCCGGATTAATTCACCCGCCTTATCCCCGGCGCCACCGTGGAAGTGAAGAGCGGGAAAGCCACGGGCTGGCCCAGCGCCAGTTCGAGCTCGGGCTTGGGCAGCGATTTCCTGCCCTTCTTGTAGATGTTGTGGAACGATGCACAAGAGCGAAGAATCACCGGCCGCTGGCGCGTTGGAGGGGTCGCCGGTTTCCACCGCGATGTAGTAAGAACGAGCGATGCCTCCGCCAATGCGCCTGCCGCCTGAATGACGCAGCCAAGCGTAATAGGCGGCTCCCCAGGCCACGGCCAAATCGAGCGACGGAGTCGTCAGCACGCGCAGGTTCCCAGCGACGCTCGACACGATCGAACCATGGTCGCATGGCGGTGACGAGCCGATGGCGCAGAGATTTCAGGCTGGAAGACGCCACCGTTGAAAAGAATCGCCGCCGGTGCTTCATCCGTGCCGGGCGTGGTAGAGGCGTGGCGACGCAGAAATGCCGCCAAGTGGCGCATGATTCCCGGATCGTTCACATAAGGCAAGCCCATTTCATGCAAGCCACTGCGCACCGCGGGCAGGTTCGGCATCAGCGGATACGAGCGGGAAAAAGCCGTCGAAGATGGCCTGGCGAATGTCGGCGGGCGTTAAGGTAGCGTGTAAAGATCCGCCGATCACCTGGCGGCCGCGGCCCATGACCGTAACGGTGTAGGAAGCCGGCGGATTTTTCTCGAGCAACTTTTCCTTGGCGTCGCGGCAGGCCTGCGTCGAGCATGCCATATTGCGCGGCATCAAGGCGGCTGGCCCCCTTCAAGTTGCCTTCCACAATCTTGGCCAAGGCGAGATCCATGTTGTCGCCGCCGAGCAAAAGATGATCGCCCACTGCTTCGCGCACGAACGCCAGTTCCCCCTGCTCCTCCACCGCGCAAATGAGACTGAAATCGCTGGTTCCACCGCCGATGTCGACGACCAAGGCGCGGGACCCTGGCTGCAGGACATTGTTTTCGTCGGGGGGATAAGTGCCCAGCCAGCAGTAAAAGGCTGCTTGCGGTTCCTCCAGCAAGAGGACGTTCTGCAAGCCGGCTTGCTTTGCGGCGGCCACGGTACAGATTCCGGCCACTTCGTCGAACGACGCCGGCACCGTGATGACTACGGGTAGATTTTCGAGGCGCAGATCCTCGTGGCCGGCAGCCATCAGGTGATTCCAGCTATCCACCATGTGCTTCAGATAGCGAGCCGAGGCTTCGACCGGCGAAATGCGTTCGACGTCGGGCGGACTCGTCCAGGGCAGGAGCCGGGCCGTGCGATCACGCCGGCATGACTAAGCCAAGATTTTGCCGAGGTCACCTGACGCCCCGGCACCCGCGAGCCATGCTGGCGGGCGAACTCTCCAACCGCGTAAGCAGCCTGGGGATCCCAAGGCAGAGCCAGGGCCGTGGGGGGCAAATCATGCTCGCCGGGCAGGTAAAGGAAGGAGGGCAACAAGGATCGCGGCCTGCATTCGCCAATTGACCAACTGCGGAATGGCGAAGGTATTGATTTCGGGCCGGCCGTTGTGGACGCGGCGGCGCAAATCGATGTAAGCCAGCGCGTTATTCGTCGTTCCAAGGTCGATGCCGACCAGATAGCGGGCCATGTTTTACCCAATTACGACCAATTGCCAGGTTTGGCGAATCCGCGCCTTCACCCCATTGCCTGGCTTTCCTAGTCAGCCTACAAGGTAGGCTATGCAGCCGTCGAGACTGGTCTTGTCTCCTAGCCCTGAAAGGCTACACTTCCGCCCTGATTTTGGATTGCCATCAGGGTACGAGTCATGACTCACCGAACCGTCTCCAGCATTGCGCTCTGGCTGGCAATTCCTCTGTTGGCTAGCCTAGCGCTGACCAACTGCGGCTGCCTCCTGGTTGCGGCCGGCACGGCGGCCGGGGCGGCAACCGGCATTGCCTACATCAATGGAAAGGTCTCGGCAACGTACTTTGCCTACCCTCGCGATGTCTGGATGGCCACTATGCAGGGGCTGACCGAATTGGGAATGCCGCTCACGAATCAAACCTTTGACGGGGTCAAAGGATCTCTCGAATCGAAAACAGCTGATGGCGATAAAGTTTTCGTCAGCCTGGAATGTCTATCGTCTCCCAACGCAGTGGACGGTGCTTTCACTCGCTTGAGTATCCGTATCGCCAATTTTGGGGATCGCAAGGGAAGCGAACGGATCTTCCAGCAAATCGGCAGTCACATTCGGCGCCGGTGCTGCCGCAAACGACAAATCCCGGCGGCATGGCCGGCGGAACGGGCATAAGTGCTACTCCGGTGGGGTCAGGGGTCAAATCGATCACTGCCACGAATTATGTCGTTCCACAGCCTTCGGGGAACCCGATTTCCGCGATGCCATCGGCACAAACGATTATGCCCACGTCCGGGTCAAGCGGTTCAGAGCCGCCACTCGCGGATCCGGTGGAAGCCGGCGCGACCAAGACGCCGATGCTGCCGAGCAGTCCGGCGCCCGCCGAAGCAAGCCGCGGCAACGGAGCTTAGAAATTGGGAAAGGATGCAAGATCCAAAACCGCGACCTTGAATGTCATCGGCTTAGATGTTGGCCGCGCGCACCTAAAGGCAGCGCATAGCGATGGTTTGGCTGTTGTCCAGCCATTCCCCCTTTGGAAGCAGCCGGAACTACTTGCCGGTGCTATCAAGAATCTTGTCGAGCAGTTGCCGCCTGCCCATCATGTCGCCGCCACCATGACGGGCGAACTGTGCGATTGCTTCTCCTCCAAAAAAGAAGGCGTTCGCCACATACTCTCGGCACTGCAAACCGCACTGCCTAATCAATCACTTTTCGTTTGGCGGAACGAAGCGTGCCTAACGCCTATCGAAGCGGTGGGAGAAGACTTCCTACCGTTAGCCGCCGCCAACTGGCTGGCGTTGGCTTGTTTTGCCGGTCGGCTCGCCCCGCAGGGCGGTCCTGGTTATCGACATGGGTTCGACGACGACGGATATTATCCCGTTGCTGGATGGAAAGCCTTGTCCAGAAGGACGGACCGATCTCGAACGGCTGCGCAGCAATGAATTGGTTTACCTGGGTGCGAGCCGCACCCCTATGTGGCGCTTGCTGGGCCCGCCTTATGCCGCCGAGTTGTTCTCAACTACACGGGATGCTTACCTGCTCCTAGGGTTGAGTGCGAGAACTCCGGAGGACCAGGAAACGGGCCGATGCCCGGCCAGCCACGCGGCAAGCGGCGCACGCCGTGCTTCTGCTCGATGTTATGCGCCGACTGTCACGGATTTGTCCGGCACCCTAACCCGCGAAATTGCCATGCAGGCCGATCGCGCAGCCTCAGGCAACATATTCGTGCGGCCCTCAAAGAAGTCGGGAAGCGCTTGCCAGCCACACCTCAATGCCTCATCATCTCAGGGTCGGGGGAGTTCTTGATCAGCAATTTGCGGCCGAGAGCTTTCCGTCCTCTCCTCGCATTGAATCCATCCGTGGAAGATTCGGCGGTACGTCTCTCCCATCTGCACAGTGCGCCTTTCGCTCTGGC
>CAVVHZ010000007.1:0-42287 GCA_963748025.1 uncultured Gemmataceae bacterium
ATCTCTTCGGCGGCAATCAGTTCGAAAGCCCCCGGGGGGGTCGCCGCTCATAATTCGAATTGCGTCGCCTGAGAAGGCCCAGTCTCTTAGCTATCCCCCGGCGGCTCCGGCATCCATCAACCGGCCGCCCCCACTGACTTTTCCCCGACCATCGCCTGGATTGGCCCAGCCCATGCCCAATCCACAGGCGCCAGGCAAGGCGGTCTCGCCTCGCCACCTCAAGGGCCTATGGCCCACCTCAAGGCCAAAACCCTGGGCAGCCTATGCAAATGTGCCACCGCCAGGCATGGGCGAAGGCAGCCCAGCTGGTTATGGCGCTCCGCCGCCTTATCCCATGGGCCAGCCGGAAATGCTTGCCTATGCTGGGCCGGATTCGGGTAATCCTGCGGGAGCCCCGGCTCAGGCTCCGCCGCCGCGGCCTGTCCCCCTGCAGCTTCAGGCTACGCAGCACCAGGATATCCGCCCGCCAACTACGTGCACAGGCTGGTTATGGGTACGGTGCCCAAGCGGGCTACGGGTACGGTGCTCAAGCAGGGTTCGGTTATGGATCAGACTGCGGTTGTCAGAACGGCCGCGGCTTCGCGGGCGCCATGAACTCCTACTACGGCGCGAGCTATGGCGGTTACCCTCAATTCCGCGGGATTCTGGCTTCTGGTCAGGGCTGTTGCGGCGGGCAGTTCGGTTATGGAATGGATTCCGGTTTCGGCGGCCAAACCGCTGGACCGGCCGGCTTCGGCGGTTTCCAGGACGGCATGAGCCCCACCTCCTTTAGCTCCGGATTCGGCGGAGAAATGAACTACGGCGGCTTCGGCGGTTGTAGTTCTGGCTGCTGCCAGCCAAGCATGGGCTGCTGCAGCATGCCGGTTAGCTGCTGCGGTTCGAGATGGGCTCGTTCTCCATGGGCGGCGGCATGAACTGCTGCGGCCCGATCGAAAGTTACGGCGGTTGTTGCTCGACCGGCTGCTGCTCGCAGAAGCGGCCTGTTTTGCCGGCTCAAGGATTGGTTCAAAGGCGGGTCCCGCTGCGACAACAACTATGACGGCTGCTGCGAGCAGAAAAGTGCGGGCTCTTTAGCCGGATCAAGAACTTGTTTCACAAAAAGAAAGAAGGCTGCTGCTACTCCACCCCTATCTACGGGAGCGGCGACTGCTGCAACACCCTCGGCGGCGGCTTCGAAGGCGGCTACTCCGGCGGTTTCGGCTACTAACCAAGGTCCACGCTAACCGATTAGCCGCGACGTGAAGCGGAGCGATCGCCTCATGCTCCGCTTCGCGTCTAAACAATCAATAGAGCCGCCTCTAGGGCTGCAAGCCCCGAGGCGGCTCTCTGCATTTCCCGACTCCCGACTCCCGACTCCCGACTCCCGAAGAATTCTGAATGCTGGCTTCCCGCCCCCCGTCTAAGTAGAAAGGACTCGGGATCGGCCATCGTCAGCCGATCATCTTTTCGGCAATGAAGTTATCTCAGGAAGGGCATTTCCATGCGTCGTCTTCTCGGCGTAGTGTTGGCTGCAGGCATGATCGGTGTGACAGGATTGACCGCCGTGGGCGGCTCCGAAGATCAGTCCGGGCCGGGCGTGATTTCTCCGACCACTTCCAAGATCGAATGGGTGGGCACCAAAAAGGGCGGCAAGCATAACGGTGGCTTCAAAGAATTCTCGGGCAACTCGATCCTGCCACAGGTGATCTGACCGCCAGCACAATCAAGGTGGAGATAAACGCCGGCTCACTTTATTCCGACGTCGGCAAGCTCACCCAGCATCTGAAGAGCCCCGATTTCTTCGGAGTGGACACCTATCCGAAGGCTTCGTTCGTCTCCAGCAAGATCGAAAGCGCGGTCGATGGCTCGAACACGCATAAAATCACCGGCGAGCTAACCTTGCACGGCGTCAAGAAGGAAATCACTTTCCCCGCCAAGATCGTCGAAACGGCGCGCCAAGGTTAAGCTCAACAGCACCTTCAAAATCAATCGCGAAGATTTCGGCATGACGGGCTTCAAGGGCAAGGTGGATTCCGACGTCACGATCAAACTCACGGTCGAAGTTTCGCGGAAATAACGGGGAACGCCTTTTTTTGCTCTGCCGGCCCGCAGTTGCCAGGCCGGCAGAATGGAAAACGCAATCGATCGGGAATTCATTTCAAGTACAATAAAGATCTTAAATGGGAAATATAGAAACGGCTCGGGAAGCCAGCTAAAGTATAAAAAAGATCTTAAATGAATTTTGAAGGCAAAGCAGTCCTTTTTGGCTTCCTTCTGCCCGGGCTGGTCAGCTTCCTTTGCTTGGCCATCGCGTCACGGCTCGACTCCAATCGCTCCCGATCCGGCTTGCGGCGCTCTTGTCTTCGCCGCAATTCCACTTTGGTTTTTTTCCCTTGGACTAGCGACGTCGCCTTGGCCCGCCGAGAGCTGGCAATGGCTCATCTGGCTCGGCCTGCCCGCATGCCTCCTCCCCTGCGGTGACGGGCGAAACATGGATATTAGGGATCTTTTATAGTTTCTTTGTGCTGCTGGCGGCCTGGCTCCTCGTTCCTCTGTTCGAGCGACTGGCAGACGAACGCGGGTACTGGCTGATTGCCGTACCATGCGTTCTCCTCGTCTCTCTTGGATCTTCGATTTTCCTCGCAAAACGCCTCGATGGCCCAACGCTTCCCTGCTATTGGTTGCTGGCGAGCTTCGCTTCGGCTCTGCTCGTCTTCTGCGCCAGCATTGTCACGTTTGCCCAACTAGGCGGCATCCTCGCGGGTGTCGTCGCCGGCTGCTGGGTGGCCTCCTGGCTTTTTCCCACTCGATCGCTTGCTTCGGCGATCGCGCCCGGTTGGGCCGTGGTCTACCCCGGCTTGTTGATCGAGGCGAAACTCTACACGTTTAGCGAGGTCCCATTCGTCAGCTATCTTCTTTTGCTCAGCGCTCCGCTGACGATTTGGTTGACAGCCATTCCCGTGGTGCAGAAGATGAAGTCCGGCTGGCGATTCGCTTTGGGCTTGCTTCTTCTCATGACGCCAATTGCTGTCGGCCTCTATTGGGCCGGCCAGGTTGCCATTGACGACATGACGGACAACGAAGTGCCCGCATGGGCGTTGCGAGTCCTGCGATACATATTGGGCAAGCCTCCTCTGATGAACATGGGAGAGTAGCAATCAGATGATCCCTGCAACCCGCCTCATCCCGTGCCTCGTCACCCTGCTCTTCTTGACTGCTGTCTGTCTCGGTTCCCACGACGATCCGTCCAGCGCCGCGTTTGCTCCCGTCGCCCCGCCGGAGGCACTGGCTCGCGTATTCAGCATGAACTTGGATCAGGTCAAGAGCTGGTGCGACGATAATGACCTCGCGTCGGCTGCCAAAACCGCGCAGACCGCAGTCGTGCTCGCCACCTTTCTGGCCCGTCGTGCCGGCGCCAAGGCCAATCCTCAGGCCGATAAATTCCTGGCGGAGTGTAACGCCTTCGTGAGCGCGGCTCGCGCCAAAGACTTGCGCGAACTCGATTGAAGTTGGCTGCCGCCGGCTCGGCGCTCCCGTCGCTGATTCAGTCTCTGCCCAAGGAAAAGCTTTCGTGGACTGATTTCAAACCCTCGGGCTCGACTGCGCCTGGATGCTCTTGCTCGACGGCGGCTATGCCGACGCGAAGTCTGCCGACAAGGCAAAAGACTTCGAAGCCCTGGCCCTCACCTTGGCCGAGGAGGCCAATGTGGTCGCCTTCCTCAAGAATGAGCCGCGCTGCGCAAAATGGCATTTGCGGTCCGCGACGTAGCCTTGGGAGCGGCCCAAGAGAGCCAGCAAAATCTAACCAAAGCTCACCAAACATTACGCACCATGTATCCCCACTGCGAAACTTGCCATCGGGCCTATCAACGCTGACGTTTTACTCTCCATCCATTTCAGAAAGGGAGTGCCGACCATGAAGTCCCCCGCCAACCGACCATGCCCGGATTGCACGGAGCAAGCCGGCGTCGACCGCCGCACCTTTTTGCAGGGCGCCACCACGCTGGCCGCTGTGGCGGCAAGCACCACCCTTCCCGGGTTTGCAACCGCGCGGGCCTTGGGGGGCCCGCCAAGCGGTCCGCACTCCCGAAACCGCGGTCAAAGCGCTTTACGACACCCTGACCGACGCGCAGAAGAAGGAAGTCTGCTTCGACTGGAATCACCAAGATGCTCGGGGACTCCTGCGCACGCATGTTTCCAACAACTGGCAAATCACCAAGCCCACCATCGACAGCGAATTCCTAAAGCCCGAGCAGCGCGAGCTGGCTCTCGAGATTTTCAAAGGCATCTTCAATCCGGATTGGCATGCCAGGCTGTTCAAGCAGCTCAAAGACGATACGGAAGGCAAGCCTTGGGGCGCCAGCCAAAGCTTTGCGATCTTCGGCCAACCGGGAACCAACCAATTCGAATATGTGATGACCGGGCGGCACATGACCATTCGAGCCGACGGCAACAGCGAAGCCCATGTCGCCTTGGGCGGGCCGATTTTCCATGGACATGCCGCCAGCGGCTTCAACGAAAAAGTGCACCATCCCGACAACGTTTTCTGGCACCAAGCCGTGCAGGCTAACCACGTTTACGAAATGCTCAGCGGCAAACAGCAGCAGCAGGCCCTGGTGGCTCATCGGCCCGCGGAAGCAGCGGTCGCTTTCCGCGGCCCCACCGGAAAGTTCCCGGGCATCCCCGTTTCCGAACTGACGCGCGATCAACGCGACAACATGCAAAAAGTGCTCATGTCGCTCATCGAGCCCTATCGCAAGGCGGACCAAGACGAAGTGCTGGCTTGCTTGATGCGCCAAGGCGGCCTGGAGCAGCTGCAGCCTGGCCTTCTACCGCGAAGGCGACATCGGCGACGACGGCGAATGGGACAACTGGCGCCTGGAAGGCCCCTCATTCGTCTGGTATTTCCGCGGGCAACCGCACGTCCATATCTGGGTCAACGTAGCAGATGACCCGGGCGTGCAGCTCAACGCGAAGGGGTAACTTCTACCCTGGCGAGCGTCGAGGCGTAAGCCCGACGAGTCTTCTACGCACAAATGTCGCCTGTTTTGTGGACGATTCGTCGAACTAACGCCTCGACGCTCGCCAATTGCGGCCGATTATGGCGAATTGATCCGCGTTGGCGGTGTGGACTAAAGTCCACACTCCCGGGCCACTGCCTAATCCAACGGCCGGCATATGCAGTTGGAGTGTGGACTTTAGTCCACACCGCAAAGACTCCAGTGAAACGTGTGTTTGTTGGGCAACGATTCGTCTTGGGGCAAGACTCGTCGGGCTAACGCCTCGACGCTCGCCTTTCGAGTTAGTTACTTTTTCCGACACTTGCAATCAACCCCTCCCGATAACTGGGATAAGCCAGCTTGACCCCCAATTCGCTCCGCATCCGCTTGTTGCTCACACGCCGATGGGCTTGCTCGTGAGGCAGCAGCACATCGCCCGCGGGGCGCTCGAAGCATGGCGCCGGCGCCTCAAGCAATTCGGCGAGCAGCTCGTAGAAAGCGAGGCGACGGACTGGCTCGTCATCGGCCACGTTATAGATGCGGCCCGGCTGGCCCCGAGCTTCCGCTGCCAGGATGACCTGCACGCCGTCATCGACCTGGATCAAATTGAGCCAGCGATCGGCAGAAGCCACGATGGGCTGGCCGGCCCGCAGGGCTTGTTCGCGAAGCAGCCGGCCAGGGCCGTAAATCCCGGCAAAACGCAGGATGATCGCCTCCGGACGACGCTCGCGTAACATCCCTTCCGCTTCAAGAACCACTTGGCCCGAAGTTTCTTGCGGCGCCGTTGCGGCTTCTTCGTCGACTTCTTCACCACCGGTTTGGCCGTAAACGCTCGAACTGCTTACATAAACGAAAGGTCCACCCGGCGGCAGCTTCTCCAGCACGTGAGCGAGGCCGGTTACATAAACCTCGTACATACTGCGGCCGCTGGCACGGTCGAAGCCCACCGCGTAAACAATCACGTCGACCGAAGGAAAAATAACGCTTTGAGGCTCCGTTAAGTCGCACAAAATCGGTTGCCAACCTAAGCGCGCAAACTCGGCCGCTCGTTCGAGTTTCCGCGTGACGGCAAACACCTCGTCGCCCTGAGCACTCCAGCGCTCAGCCAAGCGCCGACCCAAATAGCCGCAGCCAATGATTAGTTTTTTCATAGCGTCAAACTTGGAATAGAAAGGCACTAATGGCAAAAAGATGTATGGCAAAAAGATAAGAGAACGGAATTATTTTTTTGCCATACATCTTTTTGCCATCGATTCTTCAGCCCGCGCTGCAGCAGGTTCGACTTCACGCTGGCGACTCTGCCGCTATGCTAGCAACACTCTCCGACCCCGTCCTTCACGAACATCAGGAGGATTCCTGTGACCGCAACCGCTCCCAAAGTGAATAGCGTAGGCGACCGTTTCCGGCGGCCCACTCCGGTCTACGAAAACTCGGCCACTTTTCAGATGGCCTGCAAACAGCTCGAGATGGTGGCAGAGCATCTGGACCTGGACCGAGGCGTCCTCGAAAGATTGAGCCGACCGAAACGCGCGATGGTGGTCAGCATTCCCATCCGCATGGACAACGATGGCCGAACCGTCAATTTCATCGGCTACCGCGTGCAGCATAGCCTCACGAGCGGGCCGTCCAAGGGCGGCTTACGCTTTCATCCGAGCGTCGACATGGGCGAAGTGGCCGCCCTGGCCATGTGGATGTCGTGGAAATGCGGGATCATGAATTTGCCCTTTGGCGGCGCCAAAGGCGGCATCGACTGCGATCCGGCAAGCATGACGAAGGGCGAGCTGGAACGGCTGACCCGGCGCTTCACCGAGGAAATCTTGACGATCATCGGTCCGCGCCAGGACGTCATGGCTCCCGACTTGGGCACCGACGAACAGACCATGGCCTGGATCTTCGACACCTACAGCATGCACGTCGGTTACGCCTGCCCGGAAATCGTGACGGGGAAGCCTATCGAGCTGGGCGGCTGCATCGGCCGGCGCGAAGCCACCGGGCGTGGCGTCGCCTATTGCATTGCGGAAGCGATGAAAGAAAAGAACTTGAAGCCTGCGGAATCCACGGCGGTGGTGCAGGGCTTCGGCAACGTGGGATCGGTGGTCTGCTTGGAGATGGAGCGGCGAGGCCTCAAGGTGATCGCCGTCTCCGATCGTTATGGAGCCATCCACAATCCTCAAGGGCTCGACATTGCCGCACTGAACCAACATGTCAGCGAGGGCCGGCTGCTATCCGAGTTCCCTAAGGCGGAAAAACTGGACAGCGACGCCTTGCTCACGCTGCCGTGCACGATTCTCGTTCCGGCGGCCCTAGAGCGCGTCATCACGCACAAGAATGCCGCCAGCCTCAAGTGCCAAATTCTGGCCGAGGCGCTAACGGCCCGACCACGCCGGAGGCGGACGCCATCCTGGCGAACAGCGACATCTTCATCATTCCGGACGTGCTTTGCAACGCGGGCGGTGTAACGGTGTCCTATTTCGAGTGGGTGCAGGATATGCAGCAGTTTTTCTGGAGCGAAGAGCAAGTGAACCAAAAGCTCGAAGAATTGATGTTGAAGGCGTTTTATCGCGTCCGTGCTCTAGCGCGAGAACGCAAACTCTCAATGCGCATGGCGGCTCTGAGCCTGGGCGTGCGCAAAGTGGCGACGGAGAAGCTCAAACGCGGACTTTATCCCTGACAGTTGGGATTCCTGCCTGAAAGTCTTTATCACAGGTATGCAACGGCGTTAGGCGAGCGGCAGAAAAAAATAGACCTTACGCTCCGCGTGAGGAACGCCTCACGCGGAGCGTGAGGTCTACTTTGGGGAAGCCAATTCATGCCGATCGCCTTAAGGATTGCTTTGGCTTTTTCGGATTGCGGCGCTTTTCCGCCGCTTTTGTTTTTCACCCCGGGCCAAGAAAACAAAGCGGCGGAAAAGCGCCGCTACCCAAATTTCCATTTCATAGCATGTGATTTGCAGCAACGGACCTTGGAACCCGCTCGCACCGCGAACGGGAATGCTCCATTCCCTGAAGGAGGACAACCCCATGCGCAGGCGATTCGCCACCCGTGGCACTCTGGCGGCCATGATCGGCGCCGCGGCATTCACGCTCTTCCTCGGCCAACAGCTAACCAAGACAGTGCGAGCCGACGATCAGACGAAGACCAGCTATATGCCGGTGATCGACCAGAATTTTGCGGCAACGCTAAAACGTATGAGCGATGGCAAGGCCGGCGTCATGGCCCGGCACATGGCTTTGCTCGAAGAACGCTACGACCTTGCCAACCGGCCTGCGACCGGGAGCACCATGTCTCGGGGCAAAACTCTCCAAGAAGGCGTGCGTGTCAAACTTCCCGCCGGTGTCACCTGGGAATCACTCGCCGGCTTAAGCCCGGCGGAAATCCTCCAACGCGGAGTTTTTCCTCAAGGTTTCCTGCCGCTGCCCCACCCTTTCCATGAAGAAGGCGGCATGGTCTTTCCCAAGGTCCAAATTGACGAAATCAAGAAACAGGAAGAGCGCGATCTGTCGCGTTTCGACGTCGATTTCGATATTCCCGAACACTTTATGCCCGAGTTTCCTCCACCGATCTATCTGACAACGCGCACCGACCTAGGCGATGTATCCAAAGGCAAGCTTGTCACCATCGAAAACTACTTCGAGATATTCGACGGCATTCTCAATCCCAAACAGCTCGAGGGCTTCCGCCTGTTGGTTACCCCCTTTCCTCAGCAGCAATTCAATCAGACGGGCGATCGAAGAACCATCAAGGCAAGCCGGGGCGTGGCCTGTTTCGATTGTCATGTGAACGGGCATACTAACGGCGCCACGCATCTGGTCGGCGATATGCGCCCGCAGCAATTTCGTCACCGCATCGAAACCACCTCGCTGCGCGGGGTCAACATCCAGCGACTGTTTGGCTCGCAGCGAGCCCTCAAGACGGTTGAAGACTTTACGCAGTTCGAACAGCGCGCCGCCTATTTCGACGGCGACCCGGTCATCGCCACCAAAAAGGGTGTGAACGTCCTGGAACGCGGCAGTCAGGTTCACTTCATGGCGGAAGTCCAAGAGATTCTCGATTTCCCGCCGGCGCCCAAGTTGACCATTCTGGGCAAGCTCGATCCGAGTCTGGCGACCGAAGCCGAATTGCGTGGCGAGAAGCTATTTGCCGGCAAGGCTCAATGCGCCATCTGCCACCCGGCGCCGTATTACACTGATAATCTGATGCACAACTTGAAGATCGAGCGATTCTTCAAGCCTCACATGGCCAACGGCCTCATGGAATACGGCGACGGACCCATCAAGACGTTCCCACTTCGCGGCATCAAGGATTCGCCTCCTTATATGCACGACGGCAGGCTGTTGACGCTCGATGACACGGTCGAATTCTTCAACTTGATCCTTGGCACGAAGCTGACCAAGGAGGAGAAGTCTGATTTGGTTACGTTTATGAGGTGTTTGTAGGAGCCAGTAGGCAGTTCGATAAACGTTGAGCGTGAGTAGGGAGAGTTCCATCTCCTGTCTCACGCTCTTGTTTTTCCTCTCCAGGGCGAAGCTCTTTTCGTTTAACCCGGAGCCAACGGCGACGGCTGACAGCGCCTCACGCCGAAACTTGCAGCACGACACGAATGACTTGACGTCAACCGTCGCCGTTGGCTCCGGGTTAAACGAAAAGGACGTCCGCTTACGCGGGCGCCGGCTTCGGTTTCCGAATGAACGGAAACACGGCCGCCCCCAAGGCGATGAAGCCCACGCCGACCAGGGCTTCCGTTCGTTGCGTTACGAACATGTTGGTCAGGACCAACGACATGATGCAGATATAAAGGATCGGCGTCACCGGATAACCAATGCATCGATAGGGCCTCGGTGCATCAGGGAAACGCCTGCGGAACGCGAAAATCGTCGAGATGGCCAGCGTCTCGAACGAGACACGCGCCGAACATCGCGAAATCGGTCATCACATCGAACAGGGTCTTTTCCTTGGGGACATTCACGTCAATCGTTCGCCCAGCGATCTCAAATGTAGGTAGGCGATTGGCGGTTAAGATGGCGCCAGCCAGCACTAGCGTGGCCGACCAGGTCGCCAAGACCATGATGGCCACCACGGGCGTCCGAAAACGCGGATGAACTTCCGCCAAAGCCCGCGGCGCCAGTCCGTCGGCGCCCATCGCATAGAGAAGCCGCGGCCCCACCATAAGATTGCCGTTTAAAGCGCCGAACACCGAGCACATTACCGCGGCCGAGGCAGCAGCAGCGCCAATCGGCCCGAGCAGACGAGAACAGAATTCCGAAACGACGGTGGTGTTGCGAATGTTCGCCATCTCGTTTTCCGGAATGATGAGGTAATAGCCTACGTTAGCCGAAAGATAGAGCGTGATGATGATGAGGATGCCGCCCAAAAGGGCGATGGGGATGTTCCGTTGCGGACTGCGGATCTCCTCGGCGATTGGAGCAACGTTCATCCAACCATGGTAGGCCCAGATCACACCGACGAGGGCAGCGCCAACACTGCTCAGGCTGAAAAGGCCCCAACTCGGCAAAACGGGCAAGAGATTTGCGGTCTCTGGTTTCGGAACTGGCTGGTCGGGACGCAAGGATGCGGCGAAAAACGGCAGGGTGGCAATCAGGAGAAGCGAAACGATCTTGATGATGGTGATAAAAAGCTGTAAAAGCCCCCCCAACTTGACGCCTAGCGTGTTGATAGCCCCCAGGCCGAGAATCACGGCAATGGTGAGCCAACATCTGCCCCAGAAAGCCAAGGGCTCGGTGCCGAGGTTGAGGCCGGTGGATTCTTGAAACGCGGGGTTTCGCAAAATGTCGGCCAGCGATTCAGCCAGGATGATGGCCAAGGCCGCAATGGAGGCGGAACGAATGATCCAGAATTCGACCCAGCCCCAGAGAAAGCCGGCCAATCTGCCATAGCCTTCGCGAAGGAAGACATAGTTGCCGCCGGCGCGGATAAAGCACGGCGATTTCCGCCAGCGCCAGGCCGCCGAACAGTGCCAAGGCGCCCCCCAGGATCCAGACAAGGGCGGCCAAACCTGAATAGGGAACATGTTGGGCAACGACTTGGGGCTTCTTGAAAACGCCCGAACCAATGACGGTGCCGACGACCATCGCTGTGGCAGTCAGAGGTCCCAAAGCGCGAAGCAGACTCGGACGCGAAGTGTCAGGTGAATTACTCATGCGGGCCAGTGTAAATGTTTTCGATGGGAGCCGCAAATGGCGATCGTCTTGTGAAGCTGGGAAAGCTGCCAATAAAAAAGCGCGAAAATAGACCAAATTGATGGTGGTAGGCCTTGTATTTTGGGAACTTCACGGTAGCATCCTCACTTAACTGCGTGCAAGGCAGTTACAGCTGGCACCATATTTGCTACTGAATAAGGTGCAAATTGTAACGCTTGCGTGATATCCCTGTCTTGTTGGAGGTACGCGAGGCGATGATCGAATCTGAAGAGCGCGCCGGGCTCGAGTCCAAATCAGTCCCCCAGCCCGCTTGCGGCACCGAGGAAGAAGAGCCTCCCGGTAAGCCGAAACGCCATCTTCAGTGGCGCGACGTTCCCGATCACCAGTGGAACGATTGGCGTTGGCAATCGCAAAACGCCATCCGGTCGGTCCGGCAATTACGCGATCTTCTCACTTTCACTCCCGAAGAGCTGGTCGCCATCGGCTCTTTGGAGGGCCAGTACAAACTGGCGATTCCGCCTTACTACTTCTCGCTCATCGACCCGAACGATCCCGACGATCCCATTCGCCTGCAATCGGTGTCGTCGCCGCTCGAGCTGCAAAATCCGTCCGGGTACGAACTCGAAGATCCTCTCGAAGAGGACAAGGATGCCCCGGTTCCGGGTTTGACGCATCGTTATCCCGACCGCGCCTTATTGGTCACGACTCACGTCTGCACCATGTATTGCCGGTTTTGCACGCGCAAGCGGGCTACCATGGTGCGCGGCGGCTGGGACGCCATCAGCCGCAACGACGAGCGCATGATCGAATACGTCCGCGAGCATTCCGAGATCCGCGACGTGATCGTCTCAGGCGGGGATCCGCTTTCGTTGCCGACGGTGAAGCTCAAGTTTTTCCTCGACAACCTCAAAGCGATCAAGCACGTGGATGTGATTCGCATCGGCACACGGGTACCGGTGACGCTGCCGCAGAAGCTCTACGATCCGGAGTTGATCGAATTATTGGCATCGGCCGAAAAGGTCTGGATACAGACCCATTTCAATCACCCGCGCGAGATCACGCCGGAAGCCGCCCGCGTTTGCCTGGCCCTGCTCAAGGCCGGCATGCCGGTCAACAATCACACGGTGCTTCTCAAGGGAGTCAACGATTCTCTGGAGACGATGCGCAACTTGATGCGAGCGCTTTTGCGAATCAAGGTGCGGCCCTATTACATCTTCCATTGCGATCCGGTGATCGGCGCGGGGCATTTTCGCACGTCGATCTGGAAGGGGCTCGAGATCATGGAAGGGTTGCGCGGCCACATGTCCGGCCTGGGCATCCCGACCTACGTCGTCGACAGCCCGCATGGCGGCGGCAAGATTCCGCTCATGCCGAACTACTTGGTCTCGGCTTCGGACGATGCCGTTGTCCTCCGCAATTTCGAAGGCATGTTGATTCGCTATCAAGCCGAGGACAAGGCGCCGACCATTAAGCCGACTGTGTCGCGTGGAGTCAGTGCGTTGCTCGAAGGATCTCAATCCGCGTTGATCCCGGAGAACACCGAACGCATGGCTCGCCGCGAACTGAACGTTCTCACCAACCCGGTTTCGGCCGATGAAACCGAATGTGGCGGCGGCGAGGACGATCCTCCCTCCGTTTTTCACGTGCCGCACGGCCTCAATGGCATGCGTCCGCGCCACGATTCCGACGGCGACGCGGACGTCAACGGTTATGCGTCCGAGCTGACGCCTGTACTGGCCAACGGTGAAGGCTGCCACGGATGAGGATCGGCATCACTTTTGACCTGAGGTCGTCGGGAACGTCCCGTCCGGGCGCTCCCGACGACGATCAGGAAGAATTCGACAGTCCCGTTACGATCAAGGCGGTTGCTCAAGTGCTCCGCGACTTGGGGCACGAGGTAACCGAATTGGGCGACGGCAAACCGCTTGTCGAGGCCCTGATTGCGAACCCTCCCGACTTTGTTTTCAATTTCGCCGAGGGCCATGGCATCGGCCGCTCGCGCGAAGCTCGCGTCCCGGCATTGTGCGAAATGCTGAACATTCCTTATTCAGGCTCCGACCCGCTCACGCTGTCAACCACCCTCGACAAGGATTGCGCTCGCCGGCTTGCGACGTCGTATGGCATAACGGTCCCACGGGGGCTGGTTATCACAAGCGAAGCGGATTTGACCTTGGTCGCCGGGTTTCCTCTCGATTGCTATCCGGCCATCCTCAAGCCCGCCTGGGAGGGATCGAGCAAAGGCATCACCAAACGCTGCCTGGTGGACACGCCTGAAGAATTGATCAAGGTGGCGCGGGACCTGGCTCGCGATTATACGCAGCCGATTCTGGTCGAAGAGTTTATTGCCGGCGACGAATTGACGGTTGGCATCATCGGCAACGAAAAGCCCGACATCGTCGGCATCATGCGGGTTTTGCCCACCGAACCAACCGAACGTTTCGTCTACAGCCTGGAGATCAAACGCGATTGGCGACGGCTCGTTCGCTACGAATGCCCCGCCGAATTGGATTCTGCGGATCGGGCGGCGGTCAAGCAAGCGGCTTTGAAGATCTACCAAGTCCTTGGCTGCCGGGACGTGGCCCGGATCGATTTCCGCCTGCGAAAAGGCGTTCCCTATTTCCTGGAACTGAATCCGCTGCCCGGCATCAATCCCGAGTCGAGCGATTTGGTGCTTTTGGCCCAAGGAATGAACTGGAGCTATGCTCAGCTCATCGGCCGCATTTTCGCCGCCGCCTGCCGCCGCAATCAGCTGTCCCCAAGGTGCGATGATCGTGAATCACTCGCCGGTTGAGGCCCTGACTTTCTCACTCCCACCATGGATACGCTTCCTATGAAACCGACTCGCGTCCTCATCCTTTACAACGAACCGGTCTTGGCCCTGAGTCATCCCGATGCCGAATCCGAGCAGGAGATCTTCTTCACCGTCGATGAGGTCGAGAAGACTCTGGCGGCAGCCGGCTTCAACGTAAGCCGGTTGGCGGCCAGTCACGATCCGGCGCGAATGACGGCTGCGCTTGAAAAGAAAAAGCCCGACGTTGTCTTCAATTTGTTCGAAGGCACCGCGGATCAGGCCGGCAACGAGGCAGTGGTGGCGGGCTTGCTGGAGTGGCTGCGGATTCCGTTCACCGGCTCGCCTTCGCAGTGCTTGTGCCTGTCGCGCACCAAGCACATCGCCAAAACGCTGTTGCAAGGCGCCGGGTCTGCCAACGGCAGATTTCTTCGCCGTCGAAAAAGGACCGGTCTTGAGCTGTCCCATTCCTTGGCCGGTCATCGTCAAACCTGCAGGCCAAGATGCCAGCATTGGACTCGATCAGGGCAGCGTGGTGGACGATCTAGATCGCCTGAATGCCCGCATCGAGCTATTGATCAAGAATTATGGAGTGCCGGTGTTGGTCGAACAATTCGTGCCCGGACGCGAATTCAACGTGGGGGTGATCGAGAATCCTGATCTGCAGGTTTTGCCGATTTCCGAGATCCGCTTTATCGATAAAGATCCGCTCTTCTGGCCGATTGTCACCTACGATGCCAAGTGGGCCCCGGGGACCCGCGATTACGAATCCACGCCGCCGGATTACCCGGCCCGCGTCAGCCCTCGGCTCAAGGAACGCGTCGAAAACCTGGCCCGCGAAGCGTTTTTGCTTCTCGGCTGCCGCGATTACGCACGCGTTGACTTTCGCGTAAAGCCCAATGGCAAGCCCTATATCCTCGAGGTGAATCCCAACCCCGATTTCAGTCCGCTAGCAGGACTTTCCGGCGGCTTGACCTCGGCTGGCCTCACGCACGCACAATTCACTGTGGACCTGGTGCTCCGCGCCCTGGCACGAGGCGGACATGCCCCCCTTACCACCGCCGCTCCCGTGTCTGTATGATGGCTAGGTCATGTCGGAATGCCCGTAGTCCCAATAAAACCTCCGTGCAGCGAAAGGATTGGCCATGGTAGGCAGCCTCCCGGTGCTCAACATCGAGCAGGCCAAATACGAATGCATCTACGGCCGTGGGTGTGACGGCATCTGCTGTCAAACCGGCCGACCGCCTGTCTATCCCGAAGAGAAAGAAGCGCATTGACGCCAACCTGGAAAAGATTTTGCCTGAACTGCGCCCCGAAGCCCAAAAGACGATCGCAAAAAAGGGCTACTTGAGCGAGCGCACGCGGGCCGGCTTGCCGCTCCTGCGCATCCAGGATGGCTGGTGCGTCTTCTTCAATCAGGGCTGCGTGTTGCACAAGATCGGCGCGGCCGAAGGGGACAAATATCGCTATAAGCCCGTTGCTTGCGCTCTTCCCTTTGTCGAGAGATGAGCGCGACCGCTGGTACGTGCGACAAAAAGGCTACAAGACGGAAGGATGGGACCTCTTCTGTCTCGATCCGAACGCCAGCCCGATGCCGGCGGGAGATGCCCTCCTGGAAGAAATGGGTTTGGCCATGAAGATCGAGGAAGAAGAGGCAGGGCAAAACAAGGGCAAGTAGAGCCGATGCCAAATGCCTGCTCGGGACCCCCGCCGGAGTGCCGGAGTTGACTTTTGACGAACTTAACTCCTTAGCTCAATTTATCTTATTGCATTCCAACTCCGGCAAACGCCTGCCGGATTCAGCCGGAGTCAACTCGACGCGGCAACGGCCCCCTCAATCTCTCCGCGACTCTTGCGGCCGAGCGCCTCATAGGCGGCGTATTTATACATTTCCGACAGCGTCGGATAGTTGTAGCAAGTGTCCAGAAATAGGTGGACGTTCGCCTTGAGCATTAGAGCGGTGAGGCCGATGTGAATGATCTCCGAGGCCTGCTCGCCGAGTACGTGCACCCCCACCAGATTCATCTCATCCGCGCTGAACAGCAGTTTCAAAAAGCCAGAGTGATCGCCAACGATCTGTCCGCGGGCATTCTTCACGTAGAGCGACTTGCCGACGACATACGGGATCTTTTTTTTCTTGAGCGATTCTTCGGATTCGCCGGCCATGGAGCATTCAGGAATCGTGTAAATGCCCGTGGGCATGATCGACTCGGTGCTCGCCTGGTTCTGCAACTGGCAGGCATGGACGACGGCCGCCCTGCCCTGCTCCATCGACGTCGAGGCCAATGCCGGGCTGCCAACCACATCTCCCGCGGCGTAGATATTGGGCTGCGTGGTCTGGTACCACTCGTTCACCTTAATGATTCCACGGTCGGATGAGACGACGCCGACCTTGTCCAGGTCCAATCCAGCAATATTGCCGCACCGTCCCGACGAGATGAGGAGGTTGTCGATTTCGAGAATCGTTCCCGCCTGCAGATGGACCTTCATGACCTCGCCGCAGTCGATGGCTGCCACGCCATCGTTGAAATGAAATTGGATGCCCATCATTTCCATGCGATTTTGCAAGGCGGCAACGATGTCCTGATCCATGAAATTGAGGATGCCGGCACGCTTTTCAACCAGTATGACCTGGACGCCCAGGGCTGCAAACATGCAGGCATATTCGCAGCCAATGACGCCGCCACCCACAACCAACATTTTGTCGGGAATCTCATGAAGCATCAGAATCGTGTCGGAATCGCAGATGCGCGGATCGTAAAACGGCAGCTCCTTGGGTCGAAAGGGATAGGACCCCGTCGCGATCAAAGTCTTCTCGGCCCGGAGGAGCGTTTCGGGACAGTGCTCGGGCCGCACGGCTATGGTTTGTGGATCGACGAACGAGGCGGTTCCTGAATAAATGGTGATGTGGTGCCTTCTGAGATTTTCGAAGATCCGGGCCCGTTCGGTATCTTTAACCGTCCGCTCGTGGGCCAGAAAATCGCTGATGAGAACTTTGTCCTTCAAGCCCCGAAAATCGAGGCCGAACAGCTGCCGCTGTTTGAACCCCGAAAGGAAGAGAGCCGTTTCGCGCAGGGTCTTCAAAGGCAGCGTTCCGGTGTTGGCGGCGGCCCCGCCGAGCACCGGCTGCTTTTCGACGAGGGCGACCTTTTTGCCGAAATAGGCGGCCCGGGCCGCTCCTTTTTCGCCGGCCGGGCCTGAACCAATCACGATCAGGTCAAAGGTTTCCATCGTCGACTTTCCCTTCACCGGTAATTCACATTCGGCTCATCGATACGTCATCGGCCACTTCTAGATTATTCCCTCTCATGGAATTCGGGACCTGTCGGGTTCCGTTTTTCCGGCTTCGCAATCGTTTTTTTTCGTTTCACGTCCAAGGAGATTGTCCGCATGTTTACCGCACCTTTAGAGAAGCTTGCAAGGGCAAGGCGCACGGGGTTCACGCTCATCGAGTTGCTCGTCGTCATTGCCATCATCGCTGTCCTCGTGGGCCTGCTTTTGCCGGCCGTGCAAAAAGTTCGCGAGGCGGCAGCTCGCGCATGAGCTGCTCCAACAATCTTAAGCAGCTAGGTTTGGCGACGCACAATTATCATTCGAGCGTCGGCAAGTTTCCGCCCGGAGTGAATGTGCCCGCCGTGATTACCAATCTGAGCGGCGGCCAGAGTTCGCCGCCTCCTTTGGTTGCCGGCCAATCGTTCTCCCTTTTCGAAGCACTGCTGCCCTATATCGAACAAAATAACGTTTACAGCCAGTTGAATTTCGTCGGCCCCATTAGCGTCAATGGCAACACCGGCAACGACAGCGAATACGTCAACTGCGCAACCGCGACCAACCCGTCTCCAGTCGGCAGCACGATCATCAAGACGTTCCTTTGCCCAAGCGATACAGCGCCGACGCAGACCACCTACGTGGGCACCTCCGGCGTCGACAAGGGACTGACCTATCTATTCGGGGCCAATACTTATGGCGGTTGCGCCGGCATCCGCTCGTTCTACACGTTCGATACCAGCAGCAATCCCACGGGCACGGGCATGACCCAAGACGGCATTTTCTACATCAACAGCTCGGTCAGCATCAGCCAGCATCACCGACGGTTCGAGCAACACCATCGCGTTTGGCGAACGCGATCGCGTCGATCCGAACTTCGATCTGGTTTACACGGGCGTCAACGTCATCGAGCAACACAGCGGCTGGGCCTGGGCCAACTACTACCCGGGCTATGACTTCCTTTATGGCGCCCAGATGCCGCTCAATTGGTCGTTCACCAGCGCGGGCATTACCTCCGACAGCGGCTTTGTCTACCAAGATCAGCGCGTATTCCACCTTCGGCAGCCAGCATGTAGGCGGCGCCGAACTTCTGCTTCGCCGATGGCTCGGTGCACTTCCTCGCCAACTCGATTCCCCTGGCCACACTGCAAGCGCTCGACGACGCGCGCGGGCGGCGAGGTGATCAATTCGAGCCAAATCAATTAGGCGGATCGAGTTCAAGTTCACCTCGATCCGTAATCTCGGGTGTGGCTCGATGCATTCGAGCCGCACCCTTACTGTTCTTGGAGCTAAAGGAATAAGAGCCATGATCGAGATCCAAAAACGTAGGCGTCTGGCATCCGTGGGTTTAATCACTCTCCTCACTTGTGCAGGATGCGGCACAGCCCCACCGCCCATGAACAATGATGTGCAAGGGACCGTTAAGGTCGACGGCACGCCGCTCGCCGGCGTTATGGTGGAATTCGTTCCGGATGGGGTGTCCGGCCTGCTCTCCGGATCAGCGATTACCGATGCCAAGGGGCATTATGAGATGCAGACGGGCGAACATCCGGGGGCCGTCATCGGCAAGCACCACGTCATTCTCATCGCCGGCCGCAGTGCAGGTCGCGGCGATCCCCAAGCGGCTCAGCCGGACGAGAACAACCCCGCCCCGCCAACCACCAAAGGCGGGCCGCGGATTCCTCCGGGTTACAGCGACCTACGGAAGCCACTGCTCACGGTCGAAGTGACGGCAGACAAGCACACGGATTACAACTTGGATTTGAGTAAGGGACGGTGAAGGCTCAATAGGGCCGCGACTCGTTTTCAATGTGAGTGCGGGGCCCTTTTTCTCTGTGCTCGGGCAGGTTGCGCCTTAGAATCCGCTCGACGGCCGCCTTATGCATAAAGTACTTGATTCCTCCAAGATTGCTGGTCGTAAAGGCCTAGAACCGGCAATATGTGGCGGGCTAGCTCATAGGTGTTCGCTCGGCGGATTGCGAGTACGATTCCAGCATGCTCTTTTTTCAACCCCCACCAGGCAACAGCAAGACTCTCAAAATCCGTTCGATTGTGGGTAATTACAACTCGCCCCTCCAGTGTGGCAAACTCGAGGTTCGCCCTCATCGCTCCAGCCGAGGTGTCCTGCAATCTGGGCAGTCAAGCAGTCGAAACCACGCGCAGTCAAGAGCGAGGACAGGAGTACATCCACGTCCTGGTCCAAATACATGCGAAGAGCGGATGAGCCGAGCGTCATTTAGTTTGTCGAGTAGCGGGATCGAAGTGCTTACCGGCCCATTGTTCTGGGATTCGATTTGCGGCTATAAAGCCATCAATTTCCTGGCGATGACTCAGGTAATAGTAAAGCGCCGCGAAAACGTGCTGGGTCTGCAAGTGCGGTAAATGGAGGGGAATCTCTTCAGGGGCCATGCCTTGATTCCACAATTCTGCGATCGCGCACGGGCGTCGTCATTCCCGCCAAGACAGGCTCACCTTGACGAACTCCCGGATCCGAAACAATTGCCACATCTAGCGAAACAGATTCGATTGCCATTGCGAGATAATTCTCCTAGTGCAGCGGCCCTTGCGGCCGCACATCGTAACTATCCCTGCCGAGAAGGCAACTGTCAAGCACGGCATGCAAGAGAGCCCACGCTCGGCTAGCATGCTGGCCGTCCCCCAAAATCCCAGCGAAAAAACCCTGGCACGGAGATCTAGTCCGGAGGATCATGAGGGAAAGTTTTTAGAGCACAAACGCCTGGCGGACACTTCGGCTGCCCCACTGATTCTTGGCCAAGAAGGAGAGAAAAGCCATGGAGCCAAACGAGATCGCTTCCGTCTTGGGGCTGGCGACCACGGTGATTATTTCCCTCCTGGTGATTCTCAGTTTCCGCAAGCCGTTACGTGACATCCTGACCGACCTGTGCGGCACGGAGGGGCGTGCACAGTTTTGGGTGATTTACAGCTACTTGCTGGTTCTGTGTATGCCGGTGATTGGCGTCTTGATCGCACGGCCCACGCGGTTGGCCGAGAAGTCCATTCTCTTCATGTGGATGGACCAATTGCTCTGGTGCTTGGTGGGCCTGGTGGTGGCGCTTTTTTGCACGGCTTTCGGAGTATTGGTCTTCGTTACCTCGAACTCCCAGACCATCAAGGTCAGCCCCGATCAGGCGGACGATCTCAAGCGTCTTCTGGATCGAGTGGAAGAAATTCGCGCCGCGATATCATTCGGCGGTCGGGGACGGGAGGAAGTGCCTGAAGGGGAATGAAGAGGGCGAGAGGCATTAGAAGGCGACTCTATCTGCCAAATTCTAGATTGGGAAATATTTAACGAGATCCTTGCACTCCTCCGGTTCAAGACAGAGGGCGGCAAGAGCTCGTTCATCAACCGCCTGGCCGATCTCCATCGCATCGCTCACAATGAACGCTCCAGGCATCGGCAGGCCCGATTCGACCCGTTCAAATGCAAACTTTGGCATCGTCCTTCGATCGTGGGTTACGAGTACTCGTGATTCTGCTGCAGCCCATTCTAGAATCTCCGAATCCGGGCGATTTGCCAGTCCTACTTCCCAAACTCGAGCCAGATCGAGAAAAGGCAACCTCCGAAAAAGTCCCTTGATGATGTCACCATGGAGATTCTCATCACTTAGAAGGCGAAGCACCGTGGATCTCCCTGGCTCCTGCTCGCCCAAGTAAAACTTCCCGAAGCCTCGGATCCGGTGGCTGAGCCGCCTCGATCTTTCGGCGAATCTCTTCTTCCTCCTCGCCACACTGCCGCAAGTAGTCGTCCATTTCCTTCTCGTGATCGAGGCAATAGGCCAGCACCGCATAGACGTCACGAAGCTTCAAGGTCTCATAAGCCGAAACTATCGCCTCGGGCGTGGTTCCTCTCCTAAATGCCCGGAGGACTATTTCCAAGTGCACTCCGGTGTCCCCAACCCGGATCCCACCCGTCGAATCCCGGCCAAAGGAACCGCAATCGGTTCAAGCGAAAACGTTGTCATCTGTTAGTCCTCCATTCGAATGTGCAGCCATTATAGCCTCAAAAATGCAGAGTGGAGAATTCAGACCCCGCGCCGATCCAAGGGTCTCTATTGGCATTCCCGGCTTGCTCTTGCTATGAACTACTGCGCCTCACCCAGGAGTACTTTCATGCACCGGCTCATTCTCCTTATCCTGGCAATTCAGTCACTCGCGCCCAGCCAGGCAATCACGGCTCAAGAATCGACGGCCTCCAGCCTGGCAGCGTCGTTGCGGGCTCTGCTGCTTCCCCAAATCCCTAACCCGCTCTATGAAAAACGCGAAAATTGGAATCACACGATCGAAGTGGCCGGCCACATTCACTGGGAAGGTCAGGGGCTCGACGCGAAACCCAAGATCGTCAAAACGCCTAAGAATCACGGTATTTGGAAGCATGTCGCCATTCGGTCCCCAAATGTAGCCCAGTCGCTTCTCCTCAATGTCCAAAATGTGCAGCAGCTCGAGCCGGGCCGCAGCACCTTTGACGTGATTCTAGCGCTGCCCGCTGAAGTCGAGTACGAACAACAGAACTGGGATCGCGGAGTAAAGCTCTACAGCGGCAGCGTCCGAGCGCGTCTGCGCATTTCCCTAACGTTAACCTGCGAATTGACCACGCGGCTCGAACCATCCAAGCAACTGTTGCCGGACATGATTCTGCGCTGCGCGTTCTCCGTGCAACCACGGCCTACGACCACTTGGTCATCGACCACCTTCCCGGCATCGGCGGCCAGGCCGCCAAGATCTTGGGCAATGCCATCGTCGAGAACATGAAAAAGTGGCATCCGTCCGTCGAATATAATCTTCTCGAACGGCTCAACGCAGCCATTGTCAAAGCAGGCGACAGCAAAGACATTCGAGTCGGTTTGGCCGGGCTTCAGCGGTCCGGGAAGAAATGACCAATAGGGCATCATCATGATGAACAACATGCGTCAATCCCTCCCCTGCTCTGCACGATTACTCCTGTCGTGCCTGGTGTTGCTCCTGGCAATCAGCGATCAAGCTCTGCCGAGCAACCCGCTAAGGCACAACGGCTCAATGTCGTCTTCATCTTTGCCGATGATTTAGGAGCTCACGACTTAGGCTGCGATGGCAGCACTTTTTATGAAACGCCCAACCTCGATCGACTTGCCCGGCAGGGGATGCGCTTCACCCAGGCATATGCTGCCTGCCCGGTTTGTTCACCGACAAGAGCCGCCTTGATGACGGGCAAGTACCCGCCTCGCACGGGCATCACCGATTTCATCGGCGGCAGCCGCAAAGGCCGCCTTCTGCCTGCAGACTACGCTCATCAACTGGCTCTCGATGAAGTCACCCTCGCCGAGGCGTTCAAGTCAGCCGGTTATGTAACCGGCATGGCCGGGAAATGGCACCTGGGCGGCGCAGGCTTTGGGCCGGAAAAACAAGGTTTCGATGACGCTGTATCGGCCGATACCAGGGGCTGGAACGGACAGGTCGATCGCGGCGAACGCGTGACGCAGTTCGCCCTGAAGTTTCTGGAAAAGAACCGAGCAAAACCCTTCTTGCTTTATCTCCCTCACAATCTCCCTCACATTCCGCTGCTTGCGCCAGACGCTCTAGTAGAGAAATACAAGAAAAAAGCCGCCTCCCTGCCAGCCGTGCAGGAGTCCGCCAAGTTTCGTCCAGAAGGGAAGAACAAAGATCGCCAGGTACAGGACCACCCCGTTTATGCCGCGATGGTCGAGGACCTGGACCGTTCGGTCGGCAGCGTTTTGAACAAACTGGACCAACTCGGCCTCACGGATCACACGCTGATCGTCTTCACTTCCGATAACGGGGGCTTATCGACCGCAGAAGGATTGCCGACTTCGAACGCCCCGCTCCGCGCCGGCAAGGGTTGGCTCTATGAAGGCGGAATTCGCGAGCCGTTAATCATTCGCTGGCCTGGGATCGTGAAGCCTGGTTCAAGCAGTGACGTGCCGGTCATCACCACCGATTTTTTCCCGACCCTGCTCGAAGCTGCAGGGCTCAAGTTGATGCCCGAGCAGCACCGCGATGGCGTCAGCCTGGTTCCGCTGTTACGCGGTGAACGCCCATCTAAATCTCTTACGGACCGCCCGCTGTTCTGGCATTACCCCCACTACAGCAATCAAGGCGGCGGGCCTGCAGGAGCGGTGCGCCTGGGAGACTGGAAGCTGATTGAATTCTACGAGAATAACAAAGTGGAGTTATTCGATTTAGGTCATGATCCCGGCGAGCGAAAGAACCTTGCTGGAGCCGATCACCAGCGAGCGTTGGCCATGCTAGGCATGCTAACGAAGTGGCGCGAATCCGTGGCGAAAAGATGCCGAAGCCCAATCCGAGCTTCAAGGAGCCGTGATTCCGCTCTGGCTGGGGCGTGCCTTCGTAGAATTCATGCAGGCGACAATTTCGCATCAACTGCCTAGGGGAATTCGCAATGACCTCGGAACGCAATCAAGCGGCCTTGGATCTACTATGCATCAACACGATGCCGCACGCTGGCCATGGATGCCGTGCAGGCCGCCAACTCAGGCCACCCGGGCACCCCCATGGCCCTTGCGCCGGTCGCATACTGTCTTTGGCAACGTTTTCTGCGTTTCGACCCCGCCGATCCCATCTGGCTCGACCGCGATCGGTTCGTGCTGTCCAACGGTCACGCGTCCATGCTGCTCTATTCGTTGCTGCATTTGACAGGCGTCAAGGCCGTCAACAGCAAATATGAGATGAAGGGCGAACCCTCGGTCACGCTCGATGACATCAAACGATTCCGTCAGCTCGACAGCAAGTGTCCCGGCCATCCCGAATACCGCATGACCAGCGGCGTCGAAACCACCACCGGACCGCTCGGTCAAGGTGTCGCCAATAGCGTCGGCATGGCCATAGCCAGCCATTGGTTGGCAGCAACCTACAATCGCCCCGATTTCCAGATGTTTGATTTCAGCGTTTACTGCATCTGCGGCGACGGTTGCATGATGGAAGGCGTGGCGTCCGAAGCGGCCTCGCTAGCCGGCCACCTGAAGTTGTCCAACCTCTGTCTCGATTTACGACAACAACCACATCACCATCGAAGGGCCGACGTCTTGGTCTTTTTCGGAGGATGTGGCCACTCGCTTTATCGGCTACGGCTGGAATGTTACCCGCGTAGGCGATGCCAACGACTTGCAGACGCTGGAACGCGCGTTCAATGTCTTCAAGAACACATCGGATCGCCCCACCCTGATCATTGTGGACAGTCATATCGGCTATGGGTGCCGCAACAAAGCAAGATACAGGCGCCGCACACGGCGAGCCGTTGGGCGAAGAAGAAATCCGCAAGACGAAGCAATTCTACGGCTGGCCCGAAGATGCCAAATTCCTGGTCCCGAAAGGCGTGCGCGAATGTTTTCAGGAAGGCGTCGGGAAACGCGGCCACACGCTGAGCGAAGCCTGGGGCTAAAGTTCAAGCAATACGCCGAACGCTATCCCGAGCTGGCGGAGCAAATCAAGCAAATCCAGAGACGCGAATTGCCTGCTGGCTGGGACAAGAACTTGCCCACGTTCCCCGCCGATCCCAAAGGCCTGGCCAGCAGAGACTCTTCGGCCAAAGTGCTCAACGTGCTTGCCCAAAATGTCCCTTGGCTCATTGGCGGCGCCGCCGATCTGGCGCCTTCAACCAAGACGCACCTGACGTTCAAGGGAGCCGGCGACTTCGAAGCCTACAACTATGCCGGTCGCAATTTCCACTTCGGCATTCGCGAACACGCCATGAACGCCATTCTTAACGGCATGGCATTGACCAAGGTGCGCGGCTACGGCTCGGGCTTCCTGATCTTCAGCGACTACGCTGCGCGGGGCCATTCGCCTGGGCGCGATCATGGAGATTCCGGTCATCGACATCTTCACGCACGATTCGATCGGCTTGGGTGAGGATGGGCCCACGCACCAACCTGTCGAACAATTGGCGTCGCTGCGAGCTGTTCCAGGCCTGATGGTGCTGCGTCCCGCCGATGCCAATGAGGTGGTCGAAGCGTGGAAGGTCATCATGAAACTGCGGCATGAGCCAGCCGTGTTGGTTTTGAGCAGGCAGCTGCCCACACTCGATCGTACGCGTCGACGCATCGGCCGAAGGCGTGCAACGCGGGGCTTATGTTCTTGCCGAGGCCAAGGGTGGCGATCCCGAAGCCCTGCTTTTGGCGACGGGCAGCGAAGTGTCGCTGTGCGTGAACGCTTACGAAGAATTGACCAAACAGGGCGTCCGCGTTCGCGTCGTCAGCATGCCCTGCTGGCAGGTTTTCGATAAACAAGACCCCGAGTACCAAAGACTGCGTGCTCCCCAACAAAGTCCGGGCTCGCGTCGCTGTGGAACAGGCCTCTACCTTTGGCTGGCACCGCTACGTCGGGCCGCCTGGGGTCTGTCGTAGGAATGACGACATTCGGCGCATCGGCCCCGCTCAAGGAGCTGCAGAAGAAGTTCGGCTTCACCCCTGAAAGCGTGGTTGCCGCCGTGCAGAAACAATTGCGCTCTGGAAGAAAGCTTAGGCAGACGAACTGTTGCGCGGCAATCTGGCGAAAGGAGTCCATTCTCAACATGGATAAGGTTCTCGAGAATCCGCTAAGCGCGGGTGCGGCGCAGCGCTACTGCCTCAGCCTTGCATACTCGTCATTTTTCGCGCTGCCGGCGATCTGGCTTGCGCAAGCTGCTGCCTGCCGTCTACAACCTAAACGTCGATGGCGTGCTGCCCTCCAATTTCGCAATTGTCGGCTTCGGCATGGGCGGGGAAACCGGCGATCCGACCGAATGGCTGCGGCGCGGGCTCGCGAAGGCATTACGCGGTTTTCGCGCCAGCCGCTCGACGAAAGCCATTGGGCGGATTACGCGCGGAGCATCTTCTATGTAACCGGCAGCTTTAGCGATGCCCGGGCCTATCAAGACCTCAAATCCAAACTCGAAGCGGTCGATTCGCAGTTTGGCATCCCAGCCAGCCGGGTGTACTACTTGTCCGTTCCGCCTCAGGTTGCCCCGTTGTGCGTCAAGCACCTGAAGGACCTGGGAATGGTCACCGACCCGAAAGAGACGCGCTCTTATACGCGCGTCATCGTCGAAAAGCCTATCGGGCGCGATCTCCCCAGTGCGGACGAAGTCCTGAGCGCGGTCGCTTCAACGTTTGCAGAGAATCAGACGTACCGCATCGACCATTACATGGGGAAGGAAACGGTCCAAAACTTGTTGGTGCTTCGCTTCGCCAATAGCATATTCGAACCGCTTTGGAACCAAAAATACATCGATCATGTGCAAATCACGGTCTCCGAGGAAGAGGGCCTTACTCAGCGCGATCTTAAGACCGGCGAGCCCACCGGCAGCCGCATCGGCTACTACGAAAACGTCGGCGCGCCTGCGCGACATGCTGCAAAATCACATGTTGCAGGTGCTCTGCCTGGTAGCTATGGAACCTCCGTGGTCGCTGGACCCCGACGTGGTGCGCGACGCCAAAATGGGGGTGCTGCGCTGTCTGCGGCCCATGACGCATGCCGATGTCGAGAAGTCAGTCGTGCGTGCGCAATACATTGCCGGAGAGGTTTTCGGCCGCGAAGTGCCCAGCTATCGCCATGAAGTGCGGGAATTCTTCACCGAACGCAAGCAGCCGGTGCCCGCCGATTCGACCACCGAGACCTTCGTCGCGCTTCGGCTTTTCATCGACAACTGGCGTTGGGCGGGAGTGCCCTTCTACTTGCGCACCGGCAAACGATTGCCCAAGCGGGTCAGCGAAGTGGCCATCCAGTTTCGGGACGTTCCGCAAGTGCTCTTCAACGCCCAACCCGACGTGCCGCTCGAGCCTACGGTCCTGGCTCTCCAAATTCAGCCCGAAGAAGGCTTGTCCTTGCGGCTGGCATCCAAGCTTCCCGGGCCGAAGGTGCGAATCTATCCGGTGAAGATGGAATTCAATTACAGTTCCGGCTTCGGAGCCACGTCACCAGAAGCCTACGAGCGACTAATCCTGGACGTGATGGCGGGCGACGCGACGCTATTCATGCGCCGCGACGCGGTTGAAGCAGCCTGGCAATTTGTCACTCCCATTTTGGAAACGTGGGACCAAAGTCATGCACGCTATTTGCCGGAGTATCGCGCCGGCACCTGGGGGCCGTTGGAAGCCGATCGGCTCATCGAGGCGGATGGCCGCCGATGGAGGGTGCTATGACGACTGCCACGCAAGTTCCCCCCGATTCGCGGTCCGCATGCGTGCCCTTGCAGGAGGTGGAGCGTGTCCTGGCCCGGCAGCTCAAAACGGTTCAAGCGCCGGGCAGCTTCCCGCCGTGAAGGCGCGGATGTCCAATCTGGTGATCTATTGCGGCAAAGAAGAACAGGCCGCCCTGATTCGCAACGACATTCCGGGGATCGTCGGCATCCACCCTGCCCGAGTTCTTCTCTTGATCGGCGAGTCGCCCAATCATGAACCGGCCAGTGCCGAAGTCACCGTCTGGTGCCAGGCCGGCGGCAATCATCGCGCTTGCTCCGAGCAAGTAACGGTGCGCGCGACCGGCGCCGAGGTGGATCGGTTGCCCTTCGTGGTTCGCAGCCTGTTGATCGGCGATCTGCCCATCAACATCTGGTGGGCGACGCCCTTGCCGCCGCCGTTGGCCGGGCCCCTGCTCTACGATCTCGCAGAATCGGCGCAACAGGTCGTTTACGATAGCCTGGGATGGGCCAATCCCCATCGCGGCGTTGCGGCGACCGCAGCCTGGCTCACCAAGTTCGAGCGCGGCGGCGCCAAGGGATGTTGGCGCGTCGCTTCCGATCTCAACTGGCGCCGGCTGAAATATTGGCGGCGGATCTTGACGCAGGCCTTCGACCCGGCAAGCAATCCAGGCGCCCTCGAAACGGTGACGGAAATTCACGTCGAGCATGGACCGCACGCCGTCACTCAGGCGTGGCAGATCGTCGGTTGGTTGGCGTCTCGTTTGCAGTGGCGAGTCCAGACGAGCCGGGTCCAGCCGGGCGTGGATTTCGATTGGATCGTCAAGCATCCACGTGGCTCCTTGAGACTGCGCATCACGCGCCTGCCCGAAGGGCCCACCGCCATTCATCGTATCCGCATCGCTTGCCAACTGCTCGGCAAGCCCGGAACCTTGAACATCGCTATCCAGGATGAGCGTCGGCTTTCGGTAACGACGGAAGGCGTCGAATCGGCGCCGAGAACCGTTACTTTGCAGCACCAAACATTGTCCGATATGGTTGGCAGACAGCTTTCCGATCGGGAACGCGATTCTGTTTTTGCCGAGAGCATGGCCGTCGCTCAGGTGTTCGCGGAGTGCGTGCTCCGTTGAGAGCTTGCTCGGGCGCCGACGTGGAGGGAGTCGATCATGTCCCCATCAATCAAGCTAGCCCCTTCGATTCTGGCGGCCAATTTCGCTTGCCTGGGAGATGAAGTCCGCAAGGTGGAAGCCGCGGGGGCCGACCGCATTCACATCGACGTCATGGACGGACGCTTCGTTCCCAACCTAAGCATGGGCTCCGAAGTGGTCGAGTCCCTGCGGGCCGTCACGTCGCTGCCCCTGGAAACGCACTTGATGGTATTCGATCCCGATCGATACCTCGACGCATTCGCCGGGGCGGGCGCCACGACCCTTATCGTGCATCAAGAAGGGAATCCGAACCTGCACCGGACAATTCAAGAAATCAAACGCCTGCAAAGGAAAGTAGGCGTTGCCATCAATCCCGCGACACCCGCCTTGGTGCTGGAAGAAGTGCTGCCGCTTCTCGATTTGGTGCTGGTCATGACCGTGAACCCCGGCTTCGGCGGGCAAGCTTTTCTCCCCATCACATTGTCGAAGATTCGCCGCGTTCGGACCCTTATCGACCGCGTCAGGCCCGAATGCGAGTTGGAAGTGGATGGCGGCGTCGACACGACTAGCGCGCCACGCGTCGTCGAATCGGGCGCCAACGTGTTGGTGGCCGGTTCAGCCGTTTTTCACGCACCGGGCGGTCCCGCCCAGGGCATGCAACAGCTTCGCGTCAGCGTGCAATGAGACAAGGTGGAAATGTATGATCCTTGCGGGTGACATCGGTGGGACCAAAACTCTCGTCGCCTTATACGAACACGGCGCCACTGACGGCCTGCGTTTGGCGCGCGAAGCGACGTTTCCGAGCCGATCGTATATGTCGCTCGAAGCCATCTTGAAGGAATTCCTCCGCGGTGAAAGCATCGATGCGGCTTGCTTTGGGGTCGCCGGCGCGGTCATCGACGGCAAATGCCACACCACAAATCTTCCCTGGCAACTCGATGAAATCGACCTTACCAAGGCCGTTTCCTCCAAGCGCGTGAAGCTGCTGAACGATCTTGAAGCCGCTTCTTATGGCATGCTGTTTCTGAAGGTCGAGGAAGTTGCCTGCTTGAACCCGGGTTTTCTGCCCCGGCGTCACGGCAACATCGCCGTCATTGCGGCTGGCACTGGATTGGGAGAAGGATTCCTCTATTGGGATGGCAGGAACCACCACCCGCTGGCTTCAGAAGGCGGCCACGCCGACTTCGCGCCGCGCACCGATCAAGAGATCGCCCTACTCCAAGAATTACGCAAACGTTTCAACGGACATGTGAGCTACGAGCGCATCCTTTCCGGTCCCGGATTCGAGAACCTCTACTTGTTCTTGCGCAATACCGGCGTTCATCCGGAGTCGCCGACCGTCGCCGCCGAAATCAATGCGGCCAAGAACAATGGCGCCGATCCCAGCCCCCTCATTACCCACCGCGGCCTCGAAGGCAGCGATCCTCTCTGTGTGGCAACGCTCGACCTGTTCTGCGAAATCTATGGAGCGGCGGCCGGCAACTTGGCACTCTTGAGCGTCGCTATCGGCGGCGTTTTCATCGGCGGCGGCATTGCTCCCAAGATCCTGCCTGCCCTCAAGAAACCCGGCTTCATGCGAGCCTTCACCGACAAGGGCCGGTTCCACGAACTGGTCAAAAGTATGCCCGTTTACGTGGCACTAAATCCCCATACCGGCCTTCAAGGGGCCGCCCATTACGCGCTGCGACAATAGACTGCCTTGCCAGCATTCGTGACAAAAAAATCTTGGGCAAAAATATGAATTCAATTTCCTTCATCTTTTTGCCCAAGATCTTTTTGTCATCGATGCAGTAATGGTCAATGAATGGAATGGCATCGAACCCCAGCAAGTGTTTGAATTTGCAAGGCGACCGCTCGCTAAATGGATATTTCATTCCGATCTTGGCCTCTATTGAGGATGGATCATGACCTGGATAAGAACGATCCCGCCAACAGAGGCAGATGAGTCATTGCGCCGCGCATACGAGCAACTCTATCGTCTTTACCCTTCGGAATATGGCCAAGAGAATCCCGCATCAGAGGACCTGACGGCGTCGCCGATAGCATTGTCGCCGCTCATTCCTTGATCCCTGGCGTCATGACGCATATGATGTCGGGCCTGGCCTTGCTCTTGTCGCCGGATCTGCCGCTTACTCGACGACAACATGAAATGATTGCCACGGTAGTTTCGGTCAAAAATCGATGCTTTTACTGAATTGAGAGCCATTCGGAGTTCTTGAACGTGGTCACCCTGGACCCAGAACTCGTCGCCGCGTTGCGGCGGGACTACACGCAGGCAATCCTTTCCGAACCTGACCGGGCCATGCTCGATTACGCTGTCAAGCTCACCGAGCACGCCTATCGGGTCGTCCCGGCCGATCTGGACCGCCTGCGCAGTTTCGGATTTTCGGACCAGGCGATCCTTCAAATCAACCTGATCGCCAGCTGGTTCAATTACATCAACAGGGTGGCGGATGGGCTGGGGGTGGGGAAATCGGTCTGAGGCCTCGACTCTCACCAGTAGCTCTGAGGCGTAATTCGTCCTCAGGTCACAATCCCCTGCTGGGCCGACCTCACCTACCCCCCCGCTTTCCCCCTGCCTTGAAGATCAACCCCGTCAACGTGGAAATGAACTGTAGCGCCGCCTGCGTAACCGGATCGTCCTCTTTCACCATGCTGCGAATGATCGTGTAGTGATCGCGGTTGTCGATTTTCATGACGGTCACCGAGTCCCTCGCGTCTTTGAGGGCCTTGCTCATCGATTCGGCTAACTTGTCGAGGCCGGCAAATCTTTGTCGCCATAGACGATCAGGAAGGGCGGCAGCCCAGCCTTGACGTGCTTTAGCGGCGAAGCTTCTTCGTGCACATTGGGACTTCGCTGAACGCCTGATTCAGGCGGCTGGCGCCGATGGCAACCGTCAGCAGAAGCAATTTCTTCATCGGCACTACTCAGTTTTGGAGAAGAAGGAATTTCAATAATTCAGCTACAACGCAATTCCACCACGGTTTCAAAGCCTTATAGGGGCCTCCGCCTACCCCAAAGATTGGTCAAATCGATCGAGCAACCGCGGCTGGCGATCATCCCGTTGTGCCAAATGCGCATGACGACCTGATGAAGCAGCGGATGCAGCGACATTTCTCCCCATGTTGACACTGGCAATCCGCTCGCGGCCTCTTCATACTACACAACTAAGCAGGACTGAATCTGGGAGTTAGTGAATGAAAACACTGGTTATCGACGTCGGCGGCACCAACGTCAAAATGCTGGCGACGGGCCAAGAGATAAGCCGCGAAAGTTTCCTTCCGGTCCAAGATTGACCGCCCTTTTGATGGTGGAAAACGTCCAGAAGGCCACGGCGGATTGGGAATTCGACGGCGTTTCGATCGGTTATCCGGGACCGATCATTCACGGTAAAGCTGTGCTGGAGCCGCGAACCTCGCCCCAGGTTGGGTCGATTTCGATTTCACGAGTGCATTCGGCAAACCGGTCAAGCTTATCAACGATGCCGCCATGCAAGCACTAGGCAGCTACGAAGGCGGCCGCATGCTTTTTCTGGGCTTGGGAACGGGCTTGGGATCTGCACTTATCATCGACGGCGTGATAGCGCCTCTCGAATTGGCACACCTGCCCTATCGAAAATGCCGTACGTTCGAGGATTATGTCGGCCTCCGCGGGCTGCTCCGTCTTGGCAAGAAAAAATGGACCAAAGCCGTTGCCGACGTCACGGCTCGCCTGCAGGCTGCCATGGTGGCAGACAGCGTCGTTCTGGGCGGCGGCAATGCCAAAAAGCTCAACGTCTTGCCTACCGGCGCCTGATTGGGCTTGAACACAAACGCATTTTTAGGTGGCTTCCGCTTGTGGGATCCGCATGCGCGCGATCACCTCGAAACGGCAGCCCATTGATTTGGCACCATTCGCCTTTCGTTCTTGGAGCAAATGATGATGCGCATCAGGTTCAGCGGCGCAATTTTTGTTTTTGTCCTTTCGCTTGTTTGGCCCGGTGCTGCTCGGGCCGATGACCCGCCCGCGAAGGCGTCCGATAACTACGCATTCAAGGAGATGCTGTTTTTGTCCACCGGGGGAGGCGCTGGTGGGCGAAACTCGATTCCCACCGATCCTCTACTCGAGAGGAGAATTGCCGGTGCATGGCAAACGCCCAAGGCTGGCGAATCCATCACCTTGAGCGCAGGAAACACGCGAAAATGGGAACTCGGAAAGCCAAATGCCGATGGTGTATTTGCTTTGCGCGGCGGCTTTGGCTACGCCGAGATAACCGCGCCGAAAGAGGAGGTCATGATTCTTGAGGCGTCCGGGCATGGGTTGGTGTTCGTCAACGGGGAACCGCATTCCGGCGACGTCTACAATTTTGGCATCGTCAAGATTCCTGTGTTGCTCCATGCGGGCAAGAATGCCTTTCTCTTCCGCGCTGGCCGGGGCCAGTTAAAGGCCCATTTGACGCGCCCGACGGCCCCCGTGATCTTTAACACCGCGGACGTAACTTTCCCTGATGTAACGGGCGAGGCCGGAAAAGAATACTGGGCCGCGGCCATCGTCATGAATGCAACAACGGAGCCCCAGAAAAACCTGACTCTCGACGCCAAGGTGGGTAAAGCGCAGATCCAGACTGTCGTTCCGTTTCTCGCGCCATTGACCGTATATAAAGCCCCTTTCCGCATCAAGATTGCGGAACCAATCACCACGCCTAACGGGCAACTTGAGCTATCGGTGCACGAGAACACCGGCGGCGATTCTTCCAACGCCAAGGTTGGGAAGCTCCTCAGCAAAGTTATGTTTTCCTTGCCGGTGCGCAAACCCGAACAAACGCACAAGGAGACGTTCAAGAGCAGCATCGACGACAGCGTTCAATATTTTGCCGTCACTCCTGCCCTGCCCAATCCCAAGATCGCGCCGCCCGGCTTGATCCTCACCTTGCATGGCGCAGGAGTCGAAGCCGCGGGGCAGGCTCCCTGCTATAGCCGCAAGCCCGGTTTCTATGTGGTGGCGCCACCAATCGCCGGTCGTATGGCTTCGATTGGGAAGATTGGGGCCGCCTCGATGCCATGGAAGTGCTCGATCATGCGGAAAAGGAATTTGCCACCGACCCGCGGCGCACCTTCTTGACGGGACATTCCATGGGCGGCCATGGCACCTGGATATTGGGCGTCACCTATCCCGATCGGTTCGCGGCCATCGCCCCCAGCGCTGGCTGGATTAGCATGTTTTCTTACGCCGGTCTGCGCCGCGCACAACAACCCACCGGGGCTAGCGAATATATGCAGCGTGCGGTTGCTCCCAGCGACACGCTATCGCTGCTCCGCAATATCACGCCGCGAGGTGTCTACGTTCTTCATGGCGACAAAGACGACAACGTACCTGTCGACCAGGCCCGCACCATGCGCAAGGAGCTATCGACCTTTCATCCCGATTTCACCTACTACGAACGCCCTGTGCAGGTCACTGGTGGGGCAACGAATGCATGGATTGGCCGCCGCTCATCGAGTTCCTTGAACGGCATATTCTCCCCAAACCGGAAGACGTCCGCCAAATCGACTTTGCAACGGCAAGTCCGGGCGTTTCGGCCTGGTGCGATTGGGCCTGCATTGAAGAACAGGTAAAGCCCCTGGCTCTGAGCAAAATCTCGGCAACTCTCTCTCCCGACAAAAAAAAACTGACAACGAAAACGGACAACGTGGCCCGTTTGGCCATCAAACTCCAAAACTGGGGGGGCTCGCTGCCTGAAACCATCACGGTGGACGGGAAACCGGTCGATCTCGCCAATGTGCGTTCTTCACCTCCCAAACTTCTCCGGCTGAACAAGACCGGCGGGATGGAAAGTCGAACTGGGCGACGTGTCGGCCCAAAAGGGACCAACGCGCTATGGTCCTTTCAAAGAGGCCTTTCGCAACCACGTCGTTTTCGTGTACGGAACCAAGGGAACGCCCGAGGAAAACGCCTGGTCCCTGGCGAAAGCTCGCTTCGATTCGGAAACTTTTCTCTATCGAGGCAACGGCGGCATCCGCATTGTGCCGGATGTCGAATTTCATCCCTCGGCTGAGCCCGACAGCAACGTCGTCCTCTACGGCAATGCCACCACGGTTGGCTGTTGGAATGAACTGGTTGGCGACGGCCTCGTGCATTTGGAGCGCGGCAAACTCCAAGTTGGCGATTCGCATTACGACGGTGAAGACCTGGGCGTGATTTGTGTTCGGCCCCGCGCCGGCAGCAAACGCGGCCTGGTCGGCATCGTCGGCGGGACAACCGCCGGCGGAATGATGATCGCCACCTCGTTGCCTTATTTCAGCTCCGGCGTTGAATATCCCGACATCGTCGTTCTCTCGCGCAGGGCACTCACGACGCCACGGCAAGGAATTGTTTTGGCGGGCTTCTTCGCTAACGATTGGGGCATTAAGGGAGCAGAGATTTTCCGCGAACCCAAGGTAGCCACGGTTCAAAAGAAGTGAAAAGGGCACAGATGATCGTGGGGAGGGAGAAACAGATGCGGCTGATCCAGTTCGAGACATCCGATGAAAAGCGCCGAGTCGGCCTTGTCGAGGGCGAGCGCGGCTCGATCTGACTACAACGCTGCCCGAGTGCCCCCGCATCCTCGATCTGTTTTTTGCCGGCAGACGAGCTGGCTTAACGCTCGCCGCTTTCGTGCGCCAGCACTTGGGCCAGGGCAAACGGCCGACAGAATTCTCTTATCCCGAACTGTTGGCAACTCCGCCACGCTCGGGACGTGCCTTTTTGCGACCGCCTTTGGATCATCCCGATCCCTTTCATCTGCTCATTTCCGGCACCGGCCTGACCCACACCGGCAGTATGCAAGCGCGAGACGACATGCACACGGTTCCGGCCAGCGATGCGCCAAAGAGCGATTCGGCCAAAATGTTCGAGATGGGCCTGTCGGGCGGCAAGCCCGAGCCTGGCCGCCGAGGCGCTGCTCCCGAGTGGTTTTACAAAGGCAACGGCGCCGTATTGCGCGGGCATCGTGAAACGTTGGATATCCCGGCCTTCGCGCTGGGAGCCGGCGAGGAGCCTGAAATTGTCGGTTGTTATGTCATCGACGAAGCCGGCACTCCCTACCGGCTTGGCTTCGCTTTGGGAAACGAATGGTCCGACCATGCCACAGAACGGATCAACTACCTGTATCTGGCGCCATCGAAGCTGTGACACCTCGCCGTCGGCCCCGAGTTGAATCTCGATTGCGACTTTCAATCCATTCGACTGCGTTGCAAGGTGACCCGACAGACGGAAACGCTTTACGACAGCGATTGGCTAGCCAGCGGCGAACGGCACATGTGCCATTCGCTCGCCAATTGTGAAGATCATCACTTCAAGTTCCCCCAGCACCGTTTACCGGGGCCTGTGCATTTGCATTTCTTTGGAACGAGCAAGCTCAGCTACGGCTCGCGCAATTGGGAATACCAGACCGGCGACGAGATCGAAGTGGCAGCGCTGGTTTAGCGCGGCATTGGTCAATTCCAGTGCCCAGCTTCCCGGCGAAGCAGCGCAGCCGGTGACGGTCGCGGTAATGTGAGATGACTTTTCTCGCTGTTATTTGCCGGACCTGAGCAGGTGCATGCCCGCCGTCGCCCTTGGCTCCGGGTCAAACGAATATGTGGGGGACAATTACAGGCAGGTGCTAAATCTAATTTTGTGCAAACAATTACCATGCTTTCGCCGGGCTGGCCTCACCGCCGCCTGCGGCGGGGCGAGGGCCCTCGCCGCGCAGGGCTGGGCGGCCGCGCGCCCGTTCGGATGTTTTGCTGGGCAGGGGAATCCGATGGGCGTTTGGCCGGCGCATGGCCTTTGTGTTTTCCCTTGCGGTCACTCGGCGGGGATTTCGAGTAATCGAAATCGGGAAGGGTAATGCGGGCAAGCGTTGACCGATGTGCCGTTCGATTTCCGCGAGCAACTTCTCTTCCGGCTGCGAGACCAGAACAAACGCGTCGCCTTCAGCCTTCGCCCTGGCCGTTCGGCCGATGCGGTGGACATAGTCCTCGGGAACGTTGGGCACGTCGAAGCTGATCACGTGCGTGATGTGGTCGACGTCAGCCCGCGCGAGGCGATATTCGTGGCCACCAATATCTGGAAGGCTCCACGTCGGAACCCTTCCATGGCTCTGGTTCGCTGCCCTTGCGTCAAGTTGCCATGCAGTTCGGCTACTGAAAAGCCATCTACAGCGATGGCCCGCGCCAGGCGCTTGGCCGAATGCTTGGTGCGCGTGAACACCAACACCGAAGGCATGTCCATGTTGCGCAGCAAATGGTGCAGCAGAGCAGTCTTCTGATGCTCGGGGACAGGGTAAGCCGCCTGCGTGATGCCGATGGCTGGAGCCTGCGCTTGCCGATTTGCACGATGAGCGGATCGTGGAGGATTTCACGCGCCAGGTTCAATATGACCGGCGGCATCGTCGCGGAGAAAAGCAGCGTCTGTTTCCGTGCGGGCAAGCGGGCGACGATCCGTTTGATATCGGGCAAGAAGCCCATGTCCAGCATGCGGTCGGCTTCGTCGAGAACGAGCGTGTGCAAGCGATCGAATGCGTGTCGGTTGAGGTTCATGTGATCCAGCAGCCGTCCGGGAGTGGCTATCAGGATCTCGACGCCAGCCCGCAACGCTTTTTCTTGAGGCCCCATGGCAGCCCCGCCCACGAGCAAACCGACTCGTAAGGGCGCAGTGATAGGCCAAACCCAAACAGACCACTTCGATTTGTTGAGCAAGCTCGCGTGTGGGCGAAAGCACCAGTGCTCTGCAGGCGCACAGCGGCGTCTTCAGAAGCTCGTGCAGAATCGGCAGGAGAAAGGCAGCAGTTTTTCCCGTGCCGGTTTGAGCGGTGCCAATCAGGTCGCGACCGGCCAGGACGGCGGGAATGGTTTCCGCCTGGATGGGCGTCGGTTCTTCGTAATGCATCTCGCGCATGCGCGCGCACGAGAGAAGGGTGCAGGCCCATGGCCTTAAAAGGCATGTTCGACTCCGGAATCGGCAATTCGCCGCAGGGGTAAACGGCTATTGTACCTGTGAGGGATTTTGGGACCAGCAGGTGGCCTTTGATACCATAGCGAGCCTCCCATAGCGAGCTCTCCATTGCGAGCCTCCCACGTAAGTGGGGGGAGGTCACGGCTAACTCCCCCCACTTACGTGGGAGGCTCGCTTGGAGGTTGCTTACGCCTCGACGCTCGCCTTTGGGTCTTTTGCCGGACGAGGAAATCGCTGCCGCCGTGATAGGTTACGAGAATCGCTCCGACGGCAGCGTAGCGCTCGAACAGATCCTCGATCACCGATTCTTCGTCAGGCCAAGGATAAGCGAAAATGATGGAGAAATCGTCCGTGGTCAAGCCCAACTCGTCATGGGCACGATCGCTCTCTGTGGTAAGCCAGGCGAAGCCGCCCTCGGTATTCACCGAGACCTTCGCACCCTGAGGAATGAAGCTGCCACAGACGAATTCCACGGGCAAATCGAAGTCGGCAGCCAACTCTTGGGCGGCATAAACCAGTTCTCTATCGATTTCAATGCCGCAGGCGTCGAAATCGAAGCAGAGCCGCGAGGCAAGTGACTACTCCGAAGCCGCTGCCCCACTCGCAAAAGAGCTTGGCCGGTGCGAGATCCGTCTCGGCCAAGGCTCGCAAGATGCCGTAGACGCACGTAAAGTCACTGGGCACAAATCCCGGAACGCGGCCATCGAACTGGAATCGTTCGATACGCCTCTCGGCTTCTCGAATCAGCATTTTGACGTCGCTGGGGATGTCGGGTTCGATGACGGGTAAGTCCAATTTCACCAGCGGCATTATCTGTGCTCAAAACTCGAAACCGGAAACAAGTGCAGAATCCAATTCTACTGCGTTTTTTCGGACTTCGTGTCTTACCAGGTTTCGAGTTTCGGTTTTTCATTCAGAACTGACTGACCTCGAGGACTTCGCCGCCCGATTTGCTGATGGCCGCGCCCAGAGCGGCAGAGGAAATGTTTTGCGTCATGAAGAACACCGAGCCGTCGCAGCGGAGGGTAACGACTCCACCGCTATGGAAGCTGTAGATTTGCCGCGGGGCATCGACCGAACCACTGTAGTTGGTCGTGTTGATCGCATAACAACCGCCATCTTGCGTCTTGCCGTCAGCGCTGAAACCGCGAACGCGGATCGAAGCCTGATAATCGCCCCAAGCATCGTTGAAGGCGATTGACGTGGGCGTCACCGGTTGGGCAGTGCGGAGAACGTATACCGTCTGCCCGCCTGCGCTCTCGGTCATCATCAACGTGTTCGAAGTGCCGTCCGTAATGTCCAAGATGCAGACGCCGTCGTTCGGTCCTCTGCCGATCGGTCCGAGCGTCCCACCCAGCCTCCTCCCATGGGATCGGAACCCATAGGCGTAGCGGGTGCGCAAGCCGCCTGGAAAGCCGGGTAAAGACCGTCGGTAGCACCGTAATCGGTGCGCCCGAAGACCATGGTCGCTCCCGTCGGATTCATGTTATTGATCTTGAAATAGGGGCCATAATCGAGGGTAGTGCTCGGAGCGGACGGGCAGAGAAAGAGTTTTAGCGTTAGTGCGGCCGCAGAGGAAGTTCCGGCGGGCGCGGGCAAGTTGGCCGGATCGTTGGTCGAATAATTCGCGTTCATCAGCGAACCCACGTTACCCTGTTCGACAAAGGGAAGAATGCGCGTGAAGAAGCTATGGCCGATCAGCTGATTGCCGAAAGGGTTGGCGGCATCCGGGTTCGTGAGAAACTTGAACCCATAGCGAGGAAAGTAGCCGAAGGTCGAATGCATGTTATGGGCTGCCAGCCCCATCTGCTTCAAGTTATTGGAGCAACTCATGCGGGCGGCTGATTCGCGAACCTTCTGAACGGCGGGCAACAACAAACCGACTAAAACGGCAATAATGGCGATGACAACGAGCAATTCGATGAGCGTAAAACCTCGACGCACAAGACGCATCCAGCACTCCTTGGTGGCGATCATGGAGAATCCGAGAGTGGGATTTATGAGACTTCGCTAATGATATGTGCGCAGAGGCAGCCGACAAGGAAATATCGATGGTGTCGTTTGTGCAGCCGGTTGAAAGCGGTTCTCTGGGGCCATTTTGCGTTGCCCAGCCTCGATCAGTCGTCGGAAATTGGCCGGTTTTTCCGCGTCGGCTTGGGACGACGGCAGTGCGGACAGGTCAAAGCATTTTCGAGGCAGCGGTTGTTGCAATGGCGACAATTCGCCAGCTGGCCTTTGGGACGCGAGAAGAAATAGACCAGGAAGGCCAAAATATTCGTTAGGAGAATGGGCATGATCCAGGTGGCAATGCTCTCCATGCCCCAGGTTCGCGAGTCCTTGGCCATCCATATCAACATGACGATCGACGATGCCAGAAAGACGACGCTGATTACCGTCGTCCAGTACAAGAAGCTCTTGATGGTCGAGCCGATGCCAAGGATCGAATCGGTCCCGCCCCCTTGTTGCAAGCTGAGAGAGAAGGGCGAAAGGCGAATCTTCATTCGCGGGTTTTTCGATAGGCGGCATGGCCTCATGCGAAACCGTTGCGCTCGACGCTGCCGCGGAGTCCTTCGAAGCATGCTTGGCGATCGCATAAGGCTGACTCCTACGATCCCGACCAAAAGCAGCAACCCCAGCGGAATGGCCCAACGCGACGCGAAAATCGACGGCCGCTGAGGTTTTTCTTCCTCTCTTTCGATGATGTCTTCTGATTCATCGTCGTTCCGCTCGGGTTCATCCGCGATCGCGGCAAACTCCATCTTGCAAACCGGGCATGCAATCCAACGTCCCAATTTCTTCTCGGGGACGTCGATCACTTGTGACACGGGGCAATCGATAATCGCCACGCGAAGCCTTTACTAGTGGGGAGTGGAAAGGCGGGCGTGGGGGGAGTAGGACAATGAGCGCCTGCACCAAACCCCCGTTGCGCCAGCCGCCACATGGCCGGTGAAATCCCTGAGCCGCGGCATTATAGGATACTCGCCGACTAGCCGCTTGTAACTGTTACTCTTGAAAAAACGGCAAGACGAACAGCCTATCGAAAGGCTGTGCATTCCGGGCGGGAGGGAATGGGCGCTGCATTTGGAGGCCCGGCATAAACCTCAGGGCGATGCTTCGGCAGGATGTGCCCCGACGTCGGCGGGAGGCGGGCTGGTGAGCAACAAATGGTGGTTCGAACCGGCCAGCTCGATAGAAGGTCCAGTTTGCTCCAAAAGGCGAACTTCCGGCAGATGCAGAAAAACGCCTTGATACCCCCATTTACTTTCGACCATCGGCTGCGTCCCGTTCAAGATAACGGCCACACAACCAGCGTGGGTGATTACATCATTGTTGTTTCGATAGATCACCAAGTCGCCGACCCGGGGTTCTTTCACCTGCTGATATCCGTTGTCTTCGAGAATCAGGTTAACGTCGCAACACTGCATCAAATGATGCGCACCGGTGAAAACCCAGCCTGCACAATTGGATGCGCCATCGGCAGCAGTCAGGCGGATGGCCTGGTAGGGCATGGGCGTCCCAAGTCCGACAGACCGTCATCCCCGGAAACGTTGAACGACTCCCTCGAATCGGACTTCAGCTCGAAGAGGTGAATATGACGGCCACGATCCGTGAAAGCGGCTTCCGACAGTTCGTGGACGTTCAAAGGCAGTTGGGATGCTGTCGAGATCATAAACGTCAACTGTCGTCAGGTAATTGAGTTGCCATAGCGCCCACGCCAGAAGAAAAGGACTGACCGCCAGCAGCGAAGAATACCGCCACCGACGTGGCTTCGTGAGTACTGCCGTGATGCTCGCAAGCAAACGAGTTCCTGCCAGAAGTTTGACGCAAGCAGGCGCGGCGAGCAATAATTGCAGAACCCAAAAAACCGCGGGTAAATCGCTGAAATAGCTAAGTAAGCCCAGCCCGAGCAACGTAAATGCTGTTCCCGATTGCACCGAGCGGGCGAAGGATTTGGAATGGCGGAAATAAAGGGCCAAAAACCCGCCAAGCCCAGCGACCAGGGCGGGCACGACCAAGAGCAAGGCTCGAAAAATCATCGTTGACGGAGACATCGACCCTTCTCTACTTGATACCTGGCTTGCGAATCGCTCCAGAGGCGCAAGCGATGAACTCTGTGTAAGAAATGATAGTGCTCTAATGGTTAGAGATTCGTGAGAGTAACAGGAACGAGTTGGCAAAAAAATCGGCTTTCACACGCGATCGGAAGCTCACATTTGTTCAGGGGAGGATTTCAGCAGCCGCATTGCCATTGACGTGCTTGGCGGGGCGAGCGGTGTGCAGCAAATGATCTGAACGCTTACTTCGATAGTAACTCCAGGCATCGCCATAAGGAGTCCCTTCGGGCAAGTGCAGAAAGAGTCCTTGATAACCCCACTTGCTCTCGATCAATGGCCGGCTGCTTTCCACCACGGAGGCCACGCAACCGACGTGCACAATTGCTCCGGCATCGTCACGATAGACAACGAGATCGCCCGGCCGAGCCTCCGCTACAACCTGGTAGCCGTTATCGTCAAGGATATGTTGAACGTCGCGGCACTGAATCCAGCTGTGAGGCCGGTGAAAACCCAGCCGGTGCAATTCGAATCGGAGTTCGCCTCTGCCAAACGGATCGCCCGAAAGGGCACCGGCGTATTTTCCATGGGCAGTCCCTGTTCGCCTGCAATCGCAAATGAACCGGCTTTGCCCGATGGGATCGCATAAATCGGACAATTCTGCGCCGTGATCTGTGAAGGCCGAAATGTCAGATGCTTCAATGAGATCGGCCTCCGGATAGTCCTTGATTTGGTCGAACGAACCGGGTTCGGGCGTGACCATCACGTCGAGTTCCCAAAGCGACCCCG
>CAVVHZ010000008.1:0-68060 GCA_963748025.1 uncultured Gemmataceae bacterium
CGGCCTGGACTTGGTGGAAATCGTCTCCATCAGCCCGCTCACTTATTCTTCGAGCGGCCTAAGCGACGAGACGGCGGCCGTGGCCTTCGTGAAGGCCCGGCGTTTGCCCGACAGCCAGCCCAATCTGCAGGATTCCGAGATTATCGAAGTGTTGCAGCTCGACTATCGGCGGTCTGCCGGCTTTGCGACAATCAAGAGCCATCAACGGCCGTTCGTGGTGCATCTTGAACATGTACCGGCAACTGGGGGCGATTCGCTAACGTTCGGCGAGCGTCGAGGCGTAAGCCCAACGAGTCGTCCCGTCTTCCGCCGGATAATGCGCTAAGAACGACGTTTGTTCTGCAGGATATACGCGACTTCCAAGGGCTTGACTCGTCGGCCTAACGGCTCGACGCTCGCCCTCTTTTCATCTTTTCTTGCCGTTTCCGCCTTGGACGGGGCGAAGAACTTGCTCGGATCGATACGCGACAAGGCGAAAAGAGGTCGGGGGAATTGGTGGAGGATGGAGGGTGAAATCGGGGCGTACCTGTAGACAGATTCGTCCCGAAGGGAGGGACGCGATCAAGTAGGTCCCGCGAGCCGAGCGGGACAGTGGGGACTTGACGAGCCCAGAAAAACAGGTTGGACTTGGATGTAACTTTCCCGCTAAGGCGTTACGCACCCGTTGTCCCGCTCGGCTCGCGGGACCTACTCAAGTGATGCACCCGTTGTCCTACTTGTGGCCCGGGAGCGCTAACATAAGATCTGTTTTATCTTCTGTTCCGAGTTCCAAGGGCAATTCAAGTTCAAAGGGCGGCTCGAAAAAGAGCCGGCTGACCAGGCCCGATTCGGGATCGCGTTCCTGGCGTGCCACGTGCCAGTTCGGAAGCCAGGCCACGAGTCGATAGGCGCCGGCAGGCACGCCCGTGAGCGTGAAACGCCCTTCGCGATCCGTGCGCGAATAGTAAGGATGATCGTCGACGAAAAGGTAACCGCGCATCCAAAAATAGCCGGCGTTGCTCGAGAGTTCGACCAAGCCAGGGGCCGCCAGCCGGCAGCGCAAAGGTTGCTCCGGATCGGGAAACGTCAAAGTGAAGAACGTGGAGCCGCCGGCATGCAAGGCATGCAGCCAAGGATCGCGCAAAACCATTTCGATGTCTGCGCCTTGGCGGACAAAACCAACCTGAGCCGCCGTCGTTCCCTGGACGATCCGCAACTGGCAATCGCGTTGTTCGACCACAACCTCCGGCAGGTCCCAGGGCTTAGCCCGGGCCGGATCGACGCCGCGCAAAAACACGATGGCCCCAGCGATGCCATGACTCAACGGTTCAATCGTAAGAAGGTTCGGATTGGGTCGCTGCTGCCGCTTCTGCAGAACGACACCGCTGAGCGGATTGGGCATGATCTCGAAAGGCGCCGCCTGGGGGACCGGCCCATTCCAGGTGACGCGACCGCTGATCGCATGAGCGTGGGCCGCGTCGAAACTGCTGTGTACCGCAGGTGCGGACCCCAGTTCCGTCAAGGGCGCCGGCTTCGGTGCATCGCATCCCCAAATCGCTAAAAATGCCAACATGAATCGCCGTAACGGAAGTCGCCAGATTTCCGGCCAGGCACGATCGCGATCACCGCGCCCGACCAGCCAGCTTTCTCGTAGCGGAAGTCGCCAGACTTCCGTCCCGGCACGACCCCATCCCGTCTCCACCACTCTCGCTCCCATCAACAGCCTGATTTGGCCCAAGCCCGGCTCGCTTCCCGTTGAAACGCCGGGTACAATCGCCAGCCTGGTTGATCCCGTGTGCGAGCCTGAGGATATGCCATGTCGACGACCGCCAGGAAAGGTTATTTCGTACGCCGTCTCGATGAGCGCCTACCGTGCGAAGCGAGTGCGGCCGAAGCACGCGCCCTCTTGACCCATCAAGACACCGACGTTTGCAATCTCCACGTTGCCTTCATCACCGACTCGACCAAGCATTACCACCGTGAAACCACCGAGGTGTACTACATTCTCGAGGGCCGAGGCAAGATGGAATTGAACGACGACGTCATCGACATCGAGCCCGGCCTCATCGTTTACATCGAACCGTACACTGCCCATCGCCTGATAAGCCCGGAAGGCGTCCGCACCATCGTCTTCGGCGTGCCCGCCTACCATCCGGACGACGAATTCTATTGCCATCCGGGCGATGAGAAAGCGTGAAGCGAGCGCTCCGCTGCGCGTCGCGGCTAACCGCAAGTCGGTTAGCCGCGACGCGCAGCGGAGCGCGTTGCGTCGAAGGGACTCTACCCACTGACCCATAGTCATTGCTTATGGACCCCTTAGTATTCGAACCCTATTTGCGGCCTCAGGTGTGGGGCGGCAGGCGTTTGGGCCATCAGCTCGGCAAAGCTCTACCCGCCGCCGGAACCTATGGCGAAGCCTGGGAATTGAGCGGACATCCGCATCACGTCAGCCGGGTGGCGGAGGGACCGTTCACAGGCACGAGCCTGAACGAGCTTTGCGCAGCACGGCCGAGAGATCTTCGGTAACAGCCACCAAGGCCCGTTTCCTTTGCTCATCAAGCTGCTCGATTGCCACGATTGGCTGTCGATTCAGGTGCACCCAACGGACGCCATTGCCGAGCAGCTTCGCCCAGGCGAGTTGGGCAAGACCGAAGCGTGGATCGTGCTCAGTGTCGAGCCGGAAGGCAAGATCTTCGCCGGCCTCAAGCCGGGTGTCGATCGCGCGGTTCTCACGAAGCATCTTCACGCCGGAACGACCGACCAGTGTCTCCATGCATTCACCCCCAAGCCAGGCGACTGCATCTTCTTGCCGGCGGGCACCGTGCACGCCGTGGGCGGCGGCATCGTCATGGCCGAGGTGCAGCAAACCAGCGACGCGACCTTTCGACTCTTCGATTGGAATCGTAAGGGCGCCGACGGCAGGCCTCGGGCTTTGCACCTCGAAGAGTCGCTGGCATCGATCAACTGGCAAGCGGGACCTGTGCAGCCGGTGCAGGGTAAACCGGTGATCGGCTTGCCGGCCGGCGTAACGGGCGAACATCTGGTGAGCTGCCCGTTCTTCCAACTCGGTCGATTGAAGCTGGCAAAAGGTGTCGTGTTGCCTGTGCCCAAAACGCTTTCGATATGGATGATCCTGGCGGGCAGTGCGGAATTATTGCAAAGAAGCGGAGCCTATCGCCGCATCTTCCGCCCGGGCGAAACGGTGTTGATCCCGGCCAGCGCCGATGAGTGTCAGTGGTCGAGCAGCAACGGCGAAGCGACGTTGCTGGACGTGCGGGTGCCATGAGGAATGGTAGTCGGCAGCGGAATCCGGAGTTCGAAGGCGAGCGTCGAGGCTTCAGCCCGACGAGTCGTCACTCCCCCCGTTGTGCGCGGGTCTCATGCACCGCGCGCACAACAAACAAACGAGCGACCGGAACAACCCGGCCGCTCGTAGCTTGTCTTCGAATTCCATTTCAGGGATTCTTCAAACTCTTCAAGAAATCCTGATAAGAATGCGGCAGCGTGTCGGGCACGACTTGCACTGGCGTCGTAAATTTGAAGTGCGTGTCGTCCACTCCCTGGAAGGTAAACTCGATGAAATAGGCGGTCCAACCCTTGCTCGGCTTGGGCACGTGGGCCCGATAGACACCTTCGGCATCGGGAGTCAGGATGGAGGATTTGTAGGCTCTGCCGATGCTTTCGACGCGAAAATCGCGCGCTTCCGGATTGTTGGCTTGCCAAAGCACCGCAGTGATGGGCTTGGAGGAGGGCGTTGCTTCCAGCGTGCCGTCTTTCATTTTCCAGCCAAGCGTGGGGATCGGCGTTTTGTGCAAAATCGCCGTGTAAAAAGCGACGATGCTCTGCATCGCGTCGGTGCCCTTTTGACTGTGATCGGCGTTGGGCACGTAGCGAAGATATTTCGGCCCAAGCAATTGATCGAAGTAGAACCGGGACGAATCCGGAGTAAAGAATTGATCGCCGGAGGCATTGACGATGAACTTCGGCATGGTCAAGCGTTGGAGATATGAATAAGGGTCGATGATCTTGAGCATCTGGGCATAGGCCGGCGTTTCGCTACGGTTCATGACTTTGTGATGGACGTAATCGCCCACGGACGGGGCCCAGAAGCCATAGGCGGCAAAATGATTCTGCATCGTCGCCGGCACATTGACGATGTCGATGACGATGGGAATGATGGCCACGACGCGCGGGTCGGCCACGCCGGTCAGCCAGGTCGTCCAACCGCGTTTGGAGCCGCCGGCAACGACAAAATGCTTGAGCGCGATGCCGCCCCCTTCGGGCGAGGCCAGGAATTCGGTGGCGGCATCCATGGCCCGCACCACGCTTTTCACCATGGGCAGCCGGGGCAGCCAAGTGGGGTCGCCGGTGTCCAGGTATTTGATCCAGCAATAGGCAATGAGATCGTCTTCTTTGCGAGGCTTGCCGTCTTTGTTGAAAGTCAACGGCTGATTGGGGATTTGGCCCAGGCTCATGGTGATGGATTTGGTTTGAATCGCCATGGCAGTCGATGCGGCATCAGCCTTGGCGGGAGGCGGGTTGCCGTTGGCGCCGCCGCCGATCATGAGGAAAGCCGTGTCGTATTCCACCTTTGTGGGCTTGACGATGGTCAACCAATGCTTCCAGACCGGCCGATCCACTTCGGGTACGCTCCGCCAAGTCTGCGAGGTCAATTCCAGAACGTAGGTGGTGGCCCCGGGACTGGGGATCGTTTTGGCCAGCTGCCACTTGTAGGTCGAATCCGGTTTGGCGATGTAGTCGTCGAGGGCGGTTCGCCCTATCGGTTGCTGGCCCAGCGCCACGGCAGACGCAGCAAAAAGTACGATCAGTGTGGCAAGAACGCCCTGTCGCAAGCCCTTCATGAAATCCTCCTGGAGTCGAAAATCGTTCGGCATTCGGGGTGAGAATTAACCAGGCATTACCTGCCTGGCGCGGGAATTCGCTTCAGAATACAAGCTACTCGGTTGCGCGATGGCATGCATCAAGGAATTGTCGAGCGCTCAATCATCGGTGCGGTCAATGCCGTATTTCTTCATGCGATTGATCAACGTGTCGCGCGCAATCCCCAGCAATTGCGTCGACCGAGCTATGTTGCCCTTCGCTTGCTCCAGCGCTTGGCGAATGGCGGCTGCCGTAAGGCGATCGAGATTCAAGTCCGTGAAGCGTTGCCGTGCTTCCGCGTGAACCAAAATGAAATCCTCGGCCTTGAGAATGTCGCTCTCGGCAAAAGCCACGGCTCGCTCCAGCGCAGTCCGGAGCTGCGCACGTTTCCGGGCCAGGTGAAGTTCTGCAGTTTCTGGATAGCCTCCTGATCGACGCTGAATTTTCGACCCTTGGTCCCCGACAAATTATCGAGAAAGAATTGCACGAGCTGAGGAATATCTTCGGCGTGTTCCCGCAAAGGAGGCACCTTGATGGTGATGACCTCGAGACGATAGAAGAGGTCCGCCCGGAAACGTCCCGTTTCGACGTCTATCTTCAAGTCGCGATGCGTCGCCGCCACGACGCGCACGTTGACGCGATTGGTCGTTAGCGAACCCAAGGGCTGAATCCCTTTGCCTTCGATGACGCGTAGCAATTTGGCTTGAGTATCCAGCGGCAATTCGCCAATCTCGTCGAGGAACAGGATGCCGCCGTCGGCCTGCTCGAAGAAGCCGCGATGGTCCGTGACGGCATCCGTGAATGCGCCGCGGCGGTGCCCAAAAATCTGCGATTCCACTAGCGTTGGAGCGATGGCGGCGGCGTTGACGGTCACCAAGGGATCGGCATGACGCGGCCCTTGGCGATGCAAGGCCAGAGCGACCAGTTCCTTGCCCACGCCGCTTTCGCCACAAATCAATACGGTCGAATGGCTCTGGGCCACCCGCTCGATTTGCTGGCGTAATTGTACAAGCGGCTTGCTGTCTCCAATGAGCGCTTCTTTGGTGGCGCGAGCGTTGAGACGTCGATTTTCCGCTCGCAAGCTTTGTTGCAACCGCAACAAATGCAGACAGTGCGAAAGATGCCCCGCCAGCAGCTCGCAAAAACGGACGGTTCGCTCGCTGAATTGGTCGTGCAGCTTATAAACATGCAGCATGCCGATCGGCTTATCTTCAATGCCCAAGGGCAGGCCAAGAGCATCGCTAAACGAGTGCAGGCTTTCCTCGACCAGATGCTGCCCGCCGGGTTCACGAAGCCAAACCGGCCGTCGGCAGCGCTGCACCTCGTTGCTGAGCTGAGCGCTCAAGGTCTGCTCCGCGGCTTCAGGCAATACGATGATTTCGTGCAAGTCTTCACTAGGTCCGAGGCTCATGTAGCCAACCTTGCCCTGGGGCAGGTAGGATTGCAAAGTCTCGAGAGCCAACAAGACCAATTCCCGACGGCCCTTGGGTTTGAGCGCTTTGAGTCATGAATTGACACAAAATGGTCAATTCATCGGGCAACAGAATGGTTCTGAGATGGAATGAGCTGGCATTCTGGTCGTCGGCGCCGACATATTGCCAGGGGGCTGGCCCGGTCGATATCAGCGTGAAACGCATGGTTGTGCGACCGAATTGAATGCGCGCGTCGTTGGGTAGAGGCGTACGGCCGGTGATGGTCTTGCCGTTGACGCGCGTGCCGTTCAACGCTCCAATGTCGCGTACGTACCAGCAGTCGTCCTTGAAGAAAACTTCGGCGTGATGACGCGACGCATGTTCGTCGTCCAGAACGATGTTATTGGTTCTGTGTCGGCCAATGGTGGCGGATTTGTCGGGCTCCAGATCATACGAGGAGGGCCGCGCTTCGCCCTCTTCAAGCGTCAACAATGCCGGAATGCCCATGCCAATTGGTCTCCGGTTTTTAGCGACCGTTTTCCAAGGAAGGGATCGTCTTTATGCCGACCTTTATGGATGTCTTCCGTCAGAATCTTTGGTTGTTCATCCTGGGCGGTTGCATCACGCTCACCGGCCTGATCGGAGCCGTTCTCTATGTGCGTAAGCAGGGCGATTGAATTCGATTTCAGTCGCCCTATAGTTCCCGGTCCCGTGCGCCGGACGACGGGCTCGGACTGGGGGCTTTAGCTCACCCGCGTGGACTAAGTCCACGCCCCAGTCTTTCGGTTATCCCGTGACGAAGCAGGATTCACGGTAACGGCTACAGTCTCCAAACCAAGGTGTCGACCCCATTTCAACCGCCTCGCCTTTAGCCCCGGTAGGGGCGGCAGTCAATAGCCAGGGGCGTAAGCCCCTGGTCACATCCAAAAGTGAACTCAGCCCCGGTAGGGGCGACAGACACGTGTTCAATCCCAGAGATACCGTTCATCGAAATCGAGTTCATGCCTTTGCAGAAACTCCACGAACTCCTCCTGAAATGTCCTGACACGGTGATGCTCTTCCTGCCTCGCCAGGTATTCTCGCACACTTTCGATGTTGGAGTAGCTTACCGTGAACGCGGCATAACCCGTCTGCCAGGAAAACTCTTGTTGGTCGGGAAATGTTTCATGCATCCAGCCCGACGAATTCGTTTTGATGAGCCGCATAGCTTCAGCAATCGACATCTCGCGGCTCACGGATGCGAGCAAATGAACGTGATCAGGCATGCCTCCGGCAGCAAGGAGCAAGCCATTGTTGGAACGGAAAATTCCGCCGATGTATTCGAATAACCGATCTAGAGTGCCATCCGCCAAGCACGGCCTTCGGTGTTTTGTGCTGAATATCAGATGGTAGTTCAAGCAACCGAAGGATTGGGGCATCTGGGTGACTCCGCGGCTCTTTCGCCCTTACCGGGGCTTGTGGTTATGGAATCTTCAACCAGGGGCTCACGCCCCTGGCTATTGACTTTCGCCCCATCCGGGGCTTTGGAGTTGTTCACTGTGTCAGCTTGCTACTACCGGTTTACGCTGCCGCCCATCGTGGACTGTATGCTGTCTACTAACTACTCTCCCCCTACCACCTTCTGGCTACCCGGCCCCCTACCGCTCATTCTCCGGTTTGAACCTGTTGCGACTGCGCGTCCAGTCGCCCACCACGGCCGCGAGGTTCGGTGCTTGCCGTCGCGCCACACTTGCAGCTGGATATGCTGGCCCGCGGGAAGCGTGCTGATGTAATTGATGAAGTGATTCTCGTTGCGAATCGACACGGCATCGACCTGCAAGATCACGTCTTGAGCGCGCAACCCCGCTTCGGCGGCTGGCGTGTCCGGGTAGACGGCCTCGATCCAGGCGCCTTGTACGCGATCGAGCCCTAGACGCAGGGCATCGGCAGGTTCGAACGCGCTGCATCATTTGAATTCCCAGGTAGCCCCGGCTGACGCTCCCCTTTTCCAGCAGCTGCGTCACCATGCGCCGCACCAAGTTCGCGGGAATGCTGAAGGCCACCCCGCTGTTACTGCCGCTATGCGAGGCGATGGCCGTGTTGATGCCAATCACCTCGCCGCGCAAGTCGACCAGCGGCCCGCCGCTGGAACCCGGGTTGATGGCCGCGTCCGTCTGGAGAAAATCCTTGATGCGGATGGTGCTGCCCAGGCTGACCTGGCCGCGCTCACGGGCAGAAATGATCCCGTGCGTAACGGTCTGATTGAGGCCAAACGGACTGCCGAATGCCAGCACCCACTGGCCGACCTGAACCTGATTACTGTCGCCGAGCACAGCAGTGGGCATCTCGCCGCCCCAGTCGATTCGCAAAACCGCTACATCCGATTCAGGATCGGTCCAGACGCGATTGGGTTTCAAGAGACGGCCGTTTGATAAATTCACCGTGATGTGGTCGGGGGTTGCCTGGGCTATGACATGGTTGTTGGTGATGACCAAAGGGGTAGGCTGGCCAGGCCAACGAACGATCACGCCGGAACCCGATTCTTCGAGCGGCTGATTCTTGCCGTTCCGGGCGGGCTTGGCGGCTTCGACGTAAACGACAGCGGGACTCACCTGGCGGGCGACCCACTCGAATCGCTCGCTCATTTGCATGACATCGCCCGCCGCTTGCCGCCCCCCATCGCTGCCGCCGCGGGCATTTGCGTTCTGGGCTAACTGTACACCCAGTAGCGAGAGGAGACTGCCTCCCAGGAAAGCGCAGCATGCGAGCAATGCCCCAGAGCCGCGCGAAAACCGAACGGACACCTGGCGATCCGCTTCGCTCGATTGGGAAGCCGCGGTCTCAAGATTTCCCGAAATCGCAGACGAGGCATCGACAGGAGTGGGCAGATTGGTCATATACGGGGATCCCAAAGTTAGCCGGCGTAGGCCGGAAATCGCCCAGGCTAGACAGGGGGCTTTTGGATTCTACACGTCGCCCGTAGCAAAACTTGAGGAATTTCTGTCCTGTTTCGCCTGAACGGCTCGCCAACCGCCGTTAGAAAACGAACAAAGCCCGCAACAGGCCGTTGCGGGCTTTGTCTTCTCGGTTCCGGCTTCCTCGCCGCCCGGCTTTTTGAAGGCCGATCAGTTAGCGACTCGAAGAAATATCCATCTCGATATCGGAAAGGCTGACTTCGCGCTCTTCGCCTATCGCGCCACGGGCGTCGAAAACTTTTTCCCAATCTTTGCCCGCCCCACTGCCTTCCCAGCCGGGAAAAGTTTCCATCTCGCGCTGGCATTCAACGCAGGTTGTGCTGTAAGGCAAGGCGTTGAGCCTAGCTACGGGAATCTTGCCGTGGCAAAATTCGCACAGGCCGTAGGTGCCCTGATTTATCCGCGCGATGGCTTTCTCGATTTGCGTCAGCTCGCGGGCCTCGAGTTCCGCCAGCTGAGTCGAGATTTCCTCGCTGCCGGCGTCAAAAGCAACGTCTGCGCTGTCGCCGTTTTCGCTTCCATTATTTCGCAAGTCGGCCAGTTCGCCGGCCAGGATTTTACGGAGGTTGCTGCTGCGCGCCAGCAGCGTTTTGTGCAGTCTCAATAAGGCATCACGTCGTGCCATGATCCACCACCCTTCTTATAAGGCCATTCCCACCGGCTTGTCTTGTCAGTCATCGGGAACAACCGGGCATCACTTTTCGGTTAGGTTTCGTGCAATTCAAATGCCAAGTCCTGAAGAACTCAAAATTTGGTTCCATTCCGTTATAAACCGCAACTAATCCTGGCATTTCCGGTCACAACCATTCTAGCGTCGTTATCAAGGCCGCCGCTGTTCCTGTCGAATTGGCGGCACGATGGCCACCAACTTGACACTTCAACGGAGATTCGTTTCCCACAATCAGTTAAGACATCCGCCAGACGACACAAGTATATACGACAGTTTTCTCCGCCGCGGATCGCCCGCCTCGAAAATCCAGCAATTGTCGGTCTTCGTCTCCTCATTCAACCGTTGGCCGGGCTCCTCGTTGGCAAACTCCGGTTTGCCGCTGCCATTCACCCGACCCCTATGGTCTCTACAAACCCATCGCCGGAGATCTTTCAAGCCGGCTAGACAATCTTAAAGACGTCGCTTAACTGGATTTCGTTCATTTCTCTTCCCCTTGTTCCCTTCGCCTGTATAATGCCTGGCATGAAACTACTTCATCTTCTTCTTGGTTGTTTCGTGCTTTTCACGGTTTTGGTCGCCGCGCGGCCGGCTCTGGCCTGCCCTGCCTGTCAGGATGCTGTCATTAACGGCTCAGGCAAGGACGACGATGATCCGATGCGCGAAGCGCGTGCCTATAACCAGAGCATCTACCTCATGGTGGGTGTTCCTTACAGCACACTGGGACTGCTTAGTCTGCTCGTCTACCGAGGCTACAGGACGGCTTTCAAGAAAGCTTTGGCCGAACAACAACTGGCCATTTCCGCCGGTAAGTAATCGACCCCCCCTTCCCGATCGCGCCGCCTTTATCCTCGGAATCAGCTTCACAGGATCGCCCGCTGTCTCCGGAGGATTTGGGCCATGTCTCAGTTCACCAGACGTACTTTTCTCGAACGTAGCCTGCAAGCCGGCGCCGCTGCCGGCGTGGCCGATCTCGCTTTCTTGGATCGCTTGCCCGCGGTAAGCGCCTCCGAAGTCGCGCGAGGGGCCCGTCGCGTACAACTCGAACCCGACATCGAACCGCTCGTGCGCGTCATTGAGGACACGCCTCGGCCTCAGGTTCTGGATGCCGTTGCCGACAAGATACGCGCCGGCACATGCTACCAGGACCTGCTGGCGGCCGTGTTTCTCGCCGGTGTGCGTGGCATCCAACCGCGCCCGGTGGGCTTCAAGTTCCACGCCGTGCTGGTCATCAATTCCGCTCACCTGGCCAGCTTAGCCAGCCCCGAGCGCGAGCGCTGGCTGCCTTTGTTATGGTCGATCGACAACTACAAGGCGTCGCAAGCAACCAACAAAAAAGAGGGCGACTGGTCGATGGCGCCAGTTGAGGAAGCGCACTGCCCCCCCTAACCCAGTCCCACGCTCGTTTCCGCCAGGCCATGGATCAGTGGGACGAAACCGGCGCCGATCGGGCCGTGGCTGCTCTTGCCCGTCAAGCGGTCGCCGGCGAAGTGCTCGAGCTGTTTTACCGTTATGGCGCTCGCGATTTCCGCGACATCGGCCACAAGGCCATTTACGTCGCCAATGCAACCAGGACTTTGAATGCCATCGGCTGGCGGCATGCGGAACCTGTCTTGCGTTCGTTGGCCTACGCCTTGCTTCAACACGAAGGAGACAATCCCGCCAATCGCGACGGGGAACCGGATCGCTGCGGACGAGAAAATCAGGAACGGCTGCGCCAAATACCGGCCGACTGGCAACAGGGGAAACCTGACCCCGCCGTTGCTGGGGGCCTGCTCCACTCCTTGCGGACGGCCAGCGCGGCGGATGCTTCGAGCGAATGCGTCGAACTGCTCAAGAAAAAAGTTCATCCTGCTTCGATTTGGGACGCCTTGTTCCTGCACGGCGGCGAGTTGCTCATGCAGCAACCGGGCATCGTGGGCATTCATTGCGTCACCAGCGTCAATGCCCTGCACTACTCCTACCAGCAAAGCGGCGTCGACCAGACCCGGCAGTTCCTGCTGTTGCAGGCCGCAGCCTTTTTGGCCCAGTTCCGCGCCGCATGGAATCGGGCCTGAAGAAGGATCGCCAGCTCGACACGCTGGAAAAAGCTCCTGTGAAATCAGGAACTGAAGGCATCGCCGAGATCTTGACCGACGTCAGCAAAGATCCACTTTTGGCTGGCGGCAAGATGCTTTCCCTGTCTGAAGAAGGCGGCCCGGCAGCCATCGCCTACATGGCGGCCTGCGCCGGCTGATCTTTTCCAAGGGTAGCGATTCTCACGATTACAAATTCAGCTCGGCTGCCTTGGAAGATTACCACCACGTCTCCCCAGCATGGCGAAACCGCTACCTGGCGGCGAGCTTGTTCCACCAACACGGTTCGCTCGACAAGGACAATCAGCTGATCGTGAAGGCGCGGGCAGCGGTGGCGCGGACATAGGGAATCACGGCAACATACTTCTTAGCACGTAGCGGCGGTGAGTAAAAAAGGGGCCGGGAGGGTCGGGAGTCTTTAGTCGCACATACCTCAAATTGTCTGCTTTCGCGGGCATTGCGATTAAAGACTCCCGATCCCTTTCTTACGGCCTGTCCCAAGCTGATGTCGAAGGATCAGCCAGCATGCCGGCAAAGCAGGTCGCCCTTCTTCGAGGAATCAATGTCGGCGGCAAGAACAAGCTTCCCATGAAGGACCTTATCGCCCTTTTCGTCGCCGCCGGCTGCGACGACGTAAGCAATTTCATCCAAAGCGGCAACATCATTTTTCGGCGCCCGCACGCATTTCAGCCAAGCTCCCCGGGCTCATTGCCTCGGAGATCACCAACCAATTCGGCTACCGCACCCCGGTGCTTTTGCGTACCTACGAACAACTCGAAAACGTCATTGCTAAAAATCCCTTCATCGAAGCGGCGGCGGAAGAAAAAGCCCTCTACGTTATGTTTCTGGCCGACTTGCCGAGTCCATCCAACGTCGCCAATCTCGACCCCGATCGATCGCCGCCGGACACGTACAAGGTGCTCGGCAAAGAGATTTACTTGAATTTGGTCAACGGCGCGGCCGACACCAAGCTGACCAACGCCTATTTCGACAAGCAACTGGCTACCACGAGCACCGCGGAATTGGCGAACCGTGAATAAGCTGTTGGAGTTGATGAAGGGTTGAAAATCGGCCCGGTGTAAACCGAAAGCATGCTTCATCATTCACACCAATGCGACGGCGGGTTACCCCTTCTCCGTCGTTCGGCCGCTCGATGGTGCGCAGCTCAAGCGCGAACCCCGCCAGCCCGCCTTGGCTTTCGCTGGTTGGCTCTCCCAGGAGGCCGGCGAGAAGGTCCTCAATTTGTCCGGAAATAGCGTCAACGAAGTGCTCAAAGCGGCCGACACGAAGGGATTCAAACCCTACTCACTCGGCTGCAACTTGTAGGGCAACATCACGACTCGTGTGGAGAAAATCGTCAATGCCGACCGCTTGCCGATCTGGAACGCCGGGGATGAATTTCTGCCGGCGCGGGAGAAACAAGGCTTGCAGTAGAAATGAAACAAGAAAGCCGCAAATCTTGATGACTTGCGGCTTTACATCAACTACCTCGCTAGGGTTCGAACCTAGACAAAAAGAACCAGAATGCTTTGGGACGTTATCTGGTCAGGCAGGGGAATTGCTGGGCTCTCATATCTAATCCTTATTTTGTCATAGTTTTCGATAGATCAGCGTTAGTTTCGTTTTCACGCTTTTGCCATAAACTCAAGCGAACTCAACAGTGAGGCGATCACTTCCTGATCCGATATGCCGCCTTCCAGTTGCTTCACAAAGTAATCGAGCCCCTCCGGGTCCGCAGGCCGGTTCAGGAACTCCAGGTAATAGCCGTCGACGGCGTCTTGATAGGCTTCCTGGCCGGTGACCACACTGAAGGCAACCGCTTCTCGCGACGTCCCCGCGTTGAGCTCGCTCGTGTAGAAGGCCTGACCCTGGGAATCGATCGCCCGGCTGAGAACGTCTTGGTAGAGTGCGGTCAGAAAGGCGTCGTTCGTGCCTCCAGCCTTCTGAAAGTACTCGGGCGAGCCGATCAAATTGGCGGCCAACGCTTCCACCGTGCCGCCGCTATTTAGGAAAGAAACCCATTGCTGCGAGCCGGCTGGGTCGGCTGGCCGGCCGAGGTAGCGCATGTAGAGATTCTGGACCACCAGCGTCTGGTATTCGTTTAAGCTGCACTGCTCGATCTCGAGAACCACGAGTTTCGCTGCCACGCCGACATCGAGCTGGCCATTCCAGTTCTCCAAACCCGGTTCGTCGACGACACGATGCAACAAGTCGAGATAAACCTGGGCGATATAGCGTTGGTTAGGCGTTGCTGCATAAGCAGGAATTCCGGACACCTCCAGCTCGAAGCTCTGGGTCGCGTCGGTGCTGACGCCATTGCTGGCTGTGATCGTGAGCGGGAATGTTCCAAAGGCCTTAGATGTGTTGGGCGTACCGCTGAGCACTCCAGTTGTTGAGTCGAAACTCATTCCGGCGGGCAGCGTCCCCGTAAGGCTCAGCGTCGGCATAGGAAAGCCGGTAACCGTCACCGTGAAGGAAGCGGAGGTAAAGACGACCGCCTGCGCAACATTCGCGCTGGTGATGGCCGGCGCCTGGTCAATGGTGATCTGATTGCTGACCCCCGTGAGGGAGGCGTCATTTGTGTCTGTGGCGGACATCGTTGCCGTTCCGCCCACCGTGAAGGTGACACTGAACGTGCCAGTCCCGTTGATCAGAGTAGAGTCTGCCGGCAAATCCGGCGAGCCGGCGCTACTGGTGAAATGCACGGTGCCCGTGTAGCCAGTCGCCGTGTTGTTGAAAGCATCGAGTGACGTCACGGTGACGTTGAAGGCTGTGCCGGCGGTCGCGCTTGCAGCGCCGATACGGCGAAATGCGTGGCGGCGGCAGCACTAACCGAGACGGCGCTGCTGGTGCCGGTAATCGACGATGTGCTCGTGTCAGTGGCCGTGATGGTCTGACTGCTGGACGTTTCGAGCGTGATGCTGAACGTGCCGACGCCGTTGGTCAGCATGGCGTCGGCGGGCAGGACGGCTTGGGCGTCACTGCTGGTGAAGTGGACGGCGCCCGCATAGCCGGTAACTGTGTTGTCAAATGAATCGAGTGCCGCCACGGTGACGTTGAAGGCCGTGCCGGCGGTCGCGCTTGCAGGCGCCGATACGGCGAAATGCGTGGCGGCGGCGGAACTAACCGAGACGGTATTACTTGTGCCTGTGATCGACGAAGTGGTCGTGTCAGTGGCCGTGATGGTCTGGCTGCCGGCTGTCTCCAGCGTGACGCTGAACGTGCCGACGCCGGTGGTCAGCATGGCGTCGGCGGGCAGGACGCCTTGGGCGTCACTGCTGGTGAAGTGGACGGCGTCCGCATAGCCGGAAACTGTGTTGTCGAATGGATCGAGTGCCGTCACTGTCACGTTGAAGGCCGTGCCGGCGGTCGCGCTTGCAGGCGCCGATACGGCGAAATGCGTGGCGGCGGCGGAACTAACCGAGACGGTATTACTGGTGCCTGTGATCGACGAAGTGGTCGTGTCGGTGGCCGTGATGGTCTGGCTGTCGGCCGTCTCCAGCGTGCTGCTGAACGTGCCGACGCCGTTGGTCAGCATGGCGTCGGCGGGCAGGACGGCTTGGGCGTCACTGCTGGTGAAGTGGACGGCGTCCGCATAGCCGGAAACTGTGTTGTCGAATGGATCGAGTGCCGTCACTGTCACGTTGAAGGCCGTGCCGGCGGTCGCGCTTGCAGGCGCCGATACGGCGAAATGCGTGGCGGCGGCGGAACTAACCGAGACGGTATTACTGGTGCCTGTGATCGACGAAGTGGTTGTGTCGGTGGCCGTGATGGTCTGACTGCCGGCCGTCTCCAGCGTGCTGCTGAACGTGCCGACGCCGTTGGTCAGCATGGCGTCGGCAGGCAGAATGGCTTGGCCGTCACTGCTGGTGAAGTGGACCGTGCCCGTATAGTTGGTCACCGTATTGTCGCCCGCATCGAGTGCCGTCACGGTGACATTGAAGGCTGTGCCGGCAGTCGCATTGGCCGGCGCGGAGACGGCAAAATGAGTGGCGGCGTCTGCCTGCACGGTGATGCTGGTAGCATCCTGGGCGGTTTCGGGAGTCGGAGAGCCTTTGGTCGTGATGGTCACGGTCAATGTTTGCGCTCCAGGCGTTGTATACGTATGATTGCCGGCTACCGAGTAGGCGGTCCCGGGACCGCCCGGTTGCGTGACGGATCCGATTGTCGGGGTCGTGCCATCGCCCCAGTTGATCGTGGCCGTGAAGTCAGTCGGCAGCGCCGGCTCGCCGTCCGTATCGGTGAAGGTCGCAACCTCGCCGCTGAACTGTTGGAACTGCGTAGGAGTGATGGCATCGTTGGTGACGCTCATTTCATACTCGTAAGCGCCCATGTCGGGTGGGTTGTCGCGGGTGACGCCGTTAATGTCGGCGGCGGGTACGTTGGCGCCGCTGGTGCCCGCGTTGACGACGGGAGAAGTGGGAAGCGTTTGCAGATCGCCGGAGACCGCATCGACGTATTTCGGGTTAGCGTTGATGTTGCCGTTGCTCCCGGCATAGCCGGATTGGTCGATGTCGCTGTTCGTGACGGAGGACGATTCGAACGAGTTGTTGGTCGAGATTTCGTTGGGCGTGGTGTTGCCGTAGAAGATGCTGTTGATGATCGTGAGCGGAGTGGTGCTGGTGCCGCTGATCGTTCCCTGGTCGGAGGCCGACCCACCTGTATAGGAGTTACCGAAAAAGCTCGAGTTGACGACGGTGATGGAGCCGGTGCCAGCGCCGGTAAAGCAGGCGAAGACGGCGCCGTCGGTCGAGGTGCTGTTGTCGAGAAAGACGCAGTTGGTCGCGGTCACCGGGGCGGCACCGGCGCCCTGGAAATCGAGGAGTACGCCGCCGCCGTAGCCGGCCGAAGAATTGCCCGTGAAGGTGCAGTCCGTCAAGGTGACCGGCGAGTTGCGTCCCGCGGCGTCGAGAGAAATAGCCCCGCCTCCCCCGGCCGAAATATTGTCGGTGAACGTCGAGTTCGAGATGTTGAGCGGACCGTTTATCCACGCGATAGCGCCGTCGCCAGAGGAGCTACCGTTGTTGGTAAAGGTGCAACCCGTGATGGTGGCGGAGGCGCTGTTGGAGTAAATCACGAGCTCGTTGTTCGTAAAGGTACAACCTGTAAGGGTGAGGGAGATATCGTTGTCGCTCGCAAAAATCGCCCCCTCCGAACCCGTGCAGTTTTCGATCGTCAGGCCCTGGAGGGAAAGCGACACGTCGGCCGTTTCTGCGTCAACGAATTCGTTGTCCCCGGGATCGATTACGGCATTGACCGAGCTGCTCGAGGACTCGATGGTGATGTTCTGAGTAATCTCGACAGTCGAGTTGCCGCTCCCGCTATATGGCCCTTTGGCAGGATCCAGTTGGATGATGTCGCCGCTCTGCGCCGCAGTCATGGCGGCATTGATATTCGCGTATTGGGACGGCACCATAAGAATGGTGGGCACCCACCGGTCCTCGAGGCGCTCGACGGCAAATCGAACGCTGGTTTTGGTCCGGGAGTTTCGCGAGCGCAAACGACGCCAGAAGGAAGTGCTCATGATTGATGCTTCCCATTTGAGAAAAAAACGCGTGCCATGTCTTGGTTGGGTTCCGGGACCGGATGGGAGATTCCACATGCGTTGGGGCGAATGCCGGGGGAGACAGGGTTGTAGCAGCTTACGCAATCTCCGTACGTGGAATTGTCATGCCAAGTTGCCGGGCCGTCAAGAGGCGGATGTCCTTCTTCGCGCAGAGTTCCGGAAGCCGCGAAGGCTGCGGCGCACATGCATGACATTCTCCCAATCAGAAAACGATTCGAAGGTGCTCGACGCGTCGCCGCTGAGAAGGGGCTTGATCGGCCGCTTGCGCGCTCTTCAGAAGTGCCCGAAAGATGACAGTGGCATGCCAGTCGCGATTACGGCATTCATAATCGCGAACTGATCCGCCAGAACTTCGCGATAGCGCGACGAATCAAAGGTAGGACAAAACAATTGGAAAAAAGTCCGATCCAGCTCTGGGCGAAGGTTAGCGGACCAAAAGCGTGAATTCCGGTTCGGAGGATTCATCGAGGGCGCTGGTGAAACGGAAGGATTTCCCGAACACCAACGACTTCGCATAGCCCGCGACTTTCCGGACCGCCGAGTAGCCTTTCCGGCCCGGCCGGAAAATGTCGAATTGAATTGCATCATTCCGCGCGTCGACGAGCCAGTATTCGGGAATGCCTGCCCGGAAGAAAAGTTCGAGCAGCCGATCGGTGTCTTTATAGACGGAGCTTTTGCTCACCACCTCGAGAACCATATCCGGAACGCCCAGCAGTTCCGTGAATCCTCCGGTCTTGCTGCCGACCAACTTCACGCGCCCCTCGCGGCGACTGGCATGAGAAACAAAAGTTCCGTCGGGCTGGACGCTTAACGAAGCGTCCAAGTTTGAGATCTGGAGGCCGTCCGGAAAGTATCGTCCCAAGCGTTCCCTTTTTGCAAGTGAACCAACGACCAGATTGAATTCCTGCTTCACTTGGTTGTGCGAAAAGATCTGTTCCATGCTGGTGTCGACCCAGACCTTCCCGTCCAGAAAACAGATTCGTCCTTCTTCGGGAAATGCGTCGGAGTGGAACCAATTTCGAAATGCAGCAAGATCAGTGATCCCGCTTGGGATGTCGATGGCTTCGTCGGCAATTCGAACTGCAGTCATGGATCTACCCCGCTAGGATTCGAACCTAGACAAAGAGAACCAAAATCTCTTGTGCTACCGTTACACTACGGGGTATTCGTTCTCGCAAACGACCGTTATCTTAGCGTCTCTTGCGGCGGGAGGACAGACGTCTTTTTGCAGGAGTCAGGGATCAGAGGACAGGAGTCAGGGAACACTCGCGAGAGCGACGTCATTTGTTCCAGCATCAGGCTTCCGAGCACTCTCCATTCTCTGCTCTCCGCTTTTCACGCTCCCATCTGCACCAAGAAGGCAAGTTGTTCAAGCTGCACGGTCAGATCTACCGACACCAGGTTGACGTTGGGCGGCAGCCGTAGGACCACCGGAGCAAAGTTCAAGAGGCCACGGATGCCGGCTGCCACCAGTGCATCGGCCACTTTCTGGGCGGCTTCCGCGGGCACGGCCACCAAACCCAATTCGGCTTTGCACTCGGCGAGCACTTCGGGAAGCTGTTCCAGCGAATGAATCGTCAAACCGTCGAGACACTGGCCCACTTTGCTGGCATCCGTATCGAAAAGGGCGACGATGCGGAAGCCGCGCTGCGGGAAACCGCGGTAGCGAAGCAAGGCACGTGAAAGATTGCCGATGCCGACCACGGCGACGGCCCATTCGCGGTCCAATCCCAGCACTCGGCGAATGGCGGCGATCAATTCGTGGGTCGGATAACCGATGCCGGGTTGGCCCAAACTGCCGATATGGGCCAGGTCCTTGCGAACCTGGGCGTCGGTCACTCCCACGCCGTCGCCAAGCTGGACGCTGGAAACCGTACTCGAGCCATCGGCGCTCCAGGTCTTCCAGGCGGCGCAGATAAAGGCTCAAGCGGCCGACACTAGCCCGGGACGGCCGCGATTCCACGCCATTGCCTTCGCGGGACACTTCCATTCTCGCCATAAGCTTCCAATAAGTGGGATCGACCCAAAAAGGCTGCCGCCCGAGCCGATCGCGACGATGCCCGGGGTGGCGCCCAAAACCTTCGTTTCAGGCCCTCCCTTCGATCGCGGCTTCAGGAGAGGAAAAATCTATCGTAGGGCACGAGCCAAACAGGGTCAAGACGGGCGGGTGGTGGATCGTGAATCGTTGCTAGAAAGAAATGGCGAGTGCGAGCGGCGAGAGTACGGAGACTCTTCTCGATTCACGATCCACCCTCATGGTTCCCGTTTCCGGCTTCAACCTGCATCATCGCTCTGCCTGTCCCGAAATTACTTTCGAAAAAATCCAGAATCCATCGGCGGATTCTCTAGCGTTTCTCGCACTGTGTTCCGGGAGTTGCCTGCCGGCATCGCCTCACGGCCGTTTCGTTTGCAGTCGAATGCGCTCTAGCGGGGAAGGAAAACAAAGTGTCGCTACACTCTTTTCAGAATCATTCGCCGTCGCGGCCGGCGCTGCCGCGTCGCAAACGTGGATCACGCAGGAGCCGGCCCGCGTTGGAAGTGCTGGAAGATCGCATGCTGCTGTCGACCTTCGTGGTGAACAACACCAATGACTCCGGTGCGGGCTCATTGCGTCAGGCAATCCTGGATGCCAACGCCAACCCCGGCGTGGACACCATCGACTTCAGTATTTCTGGTAGCGGCGTGCAGACTATAACTCCCACCAGTCAACTGCCCACCATCACCGATCCGGTCACGATCGATGGCACGTCCCAATCCGGCTATGCCGCTGGTCAGCCGATCATCGAGCTGGACGGCAGCCAGGCGGGAAACTCGATCGGGCTGCTATTCCAGATTGGCGGTAATACCGTCGAGGGCCTGGTTATCTGCAACTTCGCCCAGTTTGGCATCGTTCTGGACGGCTCGACCGATCTGGGTCACGGCAACATCATTAAGGCCAATTTCATCGGCACCGATTCATCGGGCACGCAGTCTCGGCCAAACGGAGCGGGCATTCTCTTATTTCATTCGTCGCAGAACCTCATTGGCGGTCTCGACGCGAACGGCAAGCTCGTCGCGGGCAATCTGATCTCAGGCAACAGCCAATCCGGCATCGAGATCCTCGACAGGCTTTCCACGGGCAATCACATCGAAGGCAACTTCATCGGCACCGACATCAGCGGGCTCTCTTCCCTTGGCAATGGCCTGGATGGAGTTTTTCTTGGCGCCGCGCAGTTTGGGAATCTCCAGCAGGACGGCTTCGCTTCCGGGGATTTCGTCAGTAATTTTGTCGTCGCCAGCCAGGTTTTCGACCCCAACGCCCGCAATATCATCTCCGGCAACATGGAAAACGGCGTGTACATCCTGGGCGGTTCCCAGAACCAGGTGCAGGGCAACTATATTGGCCTCGGAGCGGACGGCGAGACACGGGTGCCCAACGATGAAGACGGGGTGCGCATCGAAGATGCCAGCCTGAACACCGTGGGCGGCACGGTGGCGAATTCCGGTAACGTCATCTCGGCGAACAAAGACAACGGCGCATCGAACACAGGGGATGGCGTCGAAATCCTGGGATCGGACCAAAGCGAGAACTTCATCGCCATGAGCCAGAGCGCCTCTAACAATCTCATTCAGGGCAACCTCATCGGCACGGATGCCACCGGCACTTTCAGCGATCCCGACGACATGCCCAATTCGGGCGATGAGCTGGGCAATACCAATGGCATCGAGATCAGAAACGAAAGCACCAATACGGCGGTGGTCGTCAGTCTCAATGTGATCGGCGGCGTGGATGCGGACGACGGCACCCTGGACGGCAACGTCAAAGCACGCAACATCATTTCCGGCAATCTTCAAAATGGCATCTTGTTCGATGGCACAGGCATCGTAGGAAACGAGGTCGAAGGCAACAAGATCGGCACCGACTTGACCGGAGAGAACGCCGTTCCGAACGTCCACGTTGGCATCTTGCTCAATTCCATCGTTGCCCAGTTTGTTGGCCCATCGGGAAACATCATCGGCGGCACGCAGGCGGGGGCGGGCAACGTCATTTCCGGCAACGGCATTCCTGGAAGTAGCGATGGCTTGCCCGCGGATGGCGTCCTCATCGCCAACGGGTCCAACGGCAACTTCGTCTTAGGCAATCTGATCGGCAGAGATGCCATGGACAAAGAAAACCTGGGCAACGCCGACGACGGCGTGGTCATCAGGAACGCCGCCAACAATTTCATTGGGGGAGCCGACGCAGTTGACGACCAAAACATCATTCAGGGCAACCTGAACGACGGCGTGGAGATCGACGGCAGCGGCGCCAAGAACAACATGGTCCAAAGCAACTTTATCGGGGGCAACGGCACCGGCGTCGTCATCACCCAGGTTGCGAGCGACGGCAGTCCTTCTGGGAACTTCATTGGCGGCACCAAGATCGTTAGTGGAGCGGAAGTCAATTTGGGCAATGTCATCTCCGCCAATAGTACCGATGGGGTGGACATCGACCTCGGGGCGACCGCGAATCAGGTTATCGGCAACACGATCGAGGCAAATATCTTTAATGGCGTGGCCATCTTCAATTCTGCGAGCAATACCATTGGGGGTTCGACGCCAGCGCAAACCAATTTCATTGTGAAGAATGGCGCCTCTGGCGTTCTCATTAGCGGCTTGACCGCGACGCTTAACTCCGTGATAGGGGACTTTATTGGACTCGGACCGGACGGCGTGTCGCCACAAGGCAACGGCGCCGACGGCGTTGATATCGTCAACGCCCCCGGCAATATTATCGGTCTGCCAGGGACAGGGACCGGCGTACGTGGCAACGACATCTCCGCCAATACCGGAGCCGGTGTGCACATCGAGGGCATGACCGCGACCCACAACGTACTCACCCTCAACTTCATTGGCACCGATTCCACTGGGACGAAGGAGTTAGGCAACGACGATGGCGTCTTGATCACGGACGGGGCTGCGTCAAACATCATCAATTTTGAATTGATTTCGGGAAACAAATTGAATGGTGTCGAAATCGAAGACAGCCCCAATAATACCTTGCAAAACAGCCGCATCGGCACGGATCGGACCGGTACCACTCCCTTGCGCAATTTGCTGGACGGCGTGGTGCTCACTGATGCTCCAGGTACGATCATTGGCGGTGGAACGTATAACGATGTGGGTGGTGGAGGGAATCTCATCTCCGGAAACGGGCACTCGGGTGTCTACCTCAACGGCTTGCTCACCACCGGAACGATCATCCAGGCCAATCACATAGGCATCAGCACCGATGCGGGTGGAGACAACCCGCTCCCAAATGCGCTTAGCGGCATAGCGATTTTGTCTGATCCACATACTGGCGCTCCGAGCCAAACGTTTGTCCAAAACAATGTTATCGCCGCCAACCTCCAGTACGGTATCCTTCTCGAGAGCGTCAGCGGCATCCACATCACAGGAAATGAAATCGGCACCAATGCCGACTTCAGCGACACCATTCCCAACTTGGGCTATGGCATCCTGATGGTGAATTCGCCCAGGAATGACATCGGCGGGGCCGATGCGGATGAAATAAATACCATCGCCTTCACTACGAAAGATCCTTCCGATAGCGATAGCGGTGACGGGATTGATATTAATGGAGCAGGGTCGACGGGCAATCACATCGTAGGCAATGTCGTTACCCAAAATACCAACTCTGGCATCCTGATAGACGGTGGGGCCTCGGCAAACGTCATCGGCAGCACTGCGAGCGGGGGTGGAAACGCAATTGGCTTCAACCTTGGCACCGGCGTCCTCATCAGCGGCATGGGCACCAGCAACAATGTCCTGGAGGGGAACTTCATCGGCATCAGCGGAGACGGCACAGCCGCGGGAAACCAAGGCAGTGGGGTGGCCGTGATCGAAGGCGCCTCCGGTAACATCATTGGCGGCACGACAGAGGACGCCCGCAACATCATCTCAGCCAATGCTCCCCACGGCGTCTTTATCGGTAGCCAGGCGCACGACAACACCGTGAGCGGCAACTACATCGGCGCCAACCTGAACGGCGTTTTTGAAGTTGGCCTGGGAAATGCGGCTCGTAGGAGTTGATTTGACGAACGCCCAGGACAACATTGTTGGCGGCGAGACAGATGTGATCGGGCAAGCGCCCGGCAATACGATCCTGGGCAACGGTGTAGGCGTCGCCATCAGTACGACTGGCGCCGAAGGAAACATCATCCAGGGAAATGTGATCGCCAACAGCCAGGGTTTCATCTCGTCGGGAGGCGGGAGAGGCTATGGTGTCGAGATCATTGGAAGCGCCGCCAACAATCAGATCGGAGGAAATGAGAAGAAGGACGCCAATAGTATTCACGACAATGCCGCGGCGGGGGTGTTCATTGACACCGGGACGGGCAACGCCATCCTGCACAATCAGATCTTCAGCAACGGCGCTCTGGGAGGCGGTCTGGGAATCGATCTGAACACGGATCTCCGCGAGCCGAACCAGCCACCCCTAACCAGCAGTGTCGGCGCCAATAACCTGCAAAACTATCCGGTCCTGTATTCGGCCACGGCTGGCGGCAGCCATGAAGTTGAGGCACTTCTCTACAGTGCCGCCAATACGACCTATACCATTGAAATCTTCGACGGTACGACCTCGGTGCAGGACAAAGACGACGCGGAGAGCTTCGTAGGATCGGCAACTGTTACGACCAACGCCAGCGGCATCGCTTTGGCCAACATCGCATTGCCCGACAACGCCGCGACCGTTGGAACGTTTCTCATCGCCACGGCGACCGACCCGAACGGCAACACATCGGAGTTTTCGTTTCCCACGCCCGTCCTAGCAGATAGTGATGGCGATGGCGTCCCAGATGTGCTCGAAAGCGACGGGCCCAATGGCGGCGATGCCAATGGCGATGGGATACCGGACAACCAGGAAGCCAATGTCGCCACCGTCCAGAGTGCTGGGTCTGACCCTGGCTTCATTACCCTTGTGGCAACGGCTGGAACGACGCTTGAAAACGTCCGGTCCCTGGTCAACCCGTCACCGAACGACGCGCCCCCACACTCCTTGTTCCCCTTCGGCTTCGTCGACTTCACCCTCACGGGGTTGAGTCCGGGCGCGCATGTGACCGTCCAGATGACTCTGCCCGGAGCTGCTCCGCTTTACTACTGGCGGTTCGGTCCCACGCCTGACGATCCATCTCCACACTGGTTTGACTGGCTGTACGACAAGCAGACCGATACCGGCGCTGAGATCAACGGCAATTCGATTACGCTCCATTTCGTCGACGGCGCTCGCGGCGATGAAGACCTGACGGCCAATGGCGTGATCCAAGACGCCGGCGGCCCCGGCTTTGCCGATCCTTTCACAGTCACCAATACGTCCGACAGTGGCGAAGGCTCGCTGCGGCAAGCTATTCTCAACGCCAACGCGAACCCCGGCCAAGACGAAATAACCTTCGACATTCAAGGATCGGGGCCGCATACGATCCAGCCGTTGTCTGCCCTGCCCGCAATTACGGATTCGGTAATCATCGACGGGCTCAAGCAGCCACCGAGTGAAGCCGGGTACGATATCGAGGCGACGACGCCTCTCATCGAACTCGACGGCAGTCAAGCGGGGCCAGGCGTCGATGGCCTGACGATTGATTCGGGAAATGCGACCATTCAGGGGCTGGTGATCAATCGCTTCTCCGGGGCCGGCATTCGCATCGAAGCTAGCGGCTCTGGCGAGATCGACGGCAACTATATTGGGACCGATATAAGCGGAGCCGTCGCGCGGGGAAATGGGTCATTCGGCATTGTCATCGACACTGCTGCCAGTAATTCCGGCGAGGTCAACTTCATTGGGAACCGGCAGCCCAACGACCGCAATATCATCTCCGGCAACGCGGCCGGCGGCATCCTGATTGAAGGCAGCCAGGCCTCCCTTACGGTAGTCGAGAGCAACTACATTGGCACGCAGGTCGATGGCGTCAGTCCGCTCGGCAACGGCGGACCTGGTATTTTGCTCAACGACGGCGCCAGCTCCAACAACATCGGCACCGGCTTGCCGGACCAGGGCAATAGCATTGCCTTCAACGCTGGCGCCGGTGTGGAAATCCTCGCGGCACAAGGCTATCTCATCGAGGCCAATTCGATTTTCGCCAACGGCGGCCTGGGCATCGACCTGGGCGGCGACGGCGTGACGCCGAACGATCCCGGCGATAGTGATGGCCTGCAGAATTACCCAGTCCTGTCCCACGTTGCCAGCTACGGCGGCCTCACCTACATCACCGGAACACTATCCAGCACACCGAACTCGAGTTTCACGTTGGCCTTCTACACCAGCGCCACCGCCGATCCAACCGGGTTTGGCGAAGGCCAGAGTTTGTTGACTTCCCAATCCGTGAACACCGACGCAAGCGGACTTGCCACTTTTGATTTTGGCTTTCTCGCCACGGTGGCGCCTGGTTCGTTCATCACCTCGACCGCCAGCCTTGCCGGTCGGGGGACATCGGAGTTCTCGGCCGCTATAAAGCTTCCAGCCTCGGAAGTCCTCACTTTTACGGTCAACACCACCGACGATGTCAACGACGCCGTCCCGGATCCGGCCCACTTTTCCTTGCGCGAAGCAATCCTGGCCGCCAACAGCCATCCGGGCCAGGACATTATCCGTTTTGATCTCCCCGGCGTGGATCGAACCATCGCCCCGCTGTCCCCGCTGCCGGAGATCACGGACCCGGTGATTATCGACGGCACCACGCAGCCGGGCTTCGCCGGGCTTCCGTTGATCGAGTTGGATGCGCGCAGGCGGGCGCCGGGACTGACGGGCTGGTGATTTCGGGAGGCGGCAGCATCATACGCGCACTGGTAATCAATCGCTTTCAGTACGGCATCACGCTGGAAGGTGTGGGCGGCAACACGATCGAGGGAGACTTCCTGGGCACCGACATCACCGGCACCAACGCGCTGCCGGACCAGTCTGCGGATCTCTACGTTAACGGCTCGCCCAACAACTTCATCGGCGGCACGAAGGCCGCGGATCGCAATATCATCCTCACTGTTCTTATCTCCGGGTTTGACCAGAGCGGCGATCGCGACACAAGCGGCAACCGCGTCGAAGGCAACTATATCGGCACCGACCTGACCGGCACGATGTTCTTGAAAGGAAACTTCTTCACCGGCATCCGCATAGAGTCCGCGTCTTCTGATACGATCGGCGGCCTCGAAGCCGGCGCCGGCAACCTCATCGACGGCGAAGTCGCCATTCTGGACGCAAGCAGCAACGTGGTGCAAGGCAACTTGATCGGCACCGATGTCACGGGCACCATCTTCTTGTCGTCCTCATACAACGACACGGCGGGCGGCGGGCATGCCGGAGTGGAAATAGTAGCTGGTAATTCGGGCCTGAACGCAGATGGCAATCTGATCGGCGGCACCACGGCCGCAGCGCGGAACATCATAGCTGGCGGCGTTCTCATCAGCGCCAACGACAACCTGGTAGAGGGAAACTATATCGGCACCGACGTCACGGGGACCATCGCTCTCCATGGTATCTCGGATGGCTCGCAAGCTCTCACCGGCGCCAACGGCGTGACCATCAACGGCTCCGATAATACCATCGGCGGCGCCAGCCCAGGCGCTGGCAACCTCATCTCCGGCAATCCATTCTCGGGAGTCGATTTCGATCCTAGCGCAAACCACAACACTCTTCTGGGTAACCGGATCGGCACCGATGTGACGGGGACCAAACCCCTGAGCAACTATATTGGCGTCACCAATACCGGCTTCGACAACCTGATCGGTGGTTCCGAACCGGGCGCAGGCAACCTCATCTCGGGCAATAGCTTGTACGGCCTGAGAATGGTTGGCGTCGGCGGCAATACGATCCAGGGAAACTTCATCGGTACGGACGTCACCGGAACCCTGGCACTTGGTAAGGAATTCATTAACGATCAAAGTGACGGTTTGTATGTGAGTGAAAAGAACGACACCATCGGTGGTTCTCAGGCGGGCGCGGGCAATGTGATTTCCGGGAATGGTGGCAACGGCATCACTCTCAACTTTTTCGAAGGAGTGACGAGCGGAACTGTTGTACAAGGCAACTATATAGGCACGGATGTGACCGGGATAGTACGCCTCGGCAACGCTGGTAACGGCATCCTTATCGAGTCGAGCGATAATAACCTTATCGGAGGCGCCGGCCAGGAGCCGGCAACGTAATCTCCGCCAACGGCGGCAGCGGCGTGAGTATCGTCGATGACACGCGCGAGTTCCCTTCCACGAGCAGGACCGGGGATGTCGTACTAGGCAACAAAATCGGCACCGATGTGACCGGCACCCGGGACCTCGGCAACACCGCGGACGGGGTCTCCATTATCACGTCCAGCATCGTGGTCAGCAACGATTCCGTCGGCGGCGCCTACCCAGGCGCGGGCAATGTGATCGCCTTCAACGGCGGCCCCGGCGTCAGCGCCCTCTTCGGAACCGGCAACGCCATTCGCGGCAATGACATCTTCGCCAACGGCGGGCTCGGCATCGTCGCGGACATCAATGGCGTGCTGTCAACCTATGCGGAAGCGCGCGGTCTCAATCTGCTCAACAACCTTCCCGTGCTGACTTCAGCCGTGTTCGACCCGCAAGGAACCGTCCTCGAGGGAACATTTACGGGTACGCCCTTCACCTCCTACGATCTCGATTTCTTCGCCAACGATGCCCCCGATCCCAATGGTTTTGGTCAGGGTCAGACCTTCCTGGAGTCGATCACTGTCCGAACCGATGCGACCGGCTCAGTTCCGTTCCGCGATCGACTCGAACAGGCTGTTCCTGTCGGTCAATGGATCACGGCAACGGCCACCGACCCAGCTGGGACTACCTCGCAGTTCTCCCGGGCACTCCCGGTCGTCGCCGCCATTGATGCCAACACCGTCCAGTTCTCCGCCCCCGCCTACGTGGTGACGGAAGACGGCGGCGCGGCCGTCCTGGTCGTGACCAGAACCGGCTCCACGACCGGCTCGGTCACTGTGGACTATGCGACCAGCGACGGTTCCGCCAAAGCCGGCACGGATTACATGGCCCAGTCGGGGACCCTCATGTTTGCCGACGGTCAAATGAGCCAGACCTTGACGATTCCGATCCAGCACGATGCCCTCGTGGCGGTGGACGAGAACTTTAGCATTGTCTTGACTAACGCGTCCGGCGTCAGCCTTGGAAGTGTGCCAGAAGCCGTGGTGACGATCGCCGACGCTGACACGGCCGGACAGATTGCGTTCAGCAGCAGCAGCCCCGCCAGCTATCCGGAGCGGCAGCAGATTACTCTCGTGGTCATGCGCACGGGTGGCAGCGTTGGCCAGGTCACCGTCGATTACCGCGTCACCGGCGGCACGGCGATCCCTTATGTTCCCGTTGCTGTCCTCGGGAACTCCGGTGTAAACACGGATTACATGGATTTCTTCGGCACGCTCACGTTCGAAGACGGCCAAACGACCGCCGACATACCGGTCACCATCTTTGGTCAAAATCCCGGTAATACCGTGTATCGGGGCCCCCAAACCATTGTGGTTACCCTGGGCAATCCGACCGGTGGCGCCACGCTCGGCTCGGTTACCCAGACCGTGTTGACACTGCAGGACGATGACGATCTCAACGGCGGCTTTGGTATCTCAGTATTCAGCAATTCTGAAGTGGGTGAATCCGCCGGCAAAGCAACGATCGAGGTAAATCGGTCCGGCAACACGACCGGAACCGAATCGGTTGACTATAGCACTGTCGACGGCACGGCCACCGCGGGGGCCGATTATGTCGCCACATCGGGAACCTTGACCTTCATGCCAGGTGAGACGCAGAAAACGATTACCGTTGGTATCCTCGACCGCCACCTGACGGGGGGAGGCTCGGAAGCTTTCCAGGTAGTTTTAAGCAATCCAACTGGGGGCGCAGTCCTGGACGCGGGCGGGGGCGGCCTGGATTCGGGTGGCAGCACATGGCAAGTTGCCATTCTGAACGTCGATACAGCGGGACGAGCGGGAGACCTCGTCGCAGATAGTGTGCAGGTGCAGGAGAATGCCGGCGCCGCGTTGATAACTGTAAGCCGGATCAACGGCTCTACCGGGGTTGTTCAAGTCAACTATGCGACGAGCGACGGCACAGCCACGGCGGGGCCGATTATACCGCTATGTCCGGGACCCTCATCTTCAATAACGGCGAAATGTTCAAAACGTTCTCAGTCCCAATTCTTCCCGATAACCTGGTGGAAGGGGACGAAACGTTTTTCGTGACCTTGAGCAATGCCACCGGCGGGGCCACCCTTGACGCCGCCAATCCCGCCGTCGAGACCATCTACGAGACGCCTGGCCAGTTTCAGTTCACTGCCGCGAATTCTATCGTGGCTGACAGCAACGCCGGCTACACCTTCACCGTCGCCTTCACGGCTTTCCCCGAACCCTCTGGCAGATCTCCAAGCACCGTTACGGTTGACTACGCAACCCATGACGGCACAGCGACGGCAGGTACTGATTACACGGCCAGTTCCGGGACACTGACGTTTCCTGATGGCGGCGGCCAGCAAACGATCACCATCCCCATTCTTAACGATCCCCAGGCTGAAAACGGCCGCACCATTCTCCTGATTCTGTCCAACGCTACCGGAGGCGCCGGCATCGCAGCAGATGGCACAGCTACGTTGACGATCCTGAATAACCCTTCCGCTGGCACCACGACCACCGTAAGCTCGGATCTGCCGGGCGGCTCAACTTACGGCCAATCGACCACGTTCACGGCCACGGTCAGCGCCGCTAGCGGAACGCCCACGGGCAGCGTGCAATTCCAGGTCGATGGCGCCGATTTCGGATCTCCCATTGCGCTTTCCGGTGGCGAGGCTAGCATAACAGCGATTGGCTTGCATGCAGGCCCGCATAGCGTCGATGCTTTTTACACCAGCGACATCAACGATTTCAGCAACAGTGATGACAGCGCGAGCCCTCTGACTGAAACTGTGAATCCGGCCCCGCTGACGATTACTGCAGATAACAAAACTATGGTCCAGGGCGGCAGCCTACCCACCCTGACCGCTACCTACACCGGTCTGGTCAATGGCGATACTGCGGCCACGTTCAACGTCAGCCCCAACCTGCCTCCGGCGCTCTCAACTGTACCTGCGAATAGCCCTGCTGGCAGTTACGCCATTACGATTAGCGGCGCTGCCGATGGCGATTACACCATCACTTACGCGAACGGCATGTTGACCATCACCAACTCGGAACCTCCTCCCGGTGTCACCCTGCGTGGCGCAGTCTTCTTTGATTACAACAGCAACGGCGGCCTTGATTCTGGCGAGCCGGGACTGGCCGGACGCACGGTTTTTGTCGATCTAAAGAACTCCGGTCAGCTCGACACCGGTGACCCGTCCACCGTTACCGGGGCCGATGGCAGCTTTCGGTTCGCCGGATTGACTCCCGGATCCTATACGGTCCGCGAGCAAATCATGTATGACAATGTTGCCCTGACCGGTCCGGCCAGCCGGGTCATCAATGCAACCGCGGACGTCTCTGGAATCGACTTCGGCAACGTGCCTTACAATCCTGCCTTCCCGGTATACCCGTCGGCGGACTTGTTTGCCGCACACGCCAATGCGGACGCCGCCACTTCCTATGTAAGCGGGTTGTACCTGGCTGTTCTGGACCGCAATGCCGATCCAACCGGCTTGTCGTTCTGGGTAAACGCCCTCAAGGCCGGCATGCCTGCTTCCGAGGCAGCTAATTTGTTCGTGAATTCGTTGGAACACCGGCAAGAGGAAGTGAATTACTACTACCAGAGTTTCCTGGGCCGAGCGTCCGACCCAGGATCCATTATCTGGGTGAACCAACTGGTAAACGGCGGCAATGAGGCGACGGTGATCGAAGGCATCTTGAGCTCGCAAGAATACACGGCCGAGCACACGAGCAATGAGGCCTTCATCACCGATTTGTATTTCCACTTGCTCGGGAGGCAAGCGGACAGTGCCGGGCAGACATTCTGGGAAGAGGAATTGTCTTCGGGGGTGTCCCGAGCGGCAGCGGTCGAGGCAATCTTGAATTCGCAGGAATCCGCAGAGCTGGCCTCGGAGAGTTTTTACGCCGCGTTTCTGCATCGTGCCAAAGACCAACCTGGCGACGACCACTGGGTTGGGCTCCTGACATCCCAAAGTCAGAGCTTTGGCCAGGTGGCTTCGGACTTTTTCTCGGTGCCACCATTCGAGTTCCAGAAATCGGCAGGCTGAAGCGTGCCTTGATGTGCGAACGGACCACGACGACTACGACGACCACTTCGGCTTTTACTCCAGCCGTTGGCCGGGGTGACCTAATCCTGGACGCGGTGGCAAACGCGGTGCCGCCACATCGTTGCGGTCCGGCCCGCCCATAAAGTACGACGGCCATGCCTGATTCGCCCGGCGTCCTGCGTCTAAAAATAAATGAGGCGGCTGGAAACAATCGGGTTTCACGGAAGGAACCGCTCTGCCCGTCGTTTCGATGTCGCCCTGCGTGCCGCGTATCGGCCGTTATTAGAGAAGCCGGTGGCGCTCATCCTGCTGGATGCCGTATCCCATCAGTTCACTTGTTCCCCTCTTAGGCTCCCGTTAACATGACTAAAGTTCGCGGGCAGGATCTGCCTAATGAACCAGGTCAGTCGCGCGCCGCCAAGCTGATTGCGCTAAGGCTCATCCCTTGAACAGCACGTCCGCTAGTTTGCTCGAGCGCTTACGGCAGCCTAATGAGCAGTCCGCGTGGGAAAGATTTGTCCAGCTATACACTCCGCTGCTCTGCCAGTGGGCGCGTCACCTGGGGTTTCAGGCTCAAGATGAGGCCGACCTGGTGCAGGACGTCTTCACCGTGCTGGTCCGGAAACTCCCGGAGTTCCGCTACGATCCACAAAAGCGCTTCCGTGGTTGGCTGTGGACGGTCACCGCAAACAAGGCCAGGGAACGACGCCGCCGAGTGCCTCAACCGGCGCAGGCAGGACCGGAGGTCTTGGCGGAACTACTGGCCCGAGAAGATGCCGAGCCAATCAGCGAGACGGAATACCGGGAATACCTCGTTCGCCGCGCTCTGGAAGTCATGCGGGAGGAGTTCCAGCCTACCACCTGGAAGGCATTCTGGGAGTGCGTTACTGCCAAGCGACCTGCCGCTGAGGTGGCCGCTGAATTGGACATGAGTATCGATTCCGTTTACGCGGCCAAATCTCGCGTCCTCCGGCGGCTGCGCCGGGAGCTGGAGGGGCTCCTGGACTGAATGACCGACCTGTCAGCTGCGTTCTTGCAAAAAAATTCTTGTTTTCGCGTGTCAGGTTTTGACCAGGTCGCGCATAGGTCTCTCTTAGAGGCGAATGGCGGCGGGCGGATGGAACACAACATGCCTAAAATTCCACCCTGTCCCCCGAGCGAAGATCTGCAGCGGTTCCTGCTCGGGCAGCTAGGCGAGGCCGAGGCCGGCGAACTGGAGCGCCATCTCGCGGCTTGCCGCTCGTGCGTAGCACGTCTAGGAACCATGCAGCCGCATGATCGGCTCGTGGACGTTGTGACGCACGTGGCAAGGGGTGGCGCCGCGCCTGCCACCAAGGTAGATGACATGCTGCTCGGAGCCCTGTACCGCTTGCATCAGCGCAGCACGGGGCTCTTTGGTGAAACGATTGAGACGAATCGCCCGTCGGCCCCGTTTGACAACGGGACGTCGCTAGCGCTTCGCGGCAACATCCCCACCTTCGAGAGGACCGAGGATCTGGCCGCTTTCCTGGAGCCAGCGCAAGAGCCCGGCGAAATCGGCCGGTTCGGATCCTACAGCATCGTGCGCGTCCTTGGGTCGGGGGGCATGGGAATCGTGTTCGAGGCGCGGCAACGCCAGCCGCGGCGCGTGGTCGCCCTCAAGATGATCCTGGTCGGCCGCCATGCAAACCGGGAACGCCTGGCACGCTTTCATAGCGAGACGGAGATTATCGCCCGGCTGAAGCACCCAAACATCGTCCCGATTCACGAGGTCCACGAGTATGATGGCCGGCCTTTCTTCACCATGGAGTACGTCGATGGCGGCAGTCTCGCGAGTAAACTGAAGGAAGCTTCCCTCGCACCCCGAGCAGCGGCGGTGCTGGTCGAGCTCCTGGCCCGGACCGTTCACTTTGCCCATGTGCACGGCATCGTCCACCGCGACCTGAAGCCGTCGAATGTACTGCTCACGGCCGCCGGCGTACCGATGATTGTCGACTTCGGCCTGGCCAAGTATTTGGACCCCGGGCGTCCGCCCGAGGAGGAATTGACCCAATCCGGCGCCATCATCGGCACCCCAGCCTATATGGCGCCCGAGCAAGCTGCGGGCCAGGGCGCCGAGGCCGGCACATCTGTGGACGTGTATGCCCTGGGGGCAATTCTGTACGAGTGCGTGACCGGCCGGCCGCCGTTCCGCGCCGCTACGATTTTGGACACGCTGGAGCAGGTGCGGACGCGGGAACCGCTGCCGCCGAACCGCTTGCTGCCGGACCTGCCACGCGACTTGCAGACGATTTGCTTGAAGTGCCTTGCGAAAGAACCGGACCGGCGTTATCGGTCAGGACAGGATCTGGCTGACGATCTTGGACGCTTTTTGCGCGGTGAGCCGATCCAGGCCCGGCCCGTATCCGCCAGCGAGCACATGCGCAAGTGGGTGCGGCGCAAGCCGGCGCTCGCGGCTCTTCTGGCGGTGAGCGTCTGTGCCGTGGCCGCTTTGCTCGCCGGTGGTGTCGTGTACGAACTCCGTTTGCGCGTCGCCTGGACCCGGGCTGAGGCCAATGCCGGGAACGCCCGCCGTCAAAAAGCGCGCCGACGCCAACTACCGGCAGGCCCGCGAGACACTCGAGCGCATCTTGCAGAGAACGAAGGAGCGCGATGCCGAGGGACTCCCGCGCCTGAAGGAGCTGCAGCGTCTCCAAAGCGAGGAGGCGCTCGCGTTCTATCTGAAACTTGCCGACCAAACCGACGACGATCCCGAGTTCCGACAAGACAGCGCCTGGGCTTTGCGCGACGCGGCGCTGTTGCAACACGCCCTTGGTCGGAACGCCGAGGCAATAAAGAGCCTGGAATCGGCCCGGGCTCGGTTCCTGCAACTTGGCAGCGATTTTCCCGAGGAGCCGAACTACCGCCTGGGCCTGGCAAACTGTCTTTTGGCACTGGGAGGCATAGATACGACACGCGATCAGTTCGAGCCTCGCACGCAGGAGGCGCTGACTCTGTTCGAGTCGCTGGTGCATGACCTGCCCGAGAATTCGAACTACCGCACGGCCCTGGCCGGCGCCTGCAACCAGATGGCCATTGTCCGCGACCGGCAGAATCGCAGGGATGAAGCCGCTGAACTGTACCGCCGGTCGATCGTCTTGCGCGAACAGGTCTTGAACGGCCATCCCGACGATCGGCAACTCCGGTCCGACATCGCGGCAACGTGCGTCAATTTCAGTCAACTGTGCTTTCAGAAAGGCGACATCCAAAACGGAAAGGACCTCCACGACCGAGCTCAGGCCGAGTTCGGAAGGTTGATCCAGGACGATCCCGACGATCTCTCCGCCCGAATCGCGTTGGTTCGCGCTGCGCATCAACTGGGCGTATGTGCTGTGGAAGGAAAAGGAGCGGCGGCCGCTATTGCGGAGCTGACCAAGAATGTTCTCGATTTGGAAGAAATGCTTCGTCAAGAACCCAACGTTGCCTCGGTCAGGGACCGGCTGTACCGGACTTACGGGTTACGAGCCGAAATCTTCGCTAGTCAAAGCCGTTATCGGGAAGCGCTGGCCGACCAGCAAAAAGCGGTCGAGTACGCAGCCGCGCAGGATCGGTATGAGCGCCGGCTGTTCCTGGCGCTGGCCTACGCTCAGGCCGGCCGGCACGAAGAGGCGATCCTGGAGGCCAGAGCCCTGGCCGCGCTGATGACAAAGCGGACGCCGTTGTGCATCGGACCCATCTAGCTTTCGTTTGCGGCGTCGCGGCCAAGGCAGTTCACAAGGATCCATCCCTCCGTGAATCCGCACGGCACGCGCGGGTAACCGAGTACGTTTCCCTTGGCCTGGAATGCTTGCGAGAAGCTCGCAAGACCGTCAGTGCCCAGGAGTGGAGTCAACTCTTGCCAGAGTTCCTGGTGAATTCAGATCTGGCACCGCTGCGCGAGGATCGCGCGGTGGCAAGAATTGTCCAAACCGTAGCTCGACAGGCTCCGGGTAGCCGTCCCGAATGAAAAACGCCCTCGCAGGGGCGCAGCGCCACTTGCGCCGCTGGGCGCTGTCCGATTACTCACCGAACCGTTGACCGCGCAGAGATGCGCGGCTGTGCACGTAGGAGATCGGCGATGTTACGAAAAAGTTGGCGGCGTGTCCTCCAAAGAAAATCGGCACTTCGCCGGCCGCTGGCGCTGGCAATCGGCTGTTCCTCGAGCCGCTCGAGGACCGCATCCTGATGTCGACGCTGCTCGTCAACAACCCTCTCGATGCTGCCGTGGCCAACGAGCTCTCGCTGCGCCAGGCAGTCGTGGCCGCCGACACCGACGCCGCGGCCGGCATCTCGGACACGATCGTCATCGATCCCAGCCTGGGCGGCGCCTCCATCAGCCTTTCACAAGGTCCGCTGGAGCTGAGCGGAACCTCGAGCGCCACCATCACCATCGACGGCAGCAGCCCCAGCATGCCCCTCACGATTGATGGCGGCCGCAACACCGGAGCCGGGCGCATTTTCGAGGTGGACAGCGGCGTCCAGGTCGTTATCCAGGATCTCAACCTTCAGAATGGCTTCGCGGCGAACACTGCGATCGGCGGCGGCGGCGCCATCCTGAACGAGGGCACGCTGTCGGTCAGCAACGTCAGCCTTACGGGCAACGCATCGTCGTACGGCCCGGCGGCGCCATCGAAAACCTGGGCACGCTCACGCTGAGCAATGTCGTCCTGGACCGGGAATTCCGACAGTTACGGCAATAGCCAGAGCGGGGGGGCCGTCGACAACACCGGCACGGCGACGTTGATCGACTGCACCTTCAACGGCAACACCGCGCAACAATGGCGGCGCTATCGCCAATGAGGGGACGCTGATTGTCTCCGGCGCGAACTTCGATGACAACAGAGTGAACGGTGCAGGCGGCGCCATCGACAGCTCGGCGGGCTTGGCTACCGTGACGGGCAGCATTTTCATCGACAACAGCGCCCTGCTTGGCGGCAGCGCCATCGAAAACCAGGCCAGCCTGACCGTGGACAACACGACCATCTCCGGCTCCGGCGGCAACGAAAACCAGGGCGGCGCCATCGACAATAGTGGAACCCTGACGGTCAACGCTGCCACGCTCGACAACAACGATACTATACGACGGCATCGCCAACAACGGCGGCATCGTGACGGTGAACGCCACCACCGTGTCCAATAGCGACTCCGATGCCGGTCGCCAACAATTCCGGCACGATGACGCTGACGAATTCCACGTTTTCCGGCAACCGCTGCCAACAAGTACCATTTTCAACGGCGGCAACCTGACTCTGCAGGAAACCACCGTCTCCGCCAATACCTCGTTGACGAGCACTATCGCCAACAATGGCGGCAGCCTCACTCTCCAGAACTCGATCGTGACTGACAACTACGGCGTCGTCATTGACGGCGTCATCACCACCGACGACGGCAACAATCTCCTGGGGACGGCCGTCAATAACACCACGACCGATCCCACGTCCGGGCCCGGCGACGTCTTCAGCGACCGCCCGCGCCTGGCGGCGCTGGGCAATTACGGCGGACCGACCCAAACGATGGACGTCCTGGCCGGCAGCCCGGCCATCGGCGCCGGCAACGCCGGCGCCGCCAATCTGCCCGCCACCGACCAGCGCGGCTCTGCCGCGCATCGTCAACGGCAGCCTCGACATCGGCGCCTTCCAGACGCAGCCGCCGGCCCTGGTTTTCACCACGCTGGGCGAGACTACCGACGCGGGCAGCCCACCGGGGCCATCACGGTCGAGCTGCAAGACCTGGACGGCAACCCGGTCCCGGCGGGCAGCGGCGGCGTCGCCGTCACGCTGAGCAGCAGCTCAACCGGCGGCAGCTTCTCGTATCCGAACGGCCTACCCATCAGCGGCGGGCAAATCGTCATCCCGCCGGGGGCGAGCAGCGCCACGTTCGACTACACCGACACCCAGCCGGGAACGCCCACGCTGACGGCCTCCGCGGCCGGTTTCGCCACCGCGACGCAGCAGGAAACCATCCTGCCTGGGCCGATCTCGGACACGCCCAGCACCGACATCGTCGTCGGCCGGACGCTCTCCGCCTATTTCACCGGCGACGTGCAGAACAACCAGGAGACCATCACCTTCACGGTCTACAACCAGCAAGCCGACTCGATCACCGGCGTGCTGCTGACCGATACCCTGGAGCCGGGCGTGACGCTGGTGAGCGCATCGCAGCAGCCGGACCAGAGCGGGCAGAACCTGGCCTGGAGCCTGGGCACGATTGAGGGGGACTACTGGACCAGCGTGAGCATCACGGTGTCGCTGGCGAATTCCAGTATCTTGCAGTTGGACACCGGCGCCCAGGCTTTCGCCACGCTCAACGCCGGCCCGATCTCGAATTCCACCCCGCGCCGCCACGCTCACGCAGGGCAGCGTCGATCCCAACCTGCTCGGCCTCCACGCCCGACGCCAACACGCACCGATCCGTACATCCAGCAAGAGGCGGCGGTCCTGGATTACAACGCGCAGAACATCTTCAATTTCCTGCAAACGAACATCGGTTACAACTCGTACATCGGCTCTCTGCGCGGCGCCCGCGGCACACTCTGGTCCGATGCCGGCAACGCGCTGGACGTCGCCAGCCTCGGCGTGGCCCTGATGCGCGCCTCCGGCATCCCGGCCCAGTACGTCGCAGGGCACGCTGTCCGCAGAGCCCAGGCCCAGACGCTGCATTTTGTCGATGTTCCCGGCCAGCTACCAGACGGTCGGCTACATCCCGGCCGGCACGACGGTCTCCGACCGCATCGACGATCGATAGACTCGGGCGGACGGTATACGCTGCAGGAGGAGACGGAAAACCATTACTGGTTCGAGTTCAACACCGGCAGCGGCTGGGTGAACGCCGACCCGCTGATGGCCGCGGTACGCCGGCACCAGATCGGGCAGACGTTCACGGCGGCAACGGGACGTTCACCGAGATGGCCGCAGAGCCTACGGCAAACGACCGAGGTGTCGCTGACGGCGGAGATTTACAGCCAGGGGCCGCGGCGCTTCGGCACTGAGTCCGTTCTCGGAAACGGTCGTCCTGGATCAGACGTTCAACGACGTGGATCTGGTGGGCCGGCCGTTGACCATCGGCAACTTCGTGAGCAGTTCTAGCACCGTTGAGTCGCTGATTGTCGAGCTCTACCACGAACACCTATACGCCCTATGTTGAACTTGGGTGACGAGGCGTTTCCCAATCCGAGCCAGGACATAATCATTCCGGTCAGCAATACCAGGAAATCCTGACGAATTTTCCGCTGGCCAGCCAGATCCTTACTGGAGAGTTCCTGAACATCACACTCAGTGGCCCGAACGTGACTTCGGAAACCTACACACGAACTCTCGTCGATCGCCTCGGCTATGCTGTCCGACAAGGTTTGGTGCAACCGTCCGACCTCTCAGCCGGCCCCAACCAACAGCCGCTCATCAGCCCAACCGACCTCGGACAGTGAATATACTTCCTGGAATCCAGTCCACGGCACCCATTGAATCGATATTATACGCCGCAGAACAATATGGCACGACACTTTCTCAAGTTAATACCTCGACGCCATCGGAAGTGCAAACAGCGGTTCCGTCGCTGAGGGATTTTCTGCTGCTGTATGGCGAGAGCCAGCTCGCGCAGTTTCTGGTGGCTTCCGGCCATGAAGCCGCCAACTTAAGTTTCTTGAGTTCCGTAGTGGCTTACTATGACGTCCCGCGAATCACCATTTACTCTGAACAATACGACTCGACCAATCAAGGTATCAACTTCGCCATCGACCTGAACCGCGAAACAATGCGCGTCATTCCTGGGCCGGGGCAGAGTATTGTAGTGAGCCTGGTTTTCAGTTTCGGGATGGGCGTCTTTGACAACGCCTTGGAGGAAGGATTCATCCCCGCGCCTTCAGGCTCCGAAATGATTGGAACCAACAGCATCTTCCTACAAGCGATGGCCCAAGGCATTCCTTTCGTTGTCATCTCCACGCAGAATGAAGCCATTCTTTCCACACTTGCGATTTCCGCGAACGCTAAGGCTTACATCACCACGGCAATCGACAACGGCCTGATTGTTATTGTCCCGAGCCAGGAATTGACCATCGGGAACACGCCTGCCGTTAGCTGGTTCCAGCTCAACCCGATAACCGGAGAAATGTCGGGTGTCCTTGAAAACGGCATCCACTCGGTGGAATACACGGCGGGACAAACCGTTGTCGAAGATGGAGCAGGCTACGTCATAGCGTCAGAAGCTGTTGAGATAGAAGACGGATTAGTTCTCGAAAAGGAAGCAGAAGCTCAAATAGTAGCTATCGAGAAGGCAGAAGCCGCTCTCGTGAAAGCGGAGGGTCTCTCCAAGGCGGACGCCAAGCTGATTTTTGCCTATTTAGCTGCCATTTCCGGCGTCGTGGGAGGGATCACCGCTGCACTTGGCCAGACCGGGGCCGGATTGGGCCTTGGCATCTTCGCCGCCTTAGCCGGTCTTGCCTCCGTACAGTTCGACTGGGGAAATCAACAATGATGACCCCCCCTTACTCCCCGAATTGCTCGATGCTCCCGTTCCCTACCCGGACACTCCCTTGGCTTTTGATACGGAGACTGTACCAACTAATTCAGATCTTGATGGTGGTCCTGTCGTGGGCGAGTGGAATTCGGTCAGCACCGCTTCGGTCGGCCAGATGTCAGCTCGTGGCAATCATCTTCGACTAGTGCGGTGGAGGCCACCGCGCTAGCCGCCGGCGATGCGGTCATTCGGAATTCCCAAGGGACCGCCGTTGGCAGCGGGACGGTGTCTCTGGCGACCCCCATTTCGTTGTCCGTGTCGGGGAACGATGATTTCAGCATCAACGGCATAGGCAGTCTGTCCTTCTACGGGCCGGCCGAAAGCAGCCTCGGCGTCAGCGGCAATTGGAACAGTTATTCGGCGACCGTGACGGGCAACGTCTCCATCACCTTAACAACCGACGGCCTCACGCTCAACGGCCAGCACTCTCCCGCCGGAACCTACACGATTACCACCAACTCCGCCACGCTCACCGGCAGCGGCAATACCACATCGCCGAACTTTTCCGGCTCCGTTTCCATCACCGCGACCAACGGCACGATCAACCTTGGTCCCGGCAGCGGCAGCGTCACCGTCGGCGGCAATCCGCTCGACCCCACCAACGGCGCCACGCTCACCGGCTACACCGGCAGCATCACCGTCGCGGCCGGCGGCGGCAACAACCTCGATGACGTCACGCTCAACGGCAATGCGGCCAACGTGCTGACCGTATCCGCCACTCCCGCGACGCTCACGACCGATCAGAACACGCCGATCACGTTCCAAGTGAACGTCAACACCAGCTTCGCCGACACCTACAATCTCACCGCCCAGGCGCCGGCGGGCTGGACCGTGACCATCGACAGCAACGGCAATGTGACGGCCACGCCCGCGCCCGGTCTGCAAAGCGGCACATATCCGATCCAGATTATCGCCCAATCGACGACCGATCCGAATTTGGTCGCGCAAACCATCGTCAACGTGACCATCACGCCCACGACGCCGGGCATCAATTTCAACGTGAACGCCGGACCCGATATTCACCGTGCCTTTTAACGGCGCCGAACTGCCCACCGCTTTCCGCGCCAGCATCCAGAACCTCGGCCCCGCCGCCGATACCTACAACCTGACCTTCGCCAACGTGCCGGCCGGCTTCACGCTGCTCAACAGCGGCACGTCGGTCACGGTTCCGGCGGGGCAAACCGGCATCCTCGGTCTCTACTTGCAGCCCGACACCGGCCAGCCCATTCCGCCGCCGGGGACGATGCTGTCTTTCACGGTGACGGCGACCAGCACGACCAATCCGGCAATCACTCAATCGCAGGTCGTTGCGTTCACCGTGCCCGCCATCGACGCCTTGACGGTGACGAGCAATCCGGTCGCGCTGAGCACCACGCCCGGCGCGGCCGTGACCGATGTGATCACGATCACCAACGTCGGCAACGTCGCCGAGAACAATATCGCGCTGGCGTCTACCACGTCGAGCGGCCTGACCTTGACCGGGCTGCAAACAGCTGCGCTGGACGTCGGCCAATCCGCCACGGAAACCGTCACTCTGACGCCTGACGCCTCGACGCCGCTCAATAGCACTCTCCAAGCGACGATCACCGCGACCTTTGGAGCGTCGACCGCGACGCAGACGTTGCAACTGCCGGTGGACGTCGTCGTTCCCGGCGCCGCGGCTATCGCCAATGCCGCAATAGCAGCCGGCGAGATCGGCAACACCAATCTCCAGAATCAACTCCAGGATCTGGCGACCGCTCTGACCAACCTGGTGCAGACGCCGACCAGCGCCGTCTACCAAAGCCAGGCCGTCGCCGCCATTACCAGCCTCGTCAGCCAGGTCACCAACGATCCCTTCCTGGTCCACGTTCGCCGGCGGCCTGAGCGCGGGCAGTACGGCCATCGCCAGCGCCACCACCGGCGCCGAAGTCGATACGGCCGTCATCAACCTGGGCACCGCCCTCGACTCGCTGGCCAAGGGATCAGCGACGAGGCCGCCTACGGCTTCACGCTGACGCTGACCGACCAGGATGCCGTCATCCAGCCGGGCGCCCCTACCCTTTACCCCATCGTCCTGCAGAACACCGGCACCGCCACGGCCACCTACGACTTCAGCGTGTCCGGCCTGCCCGCGGGGGTGACGGCAACGTTCAGCCAGAACTCGATCACGCTGGCGCCAGGAGCCTCCATCCCCACCGGGACCGCCTTCGTCACCCTGAGCCTGTCGGAGTCCGGCGCCACCCTGATTCCCGCCACTTTCACGATCACCGCGACCGCCGAGGCAAGCGGCGGAAATCACCCGGACCACGCCGGGCGAGTTGGATCTTCGTCCCGAGGCTCTTCTGGTCGGCGCCGTTGTCACCAACCCGCCGTTCACCAACCCGGGCGGTCAGGTGGATGTCACCGCCCAGATCGAGAGCACCGTCAACGAGCCGCGCAAGGTTTCCGTCTCCTACACCGTGACTGATGTGAATGGCAACGTCCTGTTCACCGATACCGCGCCGGTCAGCCATCGTGACGTTGAGCATCACCTCGGGGTTGACCACCGTGGACCTGGGGACGTTCGACACCACGAGCTTTAGCGACGGATCGGACACGATCACCGTTACGGCAACCGATCAGTCGAGCCAGCCGCTGCCCACGGCCACTGGCGTCAGCAGCGTGACCATCGGCTCGCCGGTGACCGCGACCCTCACGGTCAGCCCGCCGATCCTGCCGATCGGAACGAGCACGGTTACCGACACGCTCCAGATCAACAGTTCCATTCCCCTGACCGACCCGCTGACCGTGGACGGCCAGACGGCGACCACGCCGGCGACAACGGTCGCCCTGTACCAGGATTCGGTCGATAGCCTGACCCTGGCCTATGTTGCCGGCCCCAACGGCATCGACATCGTGAACGTCAGCAACCCGGCCGCTCCCGTAGACGAGGGCACATTCGGCCAAAGCGACCTCGTCGCAGGGCGGCCTCACCGTCGGCCGAGTGGACACGATCAACGGCGTCGACTACCTCATCGTCGGCACGACGCCGCAAAACTCCACCGGGAGCGTGGCCCCGTTCAAACTGCTGATCTACTCGTTGGCCGAGCCGCTCAGCCCGCTACTGGTCAGCGACACCGCTGTCTTTCCCGAACCCCCTCAACGGCGTCGATTACAACAGCGGCTTCCTGAGCGACATGGTCGTCCAGGGCAACACCGTTCTGGTGCCGACCTAGGCGTATTACTTCTTCGGAGGCATTTCTGAATCGCAATTTGGTAATGTTTTGGCCATTGACGTGAGCAATCCGTCCTGCACCCCAGCTGGAAGGAGTGCTTTTCCCTGGCGACAGCAACGCCGATTCACTCACGACCCAGTTCGGCGCGGCGATCGTCAATAGTCAGATTGCCTACATCGCCGGCAGCACGGACACCAGCTACAGCACTCAGAATGGCGTTGGTAGGGTTCTGGTCGTGAATTATTCCGATCCGACCAACCCGACCGACCTGGGAGAAGTGGACATTCCCGGAACCTACCAAATTGTGGCCATTGCCATTCAGGGCAACCAGGCGCTGGTGGTTGGCCGGACGGGCGGCGATGGCGGCTTCGAGACCAACGGCTATAACGGAACCATAACGCTGTCCGTGCTGGACATCACCAACCCCGCCAATCCGCAACTGGTCGGGACCACGCTGGTCACCAACGCCATATTTCCCGCGAAGGCTTCGGGCGTCACCAAGATTTCAGCAGTGGGACTGGGCAACGGCCAGTTCGCCGTGAGCGAAGCCGAGGTCAACGGCAACTCCGGAACTGGTGCTGGTGGACCCGAGCGATCCCAGCAACATCCTGGTGAGCTACACGCCAGTGACGGCATACGTCAACGAAATGGCCGTCTCGGGCAATTTCCTCTACGCCACCAGCTCGACCAGCTCGCAGGGTCTGACGATTTTCAATATCGGCCAACTCGAGACCATTCCGGTGACCGTGTCGGTGGAGGTGCCCAACAACACTGGCGTGACCATCGTGGCTGGGTCGTTCAGTATTTCGGGCGCGTTTAGCGTCGCTCTGCCGCAAGTCGTCGTCGGTTCCACTTTCGATACGGTGACCTGGAGCGGCGTGCTGACCTCCGGCGCCGCCGACGTGACAATCACCTGGCAGTCCTATGTGACCGGGCTTGGCGTGGGCCAGGTGTTGCCAGTAACCTCGGGCGCTTCCGTGGCCTTCACCAGCCAGGGGACGCCGGGCACGGTGAATCTGCCGGGCATGGCCGTTACCGGCGTGTCGATCCTCAGCATCAGCCCCGAGTCGCAGACCACACAGCCCGGCGGCACGGCGACCTATGAAGTGCAGCTCTCGAACCCCACCAACGCCGCAGTCAACTACACGTTGTACCCGGTGCAAGGCAACAGCTACTACAGCTTCTCAAATATAACGCTGAATTCCGCAATCGCTTTCAACGGAGCGGTACATTACCGTTGAGCCGGGACAGACGGTGGACATCACGGAGCAAATCACGGCCCGCGAGGACGCAACCCCAGGAGACTATCCCTTCTCGGTGGAAGCCAGGGCCTATGGCCCCGGCTTCAACTCCTCCTATATCACGGATGAAATCATTCCGGCGGACCTGATGGTCGCGGGAACGCCGCTCCTGGTAACCGACCCGGTGGCCCACGGCGTTGTCGTAGCCCTGACCCCCTCACAAGCGACGGTTGGGCAGGCGCTTTGGATCAAACTCCCGCACAAACCTCGTACGTCATCCAACTCACCAACACAGGCAGCGCGGACGACGACTACAGCCTCCAGTTGAGTGGATTGCCTGACGGCGTTGGTTATACATTCAGTCCGAACTATGCGAACGGCTACATCGTCGTCCCGCCCGGCGCCAGCAACTTCCGCGACGTGACCGTCACGATTAATTCCTACGCCGAAGGGGGCAATGCCGCCGGCATCTTCCCATTCACGGTGACGGCCACGTCTCGGCTCGACGCCAGCGAAATGGGCACAACCAACGGCACACTCACGGAGTCGGCCAACGGCGTGGCGGTGGAACTGAGTCCGTCCACGGGCGCCCCCGGCAGCACCTTTGAGATGAAAGTGATTAACACGGGAACGGTGGCCGATACCTTCAACCTTTCACTGGCCGGGCCCGCCGCTCTGGTAGCGACCCTTGGAACGACTGTCACCAGCCTGCTGGCCCCCGGCGCCAGCCAGCTCATCCCCATCACTACCAGCGCCGTCAACTTCGCCGATTCCGGAAACTTGGTCCTGATGGCCATCGCCACCTCGCAGGACAACCTGGCCGTTTACAATCAGCGCCTCGGGCGGCCTCGCCATTCCGACCAGCATGGGTATGACGGCGCAATTCAGCCCGGCCAGCCAAACCCTCACGCAGGTGGGCCCGACGTCATTCCTGTTGCTCGTCAACAATACCGGCAACCTTCAGGATTCGTACAGCGCGACGATTAGCGGCTCCACCGGTCCCGTCAGCGCCAGCCTCATCGGACTCGATGGTCAGCCGACCCAGACGATTCCCATCTTCATTTTGCCTGGCCTGTCAACGGGCGCCATCCTTCTGCAATTCGACCTGACCGGTCCTGCCACGGGGACTGTGACCGTCCAGGTGAATTCGCTTGATGTTCCGGGAGAGTCGTCTTCATCCACGGCGACGGTCAACTTCCTGGTCCCGCTTGCCACCACCACGGTGGTGACCTCCGACCTCCCGTCAGGCTCGACCTATGGACAATCGGTCACCTTCACGGCCGCGGTAAGCGCCGGCACGGGGACGCCCACGGGCACGGCGCAGTTCCAGCTCGACGGAGCCGATTACGGTATGCCGGTCACCCTGACCGGCGGCATGGCCAGCCTCGCCATCCCCGGTGTATCCGCGGGACAACACAGCGTCACCGCCTTCTACACCAGCGATGGCAGCACATTCGGCAGCAGCGATGACAGCGCGAACCCCTGGGAACAGGTCGTTCAGCCGGCCCTGCTGACCATTGGCGCCGACAATGAGACCATGATTTACGGCGGCACGCTGCCCAGCTTGACGGTCACCTTCACGGGCCTGGTCAACGGCGATACCCCGGACACATTCACCGTCAGTCCCAACGTGCCACCAACGCTGGCGACCGTGCCGGCCAACAGCCCTCCCGGCAGCTATCCCATTACGGTCAGTGGCGCTGCCGACACGAATTACAGCATCAGCTACGCCGAAGGCTCCTTGACCATCAATCCGGCTACATCCACGACCGTCAGCCTGAGCGGCACGATATTCTTCGACTACAACTGTAACGGCATACTCGACTCCGGTGAGCCAGGGCTGGCGGGACGCACCGTTTTCCTCGATCTGAAGAACTCCGGTCAGCTCGACATCGGTGACCCGTCCACCGTTACCGGGGCCGATGGCAGCTTTCGGTTCGCCGGATTGACTCCCGGATCCTATACGGTCCGCGAGCAAATCATGTATGACAATGTTGCCCTGACCGGTCCGGCCAGCCGGGTCATCAATGCAACCGCGGACGTCTCTGGAATCGACTTCGGCAACGTGCCTTACAATCCTGCCTTCCCGGTATACCCGTCGGCGGACTTGTTTGCCGCACACGCCAATGCGGACGCCGCCACTTCCTATGTAAGCGGGTTGTACCTGGCTGTTCTGGGCCGCAATGCCGATCCAACCGGCTTGTCGTTCTGGGTAAACGCCCTCAAGGCCGGCATGCCTGCTTCCGAGGCAGCTAATTTGTTCGTGAATTCGTTGGAACACCGGCAAGAGGAAGTGAATTACTACTACCAGAGTTTCCTGGGCCGAGCGTCCGACCCAGGATCCATCATCTGGGTGAACCAACTGGTAAACGGCGGCAATGAGGCGACGGTGATCGAAGGCATCTTGAGCTCGCAAGAATACACGGCCGAGCACACGAGCAATGCCGCCTTCATCACCGATTTGTATTTCCACTTGCTCGGGAGGCAAGCGGACAGTGCCGGGCAGACATTCTGGGAAGAGGAATTGTCTTCGGGGGTGTCCCGAGCGGCAGCGGTCGAGGCAATCTTGAATTCGCAGGAATCCGCAGAGCTGGCCTCGGAGAGCTTTTACGCCGCGTTTCTGCATCGTGCCAAAGACCAACCCGGCGACGACCACTGGGTTGGGCTCCTGACATCCCAAAGTCAGAGCTTTGGCCAGGTGGCTTCGGACTTTTTCTCGGTGCCACCATTCGAGTTCCAGAAATCGGCAGGCTAAAGGTTGCCCTGATTCGCCAACGCACCTTGTTCGAAACCGGAGGATTCAGCAGAATACTAATTCGACCTGTCGCGTGTTCCAGGGAAGGAAAGAGAAAAGTCCGGCATGCTGAATCTTGCGGAGTCTGTTCGTAGCCAATGCCACGATGTGGACACGGCGGTAGTTGAAAATCACTTCCGCCGGATGCCGTCCTCGTACTTCGAGCGCTATTCGCCTGCCGAGATCGGTCGCCACCTGCCTTGCTGGGCGGCTTGCAGGGGTTGCACGCCGTCGACATCGACGCCCGCCCCTTAGCTTCGCATGCCTTCGAAATCCTCGTGGTGGGGACCGATCAGCCGGGCACCGTGGCTTGCATTACCGGGTCGTTAGCAGCCTATGGCTTCGATCTGGAAGATGTCCAAGTTTCGCTCTACATGGATCCCGAGCCCGGCCCGGAGGGCACGCGCGGCGAACTCTGTTTCTTCGTGATTGTCTTGCGCGTCAGCGGGAGCCTGCACGGCCGCGCCTTGGGCGATTGGTTGATCGAATTGCGCGAACGGCTGCGGATGGCGTTCCTGCATCTTGCCAAGGGACATTTGCTCGAAGCCCAAACCATCGCCGCCGACACGCGCGTCAATTGGAGCGATACCAGCCTCACCAGTGGGGAGGCCGCCTCGCTGCGCCGCCGGAGCCGCCCGGCTATGAAGGCATGCTCATGGGCGGCGATTTCCGCATCGACCGCAAGCTGGCCACGGGCGGCATGAGCGAGGTCTTTCTGGGCACGCAGCTCAGCCTGAATCGCACCGTCGCCATCAAGGTATTCCGGCACGAAAGCACGACCGACGACGAATCGTTGGCCCGTTTCAACCAAGAAGCCCTGGTGTTGGCGCAGTTCAGTTGCGCCATATCGTGCAGATCCTCGCCGCCGGCACCACTCTCGGCCCCGCGGGCAGCGCGCTTGGCTGGATGGCCATGGAATACATGCCGGGGGGCGATCTCGGCCAGTGGTTGCAAGAACAGGGGCCTCCTTCGGTGGAACTGGCCCTCCGCTGGTTGCGGCAATCGCTCGAAGGCCTGCAGTATGCTCACCGGCGGGCGATCTTGCACCGCGATTTGAAGCCACACAATCTCTTGCTCACGGCCGAAGGGAACCTAAAAGTCAGCGATTTCGGGCTGCTCAAGCACGCCCCACAAGCCGCCGCCGAGTTGAAGGCGCGCTCGACCATTGTGGGCACGCCTCATTACATGTCGCCCGAGCAAGCTTTGGGGGAAGGACTGGACGAGCGTTCGGATATCTTTTCGCTTGGCACGACCTTCTTCTATCTTCTGAGCGGCCGACTGCCGTTTCAGAAAAACACCCCGGCAGCCGTGCTGGTGCAGATTGCCCAGCAGGACGCGCCCAAACTGGCCGATGTGGCGGCCCATCTCCCCTTGCCGCTTTCGGTGATCGTGCGCCGCATGATGGCGCGGCGCTGCGAGGAGCGTTATCAAGAGGTGGGCGTCATTCTCGAAGATTTATCGAGCTACGAACGGCGCGGCCTACTCGGGACGCCGGCCACGTTCGCCGGCGCCGCCGCGGCCAACGTTCAGAACGTGCCCGAAGCCGAAACGCAAGCGTATGAACTGAAACCGCTCGTCGATTCGGGGGCCGGGAGTTGATTTGCCATCGTTAAGAGCCGGAAACCTCTTCGAGAAACACGTTCACCCGCTACCATTCACCTAAGATAAGACGGCTTGGCCTGGGCGAACATCTGCGTTCGCTCATGCGTCCATGTCGGGACGCCCCTGTTGTAGAGGGGAGTCGGCACGGGCTACGAGCCGATCGCGAAGGAGTACGAGCATGCTGACCTTGCGATTGCCGGATCAGAGCACCAAACAAGTTCCCGAGGGGACCACTCCGCGAACCGTGGCCAAGGGCATCGGCAAACGGTTGGCCCAGGCGGCCGTCGCCGCCAAGGTGGATGGCGTCGTGGTCGACCTCGATCGTGAACTGCCGGCGACCGGCAACGACATTGCCTTCCAGGTCCTTACGGACAAGGATGGCGAAGCACTGGATGTGCTGCGGCATAGCTGTCACCACGTCATGGCGCGAGCTGTCATGCGCTTGTTTCCGGGCGTGAAGCTCGCGTTTGGGCCGACTACCGACAACGGCTTCTACTACGACGTGGACGTCGATCCGCCGCTGCGTGAAGAAGATTTTCCGAAAATCGAAGCGGAAATGAAAAAAATCGTCGCGCTGGCCGAGCCGTTCGAGCGGTTCGAGCGCCCCACCGCCGTCGCCAAGCAACTCGTCGCCGACTTGAATCAGGGCTACAAAGTCGAGCACATTGACGAAGAACTAAACAAGTTTCCGTCGCTGAGCTTTTATCGCCAAGGCGAGTTCGTGGATCTTTGCCGAGGGCCTCATATTCCGCACGCCGGCAAGGTCGGGGCGTTCAAGCTCCTTAGCATTGCCGGCGCTTATTGGAAGAACGATGCCAGCCGCAAGCAACTTCAACGTTTGTACGGCACCGCCTTCTTCCAGCAGAAGGATCTCGACGCCTATCTGCATCAGGTGGAGGAAGCCAAGAAACGCGACCACCGTTTGCTGGGCAAGCAGCTCAAACTCTTCACCATTAGTCCGATGGTTGGCAGCGGTCTGATTCTCTGGATGCCGCGGGGCGACGTATTCGAGGATTGCTCGAGACTTTTATCAAGGAAGAGCTGATCAAACGGGGCTACCAACCGGTTTATACCCCGCACATTGGCCGACTGGAACTCTATCGCACCAGCGGGCATTTCCCCTATTATCGCGATGCCCAATACCCGCCCCTGTTTCTCCATCCCTTGGGACAGACGATCGATACCTGGCTGAGCTGTTTGGAGAACCAACGGCTGACCGAAGCGCAGGAAGAAGCCTTTCTAGGGCTGGTGCAATCGCTAGCCAACTCGTCGAGCTTGGACGCAGAAACCTCGGCGGATTGGATGGTTCACGCCAAGGCATTGGAGTCGCTGGGTACAAACTATCGAAAGGCTTTGCCCGGACCGGAGCGGCTGGAAGTCCTTCGCAAATGGCTGCAGACTCAGGAAGGCTACCTGGTCAAGCCGATGAACTGCCCGCATCACATTCAGATCTATAAGGCCAACCGCGCAGCTATCGCGACTTGCCGGTGCGGCTGGCCGAATTCGGCACTGTCTATCGCTTCGAACAAACCGGCGAGCTTTCGGGCATGACCCGCGTGCGCGGCTTCACCCAGGACGATGCCCATCTGTTCATTACGCCCGAACAGATTGAAGCGGAGATGCGGGCGAACATCGAGCTCGTGCTTTTCGTGCTTTCGAGCCTTGGTTTGACCGACTATCGCGTGCGCGTCGGCTTGCGCGATCCGAAAAGCACGAAATATGTCGGCACCGACGAAGATTGGGCAAATGGCCGAAGCGGGTTCTCCTCGAAATCGTGCAAAGTGTGGGCATGAAATACACCGCCGAGGAAGGCGAAGCCGCGTTCTACGGCCCCAAGATCGATTTTGTAGTTCGCGATTGCATCGGCCGCGAGTGGCAATTGGGAACCGTGCAGCTCGATTACAACTTGCCGAAGCGCTTCGAGCTGGAATATATCGGCGCGGACAACCCGGCGCACCGGCCAGTGATGATCCATCGCGCTCCTTTTGGATCGATGGAACGGTTCATGGGGATTTTGATCGAGCACTTTGCCGGGGCGTTCCCTCTCTGGTTGGCGCCGAACAGGCCCGCGTCATGCCGGTGAGCGAGCGCTTCAACGACTACGGCCACAAAGTTGTGAAGGAATTGGCCGGGCTTGGCTGGCGCGTGGCCGGCGATTTTCGGCCCGAAAAAATCGGCTACAAAATCCGCGAAGCCCAGTTGGAAAAGATTCCTTACATGCTGGTCGTCGGCGAAAAGGAACAGGCGGCGAATGCCGTTGCCGTTCGCGATCGCGTGGAAGGCGACCTGGGCGCGTTCACCGTGCCCGAATTGGTGAAACGGCTAGCCACGGAAGTCAGGGAGAAGACGGTGCGAAAAAGCGAAAAGGCGTGAGGCCCTTCCCCCGCGCACTCGTTTGGCAGCGACCATTGGGGAGCGCGGGCAGGCCCGACTGCTCCGTATCATCCGTAAAAGTAGTAGCCCCTCTTGCTTAGCGAGCCTCCCACGTTAGTGGGGGGAGTCTACCGCAAACTCCCCCCACTAACGTGGGAGGCTCGCATTAGGAGCGTCACTTTGTAAGGCTCACTCCGAGTCCGATTCTCAGAAAGATTCATGTCCCGCCCCGACAATCGCGGCGGTATTGGCCAATCCGCGTGCCCTGAAGAGTAGAGGCATGCGATTGAACTTTCTAGTCGCCTAAACCGACTTAGCGATATTTAGGGATCCTTCCCTCCCCAAGGAAGGTCTTTAGCGAGGGGTGGCCGTCTACGCCGGCCGCCCCTCCGTTTATTGTTTTGCACTGCGCCAATCCCGTCTTCTTCACGAGGGCGGTCTTCATTGTTGTTTCGTCGTATTTCTCATCTGCTCCTTTGGAGGTTGGTCATGCGTAGTCGGGAACCACGTTCCGCATTCACACTCATCGAACTGCTGGTGGTTATCGCCATCATTGCGGTTCTCGTCGGCCTTTTACTGCCGGCGGTTCAAAAGGTTCGTGAGGCTGCCGCCCGTATGAGCTGCCAAAACAATCTGAAGCAAATTGCTTTGGCGGCGGCTAATTATGAAAGCACGTATGCGAAGCTGCCATACGGCCGCAACGTAATCAGCCAGGTAGGCCCTCTCGCTTTATTGCTTCCGTATCTGGAACAGAATAACATTTACAGCTTGATTCCGCCCAACGTGTGCGTATCCAAGCCGCAAATTCGACGAATCCCGACTGGGTGAACGATCACTTCCCGACCACTTTTTCCGTATCCCGGAATCGCGTGAAGACCTACGAATGCCCTTCCGATAATCCTTACAACATCAATACGGCCTCACCTACCGCAGCACCTAGCAATTATGGCGGTGTGTATTCGCAAGTTCTCTGTGGCTCTTTCGGGATTTCGCTGGGATACTATTATGCTTCGGACCTCCTTGGAGCCGGTGGACTCCCAGGCCTGACGAATTACGTCCCCTGTGCAGGCACACTCGGCATTACCCAAGTCCTGCCAATTCCGTCCAGTCGTACTACGCTGCACACGAAGGACTCTATGTCGATCAGACCCCCATCACCATGACGGGGATAACGGACGGCTCATCGAACACGATCGCCTACGGCGAATACATCGGTGCTTTTGACAACGGCAATACCGGCACACGCATTCGCGTCATGGCCTGGATGGGTGCGGGCGGATTCCCGACCTACTGGTCCATCGCCAATCCCATCTACCGTTTTTCCTTCAATAGCATGCACACGGGAATCGTCAATTTCGCCTACGCGGACGGATCCGTTCATGCGTTGACGGGGAATACTCCTCAACCCCAAAGCGGCAATGACATCGCCAATCGTACGATCCCGGCTTGGGACACGCTCCAGAATCTTGCCGGTCGTGCAGACGGTCTTGTAATCACGCCTGGTGTCATTGGCAACTGAACTTAATACGTGGCCGTTTCGGGATGCTTCTGGAGCGGTCACGCTTCTTTTGATCGGGACAAAAATGGTGAAAGACATTCTTTGCAAGAGCACTATGTAGCTGTATTCGTTTGTTTTGGATGCGGGCAAGCGGACTTGAACAAGAACTTGAAGCCTGTGCCTGCAGACGCAAAACCACCAAAGATGGCGAAAGAGGGAGCCGTCGGCGGCAATCCCGACGACAAGCCAAGGCCCATAATCAAGTAGCGGCATCCGCCAAGGCGTCGGAGCGACTCAGGCCGGCTCCGACGTCTGGTGGCCCTCTTGTTCTTCTGGAACGGATTCCGGGCGAGTTGGCTTGGGAAAACGTCTTGCCGGCTCGATCAGACGCATCCAGGCCGTATCGCCGGTCTTGTTCCGGGCACAGGCTTCGCATCGTAGATTCACCACGCTTCCTGCAGTCTTTATCCGCTTCTGACAGACGGGGCATTCCCAAATCCGCCGCACATCGATCTGCCTGCTATGGCTTGGCCCTTTCATGGCGCTCCTATAATGGACGAGGGATAACCTTCCTCGATTTTTTGACCGTGTCGCATGTTCTCCTTCAACGTATCAACGACTCCGACCCAGTGGGAACTCGCTGCCGAGACCATTGCCGTCAAGATTCGTTGGTTCGGGCTTTTGGTCGGCTGCTTGCTCGTCAACATTCGCGGGCCGGGCGGCGCTCCCCAACTCCTACTCAACGCCATTTTGGGACTCGGGGCCTTCTACGCGATTCTCGACACTTATTACGGCATGCGCGGCCGAATCTTCTTGGGCCGTTATCCGCTGTGCATTTCCTTCATGGAATCGCTGTTTATCGGCCTGCTCTGCGCCAATTATGGCGGTCCGGAAAGTCCCTTCCGCTATTATTACTTGCTCTCGCTCATTTGCTGCGCCATTCGTCATTCTTCTCGCGTAACCTTCGCCACCTATGCCTTGCATGCTACCAGCTTCACGCTCCTTTACTTGGCTCTTCCCGCCGGCAATTTCCGGCCGCTGGATCTCGCGCTGACGCTGACCATGCTCGGCTGGGCGACCTGGGCTAGCGACGCCTTGGCCACGTTGCTCAAACACGTAGGCGAGCATCTGGTCCGCCTGAATGCGGCTTTGCAAGAACAGCAGGCACTGCTGGAAGCCCGCATCAGCGAACGCACGCGCGACCTGCAGGAAGCGCAGGCCCGGCTGCTCCACCAAGAAAAAATGGCTGCATTTGGTTTGCTGGCTGCCGGCATTGCTCATGAGGTGGGCAATCCGCTCACGTCGATCAGCGCCATCGTGCAGATGTTGCAGCGCCGCGATGCCGACGCCTACACTCGCGAAAAGCTCAGCCTGGTGAGCGATCAACTGCTGCGCATTCGCGGCACGCTGCGCGAGTTGATCAACTTCAGCCGGCCGGCCAGCCCGGAGCGCACGCGCGTGTCGCTTGTCGAAATAATCGACGAGGCGCTCAATATCGCCAAATATTATCAACGCACCAAAGGCCGGGTACTGGAGCCCCGGATTCCCGAACATTTGCCCCCGCTGTACGGCATCCGCGATCAGCTGGTGCAAGTTTTCCTGAATCTGGTTTTGAATGCGATCGATGCGACCAAGAAAGGCGGCCGCATCGAGCTCACGGCCCAGGTCAAGGATGGCTGCCTGGAAGTGATCGTTCGCGACGACGGCAAAGGCATTGATCTGCAGGACGCGCCCAAGATCTTCCAGCCCTACTTTACGACAAAGAAGAACGGCACCGGCTTAGGATTGTTCGTGACGCAAAAACTGGTGGTCGACCATGGCGGCACCGTCGCTTTCAGATCCAACGCAGGCGCCGGAACGGAATTCTGCGTGCGCTTGCCTTTGGTCGCAGAAGCCGCAATCGCGGAAGCCGCTCCCGTTCTCGCGGGCCCGCCGCTGCTGCAACGCGTTGCCACTTAAGAGATCGGTTTTTCGATGCGCACTCTGGCTCCCAGCGCCGTTCAGGCAGCTCACATACTGGTCATCGACGATGAGCCGCTCATTCGAGAGACCCTCGATGAATATCTGACCCAGGAGGGCTACCAGGTAAGCACCTGCGCCAGCGGCGAACAAGCTTTGGCGCTTGCTGCCGAGCAGTATTTCGAAGTGGCCCTTTGCGATGTCCAGCTGCCCGGCCTGGACGGCATTGAAACATTGGAACGGCTCCTGCAGATCAGCCCGCAAACCTTTGTGCTCCTGGTGACGGCTTACGCCACGGTGGAGAACGCAATCGAGGCTTTTCAGCGCGGCGCCGCACGATTACCTGATGAAGCCGGTGGTGCTGGATGAAGTATCTGCCAAGCTCCGTCGCATACTCGAATACCGGACCGTGCTTCAAGAGAATGCCTGGCTCCGCCGCGAGCTGCATCGCGAGTACGATTTCGAGCACATTGTAGGCCGCGGTCCGGCCATGCAACGGGTCTTCGAAATGGTGCGGAAGCTGGCGCCGACGCGATCGACCGTGCTACTCTCCGGCGAGAGCGGGACGGGCAAGGAGCTGATCGCCCGCGCCTTGCACTTTCAGGGCAAGCAGCGCATCGGCCGATTCTTGGCGGTCAATTGCGCCGCTATTCCGAACGACCTTTTGGAGAATCAGTTATTCGGCCATCGCAAAGGCGCCTTCACCGGCGCCGATCGCGATCAGGCCGGAATTTTCGTGCACGCCGGCGATGGCACCGTCTTTCTCGATGAGATCAGCGAGCTGCCGTTGGCCACCCAAGCCAAGCTGCTGCGCCATCGAGCAGAAGGAGATTTTCCCGGTCGGCGCCGAATGAACCGGTGCAGGTTGAAGCGCGCATCATAGCGGCCACCAATCGCGATTTGCTCGAACGCGTTGAACAGGGCCACTTCCGGGAAGATCTATACTATCGCCTCAACGTGGTCAGTATTCGGCTTCCACCCTTACGGGAGCGTCGAGAAGACATCCCGGAACTCGTCGATTTTCTTCTGGCTAAACATTCCCGTGAGCTGGGCAAGCCCAGCAGGGGTGTTACGCACGAGACCCTTCGCATCCTCCTCGCCGCACGCTGGAAGGGCAATGTCCGCGAATTGGACAACGCCTTGCAGCGTGCGGTGATTCTTGGCGAAGGGGACACCATCGTCCCGGCCGATTTGCCGCCGGATTTGACGCCGTCCTCCGCGGACCCGGTCATGGTCGATGACTTGAGTGAAGCCGTGCGGCGTTTCGAGAAACAGCACATCGAACGCATCTTGGCCGAAACATCGGACAAGAAAGAAGCCGCCCGCCGACTCAGCATGGGGCTTAGTTCGCTCTATCGGCGGATTGCGGAGTTGGGGATTCAGGCATGACTATCTGAAGCGAGCCTCCCAGATAAATGGCGACCCTCCCTCACCAAGAGCGAGCCTCCCTCACTAAGAGCGAGCCTCCCACGTTAGTGGGGGGAGTTTACCGCAAACTCCCCCCACTAACGTGGGAGGCTCGCTAGAAGCATCTAACGTGGGAGGCTCGCTAGAAGCGCCTAACGTGGGAGGCTCGCCAAACACATTGATGTAGGAGGCTCGCTAACGCTCATTACTCCTCAATGCAAAACAAACTCTTCTCGCTCCGCAAGAAAAGCTGCTTCCCGACGAGGGCCGGCGAAGCGTCGATAGGCTCCTTCAGGCGATTGACTGCCAGCACTTCGAGTTTATCGCCTTCTTTGAGCACCAAGGTCGTCCCGTCGCGATCGACCAAATAGATCCGGCCCGCGGCAGCCACCGGCGACGAATAGAAGGTGCTGACATTGGGCAATCTTTGACGATCGATGATCGGCTTGCCGGTTTTGATATCGAGCACCGTCAACATGGGTTCGAGAACTTTCGTGAAATAAAGCCTATCGTGGAACAGCAAAGGCGAGGCGACGTAAGGCGTGCCGGCGGTGTGCTTCCACAAATACTTGGATTGCTCGGTCACATCTCCAGTCAAGTCCAGCGGCAGCGCCAGCGCGGCAGAGCCGGTGTAACCACTCATGCAGTAGACGATGTCTTTACCAGGTACTGGTGATGGAATCGAATTCACGGTCATGCCGCCGCATTCCCAAATCTCTTTTCCTGTGCTCAGGTCGTAAGAGCGGATGCGGTTGGTGCCATTCATCACCACTTGAAACGTGCCGCCGTGGGGAATGACCAAGGGAGTGGTCCACGTGGTGTGCTCGTCTCGCGGGGTGCACCATCGGGTTGCGCCGGTTGCCGCATCCAGACAGTACAGGGCCGACGAAGCTTCCTGATCCCAGTTGAGAAGGAGAGAATCTCCATGAATCACCGGCGTGACTGCCTCGCCCCAGCCAAGGCGCGTATTCATGCGACCGAGATCGCGTTTCCAAACGAGCTTGCCGTCGAGCGTGTAGCAATAGTTGCCGAAAGAACCGAAGGAAACGTAGAGAAAGCGGCCATCGGTGGTGGGCGAGCCCCCTGCATAAGAATGACTGGGATGATGACCTTCGTGCGGAACCTGCTCGGCCGCAACTTGCTGCCAGCGGAGTTTTCCGGTCGCGCGATCGAACGCCATGACCACGAATTGATAATAGTTGGTCGGAGCCGTGGTTTTCTTCTTCGGATCGGGCTTCGGTAATGACGCAGGATCGGCTTGGCGGTCCGTGGAGACTGCGGTCAACACGAAAACCTGATCGCCCCAAACGATCGGTGAAGCGCTGCCTTTGCCGGGAAGAGGTGCTTGCCACTTGATATTCTGGCCCGCCCCCCAATGGATAGGCGGATCCGCCCTGGGATTGAAGCCTGTGGCGTCAGGGCCGCGCCGTTGATGCCAGTTATCGAGTTTCGTCTGGTTGAATTCCTCGCCCGCAGTCGCATGAGCCAAACCGAGCAGCAGAACGAAAACCCAGGTGGGATTCATGATTCGCCTCGAGAACAGGATGACAATAATGCTGCGCCGCCGAGTGCTTCTCATTCTATGGTGCTATAGAATACAGCTTTCTACGATTAAAGACGTTCGGATTGGCGGAGAGCTTCATCATGAATCAAAATCGTGCATTGGTTTTGTTGGCGATCGGCGTTTTGTCCTGGACAAACTTAGCTATCGGCGGCGACGAGCCAGCGGGCAAGCCTGAGCATCGGGTACTCGCCTGCGACAAAGGCAAAGTGGCCATCGTCAATGCCAACGGCCAGGTTGAATGGGAATATGGCCCGGTGGGCGAATGCCACGACGTCTGGATGCTGGCCAACGGCAACGTCCTTCTGCCTCTGAATAGCACGACAATCGTTGAGGTCACTCCTGCCAAGAAAATCGTTTGGCGCTGACGAAGCGAAACCCAAGGCAGGCTACAAAGGACACGTCGAAGTCCACGCTTTCGAGCGGCTCGACAACGGTTTGACGGCGGTTGCCGAAAGCGGTAATTGCCGGATCGTCGAGGTGGATAAAGACGCCAAAATCGTTCACGAGATTGCCTTGAAGGTGAAGACGCCGAACGCGCATTGCGATACGCGCATGGTCCGGCACCTGAAGAACGATCATTACCTAGTTTGCCATGAGATCGAGGGGCGCGTCTGCGAATACGATCACGAGGGGAACGTAGTCTGGAATTATGCCCTCGATCTGGCGGGCCGTCCGCGTTCGCCCGGCCACGGCCCCGAAGGGCACGGCACGGAGGTTTTCGGCGCCGTCCGTTTGCCGTCTGGCAACACGCTGATTGCGGGTGGCAACAATAACCGCCTGCTCGAAGTGACTCCCGAAGGCAAGATCGTCTGGAGCATCGATCACAACGAGCTGCCCGGCATCCAGTTGGCCTGGCTCACCTCTCTCCACGTTTTGCCTAACGGCCACATCATCTTCGGCAATTGCCATGCGGGCCCGAACAACCCGCAACTGATCGAGGTGACGCGCGACAAGAAGGTGGTGTGGACCTTCAAGGATTTTCACACCTTCGGCAACGCCTTGGCGGCAGCCGCCATTCTGGATGTTCCGGGGAAGGTGATTCGGTGAAGGGCAAGACGAGTGATGAAAGGCGCTGCCTTGAAATCTATCGTCAAAACACATTCACGCCGCCAAGTTTAACCAGGAGCCAGCGGCGACGGCGGACGTCTAGTCTTCCGTGTCGTGCAGCATTGTGCTGCGTGGGGCCCTGTCCGCCGTCGCCGTTGGCTCCGGGTTAAGCGTGAACCGCAGGTGTGGTAGTTCAGTCTCAAACGGTGCAGTCCACCGAAAGGAGGACCTAATCCTACCTGGGCGGGGCCGTGCCCGTCCAGAAAACCTTGCTCGAAGTCCTGTCGGACCTACGCAGCCAGCGTCGGGCAGCAATGCCTGGCGACGGAGGGGCCAGGCAAGGTCAATCCAGGAGGGGTCACTTGGGCCTGGTCGGTGTGCCATGCTCCTTAACCTGCTGAAGCATTGGCCAAGCTCCGCTTGGTCCGGATCGAGCACGATACGGTTTGCTCGAACGACCGACAGGGTGTTACGTGATCTCGCCCGGATACAACGGCTCACCACACTGACCGGTGAAAGTCCCACGCTGTTCCAGGCTAGCTCTGGAAAACTTCGGGCCCATAAGTCTATGACGAAACGGCTCGGACTACGCAGCGGCGCCCGCGGCGGCCCTACGCCACGGGTTCGGGGATGGCAGCGTCCCCAAAGTAAGGCACCCGCCCGAAAGGGGGCACCGTAGTTGGCAGATACACCACCGGAGACTTCACGGGAACAGTTAGCCTCTCCCAAACAGGTCCCCCTTCGGGATCGTCCGGCCTCCCCGGACTCAAGAGAGTCGCTAAGAAACATTCTCCACGAAGACTCCAGCGGGTGCATCTACCGATCCTTCGTTCCATGGGCTCCTGCTGGAAAGGAGCGGCTTTGACCAGGATCAAAGCGCATTCCCTGACAGGTCGTATCAACCTGGATACCCTTGAGGGGGCCTTCTGGTGCGTTCGTCGCAACCGGGGGGCCGCGGGCATCGATCGCGTGTCCATTGAACTGTACGAAGGTCAACTTCTACAGAACTTGGCCGCGCTCGAACGTCGTTTGAAAGGAGGGACCTATCAATCCCTCCCTCTCCGACGTGTCCACATTCCTAAAGGAAACACAGGGGAAACACGCCCGCTGGGCATTCCCGCAGTCGCCGACCGCGTTGCTCAGGAGATGGTTCGCTATCTCCTGAACCCTCACTTCGAGGGTATCTTCCATGACGACTCCTACGGCTTCAGGCCTTTTCGGGGCTGTCACATGGCCGTGCGAAGGGTGTTGGAACTCAAGCGACAAGGCTACCAGCACGTGCTGGATGCCGACATCAAGGGGTTCTTCAACAACATCCCCCACCACGTCATCATGAACGGCGTCAGCGAGCTCATCGCTGACGGCAACATTCTCTATCTCGTCGAACGATTTCTCAAGGCCGGAGTGATGGAGGACGGCGTCTTCACGTCGACAGACCTGGGCACGCCGCAAGGGGGTGTCATTTCCCCTCTTCTCGCCAACATCACTCTCAACAGCCTCGATTGGGCACTCCACAACGCCGGCTTCCGCTTCGTGCGTTATGCCGACGATTTTGTGGTCCTGACCAAATCTCAGGCTAAGGTCCGTGAGGCACATGACCTGGTGCTCCGGCATCTGGCCAGCCTCGGCCTCTCCTTGAGTGCCGAGAAAACCAAGATGACGACTTTCCGACAGGGCTTTGCCTTTCTCGGATTCGACATCGGGGCCTGGTCCGTCAAGATGTGCGCCAAGTCGGTGGAGAAATTCAAAGACAAGATTCGGGAACTCACCCCCCGTCATCAAAACCTGGATGCCAAGGTCGTCAGGAAGATCAACCAGGTCGTGAGAGGCACGGCCAACTACTTTGGCACGGCCTTCTCCAATTGCCGCAGTCTCTTCCGTACTTTAGACCGCTGGATTCGCATGAGAATCCGCTGTATGAAGTTCAAACGCAAGCGGATTACCGACAATTGGCGATTGCGTCTGAAACACCTGCGCAACCTGGGTCTGCTTTTCCTCGGCGAAATCCGCGCACCCCCGGCGAAGGGACGCTGGGATCGCCCCAGACTGAGGGCAACGGCTATGGCGTCGCCCGGTGCCTGAAAGAGGCTCGCCGGTAAATATGGGGAATCGACCCCATCGCGACAACGGGGAGGGAGAGGAATGGCCCTCTCCCTTACCCACTACGTCTGCGGCGCAAGCAAAAGGCAAAGCCGCCGTGTTACCGGCGGCTTTGCCTGGTGAATTTGCATGGGTTCGATGCGAACCTATTCCCCCACGTAAGGCATCAGCGCCATGAAGCGTGCACGCTTGATGGCGTCTTTCACCGCACGCTGGAACGTGGCGCAGTTGCCGCTGCGCTTCCGGCTAAAGAGTTTGCCCTGGCTCGTGCACATCTTTTTCAGGCCTTGCACGTCTTTATAGTCGACGAACGCCGGCCGCGGGCACCCTTCTTTGGTGCAAAACCGACAACGATTTTTACGTCCACGCCCCAGCTTCTTGCGAACCATTGTAGAATAAGCCTCTCGGAACCATTTGCCATGAATTCAGGAACCGTTATTTGTAGCGAGCGGCCTGGAATGCGTCAACGATGCCTTTTTTTCCCAATGCTCCCTGCCGGAAAAAGCATAAATTAAACGGCGAATCCAGACGCGCGTTTTACGGATTCAAAGTGGTCAGCCTATTATCCTTCTTGGAGACGATTCATGTCCCAGCCAGTGCTTCGGGGCCTGTTTGCAGCCCTTGTCCTTGCCTTCGCCGGCCAAGCCGTTCGGGCGGAAGAAGGCGCCAACGCCGTTCTCGATAAAGCCATCAAGGCCATGGGCGGCGAAGCGACGCTGAGCAAGATCAAAGCCATCAGTACGAAAAGCAAGGGCACGATCAACATCATGGGGAACGACAACCCCTTCAGCGCCGTCACGATCATCCAGGGCCTTAGTCATTCGAGGCAAGAATTCGAAGGCGAATTCGGCGGCAACAAAATCAAAGGGTCGTCGGTTGTCGCTGGCGATAAAGGCTGGCGCAACTTCGCCGGCATGATCATGGACATGGACCCCGATGCCTTGGCTGAAGCCAAACGCGTTCTCTATTTGCAGCTCGTTCCCGTTACCCTGGTGCCTCTCAAAGGCAAAGACTTCAAGGTCGTACCGGTCGCCGATGAGAAAATTGGTGACAAGAACGCCAAGGGACTCAAGGTCACGGGACCAGACAGCAAGACATTTACCCTCTATTTCGACGAAACCAGCGGGTTGCCCGTCAGAATGGTGGCCAAGGTAAAGGACTTCCAGGGCGACGAGTTCACCCAGACCACTAACTATTCCGACTACAAAGAGATGGCCGGGATCAAGAAGGCCACCAAAGTCGAAGCGTTGCGCGACGGCGAAAAGTTCCAAAACATGGAAGTTACCGAGTTCAAGATTTTGGACAGCGTCGATCCCAAGACCTTTGCCGAACCGAAAGATTGATTCACCTTTTCAGCTACACACGAGGAGCACAAATAATGGACCGCAGAACATTCTTGAAGGCGACCGGTGCGTTGTCCGCAAGCGCCGCTACCATGGCATCGCTTCCCAGCGCGTTGCTGGCAACCGATGGCTCCAAGGGAGCGCCGAATGCCGAGAAGCTGGGTTGGCGGCCTGGGTGCCAGGCCTGGACGTTCAATTACTACACAGTCTCTCGAGGCGCGAAGAAGGAGCCTCTCTCCTTCGTCGAATCCATCGACAAGACACATGAATTAGGTCTTCATTTCATCGAAGGTTTCCCCGGCCAGGCGCTTAGCAAAGAACACCCGGGCGAAAAGATGGGGCCGAAGCTCTCCGCGGCTTCACGTTCAGAACTGAAGAAACGCTTGGCCGACAAGAATGTAAAGTTTGTGAACTTTGGCGTCGGCCCGGCGAACAAAGCTGCCTTCGATTTTGCCAAAGAGATGGGCCTCGAAACCCTGGTATCCGAGCCAGGTTTCAAAGACTTCGACGGCCTCGATAAGTTAGTCGAAGAGTACGCGATCAACGTGGCCATACACGACCATCCCCGTCCATCCCCCTACTGGAATCCGGATATTCTTCTGGAGCACGTGAAGGATCACAATAAACGCATCGGGGCCTGTTGCGACACCGGCCATTGGATGCGTTCGGGCATCAAGCCTGTGGATGCACTCAAGAAGCTGGAAGGTCGCATTATTTCCTTTCACCTCAAAGATCTGGCCGAGTTCGGGGTCAAAAAAGCCGAAGACGTGCCTTGGGGCACCGGCAGGGGCGAGATCAAAGCGATTCTTATCGAAGTCAAGCGCCAAGGGCTCAAGCCGGTCTTTTCCATTGAATACGAAACGCCATTCATCATGCCCCAACTGGCGCAATGCGTGGCCTACATGGATCAAGTCGCCACCGAGTTGAGCAAGGGCTAATGGATCGTGCACACCGCGGAATTTCGCCAAAATTCCCGAATTCTGGCGAATTCCGCCTTATTTTCCATTACGATACACGAAGCTTCTAAAACACCCGCCTTTACCAAAACTCGTTCCCAAACTCCGTTTGGGAACGCACTCAAGGAAGCGAGCCTCCCACGTGAGTGGGGGGAGTTTTCTGACTCCTCCCCCCACTCATGTGAAAGGCTCCCTGCGATCATCCACGGGAGAACATCGGTGCGATTTACCCTGCTCTGTCTGGGCCTCACTTGCTCGCTGGCCATGGCGGCCGGCATTTCCACCGCACGGGCCGACCAAGACGCCAAAAAAGACGCCGCCCAAAAGTCCGCCGCCTTGGGCGCCGAGTCGCTGAAGGTGATGAAGGGCTTCAAAGCCGAGCTGCTTTACACCGTCCCCAAGGCAAAGGAAGGCTCGTGGGTGAATATGTGCGTCGACCCCAAGGGCCGGCTCATCGTCAGCGACCAATACGGTTGGCTCTATCGCATCACGCCGCCGCCCATCGGCGGCAAGGCTGCCGACACCAAGGTCGAGAAACTCGATATTCCTTTAGGCGGAGCCCATGGCCTGCTCTGGGCCTTCGATAGTCTCTACGTCATGGTCAACGAAGGCGTCAACTTGGGCGGAGTTCGGCCGAAGCATGGCCTCCACCGCGCCCGCTCGAAAGACGGTGGCGACACCTTCGAGAAACCCGAGCTGCTTCGTGAGATCCAAGGAGGCGGCGAGCACGGTTGCCATGCGATTTTGCTGAGCCCCGACGGCAAATCGCTTTACGTGATCTGCGGCGACCAGACGAAGTTGGTCGACCCGCTGGCCGGATCGTTAGTCCCGAAGCTTTGGGGTGAGGATCACTTGCTTCCGCGAATGCGCGACGGCAACGGGTTCATGGCCAGCGTGCTTGGGCCGGGTGGCTGCGTTTATCACGTCGACCCCGATGGCAAGAAGTTCGAATTGGTGAGCGTCGGCTACCGCAATCCTTTCGACATGGCTTTCAACCGCAATGGCGACCTCTTCACCTACGACGCGGACATGGAATGGGACATGAACACTCCCTGGTACAGGCCAACTCGAGTTTGCCTGGTCACCAGCGGCAGTGAATTCGGCTGGCGCAATGGCGCGGGCAAATGGCCACCCTATTATCCGGACAGCTTGCCCGCCGTGTTCAACGTCGGCCCTGGCTCGCCGACGGGCATCGCCTTTGGTTACGGAGCGAAGTTCCCTGCGAAATATCAAGACGCCCTGTTCATGTGTGATTGGAGCTACGGTAAACTTAACGCCGTGCAGCTGACGCCGGAGGGCAGCGCCTACAAGGCCACGATCGAGGATTTCATCAACGGTTCGCCCTTGCCGCTCACCGACATCGTTGTCAATCCGAAGGACGGCGCGATGTATTTCACCGTCGGCGGCCGCAAAACACAATCGAGCCTCTACCGCCTCACCTACACGGGCGCCGAATCCACCGCTCCTTCTAGTGGCGGTCCAGCGCCTGGCCCTCTGCACGCCCTTCGCAAGAAGCTTGAAAGCTATCACGGACATGCCGACCCTGCGGCCGTCGATGCGGCGTGGCCTTACTTGTCGCACGAAGATCGATTCATCCGCTTCGCTGCACGTGTCGCCGTCGAGCAGCAGGATCCCAAGACCTGGCAAGAGCGAGCCTTGAAGGAAACCGATCCGGCAAAATCGATCAACGCTTTGCTGGCCTTGGTTCGCGCCACAGGCAAAGATCCGTTTCATCACCCCAGAAAGCCCGGCGAGCCGATTCCCGGCGCTGCTCTAAAAATTCCCATTCTCGAAGCGCTCGGCCGTCTCGACTGGGCCAAACTGACGGAGTCGCAACGGCTTGACATCCTTCGCGTTTATGCCGTGCTCTTCAATCGCCTGGATTTCCCCGATCGGGAAACTCGACTCGGACTCATCCAACGTTTCGACCCCTTGTTCCCGGCAGATAGCCGCGAGATGAATGCGGAACTCGGCCAATTCCTTGTCTACCTGGAGACGCCGGGCATCGCCGGCAAGATGTTGAAATTGATGGCCCAGTCGCTCACGCAGGAAGAACAGCTGGAATATGCCCGATCGCTGCGCGTTCTGGAAACCGGTTGGACCCGAGAGCAACGCCAGGAGTATTTCGCCTGGTACACGAAGGCCGCCAATTTCAGGGGGGGCCAGTCTTCAAGGCTTTCTCAGGCTGATGAAAGGCGACGCCGAAAAAACCCTTACCAAATTGGACAAGAGGGAGCTGAAGTCCGTCTTGGAAGCCAAAGCGGCCGCTCCGGCCGCCCATCGTCGGCAAGGCGAGACCGTTCGTGAAGAAATGGAAGCTCGACGAGTTGGCGCCGATCGTGAACAAGGGCTTAGCCGGTCGCAACTTCGACCGCGGCCGCCGGCTTTTCGGTGAAGCCCAATGCTTCGCCTGTCACCGCTTCGACAACGAAGGCGGCGCCATGGGACCGGACCTGACGATCGCCTCGGGCCGCTTCAGCGTTCGCGATTTGCTCGAATCGATCGTAGATCCGAGCAAGGAAATCAGCGATCAGTACGCCGCCATGGTTTTCGTGCAAGACAACGGCAAGATCGTGACGGGCCGCATCATCAACTACAGCAACGACAATATGACCGTCATGACCAACATGCTCGACCCGAATGGCCTGATCAATGTGGATACGAGAAAAGTGGAATCGATCGAGAAATCGAAAATATCGATGATGCCCGAAGGTCTGCTGGATTCGTTCCACGAAGACGAGATCTTGGATTTGGTAGCGTACCTGCTATCCCGCGGCGACCGCACCAACAAGATGTTCGGCAAAGCGGCAGCGAAAGCTTCACCGTAACGGCCCGACGCGGTCTTGTTAGCCCGACGCGCCAGCGAGAGGACAGCCGCCAGCAGATTTGCCGGCCCGCGCCTCGGGAAACTGGTTGTTTCTTTCGCCGGCGCAGGCCAACAATCGCGGGATCTCGTCGCCGTATTTGACATATGCGGACCTTGTTCGTGACGGCCCTCTCGCCCGCGCGTCCGTCTAACCAATCCGGACATGCCCTGGCTCGCCCTCACTCCCTTCGCAGCTGATTTCTCTCTCCAGAAAGCGTTTAACCACCGCAATGTTGGTCAGCAAGTGCAGCGTCACTTCGGAAACGGCAAATGATGAAGGCTTTCTGCCAGCGCCAGAGGCAAAACAAGCTGATCGGCGCTATGGCAATCGACGGACGCCGTTCCTTCCATGTAGCCGCGCACCTGATCGACCGCTTCTTCGGCGACAACCTCTGCTGGTTTCCCGCGGGCGCCCAGTGCCGTGAACACGGTGGCAACCGGGCGCGTATCGATCGTGACGGCTACCGCAGTGCCCAAGCCATCGCGTCGAATGTCCTTTTCGACATCTACCTCGAGATTCATCGCTTCCAACAGTTCACGCGCTCGTGCGCCCTGGCGGTCGGCGATGTTCGCCGGCAGCCCGGAAACCATGCTGCGAACAGTGACAGTCGGATGACGCTCAAGAGTCTCCAGATCGAGTCCCTTGAGATTTGGAACACGGTTCGATCGAGGCTTCCAGAATCCCACCACCGCGGGGATAAAAGCCCGCCCGCCGCAGATGCGTACAAACGCGAAGCCCTGCCAGGCGCTAAATATTTGCTCCAGGTCTTTTCAATGAATTCGTAAGCCGGGCTGTGGGTGACGTGCGTCCCACCGATGATGGTCATCTTCGCTGCCCGCCGAGGCGTGCCAGGCTAAAGGCAAATAGACGGTGTGCAACACCAGACTGCAGAGCCTGCCGTTCCCACGGCAAAATGGTATTTGCCGGGCACGATCGGTCCAGGCTCGAATTCGATACGGGTGCTGCCGAGTTCGACGCCCCGCGTCCGCGCTGCCCGATTCGCCGCCGCTTGTACGCTCATGCGATGCTGCGGCTGCAGGCCCGGCTTCTGCCGGCCGGCGCGAATCCTGTCGATCGTCACGGGCCTGCCCGTCAACAACGACAAGGCCAGGCTGTGCGCAAAATCTGGCCGCCACCTTCGCCCATCGAACCATCGATTTTGACCATTTCGGCCATGAAGCAGATTCCCGGTTCGCCCTTGGTGTTCCATGGTTCATCGTAACCTTGAACACCCGCGGCGTTGGGATAGGGACCGGAACCGCGGATGCCGGGTTCGCTTAATCAATAGTTGGTAAGAAGCGATCTATCTCGCTTGTAGCATAGATATTGCGATAAGAGAAACCTCGCTGGAGACCCCTGCCGGCTCGTCCGGCAGGTGAATCAGTTCGAATGCTAGAAACAATAAGCTCTTTCTTCCGCGACCCCTGCCGGCTTGTCCGGCAGGTGAAGGAGTTTTTGCGGCTTTGCGTGCAGCGAACGAACTTTCTCACCTGCCGGGCAAGCCGGCAGGGGCCGCACAGATGTACTGCCGTCCCCGTTAGCTACCGAACTTATTCACCCGCCGGACGAGCCGGCAGGGGTCTCGGCGCAGCCAGCCACAAAAAAAACGCTCTTCGAAACGTGCGACCCAGGCGTGTGTAAAGAAGGGAATTGTTTTCGGCAGTTGTCACTGATTCCCAGGCTGCGACGCCAGCTGGGCGACCGACGGCACTCGCTCGGCTCGCGGGTCTCTATCGCCCGGTTCGTCGGAGCCTTCGTTTGGCACGACGCCGGGACGACAGAGTGGCCGCAAAACCAGAAGCCGCTGCGCGGGCACGGGTTCGTCGCCACGCCAGAAGCAGCGCCAGCCCAGCGTGCCAACTCGATCGGGACAAGGCACAAT
>CAVVHZ010000009.1:0-60116 GCA_963748025.1 uncultured Gemmataceae bacterium
ATACGGACGCATTTTCGAGCGCGATCCAGGATGCCATGGAGAAGGATCCGCGCGTTGCGGTCATGACCGCTGCCATGTGCCAAGGCAACAAGCTCGAAAAGGTGCGCGAACAGTTTCCCGACCGATTTTTCGACACGGGAATTTGTGAATCGCATGCCGTGGCATTTGCGGCCGGGATGGCGAAAACGGGCATGCGGCCTATCGTCGATATCTACTCCACCTTCCTGCAGCGTTCTTTCGATCAGATCTTCCAGGAAGTGGCTTTGCAAAACCTGCCGGTCACGTTTTGCCTCGACCGTGCCGGTTTGACCGGCCCCGACGGTCCCACGCATCACGGCGTGTTCGACATCACTTACATGCGGCTCTTCCCCAACATGGTGGTGATGGCCCCGGGCGATTCGGCCGACGTGACACCCATGCTCCGCTTTGCGCTCGCCCATGAAGGCCCCGTTTCCATCCGTTATCCCAAGGCCAACTTGGAACAAGTGGAACGTGGCGTAGCACCCATCGAATTGGGCCAGGCCGAAGTTCACGAATGGGGCGACGACGCCATCTTCATCGCCTTCGGCACCTTGTTCCCCACTTGCGTTGCGGCAGCGGAACGTTTGCGCCAAGAGGGTTTGAGCGTCGGCGTCATCAACGCCCGCTTCGCCAAGCCGCTCGACAAACAGACGTTGCTTAGGGCCGTGGAAGATGTGCCGCTTGTCATTGCGGTGGAAGAAGGCACTCTCGAGGGCGGATTCGGCAGCGCGCTTTTAGAAGCGGCCAACGGCGCTGGCCTGGACGCTCGGCACGTAGTCCGGCTTGGGCTTCCCGATCGCTTCGTCGAACACGCCGAACGCGGCGAATTGCTGTCGGGCCTGGGGCTCGACGTACCGGGCCTGTGCGAAGCCGTTCGCAGCGCCAGCGGCCGGCGGCTTGCAGGCGAGAAGTCAAGCGATCGGACGAAGGCGCAATCGAAGGTTTCCTGAAGGCGAGCGTCGAGGCGTGAGTCTGAGCGAGCCTCCCACGTTAGTGGGGGGAGTTCCTGTGAATCTCCCCCCACTAACGTGGGAGGCTCACCAAGATCAGGAACTCTTCATGCATGTGATGGTGCTAGGCAACGCGAGCCGGCCAGGGGTGCAGGAGGAAGCCGACCAGCTTCTGCCCTTCCTTAGAAGCCACGCCGATATCGTCGCTTTCGATCTCCAACAAAAAGAGGATCTCTCGAATATTCGAGCCGACTTGGCCCTCGTACTGGGTGGTGACGGGGCCATCCTTCGCGCCGCTCGCCAAATGGGCTATCGGCAAGTCCCTGTTCTGGGAGTTAACCTGGGGAAACTCGGTTTCCTGGCCGATCTTTCGCCTGAAGAACTTCGCGAGTTTTTTCCCAGTATCTGCTGCAAGGATTACCGGCTTTCTCAACATCTGATGTTCGAGTGTGTGGTTCGCTTGGGCGGCGAGGAACAAGTTTTTCTTGGTCTCAACGAGATCGTGATTCATTCGGGCCCAGGCTCGCACATGTTGGACCTGAAGCTGCAAATCGACGAGGAAACCGTAACCCGCTATAGCGGCGACGGCCTCATCCTGAGCACGCCCATAGGGTCAACGGGCCACAACTTGTCCGCTGGCGGCCCGATTCTGGGACAAGAGCTTTTGGCTTTCGTCATCACGCCCATCTGCCCGCACACGCTCACGTCGCGGCCGGTGGTCGACTCGGCTGCAAAAACGTATACGATTTCACTCGAGCCAACTGCCTGCACCGCTAATCTGATTGTCGATGGCCAGTTCACCTTGGCCCTGACCAGCGAGCATCAGGTCGTTTTGCGTCAGGCGCCCGTTCGCTTCCAATTGGTGAAAGTTCCCGGCCGTTCCTACTATCAAACTTTGCGCGACAAGCTTCGCTGGGGCACGCCGCCCAACTATCGCAGCGAACCGCGGACCTCTTCCTAACGTAGCAAGTGCAATATGGTCCAATCGGGCCTTCTGCGGCTGGACAACAGGGGCAACGGTCCCGACAATGCCACTATGCTGGTGTGCAAACGGTTGCGTTATTCCGGCCGCGTGCAGGGTGTCGGCTTTCGTCAAACTGCCTCATCGATAGCCGCCGGTTGTCCGGTCGTCGGTTACGTCAGGAACATGGCCCAAGGCGACGTCGAGCTGGTGGTGCAGGGCGAGGAGGAAGCCGTGCGCGCCATGCTGCAAGAGGTGGGTCGGCGCATGGCGAGCGCGATCTTCGCCAATGCGTGGAGCAGGATGAGCAGGTGGGTTCGTACAGCGAATTCAGCATCCGGTATTAACGAACTAGAGCCAATCAAGAACGGGTTGCGATCGATCCATGGATTCATTCTTTTCTTCCGCTGCGGGTTGCTGTCTTTTGAGCTTTGTGGTTTTGGGCACGGCCATCCCATGGATCGCGTTGATCGAACCGGAAGGTTTCCGGCGGAGCATCAAGAAACCGCTCACTTGGATTTATGCAGTCATCGCTGTGCTGGTGGTAGGGGCTTTGCTCGCGTTATTCGTCGGCGTGGTTTTGGACGCGAACAGGCTCTTGAACTGGGGCCGATTGGTTGGCGCGTTCGTGCATTTGCAACTGATCGTCGCCTTCTTTGCGGGGCTTTTCCCGCTCCTGCTCTTGGTTTGGCCTCACGGCGGAGCGGTGGCGCTGGCGGCATTTCTCGAAGGCATCCGCCAGCCGATGTTTTGGATGATTACCTTGATTGCAGCAGGGTTGATGTACGTCTCTATCGTCATCCCTTACTTCACGTTTGGCGAAGACGCCAAGATGGTGAAGGAACTCGGTTTTGACACCATCATGATCGTGTCGGTAATCTTCTCGGTTCTGGCCGCCAGCATGTCGATCAGCGAAGAAATCGAAGGGCGGACCGCTATCACCGTCATGAGCAAGCCCGTTTCGCGCAGGCAGTTCCTGCTCGGCAAATTCCTGGGGATCTTGCTGGCCGCAGTGCTGATGACGCTGCTTTTGGCCTGGGTATTCAACAGTGTCCTCTATTTCAAGCCGCTCTTCGATAACGAACCGCCGCCCGATCCCAATTGGGTTGCTGAAGTCCAGAATCAATTCGGTGCCAAATTTGGACATCCCACTGTCAGCTTTCTGTCTGGAGCTCTTCTCTGGTACGAGATGGTGATCCAGGCACTTCCAGGGTTGATTTTCGGGTTGTGCAAAACGATGGTGCTGCTCTCCATCGCGGTGGCCCTTTCGACCCGGCTGCCCTTGATCGTGAACTTGATCTCCTGCCTAGTTATCTTTTTCTTTGGTCACCTTACGCATACCCTGGTGCAAATCTCCGAAAACCGCTTTCGGCTCGTCAACTTCATTGCCAAGACCTTCGAGACGATTTTGCCGGGCCTCAACAATTTCGATTTAAGCGCACTAATCGCTAAAGACACTCCAACTGATTTGTGGGAATTGTGGTATTATGTCGGTTTTGTCTTTCTGTACGCCTGCGTCTACAGCACCATCGCTTTGGTCTTTGGTTTGATCTTGTTCGAAGATCGCGACCTAGCCTAAGCTGGAGGAAGATGGCAGGCTGCGCGGCCTTCGGCTTTCTTAGCCGCTGACTTCTGTCGCTGCTTCCGGACTTGGCCCGTCGGACTTGCCTGCAGCTCGATTGCGTGCACGAACGTCTTATCGTGCAGGCGGTTTAGCGCACCCTTACTGAGGGTTCCTCGCGTGGAACGGCAAGCATTCGCTCGAGCCAGACGTTATTTGCGCTATAGTCCTGTCGCTCTGTGGCTGGCTCATGCTTCTGCATTTGCCAGCGGCGTGTTATACGTTGCCCTCCTCGTCTTGCTCGGCCTATTCGCCGACTTGGTGATTTGCGCGGTCAGATTCCCAGTTTTCGGGATTTGCCCCGCCAGGATCAGGCAAATCTCTCGGCGCTGCCCGCAACGGAAGTGCACGATTACTTGTTGGCCATCGGCGTGCCCCCTGCCGATGCCGATCGTATCGCCAAAGAACCTGGCAAACGGACTGCGCGCGAGAACGAGCTCGTCTGGCGCGGCTATGTGGCTCAGTTGTTCAAAGAGCGCGTCAGCCCCGCCGCCGGCGAAGCTTTTCGATTGTCGGCGCTCGATGACGAAAACCGCCCTGCTCTCGGCGCCTTGAGCCTGGTGGCGCGAACCAACGCACAACGTTTTGGTCGGGTGGTCGCTTGGCTCACGGGCTGGAATTCCTGGATGTGGCAGCCTTCCAACGGCTTTGGCAACACCAATCTGCGCTATTTGATTGGCTTGTTCTGTATCGCCCTGGTTTTGCTGGCGCTCCGAGCGGCTAGCCGCATCGTGATGAACCTCGCCGCAGCTCGAGCGTCTATCGAGGCGGCAACGCGGCTGCGCCGCGCCGTTTATCACCACACTTTTCGTCTCGGCACCTTGGCCGTCAAGGCCAGGGCCCACGGAAGCGGTCTCCGTGTTCACGCAACAAGTCGAAGCCGTTTACAACGGCCTGTTTACGCGCCTTACCGTCTATTTTGCCGAGCCACTGAAATTTGGGCTTATTCTGATCTTCGCATTGGTCGTCAACTTTTGGCTGGCGTTGACTTTTCTGCTCTTCGCTTTGCTGGTTTGGCTGATCGGCGGTCGGATCGCTGCCTCCCTCAAACAAAAGGGGCGCACGGCTACGGTGCAAACAGCGCAGCAGCTTAGGCTGATCGAAGAAAGCCTCCTGATGATGCGGCTGGTGAAGAGCTATCTGATGGAGCTTTTCAATCAGGCGCGCGTCGAACGGCAACTGGCCCGCTACGCCAAGGCCCAAATGAAAAGACAATTCGGGGAAGCTTTGTACCAGCCTTTCCTGGTTTTCCTTGGCGCCGCGGCCGCCGTTGTCCTGTTATTGGCTGCCGGCTTTGTCTTGCTGAATCTTCAGCTGGGCATAGCCAGTGCGGTTGCCTTGGCGACCGGGCTCGTCAGCCTTTACTGGCCCTTGGCTTCCTGGCTGGATCACCGCAAGATTTGGCGCAAGGCTCGCTTGGCGGCGGTGCGCGTTTTCGAATTCTTGGATCAAAAGAGCGAAGTGGGCCAAATGGTGGGGGCGGAATTCCTGCCGCCACTCGCCAAGGCGCTCGAATTCCGGAACGTCACCTTGCGCGATGGCCAGGGCAAGAAGCTTTTGGACGACGTGAGTTTCGTGATTCCAGCGGGCCAACGTGTCGCCTTGGCCGGCGCCGACGACAACGAAAAACACGCCATCGTTTATTTGCTGACCCGGTTTTTGGACCCAACGCATGGCGAGATTCGCATGGATGGCAAGGACCTTCGCTGGGTCACGCTCGAATCTCTGCGCGCTCAGATCGGCTTGGTGCTGCAAAACAGTCTCATTTTTAACGACACCGTTGCCAATAACATCGGTTGCGGCGATTCCAGTTTCACGCTGCCGCGAATCATCGAAGCCGCGAAGATGGCTCACGCTCATCAGTTCATTCAAAGGTTGCCCAAAGGCTATGAAACGCCCATCGGCGAAATGGGCCATGAGGTGCCGCGTAGCGTGCAGTTCCTAATCGCGTTGGCGCGGGCGATCGTACGCGACCCGGCGCTGTTCATTATCGAAGAACCGGCGGCGGGATTGACGGACGACCTCAAGGCGCTGCTGGACGATTCGTTTACCCGGATGCTGCCCGGTCGAACCGCCATCTTCCTCCCGCATCGCGCCACCACCATCCGCAACTGCGATCGAATCTTATTGTTCTACCGTGGCCAACTAGGAGCCGACGGCGACCATCGCCAACTCCTCGCTGAAAACGACCTCTACCGCCATCTCCATTACCTTGAATTCAACGACTTGGCCGATCAGTTGTCGGCGTGAGCTTGCAGCCCATCAGTTTTCAGTGGCCATCGCGCTCCGCGTGATGATCGCTTATGGCCTCGCTAACCGTCATGCTTCTTGCGCCGAACGCATCTCGCGGAGCGAGATGACCACAGTGGCCATCACGCTCCGCGTGATGTTTACTCATAGCCTAGCTAACCGTATTTTTCGTAGGATCCAAAGACTTCACCACGCGGAGCGTGATGGCCATTGTGGTCACCTTGCGTGATGTTCGGCTTGAATTTGCGATTCTTGAGCCGATAATCTTCGTCACCTTGGCGCAGGCGCAACTGATCTAAGTCAGTTCAAGTGCTGACGGAGAGCGACGCAGAGCGCCGGGGCGTGCGTTCCACACGCAGAGCGTGGGAACGCATGTACCGACGCACTGCGTCGAGTCACGAATCCAGATTGCGACCAGAAGACCGATGGACATTTATTTCCATGCGGTTAGGTACATAATGAGTGGCAGCCCGATTAGGAAAAACCAGCCCATCAATCCAATTAGCACGGGTGGAGTCGGCTGGTCGACGTAGGACGGCGAGAGAAATCCGCTCCCAATCCAGTAACCGGCCCTTCGCCCCATCGCGACCGGATTCCAAATCAGTTCCAGTGGAAAGCATAAACAGCCAGCGGCATAGAATACTCCCGGATGTAAGAAACCTGAGTGCCACCCTAGAAAACCGACCTCGCCAAAAGCGATTGCCAGCGATACCGTTCGAGCCGCTTTCTTGAGCCATTTGAATCGAACCCTTTTATTGCGGCCAGGGAAGGGCCCGCTCAACGCTCTCTTCATCTTTCAGAAACGGTTCGGCGTCTCGTCCGAGGAGACGAGCCAACTCGACTTCAGGCGGGTCCTCCACTTCAGCGGGCGGCCCGTAGACAAGTTTGAACCAGAACAACATGAGCCCAGCCAGGGTGAAAAAACATCCCATGGCTACGCCGACGCGGTTAAGGTTGGCAATCTGACCCACTCCCGCCAGCACGATACCCAAGCATAGAAATAAGTCGGGCGCCATGGCTTTGTCCCCCTAATCATCGCTTGTGGGAATACCGCGATGCCGCGCGGCAACCATGTTCGAAGCAGGCTTTATCCCTCATTTCGTTATGCCATGGTATGCCGTTGTGAAATCCACTGGAACGGCAAAGATTCAGACTTTCGGTAATAGAGCTCATGTCAAGAATGTGCTTGAGCAACCGCCTCTGGCAACCGGTGGGAACCGGAGAATCTTCACGCCATGGAATGTGTGGATGCTCGAATCGTTTCGAAGCCTCAGCTCCGGAGATCCCATAATTCGCGCAACGCCCCGATCCACGCCTGCTGGCTCCGCTGCTCGCCCCCCGTATCATCAAGGAAGAGGCGGCGTGCTGCTCCGTGCACTTAAGTTGCACGCTTTTGCGACATCCTGAGAGATCCTTATCCCATGCAATACGCACGTGAATTGGCGGTGGCACTCGAAGCCGCGGCCGTGGCGGACCGGCTGATTATGGACCATTACGAGAAGCTCGTGGTGATCCCAGACGCGCCTGCGAACATCAGCACGGATACCGATCGGCAATCGCAAGAAACCATTTTGCAACGCCTGCATGCTGCTTTCCCCGCCGATGCCTTGCTTGCGGAGGAGAACACGCCGACAGCCGCCGCTGTGCCGAAGAACGGCCACCGGCTTTGGATCATCGATCCGATCGACGGGACACGCGGCTTCGCCCGCAAGAATGGCGAATTCTCGGTCATGATCGCCTTCGTAGAGGATGGCAAAGTCGCTGTTGGAGTGGTGACGGAGCCCGCCAAGAATCGCCGCACCTATGCTTCTCTAGGCAATGGTTGTTGGAAACAGGATGGATCGGAACCCGCCCTTCGTTGTCGAGTGACTGCGATTGCCGAATTGGCGGACGCTACCGTGACTCAAAGCCACACCAAGAAGGGGGCGCCTCCGGGCAGAGAACTTCGGGCTATCTCTCCCAAGCGAGTGATTGAAACTTATTCGGCTGGCGTTAAGCTTGCTCAGGTGGCCCGCGGTGAAGCCGAGATTTACTTGAACACTTACGACGCTTGCCACGATTGGGATATCGCCGCGGGCCACCTCTTGGTGGACGAAGCCGGCGGGCACGTCACGAACCTTTTGGGTCAAGCTCCGCGCTACGGCTTGCCCGGAGCCTGGCAGCCCCATGGACTTTTGGCGAGCAACGGCAAACTTCACGCTGCAGCGCTGGCGGCTTTGGCTGGAGCCGCACTGAAGGCCGGCTTGCTTATTTGGAAATCCGGTCGATCGGGATAAAACGAAGTGCGCCGGGCTCATGTCCCAGCGAGCACGGCCAGGGCGATTGCCGCTGTCTCTACTCTCAGGATTCGCGGCCCCAAATCGACGATCTGCCAACCCTTCCCGCAGGCAAGTTCGATTTCGTCGTCCGTCCACCCGCCTTCGGGACCTATCGCCATCACCGCGTTCGTTTTTGCGGTGGCCTCACGAAACTCCTTGATGGACAAGCCGCCGGGGTGAGCCATCCACTTGCTCGCTGTTGGATCTGGCTGGGATACGTAATTCGACCACTTGGCCAGCGGGTCGATCGCCATCAGCGTATTGCGGCCGCACTGTTTCGATGCTTCGATGACATAGCGTTCGAGCTTCTCCATTTTGGCATCGGAGGGATGGAGGGCGCTTCGTTGCGTCTGCAGAGGTGTATAAACGGCCAGGCCAATTTCGGTAATTTTTTCAATCAGAAACTGGCCCCTATCGCCTTTGGGCAAGGGCACGGCCATTTCGAGACGGAACGGACGTTCACGTTCCGGGCAGGCAACCATTTCGACGCTCAGCGTAACTTGTTTTTTGGCAATAGTTTGAACGACCGCACTATATTCAATGCCGTCGCCGTTGAACAGAACCACATGGTCGCCGGCGCGGACGCGAGAGACAGTCGCTAGGTGGTGAGCCTCAGCGCCGTCCAGTTCGAAGTCGCCAATCGCCAGCGGGAAACTGACATAAAATCTTTCTGACATTTCTGTTAGCATATGCGTGTCTAGTTTGGCGGCAGCGGGCGCCGCCACACTGGAGTGGACAGGGAGGTTCACGATTATGTCCCAGGTTGCCGCCGGTACCCAAAAGACCGACCCGTTGCGTCAGCAGTTAGACGAACTGGATCATTTGATGCAACGGATGCTGGCTTTGGGGGTAAGCGAAGATCCAGATGAAGCGACGAACAAAATCGTTCAGCAGCCGATTGATTTGGCGTCGCTTGCTCCCCCCGTCCAGGAGGCAGACATCTTCGAGAGTTCGTCTCCGGTCGAGCCCGACAGAGCTCAGACATCGCCTGAACTCGATCGTCTGCCAAATTTGGCCCCCATTGTCCCTACCTTTGTGGGATTGGAAACCAGCGCGGACCTTAGTTCAGCTCCGCTCTATGCCGATTTTCAGTTCGCGCCTTCGGTCAGTAGCCTCGAAGCCGAACCATTGGAGGAGCTGGATGCGATTTCGACTGCCCTCCCCGAACTGCAATCCATGGATGCGGCAGAAGTAATCCCACCTCGGATTTCGGTTGCCCCGATCGTCCTCGTGGCCTGGTGGTTGCAACCGCTGGCATTGGTGAATCGTATTTACGATGGCTCAACCAGGTGGCTTGGGCCAATCGGACGAGGCTTGCGCAGCGGCCGCATGCGAAATTTCCTGGGGGTTTGTGGCCTGGCCGCCGCGTTTGGGGCGGCAGCTTGGGTGCTCTGGGAAGGGCCTGATTGGAACTCCTAAAGGTTTAGCCATAGAATACGAATAAAACCAGGCAGCCGGCTTCGCTGCTTGGAAAGTGATTTGTCCCACGAGCATCAAGGCAAAAGTCGAAGAACGTCACTATATGAATCGCACGCTGTCTCCACTGGGCACCGTCTTGAGCTACCTGGTTCCCGGTTTGGGCCAGATTTGCCAGGGGCGCACCGCAAAAGGCCTGCTGTTCTTTTTTTGTCTCTACGCACTCTTCTTTTACGGCATGGCCTTGGGCAGTTGGGAAAACGTCTACTTGCCTGACACCACGCGCAACGCAGCCGCCGAGCAAGGTCCCGGCCGTCATCAACAACCTCTACAATCGCCTGCCGTTCGTGGGGCAATTCTGGATTGGTATCGCTGCCTGGCCCGCCCTCTACCAATACTGCACCTACGACGACAACAATGGCGATGGCGGCGGCCTGTTTGGCGATTTCGAGCGGCGCACCAAAACGGAAGAAACGATCAACAAGCTGCAGCGCGAGGGCAATAAGACCTGGGACCTGGGCTGGGTATACACCGTGATCGCGGGCGTTCTCAACATCCTGGTAATTTACGACGCTCTCGCAGGTCCCGCATTCGCCGAAGCAGAACAACGCCAAGCTTATGAGGAGGAACGTCGATGATGGCCTTTACTCCTCCGCTAGCGAGCAACACCTACATCCATTTGCCGATTTTGATTGTGGTGATCAGCTTGGTTTATAGCGCGACACGCTATGAACGCTGGATTAACATTTTCCAAGAAGCGTTTCGCTGGGGCATTCGCATGCTGGGTTTTCTATGCGGCATCGGCATCGCTTTATATGTCCTTGGCCTTTTCATTTGATGCCATCATGCACGCGGATGGAACGGATCCGCCGGGCAACCCATCCGCCAGTGCCGCCGATGTTCCCATCGATTTTCGCTGGCAGTCGTTCTTTCAGCGCGCCGGCGACGCCGTCTTTGTGCTGAATCGCAGCCGCCGCATTCTATTCGTCAATCGCGCCTGGGAGCAGATGACCGGGCTGACCGCGGCCGAAGCGCGCGGCCTCCAATGCCGCCTGTCCGCCTTGCCCGCCGACGCGCCGCTTGACTTGCGCGTGCGTGTGCTTTGTGCTCCTCCGCCTGAGGTTGTTGCCGGCAAGGCCGGCAGGGTGAGCGCCTTTGGGCCAAGGATATTGGCCTGCCCCGTTGGTGCGAGATCGATTATCTGCCCTTGGCCGGGCCGGACGCGTTATCGGCATTTCTGGGGCGGATGCGTCCCATTTCCGACCCAACAGGGCCGAGTTCCGACGGCGCCGTAGCCTCCTGGCAAGAAATCCGTCCGAATAGGGCCGGGTTCGAGTCACTGGCCATGCGCTGTGCCGGCGATGGGAATCGTGGTCAGGCAAGCACGACTGGCGGCGGATACCGATGTGCCCTTTCTGATTGTGGGCGAAGCCGGCGCCGGCAAACATTGGCTTGCGGGCGTAATTCATCAGGCCAGTCCTGCGCAGCCATCGTCCACTCGTCGCGCTGGCTTGTCACCGCTTGCCGCTCGAACAGTGCCGCGTTTTGTTGGCAGCCCACAACGCACTGCGCCATGGGCTGGCAAGGCGGCACCCTCTTTCTTCAAGAACCTCAGGCACTCCCTTTAGATCTTCAACGCGGCCTAGTGGAGCGGATGCAAGCCGAAAGCAGCTCGACCACCTTGCGAGTGGCCGCTGGCATGCGCTTGGAGCCAGCCGAGGCGATTCGTAAAGGGTTGTTGTTGCCGGAACTTGCTCACCTACTGGAAACTTTAGTTGTGCGGTTGCCCGCTCTACGGGATCGCCGGGATGACCTGGGCGAATTGCTCGATTTGTTTTGGAAACGGGCTCGCTCCTGTGCTCAGACGCGAAGATGCCGTACTGGCGCGAAACGCGAGATATGCTACTTGACTACAACTGGCCTACCAACTTGCACGAATTGCAAAGCGTTTTGACGAGTGCCGCCCAACGAGCTAGGGGCAAACAGGTCGAGCCGGGAGATTTGCCTTCCGGATTGCGCCTGCAGCTAGAACTCGAGAACTCGTCCACTCGGGTTGCGGCCAAACCTCCGCCTCTCGATGTTCTGTTGGAACAGGTCGAGCGGCGCATGCTTACGACCGCCATGCGCAAGGCCGCTGGCAATAAGAGCAAGGCGGCCGAATGGCTGGGCATATGGAGGGCCAGGCTCATCCGGCGGTTGGACGCGTTAGGCCTGGGCAAGGAGGAGGAATCGCCATGATGCTTCCTCTCGTTCTCGTTCACGAAAGAGAACGTCGGCTCGCCGAAGCGCTGCGTATTCCGGCTGCCGATTCGCGTGGCTCCTTCGCGAGCCGCGCGTCAGGAGCAGATTCTCCGCCTTTTGAGGAGACGCGGCCCCGGCGTGTTCATCGTCCAGCTTACCGCGGCGCCCGAAAAAGACCTGGCACTGATCCAACGCGTGCGCGACGCTTCACCTGAAACGGGAATCATCGCGGTTCTGGATCGCGAGAATCCTCAGTTAGCCGGCTTAGCATGGGACCTGGGAGCTCACATGGTCTTCTTCGCACCCATCGTTCCGGCGGCGCTTGTGGAAACTGCCGCCGGATTGTTGCGGCCGCTGCATGCTCGGGTCGAGACAAGCATTCCCATGGCCGAGCCGGATGTGGAGCAGCTCTCATGATGGAGTTGCCTTTCGTCGAGCCAAGCCAGTGTCGCACCAGGGGCGACTGCGTCGCGATCTGTCCGACGAACTGTCTGCGCTGAAGCGGCAAAGTGCCCTACCTGATCCGGCCGATGGATTGCATCGCCTGCGAGATATGCGTCTACGTCTGCCCGGAGAGCGCCTGCGGATGGAGGATTTGGATGGGGATTGAATGAGGGTGGCGTCGTTCTCTGCCCGGGAGAACGGAAACCAAAGCGGCGGAAAAGCGCCGCAGTCCAAAAAGGAAAGTGTCAATCGAGGAGCCAATTTGGACCGGGGCGTTTTTCCGCCGCCTTGGCGATTCGTTGTACGGTTTGGTGGTATTCTACTCCGTCGCGACTATCAAGGCTTCGTATCCCGTCGGGGTGCGGTAGCTGGAGGATGGCGCAAGTACGGGTAAATATTTGGCTCGCCGGCCCGTTCCAATCCACTTATTTTTCTTTTTTGCAATCTGATGCTAAAGCGGGAGAGATAACGTTTCCTCTTAACGCGCTTAAGCTGGCGCTTCTCCTCGACTCCCCGAACGAACCAAATCTGCAAGAGAGAAAAAATCGCTCCCATGGCACTATTTTTGCAGTTATGAAAAGGTATGAGGTGGCAATGGGGGGTAACCGCAGGAGCTTAGTGCCCTAAGTCAGAGGGGTGAAATATGAAAACGATCATCTCGGCGGCTGTGACGGCCCTATTGGCTTTGAGTCTCTCGGCAAGTCCTGGCGCTAGCCCAGCGAGGCGGACGTGGCGGTGGCGGCCGATCTTTTGGCGGTAACCGGTCCTTTAGCAGTGCTCGAGTTTACCGGGGCGGCGGTAGCTACTATCGAGGTGGCGGCGGCTACTATCGAGGTGGCGGCGGCTACTATCGCGGCGGCGGCTACTATCGTGGCGGTTATGGCGGTTATGGCTATCGTGGCTATGGCTGGGGTGGCCTCGGCCTTGGACTGGCGTGGCCCTATTATTACGGGGCGCCTCCTACGCCTATCCGTACTACTACGACAACTACGCCTATCCCTATGTCCAAACACCCATTTTGTACAATGACACCGTGGCTCCGTACGCGGCAGCCCTGTTATCCTCAACGCTCAGCAACCGGCGGACAATGCAACTGTTCCATCCACGCAAGGCGCCACAGCACTTGCGGGAGCAGGCGCAAATAGCAACGCGAGGCAATCGTTCTATTCAGGACCAACTGCTTCGACAGGCCAAACCGAGTTGATCGTCAAAGTGCCGACCTCGGACGCCCAAGTTTCGCTCGGCTCCATGCAATCGGAACAGTCGGGAACCGAACGGCAGTTCTATTTTCCCGCTCTCAGTGGCGACACCTCATTTACCATCCGCGGCCAGTGGCTGGAGAATGGTAAAATGGTGACGCGCGAGAAACAAGTTGATGTGCGCCCTGGGCAAACGACTACCCTTGATTTCAGCAAGGAACCGGCAGGAAAGTCGAAGCAGCCGACTTCCTACACGCCTCGATAAACTGCCCATCTTTGGATTCAAGGTCCAGGCATTTTATGCCTGCCGGTAAAAACGCGCTCTTGATATGGCGGGAAGAACGTTATCGATCCCGCCATTTATTTCGTACATTCTCATTGGTGAGCAATTTAATCCTTGACTCGCTCGTCTTTGCGAGAGGCATCACTCTCCTTCGCCACCTTGACCCTCTGCCCATCGGTCAAATCCGATAAGTCGCCCATAATAACCTCTTCCTGACCAGTGAAATCAATCCACTTACCTTGTACTTGTTTCCTGGCGACCTCGATCCATTTGCCATCATTAATGCCCACTTGCACCGGCGTTTGAATCGCTTTGCCGTCCTCATAGAGGAAACAACAATTCTGGTTGCCGAGTTCGATGACTGAGGCCAATGGCAAAGCACGTACATTTTGGTGCTCGATGAACACCTGGCCGTACGCGTACATGCCGGGAAGCAGGCGTGAATCCGGATTGGGCAAATCGATTTCCGCACGAAGCGTGCCGCGTTTCGCGATTCAAGGACCATGACGTTCGTGTGACCGTGGCGGGGATTTCTTCATCCTTGAGTGCCTGCACGCGGATAGATGCCTTGGTCCCCCGGTTCACGGAGCTTGCCTCTATCTCGGGCACGTCGACATAAACGCGAATCTTGTCCTTCCGGGCGACGATATAGATAGGCGCATGCGAGCCAGACTGCCCGGGAGCGACGGTTGACACCGATTGGTCGCCTGAGCCGGGTTGGATATAGTCGCCTGTGTTGACATTTCGGATCACGACGACCCCATCGTAAGGCGCTGGATATGGGTGTACCCGACCAGTGCGGCGACGCGTTTGGCATCTTCTCTGCTCACTTGAGCTTTGGCGCGAGCGGCCACCACATCGGCACGAGACTTGTCGAGGTCGGATTTCCGGGCAAGCTCTGACGCCTGGGCAGCAACGACAGTTGATTTCGCCGCATCGGCGCCGCGGTATCTGCCTTCAATTGTTTGGTCGATTCGCTCAGTATTTGCTTGTCGACAATCTCCGAAAGGCTGCTCAGCCGCTTCACCTCCGACTCCCAGCGATCCACGGAAGCCTGGAATTTATTGACCCCCGCTTTGGCCTCGTCGATCTGCGCGGCGGCCACTTTCACGTTATTGGTCGCCACTTCTACCATGCGCTCGGCGACCAGAACCTGCGTCTCATCCATTTCGACTCTGGGCCTCTTCTGCAAAAGCTCAGCCTCCAGTTCTGGAACGTAGAGAGTGGCAATTTCCTGGTCTTTCTTGATTGGATCGCCGATATCGACGGACCATTTTTTGATGTATCCCGCCACCTTGGGGTAAATCGCGGTCTGTTCGTAAGCGTAGACAAAACCCTGGCTGCCCAACGGTGCCGCGATATCGACCGCAACTCCGCTTTGGTCAGGTGGACGCGCGGCTCGACGTCGACCGGCTTGGCTGGTGAAGCAGGCTTCGCGCAGCCGACACACGCCGTGAGAATCGACAACCATACCAAGGCGCGCTGCTGTCTTATGGCCTTCAGCAGGAATGAAAATGGGCGCGAGCCTTGACTCCTCCCCCCTTGGCAAGGGGGGGTGTGGGGGGGGTCTCAGAACCTTCAACTCCTGAGGGCAAGGTGCGCGACTTCGGAAGATCGCGATGTGTGCAATTGGTCGAAGGATAGGCCCGTGGCGTCCGACCCCCCCAACCCCCCCTTGCCAAGGGGGGGAGAAAAACAGAATCCGTTTCTTTGCTATAGATGTCTGGTTGTAGAAGATCATCCTCATTCTTTCCGAACTCTCTTAGTGTCCAGCTGGTTTGTTCCCACGCGAAAATGAGAGGCATCAGTGATTTCCTTCCTGTCTCGTGTCACCCGGAGATGTGGCGGAGTGCCTGTCTTCGTCCCCCTCAGGAGCACTCGCCTTCGTATCATCCTCTTGGTTCTTTGGGTTCTGGTCTTCTCCGCTGTCAAAATGCGTGCTGTCGGAATCGTCCGGGTGAAGCGATGGAGTTCGGTGCCTCCTTTTCCCCATGATGATTGCGAAGAATGCCGGCAGAATGAGCAGCGTGGCGAAAGTTGATACCAGCAAGCCGCCCACCACAGCCCGGCCCAACGGCGCCTCGAGCTGGCTGCCCGATTCGAGCGCCAGTGCCATGGGCACCATGCCCACAATCATGGCACAGGCGGTCATGAGAATGGGCCGTAACCGCTCCTTGGCGCCCTTCTCCGAAGCTTCGAGGACGGGCGCTCCGCTCCGCCATTCCGCGCGGTAAAGGTTATCAACATGACGGAATTGGATACGGATACACCAACGCTCATGATGGTGCCCATGAACGATTCGATGTTGAGTGTCGTGTGTGTGATGAATAACATCAAAACCACGCCACTAAGAACTCCGGGAACCGCGCCGATACTCGCGATGGCCAGTCGTGGGGATTGGAAGTAAGCCGTCAACAGCACCAGGATGACGGCCACCGCTACCGCGAGGCCGATCGCTAGTGACTCGAACATTTCCTCCATGGGCGCTACTTGGCCGCGATTCTCTACGCGTACTCCTTTGGGCGGCTGCCCAGCCCGGCGCAGGGCCTCTTCGATCTGTTTCGATGCTCGTCCAAGATCTTCCCCTTCGACGTTGGCCGTAACACTCAGATAACGCTGCATGGAGGTCCGGTCATATTCGCCTGGCAAAGTGCCAAGTCCCACGCGGGCCACGTCGCGAAGCATGAGATTGAGGCCGGGCGTATATTTTTCCAAGGGCACCGTTTCCACCTGCGTTGCGGCATCCATGCGCTGGATCGGCACCTGAACTTGCACCTGGTAGCTGACGCCCGTTTTGGGATCCTGCCAGAAGTTGCGGGCAACCAAACGGCTCGAGGAAGTTGTCACCAGCACCGATTGTCCAACTTGTTGGGCATCTACGCCGCTTAGCCCCGCCTTCTGACGGTCGATGGTGATGGGCACTGTCGGATAGGCCAAGGTTTGCTGGATTTGCACATCTCGAAGTCCCCTGATCGACTTCATCTCGGCCATGATCTTGGAGGCATGAACTCGCGCCGCGGACAAATCGGGACTGGCCACAACAACCTCGATAGGCGTAGGCGAGCCAAAGCTCATGACCACGCTTACGATATCGCCTGGCTCGAAGCCAAATATCATCTGCCGCGCTCGTTGCTCTGCCTCCTCGCTCGACAGTCCTTCTCTCTTCAGGCGTTCGGCGAACCACGGGACCAGGCGTTCGGGAAGCAGTTTGCGCAGTGCTCGCGCAGCGCGGCCAGGGAAACTCCGCTGTCCTCGCGCAAGGCCACGCGAATCTGGCCGTCGTCGGGGCCGCGCATGAACAGGAGCATGTTGTTCATCGCGTAGTTAGGCGCTTGTTGGCCCGCGAAGCCCATGGAGATTTCCAAGTTCCCGGCGCCTGCCTCCTGTTCGATCACCTCCAGGCAGCGCACCCAGGTCTGCGCGTCAGTTCGTAATTCGTACCAGGCGGCGTTCGGAACCGGAGCACGAATTCGCCGGAATCGATCTGCGGAAACAGCTCGGTCCCGAGCTGCAGGCCCACCAGCCCCAAAATGAGGCCGCAAACTATAAAGTAAACCGGCACGACTACCCAGCGCAGGCGAATGCTGCCGGCTACCAGCCAGCCGAAGATGCTTTGGATGCGGGCAAATAGCCCTTTCTGTTCCTCCTCGCTGCTTCGGCCATGGTGTTTCAGGAGCCAGACCGACAATACGGGCACAAGCGTGCTGGAGAGAATGTAGGAGGCGATCATGGAGAAGCCGACGGCCAGAGAAAGCGGCACGAACAATGAGCGAACGGGTTCGGCCATGATGAACGCCGGGATGAAGACCGACAGGATACACAGCATGGCGAGAAAGCGGGCAACGGCCGTCTCGTTACTGCCGCGTTCCACCGCTCGCGCCAGCGACGGCGTGCGCATCATCTGCACGTGAATGTTCTCGATGGAAACGGTGGCCTCGTCGACCAGCATGCCGATCGACAGGGCCAGTCCTCCCAGCGTCATGACGTTGATGGTGTGATTGGTGATCCACAATCCCAGCAAGGAAGCCAATAGGGCCAGGGGTATGTTGAATACGACAACGATTACGCTGCGCCAGTCACGCAAAAAGAGAAGGATCATGAGGCCGGTCAACGTGGCGCCGATAAAACCCTCGATACCAACGCTACGGATCGACTCCACCACCGTGGGCGATTCATCGAACTCGTAGCGGACGTCTACGCCCTCGGGCAGCACGCTCTGGAAAGTCGGCATGGTTCGATGAATGTCGGCCACCACCGAAAGAGTCGAGGCGGTATTCTTCTTGACGATGGGAATGTAGAGCGTGCGGTGACCGTCCACCAAGCGCGTAGCCGAAATTTACATCGGTGCTGTCGGCGACTTTGGCGACGTCCTGTATATACACATTTCGGCCCGGCTGCACGGGAATTTTGCCGATCTCCTGCGGGTCGACGATCATGGTGTTCATCGGCACCAACGGCATCTGGTCTTTGACGTACAAGTTGCCGGCCGGAACGATGGCGTTGCCTGTCGTCAGAGCCTTGACGACGTCATCGGGGCTCAGGTTGTAAGAGCGTAAGCGATCGGGATCGACATTGACGACGATGGAGCGAACGTTCGAGCCGAACGGGGCAGTGCCAACCGTGCCCGGGACGTTCGCCTGAATGAGCGGGCGGATGCGTTGCTGAGCCAGATCCGCCAAATCGCCAAGGGTATGGCCCTTGCCGGTCAATACGAGATAGCCGATCGGTACGCTGCCGGCATCCATGGGCATGATTTGCGGCGGCAATACTCCCGGCGGCATGAAGGCTTGAGCGCGATTGGCCTGGGCGACAACCTCGGCCATCGATTGCGCCATGTCGGTGCCTGGATAGAAGCTCAATTTGATGAGGGCGATCTGCTGGATGCTCTTGGATTCGACGTTCTTGACGCCGTCGACGTACTGAAAGTTCAACTCGAATTGATTGACAATGAGCCCTTCCATTTGGGCGGGGCTCATGCCGTTGAAGTTCTGGATGACGTAGATCTGAGGCATGTCGAAAGGCGGGAAAATATCGATGCGCATGGTGGCAATAGCCAGCGCCCCGCCGCCGATCAAGCCGACGGCCAGCATCAACATGGTGATGGGGTGACGCAGGGAAAAAGCGATCGGGTTCACAAGGAATTGAGTCCCTTTTATGACATGAATTCAGCCTGGACGTTGATCGAGGGTAAGTCTCGGCGGTCAGGGCGTGTCCAGGAGTTCTTGCCAGTTGGTCACGTCAAGCAGGCGATCGAAGATTCTATCGAGCTGAGCCAAATCCGTGATAGACTCGAGTCGCCAAGTGGTAGCAAGTCGGGCATCCCAAAACGCTTTCGCCCCAAGCTAAGAATATCCTTTTTTGCCCGAATCTCTTCACCTTCCTCAAGAATCATCATGTACGTGTCGGAATCTCTCATAGCTCGAACTCCTCGAAATACTCGTTGAGCCAACTCACGCCGGACGCGCAAGCCCTGTCAAAAGGAATGCTGCAGTCACCAATTTACGCACTATTTCGGGGGACGCTTCGCGCTCCAGCCGCTCGATCAATCGCTGGGCCACGAGGGAAAGTCCGTCCAGCGTCGGCATTCCCTCGGGAAGCGCCCCCAGCATGGCCAGCGGCGTCGTCCCCAGCGCGCGCTTGAGCAGCTCCTCCGCTGGTCGCTGCCAAAGCGATACAACCTCGTAGGAGAAATCCATGCTACCGCGCCCTGACCGCGGGGCATAGGTCACGATGCCGTTAAGGTTTGAGTGCGCCGCCTGCGGCCGCAGGAGAATGACGATGCTGTGGACAGGGACGTGATATTCGGCATAGATCAGGACGTTGTAGACGAGGACACTTGCGTGTTTCCAGGCCGCAGAGCTGGATTGAAAATCGAAGTGAATCACTTCCGCTAGCGGATCGCCGACACCAATTATTAGGTCGGCGGCTGTCGTGACGGTCGAAAGATCGACGTTAAGGAGCTGAAGCGGGCCCTCGGGTGGCCTGTCGAATGCCGCGAGAAAGTCCGCCGGGGAATCACGGCCAAGGTCTTTAAGCGTGGCATCGAAAGGCATCGACATGGGGCGAGTTCCAGGGCTGGAAATGAGAGGACACTCAATCGTCGATTCACGCCGGTTTCCACTTTAGCGACAATTCCTTTGTACCTTCGGTTGCATCCGTTTCAATCCCATTGCAACACCATATGCTGCTAGCAGCGAAGGCATTTGGGTCCATCCGATCTGCCTTCCACAATGTCGAAGGAAGCGATTATTCGGGTTGTATCGGGATTGTGCACTTGGCCGAATCAGGGGAAGCGGGAATGAAGTGACGTCGGTGGCCTTTTCGCTCGATCTTGAGGATACAGAATCTGCTGCCGGCACGAGCGGAATGACTCCGGCCCTGGCGGGAAAGGATTTCCGCATGCTCTTTCAAAAACGACGGCTCCAGCTGAAATGCATTTTGTTCACGACGGTCGTCATAAGCCTCAGCCTCGTGCTGCGACCGGTTTCCGCTCAGAACCTACAGCCCTCGCGGCAGCCCTTATCGACCATACTGCCCCCTGTGGGCACTGCGCCGATCCGCTCCAAGGCCCAATCTTCTCCCAGAGTCAGACAGCCTCCTTGCCGACAGCCAAGGTTGAAGAAGGCGACAAACCGCTGCCGATCAACCTGGCGACTGCACTCCGCCTTGCCGATGCCCGGCCGTTGGTTATCGCAGCGGCCCAAGCCAGCTTGCGGCGGGCCGTTGCTCAATATGACCAGGCCAAGGTCTTGTGGCTGCCCAACGTCTACTTCGGGGCGAGCTATTATCGGCACGACGGCGCCGCTCAGGGGAACTCGGGTCTCGAGTTCAGCAATAGTCGAGAACAATTCATGGCTGGCGGCGGATTGGCTGCGGTCATCTCCAGTGCGGATGCTCTGTTTGCGCCCTTAGCCATGCGGCAAGTCGTCCGCTCACGGACCATGGACGTGCAGACCGCTCGAAACGATGCCATCCAAACAGTAGCTGAGGCTTACTTCAACGTACAGCAAGCCCGCGGCCAACTTGCCGGCGCTCAGGACGCTGTCGAGAAATCGCGCGTGCTCGTCCGTACGGTAACGGCATTGGGCAAATCGCTGACTGCCCCCATTGAAGCAGATCGAGCCCGCACGCAATTGGCCGACTTGGAACAGGAAGCGGCGACTGCCTTAGAGCAATGGCGATTCTCAAGCGCTGATCTGACCCGGGCATTGCGATTGGGACCAACCTCGGTTGTCGACCCGCTCGAACCGCCTTCTTTGCAAGTCACGCTCATCCCTCCTCACCAGCCGGTCGATGCACTGGTGCCCATCGGCCTCACGAACCGGCCCGAGCTGGCCTCGCAGCAAGCATTGGTGCAGGCCACCTTGGCGCGTCTACGGCAGGAACGACTTCGTCCCTTGATGCCCAGCATCATTCTCGGTGGAGACGCGGCGCCGGCGGAGCCCGGTGGTTACCTCATGGGCGGCGTTTTCGGCTCCGACGTTAACGGCAACGGCAATCCTTGGGCCGGGAGGAGCGATGTGAATGTGCAGCTCGTGTGGGAGCTGCGTAGCTTGGGGTTCGGCAACCGTGCTTTAGTCCGCGAGCGGCGTGCCGAACAGGAACAGGCCGTAATCGAATCCTTTCGCATTCAGGATCGCGTCGCCTCGGAAGTTGCCCAGGCTCATGCCCAACTCGAATCGGCTACCACCCGCGTAGCCAAGGCGGAGATTGGCGTGAAAGAGGCCCAAATAAACTTCGCGGGCAACCTCAAAGGCATGAGCGAAACGACTCGGTTTGGAGACCTGTTGACGTTGGTAAATCGTCCGCAGGAAGTGGTGGCATCACTCCAGCAGCTAGAGCGAGCTTACAACAACTACTTCCTAAGCATCAACGATTACAATCGGGCGCAATTCCGGCTGTTTCGGGCCTTGGGCTATCCCGCAGAAATCTTGGCCCTCCAACGATCGCCCGGCGAGATTCAGCCTATCGACACGACGCGGCTGCCCCAGATGGCTCCGGTATGCGCCCCGGAACCTGGTCAGCGGCCGCGTTGATCGGTACACTAGCTGCGCCTTTCAACCAGGCAAGCATTTAGAAGCTGATGGCGCGGTTCATCGCGAGCCAGGCGAAGCCGAGCGCCCGATTTTTCACTACCACTCGCTAGAAATCCTACACTTTCCAATAAACCCCAATCGATCGACCTTCGCTGCAAAACCAAATGCAGTAACAGCTTGAAACAAAAAAGCGAGAATTGTGCAACTGGCACGGCACGTGCTCTTCGACTAAGAAGCCCCTATCAATCTTATCACTTATTCTGCCTCGCAATGTTCATGGGAACATCCAGGCAGGTGAGTCAGGTGCGTTTTTGCCCGGTGCCCATTCGGCGTCGCCAGGCACGCTGCGCTTAGGTGCGGCCCTGCCATGAGCCGGCTATGTCGTGGGTGGGGAGGATGCCCAGCGGTCGTCCTTCTCCCCTCCTGCTTCATAGCCGGCTTGTTTTTAGATTCGGTCAATCGCCAGTTGTTGCTTTCTCAGAAACGCATGGGACTCCTCTCGCGTGAATACCCCTGGCGTCGTTCCCACTTCTCGAACGCAACTCGCTCCCAACTGCGCTGGCCAGCCGCAATCGGCCCTCCACATCGAGCCCGTCCAGCATGCCACAGATATATCCCGCATCGAAGGCGTCGCCGCCGCCGCTGCCATCGACGAAGGGCACGGGATAGACTCCCGATTTGAGGCGGACCTTTTCATCCACGAGAAGGGCTCCATCGGCTCCGCAGGTGACTATCACCGTTTTGGCGCCTAACCGGCGAAAGGTTTCTGCTTGACGTAGCGGATCTGCCTCGCCGGTGATGATTTGGCCTTCGTGGTTATTGGGCAGGAAGACATCCACGTGCGGCAACAGCGTTTGCAGGCGCGGCAGATAGTCGCCCGGCCACGGAATCGCCACGTCGAGAACCGTTTTCACGCCGGCTTCGCGAGCGGATCGGAACACCGGAATCAATTCGTCGTGCGTCATGTTCGGCATCAACAGGTAGCCGCCCAGGTAGAGTACGCGCGATTGACGCAGGCGGTCCAGCGGGATATCGGTCGCCCGAAACAGGGCGTTGGCCCCAAAGGAATGAATGAAGCGGCGATCCTGGCCAGCCACATTGACGATCAAAGTTTGGCTAGTGGCATGCCCGGAGTCGGGTAGATGGTGCTGGTGTCCAGTCCATGGCTGCCCAGCATTTCCATGACGATGCGGCCGAAAGCATCGTCACCCACGCGGCCGACGACGGCCGCCGAAACCCCCATCTTCGCCAAATCGACCGCGGCGTTGGCGGCACAGCCGCCGATCGTGAGAAGCAGCTGGTTCGCCATGACCAGTTCGCCGGCGGCCGGCATGTGGGCGATGGGCGTGCAGATGTGATCGGCGACGATGATGCCGGCGCTCAAGACGGCGGGAGGTGGAGTCATCAATTAGTCTCTCGGGGCTTTGTTGGTGACGGCACTCTGTCACGTTTCATACTTCGCTTGCCAAGCGGTGGTGCTAGCAAGCGGACTGCATTGACACCTGGCTGCACTGTCGACGCGCGGTTCTGGGCGGCCTGGCCCTCTCGCTGGCGCGTTGGGCTAACAGGCATTGGGCCGATCCAGCAAGGTCCTCTCCGATTCGCGCCGTGCTAACGAGCTAGGCCTCCATCAGTTTCTCGACGTCTTGGCGGAGGGGCAGCGAAGGCTGGGCTCCCCTACCCGTTGTGGCCAGCGCGCCGGCAGCGTTTGCGAATCGGAGCGCCTTCGCGAATTCCATTTTTTCCGCAAGCGCGACAGCCAGTGCGCCATTGAAGGCATCGCCGGCGGCTGTCGTGTCAACTGTTTTTACAGCGAAGCTGGGCACGAGCAGCTCGCCTTGGCGGCTGCGGGCGTAACAGCCGGCTCGGCCAAGGTGATGAGGACATTGGTCTGCGCCAAGTTCCTGTAGCTTGTTGGCGGAGTGCGCTTCCCACCCTGTTCCACCGCTTTGAGCCAACCCGGACAAGGCTTCCATCTCCGGCTCGTTCGGCGTCAAGTAGGTAGAGTTGCGAACCAACTCAGCCGGCAGGGGTTGTGCCGGCGCCGGATTTAGAATCGTCGTGATGCCGGCGGCGCGAGCAAGCTCGAAAGCATGTTGCACTGTCGGCAACGGAACTTCGAGTTGGGAGAGAACAACATCCGCGGATTCAAGGACAGATTTCGCCGCGTCTATATGGGCAGGCGTCAGCAGCGCATTGGCTTGCGGCACAATCACGATAGCATTGCGGCCCTTGTTGATCCACATGAATGCAGCATGCAGCAGTGCCGGCCTCCGGATCGCGGGTGATGAAGTCGATGTTGACGCCATCTTTTTGAAGGTTTTCCAAGAGTTGGTCGCCGAGCGAATCGCGGCCCACTCGACCAATCAAAAAGACTTCGGCACCTAGTCGCGTCGCTTGCACTGCCTGATTCGCTCCTTTACCGCCAGGATACATACCAAAATGGGTCCCTAAGACCGTTTCGCCGGGCTTGGGAAGCCCCTCCGCCGAAGCGACAAAATCCATGACCAGGCTGCCAACCACAACCACGCGCGGCGTTTTGCCCACGGCTTGTCCCGGTATATAGAAAGTCCAAATTCAATACTGATGGCAAAAAAATGTAGGGCAAAAAAATAAATGCAATCTCTTATCTTTTTGCCCTACATTTTTTTGCCATCTAATTTGAATCACAAGTCAACAAACATTTCGAGCCGGAGAAGGGCTGCCTCTCCGGCTCGTGATTCTACTGCATTCGGTTCGGTTTAGATGTCGTAATAGAGGTAGAATTCATAAGGATGCGGGCGCAACCGGATGGCGTCCACTTCCTTTTCGCGTTTGTACCAAATCCAGGTGCTGATGACGTCGCGCGGTGAAGACGTCGCCTTGGAGCAGGAATTCGTGATCTTTTTCCAGGTGGTTCAACGCATCCTCCAGCGAGCCGGGCGCCTTGGGCACCTTGGCCAGTTCTTCGGGCTCCAAATCGTAGATGTCTTTGTCGAGCGGATCGCCCGGTTTGATCTTGTTCTTGATGCCGTCGAGCATGGCCATCAGCATCGCGGAGAATACCAGGTAGGGATTGCTCGAGCCGTCCGGGCAGCGGAATTCAATGCGCTTGGCCTTCGGGCTTGGCGAATAAACGGGAATGCGGATGGAAGCCGAGCGATTGCGGCGGCTATAGGCAAGATTGACGGGCGCTTCATAACCCGGCACCAGCGCTTGTAGCTGTTGGTGGTCGGATTGGTGATGGCGCAAAGGGCCGGGGCGTGCTTGAGCAGGCCGCCGATGGCGTACATGCCCATATCCGAAAGACCGGCGTAGCCCGAACCGGCATAGAGGTTGGTGCCGCCCTTCCAGAGCGACGCGTGGACGTGCATGCCGCTGCCGTTGTCCTGGAACAGCGGCTTGGGCATGAAGGTCGCCGACTTGCCGTGCTTCTTGGCGACGTTCTTGATGATGTACTTGTACTTGAGCACGTTGTCGGCCATTTCGACCAGCGGGGCGAACTTCATGTCGATTTCGCCCTGGCCGCCGGTGGCGACTTCGTGATGCTGGGCCTCGATCTTGAGGCCGCACTGGATCATGGTCAGCATCATTTCCGATGCGGATGTCGTGCAGGGCGTCCGAGGGCGGGACCGGGAAATAGCCTTCCTTGTAGCGCAGCTTGTAGCCGAGGTTCGGCTTCTTCGTCGCGGCCGGTGTTCCAGGCGCCTTCGAGCTGTCGAGGAAGTAGTAGCCGGAGTGTTGGGTCTGATCGTAGCGCACGTCGTCGAAGACGAAGAACTCCAGCTCCGGGCCGAAATATGCCGTGTCGGCGATGCCGGTCGACTTCATGTAGTTGACGGCTTTGCGGGCCACATTGCGCGGGATCGCGCGTGTAGTCTTCCTTGGTGAGCGGATCCTGAATGTTGCAGATCATCGTCAGCGTGGTGTCTTTCAGAACGGATCGATGAAAGCCGTTTCCGGGACCGGAATGCACGAGCATGTCGGATTCGTTGATGGCCTGCCAGCCGCGGATGCTGGATCCGTCGAAGCCGAGGCCTTCTTCGAAGACGGATTCTTCAAGGGCTTCGGCAGGAATGGTGAAGTGCTGCCAAAGCCCGGGAAGTCCATGAACCGCAAATCAACGGCTTTGACTTCCTTGGAGCGAATTAAGGCCAGTACCTCTTTAGGATTCACGGCTGCCGATCTCCTTCATGCCATGCATCGTGCCGGTGCTGCTGTGAAAGCCGGCAGACGCAACACAGAATAAATGGGAATGCCCGTTATGCAAAAACACCCAGAAGGCTCAACTGAATTCGTTATCACGCGAAGGCGTGCACTGCCAGCGCAAAACCGCCGCCGGACGCCAAGTTTGGCGATCAGCCCCAGCTCTTCAGCGCTGGGCACGAGTATCCGAATGCAGCCTGCTCGGGAGAGGTGGCAGGAAGCGGGATTCCGATGCCCGGAAGTCTCTCTTCACTGATTATGTTCTTGCAGCCCCAAGGCAAGACCGAGATAGCCAAACGGCCGGAGCTTTTCCGGTTCCCATGTGCCGATGGCTTTTTGCAAGGCAGCGGCGTCGCCTTGGCTGGCTTGCCGCTGGCATGCTCTGCTTAGCGCCAGGGCATAGGCGATAGAGTTCTTATCCACTGTTGTTCCAAGGGCTGTTTCGAGCTGATCGGGCAAGGTGCTGGCGGGCAAAAGATCGACCAAAGCCTGTTGTCTGAGCAGGGGGGCGGCGATGTTGCGGGCCAGGATCTGACCGGTTTCCCCCAAACCCAAGCGTGCCGGCAAGCTCCGCCAACCTCATGAGAGCCCAAGCGGACATATCTTTGCCCTTTTCGGCTTCTGTTTGCTTGGCGGCTTCCTCGACCATGGCCTTGGCTTCGTCCTTCTGGTCCGCGTCAGCAGCAATTTCCGCCAGGTCCGCCAGTGCCTGAACGCGATAAGCAGCGGTGGGAAATTCCTGAAGGGCTGCCCGTGCGAGCGGCCATTTCCCTTCCAAGCCAAGCCCTAGAATCGTACCCATCTGATATTTGACCTTTGTTTCCGCCGAAGCGCTCGCATCTCCGGCGCGGTAGCGAGAGCTTTGTTCGATTGTCCGAGCCCGTACCAAAGGGCCAGCAGAGCGGGCGGGGGGGCCTGTGGAAGGGGCTGCGGCTTGCCCACCGGGGCCGCCAGCGGTTGAAGAGCCTGTTGAGCGGCGGTCGCCATCAATTCCGCTTCGTCGTTCAACTTTGCGCCAGCAATTCCAACCCGGCGATAGCCTCCAACTCAGGTCGATTTTCGGCAAACGACCCGGCGAGCGCCGTCGCCTCGTTGTCCCTCACCACGAGCAGCGAGTTGCCGCGTCAGGGCCCGGACGGCAATTCGCTTGGCTTCGGGAGTCTTGATTTGATCAATAGTTTGCCGTAGCTGCGTCTGAACCTCGTCCCACTTGAATCGAATCTTGTTATCGATCTCGCCCTTATCTCCTCCCAGGGCAACCTGGTCTTTGGCTAGATCGATGAGAGAGAAATTGTGCCGTAGCTGTCCCCGGTGGTTCGCTCTGCTCGATTAGTGCCCGGGCCGTTTGAAACTGAGAGCGAGCGTCATCCGGCTTATTCTGTTTCAGGTAATAGTCCCCTGCCAATTGATCAGCCAATGCCAGATGAGCCGGTGGCAGCTTTGGCGGCGTTTCTTTGAAATACCCCTCCACTTGACGAATGGCCCAGTTGCGTTTGTTCTCTTTCGTGATACGCAAAACCGTAACGGTTCCGATCGCCAAGATTCCGATTGAAACGGCTGCTATCGTGGAACGTTTGAGCCAGCCTTGCCAACCCAGCCGTTCTTTCTCGGTGGGGATGACCTTGGCTTCGAGCAACGCTTGCCGGCTTACCTGCGCGGTCGAATCCGTACCCCAGGTGCCCTCCAACCCCTTCACTTCGTTGAGCCGGATGCCGCTCGTCGCCCGAGTATCGATCTGCCGCCAATCTTTGGCTTCTTCTTTCTTCAGAAGAGGAACTTTGACGATTCGACGGCATTCCGGGCAGGGAGCTTGTTTGCCGCAGAGGCGACATCGATGGCGATTTTTGCATCGCACATGGGGCAGAGGAATTCGATCTTGGCGACGGGCTGATCGGCGAGACGCCGTTCTTCTTCCGCGAAAGCCGCGGCAGCCAGAGCTTCGACATCAGGCCCAGCCGGGACCGACGGAATGGGAATGACCAAGACCTTCTTGCAGCCGGGGCATTGCGCTTTTTTCCGGCCAAGCCGTCTTTGACGTTGAGCGCCTTGGAGCAATGCGGGCAGCTGAACTTGATGCTCATGCGATGTTCCACCGGCTCGGAATGGAGCCAACCCGACCTGATCTGCAGTGCTTTCGATCTTTGGCGAACGATTGCAGAATAGACTGAATCTTCCGCATCGGCAAGTTCTCGCTACGAAGGCTCTTATTTGGAAACCAACGGCAATTTCATGCGTCCGTTGGCTTGTGCTTCATGCTTTTGATCGGTCGTCTGCGGACCTTTGCTGCCTTCCTCCCTTTCCCACCGTTCGACTTCTTCCATGAGCGCGTCGACCATTTCGCTTTCGAGGACCGTGCGAATCTTTTCGCCGTGACGGAATATCATGCCTTTGCCGTCGCCTGCCGCAATGCCGATGTCCGCTTCTGCGCCTCACCGGGGCCGTTGACGACGCATCCGAGCACGCTGATCTTGATCGGGGTTTTGCGCCCGCCCAAGCGGGTTTCCAGCTCAGCGATGAGGCCTTCGAGGTCAATGGCGAGACGTCCACAAGTCGGGCAGGCGATCAGCTCCGGCTTATTCACGCGGCGGCCGGGTGGCTTGAAGAATGTCAAAGGCCGGCTGGATTTCCGGCACCGGATCGCCCAGCAGGCGATGCGGATGGTATCGCCGATGCCGTCGAGAAGAATGGGCGCCAGGCCGCAGGCAGATCTTGGTGACGGCGTACGGCGCTTTACCAGCTTCCGTGATGCCGATGTGCGTGGGGTAGTTGGCCTGCTTGGCGTAGAGCCGATAGGCTTCCACGGCGGTGATGACGTCGCTCGATTTCAACGAAATAATGAGATCGTGAAAGCCTTCCGATTCGGCAATTTCAATGTAGCGAATCGCGCTATCCACCATCGCGGGCGGACAAGGGAAGCCATATTTCATGGCGAATTCCCGTTCCAAGCTGCCGGCGTTGACCCCGATTCGCATGGGCACGCCTTTGTCTTTACACTTGCGCAGCACTTGCCGAAAGCGATCCATGCCGCCGATGTTGCCGGGATTGATGCGGATCTTGTCGACGGGATGATCGATGGCCGCCAGGGCCATCTTGTAATCGAAGTGGATATCGCAAATCAGCGGAAGCTTGATCTGCCTTTTGATTTCGCCGAGCACTGCCGCATCCTGCAATTTGGGCACCGTCACGCGAACCAATTCACAGCCGGCTTCTTCGAGCCGATGAATCTCGGCCAGCGTGGCGGCAAGGTTGCAAGTATCCGGCGTGGTCATCGATTGAACGATGATCGGATTGTCGCCGCCAATGGCCACGTTGCCGACTTGAACTACGCGGCGTCTTGTGCCGTTGGAACGTGTGCTTGTACACCGCAAATCCTCTCGCCAAGTGCGCAGGCATCCTGCCCGCGCAAACCAATCGCCATTGAATCCAATCGAACGTGGCTTCTCCGCACTTCGCAGCGCTTATCCTAGTTCTGGCGTGGCGAGTGCGTCAAGGGCGAGCCCTGAGCGTTAGCGACCGAAGAACTCAGCCTAGCAAGCACTTAGGTACTCCGGTCGCTGACACTTCCGGCTCGCAATTTCGTCACCCTGGTCTGCACCATGCCAATTCGATCCGCTTGACCAGATTTTTCAAGGGCTGTAAGATCCAAACCAGGGAAGAGTTACGGAAAATAAGGGAGGTACTGGCTATGCGATGCAATCGCTTCGGCAGACAAGTGGCTGCAATCGTGGCGGTTTATTCGTGTCTTTGTCTAGCTGCCGCCGCACCTGCTGCAGAGCCGGAGCGGATTCGTTTCATTACAGCCGATTATGCCGAGATACAGGGCCTCTACTACCCAAGCGATTTGGGGATCAAAGGGCCAGCGGTCATTCTGCTTCACCCCGTTGGCGGCTCGATAGAAGCGGCGGGTTGGAGCGATCTGGCCAAGAAATTCCAGGAAAAACACTTCGCCGTCATCACCTTTGATTTTCGGGGCCACGGCAACAGCACCAGCGTCACGCCGCAATTCTGGACGTCCGAAAGAACCAATACGAGCATCAAAGGATACAACCCCCGACGGCCCAAGCCGAGCATCAGCTACAACGATTTCCGAACACCTAGCAACATTGTCGGCATGTTGAACGACATCGCTGGGGCCAGGCGCTTCCTCGACACCAAGAACGATGGCAGCGAATGTAATTCTGCCAAAACTTTTGTGGTGGGGGCCGGCACGGGCGCGACCTTGGGGGCAGTGTGGATTAGCAGCGAATGGAATCGTCGCGCTATGAAATCGGGCTTCCCGATTGTCAACAACAATCAGGTCGAGGGACGTGATATAGCGGGCGCCGTTTGGCTGAGCATGGCCTCGAGTGTGAGCGCCGGCACAACTCGGTGGTCGCCCCGGCTGGAAAACTATGTCAGTCTGCCTTCCGTCAAGGATAACGTTCCCATGCTGTTCCTTTACGGCGAACAAGACACGAGAGCTGGCGGTCTTGCCAAGACGTTGCACTCGGCAATGATACGAGGCCTGAAGGACAAAAAGGTGAAAGAGCTGATGAGGGCCGTTGGCTTGAAGGATACCAAGCTAGCCGGCGTCGATCTCTTGGGGAAGCCCTCCCTGCGAACCGAGGAAACCATTCTTGCCTACGTTGCGCAGGTTTTGGAAGAACGATCCCCAGCGCCTTGGGCCAGGAAAGATATCGAGAAAACCGGGTTCATGCCCTTCCCGATCGGCAGCTACTTGCGTTGAGCTAGCCCCGCGGATGAAAGCGTTTGTGAATGTTGCGCAAGCGATCGCGGTCGACGTGCGTGTAATGCTGCGTCGTGCGGATGTTGGCGTGGCCCAGCAGTTCTTGCACGGTTCGCAGGTCAGCCCCGCCAGCCAACAGATGCGTGGCAAAACTGTGACGGAGCGTGTGCGGACTGCGTGCGTACCTAGCCCCGCACGTTTGACATATTTCTTGACCAACACCCAGAGCATCTCCCGCGTCAGTGCCCTCCCCCCCCGCGAGACGAATACCCACGGCACCGTATCGGATCCATGTGTCAGATCAGGTCGTTGTTCTGCCAGGTAGGTGCGCAGGGCGTTTTGGGCCGGGCGGCCTAACGGGATCACCCGCTCTTTCCCACCCTTTCCCAGACATTTGCAAAACCCCGAATCGAGAAAGAGATTTCGCGTCTCGAGATTAACCACTTCTGAAGCTCGGCTCCCCGTGGCGTAAAGCGTTTCTAACAGTGCCCGATCGCGCAAAAAGAAGCGTTCCCCGGCTTGGGGTGCAGCCAGCAGTTTTTCGATGCTCTCGGGACTAAGCACATGGGGAATCCGCTCCCAGAGAGAAGGGCGCTGAGCAAATCGGTAGCGCTGGCGGCGACCTTTTCCTCCAGCCTCAAGAAGCGATAAAACATCTTGAGCGCCACGAGATTGCGGGCCACGCTGACCGGCGCTAACTCCCTGCTCGCGCAGATGCATAATGTAGCGGCTCAACTCGGACAGGCTGGGCTGCAAATAGTTGGCGAGCTTGCCATCATCCGCCCAGGCTCGGTAATGGGTCAGATCGCGGCCGTAAGCCAGCACCGTGTTCTGCGCCATGCCGCTCGGCCCGCAGATACTGCAGAAACGCGCGTACGTCTTGAGCGAGTTCTTGTGGAGTAGGCATGAAAGAATTGTTCGCTGTGTTCGGACGCGGGATGCGGTTGAACGTTGAGATTGTGCATAAATGTGGGACTGCTTTCCCGTTTCTTCAGGATGAATCGCTAAAAATGGGAAACGCTAACTATCGCCGGTAATGGGGCACAAATTGGTTTTGGGAAAAGCCAAAAAAACCAAAGCGGCGGAAAAGCGCCGCAGTCCAAAGGAATTCAGGACCCGGCAAGTCAGATTTGGAGTGCGGCGCTTTTCCGCCGCTTTGGTTTTTTGCGAGTGCATGGTCACGGAGTCACGAAGTGCTGGAGTCAGCCCCGATTTTTCTCCGATGGCCCTAAAGAATGATCGCCTTCTTATGCCAATCTTCAGGAAGTCTTGGCAAAGCAGAAGCTTCCTCGGCCGTTATGGCTCGTTTGCCATGAATGGTGAAATGAATCCAGCCGCCGCAGCAGGCGAGCGTCGAGGCGTAAGCCCGACGAGTCTTCCCCAAGAAAACTACGCGTAAACTCACTTGACGACTCGTCGGGCTTACGCCTCGACGCTCGCCCTTCTTGCCGCGTTTATTTCAGCTTAATTGATTAGCCTTAGCGCCGGCCTTAACCGCTCGACGCGCCCGAGCCCGATGGCTCAATGCGTCTTTAACGACCGGGCTCAATTCGCCGAAGGTTTTGTGATATTCGGGGATGAGAAACAGCGGATCGTAGCCGAATCCGCCTTCACCGTGGCGCTTGCGCAGAATCTGGCCATGACAGCGGCCTTCGACTACTGCATGAATCTTGCCTTGGGGATCGGCCAAAGCGGCTGTGCAAACGTAATAGGCGCCTCGCTTGTCGTCGGGAAACAAACTCAACTCAAGCAGGAGCTTTTCGTTATTTGCTTCATCCTCGCCCTGTTTACCAGCGTACCGGGCTGAATAAATGCCGGGCTGACCGCCCAGTGCCGGCACGACCAGGCCGCTGTCCTCTCCCAGAACCCAGTGTCCTAACTCACGCGCTAAAACGCCGGCTTTCTTGCAGGCATTTTCCTGAAACGTCGTCCCATCCTCTTCTATTTCAGGGGCTTGCGGCCATTCGTTCAAATCGCCAAACATCATCCCGGGCGATTCGAGAATTTGCACGATCTCCTTACGCTTCTTGCGGTTACGCGTGCCGAGAATTAGCAAACCGGACATGACGAAATTAGCTCCTCTTCACGGCTGGCCTGGGAGACGATGCCCCGAGCGGCTAGAATAGGCTCTATTGCAGAAACGGTCTACGATAAATCGGTGAGGAAGCCGATGAGCGCACTCGAACATAGCTCAGGCAATCAGGCGGCTCCGGTTAGGCCACGTATGCGCAAAACCGAGCGCAGGAAGCAGCTTTTGGCTCATGCCAAGCAGCTCTTTACCACGCTAGGTTATCAGGATACTACGACCGACAAGATTGCCCGCGCCGCGGGCGTATCGGAGCCGGTCCTCTACCGTCATTTCGAGAGCAAGAAAGCCCTTTTCTTGGCTGTGCTTCAGGAAATTCGCGAAGCAACGCTGCAGCGATATAAACAAGAAACGACCGACTTGACCGAACCGTTGGCCAAGTTGCATCGCATTGTCGATCTCTACTTGGGAAGTGCCCGCGAGCATGCTCGCGAGTTCCGCATTATGCATCGGACCCTGGTAGAAACCGACGATGAGGAAATTGCCGCATTTCTTCGCGAGTTCTATCTCGACAATGAATCGCTGCTAGCCCAAATCGTGCAGGATGGGCAACAGGCAGGCGTGTTTCGACGCTCACTCGATCCGCGCGTTGCGCGTGGGAGTTGATCCGCACGGCTTTGGCTTATACTTTGACGCTTCCCTTGGGCATTCCCATCTACGACGAGCCCGATTACCTGCCCAAGGCCATCGATTGCCTGCTCCACTGCTTGTTGAAGACAGACGTCTAAAGCGCTTGCAAATCGGCCTGTAAGCCGGGTTCTGTCCCGCCGATTGCTCGGACGGGGGCGGTCATTTATCTAGCCCGACGGTTGCCCGGCGGATCAAGCAGCCTACCCGAGAGTCGTAACGGGCCGGACCGACCCTGCTCCCTTATTTGGCCTTGCTCCCGGTGGGGTTTGCCTAGCCAGCTTGTCGCCAAGCTGCTGGTGCGCTCTTACCGCACCGTTTCACCCTTACCTGAACTCAGGGGGTTGAATCCCAAGATCAGGCGGTTTGCTTTCTGTTGCACTTTCCCGGTTCCGGATCGAACTGTCGCCTTTCGGCATCGTTCGGCCCAAAACGGTGGGTGTTACCCATCACCGCGTCCTGTGGAGCCCGGACTTTCCTCTCTTGGTGCGAACGATTTGACGCGCCCGCATCCAACAGCGACCTCCCGGCCGATTTGCAAGTCTTTGTCATTATAGAGCAAAGGAACGCCGTCGGCGGATTTGCGCTTGCCAGCCACTAACCGAAACCACGGGAGTGTGGACTTTAGTCCACACGGGCGGACTCACGGGCTGATTGGCATAGTTCCAAAGCAGCCACTCCCTGGCGACATCCTTCCGATGCCGTGTGTGTGCAGGGAGCGCAATGCAATCCATTGCCAAGGTAACACAGGCGAGCCAGAAGCGTTGGCGACCGGAGTACATAAGTGCTTGCTAGGCCGGGTTCTCCGGTTGCTGACAGACGCTCCCGGCTCGCCATTTGTTGAACCATGCCGGCCCCCTTGCCGATTGGTGTGGACTGAAGTCCACACTCCCGAAACTGCTTCTTTCGCCATAAGTGTATATCGCAAAATAAGTTAGTTTTTGCTTGCCTCTTGCCTTCAAAGCAGGCATTATCACCGCTTTTCCCGGAACCCGCCATTTGCGCAAGATTCATTGTTTCTTGCGCTCTCTTGCTGGAAACCGCTGCCACGTCTTCAATTCCGTCTATCGGTGAACCAGGAATTCAAGTAGGATCACCAACGCCCAGAGAGAGTTGCGTGCATTGCGGGATTGGCTAAAACTCAGACGCTGCGCTATAGCGGCATTACGAAAGAGCAATGGGTAAGACACTTTCTCTTTTGGTGCTATTGAATCTTGGAGCGGCCACGCTGCTCTTCTCTGGCCGCGCCGCAGGCGCCGATGGCGGCTGGCTGGGGATCCGCAACGACACCAATAAGCCGATCGTCATTCAAGGCGTTAGCATCATCAACCGTGTTCCGCGCCAGGGGCCGCGACACGTGCTTCAGCCCGGACAAGAAAGCTGGGATGTCATGATTGCCCCGGGCAACAAGATGATCATTATTGCCGACGCCAAGCAGCCGACCCGAACTCTTCTTCAGCAAACGGTCAATTACGCAGGCGCCGACCTCTTCTTCTCGGTGCAGCCGGACCCCAATGGCGCCGCCGCCAATCCAAACGGTCCGCGCAACGGTTTTGCCGTTTCCAAGGTGAAGATCACCAACGCGAAGCCGACTACTTCCCCACCGCCGGGCGGCGGGCTTGGAGTCGCTCCCAAACGCCGCTGAGCATACTTGTTGCCGTGAACGGTTCGGGCGATTAAAGTGGGGACCTGACTACCCTGCCCCACCGACCGGACCATCCCATGACGATCTCTTCCACTGCCATCCCTACCGAAAAGCCTTCGCGCGTGCGCGCTATGGCGTGCTCGGCTTCGCCTGCAGCCTGGCGATGATCACTTATCTCGACCGGGTCACTTTCGGCACGATCTCGCACCTACATCCAAAAAGAGTTCGGCTTCGAGGACTATTACAAGGGGTTGATCTTCAGTGCATTTGGCTGGGGTTATGCCCTGTTCGAAATCCCCAGCGGTTGGCTGGGAGATGTGTTTGGGCCAAGGCGAACGCTGATTCGGATCGTCATTTGGTGGTCGGTTTTCACGGCTCTCACCGGCAGCATTTTTCCGACTCCTTCCTTTCCCATGCTCGCCATCGGGGCGATGATTCTTGTCCAGTTTCTTTTCGGCGTTGGGGAAGCAGGCGCCTTTCCCAACATCGCCAGGGCCCAGGCCAGCTGGTTTCCATTCACGGAACGCGGCTTCGCGCAAGGCGCCGTCTGGATGTCCGGCCGCTTCGCGGGCGGCATGACTCCCATTGTCGTTTCATTGCTGATTTTTACCCAAGGCCAGGGCAAAGACGAAGTCACACATTGGAGGCACGCGTTTTGGATATTTGGCTGCCTGGGCGCCGTCTGGTGCATTGCCTTCAGGAGTTGGTTCAAGGACCTCCCTGAAAAGAAGGCAAGCGTCAATGCCGCTGAGCTTGCACTCATTCGCCACGGCGGCGATTTGAGGCCCGTGGGCCATGCAGGCGTTCCGTGGAAGCGCATCCTTGGCAGCCGAAATATTTGGTTCCTGTGTCTGATGTATTTCTGCAGTTCTTACGGCTGGTACTTCAACATCACCTGGCTATCGAGCTATCTGAAGGAAGTTCATGACGTGACGGCGGAGACAGCAGGTCGTTTTCAATACGGCCTTATGGCCGGCCTTCCTCTTCTGCTTGGATCGACGGCTTGCTTGATCGGGGGACTATTGACTGATTTCATCATTCGTCGCACTGGAAATCAGAAATGGGGCCGGCGTTTTTGTGGCATGCTCGGCCACGGTTTATGCGGTGTCTGCTATTTGATTGCGGCCTACATGACGAGTCCTTGGGCTTGCATTCTGGCGATATCCATCGGCACTTTCTGGAACGACATTACCATGGGTTCTTCGTGGGCTAGCTGCCTCGACATTGGCGGACGGTATGCCGGAATCGTTTCGGGCTGCATGAATACCATCGGCAACTTGGGCGCTGCCGTGGCTGGTTTTTCCACCGCGAAGGTTCTTGGTCTTTTCGAAACCAAAACTGCAGGCTGGCATGCCAATTTCATCTTGTTCGCCTGTCTCTACGGGGTGGCCGTGTTGATGTGGTCGATTTTCGATGCCACCAAAGCCATCGTACCGCGCGTAGAAGAAGGGAGCGCTCACGCGTAGGTCCCATGTGGCTTTTCGTTCAGAGCTGCTTATGCTAGACTTCGTGAAGGAAAGCACAGATGAAATGAACGCCCGAGAGTTGTCCATTTCTCGCCCTCCTAAGGCACCTCTCGCTGGCGGTTTAATTGAAAGGGCATTGGGCCATGGCCAAGGGAGTCGGCAAGCCGAGAAAGAAGCTTCCCAAGGAACTTGCGGTCATTCGGGCGGATAGCTGCACCGGCTGCGAAGCCTGCATCGAAGTATGCCCTGTCGACTGCATCTACAAAGTTCCCGGCGAGGAGCTGCCCGGCCTGCAAACATTTTGCGATATCGATCTCGAACGCTGCATCGGCTGTTCGCTTTGCGAGCGCTGGTGCCCGTGGGACGCCATCGACATGGTGATTACGCCGGACATCGCCAAACACGTGGCGGTCAAAGGCGGCCCGGCAGAGTACGTCGAAAAGAATTGGGACAAATTAGTTGGCGCCGCTCAGTCGCTGGCCGAATTAGCTACGGAGCAATTGGCCACGGCGAAGAAATAAGCTGTCGAAGGGAATCGGCATGGAAGACAGGGATTTGCGTGCCTATGTGGCCGAGTTGCTAGGCACGTTCGTCGTCGTTTTGCTTACAGCGGGCGTGTCAGCGCCAACGTTCGCGGTCCGCTGGAACCCTGGATGGTAGTGGTCGTCGCGTTGACGGCCGGACTCAGTTATGCCGCGGCCCTCGCTTTCACTCTTCCTTATTCCAGCGGTTTCCTGAATCCTGCTCTGCCCATCGCCCTTTGGGTTTTCCGACAACTCGATGGCATGCGCGCCCTGGGTTATGTCTGCATGCAATTGCTTGGAGCCGTCCTTGCCGGCGGCGCCATCCGTGCCCTGTTTTCCTTTCCCGAGTGGGTATCGCGCGGCAACCACCTCGGCACGCCGCACTTGATAGAAGACACGCTTGGCCCCGATCCTTTCTGGATGCGTGTAAAAGGCATTGCTATCGAGCTTTTGCTGACGTTTGCGATAACTCTCGTCATCTTCGGAACCGTGATCCGCCGGCGTTCCCTAGGCAAAACGGATCGGTTTTCTGCACTTTGGATTGGTCTCGCCGTTGCGGCCGCGACGCTTGCCGGCTTCCCCATGACCGGCGCCGGCCTAAATCCGGCACGTTGGTTTGGCCCCGCACTCTGGGAACTGACGATGCCCGGATCGAGTGCTTTCACCGATCATGTCGCCTACTGGGTTGGTCCCATCGGCGGCAGCCTAACGGCCGCCTGGGTGTACCACGTCTTTATCGTGCCGGATGACGGATCCAGGAAGTTGATCGAGCCGATTGCGGATTGAAACTCGCGTCATTGAGCAAATAAAGTGAGCCTCCCACGAACGTGAGCCTCCCACGAACGTGAGCCTCCCACGTTAGTGGGGGGAGTTTACCGTAAACTCCCCCCACTAACGTGGGAGGCTCGCTAGTAGTGGGAGGCTTAGGCATATTTCGAGCTTACGTCTTCACTGTCTCACGCGCCAGCAACTCATAAGTGCGCCCGTTCGGTGGCGTTTGCGTGTTGCGCAGCGCTAGTTGATACAGTTTCTCTCCTGTAGGCGTCGGGTACTCGCCGGTGATACAGGCTCGGCAGATATGCGATTCTTCCAGACCAATGCATTTTGCGACCGATTCGAGCGGCAAGTAGTTGAGACTATCTGCCCCCAATTCCGCAGCCATTCGGTCCAACTCGGCTTGCGTCGCAATGGGCCCCTTCATGAACCGAGGAGCAAACAGCTCGCGAACCGTCGACATGTCGATGCCGTAAAAGCATGGCGCCACAATGGGCGGGCAGGCGACCCGAACGTGGATCTCTTTGGCGCCGCCTCGTTCGCGAATCTCGCGCAGCAGCGACTTCATGGTCGTGCTGCGAACGATGGTATCTTCGACCAGCAGAATGCGTTTGCCCGCCAACACTTCCCGCAGCGGCGTGTATTTCAAGCGGGCACGCTCGGCCCGATTCTCTCCCTCGATAAACGTCCGTCCGACATAGCGATTGCGCATCAAACCTTCGGCGGACGGGAGGCCCAATTCGTGGGCCATGGCGTCTGCGGCCGCTTTGCCGGTGTCCGGCACCGGGACGACGATGGTATCGGAGTCGAGCGGAACGCGGCCCAATCGGCGCTCTTCGCGAGCCAACTCCTTCCCAAGGGCCGCCCGGGTCATGTAGACGCTGCGGTCGTCGAGGGTGCTGGCGACGTTGGCGAAATAGATCCACTCGAAAAAGCAATGAGCACGTTTTTGTGGCGGGGCGATGCGATCGCGGCGCACGCGGCCATCTTGGATGACGATGATTTCGCCCGGCTGCAACGACCGGATGTTGCCAAAGCCAAGGTTCAGGAGAGGAACGCTCTCGCTGGCAGCGGCGAACAGACTGCCCTCCTGAGCGTAACAGAGCGGCCGGAAACCTTTGGGATCGCGGACGATCACCATGTCGCCCATGGCGTTCAAAAAGACAATGTTGTAGGCGCCGTCGAACTGTCTGCACAAATCGCGGAAAACTTCGACCAGATCGACCGCGCTCGTCACGGCGCAAGCGCGTGAGCGAGATAGTGCATGATGATTTCGGTGTCGGTCTCGCGCGTAACGTGATAGTCGGTCAGATCGAGCAGCTGTGTTCGAAGATCGGCGAAGTTGGCCAGCTGGCCATTGAAGGCGATGCTGAACCATTTCCACTTGCAGCCATGCGGGCGTTCGAACGGCTGGGCGTAATTGACGTCGTTAGCGCCGCAAGTGGCATAGCGGACGTGGCCGATGACGGCACGGCCGGCATTCTCGCGCATGATGCTTTCGTACTTGGCTTGATGATTGAGACGAAAGGCCTCGATCACCGTTCCGAGCTTTCGATAGGTGCTCAGAATTTGTTGCCTGGAAGGGTCGAAACTAGTGAATCCCGCCGCCAATTGGCCGCGGTTTTGCAAATCGAGAAGCATCCGCGGCATGAGCCGGGTCACCTGGTCGGCTCCGCCGGGCGGCGCCAATCGCGAGGGGACTGCCCCCTCCAGATGGTACAGGGCGGCAATGCCACACTCGTGGTTGAGTTCGCTCATCAGGTAAGATTCTCGTGCGAAGCGGAACCAGGAACTTGCCCGCAGGCGACGATCTTGAAGTTATTGTAAAGTTTCGAGGGCGGATCAACCAAGAAAACGGCAGGCGCCACGACGCAATTGAGCTAGCTCGCAGGAGAAAAAACAATTTCTACCCAATCCGAAGCCAGCCAAGTTCTTTCCGTTCTCTACGACGGCCATTGCAGGTTCTGCTGCGGGGGCGCTCGCCGGCTGGCGCGCTGGGCCAAGCCGGGCAGCCTGCGCATGATCGATTTTCAGGAGCCGGGGGCCTTGGATGCCTTTCCCGGGCTCGATCATGCAACCTGCATGCGGCACATGATTATGGTAACACCGGAGGGAAGTAGATTCATCGGGGCCGAGGCGATTGTCCGCGCTTTGGCGACGCGCGGCGGCATTGCCAAGATCGGTTACGTCTACTATATCCCCGGCATTCGCCAACTTTGCGACCTGCTCTATTACTTGACTGCGCGCATCCGCTATTGGTTGCCGGGCAGAGCGAAGGAGTGTCCGAGCGGGAGCTGCAGGATTTAATTTGCGAGCCTCTATCCCAATCTAGCAAGCCTCCCACGTTAAATAGCGAGCCTCCCACGTTAGTGGGGGGAGTCTGCGGCAAACTCCCTCCACTAACTTGGGAGGCTCGCCGAATGATCGCGCCTTCGAATGAACCCTCTGACGACTTTTTCCGTCCGATCGAGTAGAAAAAGCCCTAAGCCCCTACGAACGAACTCGATCCACCGGAAAGTGCCACGGATGAACAGCCTTGCACACGCGTCGGTCGGAGCGCCGCCGGCCCGATGGAAAATCATCGTCGCTTTTGCCCTCGTTTATATTTCTTGGGGCACGACTTACCTGGCCATCGGCAAAGGTGTCGAGGTCTTCCCGCCTGCTCTTTTCGGCGGCGGCCGGCTCATGACGGCCGGCCTGATCCTCCTGGCCTTCCTGGCGCTTTGCGGGCGTTCGCTTCGCATATCCTGGACGCAGTTCTGGTGGACCGTTCTGATCGGATCGCTCATGTTCGTGGGCGGCAATGGCCTTCTCACTGTCGGCGAAATGTTCGTGCCTTCCGGCGTGGCATCGGTCATGGTCGCAACCACTCCACTCTTCATCGCCTGCTTGGAAATGTCTTGGCCGCATGGTGAGCGCTTGACGTTGGCGGGTTGGGCAGGCCTTCTCGCAGGGTTGGTCGGCGTTTCGCTGCTGCTGGTTCCCGGTTTGGATAATCCCGAAGAATTATTTCGGGGCGGCGGACCGTTGTTGTTGCTCGGGTCGAGCATTTCCTGGGCAGTGGGATCCTTTATCGTCCGTCACCGCAAGTTGCAAGTCGATCATCTCTTGGCCGCTGGACTTCAAATGACTATCGGCGGCGCAGTTTTGGTGTTGATCGGCTTATCCATTGGTGAGTATCGAAGCATCCATGTCTCGAATTTCAACGCTCAAGGAGTCGGTGCTTTCTTCTATCTACTCGTGGTCGGCTCGCTCATCGGCTTCGTTGCCTTCAACTGGCTGTTGGGTCACGTATCGGCGACCGGGGTTGGAACGTACGCTTACGTGAATCCAGTCGTTGCCATCGTGGTTGGCTGGCTGCTCAATGGCGAAGAGATCACGGTTTGGATCGTCAGCGGAATGCTGGTGATCCTTGCGGGCGTGGCATTGGTTCGCGGCATCGGCACGCGTGGGAAAAGAGTGGTGAGCGCGTGCCGCATCTTGCGGATGAGGAAACGGTCAGCGCGTTGGCGTGGGAAGCGGATTAGTGCGTAGCGGAACTCGCCAGAGTTCCGATGCTGCGCAAGGCGATGACGATTTTGCAAAGTAGCTAACGGAAGTCTGGCGACTTCCGCTACGGAAGGATCGTGGCTTAAGGCGATTTCACGTGCTGTACTTGACGACAATGGCGCTGATAGCCCGGAATGCTTTTCTTTCAGAGATGTCGTAGCTCTCGGCCACTTCGCGGGCAGCATCGCGGATAGCGCGATATTCCAGGACTTCCAAAGGCGTGTTGCTGTCGGTGGCTTCTTCACGCAATCCCGGAGTGCTCAAGACCAGAACGGCTCCATGAATCGCCAGAGCGGCCTGAACCTCGGAAGCGCCTTGCGAAATCAGCCAAGCGTGCTGTTGTTCGAGCAGTTTCTCGAATCCTTCGGTGAACTGCCCTTCGCTTAATTTGCCTTCTTTAAGATGTTGCAATTCTTGATAGAGCTTGCGAGCCAGGCGGGGAAGAACGGCCTCAACCAGTTGATTGCTCATAGTCGCCTCGTTCGTAGGACCCGACCCAGGCAATTAACGACAGCCCGCCTATACCCGGTAGACCACCGCAACTCTTTCTTGATTGTATGGTCGTTTTCGACCAAAAGCAAAGCACCGATTGTCCCTAAGCAAAAATCAGCGCCGGCAGGGGATGGTCGTAGGGACTGCGGGATTGGTGCAGACCCTTGTGTCGCCGACCGCCGCGCAGCATAATTGCAAGTCCACCCTAATCGCCGGCCAACGCGCGTCGCGGAAAACGCGCTTCCCGTCGGCGCAGCTAACGAGGTTGTCCCATGCGCGCTTTGGCGCTGATTTGTGCGGGCGTTGTTCTGCCGGTTGCCCCCGTTTTGGCCGATAACCCACCCACGGCCATCTCCTGGAAAAAGACCGTCATCGACACGAAGTTTCGCGCCGAAGCGCCACCATTGCCGACGTCAACCGCGACGGCAAAATGGACATCCTGACCGGCGAGGTCTGGTACGAAGCTCCCAATTGGAAGCCTCACGAAATCCGCGCATCCAAGCGCGATTACGGCAATGGCATTGCCGGCTACAGCGAAAGCTTCGCTTGCTGGGCGGACGACGTAAATGGCGATGGTTGGCCCGATTTGATCGTCATTGGCTTTCCGGGCGCTCCCTGCCATTGGTACGAAAATCCTCAGGGCAAACCCGGGCATTGGAAAGAACACGAAATCTGGCCAAGCGCTTGCAACGAGACCCCGATTTTCACGGACCTATTTGGCAAAGGCAAAAAAGTCTTGGTGATGGGCTGGCAGCCCAAGGGCAAAGAGAACATGGGGCAAATGGCCTGGTTCACGCCAGGCAAAGACCCCAACGCCTTGTGGGAAATGCACCCAATAAGCGAGCCCAGTGCTCCCGGCAAGGAGATTCCCGGAACCCAAAGGTTCTCCCATGGGCTGGGCGTGACCGACTTGAATGGCGATGGCCGGGCGGATGTCGTTTGCACCGGCGGTTGGTGGGAACAGCCAGCTGCGATCGAAGACGGTAAACCTTGGAAGTTCCATCGTGCCAATCTCGGTGAACCATGCTCCGATATGTTCGCCTACGACGTGGATGGCGATGGCAAGAAGGACATTCTCTGTTCTTCGGCGCAGAAATTTGGCATCTGGTGGCTCAAGCAGAGGTCGAGTGGGGAGAATCCCACCTTCGAAAAGCACGATCTTTTCAAAGATCTGTTTTCGGAAACGCATGCCCTGCACTTTGTCGATATCAATGGCGACGGCCTGCCCGACTTGGTGACGGGAAAACGCTGGTGGTCGCATGGCCGGAACGAACCGGGCTCCGACAAATCTCCCGTGATTTATTGGTTCGAGAATCAGCGCGGTAAAGACGGCATGACGCGCTTCATTCCGCACCAGGTTGATGGCGATTCCGGCATTGGCGTGCAATTCACCGTGGGCGACGTCAACGGCGACGGCTTTCCCGACATCGTCACGGCCAACAAAAAAGGCGTCTTTCTGTTCGAGCAAATTCGAGGTAAGTCGGGACTGCTGCCGCTTCCTGTGATAAAGAGTGCCGACTCCAAGCCGTGATGCACTCATGCAATCCAGCTGCCATCCTGCCACCGTGGCCGAACTGATTATTGCTCGGCTGGCGGAGTTGGGGGTTAGCCACATCTTTGGCTACCCCGGCGGACAGATAACGCCTCTCTATGATGCGCTCTACCGTCAAACCGCCATCCGCCATGTGCTGGCCCGCGACGAACAAGCGGCCGGCTTCATGGCGGACGGGTACGCTCGGGCCACTGGACGACCTGGTGTCTGCCTGGTTGTCTGCGGCCCCGGCGTGCTCAATGCGGCCACGCCTCTGGCAACCGCTTTCACCGATTCCATTCCGATGCTTTTGCTGACGGGACAAATCCCCACGGCTGGAGCAGGCTTGCGCAGTGGTTACTACCACGAAAATCAGCAAGCCGAGGCCTGTGCCACTTTCACGAAAGGCCGTTTTCTCGTCGCTTCGAGCGACCAGGCACTGGCCAAGATCGATCAAGCGTTCGGACTCGCAAGCCACGGGAGGCCCGGCCCGACCATGCTTGAGATTCCGCTGGACGTGCTGCGCTCGGAAATCAGTGCCCCAACCACCACTCTGTTTCAAGTCCAAGTCAAGCGATTGGCGCCGGCACAAGGCGCTGGCCAGAAAATGGCCGACCTGGTGGCGAGCTGGAGAAAGCCCATTATTCTTGCGGGCGGCGGCGTATTATCGGCTCACGCCACGGATGCATTACGCCTCGTAGCCAAGCGACTGAACGCGCCGGTGTTCCACACACTCAACGGGAAGAGCGCGTTTCCAGCCGATCACCCACTGCATGCCGGCTTGCCCTGGACAAAGGCGACGTCGGATCTGTTGGAAATGGAGTCTTTCTTCGCGCCGTTGCTGGCGCAAGCTGACGGCTTGTTGGCGGTCGGCAGCCGATTCACCCAAGCGACTACAGGAAACTGGACGTGCTCGCTTCCTGCGAGTTTGCTGCATATCGACATCGACCCCACTGAGCTTGGCCGGCATTATGCACCGGCGCTCGGAATCCGTGCGGATGCGCGCTTGTGCTCGAAGCGTTACTGGAAGCGTTGCCTTCAGAGCCGAGGCTTCCGTGGGCAACGCAGCAGGCGGTGCGCGCGGATTGGGGATTTCCCGGTTTGGATTTGCTCGGGACCATGCGCGGCTCTTGCCGCGCGATGCCATCGTGGCAGCGGATGTCACGCGGCTGGCCTATCAGATGCTCGTGCAGTTTCCCGTCTTTAACCCGCGGACGTTCATGCATCCGTCGGGGTTCGTAAGCATGGGATATGCCTTACCTGCAGCGTTGGGCGCCAAAGCTGCGTTTCCCGACCGAGTCGTTGTGGCCGTGGTGGGCGACGGCGGCTTCTTGATGAGCGGCATGGAATTGGCCAGCGCCGTGCAAGAGAAATTGCCGATCGTCGTCGTTTTGGTCAATGACAACTGCCTGTCACTAATCAAATCGAGCCAAGATCGCCACTTTGGCGGCCGTCACATCGGCGTCGACCTGCAAAACCCCGATTTTTTGCGCGTTTGCCACTTCCTTCGGGGTTCGCGCCTGGCGAGTTCAGAATGATGCTCAATTTGCTGCCGCCCTGGAAGAAGCCGTAAGCCATAACGAACCGGCGTTGGTTGAGGTTGTCTTGTCGACCTAAATGCCTCGGCTGTCCCTTTACGAAGGCTTTCGGGTTATTGGTCGCACACCTTTTGGAACTCTCATCACATCGCCTCCGTGCCACTGGCTCCAAATCTATTCGCCAGCAAGGTCGCGGAACGCCGGGCGTCAACCTATTCGTATTGCTTCTCCAGGCGGCGGAGCCGGAGGCGTCTGGAAATACTCCGTGGTGTCGAGCAGTTCGATCTGGACCGCTCGTTGGGTTGTCCCCGTCTTGAGTTGTTGGAAGTACAAATTGTCTTCTGCGGCTGAGGGCGTACGACCAAGATATTGCTGATACCAGCCTGCGCACTAAGTTGTGGAAATTCTCGTCGCTCTCCACAAATCCGAGAATGACATGGAAGCGATCCAAGGTTCCGGTACCGAGCTTGGCCGTCCAAAAGCTAAGTCCTTGTGGGTCGGGTTCACGATCGAGAAGCCGGTGATACATCTCGGTCACCCAGCCTTGGTTCGTGCCGCCGGCGGACTGGAAGAATTCGGGGGAGCCGACGATGCCGGCAATGACGTTTTCCGGCTCGCCGTCGTGCTGCCAGATGCCGCGCCAGTAAGCTAGCCCATCCGGATCGGGCGAACGGAAGAGATAGTCGTGATACATTTGGGTAACGATGGGATCGATGTGCTCGGGACTCTCGAAGATCCCCGAAGCGAGGGTGCCCAGGCTGGCGGTGCCGCTATTGACGCGGCGAGTCCAATATTCCCAGCCGGATAGTTCGGGATCGCGGTGCAGAACCTGGTTGTAGAGCTTTTTCACCTGCAAGGCGTTGTGGGTCATGACGGTGACGGTGGCAGTGTTGCCATCGAGAGTGCCGTTGTTGGACTTGTAGATGAAGCTGTCAACACCCCAGAAACCGGCGCCTGGCGTGTAGGCGAAATTACCGATTGCGTTCAGGCTGACCGTGCCCAAAGCGGGTGCTGCTACAAGATTAGCAGTCAACGTGGGACCGACGTCATTTGCGAGAACGCTGGAAGTGGAAGTGGAAACGCCGGTCGGTGCGCCGAGATCGTAGAAATCGTCCTTGTCGGTGGGCGGGACCGCGGGGTTATCGTCGTCGATGATCGTGACCTGGTGCTTGGGGGACTGCCCAGGATTGCTCCACCAGCGGGAGTGGACAGCGAAACGGTGAAGGTCTCGGTATTTTCGGCAACGCTATCGTTGACAATAAACACAGTGAAAGTCTTGCTCGTTTCGCCTGCTGCAAAGGAAAGTGTCCCCGATGTCGGGGTGTAATCCGAACTCCCTGCGGTGCCATCGGCGGTGCTATACCCGACCGAAACGGCGCCGTCGCTGCCATCGACGCGGGACACGGCGATTGTCACCTGTCCCGCTTTCTACAACTTGGTAAGTCGCGGAGCTGAATTGGAGCATTCCGGGCCTTGGCGCGTCGTTGTCGACGATGGTCAACACAGATGTCGCTTGACTGCCGAGTCGGGCGCCGGTCCCGCTCGGATTGGTCAGAGTGAGGATCACTGTCTCGTTCGATTCCACAAGCGAGTCGTTGGTGATCGAGATGGTAAACGTTTTGCTTGCCTCCCTATCCGCAAACGTCAGCGTTCCGGAAGCCGCAGTGTAATCGGAACCCGCCAGGGCGGTGCCATCGCTGGTGGCAAAGTGGACAGTCGCTGTTCCTGACGTGGAACCGGTTCTCGTAACCGTGATCGTTGCCACGCCGTCTCCTTCGCCAACGCTGTAAGCGCTGGCGCTGAATTGAAGCACTGGCACAGGCTGAGCAGCGACCGTGACGGTAATGGTCGCCGTTGCTTCAAGGCCGGCGGCATCGGCGACTGTGTAAGTGAATGTGTCGGTCCCTGAGTAGCCCAGGTCGGCCGTGTAGAGAATCGCGTCGTCGGCGAAGTCGTTTGGTGTTCCGTTAGTGTCGAGATGGACCGTGCCGTGCACAGGCTTGCTCAGGGTCGTCACGTGCGGTGTTTCGTTGTCGGGGTCAGTCGTATGGGGAACAATCAGAATCGTGACCGCAGCACCGGCCAAGCCACTAACTTGCACATCCGTGGCAACGGGTGCATGATCCGTAATGGCAAAAGAGCCGGCCGCAATGGGCGCTTTGAGCGGCGCCGTGGCGATGCCATTGAAGGAGGTCCCAAAACTCGATAGCATCGGCCCCGCAAAATGACCCGTAGCGTCGCCGAGGTAGACGGCAGTGCTCTGATCGTCGTGTCCTTCAGCCACATCGAGTATGCCGTCACCGTTGAAGTCGCCCACCGTTGGATGTGTTCCTGCTGGCAAGTTCAGATCGGAATCCAGCTGAAAGCTGCCGTGGCCGTCGCCTCGGTAGAATTGCAGGACTGCGTCTTTGCCGAAGAAATCCAGATTGCCGTCGCCGTTGAAGTCGCCAACCAGGAAAACCTCGTCGGTATTACCTCCGGAAGGAAACGTGGCGATGACCGGGCCGGGCGTGAACAAGCCGTTGCCCTTGCCGCGGTAGAATCGCACTTCATAATCCGCGCCCGGCGTGGGCGTGCTCGTGACGATCAAATCGAGTTTGCCGTCCTGATCGAAGTCGGCCAAAGCAGGGGCGAATAGGCCCGAAAATAGCGTGTTGGCGTTGTAGATTAGTTTGCCGGTGCCATCGCCGAAGCAGATGGCGATCTGGCCGTTAAGTGATGAATGGGCGTCAGGGTCACCGCCCAATGTCACTACGGCATCGAGATTGCCATCGTTGTTCACGTCACCCAAACTTACGTAAGCAACTCCGACGGCGCCTTCGCCCCAAGAAAGCCTGAAATTCGGCGCTGGTCGGAAAGTTCCGTCGCCATTGCCCAGGAATACGAGCATGTCGTAAATGCCTGAATCGGTGATGAGGAGCAGGTCGGGGATGCCATCGTGATTGAGATCGCCAACGGCTCCAGGTTTATATCCGCCGCTCGCTGGAAGGGATTGGGCGTGCTCAAACCCGCCGTCCGACTTGCCAAGATAGATTTCGACGTTGGCTTCGCTGAGGACAAAATCGGTCAGGCCATCGTTGTTGAAGTCGGCAAACATCTGGTACATCGAATCGTCCTGATTATTTTGGCCGCTGCCCGCAATCGGGGCGCCGATGAAGGGCAATGACGCCGTGGCCGGATGCATCGTACCCGAGCCGTCATTCGCGGCCTGAGCAATTTGCCATTGATCGTTCGTTCCCAGAATGACGTCCGGAAAGCCGTCGCCGTCGAGATCTGCCACGGTTGGGTTGCCGAGCTCGATAGAGCTACCGGCGGCTGCCAGCGGGACAGGATTCGGCGTGCTCGGATCGAAGCCGCCATGGCCGTTGTTGAGGAACGTCCAGCCTGACAGTTGATTGACATTGTCGAAGCCTTGTCCGCCGAAATCGCTGGGACCTGCCGCCAGCAACCAGAACATGTCGGTTCGGCCATCGCCATTGAAGTCGCCGCTCACCATCCCCGTGACATCGCGGCGATTGAATACGACAGTTGGGAGCTGCGTAAAGTTGCCGTGCCCGTCGCCCTTCAGCAAGAAGAGCGAGTCACCGGTGTCCAGTCCAAGCGGCGCACCCAGAACTGCGATGTCCACATGCCCGTCGCCATCGAAGTCGCCCAGACTTGCTCCAAGGTGCTGAGTGTCTTCCAAACCGAGCACGATGCTGCCTCTTGTCCATCCCGTGGGCGTACTGAGAATCACAATGACGTCGTCGTGGTCCGCGAAATTTATCGCTACGAAGTCCGGCTTCCCGTCTTCATTCAAGTCTGCGAGTTGATTGCCGCCCAGGAAGTTGGAAATGGTGAAATCGAGTCCAGATTCCATAATCGGGGCGTAGCCTACAAAGGGATCTTTACCAATAATCTCTAAAGAAAGTCCCGCGCCAGCATCGTTGGGCTCATGAATGATCTCGGGCAACCCGTCGCCAGTGACATCGGCGATCACGGTTTCGCCAATCGCAGCAACGGGAATGGGTGTTTCAGGTGCGTTGTTGAAATGGCCGCGCCCATCATTGAGGAGAACGTAATAGTAACTGCTGCTCCCCTGCGTTACTGCTGCCACCAGATCTGGCTTCCGGTCGTTATTCCAATCGACGGTCCAAATTTCGCTCGTAGCTAATCCCGCCAAGCCGATGGGCTGAGGCGATGCATAGGTGCCGTCTCCCTTTCCAGCCAGGAGCAAAAGAGGATCGGTGGGGGAATCGGCTATCAACACCACCAAGTCGGTTACGCCGTCGCCGGTGAAGTCGGCGGCGAGAACTTGCTGAGCCGGCCTGCTGTACCCAAGCGAAAGCGCTTCCCCGCGGGAGCTACCGTCCCGTCCGCTTGTACGCCGACGGCTTGAAGGGAGTTTGCGGCGGGCGAAAAAACCCAAGTTTTGTCGATTTTGGGCGAAGCGCTGTCGCCGCTGGTGGCAAGAAGGTTAGTCGCCGTCAATGGTGACATTGTACTGGGCTGGCGGAATCGAGGTGCCGGCCGGGACGGTCAGGATAACTCGATGTTTCGCCCCGTTGTCGCTATAGGCGGCCGACGAGATGGGGAGAGCCGTCCCGCCATCGCGGCTGATATGGAAGATCGCGACATTCTGCGCCGAAGCGGGCTGCAATGCCTCGTTGAAATCGATCGCCACTTGAAGTGCGCCAACTGTGGGCGGGTCGATCCAGGTCACATTGGTGACCTGAAGCCGGTTGGTAACGTTGATGACAAAAGTCCTCGCTGCCGATGCCGCCGGGCTGCCGTCATCGGTGACCCGGAGGGTTACCGATACCGACTGGCCACCCAACGCAGAGCCCGGCGTCCAGGTGAACTGACCGCTGGCAGGGTCGATGCTGGCCCCGATCGGTGTTCCTGGGTCGAGACTATAGGTCAGGTGCTGGCCGGCGTCCGGGTCGGTGGCGCTGGCGGTGAAGGTCACAGCCGTCCCGGCGTCAACCGTTTTATTCGCGATGGAAGCCAAGATTGGCGAATGATTCGGAGCTAGCGCCTGCACGGAGACGACGCCCAGATCGATGGAGCCTCCCGAGGTGAGTTGATAAAGGTGGAAACCGGTGGCGTCCCCCGTCACCGGAGAAAGCAGCCGGTCATCCGCGGCAACTCCCAGGGCCGTTGCCGCAATGGAATGCTGGGCGCCTTCCTGGCCCATGGCCACACCGATGATGTCCAGCTTGGCGCCGGTGGTCGACCCGAGCAGGATCAGGCTGTCCAGGGCAGTCACCGGAATGTCTGCATTTGCCAACAGGGTCGCCAGATCGCCGCCGCCCAGGTCCTGAAAGATGGGAAACAGGTCGCCTTGACCGAGGCTTTTCACGCCGATGACCAGGCCATGAACGGTGATCGGATCGCCCGTCAAATTCGGCCCCAGTTTTGCGCGGATGTCTTTGCTGGTGAGATTTAGCAGAGCAGGGTTCGGAAGCCAGTTGGCGTCCAGATCCCTTCCCTTCAAACTCCCAACGGCGAAGTTCAACCGGGCATCGTCGTCTTCCATTACACCCTGGAGCGACGGGTCGACCAGCTGAACTTGCCAAAATCCCGGGCCGAACGATTGGCCTGCATCGAACTCACCCGCCGTTGTTCCGCCATGCATGATCAGGTCGGTAAGGCTAGGATCGAGATGGAACAGGCCGTAGTTGTGTCCCGCCTCGTGGGCGATGGTGAAGGCCACGGCTCGCACGCGCTCGTCGTCGCTTAGCTGGGTAATACTCTTGCCGCCGAAATTCGCCGGCTGAAAAACGTTATTCACCAGCACCACCGCGGTGTCGTCGTAAATCTCGTTAAAAAAATCAAGGGCGCCGGCCCCGGCATAGGTCGGCGAAGCCAGGCCCAGGTCGTTCCCATCCGGGCCTCCGCCGACAAAAATGGTTTGGAAGGCCCCGCGGGCGACGACGCTTCCGTTCTGATAGTAGCGATCGCCCTCGGCGTCGGTGACCGGATTGGGCACATAAACAGGAGGAGTGTCGCTGGTCCGCCCCAACACGCGAACATCGACCCCGGCGTCGCTGAACAAGGTTTGCACTTCATCGACGATGTTGTTCTGAAAGGCCACGTAGTCCGTCGACAAGCCGAGCTTCTGCAACGTCGTCTGCATGGAGCCGCTCCAGGTATTGGCTCCCATCTCGTTGGCGACTCCCACTTCCTGGAGCAAGCTGAGATTCGCCGAAGTTTGCCCACCGAAGGAATGACCAACAGGGTCGAAATTGATCCAAACGACTTGCATGGACGTGGCCCGCACAATCGCTTCGCCGCCGTTATCCAGCTTGGCCCAAAAGGCGATCGTGCCCCGATTGATGTCGTTGATGCCGTCCCAGAACTCGAGGTCGGCGATCTTGACGCCCGGCTCGAGCATATCGCCAATCTGAGCCACCGGAACAATGCCGCTGACTTGAACGCTGTTGGGATTGCTCGGGTCAGCCGGATTGTCTGGATCGAATTGCGATGCGATGCTCGGAAAGAAACTGAGGCGGGCCGTGTAGATACCGCGGCCCAGGGTGGCGTTCACCCCTTCGAAGGCTATGGTTACTCCTCGTTCCTTGACCAGGGTATCGTTGACGCGAATGGCGGAGTCGGCATCGAAGGAAACAAATCCATCGAGGGGCCCTTCCAGATCCGATTCCCCGGCGATGCGAACGATCTTGCGACTACCACCGGTTTCGTAGCTGGCGAAAATGCCGGGACCGCGACCTCGATTGCCGCTGAAAACGACGATGCGGCCGTCGCCGCTGATCCCAGGCGAAGACCCCAGCTCGGTAAAGCCCTGGGCTCGAAACGATGGTCTCGTTGGCCCCATTCGGCTGCGAGAGTATGATCGATCCAATAGCGGTGGTCGACGAATAATAGAGCACGCGCCCATCGTCGGTGAGCTGCGGCCGCGGACCGGGTCGAGCGCCGCCGGGCATGAATGCCACGCTAATGTCAGCGTTCGAACTCGGGTTGCCGTGAGGAATGAATTCAACTGACCGATAGGCGCCATCCGAACTTTGCGCGACAAAGGCGACGTCGCCGGCATCGTTGATGTCGGTAAAGGTTTGCAGGGCGGAAAAGCCCAGAGTGTTGTCCGGAGCCTGGGCGATTTTATTGCTATTTGGTTCCGGAGTAGCAGCTTGCCAGGTACGAATGTGATCCGGAGTCGAACCGAGGCTGGTCCGATCGCGCCGTCAACGTGAAGTTGTCGTTGAGGGCCACGCCGAGTCCAAAATCGCGAGTAGGATCGTTGGAAAACGAGGGATTAACGTTGTAGGGATGCTCGGGGCCTCCCGGTTCCTCTCCTGTGATCCAAAGTCCGTTTCCCGCGGCTGTGGAAGCGACGAAAGCGACGTCTCCTTCGTCCGAGGTATTGTTGATGGCCACCAGATCGCCAAAGTGCGTGAATGTTCCGTCCAAGGTCGAGGCGATGGGTGTAAGATTGTAGAAGACTGACAGCAGCGTGCGATCTTCGAGGAATTCAACGGCAGGCTTGGAACCGAAGGGTCGGCCTTGCGATCGGCGCTTCGCCCGTTTACTCTCCGGCGTTGATGGAATTTTCTTCTGTTTCCGAAGCCAGGCCTGAGCAGCATGATGTGAATCCACCGTCCTAGATATCGATACCTTGAAACACTGTGCAAGAGGTCGCTCTAATTCCCTGGGCAGGGGATGCGGTGAAAGTGGACGCGCGGACAGAAAAAAGTTGGAATTCCGTGTTCGGCTTCTTAAAGCGGTTGGAAAGAATAAGATCCGGCGATGGTCAAAAAACCCGATTCTCTATCTTTCGGCAATCAAAAGCCGGGTAAGGCGTTGGTAGTGTGGACTTCAATCCACACGAATCGGCGGGAGTAGATGTGTCGGGGAAACTTGGCCAGAGTTGGCGCGGATTTCGTAATGCTTTGATAAATAAACGTTTGGGGTGCGCAACTCTGGCCAACCGGGCCAGAGTTGGCTGGCCGGAGTTGAGGCTTGTTCCGGTCTTAGGCGCGGAAATCACCCATTTCTCGTTTCTAGTCGCCGGCTTGCAAACAATCGTGCAAAAACAATCTGAGCCGTCCGTTTTCGCTCGGAATCCTGCTTAAGAGAGAGGCGAGGCCGTGGAGCGCGAACCGGCTGCACCGTGCGAAGGATTTGAACAGTGGCTGCACCGCGCAAATCGGGTCGTCCGAGGCGCTCGGCCAGGTGCTGGAATTGTGCCGCCAGTATTTGCTTCTGGTGGCCAATCGAGAACTGGACACGGGATTGCAAGCCAAGCTGGGACCATCCGATGTCGTGCAAGAAACGCTCCTGGAAGCGCAACGAGATTTTGGACAATTCCATGGGAAAACCGAAGCCGACGTTTTGGCCTGGTTGCGGCGGATTCTGCTCAACAATGTCGCCAACATCCGAGCGAGTTTCCGCTCGACTCAGAAACGCGCTCTGGGCGCGAGGTGCCTCTCGAACAGGTGCTGCGCGGATCGGGACACGAATCGCTTGCACATCGCGAGCCGTCTCCCAGCAAGGCGAAGTTGCCGGCGAACAGAATGTCCAGTTGGAGCAGGCGGTTGCCCAGTTACCGGCACTCTACCAGGAAACCTTGCGCTTGCGGCACCAGGAGAACTGCTCATTTGAAGAAATTGGCGAGCGCATGGGCCGAAAGCGCCGGTGCCGCACGCAAACTGTGGGCGCGAGCCGTGGAACAATTGAAACAGATTTTGAAGCCAAGCTATGAGCATCCCCGATGACGATCCTCACGACGATGATTTCGCTGCTTTGCTTGCCACCTATGACGAAGGGCTCGCCCATGGATGCGCGCCTGCCAAATTGGACTCGGTCCAGAGCGCGTACGCTCCGGCAGCGCCTGGAAGAAGCTACCGTTTGCCTGAACCTGTTGGAGTCGGCATGGCCGCGGGCCCGGCAATCGCCATGCTTGGCGCCCGGTCCGTTTACTTCTTCGCTTCCGGAGAGCCTTGGGGCGCTTCCGCCTCGTGCGGGAACTGGGCCGAGGCGGGCATGGCGTGGTCTTTCTGGGTATCGATCCCGTCCTGCAACGGCAGGTAGCCTTGAAAGTGCCGTGCCCAGAAGTTCTTTTGACCGAGGAAATGCGCCGCCGTTTCCAGCGTGAGGGTGAAATCGCGGCACGCTTGGATCATCCAAACCTGGTGGCGATTCACGAGGTCGGCCAGGTCGGCCCAACTTGCTTTCTGGTAACTGCTTATTGTCCTGGTCCGACGCTCGCCGCTTGGCTGCGCGATCACCCGGTGCCGCACACCTCCGATGCTGGCGCGCCTGCTGCTTCAACTTGCCAATGCCGTTGCCTACATGCATGGCCATGGCGTGTTGCACCGGGACATAAAACCGAGCAACATCTTGTTGCAGATGGATGGCGGCGGCGAATCGCGGACCAGGCAAGACATGACCGACTTATCGCCAGCCTGCGAAGGAGCACGCCCTACTCGCGCTGGAGCCGAAGGGCTCGTTTGGATTCCACGGTTGACCGATTTTGGTCTCGCCCGGGAGACCGAGGCTGCCACCCGGCGGACGCGCACCGGAACGATGCTGGGCACGCTTGCCTATATGGCTCCCGAACAGGCGGAGGGGCGCACCGCCGAGGTAGGTCCGGCGGCCGACATTTATTCAGTCGGAGCAGTTCTTTATGAGTGCTTGACTGGCCGGCAGCCCTTTCAAGGCGCGACCGAAGCCGATGTCCTGCGCCAGATTCTGCAAGACGAGCCTTTACCTCCACGCCGGCTCCGCAGAGAAATTCCCCGCGATCTCGAAACCATTTGTCTCAAATGCCTGGCCAGGGAACCGGGGCGCCGTTACCAGAACGCTCTCGCACTGGCAGCGGACTTGAGGTCTTTTCTGGAGAGGAGACCGATCGAGGCCAGGCCGGTCGGCGCCTTCGAACGGGTCGTCATTTGGACGCGCCGGCACCCGAGAAGAGCCGCTTTCGTAGGTTCGACCGTAGCTTTGCTGCTGCTGTTTTCCGTCTGGACTGGCTCGTACGCCATTAAATTGCGAGAAATGAATGACGTGCTGGAAGCAGCGCTCGGTCAGGCCGAGAACGGCGAGCAGAGGTTGCGCCAGGAAAAATACGCCGTCCAGATGAAGCTTGTCGATTCCATGCATGGCAACGATCCTACCGGCTTCATAAGCGAGCTGTTGAATGGATTGCGGCCCGATCCTGTAACTCAACTCGATCTACGCGGTTTCGAGTGGTTTTATCACTGGAATCTGGGCCGACGCGATCTGCGCCTGCGGCACCATGCCAGCGTCGCAGTCGCGGCAATTTCTCCCGATGGGAAGATCTGCGCTTCGGCCAGCTCCGACAACAGACTGCAGCTTTGGGACATGGACACCGGTATGTCCCTCGGTGAGCTGGGCGGCCTCGAGACCACGATTTATTCGCTGGTTTTCAGTCGCGATGGCCACTATCTCGCCGGTGGCGGCGGGGGCAATTCGCCAAGCGATGAGCTGGTGATTTGGTCGGTGGCGGAAAGGAAGGAAGTGGCACGCCTGAACGACCCGGCCTCAGGCCGGTTCAGCCAATTTGCAGCGGGCCCTTCGTTCAAGGAAATTGCCTATACGACTTTGCTACGTTCCAAGACGGAGGGCGTCGCCGACCAATGGCGGCTTTCCATTTGGGATTGGCAAGGCAACCAGGTCCGCGAGCTGATCCAGACACCCAGGAAACTCGGGCCCCTCTCGTATTCCCCAAACGGGGCTTTGTTGGCGGTTGACGCCGCCTCGCCGCATGAGGTTTTGCTGTGGGACGAGCCATCCGGTAAACCGCTTCCTGCGCTAAGTTGCCAGGGAGAAGATGCGAAGACTCTTTGTTTTTCGCCGGACGGTCGCTATTTGACGACAGGTTGCGTGAATGGCTCGATCGAATCGTGGCGGTTGCCGGCATTCGCAGCGCTCCCCATGCTTCACGCCGACACTTCCTATTTGCGCGAAGTGGCATTTGCACCGAATGGCTCGATACTGGGCGTGCTGGCAGATGTCGAGGGCGATGACAAATGCAAAAGCAGACTCAACTATTTGGATTGGCCGAGCGGCAAATCTCGAGGTGACGAATTTCGATCTCCATCGAGCCTAAACGCATTTTCGTTTAGCCCGGACGGCAAGTCGGTGGCCTTGGCCAGTGCGAATCAGCAAGTGCACCTCTGGCGCCCCTTCCCGGCAAACGCCGTGGCGGACTTGACCGTCGCCGGGCAGAAAGAAGCCTGGGCCGTTGCCTTCTCTCGGGACAGCAAATTGCTGGCGGTCGGTTACGACGATGAAGCAGGCGGAGATCGAGAAACCCTCAAACTCTGGGATCCTCGAACTGGCAAGGAGGTCGCGAGCCTTCCCGGTCACACCGCCATGATAACTCAGGTAGCTTTTGCACCCGACGATCGGACGCTGGTGACGGCCGGCTACGACGGTTTCATTCGGCGCTGGGACCTGTCAACGCGAAAGCCGCTGACGGCGTATGACGAACACGCCGACAAAATCAAATCCCTGGCCGTCTCACCCGACGGCTTGACACTGGCCATAAGCACGCGCGACCAGCCCGTGATCAAACTCCGGGACCTCACGGGAAGATCGATAGGCAACTCGTTGACAGGACACACGGGTGCGGTCCACGCCGTGGCCTTTTCTCCCAATGGTAAGACACTGGCTTCGGGAGACCTCGAGGGTGAATTGCGCATTTGGGATATCGCCAAAAGATCTCAGGTTCATTTGCTGAAAGGCGCCGATGCGATCAATGCTGTGGCATTCGCGCCCGATGGCCGGCATCTGGCCCTCGGCAATCGCGCCGGCATCGTCGAACTGCACGACCTCTCGTGGTCGAGCGAGCCCGTTAGCATGATCGGCCATGCCGGCGAGATCCGCGCGGTCGCGTTCTCTCCCGATGGAAAAACGCTGGCCAGCGGCGGCGACGATCGCACCGTGCGGTTATGGCACGTGGCGACGGGGCGAGAGTTGCTCACCTTCAAAGATCTGGCCGTGCATGCACTGGCATTTTCCCCCGACGGTACCATGCTGGCCGCCGCACTTCACGACGGGAGAGTTCGAGTGTGGCACGCCCGGCCGAGCGAGGCTCGCGATAGTAACGTTTCGATGACCTGCGCCAGCCCCGCATCGGGAAAGGCGAATGTTGCCGCATCGATGGGAGGCGCCTATCGTGTCCAATCTTCCACACGAAGGTTGGGGACCTGTTGGAAATGACGAAGGTTGCCAGATACCAGGGTTGCCGCGGCTGCCAGAACAATGCTAGCGATTCTTAAGTCGAGGGTTCCAATTCGTAAGCTGCTTACTGCCAAGATCCCGAAAACGTGCCTGCGCGCTTTCGTCATAGGGCAAGAGTGGGGTCCGGCTAAAATCGCGGAGGATCTCTTGTAGCTCTGCATAAGCTTCCAAGAGTCTCTTCTCCGACCGTGGCCGATTGATAACCGCCATCCAACCCTGAAGTCGTTCCTGAAAGGAAACGATAGTGGTGCCAACTTCATGCGGGGCGCACTCACTCAGCCGAGCCAGCAATCGGGAGTACGCCGGTTCTGATTTTTGTTGCAGGATGCTAAGCATGTCCGTGTCTAAAATGAAACGCACACGACCTCTCGGCGAAGAGAACTAGGGTTTCTTGCTCGATTGGCGACGATTGCCGGATGAGCGGGAAGGCTTCCGCCCCGCCTCGCGAATCTCGCGACCCGCGCGAACCACCGCATCAAACAACGGTCGTCCATCGGCCGAACCCGCAAGTTCCTCCCACCAGCGCATCCTGGGCGAGGAGCTCTCGACACGATCGCGTAGTTCTCTCACTTCGGCTTGAAGTTGCCCGATTTGTTGTTCAAGTCCGTGGAGTGTTGGCATTCAATGCACCTGCTCGCTGGAAGGATCAAAACGCTTCGATCCAGGTTCATGTTCTTAGCCATTCATCTGATTAATGGACTTCCCTTTTATTCCCTGACCCGAAATTAGTCTACCAGAACTCATGTGGGACCAAGTTCGAAATTCGACCATGGGCGGTGTAGTGACGCAGCCATTCGGCTGATATTAGGCCGCTCGCGACGTTTCCGCCCGCGTCCGGAAGAGTTCAATCACTCGCATGGGCGCAAGATCGGGGCAAACAAGCGTCACCGGTTCGATGAAGAACGACATTTCCAAAGCATGGCGGCCGCGTAAGACGGCGTGGCTCAAACCATCGGTCATCACCAACCAGGCGGACCGGGGGGCGAAGTGCCAGAAGCGTTTTGGACCGCGTTCCTGGAAGTGGTCATTAGCCTTCAGATTTGCCTGAAAGCGGAGCAGGAATTCGTCGGTAGGGCTGAGTCCCGCGCTGACGAGCATCGAGCAGGCCGAAGCATTCCTTGGCGGACCTGCCACGCCCACGAAGCATGCTCGGGAGTCGGCAGGCCAACCGCATCGCCATAGCGTTCGAGCAAACGGGCCAGCCCGTCGGAGGTGGCCCACACTCTCGGCTCCGCTGGATTCAGATTGACGAAGAGACGCAAGAAGCGTCGGCCGCGTGACGCTCCCTCGGGGAACGAATCGATGTGCAGCAGATCTTCGCGCTGGCTGAAGCGGAGGCGTCGCGTGGCCTCTTCTTCGGGCCGCAACGTGGTCGAGCCGATTTGCCAAGCTTTGGAGTAATCATTGAGCAAGCCGCTAAGCCAAGTAGTCGCTTGCCGAGAATGGGCAGCCAGAATGCCGGCTAAACGCTGGGAAGCTAATCGCTCAGTGCAACTCGCATGATGCACCTGCATCGCAAGCGGATCGTAAACGATGTTTTTTCCAGCCGAACCGGCCACATGCTGTTCGAGTAAGAACTCCATGTCGGAATGCGTCGGAAGTTCGAAAGGGCAACTGGGGAAATAAACGATCTCTCCCTGCTCGAGTCGAATGGGAAGTGGTCGAGTCTCGTCGAACACGGGGTCGTGAATGGTGGAGCGGGGCTCGACGGAAGCCATCGCGGAAGCCTCACGGTTTCGAGAGCGGCCGCATGCTCAGGCCGACGCTATTCGCGGTAACGGATTGGCCGAAGCGGTTGCCGGCGCTGGCGTCGCTTCCGCACGCTGCGGGCCCCATGGGAGCGACAGCACAAAGCGCGTTGGCTCTCCTGGTACAATCACCTGGCGGACATCACCGCCCTGCTCCTGTGCCAGTCGCCAGGCTGTGGGCAATCCCAAGCCGCGGCCTCGACCTGCCTGCCTCCCGGAAAAAAACGGATCGAATAAATGTTCTGCATGGGCTGGATTGGGCCCTGCCCGCTATCTTCGATCAAGAATTCGAGGCAATCGGGCATGGCTCGAACACGCAGACGCACCCAGCCGCCCGGACCGGCGGCTTCAACCCCATTGCGAACCAGGCATTCGAGGGCCGTGCGCGATTGCTTGGCATCGACGAAGATCGTGGGCAGATCTTCCTTATCGAGTTCTTCGAGCCGAACCTGCCGTTGGGTGGCGAATTCGTGCAACGACAGGAGCGTCTCGCGGGCCAGCATATGCGGCTCAACCCATTGTCGTTGAGGGCGTGCCGGTCTGGCGAATTGCATCAATTCGGTGAGAAGCTGGTGAACGCGTTGCACCTGGGTAATGATTTTGTGGAGCGATTGCTGGCGAGTCGTTTCAGCTTCGTGGCCCAACAAGTATTGGGCCTGACCGGAAATCACGGCAAGCGGATTATTGATTTCGTGAGCCGCTCCGGCGGCGAATTCGGCCAGCGCTTCCAGTTTGATGCCCGCAACCGTTCGGTGTCGGCCTGCCGCCCGCCTTGAAGAAGCAGGTGAAGTCGATCTTGCTCGCGCTCGAGGTTTTCGAACGCCTGATTTTTACGAAGGACGCAGTTGCGTGCTGCCAGCCGAAGGAATTCGGGTAACAGGGGCTCCGCATGAGGCCACCGACAAGAATCTCCCAGTGCGGGCGTCAGGGCGGCTGTTCGACACTGATGTCCTTGAGGTCCGCCGACGTTAGACCTAGATCTGCAATCGCTTCATGCAGGCTTATGGCAACGGTGAGGTTGAGTCCGAAATCGCCATTTTGTTCGACGAGCAAAACAACTGCCTGTACCGTTCGGAACAGGTCGAGATCGCCTGCCAAGCCTTCGACAATTTCTTTGCCGAGTCCAAGTCGGCCTACAATGGCGCCAACCATGGCGGCGCCATCCAGCGACAGAGCAAACGGCGGGCGATGGCATCCTGGTCCAGCGACCAGCGGCGTGTGCTGGACCTCAGCCGGCTGTTCGGGGAAATCCGCATCGTCCAGGCAACCCTGAACGGC
>CAVVHZ010000010.1:0-30736 GCA_963748025.1 uncultured Gemmataceae bacterium
CGTTCTGCATCCTTCAACAACTGCTGCGCTTCGAGCTGATAGAACTTACCAGCCTCGACCTCATAGGCCGGCAGGTTGCGCCCCTGACGCCTTGTTCAATCGTCGCATTGAACTGTTTCATGCGTTCAAGATGGTCTTTGACAGCCTGCAGGCGATTCTGCCTCGTGTCGTCGACAGCTTGCTTGGCCTCCATCCAACGTCGGGACCATTGGTACAACTGTCGGACGCCTCGAATTGCGGGTCTACCTGCCGCCGTCTACAACCCCCTCATACACCCTCTGGGCTGCTTGAACGTGCGCTTCGCGGTCGTCGGCGCCTTGTACTTCGTTGTCGCGCACGCCAGCCTGACCATTTTGCTGGACTGGCGCCGAGGCACGCGTCACCAAGGTAACCGGTACGAGCAGGAGGCCAATTCCCAGAACCACAGCGACCGTTGTTTTGAATTTGCTCATGAACATGGCTTGCAACACTCCTTCCGCGATTTCTGATACCTTCAATATGGCCGACCCTGGTGCTCCGCACAGTGGCCACCACCAGAGTCCTCGGAACCTCGCCACTGACGTGGCCGAAGGCCGCCAATGCCGACGGTGCCAGCCCCCGGCGGCTGAGAGGCGCTCGCAGACGCTCACGTGCCCGAGAGAGCAACTACATTCCCCTGTACCACACGCCTCGAAGCCGCCAAACTCTTCGCCTTTAGTGCGGTCCGGGAAGCCACCCCATAGAGCCAGTTGCCGAGCGGGTTTCCTGATGGACCTTGCGGATATACTCTAGTTTAAGATGATTCATAGCTTTAAGGAGTGACCTTCGGGCTGCTCTCACGTTTCACGAAGTCCACGAGTTCCTGGCACTTGAAGAAGCCGGTCCACATATTGTGGCCCTGTCCTTTGGGGACAATCAACTGCATGTAGCCACTGAGCCGCGGTATAGCGATCCTTCATGAGTCCAGAGTTCTGATTCAGCGGCACGACTTTGTCCTCGTCGCCATGGATGGCAAAGAAGGGAAACTCGCGCTCTGGCAAACTGGAGATCCGATCGATGGGATTGAACTCCTTCAGGCGAGCCTGCAACTCCTCAGACTTCATTTCGTAAGCGCCAGCCGCCTTTGCAACCCCCGGATAACTCGCGAGGTTGCAAACGGGATAAATGCCCGCAAAGGCTGCGACTTTATCTGGGTTTTCGGCCGCCCAGCTCAGCATCATCAACCCGCCGCGACTGCGGCCCAGCAAGACCGGTTTGCGAGAGTAGCCGCGGGATGTGGTCATCTCCCGATAAAAGTCAGTGAAGAGCTCGCAACCTGCGGGACTGCCGAACGATTCGCCCACGTCGATGCCGGCGATAGCGATTCCAGCATCGCGAAACTGCTCGAACATCCACTGTTCCTCGCCCGGAAGGCCCGGCAGGGTCGTGCATACCAAACCCATTGTTTGGGATTTCTGGACCGATCCGCCTTCGCCGGAATGATGAACGCCGTGCGTCCCTTGACCAGGAAAAGCTCGCCAGGCAGCGGTAGGTTCTTCTTTGGTAAGTCGGGCTTGTCGGTGCGGAGAGCGTCCATTTGTCCGAACAGCAATCCGGTAAGCAGTATGATGATGGGTTTCATGCCGGTTCTTCGTTGAGGTTCTGCGATCATGATTCTCGTCATTATGGGTGTATCTGGGTCCGGAAAATCGACCGTCGGGAAAGCTCCTCGCTAGCGAACTAGACTGGACATTCGTCGAAGGGGACGACTTCCACCCAGCAGCCAATGTCGAGAAGATGCGGCATGGCACTCCATTGGATGACAACGACCGCCGACCGTGGCTCGAGGCGATTAGCCATGCCTGCAGGATGCCAGCAAACGTGGAGAAAATGTCGTGCTTGCCTGCTTAGCCTTGAAGCACGCCTATCAACATTACCTCACCCATTTCGCTCCGGAAGCAGTCCGTTATGTCTATCTGTCCGGCTCGGAAGAGCTGATCCGGCAGCTCGCCTGCGCATTGAACGGGGCACTTCATGAACCCAGGTTTGCTGCACAGTCAGTTCGAAACGTTGGAGCCTCCTGAGGGTGCCATCCAGATAGACATTGCCTCTTCGCCGCAGTCCATGGTAGCAGCCATTCGCCTCAAACTGGGGCTGTGATGGTCGTTTCGCCAGAATTCGATCGGACGCTTGAAGATCACACTCGCGAAATCTTTTTCTTGCCGAATCAGTTTTGTCGAAACCATTCGGGCCGATCGACGTCGAAGGTGTAGGGTTCGTCAGAATAATGAGCTCGCCCCCCGCACTTAGCAAAGCAGCCGATCATGTGTAGAAAACGTCCTGCACTTTTAGCTTCGATCGCAATAACACTTACCCTTGGCTGTGTGGAGCGTCCCCAGCCCGCCGTCCCTTTTTCCACTCGTCTTGATGATGCTCTCACCCGGGGCGTCGAGTTTCTCGCTTCCCGACAAGACGCCGACGGCTTGTGGCGATCAGAGGTGTACGGATCGTTCAAAGATCAGTCCGCTCTCACGCCACTCGTCGCTTGGCGCTCGACGCGGCGAAGCCTGCGGGCACGCGCCAATGAACGTGCGGTGAGTTTTCTTGCAGGCATGGTTCGGCCAGATGGGGCCATTGACACTCAGTCGCGTGGCGTTCCGTATCCTCTTTACACTGCGGTCTGACAGTCAACTTGCTGAGTGCGCCGCATTATTCGGCTTATACCAAAGCGAGAGACGGCTGGGCCGCAGATCTGGCCAAACGACAGCTCGATGAAAACTTGGGTTGGCAAGCGACTCGGAATACGGCGGCTGGGGCTATGCCAAGGAACTGCCTCGCAAACCGGGGGCGGGGTTGCGAGTGCTTCCCGGAACCGAGTCGAACCTTTTCGCGACAACATTTGCTCTCGAAGCACTTCGCCTGGCTGGCGTTGCGGATGACGTTTTTCGCAAGGCTCGTTTGTTTAGGCGATCGGCACGAATTGGCTTCCCCAAAGTAGACTTCACGTTCCGCGTGAGGCGTTCCTCACGCGGACCGTGAGGTCTACTTTTTTCTGCCGCTCGCCTTATCGAACGTTGCCAGAACTTTTCCGAAGCCCCTGTTCAGGCATCTCCCTTCGATGATGGCGGCTTCTTTTTCATCCCCAACGATTCCGTTCGCAACAAGGCGGGGATAACAGGCAAGGATACAACAGGCCGCGACCGCTATGCTTCCTATGGCAGCGCGACGGCAAATGGGATCCTGCGCTTTTCGTGCCTGTGGCGTGTCGGAAGCGGAAACAGGCCTGCAGGCCGCGCGGCGTTGGCTCGAAAAATCATTTCGGGCCGATGCTCATCCAGGCGGCTATGCAGGCGACCGCGAGGTGAATCGGGAAATGCTTTACTACTACTACGCTTTCTCGGTTTCACGTGCTCGGCGTTCCGACGGAGACGACCAGGCTCGACGTGACAGATTGGCGGGGGCACTGCTCAAACGTCAAGGGGCCGACGGCTCCTGGGCCAATTCAGCCGTCGCCCTGCGCGAGGATGATCCGCTAGTGGCGACTAACTTCGCCTTGCTGTGCCGGCCGCTTGCCGAAATGGCGGCTCAACCGAGTAGCCGCCGAGTCTGGATAACTGATAAGTTGCGTCACTTGTCCAGCGCAACGAGCTTGCAACCCCCTGTAACCTTGTATCAATCCTGTTTCCTGTGGATTTTTCGTAACTTTCCTGATGGCAAGCATTAACATTCGCCAAGCAGGAATCCTGGCCTTTTGTCTTTTCCTTGATTGGCCGTGCGGTTCGCAGGGACCCTGGACCATGTGCCGGAGAGCCGGAGTGAAAAGCTGCGCTCTATCAATAAAGAGGATTGAATGTTGCGACTATTCCACTCCGGCAATTGACTTTTTGCACTTGTCCGGAGTCAAGGTGGCTCAAAGCATCATGCTGTCGATTCGTAGTTTAAGCGTCGCCGACCTGCCTGCGGCTATCGGGCTTAGCCGTGCCGCCGGCTGGAATCAAACCGAGGCCGACTGGCGGCGCATGATCGAGATGGAACCAGCGGTGCTTTTCTGGCACTTCGGTCGGTGGCGCCGGCCGGTACAGTGCTTGCTTGCACTCTTGGCCCGGTGGCCTGGATCGCTATGGTTCTGGTCGACGAAAAGCTACGCCTGCGCGGCATCGGCGGCGAATTGATGTGCCGAGCCCTGGCGTTCCTTGACGAGCGTGGCGTGCGCAAGCGCTCGCCTTGACGCCACGCCTGTCGGTCAGCCACTTTACGAGTGCTCGGCTTTCGGGCGGAATACTCCCTGGTGCGCTGACGCCGGCGTGCTGGCGGCGGCTATCGAGCACGACACGCCCAAGGTCGAACCATTCCGCGTCGAGTTCACAGAGGCAGTCCTCGCATTGGACCGACGCGTGACTGGAGCGGATCGATCGAAATTCCTGCGCCGCCTGCTCACTGAGTGGCCCGAGGACGTGCGGCTCGTCCACGGCCGCGATGGTTTGACCGGTTACATGGCGACGCGGCCTGGAGCACAGGCCCTAGATGCTTGGCCCGTGTCCTGGCGATGCTCATGCCGGGCCGCTGTTACTGGCCGACGCCGTGCGGTGCGACGCCGGAGAAGAAGTTTACATTGATGTTCCGGTCGGCCGGCAAGAGGCCGAGCGCCTCTTGCAAGAGAACGGACTGACCGTCCAGCGTAACTTGCTGCGCACTGGTGGCGGCGAACCTGGCGTGGAGCAGACCGCTGCGTTATGGGCCAGTTCCGGGCCTGAAAAAGGCTAGGCTGCGCGGATCTCAGGAAGCCGATGGCGTCGAGTTAGCGTAAAAGTAAACCCAGACTTGTTTGCCCGAAGCGAGCATTACCACTTTGCGTAGGTAGCCTGCGGGTTCTTCGTACCTATCGGCAGCCGCCAGCTCCGCGTCGGTGATCTCGAACAAAATGCCACTCACACAAGTGTCGTTTCTGCCGTTGAAGATGACGTTAACATGATGCGTCAAGCCACTTGAAGCTATCTCTTGCGGATTCTCGATTCTTACTAACGATTTCTCGTATCCCGGAAGCTCGTCGCGTCCACCTTGGAGCAGCTTTCCAAATGTGGAAAGTTGCACGGTTGATTCCTGGAGAGTTCCATAGCTGAAAAGTAGCGGCATGGCGTAGGTAGCCTTGAGTTCGATGGATGGCATGGGGGCGTGAAACATCTGCCTCACGCCTCGATCGGCAGACTCGCCCATTCTTCGTGGCGTCTCCGCCGCTCATCGACTGTTTGTACCAAAAACCAAGCGCAGGGCAGCGTGGAAGCGGCGATCGTGCCCGCCAAGAGGATGGTGGCCAGAACTGTCGAAGGGCGCCAATCGGCTCTCTGCAGGGGCCAGGTGAAGCCACCGATGTAGGCAAGCCCGAGCATGCATATGCCGCCAGCGATCAGGGCAACGCGTACCTTCGGTACCGCCCAGGCCGCAGTCAAAAACCTCCTCAGGCCAATTCGCGGCCAACCTATGAGAGCTTCAGGACCATGCAGCGAGGGCTCCATCCAGGTCGCGACCAAGCTGATACCCAACAGCCACAGGGGCATGACCAGCCAGAAGGGGAGGAAGCCGAAACTTACCATCAGAACCATCAGTTCTTCGCGTGACCAGGCACAGCCACCCCGTTAGAAACATGACGGCAACTAAAACAAACAGGAAGATCGTTCCTTCTATCCAGGCGAGCGCAAAGCTCCGCTCAGGATGGACCCGTCGGGACGGCCCTCCAAGAGCCGCACCAAGTTGTCGCTTGCCGGAACCGACTCTTGCAGCTGGTTCGTCACCATGGCGGGATTTCCGAACCGCAGCGCCGTTTGTTCCAGAGCGGCTCGGTCGTCGCTCATCTTCGCCGATTCTTCCTCGAACACGCCGCTGACATGCGCAAGCAGTTCCTCGCGGCATGTTTCGTTTGTGCCTGGTGCCGGCCCAAACGGGCCTGACGGTGCGCTCGACGATGATCTTCAGCTGTGTTAGGGTGGTTTCGTTCATGCGGATGCTCCCAGAATGCCCCCAAGAATACGGACGAATTGCTGCCACTCCGCTCGGCCGGCTTCGAGCTTGCGTTGACCCTTTGCCGTGAGATGGTAGATGCGCCGCCGGGCGCCGCGCCTGCCGTGCGGTTCCGACTCCCAGGCCGCCTTAACCTCGCCTGCTTTTTCGAGCCGGTACAAAGCCGGGTACAACGAACCCTCCTTGAGCCGCAGCAGGCCGCAGCCGGCTTCCTCGAGGCGGTGCAGGATTTCCAAACCATGCGCCCTGGCCTTGCTCCAGAGTGCTCAGAACCATGGTTTCCAGATGCCCGCGCAGTTTGTCGCCATTGATCGCGTCCATCCGGTTATATTAGACAGACTAAGAATAAGAATCAATGGGAAGAAGTCGAAAGAGATGATTTGTTTCTCGCGCTCCCATTGCATGTACAATGGCCCTTTTGGAGAAAAAATCTATGCTCACGTTCATTCGCGTGGGTTGCGGTCATTCGGCGTTTGGGCCGGCGTCGTGGCGACGCTTCTGGTTCTGGTCGTCTCCAATGCGTATCGGCCAAACGCGGCCAGCACTGTTCCGTCGAAGGCCGATGTCTTGCGAGCGCCTACGGCCGCTATCGGGCTAACAACGATTTGCTCTACTACCATCTCGACGTGCGCGTCGATCCGGAAAAGAAATTATCAGCGGCAAAAACACTATTCGCTTCAAGATGCTCAAGGACGATAACCGCATTCAACTCGACCTGCAAGCCGCGCTCGCCGTCGACAAGATTCTCTTCGGTGAAACCAAGCTCAAGTTTGAACGCGACAGCGGGGCCGTGTTCGTGGACTTTCCCGAAACATTGAAGGCCGGGCGCGACGTCTCCATCGACTTTTATTACTCGGGAACTCCTGCACACGGCGGCCGATTCGGCGGGTTCACGTTCGGCAAAGATTCCAAAGGCCGACCCTGGATTTACACTTCCTGCGAGGGGCAGGGGGCCAGCGTCTGGTGGCCGAACAAGGATCAGTGGCGCGACAAGGTGGACTCGATGGATATCAGCGTCACGATCCCCAGCGCGCTGGTGGACGTCTCCAACGGCCGATTCGCCGGCAAGAAGGACCTGGGCGATGGCTTTACGCGTTGGGATTGGCAGGTGCATTATCCCATCAACAATTACTGCGTTTCCCTGAACGTCGGCGCATACGAGCATTTCGCCGACAAGCTGGACGATCTCGATTTGGATTTTTACGCCCTCCCCGGAAGACCTGACCAAGGCCAAGACGCAATTTGCTCAGGCCAAGGGAATGCTCGAAGCCTACCGGCACTATTTCGGCGAATATCCCTTCAAGCGCGATGGGTATAAACTCATTCAGGTGCCCTATTCCGGCATGGAGCATCAGAGTGCCGTCACCTACGGCAACGGCTTCAAGAACGGTTACCTGGGACGCGATTGGACGGGCGTCGGCATTAGTCCGCGGTTCGACTTCATCATCATTCACGAAAGCGGCCACGAGTATTTCGGCAACAGCGTCAGCGCGGCCGACCGCTCCGACATGTGGATTCAGGAAGGTTGGACGACGTATCTCGAAAGCCTGTATGTCGAGCACCGCTGGGGAAAGGCCGATGCCCTCAAGTACCTGAGTGGTTACAAGCCAAAGGTGCAGAATCGGCTCCCGATCATTTCTGCGCGTGGTCTAACTTCCTATCCGCCGTCGGACCAGTATTTCAAAGGCGCCCTTTTCATCAATACGCTGCGCAGCATCGTCGACGACGATAAGCGTTGGGAGGCGCTGTTGCGCGACTTTTACGAACACTTCAAATACCGGGCCAGCATGACTGAGGACATTGTCGAATTCTTTAACAAGCAAACCGGCAAGAACCTGACCCCGATTTTCGACCAGTACCTGCGTCATGCCGCGCGGCCGGTGCTGGAACTGAAGTTCGACGAGAGCAAGGGCGAAGTTTCCTATCGCTGGAAGGCTGACGAGAAGGCGTTTGCCATGCCGATCCGTGTCGGTACTCCAGACAATTGGCAGATCATTACGCCGACCACCAACTGGCAAACCATGAAGTCGCCGTTGAAGAAGGACAAGTTTGAGGTCGCTACGGATCTGTATTACGTGGGAGTGACCAAATCGTAGATTAGGCTTGTATATGTAGCGTTCAGAACAAATGAAGTAACACTTGCGCTCCAGGGGAAGATGTGGTATCGGTGCCACCACTGGGCTTGTCCCAGTGGGGCAATGACTGTCCAGCTAGTTTTCACAGAATAATCTCTCCGCCTCCGCCGGGCTTGTCCCGGTGGGAGTGCCGATGATGGGGCTAATCGCCATACCGAATCCGTTAGCATTCCGCGTAGTTAGCCAAAAGTCATCGTCCCACCGGGGCAAGCCCAGCGGGGATGGATCGCCGGCAGGATTTCTAGCTGAATAGTCATCGTCCCACCGAGGCAAGCCCGGCGGGGACGGAAATGCGTCATTGTTTCCGAAACCTCAAAGCAGCGAAGCCGTGCCCTCAAGAAGGATGGACACGGCTTGCCCACGAACCATGCTTTGGATGGCGCCTCACTTGCCGCCCGACTTGTTCGATTCGGGTTTCTTGCTTTCTTTTTGTTTGTGCATTTCGCGGAGCTTGCCGTCGCGTTCGACGATCAAGACGTAGTCGCCCGAGCGGAAGACGTCGATGTCGGCCATCCGAACTGTCTTGCCGTTATCATCGAAGATCTGTTCTTCGCCCGTAAGGGTGAATTTCTTCTCGGTTTCCTTGCCGTCCTTGTCCTTCATTTTCACCGTGACCGTGCCGTTCTTGGCATCCACTTTGACGATGTGGGCTTTTTCGCCCTTCTTGTCCTTGTCGTCCTTTTTGTTGTCCGCTGCCAAAGCGGAGCCTGCCAAAAGCACGAGAACCGTCATCGAGCACAGAGATGTGCGCAACATAGTAGTTGCTCCTTTCCACGTGCAAAACCGACACTTGTCCTGTCCGGGCACCGCGCCCGGGCCTGATAACGTCTCACTTGTCTTCATGGGCGGGGTGACTACCAGCTTGAAACCCGAGCGATGTTTGGGAATGAGTACTCATGCAGAGCCTCGCTTCATCAATCTCCAGGCGAGCAGTCCGCCCAGAAGCAGGCCGGCGCCCAGAAGCACTTCCTTCTTTTGCAGCCTTACGCCCCCCAAGGACCAAACGGTCGCGGGAAGCTGCCGCTTCTCTGGGTAATCCTCAGGGGCGGCTCCCGCTCCCTGGTGCAGTGCCATTTGAATGACCTGGGCCAGGTGCAAAGGCCGACGGTCCGTGGTCTGCTCGATCTGTTCGTGGCAGCTAAAGCCGTTCGTTACGATTAGCGTGTCCTTGGAAGCTCGACGCACCGCGGGCAAAAGGCCGCGTTCGCCCACGGCGATGGAAATGTCATAATGCTCGCGCTCGAACCCAAACGAGCCGGCCATGCCACAGCAGCCGTCGTTGAGCAACTCGAAATCCATGCCCAGCTTCTTGAGAATTGCTTCCTCGTCAAACGTCGTCATGATGGCTCGGTGATGGCAGTGAGCGTGAACCAGGGCCTTGCGATGGAGCTGCGGCGGTTGATAAGTCTTCACCTTCTGATTGAGGAATTCGCTCAGCAAGAACGTCTGTTGGTTGAGTCGTTTGGCGCCTTCATCTTGAGGGAAGAGATTTACCAATTCGTCGCGGAAGACTGCGACGCAACTAGGCTCCAGACCGACGACCGGAATGCCGGCTTCGATCCACGGTTGAAGCGCCACGAGAATCTCGCTTAGCTGATTTTTGGCGGTATCGAGCATGCCGAAATCGTAAAGCGGGCGGCCGCAACAGAGCGACATGGCCGGCACGAGCACTTGAAGCCCGGCAGCCTCCAATACTTCGACGGCTGCCTTGGCGGCGTCGGGGTGGAAATGATTGCTGAACGTGTCGGGCCAGAGAACTACCTGTGGCTTGCCTTCGTTGTGCTTTTCGCGTTGCCCGAACCAAGCTTTGAAAGTCTGCGGGGCGAAGGCAGGCATGCGTCGCTGAGCCGCAATACCACCCACATATTTGAGAATGTCTCGGAGAACAGGGGTGTGGCCCAGAAAATTGACCAGTCCAGGGCAAAAGCTGCCAGCCGAGCCCACCAGTAGATCAGGCCCATGGAGAAGGCGTGGCGCGGCCGAAGCTTGCCGTCATAATAATGTGACAGGAATTCGGCTTTGTAGCTGGCCATGTCCACGTTGACGGGGCACTCGCTCTTGCACCCCTTGCACGCGAGGCAAAGGTCGAGCGAGTCCTTCACCGCTTCACTCTTCCACCCGTCGGTGAGCACCTCGCCGTTCATCATTTCCCAGAGCAGATGGCGCTCTGCCGCGCGTGGAATCTTTCTCCTCGCGCGTTACTTGATAACTGGGGCACATGACTTGGCCGCCTTCTTTGCGGCATTCGCCGACACCGACGCAGCGCAGGGCGGCACGCCCGAAGGAGCCGCGATCGTGAGGAAATTGAAAATGCGTCTGAACCTGAGGGGGCCGATAATCCGGCCCGACCCGAAGGTTTGACGTGATCGGATAGGCATCGATCACCTTCCCGGGATTCATCTTCCCATCCGGATCCCAAATCCGTTTGAACTCCCGGTGGGCTTCCATGAGTGTGGGGCTGAACATGCGCGGCAACAATTCGGCGCGAGCCTGGCCATCGCCATGCTCGCCGGAAAGCGATCCTCCGAAGGAAACCACCAGATCGGCCGCCTCGCCAACGAATGAGTGGAATTTCTGGATCCCCGGTTCGGTATAGAGGTCGAAACCGACCCGGCAGTGAATGCAGCCTTGACCGAAGTGGCCATAGAGCGAAGGATGATAATCGTAATTATCGAACAGCTTGCGCAGAGCCGCGCAAGTAGGCGCCGACTTTGTCCGGCGGCACAGCGGAATCCTCCCAGCCGGGCCAGGTGTCCGGGAGGCCAGGCACCCAGGCAGTCGAGCCGAGCCCTCCCTCGCGCACTTTCCAGATCATCTTTTCCTTATGGGGATCGTCCAGAAGCTTCATATGGGGCGGCTTGTCTTTCTTCCGAAGGGCTTCCATGCAGCGCCGGGCCTGGCCGTCGGTATCTTGCTTGCTGTCGCCGCCAAACTCCACGATGAGAAAACCCTTGCCGGGAGGCATCAAAGCGATGTCCGCCTCTTTGTCGCCCTTGGCTTTGACCCACTCGAAAAGCAGGTGATCGATCCCTTCCAACGCCGTCGGCTGGAATTCCAGGATGTCCATGAGGTGATCGCAGGCGTCATAAATATCCGGATAGCCGAGGATCAGCAGCGATCGGGCCTTGGGGTTCGGCACCAGGTTGAGCGTCGCCTCCAGAATGGTGACCAAGGTGCTTTCCGAACCTACTAAGGCACGCGCGACATGGAAGCCATTCTCGGGCAACAACGACGGGAGGTCATATCCGGAGACGCGCCGCGGTAGGCTGGGAAAATCGCGGCGGATGGCGTCGCCATATTTGTCGACAAAGGCCCGGAGTTGGCCAAAAAGCTCGCCACGCGGGCCGCCGGCGCGAATGAGCTTTTCCAGTAGCTCGGGCGGCGTGGCGCCGACGTGAAGACGCAGGCCGCGATAAGTGAGGATTTGCAATTCGTGGGTGTTATCTGCAGTGCGCAGCCCGCGGCCGTGCTTGGCGCTTAGCAAAGAGTGCGAACCGCAAGAATCGTTGCCGAGCATGCCGCCCAGAGTGCAGTGGCTGTGTGTCGCGGGGTCAGGACCGAAAATGAGGCCCTGTTTCTTCGCGGCATCGCGCAAGTCATCAAGCACGCAACCCGGTTGAACAGCGCCCAGTTGTCTGCGGGCGTCGATTGCCAAGACGTTATGCAGGTATTTTGAGAAATCCATCACCACGGCAACGTTGCAGCATTGACCGGCAAGGCTCGTGCCGCAGCCGCGCGACAAGAGCGGGGCGCCGTGCCTGCGGGCCATTTCCACGGTAGCGACAACATCTTCAATAGTTCTTGGAATCACTACGCCGATCGGCACTTGGCGGTAGTTGGATCCGTCCGTGGCGTATAATGCCCGGCTGCCGGCGTCGAAACGAACTTCACCTTCAATTTTCGTGCGCAGCTCCGCCGCCAGAGCCGTGGATTCCTCTTCAGGCAAGGCGGTGCGGGCATCGTCAATGCTCTGACGCGCAAAGCGAGTTTTCTCGTTGGTTTCACGCAAAACGGTCAGGCTGGTCATGTCGCCAACTCCTTCGTTCCATCTTGCCGAGTCGCCCACGACTCAGCCGCGCCACACTACATACCGCTCCCCATCGGCCCGCTTCCATTCGAGCCCCAATCCGGGCCGTGTCAGATCCGGACGCAGTTGCCCTGCGTTCGGGACCAAGGCCCCATCGAAAAGCAAACGTTCGATGCGCACGTGATCGTGGAAGTATTCCAGGTGCCGAAAAGGAATGAGAGCGCAACAGGGATGCACGTGCAAAGCCGGAGCACAATGGGCCGAGAGCTGCAACCCTCGCGATTGACAGAGCGCGCCGACCTGGAGAAGGCCGGTTATGCCTGCACAGCGGGTAGCATCGGCTTGCAAGACATCCACGGCTTCCGCCTCAAGCATGCGGCGGAAATAGGGCAGATCGTAGCCATATTCGCCGGCAGCAATCTCCATTCCGGCAGGCCCGCGATCGCGGAGCAGCCGCAGACCTTCGAGGTCGTCTGCCGAGACCGGTTCTTCGAACCAGCGTACTCCTAATTCGATGAATGCTTCCGCGAAGACAAGTGCCTGCTTGCGGTCGTAGGCGCCATTGGCATCTACGAACAACTCGGGGACTTCACCGATCGCTTGGCGAGCGGCGCGGACGCGGGCCAGATCATCATCCGGCCGCGTGCCGATCTTCATCTTGACGCGCGGGATCCCCTCACTTACCCAATGGCTTAACTGCTCCTGGAGGCGACTGATCGAGTAGGAGGTGAAGCCACCGCTTCCGTAAATCGGAGCAGCGGGCCGGGCCGCTCCGAGAAGAGACACCAAGGGCAGATCGAGGAGACGAGCTTTCAAGTCCCAGAGGCAAGAGTCCACAGCGGCAATCGCCATAGAGCAAATACCGGGACGTCCGAGGTTCCTGACCGCGCGAACCATGGCTTCCCAGGCGGCCGGCACTGCCAGCGCATCGCGCCCGCAGATCACGTCTGCCAAAAGTTCCTGGACCAAATGCGCCGTGGCCACGTTCGCGTAGCTGTACCCCAAACCGTGTTTTCCAGCGGCCTCTGCCTCTACCAATACAAGAGTGGTGCGGTCCCAGGCGTAGGTGCCGTCCGCTTCCGGCGCGTCGGTCGGAATGGTAAAGGCCGAGACTTTTAGGGCGGTAACAGGGGCATCGGCGTTAGCGATGGCAACCATGGCGGTACCCTTGAGGGTTGTTCCTTTCTCCTAAACCACCTCCCTCACTTGCTGCTTCACCACATCTTTGAGGATGGACCAGCGATCCTTTTCGCCGCGGACCAAGGATTCCATGAACTTGTAGGCTTGCTTCACGGAGGCATGACCGGGCATGGGCGGTTCGTTGGCATCGACAACTGCCTCCACCAGCGCCGGTCCCTGTTGAGACAGGGCAGGCGCAAAACTGATTCTGCCTGCGCGGGATCGTCGAGCGTGAATCCAGGCACGCCGCAGCTTCGGGCGTAGGCCGCGAAATCGATGGGTTGCAAATCGACGCCGAATTGAGGATTGCCTCCCATAACGAGCTGCTCCCACTTGATCTGGCCAAGGGTATTGTTCTTGATGACGATCAGCTTCACGGGCAACTGGTATTTGGCCAAGGTTGCGACTTCGCCCATCAACATGGTCAAGCCGCCGTCGCCCACCATGGCAATGACTGGACGGCCTGGGTGAGCGAAGGCCGCTCCAATGGCGTAAGGCAAGCCGTTCGCCATGCTGGCGAGCATCCCGCAGGCCGAAAACATCATGTTTCCGCGGATCCGCAAGTAACGGGCCGCCCAAGTCGTCACGGTGCCGGTGTCGGAGCAAATGATGGCGTCATCGGGCAATAGCTTGTCGAGTTGGTAGGCAACCACTTGAGGTTTCATGGGCCTGTCGTCTCGTGTCCCGCGTTCTTGCATGAGCTGATTCCATTTGCTCACGCCCTCCTGCGCCTGTTCCAAGAAGCTTCGATCTTTTTTGCGCTCGAGGAGAGGAATCAAGGCGGCCAGAACTGTTTGGCAATCGCCCACGAGACCGACTTCCGCCGGGAACCTCAAGCCGATGCGGGACGAATCGATCTCGACCTGAACGCATTTAGCTTTTCCGGGTTTGGGGTAAAATTCCATGTACGGGAAACTGCTGCCGAGAATGATGAGTGTGTCGCATCCTTGCATGGCGTCCTGCGAAGGCGCGGTTCCCAGTAAGCCGATGCCTCCGGTGGTAAAAGGACTGTCATCGGGCACCACCGCCTTGCCCAGGAGAGGCTTGATAACCGGGCCTGCCACACGATCGGCCAAATCGAGCACTTCCTTGGATGCGCCGAGACACCCGCGGCCCGCCAGGATTGCGACTTTTTTGCCCGCGTTGATGAGCTCGGCCGCCTGGCGCAACAGATTTTCGTCGGGCAGCGGGCGGGCGGGAGCGTAGAGATCGGCGCTATGCTCGGCGATGTTTGCTGCCGACCGTTCTCCGTCGGTCCATTCCTGGATGTCTTTGGGGATGGTGATATGCGCAACGGTGCGTCTCGATAGCGCCGTTTTGACCGCCTCGTCGACCACGTTGTTTACGTGTGCCAGTCCCATGATCCGTTCGTTGTACGCGGCCACGTCCATGAACAGTTTGGCCAGGTCCACATCTTGCTGGTAGTGGGTGCCGCTGAGATCGTGGAATGTATGCCCGGTGATGGCCAATACTGGTTGGCCGTCGCATTTGGCGTCATAGAGTCCGTTGAGAAGGTGAATGCCGCCGGGCCCGCTGGTAGCCAGGCACACTCCCAAGCGGCCGGAGTATTTGGCGTAGCCGCAGGCGGCGAAGGCCGCGGCCTCCTCATGACGGACCTGAACGACCTGGATCTTGTCTTGTCGCGTTCGCAGCGCCTCGTAGATGCCGTTGATGCCGTCGCCGGGAAACCCGAAAATGGTCTTCACGTCCCATTGAATGAGCCGTTCGATCAACAGGTCGGCTGCCGTCTTCGCCATTGCAAGGTCTCCTTCTCAAATGCTCACCAAGGTGGATTCTTCGATCCTGGAATAGCTGCCCAGCCAACCCTCCGTGAACCCTGCTCGGCGCAGGCCGCGGACCAAGTGAGGGCATTGGCGCATAAGACGCCAGATCAAGCCCGAGCGGAAATTCTCGACCATTAAAACGATGGGGCCCTGATTGAGTGCTAAATGGCGAGGCGACACCCAGAAGGGAAAAGGGCCATTTTTTTCTGGAAAAGTCGCATTGAAAGTGGTTTTGAAACCATAAGGGTTTGCTGCTCGCAACTTCAAATCTTCGAAGTGCTGAAGCGTGGGCAAAACAATTTCTGGAGCAAAGGGGAGCGAGGCAGCCACGCACCAAGGCGCTAGGGTGCCGTCGTCGGGGCCATCGGGCACGCCGCGGGCGAGGTAGCCATAGAATTGCCTTTTTTTGCCTTGGATCCGCAACGTGGCCTCGCCAGGGCCTTCACTGGCCGTGATGCCCCAACAGTGCTCGCCGTAGCCTTCGAATTGGCCCGGGTTGCGGATCGCGTATTCCTGCTGCGTATAAGTAGCCCGTCGGCTGTTTTCGAAATAATCGATGCACTTGCTGCGCATGTAGGCATCTTGGATGCCCCGAAAATCGACCCACATGTGGGAAAGCTGATGCGTGAATAGCGGACCGGAATATAGCAATTCGTGGTCGAAGACCTTCTTCCATTGATAGGTGGAGGTCCAAGCAGCGTAACTTTCTTCGGGCAAGGAATGCGTCGGCGAGCCCAGGCCGAGCAAATACATGAGCAGCGCCTCATTATAACCCTGCCAGCGCGAGGGCGAAAAACCGCTTTCGGGCTTCCAACTTTGCGCCATGGCCGCTGCGCCGTTTTGCGCCCAGGTCCAGTCGGTTCGGCCATACAGCTTTTCGGCCAGCGTTCGGATTTCATCCTCATCTTTCGAGTCGTTTGTGAAATAGGCTGCTGCCGTCAGCATGCCCGCTAACAGAAATGCCGAATCGATTGTGGATAGCTCACATTGGGCGGAGCGTTGGCCGGTCTTCTTGTCGAGGAGGTGGTAATAAAAACCCTGGTATCCAGTCGCATCGACCTGTGGTCCCTGAGCGCTGTTGTTGAAAAACCGCAAAGTCGTCAGGGTTCGCTCGACGGCCTCCGCGCGCGTGAAAAAAGCTCGTTCCACGGCAACCGGAAAGGTCGCCAAGGCTAGCCCTACCGCCGTGATGCTCGCAGGGGCATTTTCGTCCGTATTATCGGCGACCAACCCGTTCTCGAGGTTGACTTCGTGGAGGAAGTAGTCGAAGGCTTGGCCCTGCAGCGCTTCCAAGGTTTGGGGAGTAAGCGTGGAGCAATTCATGGGCGGCTTTCTCCATTCGAAAACTCCGGCGCGTTTTCCAACGTAATGGCCGCGACGGCATGGGGGGGAATCGCCAGTTCCATATCGATCGTCCCTTGGGCATAATTCCAAGCTTGCGGCTCACGTACCAACTGCGATGCCGCCTTGAGCGACGCGACTTGTTGCGGAGTGGGAAATTCCGGCCTGCCCATATCAATCCAACACTTCTTGGCGTTGGCATGCTCCTCGTCGATGCGTTCGAGATAGGCCTGGCGCGGCCGTGGAGAGTTTTTCAGCCGGATGTGAACCGTTTCCTTCTTTATGGGATGTCGCGGCAAGGCATGGTTGCAGAGCAGAACGGTAACTTTCCCTAGTTGGCGCACGACCCAGGCGTCCACAGTCTCATGCAAACCGTCGAGGAGGCACTGTTCGTTCCCAAGATGGTGCAACAGCTCGAACGCGCGATAAGAAGGTTTGGCAACGCCCTGAAGGTTCAACAAACCGAAGCCGCCTTGAAAGGGCTCCGCGGGGAAATAGTTCTCCGCAAAGATGTCCGAGAATGTCCAGAAGCTGTAACCCTCCACCAAGCCGCGTGCTTCCATCATGGTTTTGATCACAACCGCGGCGGTGTAAGGCTCGTCGTGCAGGGGGTCGCGCGGGTTGGAGGAGGCGTTCCATTCGGTGTAGTAGAGAGGCTTGCCGCGAGCGCGGCGCCGAGAATCTTGCGCCGATTCGCGCATGCGGCTGCGCTGACTCTGAGCTAGCTGCGTCTCCGTGTCGGCATTCGCTTTTCCCAAGGCGTCCGTCGGATAATGATGGGTGCTGACGAAATCGACGGGCAGGTTCTGCTTTTCGCAATAATCGAGGAATTCCTCGATCCATTCGTCCTTGGCGGTCGCGGGCCGCCTACCCGAAGGCAGTCGTCCACTTCCTTGATTGCTTGAACTGTGTAATGGTACAGCTTGAAATATTTAGCTTGTGTGCTGGGCCAAAAAGCCTTGAGGTTGGGCTCGTTCCAAACTTCGAAAAACCACGTGCGCACTTCTTCCAGCCCGTAACGCTTCACCCAATGTTCCACCAGTTTTTGAATGAGTGCGGCCCATTGTTTGAAATCTTTGGGCGGCGTCACATTGGAGTGATAGTGAAAAACGGTTTTTTTGCCGGAAGCAAGTGTGGTTGGCATGAAGCTCAATTCCACGAAGGGCTTCATGCCGATCGACAGCAGAAAGTCCCAAATCTGGTCGGCATTGAAGAAGGAAAAGAGCTGACGATTTTCCTCCTTCATGAGGGTTCCCATGTCGTCGCTGAGAATCGCATGGAAGCGGACATGCCGAAATCCAAGCTCCGTGCGGCAACGCCGTAACTGCGTCTGCCAATCCGCCCGCAAGGCCATCTGGGCATGGCTACTGCCCACGGTATGCTCCCAGACATGGGCAAGTGGCCCAACGGTCTCCGCTAGATTGCAATGAAACTGAACGTTTTCCAGGGGAGTTGACAGCACTTCGAACTCCTCAGCTTTCAAAGGACGGCAGGCAATTTGCTAGTAGGCGAAGGCACTGTTAGCGTTCTGCGCAGGAGTGATACTTTCTTTGCTCGCGCACTCAATGGGCGTCCGCACTTGGCCATTGTTCGACAAGGCGATGCGAACTCGAGCCCCGCGTCTGTGCGCCAAATCCCGCTCCCAGAGCCAAGCCGACAAGTGCCCCGCGCCAGCATTTACCCAACCCGTTACGCCAGGCATCATAAGCCCCGCCGAGCGCCGCCAGCGCTAGTGCCTGGCGATGCTGATCTGCCCATAGTTGGAGGGAATGTGCATGGGCTCGACTGTCGAAATCGCCGTGTGCGCCGTGATCCACCCGCTCATCGACGGGATCGTTGAGATTGTCGGGCCGGTTGGGGTTTGCAGCTCCATCGTATTGTTGCGCCCCATAGCCTTGCTGGGCCAAATACCAATCGCCAAAGCCTGGGGCCACTTTATTTCCTTGAATGGCGAGAACCGTGGAACCGCCCACGAACCACTCGCGCCGGTAGTGGTGCGCGGCATGCACAATCGCTTGGGCAGCCACTTCAGGTTGGAAGATCGGCGGAACGGGCTGAGGTTTCCGTGGCAAACGGCTCTTTACCCAGTTGAACTGGGGAGTGTTCAGAGCCGGCATCTGCACCATGGTGACTTTGACGTTGCTTCTATCGTGGATCAATTCGCAGCGCAGGGACTCCGTAAAGCCTTGGATGGCATGCTTGGCCCCGCAGTAGGCTGACTGCAGTGGAATGCCTCGATAGGCCAAAGCAGAACCTACCTGGACGATAACGCCCCGATCGCGCGGCAACATGCGCCGCAGGGCCGTCAACGTTCCGTACACGAAGCCGAGATAGGTCACCTCGGTTACCCGCTTAAACTCGGCAGGCGTCATTTCCTTGACAGGCGAGAAGACCGAACACATGGCGTCGTTGACCCATATGTCGATTGGACCAAATTTCGCCTCGACGGCATTAGCAGCGTTTTCGACTTGCTCCGGATCGGCTACGTCGGTCTGTACTGCCAGACCTATGCCTCCTAGGCGTTCTGCGTCCCGCCGAGCGCCCTCGAGCCCAGCTTGGCCGCGTGCCAACAGGCCGATCGAAGCCCCCTTGCGGGCGAACTCTTGTACCGTCGCCCGGCCTACACCTGCAGAAGCGCCCGTGACGACAACCACTTCCGTTCGTTCCGTCATTAGCCTGAGACTCCTTTACAGGCGAGGTGGCATTCGCGATGGCTGGCCACACCTTCACAGAGAATAAGAGCAATATTCAGCAAATCGAATGCCAAGCACATCGTTCCCGAGCGAGCCATATACAAACAGCTAAGGTTCGCTTCGATCGGCTTCTGCCTGGGTCTTTCACGAAAGGGACCACCTACGTGGTGCGTCAGCAACTGCTTCCAAAATGGCTTGTCTCCTAGTAAAGTCTCCAGTCGGCCCGAATGCTTCTCTCGAACGCAAAGGTTTCTCGCATGCTCAACATCGGCTTCTTCAAGGGACAGCCCACCGATTACGTGATGCGCTACAGCAGCGGCCGATTGGTCCGCGAAGGCCCGGGACTCGCCTTCTACTACTTGCAGCACAACACGCAGATAGTGGCGGTGCCGACGAGCAGCCGCGATGCCAATTTCGTGTTCAACGAAGTTACGAATAATTTCCAAGCCGTTACCATCCAAGGTCAATTCACCTACCGCATCCAGAACCCGAAACAGGCGGCAGAGCTGCTCAATTTCACGATCGATCCCAGGACTGGCACCTACAAATCGGAGGATCCCGATCGGCTTTCGCAACGGATTTCCAATGTGATTCAAATGGCGACGCGCGGCGAGCTTCAGAAGCGTTCGCTCGAAGAAGTGCTTCGCCAGTACGAAGCGATCGCGGCTAACCTGAGCAGGCCGATTGCGGAAAATCGTCTCCTCGAACCCTTGGGCGTCAACTTACTGAGCGTCTACTTCGTGGCGGCCAAACCGACTCCTGAAGTTGCTCAAGCACTCGAAGCGGAATATCGCGAGACGCTGCTGCGCAAGGCAGACGAGGCCATTTATGCTCGGCGTGCCGCGGCCGTTCAGGAAGAGCGCAAGATCAAGGAGAACGAGTTGAGCAGCGAAATTGCCTTGGAGGAACAGAAAAAGAAGCTGATCGACCTGCAGGGCGAGAATCAATTGCGCGAAGCAGAAAACCGAGGCAAGGCCGCCGAGCTGGAGGCGAGCCATCGTGTGGCGGCCAAGAAGCAGGAACTGGCTCTCTATTCCGGTATGGGGCCGCGCTCGGTCTTAGCTCTGGCCGTCAACGAATTGGGGGTGAATGCTCAACGCATCGGCAACCTCAACCTCAGCAGCGAGGTGCTCGCTTCGCTGCTCACGGAGATGGATAATCGCGCTGGCGCCGCTGCGGCCCCAAAGGATTGACGCCTTGAAAAGTGCCTTCGACAAAATTGTTGTCATCAGCAAAAAGACGCAGGTGGAGGAATTGATCGAGCGTTTCAACACGCGCGATCAGGCCCGCTTCTATATCACCTCGCTGGGTGGTGACTTTTCCGTCTATGAGACGAGTCACCAGATCTATCATGCCGCGGCGGCCGCATTGCGCCAGGCGCTTGCGAGCTCCCGGGTGCGGACGCAGTGGATCGAACGCTCCTTTCTTCCCACGTTTACCTTCGGCCGCAAGGATCTGGCCATCACTCTCGGCCCGGACGGCTTGGTCGTCAACACGGCCAAGTACCTCGACGCCCAGCCCTTGCTGGCGTTCAATCCGGACCCCGCCACAATGGACGGCGTGTTGATTCCGTTCACGGTAGACAAGGCGCAAGTGGTTATTGCCAAGGCTCTGGAAGGCCATGCTCCTACGCAGGCAGTTACCATGGCTCAGGCAACTCTCAACGACGGCCGGTCGCTTTTTGCCGTCAACGACCTGTTCATCGGCCAAAAGACCCACGTTTCGGCTCGCTATATCCTCAAGCAGGGCGACCACCAGGAAGCTCAATCTTCATCCGGCATCATCATTTCCACGGGCGCTGGCTCATCGGGCTGGCATCGATCGATCTTGGCCGGTGCTGCGGGAGAGATGGCGGCTTTCGCAGCGCCGAAAGCGATCGAGAAGGCACGTACGCACTACCGCTTTGAGCCAACTGCCCGATCGTTAGTCTTCCACGTGCGCGAGCCCTTCGAAACCCGCGCCACAGGCGCCAGCATGGTGCGCGGCACGATCAAGGCAGAATCGCCTCTGGTGGTGATTTCGCAAATGCCCAAAAACGGCGTGATCTTCAGCGACGGCGTCGAAGCCGACTTCCTCGAATTCAACAGCGGCGCTATCGCTACAGTCCAGGTTGGCGGCCGGCATTTGAATTTGGTGCAGGCGGCAAGTGGGCGGGGCGGTGTGAAGCGAGCCTCCCACGTAAGTGGGGGGAGTTGACGGTCGTGCAGGTCCCTGCCAATAAATGTTGATTCGTTGAACGCTTCTCCAGATGCCTACTTGTCTCGGCCGGGTGCGCCTGGTTATCCTCAGCAATCTCCGCAACGGTCCCGTTGCTCGAATAGCACCAGGTGCCACCATGCCCATTAAGAACAAGACGGATTCTTCCAGCCCGCGTAGGCGCAAGCGAATTGACCCCGATGACAAAGATTCGACGCCGGGAACTAGCCCTATTGCGCTTGGCTTCCTCGCCGCGATGGCGATCGTCGGCATCGCTTGTTTCGTGATCGGGATAGTTCGGCATGGGTTCGATTGGAGGGTTGCATGGCAAGCCGCATCAAGTTTAAGCGCGGGTCTCGGGTTCCTCGCGATTGGATTGCTGGAATTGGAGTGGCTCGAGAAGATCATCGGCTTCACCGATGGCATTTCGAGCGGTCTTTATGGACTCTTTTGGTGGAACTGGCACGGCTCGCTGTCCGATTCCGAGGTCCTCGGTCGCCGGGGGGCCACGACAATATGGGTGTTGGTTGGGATTGGGGTGTTTGTGTTTGGGTGCTTGCTGGGGTTGAGGGTGTTTGAATTCTAAGGATGAAGGATGAGGGATGAATCAGAGGGAGGGGAGCTTTATGAAGATGGGTTTCGTTTTGGGGGCGGTGGTTTTGTTGCCGGGCGTGGTTCTGGGGCAGGTTGAATCGGGGCCGGCCGCGGGGAGCGCCGCCAAGGCTTGCAAGGTGGTGGCACTGACGAAGGATGAAGCGGATAAGGAAGTTGACGTCACTGCACAACGAGGAGATAAGCCTACCGTTTTTGTCTTCGTGCAAGCCGACAAATGGGATCGTCCCGTGGCTCGGTTTCTGCGGACGCTCGATCAGGACCTGGCCAAGAATCGAGAAGATGTGCAGATCGTCGTCGTCTGGCTCACCGACAATGTCGAAATGTCCAAAACTTATGTGCCCAAAGCGAGAGACGCCCTGAAGCTATCGCAAACGACCTTCACGGTCTTCCCGGGCGACAAGAGCGGCCCGGACGGATGGGCCATCAATGGCGATGCTCATCTAACGGCCGTGGTAGTCGAGAAAGGGAAGGTGGCCGCCAGTTTCGGGTATCGGTCCGTGAACGAAAAGGATGTTCCCGCGGTGATTAAAAAGCTAACGGCGAAGAGGTGATCCGCGGGCGACCTGGGCCGGATCCCTCGTTGGCCGCGGCACGGTCAGGAGACCGGCCACAACATCGCGAAGTGATCCGCGGGCGACCTGGGCCGGGCTCCTTGTTGGCCGTGGCTCGGTCGGGAGACCGGCCAAAACATCCTGCGGGAGCACTCGTCGCTCCTGCAGCACCCTGAGCAGGATCCTAAATGACCGTGCATGAATTCGGAGCGCGAACCGCACTGGCAAGAACGAGCTTTGTCTTCAGCGAGCCTCCCACGTTAGTGGGGGGAGTTAGCCGTAAACTCCCCCCACTAACGTGGGAGGCTGCGCTAGAGACGCCCATATGGATGCAGCCCCAATCCCAGTCATGTTGCTGCCGAATCACGCACGATTATTAAGTCCCTCGCCCTTCATCTTTCTTCCCTCGCCCGCTGGGCGGACTTGGGCTAAGATAGGCACGCTGTGTTGCTCGATCCCGGGCTTTGGTTCCGTTCGGGAAGACCGCCATGATTTGCATTTCGATAGCCCAGGCTTCCCGCCGCATGGCGCTTGCCGACATGCTCAATGCCAGCAAGCAATGCGATTTGATCGAAGTGCGGCTCGATTGCTTCGAAAAAACGCCCGATATATCTGAACTGCTGGAGCACAGGCCCAAGCCGATCGTCATGAGTTGTCGCCGGCCCAAAGACGGCGGCCAATTTTCGGGCAGCGAAGAGGAACGGCTGACGTTGCTTCGTCAGTGCATCGTCGGCAAAGCCGATTATGTCGAAATCGAGCTCGATGTCGCCGATCAAATCCGCCGCTTTCCGCCTGCCAAACGCGTCATCACTTACATAAATTTGCAGGAAACCCCTCGCGGCATCGCCGAGATCTACGGCGAGTGTCAAAGCAAAAATCCCGACGTCATCAAATTGGTCATCAATGCCCGCACGCCCGAAGAAGCCTGGCCGCTCTTGCAAATCGTGGCTCGCCAAACGATCCCGACCGTCGTTGTGGGGATAGGCAAGCCCGGAATCATGCTGAGCGTGCTCGGCAAAAAAATCGGCGCTCCGTGGACTTATGCCGCTCTCGAAAAAGGCATGGAAGCGTATCCGGGGCAGCCGAGCGTCCGGGAGCTGCGCGATACCTATCACTACGACAAGATCGAAAAAGGCACGCGCTTTCTCGGCGTCACCGGCTTCGGCGAACAAGAGACTGCCAAGGTCGCAGCTTTCAACGCCCTCCTGTCTCAGCAAAAGTCGCCGGTGCGCTGCTTGCCTTTGGGTCTCGGTTCGCTGCCCATTTTTCGCAAGATAATGGACGCGGTGAAATTGGCTGGCGTCGTGGTGGATGCCGAGCATCAGGAAGCCCTCGTGAGCTTGGCATCGACGCTGACGCCTGAAGCTGCCACCGCTCGAGCCGTCGATCTTCTATTGCCCGGAGAAGACGGTTGGGTAGGCCATAACACGACGTCGAAAACGATTATGCGGCCCTGGAAAGTGCGCTTGCCGAAAAGGCGAGAAGCGAGAGGCCCTTGCAAGGCCGAATTCTGATGATCGTTGGCGTCAACGCAATCGCCCGGGCGATTGGCCATGCCGCTCGCGAGCGGGACGCTCGCATTATCGTCGCCAGCCATCACAAAAATGCGGCGCAGCAATTGGCCCAGGCTCTGGAATGCCGATTCGTGCAGTGGGAAGCTCTTTACAGCACGATGCACGATGCGATAGTGGTTTGCGATGACGAACGCGATCAGGTGAAATCAAAGACTGCAACCGGGGAAGCTGGCCTGCACCCGGGCTATCTGAAAGCCGGCATGGTGGTCATGGATTTGACCGCTCCGCGACCGACTGCCTTCCTTCGGGGAGCAAAAGCCCGGGGTTGCGGCGTAGTATATCCGCGTCAGCTTTTGCCGGAACATATTGCTTTGCAGGCGAGGCTTTTGACTGGGCAGCAACCCGATATGAATCTTGTGCGCTCCAGCCTGACGCCGTTCTTCGAGGAAGATTGAGAACAGATCGCCGGCCCGGCGACACGAATCACGTTTTTCGAACTGAAGCTAAGGAGAATGGAACCACCATGAGTTCAGATACCGGCTCGAGCTCCGAGGGGACTCCCAAGGAACCGAATGAGCCTTTTTCGCAGGAAGTGCAACACACCCACGTCAGCGCTCGCGTTCCCGAGAAAGTCGGCCGGGGGGTATTCAGCACGGGCGTAATGATTTTGCAAGGATCGCACGAGTTCGTGCTCGATTTCGCCTTGCGCATGGCGTCGCCTCACCAAATCGTCGCGCGCGTGGTTCTGCCCCAATCGCTGGTGCCCAGCCTCATCACGGCGATGCGCGAAAATCTGGCCGGGTATCAGGCGCGGTTCGGCCCACCGCCAGCCCTGCCGGTGCCGCCCAATCCGCCACCCCCGGCGCCGATCGATGAGATTTATGCCCAGCTGAAGTTACCGGAAGAGATTATGAGCGGCGTCTATGCCAATGCGGTGATGATTGCCCACACGCCGGCCGAATTTGCCTTTGATTTTATCACCAATTTCTACCCGCGTTCGGCGGTTTCTTGTCGGGTTTATCTGTCGGCGCCGCAAGTGCCGGGGTTTCTCACGACGTTGACGCGATCGTGGCAGCAGTTTCAGCAAAAGCAGGGGGGATCGCATCCACCGCCGCCGGCAAGTGAGTGAAGGGAGTTGGATGGACGCGAAACAGAGTTTCGAGGAGGGCGTTCCCAAACGGAGTTTGGAAACGAGGGGTAGGGGAACGAGTGCTTGGGACGGTTTGTGTAACATCGAAGGAACCAATAATGAAGTTTTCTTCTTTACGTGCTTGCGTACTGGTTGTCTTGATTCTCTTGCCGCAGGGCTTGCAACAGGCTCAGGGGCAGGGACGCATTCGAACGGCGCTGCCTCCCATTCGCGAGCGCTCGCCAAGCAAGAAGTCCTCATCCCCATGCGCGATGGCGTTAAGCTTTTTACGTCCATCTACACGCCCAAGGATATGTCCAGGCAATACCCCATACTCATGAATCGCACGCCCTATAGTGTCTCTCCCTATGGTCCGAATGCTTCGCGGGCGGTTGGGACCCAGCCAGTTCTTTAGCGACGAAGGATACATTTTCGTCAACCAGGACGTGCGCGGCTGCTACATGTCCGAAGGGCAATTCGTCGACATGAGGCCGCACTTGGACAAAAAAGAAAACCAACAAGGATATCGACGAAAGCACGGACACTTACGATACGTGCGAGTGGCTCATCAAAAACGTGAAAAACCATAATGGCCGGATTGGTCAATATGGAATTTCTGACCCCGGCTTTTATTGCTCCGCCGGGATGATCGACGCCCATCCCGCCTTGAAGGCCGTTTCGCCGCAGTCGCCCATCGCCGACTGGTGGTACGACGATTTCCACCATCACGAGGCACTGTTCCGGCCCCACGCTTTCAACTTCCTATCTTCTTTCGGACAAGCGCGTCCAGGGCCGACCACGCAGGGCCACCCGGGCATCAACCATGGAACGCCAGACTGGCTATCAATTCTTCTATGAGATGGGCGGACTCAAACACGCCAACGATCGTTATTTCAAAGACAAGATCGGTTTCTGGAATCAGATGAGTCGAACATCCCAATTACGACGAATTCTGGAAGTCGCTACCTTCTGCCGCATTTGAACCATGTCGCCCCCGCAGTGATGACCGTAGGCGGCTGGTTCGATGCCGAGGACCTTTATGGGGCGCCCAATACCTATAAAACCATCGAAAAACAGAATCAAGGGATCTTCAATATCCTCGTGATGGGGCCGTGGCGTCATGGCGGCTGGGCGGCCGTGGCGGCGGCGATCGCCTGGGCAATGTCTCTTTCGCGGACAAGACGTCCGATTTCGATCAGAAAGAGATCGAATTCCGCTTCTTTCAACATTTCCTCGACAACAAGGGGCCTCAGGAGCTTCCGGAGGCATACGTGTTCGAGACAGGGGCCAATAAGTGGCACGAGTTCGACGCTTGGCCGCCGGCCAAGACCGAGAAGAAAAATCTGTATGTACGTGCTGGCGGCAAGCTGGCGTTCGAACCACCTGCGGACGAGGATTTATCAGCCGATGCATTCGTAAGCGATCCGGCCAAGCCGGTGCCCTACACCGAAGCCATCGCCATCGGCATGACCAAGGAATATATGACCGACGATCAGCGTTTCGCCAGCCACCGACCCAATGTACTGAGTTACCAAACCGACGTGCTGGAGAACGACCTCACGTTCGCAGGCCCGCTTTGTCCGATCTTCGCGTGTCCACAAATCAAGGCGACGCCGACTGGGTAGTAAAATTAATCGATTTTTTCCGAACGGGGGCCGAGAGACCATTTGGGGATGAAACTGGCGAACACATGGGCGGCTACGAAATGATGGTGCGCAGCGAAGTCATCCGCGGCCGGTTTCGCAATGGTCCAGACAAGCCCGAGCCATTCGTGGCCGACCAGCCGACTGGCGTCAAGTTGCCGTTGCAAGATGTGCTGCACACTTTCCAAAAAGGACACCGGGTCATGATCCAGATCCAGAGCACCTGGTTTCCCTTGGTGGATCGCAACCCGCAAAAATATGTGCCCAATATCTATGTGGCCGATGACTCGGATTTCGTGAAGGCGACGCACAAGGTTTATCGTTCCAAAACACAGCCGACACGAATCGAGGTGGGCGTGTTGGCTGCAGAGGCGAAGACGCCGTGAGGAAGTCGGGCGATTTCCTTTGCCCGGTAGGGGCTCCGGGACGTAGCCACGGGTGTAGCGCAGCGAAACCCGTGGAGCAAACCCGTACGCTTCCGCCCCGCGAGGGGCGGCGGGAAACGTCAATTATCACAGTGTTTCGATTTGCCGCGCTTATAGGCAGGTCGCCGTTGCCCCTGCCGGGGCAAGCATGACGCGATGCGATTACGATCCACGGGTTCCGCGTGCAAGCGGCTTCGCCGCTGCGCCGCTCCACCCGTGACTACATTCCCAGGCCCCTCCGGGGCATTTCGAACGTATTCGTAATGCTTTGAAAACGATGCTCGACCTGCATTACGAGACATATCCTATACTTGAGAACTCAGCCAAGAATCGCCCCTCTCCCGGAACCACCAATGAGCACATGGAGAATCGCCGGCGTTCAGATGGATTGCCGACTGGGGCAAACGCCCGCCAACTGGGCAGAAATCCGCACGCGCCTTGCGCGAAGCGGCCGCACTGGAAGCGAAACTAGTTCTCTTTCCCGACTTGTGCTCTTTCAGGTTATGGCTTCGCCAGCAAGGAACAGGCTTGGCCTCACGCCGAGAGCATTCCCGGCCCCACGACGCGGGAGTTGAGCCAGGACTGCAAAGGCTCTCGGAATCTGGGCGGTGCTGGGCATGCTCGAAAAGGACGAGGCCAACCGGGCGACTCTTTAACTCGTGCGCCTTGGTGGGCCCCGCAGGGGAATTCCACAGCTACCGCAAGCTGCATCTCCCTTTTCTTGGCGTGGATCGTTTCGTGACGCCCGGCAACCGTCCCCTGGCCGTTCACGACCTGGGCGGCTTGCGCGTTGGCATCAACATCTGCTATGACGGCAGTTTTCCCGAAACGTCGCGTGCTGGCCCTCATGGGCGTCGATTGATCCTCTTGCCCACGAATTGGCCGACCAAGGCTCTATGTACTGCTCAATATTTGGCGGCGGCGCGGGCTTTGGAGAATCGCGTCTTCTACATGGCGGTAAATCGGGTTGGCGATGAAGCCGGCTTCCATTTATCGGGCAGAGTCGGATCCACGACTGCACCGGCGACCTGCTAGGGGTCTGCGACACGATCGTCCCGCCATCTTGGCGGCGGAAATCGATCCTGCCGCGCGCGGCAAAAACGCATCGTCCACGTTCCCGGAGAATATCGAAATCGATCGCGTGAACGATCGCCGACCCGAAACGTATGGGTTGCTCAGCGGAGCCCTGCCCCCGCGGAGTTGAGATTCCTCATTGCTGCATCATGGGCAGCACGTATTTATTTTAAGAACTCCGGCTGATAGCCGCCATCGTGGCCGCCGCCGTTGCCGGTCTCGCTGAAGGCAGGGTCCCATGGGATGAGGCGCAGTTCGCCACAGAGAGCTGCGCGTCCTCTTCCGATTCAATTTTCGGCACGAATCCGACCTGACCGGCCCGCCGGCTCAATTCTCCCATGACGACAAGCAGCAAAGCATGCCCGTGCCGCGAACATAGAAATCGCGATCGGGGCTGGGGGCAACAAACATTGATGCCGCGTCGCGTCTGGCGCAAAGCTCGGCGAGATCGTAATCCGAGCGAGTTGACGGCCCCAAAAGGACCACTCGCTCGATCGAGTCGGTCGGCATGGCTTCAGCCGCCGAGAGAACCACCAGCGAACCTGCACTATGTGCTGAACAGAAAGATGCGGCATTGCGGTTCAGCAGCTTGTTCTCGCTGGCACAATTCCTGGGCCAGCAGTGCCCCGTCTGCGGGCATTCTGGCGATCGAGCTGATCGGCAAGATCCGGCCGTAGCCGTGAGACCAGGCAATCGGCTCTACGCAGTACCAAACTCCTTTGTCGTGCACCACGCGATCGACGGAAGGGAAGCTGCTCGGAAATCTCCGGCGCCATCAGCGACGAACACGGCATCCCGGCAGCCGGTTCCCGGAGGGCCGCAGGGCGAATTGCCGACCACTGCCCATACAACCGAACCAAGCAACGCCAACGTCGCTAGCACGATGAGTCGTCGGATGCTCGGCGGCACGTCAGATCCAATCAGGAACTGAGAAAGACACCCCCTTTTTTCCATCGGAGAATCCAGCTTGGTTACTTTCGCCAAATTGCCAAAATCATCGTCTGTGTGGACAGCAGCGCCTTGAGTTTGCATAACCGTCATTTTTCACGATTTTCTCACCCGTTTCTAATTGGCTCTGCGTTAGGTTGGCCACTGGCTCTACCGTTTGTCTTAGCACGATGATTGTTGCCAAGAATTGCAGGGTTGGTTCATGTCTTCTCCTGTAACGGCATTCCTTCTTCAAGTCCTCTGCTCTCTTGTTGGTTCCCGGGTTGGTTGCGGCGTTGGGCGGTTGTGCCGCTTGGCGGCTGGCCAATCCGAATATCTTGGGTCAATTGTTCAATTGGCCACCGCCGGCGTCCTGTTTGCATTGGGCGTGCCCTGGCAGTAGGTTGGCCCATTTCTCAGGGCCGTTTGGTTGATCCCCCACTCTCTGCGGGTTCCTCATCGCGATTCAAATGACGGCATGTTTTGCCGTCGCTAGGACGTTGGCAAACCGGGCCGTGGCCAACTTAGCTGCCCTCACAACGCCCGAGGCTGGGGCCTTTTGCTCATGGCGATCAGTCCGCTGCTGTTGGCGGGGTCGCTTTGGGAACTCGACGTGATGGTCACGCCCGAACCCGGTTCGTTCGACCAAATCAAGGACTATCCGGAGGCCGATCTCATTGAAGCATCTGACATTTCGGCCTTCACGGATCGCGGGGGCGGAGAACTCCCATTTATGCGATCCCATCGGGCAAAGCCGGTTCATTTGCGATTGCAGGCGAACAGGGACTGCCCATGGAAAATACGCCGGTGCCCTTTCGGCGATCCGTTTGGCAGAGGCCAACTCCGATTTGAATTGCACCGGCTGGGTTTTACTGGCGCCGCACAGCTGGATTCAGTGCCGCGACGTTCAACATATCCTTGACGATAACGGCTACCAGGTTGTAGCGGAGGCTCGGCCGGGCGATCTCGTTGTCTATCGTGACGATGCCGGAATCGTGCACGTCGGTTGCGTGGCCTCCGTGGTGGAAAGCAGCCTGCCATCGATCGAGAGCAAGTGGGGTTATCAAGGACTCTTTCTGCACTCGCCCGAAGGGACTCCTTATGGCGATGCCTGGAGTTACTATCGAAGTAAGCGTTCAGATCATTTGCTGCACACCGCTTCTTGTGTGAAGCACGTCAATGGCAATGCGGCTGCTGAAATCCTCCCCTGAACAAATGTGAGCTTCCGATCGCGTGTGAAAGCCGATTTTTTTGCCGAAACTTGTTCCCGTCAATCCCACGAATCTCTAACCATTAGAGCACTATCATTTCTTACACAGAGTTCATCGCTCGCCCGGTCTTCTCGGAGCGATTCGCAAGCCAGGGTTGAGTAGAGAAGGGTCGATGTCTCCGTCAACGATGATTTTTTGAGCCTTGCTCTTGGTCGTGCCCGCCCTGGTCGCTGGGCTTGGCGGGTTTTTGGCCCTTTATTTCCGCCATTCCAATCCTTCGCCCGCTCGGTGCAATCGGGAACAGCATTTACTGTGCCTT
>CAVVHZ010000011.1:0-42257 GCA_963748025.1 uncultured Gemmataceae bacterium
TATTGGGGGATCCTGCTCGTTCCCATGCTCTCGATGGGCGCCGCCCTGGCCCCGTGGGCGATTCGAGATCTCTATCGAGCCTGTTGGCCCGCTAAATCCGAAAATCGAAAATCGAAATCCGAAATCCGAAATCCGAAAGAAACCCCGATGTCGGAAAGCACGAAACTTCAAACCTGAAATCAGAAAGACGAGCCCGAAATCCCATAGCTCTTACAGCCAAGCGAACCGCGAGCATCCTTGACTGTATTCATTTCGGATTTCGAGTTTCGGATTTCGGATTTTGAGAACCGCCGGGCCTTCGAAAGGAAATCTCATGCTGGTTGTAATGCATAGCGATGCTCTTCCGGAGCAGGTGCAGGCAGTGGTCGAGGCCATTCGCCGCATGAATTTGACGCCGCATCCCATGCCGGGCGCGACGCGCACGGCCATTGGCATCACCGGCAATATTGCCGCCGTCGATTCGCGGACGCTCGAAGTATTGCCCGGAGTCCGCGAACTGATTCGCGTCACCAAGCCGTACAAGCTGGCCAGCCGGGAGATGCATCCGGCCGACACCATCGTGCGCACTCCGCAGGGAGAATTCGGCCCCGGCACGCTTCGCGGTCATCGCCGGCCCTTGTTCGGTGGAAGACGAGGAGATGATCCTGCGCACGGCCGAGTTCCTCGCAAACAGGGCGTCAACTCTTGCGAGCCGGGGCATTCAAGCCGCGCACGAGCCCTTACGCCTTCCAAGGAATGGGTATCGAAGGGACTGGAGATTCTGGCCCGGGTCCGCCAGAAGACTGGCATCGGCATAGTCACGGAATTGATGGACACCGAACAACGCCGCCGCCGTGGAGCAGGCGGCCGACGTCATTCAGATCGGCACGCGCAACATGCAGAATTTCAGCCTGCTCGAAACGCGTGTCCAAAACATCGAAACCGGTGCTGCTGAAGCGCGGCTTGTCGGCCACGCTCGAAGAATGGCTGATGGCGGCCGAGTATGTGATGGCCGGCGGCAACTACCAAGTGATTTTGTGCGAACGAGGCGTGCGAACGTTCTCAGATCATAGCCGCAATACGCTGGACCTGGGCGTCATCCCAGCCTGCGAAGCGATTTTCACACTTGCCGGTGCTGGTCGATCCCAGCCACGGCACCGGCAAGCGCGATTATGTGCCGCCGATGGCAAAGGCTGCAATGGCTGCGGGCGCGGACGGCCTGCTGATCGAAATCCATCCGACACCCGATCGGGCACTGTCCGATGGTGCCGAATCGCTCGATTTCGCGGGATTCACCAGCCTGATGGAATCGCTGCACAAACTGGCGGTGCCGCTGGGGGTCAAGTTTTAAGCCTGACTAAAGGCGACTCGAACTCGGTTAGCCGCGAGTCAAAGACGAGCGCGGCCGGCACGTTCCCGAGAATCGACGTTGCGCAGTGAGTGTGAAGTCCACGCTCGTCCTTGACTCGCGGCTAACCAACGCCTCGTCATTTCCCCAACGAAAAGCAAACCATCTCCTTGTTGTCGCGCACATAGAAGCGGCCGTTGGCGAGGGCCGGGTGGGCCCAGGTTTCGCCGCAGACTTTGGTGCGGGACAGTTCGCGATATTCTTTGGGGTCGGGTTGAAGCAGGACCAGGTCGCCGGCTTCTTCAAGCATCAAGAGCTTGTCGTCGCCGGTGCGCATGAGTGAGGCGTGATATTTGCCGACTTTAGGTCGCTTCCAAAGGACCTTGCCGGTCTTCGCTTCGACGCACTGCAGCGTGGCTACCGTGATAAGGGCGGGAGGCTTGGTGCCAGTCACTACGTAGAAATGGTCCGTTCCTACGGCGACAGGCGTCGCGAAATAACAGGTAAGCGCGGGGTTCGTCCAAAGTTTTTTGCCCTGCTTCCCATCCACTTTCTTCAAGTTCACCCCCATGGCGCCGAACGTGATCGAGCTGGCCAACAACACGTCGCCGCAGATTGCCGGAGTGGACGACGTTTCCATGAGCCCATCGACAAGCGGCGCTCGCCAGAGCACCGTGCCGTCTCCCGGGCTAAGGGCAACAATGCCCGACTGGGCCAGGAAAATAATCTCTCGGTCGGCGCCTTGTCCAATGGCGATGGGTGAAGAGTAACTGGCATGATCTTTCTTGTCGGACGAAACGACCTTGCCCGTCCCCGCGTCGTAAGCGGCGATTACGCCTCCCTTCCCGCCCGCCATAACGTAAACCTTGCCCCCCTCGACCAGCGGCGATACCGCCGAGCCGAATACCAAACGTGACGCCTTGAATTCCTCAGAAGGATTAGCCTGCCATAAAATCTTGCCATCGCCGGCATCGAAACAGGACAGAATGCCGGTGATGCCCATCGTGTAGACCTTGCCGTCCACGACGGTGGGCGTGCTCCGGGGGCCGTTGCCGAACATGCTCTTGAATTCCGGATGATCGTAGGCTGTGCGCCAGATTTCCTTGCCGCTGGCGGCATCCAGTGCCAGCACTTCCTCGGCGTCCCTGCCCTTAACCTTGGTCAGAAGATAGACGCGGCCATTGCTGACGACGGGGCCGCCATTGCCCTCGCCGACGGCCAGCCGCCAATGAACAGTCGTGCGCCGGACCATGGAGCGATGATTTCCGATGAGACGTTATTGCGGGTAGGCCCCAACCATTGAGGCCAATCCGATCCTAAGGAGAGACAAGCAGCCAGGCCAATTGCGAAAACGGGAATGTGCGCGGACATGCTTCTTCTCCCACTTTCATGAGGATAATTCAGCATCTTGCGGATTGTTCAGAAACTGGTGTAGCGGCGCACAGCGCCAGTCGATGTCGGATTGTTCGGCTAGTGCCTTCAGCCGAGCCAGGTATTTTTCGGTGATCTCGCCCGCTCGGGTTTGATAGGTCGGATCGCAGTAATAGACACGACAGCCGAGCGGCCGCGGCCCGCGGGCGGTACAGAGATTGTCGCGCTGAAACGGACAGAAGTCGGCAGTGACCGGCGTCTCGTAAGCAGGGGCGTCGGCCAGCAGGACCGAGGCTTCCAGATTGCTCAGAAAGAGCACGTGGCCATATTCCTTGAACCGGCAACAGCGGCCGCTGGCGATGCAAACGGGCCCCGCGGCCGCGACCTCGCGATCGACCTCATCGTATAAGGCCATGATTTGTTGATGGACGGTTTCCGGCACGAGGGGTTATGGCCTTTCGTAAATCCGAATCGCAAGTTTTGAAATTGCGGTTCTTCTTTCTTTTCCCCGAAGGGGATAAATAGCAAAGCCCAGGATAAGCGAAGCGTAATCCTGGGTAAGAGTCCCCTGTCCGACCTACCCCGAAGGGGTTGCATAGCCAGCATGCAGTACGGCTATCTAACCCCTTCGGGGTAAATCTTTTTACTTCCGAAAACCCAGGGCGTTGCCCTGGGCTCTGCAATCTCACCCCATTCGGGGTGACAATTGATTTACAACTTGATTACCCGAATCCGTCGCGTGATCTCCTCCACCGGAATCAATTCCCCCGAGCCGGCGCCCGGGCAACCGCGCCGAGTTTGTTCCCAGGCCTCCGGACTTTCAACGGTGCTTTCCCAAAATGGCCAGGTTCGGCATTGCCGGGGACGCACGGAATAGACTGTACAACCTCGGGCGCGATCGAAGAAGATGCAATCGCCGTTGGCCTTTTCGCGCAAAGTGCGACCGCGTGAGGCCACGCGGGTGTACAGGCCGCGGACGGTTTCGATCGGTTCGTTGAGGAAACGGGCCAATTCGGCAAGCTCCTCCGCCGAAACCCAGACGAATCCCGGTGCGCCGGTACAACAATTGCCGCATCGAGTACATTCGAAGCGCAGGCCTTCGCGATACCAGGGTTCATCCTCGGCTGAGTGCATACAACGAATTCTAGCCAGCCAACTACAGTTGGCCCAGCAGATAGGTTTTGAACATGGCTTCCCTCATTGAATGCACGCAGCTTCCTCCCCTCCCGCCCCGGGCCGGCGACGCCAATAAAGGGGCGTTCGGCCGAGTGTTGGTCATTGCCGGCAGTCGTGGCATGTCGGGGGCTGCGGTGCTCTGCGGCAGCTCGGCTCTGCGCGGCGGGGCGGGGTTGGTGCGCGTCGCCACGCCTCAGGCAATTCGCCCCGAAGTGGCGGTGGGCAATCCTTGCTACATGACGACACCTTTACAAGAGGACGATGTCGGCCAAGTCGGCCGCACCGCCATTCCCGAGCTGCTGTCCATGGCGGAAGCGAGCGACGTCGTTGCCCTGGGTCCCGGTCTCGGCCGCGGCCCCGAGGTGACGGATGTGGTGACGGCATTGCTCGCCACTGTCGATCGACCGTTGGTTTTGGACGCGGATGGCTTGAACGCCATTGGCCAAAACCACGCGGCACTGAAGTCCGATGCCTCGCGCATATTGACGCCCCATCCCGGCGAGTTCGCTCGGCTCACGGGCCATGACATCAAAACGGTGCAGGCTAGCCGGCGTGAGTCGGCTTCGCAATATGCGAAAGCTAACGGCGTGGTGCTGGTACTCAAAGGGCAGGGAACCATCGTTACGGACGGTCACCAGATTTACCAGAACACCAGCGGCAATCCGGGCATGGCGACGGGCGGCGCCGGCGATGTTCTTACGGGCGTCATCGCCGCTTTGCTGGGGCAGGGACTCGAGCCCTTCGCGGCCGCCCAGTTGGGAGTTTACCTCCATGGCCGTGCGGGAGATTTGGTGGCCCAAGAACTCGGCGAAGCGGGTATGATCGCAAGCGACTTGTTGAGTCGCTTGCCCCTGGCGATACGGGAGCATGTGGAGCAAAAAAGACTATGAATGTCCTCTGTCCGTTCTGTCAGAAGATGCAAACCGTCCCCGACGCACAAGCAGGACAAACGACGGCTTGCGGGAATTGCTATCAAACCTTCCCGGCGCCAAGCTTACCCTTGCCTCTTCCCGAGCACGGCCCCGCCGCGCCCGTCGTTTCCGCTCCTAGTGCCGCGGCGCCCTCCAGACCTGCTTCCGCAATCGACCCGGGAGCCGAGATCTTCAATATTTCAATGGAGCCGACGCCTCCTTTAAGTCGCACCAAATCTACGCCGGTGTCACCGCCTCTGCAGCCCAAGCGGGAAAAACCAGAAGTGGCAGCCGCCACCCCCCCGGCGTGAAAAGCTGGACGGCCCGCCGCCGCCTTCGGCAACCGACTACATTCACCATTTCACCTTGATGATTCGCCCGCCGGCCGTTGCCTTGGTGGCGCCGATTGCATTGCTGCTAGTCGTAGTTTTCTGGTTTTTTTCCTGGGCCGGCGCTTATCCAGGCGGGCATGCGGTGTACACGCAAAGCGCTTTGCAAACACTCTACGGCGGCCACACCTACAACGCCGTTGGCGAAAAGGTCTTTCATCAGGAAAAGACCTTGTCGGAAAAAATGTCCTGGAATCCCTTAATGTGGATCTACGTTGCGGTTACCTTGGCCGCGCTGGGGTTCGTGTTAACCCCCATGCTGAGTACCTCAGGCCGTTTGCGTTTGCCAGCCTTCATGGAACGATTGTGGCCCTGGCGTTGGTTGATCTCGCTGGGATTGGCAACGGCAGCTTTGTTGCTGGTGCTCGCGCAGAGCAGCTGGGGCTTTGGGCTCGAAACGGCTGTGGGGTCGGTCGTGCAAGAAGCGGTGGCAACGCTGCGTTTGCCGACCGACACGCCCGAGGAACAGCAGATTGTCGATCTCAATGCCGGGAAAATCGCCGGCGGTTTTCACATGCAACGAACGTTGTGGTGGCGCCTGTCACTGATACTGCATCTGTCTGCAGTGTTAGGGCTGTCGGCGGAATGGTTCCTCCACCGGCGCACCAACGCGTTGTCGCCGCGAGCGGATTTCCAGTGGTGAAACCACGAGCGTTGCAGCCGCTTCAGTGGCCATCACGCTCCGCGTGATGAATTCGTAGCGTCCGGCGCGTTGGATACTTTTTCAGAAGAGGTCCCGATCCTTAATCACGCGGAGCGTGATTGCCACTGATTCAACACCGCCGCAGCGTCCCTTCAATCAATCCGAACGGTTTTTCGGTCGCGACGAAAACGCAATTCGGATTGTCGCGGCCGAAGGGTACGAGGTTGACCAGAAGCTGATGCCGATTCGGCATCGCAAGCGAGATCTCATCAACAACAGGACAACTCTCCAGCACCGCAGCTCCCATCGCGTGCAGAGTATGCTGGGCGGAAAGACTTTTGTGTTCCGCGAAAGTTTGCAGAAGCGTCTGGCGAATCTGCGTGTAATGGCCGTTCCAATCGCTTGCCGCCGCATTATAGATCCACCCCGCTTTCAGCAGCGTGGCGAATATGCGGTCGTCCACTTCCGGCAAGGTCGTGAAGGCATCGAGGTGGAATCCGCGAAATGCCGAATCGGTGGTTTTTAGCAGCGCCAGCGCGTCGATGCCCGCGGCGATCGATCGTTCCGCACGCGTAACCGTGACGGTGCAGGTTCGGCGCCCGCCCTCTTCGCCCACAAACGCATGCGGATGGGGTGAGCCTTCGACAAGGATGTGCCGCCAGGATTCAACGCGAACCTCGACGCGGCATTTGGCAACCTGCGGATAGTCGGCGAGAAAATGACGGCCCAGAGCCAGACTAAAACTCTCGGGGTCGGCAAGTTCCTGATCGCGAGCCAGAACATACACGATATTTTTCATCGTGTCGGTCGCCACCACGTTCCGGTTGTCCCCCGTGGCGTAACTCTCCGCGAAGTCGCCTTCGAGCTGGATGTCGATGGTCCATTGAGCCAGCTCGTGGCGATCGGGCAGCCGCGTCACCTTGGTGAGGCGAACGCTCGACTTTCCATAGCTATTATGGGTAAGTACAACGGTCATGCGTGTCCTCGGGAAGTGGTTCCTTTCAGGTTGCCTGGATGATAGCAGAAGACGAAATCCCGGGGCCCGAGTGGGTGCTGCGAAGCCGCAACGTTTGCGCCGGACGGCTGCCGGCCGACAGCGGTGCTGATTCGCGGCGAGAAGATCGTTGGCCTAACCGAGCACGGCGCGACCCCTGCATCCTGGCCGATCGTGGATGTCGGCGAGCATTTCGTTTTGCCCGGACTGGTTGAAACCCATGCCCATGTCAACGAGCCAGGCCGCACGGAGTGGGAAGGCTTCGACTCGGCTACGCGAGCAGCGGCCGCCGGCGGCATCACCACGCTGACCGACATGCCCCTCAACAGCAGCCCCGTAACGACAACCCTGGAGGCATTGTTGCTGAAGCAACAGGCCGCTGCCGGCCAAACTTGGGTTGATTGCGGATTGCATGCCGGCATTGTGCCGGGCAACGCCCAGCAGGTGAAGCCGCTGCTGGACGCGGGTGTCTGCGCCTTCAAAGCGTTCCTGTGCCACTCGGGCATCGACGAGTTCCCCAACACCACGGAATCCGACTTGCGCGCCGTCATGCCGATTTTGGCCGAAGCGGGAGTCCCCCTGTTGGTGCACGCGGAATTGGTCAGGCCATTGCCAGAGAAAGTGCGAACAGCTTTCCTGAACCACCCGAAAAGCTATTCAGCCTACCTGGCGACCAGGCCGCCCGAGTGGGAATTTGCCGCGATTCGGCTCCTCATCAGACTCTGCCGCGATTACCGTTGTCCTGTGCATATCGTCCATCTTTCGGCCGCCGAGGCTGCTCGGCCCCTGTTACTCGAGGCGAAAAAAGCAAGTCTGCCGATTACGGTGGAAACCTGTCCGCATTATCTGTATTTCATGGCCGAAAGCATCGCGGACGGCGACACACGCTTCAAGTGCGCTCCGCCCATTCGCGACATGCGCCAGCGCGATTGCCTTCGCTACATGGTGGAAGTTGGCGAAATCGACACCATCGGCTCGGACCATTCGCCGGCGCCACCTGCCTTGAAACATCTGGAAGATGGCGACTTGAGTCTGGCCTGGGGAGGCATCGCCTCCTTGCAGCTGCTGTTGCCGGCTTTTTGGACAACGCTCCAGGGCAGCCATGTCGTGCGGGCCAATCGAGTGGCCAAGCTGCTGGCGGCCAATCCCGCCCGGCTTGTCGGCTTGGACGATCGCAAGGGCGCCCTCGTGCCTGGACGCGACGCCGACCTGATTGTCTTTGACCCCAACGCCGTGGTCGTCGTGCAACAGCAGAGGCTGCACCATCGGCACAAAGCGACGCCTTACCACGGCTGCACGCTCCAAGGCCGCGTGGAAATGACCGTGCTTCGCGGCCAGAAGATTTTCGAACACGACACGATTCTGGGCGAGCCGCAGGGCTGCCTGCTCGAGCGAGCGGCCTGGACGGAACGAGGATTCTCATGGCCGACCTGGCGCAGCTAAATGGGCTGAGTTTCGCAGAAGCGCAAGCGGCGTTCATGCGTTGTTGCGGCTCACAGCGCTGGGCTGAAATGATGGCAGGACTGCGGCCATTCGCCACGCCCACCGATCTGTTCGTCGCCGCGGACGCGGCTTTCGCGACTATCGCCCGCGAGGATTGGCTGCAAGCCTTTGCCGCGCATCCGCGCATTGGCGACCTGGACCTCTTGCGTAAGAAGTTCGCGACAACGGCCGACTGGTGCGTCAGCGAACAATCGGGTGTAGTTGAGGCCAGAGACGATGTCTTACGGGCTTTGGCCGATGGAAATCGGCGCTATGAAGAGCGGTTTGGCTACTTGTTCATTGTCTGCGCCACCGGCAAAGGGGCGGCGGAAATACTCGAGATTCTGCGCAATCGTCTCGAGCATGCGCCGGCGGACGAGCTTTCGATTGCCGCTGGCGAACAAACAAAAATAACGCGATTGCGCTTGGAGAAACTATGACCCGCCTGAGCACTCACGTTCTCGATACCTCCCGCGGCCTTCCCGCTGCGGGTATCACAGTCAGCTTGCACTCGGCAGCAAACGGCAGCTGGAAGCTGCTCGCTGAAGGCGTGACGGATGCCGACGGCCGGATTCCAAATCTGGTGAGCCCCGAAACGCGATTGGCCGCGGGCGACTACCGGCTTCACTTCGCGACGGGCGCCTATTTCCTGACGCTTGGCTTGCCGATATTCTACCCGGAAGTGCAGGTACATATGCGGATCGATGAATCGAGAACCAGCTACCATTTGCCGCTCTTGCTCAGTCCCTATGGCTATTCGACATACCGCGGCAGCTAGAATAAAACATTGCGTTTTACGATACCCGACTCCCGATTCCGACCGACTTCCGAGATTCCGCATGACCACCGCCACTCGCAAACCGCCAAGCCCGCCGGGGTTCTTCCTCTTCGGCAACATGTTTCAGATCATGCGGCAGCCGCTCGATTTTGCGAAAGATTTCGCCCAAGAGCATGGCGACGTCGTTCGCGTGCGGCTGGGGCCGTTGGTCTTTTATCTGGTCAGCCATCCCGAGGCGATCGAGCAGATTCTGCGCCGCGATCATCGCCTGTTTATCAAGGACAAGGGAACGCGCATGCTCTCGGCCGTGCTGGGCGAAGGCTTGCTCACCAGCGAAGGAGACACTTGGCGGCGGCAACGCCGGCTAGCTCAGCCTTCCTTTCAAGGCGATCAACTGCAGAAATATGCCGCCGGCATGACTGCAGCCGCGCATCACATTCTCGAAGACTGGCAACCCGGACAGACGCGCGACATCCACGCCGACATGACCCGGCTCACCATGGAAATCGCGGCTCAGGCCTTCTTGGGCACCAGCGTCGTCGATAAAGCCGACCGCGTGGGCCGAGCCATGCAAACGGTGATCGAATATTTCGCGAATATCTTGATTCTCATTCCGGGTTTTTCCTTGTTGCCGCTCCCTAGGAACTTTCGCTTTCGCCGAGCCTGCCGCGAACTCGATGCCGTCATGTACGAGACCATCAGGCAGCGCCGGGCTGAAGGGCGCACTGATGGCGAGGATCTGCTCTCACGCTTACTTGCCGCCCGCGATGAAGACGGCAGCCAAATGACTGATCGGCAACTGCGCGACGAATTGGTGACGCTTTTCCTGGCGGGTCATGAAACCACGGCGATCGCTTTGTCGTTCTGCTTTTACATGATGGCGCTTCATCCCGAAGCCGAGGCGAAACTGTTCGCAGAAATCGACGAAGTTCTGCAAGGCGAGCCGCCGACTGGAGCTCACTTGCCCCGGCTCCGCTACACGGATTGGGTCGTCAAGGAGACCATGCGGCTTTATCCCCCGGTGCCCAGCATTGGCCGCCAGGCAACCTGCGATTACGAGGTAATGGGCTACCACATTCCGAAGGGATCGCAGGTCTCGTTTGCCCAATGGGTAGTGCAGCGCAACCGCGCTGGTTCGACGATCCGATGACTTTCCGCCCCGAACGCTGGGACAACGACCTGGCTCGCAAGCTGCCGCGGTGCGCCTATTTTCCCTTCGGCGAAGGCCCGCGCATCTGCATCGGCAACTATTTCGCCACGATGGAAGCCGTGCTGTGCGTGGCCGCTATTGCCCAGCGATTCCGACTGGCCGCGGTACCCGGCTTTAAGCTCGACATCCTTCCTTCCGTGACGCTGCGGCCGCGGCATGGGCTGCCGATGATCGTTAAAGAGCGAGCAAACAAACTGGCGAGCGTCGAGGCGTAAGCCCGACGAGTCGTCACGTTTGCAGAGACGTAATGCTTCAGCTACAAGGTCGCTCTGCACAATTAACGTCACGCTTTGATGACTACTCGTCGGGCTAACGCCTCGACGCTCGCGATTGGAGTTAGCGCCTCCATCATGATCGATTCCGGCTCGACTCTGCGCTTCTTCATAGCCGACTTCGCCGGAATCCCCAACATTTCCGCCGAGGCAGCGCCATCCTTGGTGCCCAGCGGAATGATGGCCAATAAGTGCCGGATACCGCTCAGAGCATGAATGGCCGCCTCTTTCGTCAGCGGCTCACTACTCATGGCGATCCGGCAATCGCGTTCCAAATCGTTGAACAACTCGATGCCGGGTTCGCGCAGGATGCCCTTGCGCATGGCACGGCGGGCCAGCCGTTCCAGCGTTTCGCGATCGCCCACCGTCATCTTGCGGATGAGGAAGACGCGCCGCAGCCTGCTCTCCAGAGCTTTCGCCGATTCGATGATGCTCAAATCGTAATGGCCGTTGTTGAATAACGAACGAGCCCTTTCCAGCAAAGCCACTTCGAGCTTCGTAAGCTGCTCAACTTTCGCTTGCCGATCTTGCTCACCAAGCCGATGCCGGAACAGCAATGCTGCCAACTGCGACAACACGAGCCAGCAGATACCCAGAACCGCCGCCACTGTAGGGGCGGCCCAGGCCAGGTGCGACTGATCCATCGCATGCGCCAGCATGCTGGAAATATAAAGGCCGCCAAACAGCGGCGGCACGATAATCGCCAGCGCGTAGGCGGAATTCCCCAGCCGTTCGAGCCACGAGTGCGGCTGCTCGGTCATGAGAGCGACGCCGTAGAAATAGACGCCCAAGCTGAGCAAGCAGGCCGTCAGCGTATAGGCGTAGAACACTTTCACGAACACGCCCAGATAGTCATAGCCATACTCCAGAAAAGGATTGAGCACCGGGTGCAGGGCGAAGAGCATCCCCAAAAGGGCGAGCATGAAACTGATCTTGGTCTTGGTAAATTCGGTTAACACGAGAGGGGACTCCCAGGCGCGCGCTCCCCGGACCGGGCCACAATGGCCAAGCCGATCCAGTGCAGGCAATTTCTGTGATGAGTTATTCGCTGGGGCGCCGAGTGGATTTGAGGGAGGCGAGACGTGAGAGGCTTGATGCCTACCTAAGAATTGACGCAACGATTGTCAGGGCAATGAGTAAGAGGGCGGGATCCGGTGTGGTCCAGGCGAAGGCCAAGGACAAAAAATCTAGGACAAAAAATGAATTGCCTTGTCTTATTTTTTGTCCTCGATTTATTGTCGTTCACGCATTTCAAAGTAGCCACAAGCGGCGCGATTGCGAGCTTAAGGTTCCCTTTCGAGGCTCGCGAAAAAGACCAATGGCAAAAAGATGGACGGCAAAAAATAAATGCATTTGCTTATATTTTTGCCATCCATTTTTTTGCCATTGATGCCTTTGAACCTAGCCCCAAACGTTTCGCGTGTCGGTGTGCTAGGGGACGGCCCTTGCTTGTGCCCCGGTGAAAGAAGAAAATCATATCCATCGGAAACGAAGCACCGCCAACGCTTCGCTGCCGCAACCCAGGAGGATATTCGATCCCATGCGCACCTTCATGTTTTTCGTGGCCGCCGTCTTGATCTCCAGCCAAGCAATCACCGCTCAGGCGGCCGACCAGCCGCTGGTGTTGCCGCTTTATCCGGGAGCCGTGCCTGGCGAGGGGGCGAAGATTGCCGCCGAAAGCATAAAGGGCGACCAGGGCAAACGGCAGATCAGCAACGTCAGCCAGCCCAACATTACTGTCTTTTTGCCGCCCAAGGAGAAGAACACCGGCGCTGCCATCGTCATCGCCCCGGGAGGCGGCTACAGCATTCTGGCGATCGATCACGAAGGTTACGACGTCGCCAAATGGCTCAACTCGATCGGTGTTGCCGGCATCGTCCTCAAATATCGCGTGCCCAAGCGGCCAGAACATCCGAACCGGCCGTTGATGGATGCCCAGCGCGCCATGAGCCTGGTGCGTTCTAAAGCCGGCGAATGGCATATTGACCCTAAACGGATCGGCTTAATGGGCTTTTCGGCGGGCGGCCATTTGGCGGCGGTTGCCTCCACCAATTCCGACAAGCGTGCTTACCCGAACATCGACGCTGCGGATCAGGTCAGCTGTCGGCCGGATTTCAGCGTCTACATTTACCCTGGTGGCATTTTCCAATCGGGCAGCGAGAAGCTCCTCCCGCAAATTCATATTTCGAAAGAATCGCCACCGGCCTTCTTGGCAGTGGCCAGCGATGATCGCGGTTCTTCCGATCAAACGGTCCAGCTCTACCTGGCTCTCAAGCACGCCGGCGTACCGGCTGAACTCCACGCCTTCGCGGCGGGAGGGCATGGCTTCGGCATTTTTCCCGGCAAGCTGCCTGCCAATCGCTGGCCCGCTCGTTTGGAAGAATGGCTTCAGGCTCAGAAGATTCTCGAACGGACCGCCAGTCGAACGAGCGAATAATGTCGAGTCTAAGCCCTGTTCGCGGGGTTTGAACTGGATAGATACCAACGCGGCAACGCCGCCTCAGTGGCCATCACGCTCCGCGTGATGAATTCGTCACACCCGCGGAATCGGATGCTGGTTTGGAAGCGGTTAAGCGTTCATCACGCGGAGCGTGATGGCCACTGAACCATCCGCCTTGTTAGTGGGGTTTGAACTGGATAGATACCAACGCGGCAACGCCGCCTCAGTGGCCATCACGCTCCGCGTGATGAATTCCTCACGCCCGCGGAATCGGATGCTGGTTTGGAAGCGGTTAAGCGTTCATCACGCGGAGCGTGATGGCCACTGAACCATCCGCTCCGCTGGATGAATTCCTCACGCCCGCGGAATCGGATGCTGGTTTGGAAGCGGTTAAGCGTTCATCACGCGGAGCGTGATGGCCACTGAACCATCCGCTCCGCTGGATGAATTCCTCACGCCCGCGGAATCGGATGCTGGTTTGGAAGCGGTTAAGCGATCATCACGCAGAGCGTGATGGCTACTGAACCATCCGCTCTGATGGATAAAACATTTTGCGGTGCGAAACGCTCAACAATACAGGAGGCGCCGATGACCGTGGCGACGGAACTCAACATCAATGGCACCAAGCGCAGGCTCGAAGCCGATGCTGGGCGCTCGCTGCTCAGCGTTTTGCGCGATGATCTCGAACTCACCGGTTGCAAATATGGCTGCGGCGAAGGCCGCTGCGGCGCTTGCACCGTCTTGATCGACGGCAAGGCCGTGCGTTCGTGCGTCACGCTGTTCGGCGATTGTGAAGGCAAGCAGATCACCACCATTGAAGGGCTCGAACACGACGGCAAACTCCATCCCGTGCAGGAAGCCTTCTTGGAGTGTGGCGCCATGCAGTGTGGCTATTGCACGGCCGGCATGATCATGGCGGGCGTCTCCGTGCTGAACAAGAATCCCCACCCTGCCCCGCAAGAAGTCAGCCGGCTTATGGAAGGCAACATTTGCCGATGCGGCACCTATTCCCGTATCGTGCACGCCATATGCAAAGCTGGCCAAGCACAGAAGGGAGTCGTCCAGAAATGAGTACCTCTTCTTTGCCGGAATTTGAAATCGAGGCCGAACGCTACGAATTCTTCGAGGCGCCCCGCTATCAGTTCGAGCCCGATCGCCGGGAGTTTCTGCAACGCGTCGGCGGGGGCATTGTCGTCGCCCTGATTCTGACCGATGGATTGGCCGCTCAGCAACAACGCCGCGGGCGCGGCCAGGGCGGCGGTGGCGTGCCGGGCGAACTCGGCGCCTGGCTGCATATCGATGAGGCCGGCCATGTCACCGTTTTCACCGGCAAAGTCGAAGTCGGCCAGAATAGCCGCACTTCGCTGACCCAGGTGATGGCCGAAGAATTGCGCCTGCCTGTTTCCGCCATCGAAATGGTCATGGCCGACACCGATAGGGTGCCTTACGACGCCGGCACCTTCGGCAGCGGCACAACGCCGCGCATGGCACCGCAGATTCGCCAGGTCGGCGCCGCGGCTCGCGAAATGCTCTTAGATATTGCTGCCGAACAGGGCAAGGTCGACCGCGCCGCCTTGGTTATTGCCGACGGCAAGATTACCCACGAACCGACCAAGCAAGTCTTCACTTTTGGTTCACTTACCAAAGGCAAGAAGCTGACCAAAACGATCCGGGCCAGCAAGGTAACTCCGGCGAGTGAATGGAAGGTGCAAGGCACTTCGGTTCCCAAGGTCAATGCTCGGGCCATCGTCACCGGCAAGCATCATTACACGTCCGATATGAAACTGCCGGGGATGCTCTACGGCAAAATCTTGCGGCCCGAAATCTTGAACGCGACGGTTGCCTCGGTGGATCTGAAGCCCGCGGAAAAATTGCCGGGCGTGGTGGCGGTACACGATCGCGATTTTGTTGGCGTAGCGGCCCCGACGGAATTTCAGGCAGAGCAAGCTCTGTCGCTCATCAAGGCCGAGTGGAACACGGTGCCCAAGCTTTCGGACAAGAACTTGTTTGCGGAGTTGAAGATTCCCGCGGCCGGTGGCGGAGCGGGCGGCGGGCGCGGAGGCCGGGGTGGCGGCGGCGGACGCGGCGGCCAAACCCGCGGCTCGATCGAATCGGGCCTGAAGGCGGCCGATCACAAAATCGAAGCATCCTACACCATCGCCTACATCGCACACACGCCCTTGGAACCCCGCGCCGCGGTCGCCGAATGGCACGACGGCAAGCTGACCGTCTGGACCGGCACCCAAGCCCCGTTCCGCACGAAATCGGACCTGGCACGTGTTTTCGGATTGGCCCAGGATAAAGTGCGCGTCATCGTGCCCGACACCGGCTCAGGTTATGGCGGCAAGCACACGAGCGAGGCAGCGCAAGAAGCCGCTCGCTTGGCGAAAGCAGCGGGCAAACCGGTCAAGCTGATTTGGACTCGCGAAGAAGAATTCACCTGGGCCTATTTCCGGCCGGCCGGAGTCATCGACGTCACCGCCGGCGTCAAGGCTGACGGCACGATCACCGCCTGGGACTTCCACAACTATAATTCCGGCGGCTCGGCTATTGCGCCACTCTATGAAATCGCCAACCAGCGCAACGCGTTCCATAACGGGCATTCGCCGCTCAAGCAGGGTTCCTATCGCGGCTTGGCGGCAACAGCCAATCACTTCGCCCGCGAATGCCACATCGACGATTTGGCTCACGCCGTAAAGATGGACCCGCTCGAATTCCGGCTCAAGAACCTCAAGGATAAGCGTCTTCGTTCCGTCCTAGAAGCTGCCGCCAAACAGTTCGGCTGGGGCAAGAACAAGCCCTCGGCCGATCATGGTTTCGGCATCGCCGGCGGCTCCGAGAAAGGCAGCTACGTCGCCACCTGCGCGGAAATCGTCCACGACAAGGCCACCAGCCAGGTGCACGTCGTGCGGGCGGTGACGGCCTTCGAGTGTGGCGGCGTGCTCAACCCCGATCTCTTGAAGAATCAGGTGGAGGGAGCCGTCGTCATGGGCTTGGGCGGCGCTCTCTTCGAGGTAATCCATTTCGATGAAGGCAAGATTCAGAACGCCAGCATGCGCCGCTATCGCGTCCCGCGTTTCAGCGATGTGCCCATCCTGGAAACCGTATTGCTGAATCGAAAAGATCTTCCCCCTGCCGGGGCCGGCGAGACGCCCATCGTGGCCATCGCCCCTGCCGTCGGCAATGCCATCTTTCAAGCGACCGGCATCCGCCGACGCTCGCTCCCGATGGTGCCGGAAGGACTGAAGGCGTAGGGGGCAAGGGCGTTCAATGTGGAAGCCAGACACGCTCCCCAGCCCCGGTAGGGGCGACAGTCAATAGCCAGGGGCGTCAGCCCCTGGATCAAGGGATTAGCAAAAACTAGCCCCGGTAGGGGCGACAGAACTCTGCCGCCCCTACCGGGGCTGGACTTTCTAGGACATCATTCCAGGGGCTCACGCCCCTGGCTATTAACTGCCGCCCTTCCAGGGCTCAAATGCAACGTTGGTGGCCACCCTCTTCTGCCTACGGTATGCTCAGCATCGCCACCGAATCCTTGTCCTTCACGAACAACCGGTTGCCGGCAAGGATCGGATAAGCGTAAGTCGGCGAGCTGGCCACCTTGATTTTGGCTTCGGGAGTGAAAGCCTTTTCGCTCGGCTTGAACACGACCAGTTGTGAACTGGGCGTCAGAGCCAGGAGAACGGAGCCCGCATCAACGATGGAACCGTACCCATCCGAACCGCCCATGCCTCCGCGCATTCTGCCGCCACCAGCTCTCCCGCCGCCTCCAGGCCTGCCACCGCCAGGAGGAGCAGGAGCTGCTGCGGTAGTCGATGAGCCGATTGGAGCCGTCCAGGCCGTTTTGCCGGTTTGGACATTGATGCAAAACAGATTGTTGGTCTGACTGAGTCCGTAAAGGTACCCATCCTTGATTACCGGCGTGTTATACATCACCGACACGGCCCGGTCCGGGTTCTTCCAAAGCTCTTTGGCAACCAGTTTGTCGCCTTGCATTTCGAATTTCACCGCGGTGGCGCCGCGCCCCGAGCCGTCATAAATCAGCGTTTGGCCATCGACAATGGGGCTGGAAGCGTTGTAACCGCCCCGCGCTACGGGAAAAGGCGTTTCCCATAGCAGCTTCCCGTCGGCTGCGTTGATTGCCACCATTTTGGCTTTCGTCAAAGCGAAAACGAGCTTGGTGCTGCCCAGATTCATGAGCGAAAGTGAAGCGTAGGCAGGTCCCTGGCCGGTCCACTTCCATTTCTCCGCGCCGGTAGCCAAATCGTAGGCGGCAATGCCTCCATTATCTTCACTTCCAACCTGAACGATACAATTGCCGTCTACCACCAACGGCGAGCTGGCAGTGAAAAACTGAGGCCAGGATCGATTGACGCTTTCTTTTCGCCATAAGAGTTTGCCACTGGCGGCATCGAAGCAGGAGAGCGTACCGCGAACCCCCAGCGTCACGACTTTCCCATCGACAACCGTTGGCGAACTTCTCGGCCCGGGAAAGCGCGCTGCCGGTCCCGTAGCTGGCTGAGCTTCGTATTTGTCCTGCCAAAGTTCCTTGCCGCTAGTCGCGTCGAGGCAGCGGAGGATTTCATCTTTTCCTTCCCGAGAAAACACATAAAGCTTGTCGCCCACCAACGCGGGTGTCGCCACGCCGTCGCCGACTTTTACCTTCCACTGTGCCGCCAATTCCTTGGGCCACATGGAGGGGGCGTGGAAGCCCGTCACGTGGGCGTCCCGATTGGGCCCGCGCCACTGCGGCCAGTCCTGGGCCATTCCCAAGCTGGTGCTTAGCAGCAGCACGCCCGCTGCCGCGAGAACAGTCGTTCGCATCGTGTTCATCTCGAGCCTCGATAAACCGTAAACCGTGGATCGTTGACGCGAGCACCCCACCCACAGAGTACGCCCTACCTCCGCCTGCTGTCCACTATCTACTTTCTTCTGTCTACTCTCTCGCAGCGCCCCATTCGCTCCCAAACACAAAACTCGTCTGCGGTTTACGGACACGCTCCGCCGACTCGCGTTTGCGCAGCTCTTCGGGAAGAATGGCAGGGTCGCCCAAGTAGCCTATAACCACGGCCGTGACGGGATCCCAGCCTTCGGGCAATTTGAGCACCGTCCGAGCGTGAGGCGGCTTGATGCCCGCCATCTGGTGCACGAACAAGCCTTCAACCGTCGCCTGGAAGGTCAGGTGTGCCACGGCCTGTCCCACGTCGTGATAGGCATGCAGATTCGGCTGACCGTTGCGTTCGAACGTAAGGTGAGCGGCAGTAATCACCAGAATGGGCGCCGTTCGCGCCCAGCTCTGGTTAAAGTCGATCATGCAGCTCAGCAATTTGGCGTAAGCCTCGGGCTGATCCTTGGTGGCCACGAAGAATGCCCAAGGCTGCTCGTTATAACTGGATGGACTCCAGCGCGCTGCCTCGAAGAGCCGCTGTATGGTGCCGGCATCCACGGGCTGATCGCTGAAAGCCCGCGGGCTCCAGCGGCGCGCGAGGAGTTCGTGAATGGGATAGTCGACAGGTGCTGGTTTTGACATGGGTTCGCGACTCCAAAAAAGAATCTGGTTAGCCGCGACGCGCAGCGGAGCGCTCCGCTGCGCGTCGCGGCTAACCAGGCCCTCCTCAAACGCTCGCTTTCACGGACGCGCCAACGTTCTTTTGCCGCGGCTGAATAACCTGCCCAGCGAAGCGTTCCATCTCTTCCAGTTGCGGACTGGACTGCAACAGCAGCAGATCCACACCCACTTCTTCGAACTCGGCGATTCGCTCGGCGACCTGTTCGGGAGTGCCCACCAGCTTGCGCGCAAGCCGCGGTTGGATACGGAGTAATCTTCGAGCGACACTCTGCTCTCCAACTGAGTGCCGGCCAACCATTGTTGGTAATTCTTGTAGCCGGCAGCGGAGCCTTTCACATCGGTGATTCTGCCCTGCTCCGCCTCGGCTTCCTTTTGCGTATCCCGAACGATGGCGTAGGCGGCGATGCCATAGGTCATCGGCCCAAGGCCAAAACGTTCGCGGCGTTGTTTCATGTCAGCAATGCGCTCGCCGATCTTGGCCGGCGGGTCGCCATGCATGACATAGGCATCGCACTTTTGGGCGATCAAGTTCTTGGCGGCCTCGGATTCGCCGCCGGCATAAATCGTTGGCCGCGGGCGGGTCACTGGCTTCGGCTGGAGAATGCCATCGTCGATGCGGTAATACTTTCCTGCGAAGTTAAAATGATCCTTCTTCCACATGTTGTCCACGACGTCGAGCCATTCGGACGTGCGTGCATAACGGTCGTCGTGCTGCTCGAAATGGACGCCATATTTCTTGGCTTCGTCCTTCCACCAGGACGACACCACATTGAGCGAGAGCCTGCCCCCGCCGCCGATGTGGTCGATGTTGGCAGCTTGCTTCGCGAGCAGCGCAGGATTGTGAAACGTCGGTCGCACGGCCACCATCAATTCGAGGCGTTCGGTGACGGCTGCCAGGGCGGCGGCGGTGGACCAGGCGTCGAGGGCAGGAGCTTCCTCGCCTTTGATGTCGTTCAAATTCAATTCGGCGATCAGCGTCAGGTCGTAGCCAATCCGCTCACTGCGCTGGGCCAGGTTGCGCACGTACTCCCAGGTAGCCGACATGCGCTCGTCGTCCACGTTTCGCAACCAGCCGCCGAAGACAGGGAGCCAGTAACCGTAGCGCATCAGGCAATCTCCGCTTTCAGACGAGCCCGCGTTTCCAGGTAATCGACGAGCCGGACGAACGGGTCGAAGCCGATCACGTTCGGGGCGTCGGCCACGAAGTTGGAAAGGCAATTAATGTCGTAATAAACGATTTGGCCGTCGCGATCGTCGATCATATATTCGATGCCGCCCACGTCGACCGCCATCGCCTGAGCTATGCTTTCGACCGCGCGCACCACTTCAGGCGGCGGCGTATAACCTTCGACTTTGAGACCCGTCTTGGGGGCATCAATGGGACAGGCCGTTCGGACCAGCTCGACGCCGTCGGCACGCTGGCAGATGTCCGCCGGGCAGAGATTGAACGTGTCGCCTGGCGTCTGGATCTTGATGCCGTAGAGATAGCGCCGGCCCAGCGTCTCGACGCGAACGATGGTGCTGCCGCGAGCGGGCACAAACTCCTGAACCAAAGCGGTGTGATCGATGCCGAAATTGAGCCGATTGTCGGCGACCGCGCCTTTCAGGGCTTCGAGCGTATCGTAGCGCACGATGCCGGCCCCGCTGCCGCCAATGTTGGCTTTCACGACGATGGGAAAGCGCAAACCCTCGGCTGCGATGGGCGCCACACTCGGATGGTTGATGACGCGCGATTTGGGATAAGGCAACCCCAGTGTTTTGAGCAAATTCAACTGCAAGGCCTTGGAAATTTCGTAGCTGAAAGCTTTGTGTCCGTTGACGACGGGAATGCCGAGGCTTTCCAGGTGAGCCAGATAGCTAAGCGTGAAAAAGGTGCCCTGCACGCCATCGCGAAGGTAAGCGCTTGGGCTCATACGATTGAAGAGCAGGCTGAAGTTGTATTTGGAGTTGCTGGGATCAAACCAATGCTTTCTCGGATCGAGCCGGACAATCGGCAAGCCCCGGCGTTCGAGCTCCTTGAACAGCGGCCGGAACCAATCGGGATGCTCGTGGTAGATGGCAAACGGCTTCGCAGAACTAGCCATAGTGGATCGCCAAAGCTCGGCTATTGTTCGATGGTGATCGAATCATTTCGGTCGATTTTAGATTACGAAGACGATCGGTTTGGTCAATCAAGGCGAGCGTCGAGGCGTCAGCCCGACGAGTCTGCTGCAAAAACGACGCAAATTCGATCGGAAGTCAGGTGAGCGTCGAGGCGTCAGCCCGACGAGTCTGCTGCAAGAACGACGCGAAGTCCGACCAGCGATTGACAGGTTGAGCAGAGGTTTCGGCTTTTGTTTTTGCGGGCCGATTAGACAAAAATCCAAGATTTTTCTTGCATGATATTGGGCTATTTGTAACAATTGCCCGCCGCTTGAGTCTTGAGCCTTTTCACTCATTCGGAAGCGACACGGAGGTCAGCGCCTATCCGAGATTTTTCGCAAGGAAGCGTCGATTCTGCATCGAATTCCCTGCGATACATCACAGTCAGACGTTCAGCCTTACGAATAATAGGCGCCAGGAAGTTTGCGCCTCGGACTGCACGTTCGGCTCGGGAAGGAGACCGTCACATGCTCGTTTTGTCGCGCCGCCCCCTCGATTACTTGCGGTCGCACGACCGCCCCGATGTCATCTTGCTCGATATGCGCATGCCGCGCTGCGATGGCCCGGCTACGTTGGCCGCGATCCGTGGCGATGCACAATATGCAAACACCAAAGTGTTCGCCGTCAGTGGGGCGGATCCACAAGAGTGCCCCTTCCCATCAGGATGCGCGGCGTAGACGGCTGGTTCCGCAAGCCGGTGAACCCAAGCAAACTGATCGACAAAATGAACGCGGTACTGGGACTTAACTGAGGCTATGCCGCCTGAGGGGAAGCGAGCCGGCCATGCCGGAGTCCCAGGGACGGGATCAAAAATCGCAAGGTTCTTCCAAGGGATGGCGAGACGGAGTGGGAACCTGAGGAAACTCGGGGTCCCACTCCGTGTGTTATTGGCCAACTAAACGGGACAGGTCTCATTTCGCATTCCGATTCTGAAAGCATTCAGATTCCTGCAGCGAAATGAGACCTGTCCCGTTTAGTTGCCCCTCGAGATCCTTTACGAATATGATCGCCGTGGAGTGATCGAGCACGGCCTGGAAGCGGTGTTCGCTTGCGCCAGCGCCTTCTTCGCTTCGTCGATCCTGCGTTGGTGTTCGGCGTTGACGGTATAGAGCTCCTCGTCATGCGAAACGGACTCTCCACCCGAATGCTGCGTCGGAACCGGCTCGGGCAAAATCGCACGTGGAGTGACCGGGGGCGCTTCTCCAGGCAAGGAATGAGAGTCCATCGTTCCCCCTCAGCATCTTTCGCCGCCGGCCTGCCTTCATAAAGGGCCCGCACGATGTAGGGATTGATTGCGCAGCGCACACCACACACAATGCGTGACCGACATCGGATATCGCAGTCGCTACTCACGGGCAGCTACGTCTCTATGCCGTTGTGCAAGAATCGCGCCCAAACTTGGCTTTTTTCAAACGATCATTTTGCAATTATTTGCGTCGAAGTGCGTTGAGACGGGCTTATTGATTTGGTGTCAGACGGCCAGCTTGACGGCAGGGTCAAGCGACGGCTCGGTAATGATCGAGCAGGCGCAAACAGAACCACCTGATGGCTGCCGACTCCCGTTGAAATTCCCGTTGGGCTTCCGGTTCCGGGTCTCTAGAAATCGCTTCAGCCATGCAAAGATTCCCTGCTGATGGCCCACGCCCTGCCCGGTCAAGCAAGAATTCGCGCGAACCCAGTTTCGCGAAGGACCTCTTCCGTGAGAACTGGATCCCGACCGCACAGGTGTTGAAGTTCTAACGCGCTGTTGATCAGCGCGACCGCTTGAGCTTCTTGAAGAACCTCTTCTTTGATCATGTCGTTTTGCCATAGCCAGTGCGCAACTTCGCTCCAGTACCAAAGAGTGGCGCCATCGGTGATCGCGCAAGCGGGCGAAGGGAAACCGCCAGGACCGCGAGTGCCCGTTAAGTATTGATGGACTAGCTGACGACTTCGCCCAATGTGGCGGGCGATGTCGGCCTGGGTCACGAGATTGCCGACGTCGATGCGAAGGACCTGCGCGCCGATCTTGGCCTTTTTGACATCGCGGATCGCGCTCAGAATTGCTTCCTTGAACGATGGAGCTAGGCGCGAGAAATTGAGAAAAACTCGGCCGAATCTCACGCTGATCGTCGCATCGTCGCAGCCCGCTTCGAATAGAGCATTCTCTGCCTCGGGGGTCAATTCACCGAGACAAAGCCATAGAGGTGGATACCTTCGCGCCTGAATGACCGGCTAACATGGCAAGCAAAAGAGGTCGTGGTACGCTGGTATTGGGGAAGAATCTGGCCGGACCAAAACTACAGGAGTGGAAACCACCGTTACGAAACGGTTCCCCGGCGGCATCTTCGCCAGCTGACAGCCTGATGCGGAACCTGATTTTTCCCGAGGTTAGCCGCAAAATGAAAAATAATTCGCGAAAAAGGCAATCGATGGGCAAGCGTTTCGGTACCGTATCAAACGGTAATTAACGGTTTCCAGCACGGATTCCTTCAAGCGAGCCGGCGCCAGAGAAAACCCATGCCCACGAACATGGCAGAGAACATCGAACATGCCTATGCCCGAGCATGCGACACCTACGCCCAATGGGGTGTGAATGTTGGGGATGCATGCGCTGCGCTGCGCAAGATTCCCATCTCCTTGCACTGCTGGCAAGGCGACGATGTCGGCGGGTTCGAGAGCGATCAGGGACTCACCGACGGCGGCATTCAGGCTACCGGCAACTATCCGGGAAAGGCCCGGAACGCCGACGAGCTGCGCTCCGACCTGGATATGGCGCTTAGCCTGATTCCGGGCAAGCATCGCCTCAATTTGCATGCGATCTACGCCGAAACGGGCGGGCGCAAGATTAGCCGCGATCAGCTCAGCCTGGAACATTTCCAGGGTTGGATCGACTGGACAAAAGGCCGCGGCATAGGCGTCGATTTCAATGGGACGTTCTTTTCGCATCCGTTAGCTGCAAGCGGCTTCACGCTCGCCAGCCGCGACGAAGGCATACGGCAATTTTGGGTCGCACATGGCATCGCTTGCCGCAAGATTGGGGAAGGCATCGGGCGAGCATGAATTCGCCGTGCATTACCAATGTCTGGATTCCCGACGGCTTCAAGGACGTGACGGTAGACCGCCTGGCGCCGCGGGAGCGGTTGCTGCGCTCCCTGGACGAAATCTTTCACGACTCGTTGGACCCTCGTTTCGTCCGCGACTCAGTCGAGAGCAAGCTCTTCGGCATCGGTTCGGAGAGCTACGTCGTCGGTTCGCACGAATTTTATCTCGCCTACACCCTTCTGCGCAAGAAGCTGTTGTGCATCGATTCGGGGCATTTTCATCCGACCGAAAGCGTGGCCGACAAGATCTCGTCGGTGATGCTTTTTCTCGATGAGATACTCTTGCACGTCAGCCGGGGCGTCCGCTGGGACAGCGATCATGTCGTGATTCTCTCCGACGAGTTGGCTGCGATAGCCCATGAAGTGATCCGTGGCCAATATGGCGAGCGGGTGCATATCGGTTTGGATTTTTTCGACGCCAGCATCAACCGTGTGGCGGCGTGGGTTATTGGCACGCGCAGCATGCTCAAGGCGCTGCTGACGGCACTGCTCGAGCCGACACCTAGATTGCGAGAGTTGGAAGCAGCCGGCGATTTTACACAGCGGCTGGCATTCTTCGAAGAACTAAAGACCATGCCCGTTGGGGCGGTGTGGGATCATTACTGTTTGGAAGCGGGCGTGCCGGTTGGGATGGGGTGGCTGACTCGCGTTCAAGATTATGAAAAGACGGTTCTGTCGCGGCGACAATGAGGCCGCGGTGAAATTCGATTTTTGTAACACGGAAATGGAGTGGCTAGGCTCGGAGTGTGGACTTTAGTCCACACAATTCGGTGAATATGTGGACTAAAGTCCACACTCCCGTAAGGTTAAGCCACCTATAGCAGAATTAGACTGGTTCAGGATTCGGTGCGGTGTGGACTAAAGTCCACACTCCGGTATAGTTGTGCCAGCAAGAGCTTTTGATTGTGCAAACCCTTCTCCGAGCGACAGGGATCTCTAAATCCTTCGCGGGCATTCACGCGCTCCGCGATGTGTCGTTCGAACTCCTACCGGGCGAAGTGCACGCGCTCGTGGGCGAGAATGGCGCCGGCAAGTCGACGCTGGTCAAGATTCTTACGGGAGCCTATCAAGCCGATGAAGGACAGCTCGAGGTAGCCGGCCAACCCGTTACTAACAACGATCCCGTCAAATCGCGGGCGCTGGGCATCGCAGCGATTTATCAGCAGCCAGCTTTGTTCCCGGATCTCTCAGTTGCGGAGAACATGGCTTTAGGTGTCGAACCCGGCGGCGCCTGGCGGAGCGTTCGCTGGAGTCAACGGCGACAGCGAGCTAAACAGTTGCTCGATGGAGTCAGTGCTGCCATCAATCCTGAAGCGACGGTGCGCGACCTGACGATGCCGGAGCAGCAGCTCGTCGAAATTGCCCGGGCGTTGGGCGCGGACACGCGCATCCTCATTATGGACGAGCCCACCGCTTCGCTCAGCGAACGCGAGGTCAGCAAGCTCTTCAAGGTCATCGGCGATTTGCGCAATCACGGCGTCGGCATCATCTATATCTCCCATCGCCTGGAAGAGCTCTTCGAAGTGGGTGATCGGGTCACAGTTTTGCGCGACGGCGTGGAAGTCGGCAGACACCGCCTGACTGATATTGACCGGGGCAGATTGATCCGCCTCATGGTCGGCCGTGAGCTGAGCGCTGCTTATCCCAAGGTCCAGGCCCAGCGCGGCGCTGTGGTCCTGGAACTATCGGGTGTTGGCTGCCGGGAATCGGGCGTTCGCGACGTGAACCTCAGCCTTCGCGCCGGCGAAATTGTGGGACTGGCCGGGCTGGTCGGCGCCGGCCGCACCGAACTGGCTCAAATACTCTTTGGTCTGAACCCGGCGGATGCCGGCTCGATGCGCGTGCATGGCAAAACTGCATCCATAAGGTCGCCGGGTCATGCCATGAAGTTGGGAATCGCTTACTTGCCCGAGGATCGCCGACGACATGGCGTCGTTCTGGATATGCCGTTGACCGGCAATGTTACCTTGGCCATTCTGTCTCAGGTCGCGAAGTTCGGCCTACTGAATTTCGCACGCGAGCGGTCGTTGGCAGAGTCATTCGTGCAGCAATTGGGAATCAAGACAGACTCTATCGAGTCCCCGGTCGGCAATCTCTCGGGTGGCAATCAACAGAAAGTCGCGCTCGCTCGTTGGCTGGCGGCTCGTCCGAGCATTCTAATTCTCGACGAGCCGACGCAAGGTATCGACGTAGGCGCCAAATGGGAGATTTATCGGCTCATGACCGAACTGGCGGCCAAGGGCATGGCAATCTTGATGATTTCTTCCGAACTGCCAGAAATCCTGGGAATGAGCGATCGGATCGCGGTAATGCATGCGGGCACTCTTGTCGGCACCCTCGACCGTACGGACGCGGATCAGGAAAAGATCATGGCGCTGGCCCTGGGACACAAACTGACGGTCCAGGGGGAATCATGATTCGGCGTTATCGGCGCGAATTATCAGTCGCCTTCGTCTATGTCTGTCTGCTGGTGGTGCTGGCGGTGCAGGCGCCGCGCTTCTATCAGGGCTCGCAATTGGGCAATATTCTGGTGCAAAGCGCACCGGTGCTGGTAGCCGCGGTCGGCATGACTTTGGTGATTCTGGCCCGTCAAATCGACATTTCCATCGGCTCGCAATTGTCGCTCTGTGCGGTCGCTGCTGGGCTTTTGGCCCGTTCCGGGGTGCCGATGACCGCCGTGGCCGCAGCAACAATGGCTGTCGGAGCGGGGTGCGGAGCACTAAACGGCTGTTTCATCGCTGGGCTTGGTTTGCCTTCAATCGTCGTAACTTTGGCCACCATGGCGGTGCTGAAGCAAGGTTTGCTCTGGTGGCGTGAAGGCGAGTTCGTTCAAAATCTGCCGAACGATTTTCAATGGTTTGGCCTCAACCGCGGACTGGGCTCGGAACCATTACCCCAGAATCACACCGCCACAGATCGGCTTCTGGACGCGCTGAGTCTCGGCCTCGGTCGCGGGCAGTGGCTCATCCTGTTAGCAGCTCTCGCGGTGTTTCTGGCGTTCGCGTGGGGCATGCGCTACCTCGCGGGCGGCCGAGCCATTTACGCGACCGGCTCCGATCCCGAGGCAGCTCGTTTGGCGGGCATCCGCCCGCGGCGCGTGGTGTTCGCCGTGTTCGTGCTCATGGGGGCGCTACAGGACTTGCGGCCTTGTTGAGTGCTGTCTGTTTGCCTCAGGTGGATCCAAAGCAGGGCGAGGGTTTCGAGCTCCAGGTCATTGCCGCCGTGGTGGTCGGAGGCGTGGCTGTCTCGGGCGGCCGCGGCACTCTGATCGGGCCGTTATTCGGCGTACTGCTGCTGGGAACGATCAAGTCGGCCCTGGTGTTCCTGGGCACGGAAGCTCAGTGGGAAAAGGCGATTCAAGGCGCAATTGTCTTGATCGCGGTGGCCTCCGATGCGATCCGCTTGCGACAAAGGAAAGATCGTGGCACAGGCGTCGTTGTCTCCTGAACGAACCCGCAGGCAGAGCATGCACTTCACGCAAGAGCGAATCCTCGCCCTGTTGCTACTCGTAGAGGCGGCGGTTTTCGCGATTTTCGGCGTCAACTTCGCGACCCGGGCCAACGCGTTCGAGCTGGTGCGCCTTTGCGTCGAGATCGGTCTGCTGACTTTGGCCCTGACGCCGGTCCTGGTTACGGGCGGCATCGACCTCTCGGTCGGCTCGCTCATGGGACTGGCCGCGGTAATCTTCGGCATGCTCTGGCGCAATGCGCATCTGCCGATTGCTCTGGCGGCTCTGGCCACTCTAGGTCTTGGCGCTGCGCCGGTGGACTGAATGCGTTGCTCATCGCCAAATTGCGCTTGCCGCCCTTGATCGTGACACTGGGAACTTATTCGCTCTATCGCGGCGCCGCCGAGGTGCTGACGGGCGGGGTCGACAACTTCACCGGTTTTCAGGAGAGCTTCTTATTTCTGGGCCAAGGCTATTTCCTGGGAGGCATCCCGGCGCAATTACCAATTCTGGTGATTGCCATTGGGTTCTTTTGGCTGTTGCTCCAGCGAAGCGTGGTGGGGCGCGGATTCTATGCCATCGGCCTGTCACCGGAAGGCGCTCGTTATGCCGGCATCCCGGTCGAGCGCCGGCTGGCGCAGGTCTATCTGCTCTCCGGTTTCACGGCGAGTGTCGCGGCGATTATCTACGTTGCCCACATGGGCCAAGCAAAGGCCGATGCCGGCACGGGCATGGAACTGACGGCGATTACCGCGGTCGTGCTGGGCGGCACGTCGATCTTCGGCGGCAGAGGCACCATCCAGGGCTCGGTGCTCGGGCTGGCCGCCATCGCAGTGTTGCAGAACGGCCTTCGCCTGTCGGCGTTGCCGGGCGAGTTGGCGGGCATCTTGATCGGCGGCTTGCTTCTCGTCACTATGACTTTTCAGAGATTGTCCGCTCGGCCCATTTCACCCGTCCGTCATGTAGAAGGGGAACTGAACTTGAGAAACTCGCAAGTGGCCATGCTTTGTGCAGTCATCCTGGCCGCAGCGCTCATCGTAGCCGGCAGCAACTGGCTGCTGGTGCGTGCTATTGTCACCCCGCAAGGATCGATGCAGCCGGCACATCGACTCACCATCGCCATGATGCCCAAGAGCAAGAGCAATCCCTACTTCATTGCTTGTCGCAAAGGGGCGGAAGAGGCAGCCAAGGAATTAAAAGTCGATCTCATCTGGGATGGGCCGACAGACCCCGATCCGGCCAAGCAAAATGAGATCATCGACACATGGATCACGCGTGGCGTCGACGTCATCGCCGTGGCCGTCGAAAACCGCGAAGGCATTTCCTCGGTGCTGCGCAAGGCCAGGCAGCGAGGCATCAAGGTCATCACCTGGGACGCCGACGCCGAGACCGATGCTCGCGATTTCTTCGTCAACCAGGCGACGCCCCAAGGAATCGGCGACGCCCTCATGGACGAAGCCGGCCGGATTCTGGGCGGCAAAGGCGAGTTCGCCATCATCTCCGGTTCGCTCACGGCGGCGAACATGATCGAGTGGGAGAAGTGCATCGAGCTGCGCCGCAAAGAGAAGTTTCCCGACACTAAGATGGCAGTCCTGCGGCCGTGCGATGACCTGCAGAAGAAAGCCTTCGAGGAGGCTCAGACGATCATGAACGCCCATCCGGCGGTCCGGGTGATTATGGCGATCTGCACGCCGGCCGTGCCAGGCTCGGCAGAAGCCGTCAAGCAAGCCGGGCGCCACGACGTGAAAGTGATTGGCCTTGGCTTACCCAACGTCAACAAACCTTATGTGCACGAAGGCATCACGGAGACGGTGATTCTGTGGAACACCATGGACCTGGGCTACCTGGCGGTGCATGCCGCCAACGATGTGATGTCGGGGAAACTCAAACCCGGGGAACATTTCTTGGAGGCCGGCCGGCTCGGCAAAATTGAGATTGTTGGCGACAACATTCTTCTGGGCAAGCCCGCCAAATTCACCAAGGCGAACATCGATCAGTTTGATTTTTAGCGAACGGAGACTCCCCCGGCTAACGCCGGAGGCTCGCTGGATTCCTCTTGTGAGCCTCCGGCGTTAGCCGGGGGAAGTTGCTGGATCATGTCCTCTCCGCGCATCCATCCTCTCATGAATTCGGCTCCGCCGCCCCCAGCGCTTCCAGCTGGCGATTGATATCCGCCAACTGGTCCTTGAGCTTGGCCTGCTCGGCCTGAACCTTTTGCAAATCACCGGCAATTTCGGAGATAGGACGGCCCACCTTTTCGAACTCGCCCCTGGTTAACTTAGCGTTCATCGCCTTGAGGGCGCCCAGCAATTGAGCATCGGCGGGATCTTCGCTTGGCTTGGGCCCTGTTGAAGCCGGTTGACCCAGCACCTGTCGCTGCCGGAAGCTTTCTTCCAGTGCGATGATCTGCTTGGCGCGCATCGGCAGGTAGAAACCATCGGTCGGATCGACACCCCATTCTTTGGCGCCGGCTGTCCTTTGAATCATTCGGCCGCTAGGCAGATAGAGCTGTGCCGTGGTCAGCTTGATGGCTCCGTGTTCGCCACCCAAATGGACGATGCTTTGCACGGAGCCCTTGCCATGCGTTCGCGAGCCGATGACGATGGCTCGGCCGTTTTCCTTGAGCGCCCCGGCAACAATTTCGCCGCCCGAAGCGGTCTGCTCGTTGACCAGCACCACGATGGGCCGCTGGCCGAGCAAGGCTTTGCCTTGGGCGGCAACGGTTTTCTCGCTCAAGTCGCGGCTGCGAATCGAAACGATGTTGCCTTCATTTAGCAGTATCTGGACCACGCCAAGCGAACTGTTGAACAGTCCGCCCGGACAGAATCGCAGATCGAGGATGAGTCCCTTCATGCCTTCCCGATCGAGCCCGCGAATGGTTTGCTCGAATTCTTTATCGGTGGCGTCATTGAAACTCCCAATCTGCACGTAGCCGATTTTGGCCGCGGCATCGATCAGGTAGTTCCACGAATCGTCTGCATTGCGTGCGTAACCTGTGATGCTGGGGATTGCGACAGCAGCCCGCTCGAGCGACACCTCCTTGTCATTCCCCGAACTCTGAACCGACAACTTGATGGCTGTGTTCACCGGTCCGCGAATGCGTCTGACTGCATCCCTGATACTCATGGTCGCGGCGGATTTGCCGTCGATTGCCAGGATGATATCGCCGGACTTGAGCCCCGCTGTCCGGGCCGGCGAATCGGGCAATGGCGTCACGACGGTGATCCCCTGCGCGGTTTTGCGGATTTGGATGCCGATGCCCACTGTGGTCGCCTGGTCGGGATCAGCAGTTTGCATGACGTCGCTGGCGGACAAATAGCTGCTGTAGGGATCGTGCATCGCTTCGAGCATGCCCCGCAGCGCTCCTTCCAGAAGCACTTTTTCCGCAGGCGCTTCCACAGCCAGGGCCTGAATCTTGGCACGGACCTCGTCGAGCGTTTTTGCGAGAGCCTGTTGATCCGCCCCTTGTGAGACACCGTCGACAATAGTCAGTGACTCCGCGGCTTGAGCAGTGTTGGCCCGACCAACGAGAATGTGCATAGGGGCCAGCACTGCCAAGGCCGCGGCAAGAGCCGCCATGGCAAATCCAAGCACGTGTCCCCGCGGCGATCGCCGATCGCGCTCCGTATCGAGAATGGCCAGGAGGCGTCTTTCGAGCGTAAGCTTCTTCCCCATCGCCAAGGCCACCGAGGAAACCAGGAAATGAGCGGGCAAGCCTGCGGTGATCGTGAGCAATTGCTCGGCATAGTGTTGGGCATCGAGGCCGGCGTTGAGAACGATGTCATCGCAGGAGCTTTCCTGCTCCAGGCGCAAGTGCCGTTGGGCCATCCATACCAGCGGGTTGAACCAGTACGCGGCACGTACAAGCTGGACCATCATCTGCGTCAGGCAGTCGAAGCGCTGCACGTGCGCCAACTCATGAACCAGGACGGGCCGTAATCGCGCCAGGGGCCAGCGCTCGGCCGCCAAGGGAAGTAGGATCACGGGCCGGCGAACGCCCCAGGTCATGGGCATGCAGGAACGATTGCTGAGCAGCACGGCAATTCTGCGGCGGATGCCGAGCTGTTGAGCAAGGGCCAGGGCGATCTCCTCAATGCGCGAACCGTCAACGGATCGAGCTGCCTTGGCGCAGGCGAAGGAGGGCGATGCATCCACCCAGAAGCGGTGCTACACCGATAACGAAACCGATTGCCCAGATGAAAATTGGCGCGACCAAGACGCCGTCGACACTATCCCAAGACCTCGGAGTCGGCGGGGCAGCCGGATTGTCCGGCGCCTCAATGACGTGGTTTGCTGCGCGGGCAGCTGGCCAAACCCCTCGCGAATCTCCTGGCTGGACGGCGGCCGGCTCGCTTCGCCCGGGCTGGAAAAGAATACTGCCGAACCCATAGCGGACTCGGCCGCGGGTGTGGCCACCGTGATCCGCCAGGCGGGTAGGAAAAAGGAAAAGAGCGGGAGGAATAGCAAGCCCGTGAAAGCCAGCGCCCAAACGCAATGGCGCGTGGCGGCGGAACGCCGCCGCAACGCCCGTGCCAGCACGCCTGCCGCCACGATCAGGATCGAGCTTTTGATCGCCAAGTCAGCCCAAGGGCCCTGCACGCTTTCGAAGGCCGTGGCTAACGCCTTGAGGTCCCATGCCATCGTCATCGTCCTTTCTTGCGGGCCTTGCGGATGATCTCCGCCAATCGTTCGAGTTCTTCCGAAGGGAGATCGGCAGCATCATCTCCCAAGTGAGCGGCGACGGCTCGAGCGAGCGAGCCATCGAAGAATATGCGGAGCACGCGATCGAACGCCGAGCGCCCGGCGTGGCCTCGGGGCCGTAGCGGAGCGTAGACGTATTTCACGCCCTCTTGCCGATGCGCCAAATGCCCTTTTCCCTCCAAGATGCGGAGAAGCGTGCGCACCGTCGTGTAACTTGGCGGGTCGGGCAGCTTTTCGAGCACGTCGCCGGCGGAACCTTCGCCGACGGCATAGAGAACGTCCATGATTTGACGCTCGCGCCGGCTCAAACGGTCGTCTTGGGGACTGGACATAAGGCCGAACCTTCTGATTCAGAGTGGCCCGACGGAGGTCAAATATGTTAAGTTTTTAGCAGGGGGCGATCTTCTCTCACAAGATCAGGTGAGGATTCCTTAACGCGGGCTTTTGCTTTCTTGTATGGCGCTCTTCCTCTTATAATTAGGTTTTCCAGCGCATGCCGTCGGGCGCATGGGTCCGCCCGCGACTCCGTTCGAGCGGTTGCCACCTTTTGGCCTCCGAGGCCACGTAAAGGAAGAGCGGAACCGCGGAGCTTTCATGGGCGAAATGATCTTCTTGCTGCCGACGGGGATCGATGCCGCCAGCCGGCACGGACTCCTACGCGCTTGCCTGGCAGGCGGCCAGGAGAGCGTGCCTTGGCCCACGCTGGCCGTGGTCGAGAGCGATCGCCTGGTATTGACGCGAGAGATCGGCGAAAGCGGCTGCCTGCACGCGCCTTGGCGCGTGAACGGCAGCGGACGCTTCATGCTGTCCAGTTGCACGCTCATGGAACGGGCGGCGCCGTATCGACTCTCTGGTCGAGCTGACGCGTGGAAAATTGAATCAGGTCCGCAACCAATCCTGGGAATGGCGCGCTGCCGGTCTCGAGGTTCCCACGGATTTCGGCAACAATTTGAAGCGCGGCGCAGCAATCCTTTCGCACTGCTGTTTCCGCTAGCTCGCCCGAGGTTGCCGACCTCGCTGCGGGCGATGCCCTCGAGTCGTTGGCGCTCTGCGGCCGCAGCCTGGTGCAAGCGTATGTGGAACAAGTTTTCCAACTGCGCCGCGACCGGACGGAGCCACCGACTTTTGAGCTGGGGTGCCGCTACCAGGTCCGTCCGCCCGCAGACGCGGAGTCGGCTGCTGGCAACGCTGGGCAAAACCGCCACGCTATCGTTCTCTTGGAAGGACATCGAGCGGGTTCCAGGGATCTTTTCCTGGGAGAAGGCAGACGAGCTGGCGCACTGGGCGGAACAGTCAGAACTCCATTTGACCGGCGGCCCCTTGATCGATTTGGGAGCAGCGGGCCTGCCCGACTGGATCGAGCCCGCGCTGCGCGATGTCAATCAGCTGGCCCGGGCCATGTGCCGGTTCACGCAGGCCGTCGTGCGTCGCTATCAACCGCTCGTGCGGCGTTGGATTTTGACCCGAGCCAGCAATTGCTCTTCGTCCGTGCAAATCACCGAACATGCCATGCTCTGGCTCAATCTGCGGCTGGCCCAAACGGTGCGGCAAGTAATTCCGGATGCCGAATTGGTGGTCGCCATCGCTCGGCCTTGGGGCGATTATCTAGCCGTCGAGGATCGCGAACACTCGCCATTCGTATTTGCCGATACTCTGCTGCGCTCCGAAATCAACCTGACTGCTTTGGAAGTGGAGTTGATCATGGGCTTGCCGGGACGGGAGAGCTACCTTCGCGACTTGCTGGATACTTCACGGCTGCTCGATTACTATTCACTACTGGGAGCGCCGCTGAGGGTTACACTGGCCTATCCTTCCCGTGTGCCTGCGGACAGCAAGAATGAAACTGTAGCATCGGAGGGAAGTTGGCAAGAAGGAGCCACGCCCGCAGGACAGGCCGATTGGGGCGATTCATTTGCCTCCCTGGCGCTTTGCAAACCTTACGTGCAAGACGTTACTTGGATTTGCGCAGCAGACACGCCAGCGCACCCCCTGGCAGGCTGCGGCCTTTGCGATGAGTTGGGCCATCAGAAGCCGATTCTGCGGGAATTGAGTAGTCTGGAGCGCCACTTCAAAGAGATAATTAGTGCGGCTTTTTTGCCGGCAAGCCCTGCATTTGCGATGCGACCGTCACATTCGATAATCTTGTCAACTTCCGCACGCCTTTTGGCCGAAGAATACTGAGGTTTCTGCAAGAAGAGCACTGGCATGCCCGGGGACCGCGCACCGGCCCCTGCCAAGTAAGAGCGAGGGACTGCATGAACACGAAGTCTGTCTTTCTGTGTTCGCTGGTGCTGGCTGCGTACGTCTACGCCCCTTGCGGCGCCCAGCAGCTACCAGTGGCAGCTACCCCGCTGGGCACGCCGCCGACTCTTCCCGCGGACGGTATGTCTTCAGCAATGGACGACGCGAAATTGGTCCCTTCGGACTGGATCCGCTATAGCCAGCCAGAGTGTTGCAACTCGATTGGTTGCGACGGGCCCCTCAAAACTGAACTCTATTATCGCATTGGCGCCTCGTTTCCCATGGGCGGCGGCGACTTCCCTCAGCGTCTGAATTCCGTCGGCTATACGATGCAAGCGGGCGGCCGCGAACTATTCTTCAATGTGCCGCGCACAGCCGCTTGGGTTGTCGACCTGGGCGTCTCCTTTAACAGCGACGCCTCGTCGAGCACCGACCCGGTGCAGCTCGATGTTCTGGTAAACGAAGCCGCTGCCGGAGCGGCAGCCAATCCCGTAACGTCGCGACGTGCAAGTTACCATCCGCCATCTGTACCGCACTTACGCGAACTTGGGACTGGGCCGCGAATGGTACCTTTGGCGCCGGCGGATCAGCCCGGAAGCAAGTGGCGCGTCGGCATGGATCTGGGTGGACGTATCGGCGTAGCCCGGGCTGACTTCAATGAGCTCACGCACCGCACCGACAACCTCTGGGGAGCTTTCGTCGCGGTGCATTCGGACTGGGAAATCCCCTGTGGATCGTGCATCTGGATGGCCGGCGTCCGGGCCGAATGGGGCTATTCCTGGACGGGTATCCTGCAAAGCTTCAACGATTCGGACATTGCCGACCTGGGCCTGATGCTCAATCTCGGGGTTCGATTCTAACCAGTCGTGACGTGAAATGTATTTAGAGAAAAAAGCGGGCGGGTCAGTCTCGATGGCTGGTCCGCCCGTTTTTGGTTAGCCGCGACGCAAAGCGGAGCGCGGACGTCACGCTCCGCTTTGCGTCGCGGCTAACCGGGGCAGTGGATTTTCGGCTGTTCAATCCTTGGAAATTGCAGGCCGGGGCACGGGCGGAGCCAGGCCGGGCAGAGCCGACGCATCGGCCGTCTTGCGATAGCCCAGGGCGTAGAGCACTTCGAGCACCTCGCTCCAGGTCGGGAACGGCCGGCGGTTGGCTCGCTTGTATTGGTCCATCGCCTTCATGAAGACGATTTCTTCTTCGCTGTAGTCGCGCTCGCAGGTTGTCGGATCGACCTGGCGGCGGCGTTCACCCTGATTCCGGCGTTCGGGCGTTTGCCGGCGATCAACCGGCACCGTCACGTCTTTTTTTCGTCGATCGCCCGACTGACGACGATCGGCACGCTCGATACCGCGACGGTCCGCGACCAGCACTTCGGGCAGCTTTTCTGTTTCGGCGCTCATGGTTGTATTGCTCCTTGGCCTGCACTAGCCAGGATCCACAGGCCGGCAGGGCCGCAGCCGTGGTGAAGGCGGAATAGCTCGTATGAAAAGTATAGCTCACGTATTTGGAACGTGCGGCCTATTATCGCAAAGGCGCTGAAGGCTGTAGCGCATACTCCAGGCTAGGCCGTTCGGCAGCGGACGTGAACCCACTTCGAGACGATCGAGCAGTTCGAGAAAAGCGGCCAAGCGCTCAAGCCCAGCGCTGGCTTCGGCCTTGCTCACGCCTTCGTGGGCGGCGTGATAGGCCGCCAAAGTGTCTTGCCGTTCGCGAAGGTAAGCAAGCAAGGGAGGAAAGACGATCTGCAAGAAAGGACTGTTGGCCGAAGACTGCCCGGAGCTTCGCACCCGAAAGCGTTCGATCGCGGCCGGCGAGCTTCCCAGCACGAGATAACCGCCCCGGCAAGCGAAGGCTGGCTGCAAGCCCGGCGGAAATTCTTTGTCGGTCACGAACTTGATTTCGCTCCCTTCGTGTATACGCGAACGCAGGCTCACCGAGCCTGGTTTGACTTGGTTTCGCGCGAACACCAGCAGGGTGGCGACGCTGTTCAATGCGTTCATGACAAGCAATTCAGGCGACGGTTCAGCTGCGGTGGGATGGAGGTGAACCGCTGCCAGCAAGTGCGGAAACCAACTCGGGTCAGTGCTGGGCGGCGCCGCAAAACAAACGCCCCACTCCGGCCCGAGAATCGGCAAGCCTCGCCCACGACGTCTTGACCCAGCACAGCGGCGGCTTTCTGTTCGATGTTGGATCGCAAAACTTGACGGGTCGAAGGATCCATGAACTCGCTTACGCCGGCTACCGTGGCCGGCAAGTCGATGCTCTTGGTCAGCGTCAAGAAGGCGCCCTGAGGCCAGCGCCCCGCCAGATCGCCCGCTGACGTCGCCGGCTTGAAGAACAGTTTCGAGCCGCCGGCCGGCAATTCGTTGGGCCTGCCTTCGATAGCCAGCGTTATTTCGCAATCTTGCCGGTGTGCGACGAAGACGCCGATGCAGTCGAGCGCTTTCCAGTATTGAAGAAAAGTTTTCAGAGCAGTCAGCTGCGAACCGCTCACCAACGTGGCCTGTTTCTCGAGTAGAGCGAGGTAAGGCTTGGGATTGAGCCAAAGCGACAACACGCGATCTTTGGCATCGAGGGTTGGGAATCGACCTTTGAATGCCGAGCCGATAGCGGGGTTGTCGAGCCGCGCAATCAGCTCGAAGAGAACCGGCTCGGCGCTGGTCACGGCCAGGATCGCGCCGGAACGCAAATAGAAGGTCGTCGAGCGCGCACCGACGGCCACCAAATATCTGTGCTTGCCGCGCGGACGTTCCTGGACCTCCTTCACTTCTCCCGATTCTTTTTGCAGAGCGATCACCCGCTCCAAAAGCTTGGCGAGTTGTTCCGGATCGTGCGCCTCCAGCAGCAAGAGACCGCATTCTTGATCCGGTTTATCGGCTTGGCCAGGGCTGTAGGCCAATACCAGGGCCCCACCGAAAATGTCGTCGCGCAGTTGGACCAAGGTGATTTGCAGGTTCTTCCGGAGGAAAGCGTCGATGTCGCGTAGCTTGGCAAGTTCGGGAGCGGCAAGAAGTTCCTTGCCGAAGCGCGAGATCATGAACTGCTTCGCGAATGGCGACTCGAGAAAGGTTGCTGCGTGGCCGCGCAGATCCTCGATCAGCAGGCACAGAGCCATTTTTTCGGGGACGAGACGCAGTAAGGTTTCCGGTCCCGCCACGGCCCGCGCCAACGGCATGGACAACAATAGAAAGCACGCGACCAGCGGAGAAATCAAAAGGCTTCGAATGCTCCCCCCCTTGGCAAGGGGGGGAGAAGAACAGATTCCCTCCTTGTCAGGAGGGATAGAAAGCAAGTCGCTTTGTTTCGGAGTCTTCGCAATGAAATTATTCACGGTCATTTAATGGCGTTCCCTGCTTCGGAATCGAGAAGCGGCACCTCGCGGCGGAAAAAGGAGGCGGCTTGCATGGCGGAGGCAGCCAGCGGTTCCAGCCCGACCGTGACGCCGCCAACGGCGTCGTTCCAAACCCGCCGCGATTCCGCTGGCACATCGGCAAACGCGAGCTGTGGGTCGGCGGCGCCATTGAAATCTACCGTCGGCAAGAACGTGCGGCTCGACTGAAGCGCATCGGCCGCGGTCCGGCGACTGAGCTCCGCCAGCGCTTGACCCGCCTCCTGCACATTGTCCTGCAGCGACGACTGCGTAACCTCCGGCTGCATCACGAGGGCCCCACTTGGTTCCGGCTCATTCCGGCTCAGGCGAAAGATGCCACCGGCAGCAATCAGCAGCGCAGCGGCGGCCGCTGCGCCGACTAGCCAACGCCGCCTGCGCCGGCGGACGCGGTCGCGAAAGACCGAACGAACGACCATGTCGGCCAACCCGTCCGGCGGCGCCGGGGAGGCAATTCGGGCCAAACCCCGCAACAAACTGCACGACAGCGCATGCATTTCCCGGCAGCTCGAACACGCCGCCAAATGGCGCTCAAGCCCCAAAGGCGCAGCTTCGCCATCAAGCAGGCGTTGAACGAGTTCACGGCATTCGAAACAGTCCATACTCAATTCCGCTCGCTTCTCGCCACTCTTCACTCCCCGCTATTCTCCGGCACCATGCCTCGTTGTCGCAGCCGCTCGAGAATCATCAAGCGTGCGCGGTGCAGCCAGGTTTTGATCGTGCCCACCGGCCGATCCATGGCCAAGGCGATCTCGTCATATCCTTGGCCGTGCTGATGGAACAAGAGAAAAACGCTCCGGTATTCGGGCCTCAATTCGCTGACGGCCGCTTCGATTTCCCGCACCAATTCATGAGCCGGCTCATCTTGAGGACTGCGCTACATCTTCCAGGCGAAAGCTGGTCGTTTTGAGTCTGCGAGCTCGTTGTGTCAACCATGTTCGGCAGCGATTCAGGGTGATCCCCATGATCCACGGCCTGAGCGTGCGCGCTGCATCCCAACGGGCCAAGCTGCGAAAGATGCGGACAAAGATCTCCTGCGTGGCATCTTCCGCATCCTGATGGTGTTGTAAAATGCGTACGCACAAGCCATACACGTCCGCCTGGAAGCGCTCGACCAAATCCTTGATGGCCCGGGGATCGCCCCGCAGACATCGTTGCACCAGTTCGACCTCGTCGTCAGCCACAGCAGTGGTCGACTCCTAGGGTTCTCTTTGAACTACCTCGAATGGTCAGTCTAAGTTTCGATGCGAAAGGGGCAAATGGAAAAGGGCGGGTTTCGAGCCCGCCCCAACCACTAAGGCCATCCGCTCGAGGACGCCCGGCCCGGCAATGCTGCATCGGGAAGTCATTCCTTGGCTTCGTGGAATATCTCGATGACTTCGTCGACCGGAGTTTCTTGAAGGGATTTGCCGCGCTGACGCAGTTTCTCGGAAAAGCGGATTGCGGTGTCTTGCATGCGTTCGTGCGTATCTTTCGAGCCGCCCACCAGCAAGAAATGCTCGCTGCGCGTGATCCGCTTGTGATCGTCCGTGTTGTCCAAGCCCACGCCGACAAATCCGACGACGCGCTCTTCTTTGCGATCCTGTTTCTTGGCCACGCCACGCCCCTTTGATTGGACTTTGCGACCCGATGTCTTAATGCAACTATACGTGCGCCCAAAGTTGGCCGTCAACCAAGATAAGACGTGCAAATTGAGCAACCTGGCGGAATTTCGGCCGTTCGGTCGGTTTGGATTGGCTTGACAGCCTCTACGTGGCGGCAGCAGATCGCGAAAAGTCAGGCTTTCGCGGCGGATGCAATCAGTTTCTTGAAACTGAGTTTTTGCGTCGTTAGAATTGGTGCCAGTCCTTAGCGGCGGGAAGTTTTCTTGGAGCTGCCGATTGTGCTCGGCCCGGAATCCCACGAGTCCGCGGCCAGAGGTGGAGAAAATGACGTATCTCTTGGTCCTCAAAGGCCCCAACGCCAAGCAAACGTATCAGCTAGACAAGGATCGCGTGCTGCTGGGGCGGAACTCCAATTGCGACATCGTTTTTCCGGCCAACGATTTTGCCATAAGCCGCGAACATGCTTGCATTTTGCGCCAACAAGACAAGTTCTTCATTGAAGATATGGGCAGCCGCAACGGCACCTTCGTCAACAACACCCAGATCCAATCGCGCCTGGAGCTGAAAGACAGCGACAAGATTCGCATTTGCGATTTCCTCTATAGCTTTCACGACGCCAAGTCGGCCGTGCGCCACACGCCGATCCCGCCCGTTCCGGAAGAGCCCAAGTCGGAGCCCGAGGAAGGGGAAAGCATTACCTTTGAAGCCTCCCTGAGCAGCACCAACAGCCATGTGCTCCTCGAAGCTCAGCCGGCAGAGAAAATCCGGGCGCTGATCGACATCACCAACAACCTCAGCAATACGCTCGAGCTCGATTCGCTGCTTCCCAAGATTGTCGATAGCCTGTTTCAGCTCTTCAAGCAGGCAGATCGCGGCTTCATCATCCTCCGCGAAGAGGCCATCGAGCGCGATAAGCCGGTCGAACGGCTGATTCCCAAGGTCATCAAAACGCGGCGTCCGCAAAACGAGATGGCGACGAGCTACAGCCGATCCATCGTTCGCGAATGTCTGAAGACGGTCCAGGCTTTTCTGAGCGACGACGCCGCCCAAGATCAGCGCCTGGAACATGAGCCAGAGCATCGCGGATTTCCGCATCCGTTCGGTCATGTGCGCGCCCTTGTGGACGCAAGACAACAAGGCCTTCGGCGTCATTCAGCTCGACACGCAAGATCGCAGCAAGAAATTCACTCAGGAAGATCTGGGCTTGCTCATGGCCGTGGCCAAGCAGGCATCGGTGGCGATGGAGAACGCCCAACTGCATACCGAATTGCTGAGCCGGGAAAGACTCCGCCGCGACATGGAGTTGGCCCAGCAGGTTCAGATGAGCTTTTTGCCGCGCGAGCTGCCCGTCGTGCCCGGCTACGAATTCTACGCCTACTACGAACCGGCTCAGGAAGTCGGCGGCGACTATTACGGATTCATCCCCATTCAGGCGTCGCGCATGGCCTTGTTGCTGGGCGACGTGGCCGGCAAAGGCATCCCGGCCGCGCTGCTGATGGCCAAGCTGTCGTCGGACGCTCGTTTCAGCTTGATGAGCGAATCGAAACCAGGCCGGGCCATCTCGGTCCTCAACGATCTCCTGTATCAGAACACCAGCCAGATGGATCGCTTTGTCACGCTGGCCGCGGCGTTGCTCGATATGCAAGAGCACACGGTGACGTTCGTGAACGCCGGGCATCCCTCGCCGCTTTTGTTGCGTCACGCCTCGGGGGAATTGGAACGTTGCACGAGCCGCGATTTCATCGGCCTGCCTCTGGGAGTGATGGAAGGTTTCCCCTACGAGTGCCGGGAAATGAAGCTGGAGCCCGGCGACTCGGTGCTGATTTTCAGCGACGGTGTGACCGAAGCCATGGACAAGCAAAACAACCTGCTCAACGACAAAGCTTTCGAGATGGCGGTGCAAGAAGGCGTCCGCGGAGCCAAACCGCTTGGCGAGCGTGTGGTAAAATTGGTGAAGCAGCATGCTGCCGGCCGAAGCCAGAGCGACGACATCACCCTCGTGTCCTTTGGCCGCCTCCCCGGTTGAGCAGACGCAGCGGAAGCCTCGAAATCAAGGTTCAGCGAAGGGTGACGTATGAGCGACACGACGACGCTTCCGGAAGTAGAGCCGGAAATATTGCCCGAAGAAAAGCAAGAAGAGAAGGTCAAACACCAGCCTCCTTACAACGTCATTCTCCACAACGACGACGATCACAGTTTCGAGTACGTCATCGGCATGCTACGCAAGCTGTTCGGCCACCCGCCCGAGCGAGGCTACCAAATGGCCTGGGAGGTGCATACCCAGGGCCGCGTGATCGTCCTGACCACGGCGCTGGAAGTAGCCGAGCTGAAGCGCGATCAAATCCACGCCTACGGCCCCGACCCGCTCATTCCCCGCTGCAAAGGCTCGATGTCGGCATCGCTAGAGCCGGCGCCGGGGTGAGTTTTCTGCGAGCGAGTCAACTTCACCGGCCCACGCCCATCAGGAGAGACAGCGAATCAACACCTCCCTCTCCCCTTGCGGGAGAGGGCCGGGGTGAGGGGTTTTGGCGGATGCCCGAAACGAGTGAGTTTCATCGCGCTCGTTCTTTCTTTTCTGATCTCGATCCTTTTCGAGATCTTGCTGATCGTCAACGCGAAATAGTGCGACCCATCCAGGACTGTGATCCCGGCTCAGTCCATGCCCTGGCCAGAAAACATTTCCCAACCATCGCGAACAAGTTTTCAAAGAGCTGCTGCTATCGAAGGCGAAGATCGCCTTTTGGAGTGCACCGTCAAAAACCCGATTGGTAACGGTTCCTATTTCAGGTGCCGCTGCCGAATTGGCAGATGATGACCGGCAGTTTCCAACTTGCAGAACACCCCAATCCGACAAATAACCGATTGGTATCGGTGCCTCCATTTTGTGAAACTGCCGATTTGACAGACTGCGTACCGCCAAACGGGTTCCCGGCCAGAAAAGGTGGATGATGGAACGCGACAATCGTAGGACAGGCAGCCTTGCCTGTCTATTCGCCGCACCGACAGGCAGCCTTGCCTGTCCATTCGCCGCACCGACAGGCAGGCTGCCTGTCCTACGACCATAGTCTGCCAACCATTACGAACAAGT
>CAVVHZ010000012.1:0-20042 GCA_963748025.1 uncultured Gemmataceae bacterium
GTAGCGGCGTCAACGAGGCCGGCGAGGCGCTCGGCAAGGTGCGGAACGACCCGGCGAGCGCCGGCAGCCGGTTCGAGGGCTACACCAGTGCAGCCGAGACCGAGAAGAGAATCCTGCGCCATGTCTTCGCGGAAGACGACGCTTGGGTACGTACCGGCGACCTTATGCGCCGGGACGAGAAGGGCTTCTTCTACTTCGTCGACCGCGTCGGCGACACCTTTCGCTGGAAGGGCGAGAACGTGGCCACCTCCGAGGTGGCTCAGGAACTCTGCGCTTTCAAAGGCATCCTGCATGCCAGCGTTTACGGAGTCGCGATTCCGGGGAACGAAGGCCGCGGCGGGATGGCGGCCATCGTATGCGAAGGCGTAGTCGATCTTTCTGCGCTGCACCGGCATCTCGCCGAGCGGCTGCCCGTCTACGCGCGTCCGCTTTTTCTTCGGCTTTGTCCGCAGGCAGAATTAACCGGCACTTTCAAATACACGAAGACCGATCTCGTTCGCCAGGGCTTCAACCCTAGCCAATGCGCCGACCCACTGTACTTCAATCATCCCGAACTACGTGCCTACGCCGCACTCGACGCGCCGCTGTACGACAGCATCCTCGCAGGAGCCATCCGTTTGATAGAAGGTGAGAGCCGATGCAGTTCGAGCAACTACAGCACGAATTCGAGCGGATGCAGGCGGATCTCGCGGCTGGCCCCATCCTTCCGTCGGTTACGGTGGACGAGATTCGCAGCCATCTAGCCAGCCGGTATCGCTTCCAGAAAGAACTCCCTCTCGATGAAGTTGTCCAAGACGCCGAGCGGATGCTGCGTACCTGGCAGGTTCAGGTAACTCATCCGCGCTATCTAGGGCTTTTCAACCCGGCCGTGACGCTGCCTTCGGTGATCGCCGAGACTCTGGTGGCCATGTATAACTCCCAGCTTGCCAACTGGCGCACATCGCCCGCCGGCAACGAGATCGAGCGGCATACGCTGGGCTGGCTGGCGGCTAAGTTCGGCCTGCCCGGTGATACCATTGCGACCTTTACCAGCGGAGGCACGGAAGCCAATCTTTCCGCCGTGACGGTGGCACTGAGTCATGCGTATCCGGAGTACGGCGAGCACGGTCTACGCAACTTGTCAGCGACTCCATCTCTCTATCTCACGAGCGAGGCGCATCACGGGTTCAACAAGATCGCGCAAATGACCGGGATCGGGCGCCGTGCAGTTCGCTCTGTCAAGACCGACCGCCGGCTGAAACTCGATTTGGATAGCCTGCGCCGCGAGGTGCGCCAGGACCGCAAAGACGGCTGGGCGCCGTTTCTGGTCGTCGGCACGGCGGGCACCACTGCGGCCGGGGTCATCGATCCACTGCCCGATATCGCCCAGTTCTGCCGCGAGGAGGGCTTATGGTTCCACGCCGATGCCGCGTGGGGCGGCGCGGCGATTCTCTCGCCTGCGCTCAAGGCGAATCTTGCCGGCATCGAGCAAGCAGACTCGATCACGTGCGACGCCCACAAATTGCTTTCCGTGCCCATGGGGTGCGGCATGTTCTTCTGCCGTCACCGGGAGAGCGTGGCGCGCGCGTTTCACGCCAATGTGACCTACATGTCCGGCAAGCAATCCGGGCCGGTCTTCGATCCACTCACCAATTCGACCCAGTGGTCGCGGCGGTTCATCGGACTCAAGCTGTTCCTGGCCTTGGCCAACTTGGGCGAATCCGGATATGCGGCGATGATCGACCACCAGGCGCGCCTGGGCAATGTCCTGCGCAGGGCGCTGAGGGCCTCTGGCTGGCAGGTAGTCAACGAAACGCCCCTGCCGCTGGTCTGCTTTACCCGTGATCATCTCGAGCCGGCTGCGTTTCTCGCCGCGCTGCACCGGCGGCAGATCGCCTGGATGTCCGAGGCCCGCATCGACGGGGCTCCGGCGCTGTGCGCCTGCATCACCAACTTCCGCACTACGGAAGCCAATATCCATCAGATCGTGGAAGAGATGAATCAACTGTTTCAGCAAGGGGTGGGCTCGGCCCAAGCCGGCGGCGCAGTTATGATGAGGACAATCGCCCCTTCGGACCGGACGCCTGCAGCACCAAAGAACGCGCCAACGATGGAGTCTCGATGAAACGCGAAACCATGGCCATTCACGCTGGTTACGAGCCCGATGCCGCTGTGCGCTCGGTTGCGGTACCCATCTACCAGACGGTGGCCTACGCTTTCGACAGCGCCGAACACGCCGCCGCGCTTTTTAACCTGGAAGCTGAGGGCTACCGCTATACGCGAATCGCCAATCCCACTACTGCTGTGCTTGAGCGGCGATGGCGGCGCTCGAAGGCGGAGTGGAGGCGATGTGCGTGGCCACCGGCCAGGCCGCAGTAAGCTACGCGATCTTCAACCTTGCTGGCATGGGCAGCAATATCGTCTCGCCGCCGCAGCTCTACGGCACGACGCACACGCTGTTCGCGCATATTCTGCCCGGGCAGGGCGTGTCGGTCCGCTTTGCCGAGTCCGACCATCCTGAGGCTATTGAGCGGCTCATCGACGCCGAGACGCACGCCATCTACTGCGAGAGCGTAGGCAATCCGGCCGGCAACATCTGCGATATCGAGGCGCTGGCGCAAGTGGCGCACCGGCACGGCATCCCACTCGTGGTGGATAACACCGTGGCCACGCCATTGCTGCTGCGCCCGATCGAGTATGGCGCCGATATCGTGGTGCACTCGCTCACCAAGTTTATGGGCGGGCATGGGACAACGCTTGGCGGCGTCATCGTCGATAGCGGCAACTTTCCGTGGGCGCAGCACGCCGCGCGCTTTCCCATGTTCTGCGAGCCCGATCACTCCTATCACGGTCTGGTCTATACCAAGCGCTTCGGTCCGGCGGCCTACATCGCCCGGTGCCGCAGTTGGTATCTGGCGCCACCGGCGCCGTACTCGCTCCGCTCAGCGCCTTTTTGCTGCTGCAGGGAGTCGAGACAGCGGCGCTGCGCGTCGAACGCCACGTCGAGAACGGCCGCAAGGCGGCCGAGTTTCTGCGCGACGACCCACGCGTCACCTGGGTCAACTACACCGGCTTTCCCGACAGTCCATACTTCGCGCTGGCGCAGAAGTATCTCAATGGGCAGGGCTGCTCGCTAATGATGGTGGGCGTCAAGGGTGGCTACGAAGCCGCCATCCGCTTCTACGACGCGCTGAAGCTCATCAGCCGTGTGGTGAACCTGGGCGACGCCAAGTCGCTGGCCTGCCACCCGGCTTCGACCACCCACCGGCAGATGTCGCCCGGGGAACAGCGCAAGGCCGGCGTAATGCCGGAGATGATCCGCCTGAGCATCGGGATCGAACATATTGACGACATCCTGGCCGATATCGATCAAGCCCTGAACGCGGCAATGTAAGCGAGCACGCCCATGCCAGTCTTTTTGAACGCGAAATATCCTGGTCCCGAGCGGCGGTCAGGCCTCAACTGGCCGCGTGTGCCGCCGGGCGCGCTCGAAAAGCCGCGCAGCACATCTCTGCACATCGGCTTGGTCAACAATATGGCCGATGCAGCCATGGGCGCAACCGAGCATCAGTTTTTCACGCTGCTCGAGGCGGCTGCGGGGGACATGGTGGTCCACTTCACGCTCTACGCTTTGCCCGAGGTGGAGCGGAAACCTTCTGGCCAACGCCGCGTGGGCAGCTTTTACTCGGGCATAGAGCAGCTCTGGGAGCAGCCGCCTGCCCAGTATCCGGACGGGTTGATCTTCACCGGCCGCGAACCGCGCACCACCGATCTGCGCGAGGAGGCCTACTGGCCCAGCTTTAAGCGCGTTCTGGAGTGGACGCAGGAGCACGCGCGTTCGGCAGTCTGGTCGTGTCTGGCGGCTCACGCGGCTGTGTTGGCGCTCGATGGCATTGAGCGGGTGCGCAGTCAGCACAAGCACTTCGGGATCTTCACCTGCGAGCAGGCTGAGCCCCACGCACTGCTCGCCGGCGCGCCTGCAAGCTTGCGTATTCCTCACTCGCGATGGAACGGCGTCTCCGCGAGCCAATTAGCCGCGAAAGGATATCAGGTGCTCACGCACACTTGCGACGGCGGCGTCGATACCTTCGTCAAGCAGGATGCAGCGTTGTTCGTGTTCTTCCAGGGCCATCCGGAGTACAAGTCCGAGACGCTTATGGGCGAGTACCAGCGGGACGTGGGGAGGTATCTCAAAAGTGAAATGGAAACTTACCCGTTGCTGCCGCTGGACTACTTCGAGGAACAGACCGAGCGGTCTCTGCGGGAAATTGAAGCCAAGGCACGGGCATCGCGCCAGGAGAAGCTCCTCGACGAACTCTCTGCCCTGCTAAACAGCATCCGGATCCACAACACCTGGCGCAGCACAGCCACCCTCATCTACCGCAATTGGCTCGACCACCTGTGCACGCAGAAGCGCCACGGCCGTTAACTTCCACTTCGCTTAGATCTTTCATGCGGGCCGGTGCAAGTTCCGCCTGCAGCGATTGCGACTGCCAATCTCACGGAATTCCCAGAACTTTTCCTCCCCTCGCGGCCGCGCAAAACAGCGGAAATGCCGTTTTTCGTCGAGCCGATTTGACTGCAACTGGCCCACGACCTAGGGTTCTTTTGTTCGGCGGAGAAGCAATGGCGGTGTTGGCAGCCCTAATCCCGTCAGGGCCAAAAAGGGGCCAAGGCAGCAAACCAATAATGTCTTGCCTTGGAACGGTTGCGAAAGGGGATTTTTCATGTTGAAGTGGTCCGACCTCCTTCAGAGGTTTCTCATCGAGGAAGACGGACCGACGGCAGTCGAGTACGCGGTCATGTTGGCTCTCATCATCGTGGTGTGCATCGCCGCCATCACGACTCTGGGAAGCAACGCCAACAAGGCATTCAGCAATGTAGCGCTCAATGCTGCCGCGGGGTCGTCGTCGGCGGCGTCCTAAGTTCGGTGCAATAATCGAACCCCCTTTTGTTACACCGAGTGCCTGAGCCCATGTCCAGTCGCGTTGCTCGCCCCGAGCAATCGCAGGCAGCGCCCAAAAAACGCCTTTATTAATTTTCCGAGCACGAGCTTAGAAAAGCGCGGCCCGCGTTCCCGCGGGCTCGTCGTTGGCATTACCTTTTTCAATGTTTTAGGGAGAAGAAATCATGCAGAAACTGAACAACGTAGTGGTGCGTTTTCTGAAGAACGAGGACGGCCCGACGGCAGTCGAATACGCCGTCATGCTGGCGCTCATCATCGTCGTTTGCATTACCGCAGTGACGACCTTGGGCAGCAACGCCAACAAGACCTTTACCTCCGTGGGCACTGCAGTCGGCGGCGCCGCAAGCTAACCGGCTCTCTCGTTGGAGAGCCTTTTCATTTTTGGCCAATGGGGTACAGGATCGGAGAGTTTCCATGAAGCAGGCTGCCATCTGCGTGATGGATTTTTTGAGGAATGAAGATGGGCCGACCGCGGTCGAGTACGCCGTCATGATGGCGCTCATCATCGTCGTTTGTATCACCGCAGTGACCACCCTTGGAAGTAACGCCAACAAGACGTTCACGACCGCGGGCAAAGCGGCCGGATCGTCCTCGAGTTAGTATTTTTTTGAGGCATCCGACATTCTGTTGGAATCTGACCTAGTCTTTGTGCAGGGAGAATGAATTATGAAACGCTTGACCAATAGCGTAGCGAAATTCATCAGGTCCGAAGACGGCCCGACTGCCGTCGAATACGCGGTCATGCTGGCCCTCATCATCGTCGTGTGCATCACGGCAGTGACGACTTTGGGCAGCAACGCCAACCAGACGTTTACCTCGGTCGGTGCCGCGGTCGGCGCCGCCAGCAGCTGAGCGTAGCCCAACAGCCAAAAACCCTCGCCTTTTCCCTCTCTCGAAATGAGGGAGGGATAAGGCCGAGGCAAGGCTAACTGAAAAATCGATCCCCTTATGGTGTAAGGAGTCCTGCGATGGCACTGTTCTCCCTGGAAAACTGGCCCCTGCTGTTCATCAGCGCGGCCATGATCGTTGCGGCAGTCATCGACGGTTGGAAGCTGAAAGTACCCAACTGGTTAACGTTCCCGCTGATTTTTAGCGGCTGGGCCTTGGGCCTGTGCCACACTTTCGATTGGTTCTCCGGAACCGGCACGGGCGGGATCGGCTCGGCCTTGGCGGGCACGGCGCTGGGTTTCGCACTGCTTTTGCCGATCTACGCCATCGGCGGCATGGGGGCAGGCGACGTCAAGATGCAGATGGGCTTCGGCTCTTGGATAGGGGCCTTCTTCGGCACGGCCGAGGGCATGCAGATCATTCTCTATGCCTTCTGTGCAGCCGTCATCATCGGGGGCATCATGGCCCTGGTCATGATCGGTATCCGCGGTCAGTTCAACCGCAATTTGATGAATACACGCGAAATCCTTGGCGATTTGGCGGCCGCCCCCGGCATCAGCACCATCGCGGAAAAGGCGGCCAAGCGGAAGCAGCGGCTGCACTTGCTGCCTTACGGCATCCCGCTGTGCCTTGGGTTCGTCGGTTACCTGGTGTTCCTGAAAGGGTAATGCGGGAGAAAGAAGCTTTGGTGACCTCGAGCCAAACGCCGGTTCTGCCGGGTTTGGCTCTCTTACCAAAAGCCCCGGAAAGCCCCGTATTATCGCTAGCTTCGCTACAGTCGTTAAATCTTAAGTTTGTCCCGTCGGCACGTCGATTAAAAGGGCAGAAGGCCCCGCCTGACCCAAATACTGGAAAGCCGAGGCCGTTAAAAGGCCAAAAACGGCTGGCCAAATCAGGCAAAGGCCTTTTGCCTCCAAACTGGAGGCAGGCATGAAACCGAAGACGATGATTCTGATGTTCGTGGCGATTGGTTGCGGCTTAGCCGCCAGCTACATGACGAGCCGCGTCATCGCGGATCGCAGCACCGAGCAGGCCGAGGTGGAAAAAATCAGCGTGTTGGTGGCCAAGAAGAATATCGGTCTGGGCACGTTAATCAAAGATCCGGAGGCCCAGTTCGAAGAGAAGGCTTATATCAAGGGCGAGGAGCCCAAGAAGGCGATTCGCGTTTTCGAACAGCTCAAGGACAAGCGGCTCAATAAGCCGATTGCCGCCGAACAGTTCGTCACGGATGAAGACCTGTTCAACAAAGACAACAGCGGCCTCGAATCGGTGGTTAAACCAGGCATGCGGGCCTTTGGCTTGAAAGTGAATGTGGAATCCTCCGGCGGCGGGTTCGTGTTGCCCCACTCGCGCGTCGATTTGGTCCATGTGGTGAAAAAAGAAGGCGAAGGAAAGACGGAACTCACTTCGCGACATCATCATGCAGGACGTGCTCGTGCTGGCGGTCGACCAGGCCGCGACCAAGCCGGAAGACAAGAACTCGCTCGTAGCCCAAACGGTGACCGTCGAAGTGACGCCCAAGCAGGCTGAGGCGCTGGCCTTGGCAACCGACATCGGCAGCATTCGTTTGATCCTCCGTGGCTTTGGCGACGACGAAAAGGTTCAGACCACGGGAGTCAATCCCAAGGGCATTCAGTCGAACGGCGAATCGAAGGCGGAGGATGGCGAAGACTTGTCGCCCGCCAAAGAAACGCCTTCGAAGCTGGCCAGCAAGATTCCGGATGTGCCGGACGGCGCCGCGGTTCCCGAGGTGAAAACGCCGGTGGGAAGATATTTCACCTTGAAGATTCAGCAGGGCGATACCGTGACGTTGCACCAGTATGTGCTCAATGCCAATAACGAAGTGATCCCGCAGGAAAGTAGTTCGCCCGCGAACGATGAAGAGGCGGCGCCGGCCGCCACGCCCGAACCGAAGAAGAGCGAAACCGCGAAGAGCGACGCTCCCAAGGTGAAGAAAGGTTACAAGCCGGCGGCTACGCCGCCCGCGACGAAGACTGCTCCCCCAGGCACGAGCCCGAGCTATCAAGACGCGCCGCTCCCCGGAATCTCGAGTCCGAAGAACTAAGCTGGCAGCGTGCGGAACGCTGCTCTCGGAGAAAACGGCGTCGCGGGAAGGAATCCCGTGTCGCCGCTTCTCCAAGATTCGCGACAGCCGACCTCGCAAACAGGTAAAATCGTGGGCGATTCCCGCTCACACTCCACTTCCATGAGGTGTAAGGATGCACCGTTTCAAGCGCAGAATTCCATCACAAGCAGCAAGCATTATGCTTGGGCTGACGCTGAGCGGCAGCGTCTATGCCCAGGAGGGCGCCGTTGATTCCAGCACTGGCCAGCGCTCCGGCGTCGGGGCTGGGGCTGGCGCCGTTCGGCGAACAGAATTTGCCGGCCCCCAAACCGGCAAACCAACAACCCCCGGCGACGACGATACCGCCGGTGGCTCCGCAGACCGCGCCAGGGCGGCGGGCAAGCTCCGGTTTTGCGGGCCAACAAAGTCGTCATACCCATCTCGGGCACGCAAAAACTGCAGAGCTCCAGCAAGAAACCGCTGACCAACGTAGAGAACCCCCGTCCCGACGTGGTGCGGCGTCTCCCATATCGAGGGCGATCCCACCGCCGTCCTGGTGACGGGGCTCGTTGCCGGCAGCACGCAGCTCACCCTCACCGACATCGATGGCAAAGTGGAAATCGTCGATGTCATCGTGCAATTCGACGTGCAGTATCTGAAGACATTGATTCAACAAGCGGTGCCTTCGGCTAACGTCGTGCCCATACCGGGCGGCAACAACACAGTTATCTTGACCGGCTCCGTCCCCCGTGCCGATGACGTCCAGGCCATTGTGGCCACCGCCGGCAGCGTGGTCGGCGGCATAGACCACGTCATCAACTCAATGCGCGTCGGCGGCGTCATGCAGGTGCAGGCTGGATGTCAAAATCGCAACGGTGTCCCGCGACCAGATGCGGCGCATGTCCTTCGACTTCTTCACCGACGGCTCGAATCACACTTTCGCCAGCACGGTCGGACAAGGGTTCACCATCCCAGCTGCCATCAGCGGCACTTTCCCCGGCTTTCCGACGATTACCAACACCGTCGGCCTACCCAATGGCGCTCCGCCCAACCTTTTCTTGGGTATTTTCAATACCAGTCAGGATTTCTTCGGCCTCCTGCAGGCTCTGCGCAACGAGAGCCTGATCAAGGTGCTTGCGGAGCCGACCCTCACCGCCATCAGCGGCAAATCGGCTAGCTTCATCTCGGGTGGCGAGCAAGCCATTCCCGTTCCCGCGGGCCTGGGTCAGGTGGGCGTGCAGTTCGAAGAATTCGGCACGCCGCCTCAATTTCTTGCCCATCATCATGGGCGATGGCAAGATCTGGCTGGAAGTCGAGCCTGAAATCAGCGATTTGAATCCGGCTTTCGGCACGGTCATCAACGGCACCTCGGTGCCCGGGCGCAGCACGCAACGCGTCCACACCACTGTGGTATTGGAGGCGGGCCAAACCTTCGTCCTGGGCGGCCTGATCGAACGTCGAGTCACTGCCTCCACCGTCAAGGTACCCATCGTCGGCGACCTGCCGTTCATCGGCGCTGCGTTCAGCGCGAAAAACTTTGACGAGACAGAAACCGAATTGCTCATTACGGTTACGCCGCACCTCGTGGACGCCATGTCGTGCGATCAAGCTCCGAAAGTTTTTCCTGGGCAGGAAACGCGCAGCCCAGATGATTTCGAGCTATTCTTGGAAGGGATCCTGGAAGCGCCACGCGGATCGCGACAGGTTTTCCCCGACGGGCACTACGTGCCGGCGTTCAAGAACGGCCCCACAGCATCGACTGTACCTTGTGCCGGCACCGGCAAAGGCGAGGGGGCTTGCAAAACGCCCGGGTGCACTACCTGTGATGCCGGCAAGCCGGTAATTGCCAACGCACCAGCGGCGGCGATAACGACTGTGCCGGACTCCCGGACCAACGCCGAAGTGAATTCCTCGAGAGAGGCGCCCACCACTCTGCCCAATCCTCCGGGAACGCGTGGAGCTGGTGATCGATAGGAGCTTCTCTCTGTGCATAGCGACGTAAAGGGCTCGGCAAATCTAGCGAAATGCCGAGCCCAAATGTCGCCCGACCCCTAAGTTCTCGGTGAGATCAATGCGCGACGTGCAACGATTAGTGATTGTAGATCCGAGCGATGCGACACGCGAACCCCTACGCAATCAATTGCTGGGTGTCGAAACCGTTTGGCTCGAAGCTGAATGTTCGCGATACGAGTTCTTCTTCGACGTAGTCGCTCAATCGAACCCCGACGTGGCCGTCGTCGCGCTCGACTCCGATCCGGCCAAGGCCCTACAACTCATCAGTCAGCTATCGATAGAACGCCCGGAGCTGGGCATCCTGGCGGTCAGCGCCAAGGGCGACGGCCAATTGATTCTGCAGGCGCTCCGAGGAGGCGCTCACGAATTCCTGACGGCCCCGGTGGTGCTCGAAGAACTGCTGCAAGCCATGCAACGCTTGCAGCACAAACAAGGAGCACGCGAAGGCGTCTCCACCAACGGCGTGGCCAAAGCCAACTCCCAGGTAGTGGCCGTGCTGGGATCCAGAGGCGGCGCCGGAGCAACCAGCATTGCGGTGAACCTGGGCTGTTCCATGGCCGCGGACAAGCACCATAACGTGAGCCTGTTGGATTTGGACCTGGCCCTGGGCGACGCCGACGTGGCCCTCGACCTCATGCCCGTTTACACCCTGGCCGACGTGGCCATGAACATCGTGCGTCTCGACATGACGTTTCTCAAGCGCTCGCTGGTGCAGCACGAAGCCACCGGCTTGTCGCTGTTGCCGCACCCGGTGCAACTGCAGGACATCGAGCTCATCAAGGAAGAACATCTGCAGCGCGTGAGTCGGTCTCTTGCGGGCCAGCGAGTCGCACCAGGTGCTCGATCTGAGCAAAAACTTCAATCCCCTCGATATGGCCGCCATGCGCATGGCGGATGTGATCTTACTGGTCGCTCAGCTGGAGCTGAGCAGCCTGCGCAATGTGGTGCGGATCATGGCGCGACTGGCCACGGAAGATGGTCTGAGCGAAAAGACCCGGATCGTCATGAATCGGGTCGGCTGCGATTTTTTCGACGGCGCCATCAGCTTGAAGAAGGCCGAGGAAACCATCGGCACGCCGGTTTTTTGGCAAATTCCCAACGAACCCAAGGCGATGATGTCTTCGCGAAATGCCGGAATTCCGCTGATCTTGCACGCACCGCGATCGAAAGCACACCAGAGTATCGATGGGCTCGCTCGCGTGCTGATGGGCACCGTCAGCGAGGGCGAAGTCAAGAAACGCAAGAGCGGCTTCTTCTCGTTCGTGTAAGCCATCGGCCGGTGCACAAGGACAAAACGACCAAGTAAGGATTTCGACCCGAGGCAGCATCCATGTCGCGATTACAAAGAGGCCTGAGCGGATTGAGCCAGAACGGCAGCAACAGCCGTTTGGGCATTAGCACGCAGATCGGCGCCCAAGATAAAGGCAACAAGAGCTTCGAAGAGCTGAAACGGCTGATTCACGGCAAGCTGGTCGACAAGCTCGACCTGTCGCGCGTCAGCGACCTGGCGGGCGACACGCTGCGCCGGGAAATTCGTCTGGTGGTCGAGCGGCTGTGCGACACGGAAAATCCGCTGCTCAACCGCATGGAACGCGAGCGGTTGATCGACGAAGTTCTCGATGAGACCTTTGGCTTCGGTCCGCTGGAAGTGTTGCTCAAAGATCCGACCATCAGCGATATCCTGATCAACGGCCCCTACAAGATCTTACGTGGAACGCCGCGGCAAGCTGGAAAAGACCGACGTCAAGTTCCGCGACAACGAACACTTGCTGCAGATCATCGACCGCATCGTGTCCAAGGTGGGCCGGCGCGTCGATGAAACCTCGCCCATGGTGGACGCTCGTCTGCCGGACGGCTCGCGCGTCAACGCCATCATTTCGCCCTTGGCGCTGGACGGGGCCAGCATGAGCATTCGCCGCTTCGGGTCCAACCCTCTGAAGCTGGAAGATCTGCTCAACTACAAAGCCTTCACGCCGGAAATGGCCATGCTCATGGAGGCGTGCATCAAGGCCCGCCTGAACATCGTCATCAGCGGCGGCACCGGTTGCGGTAAGACCACGTTGCTCAACACGCTGTCGAGTTTCATTCCGAACGACGAACGCGTCATCACCATCGAAGACGCGGCGGAATTGCAGCTGCAACAGGATCACGTCGTCCGCCTGGAAACCCGCCCGCCGAACATCGAAGGCAAAGGCGCGATCACGACGCGCGACCTGGTCCGCAACGCTTTGCGTATGCGGCCCGAACGCATCATCATCGGCGAATGCCGCGGCGCCGGAAACGCTGGACATGCTCCAGGCCATGAACACCGGCCACGCCGGCTCGATGACGACGCTGCATGCGAATTCGCCGCGCGACGCCCAGGCTCGTCTGGAAACGATGATCATGATGGCGGGCATGGAATTGCCCATCAAGGCCATGCGTCAGCAGATTTCCTCGGCCGTCGACGTGATCATCCAGGCCAATCGCCTGCAAGGCGGCCCGCGCAAGGTGACCAGCATCACGGAAGTGATGGGCATGGAGCAGGACATCATCATCATGCAGGACATCTTCCGTTTCAAACAATTGGGCGCTCGACCAGAATAGCCGGGCCCACGGCCAATTCGAGGCGACGGGGGTGCGTCCGTCTTTCATGGCCCGGTTGGAGTCCTCGGGAGTGCGTTTGCCCGCAAATTTGTTCCAGGAGCGCGTATTGCTCCGCGATTGACGGAGGTCCGGCAAGGAAGCCAGGGTTTTTGGCTGGCGCCGTTCGAAAGAAATCAGAGGCCCCTGGCTTTGTAAGGTAACGATTCATGACACCGATGATGATTTCCCTGGTAGCTTTTGTCGGCGTATCGAGCCTGGTTGGGCTCGTGGCGTTCATGATGCGCGACAACACGCAGCAAACGGCCGACCGCCTGGACTTGCTCGTGGGCAAAAAAGTGAAAGCGGACCAGGGGACCGAAATCCTCAAGAAGACCGCCTTCGAGAACGACAAGAAATCGTTCTTGGAAATGATCACGCCCAATTTTCCGAGCTTCCACAAGATATTCGAGCAGGCGGATTGTCACATCCGCCCCAGCACGCTTACGGGAATTGGGCTCTGTCTGGCGGCCATGGGCGGCACGATCAGCTGGCTCATGAAAGTGCCTTGGTATCTTGGCGCCCTTGGCCGGCATCATGGTTTTCTTCGTGCCGTTCCTATGGGTGCTGAACAAACGGCGAACGCGGCTCAACCGGTTCGCCGCCCAGCTGCCCGACGCCATGGAACTGGTCGCCCGGGCCTTGCGTGCCGGCCATAGCTTGGGGCCGGGCATGCACGTGGTGGCGGAGGAAATGCCGGCCCCCGTTTCGGAAGAGTTCGGCCGCGTTTACGAGGAGCAGAACCTGGGCATTCCCGTGGAGGATTCGCTCCGCAACATCTGCGACCGCGTGCCCAATCTGGACTTACGCTTCTTTGTGACCTCGGTGGCCATTCAGAGACAAACCGGCGGCGATTTGGCCGAAATCCTCGACAAGATCGGCTACGTCATTCGCGAACGCTATCGCATTTTGGGGCAAGTGAAGGCGCTGACGGCCGAAGGCCGGCTCAGCGGCGTGGTGCTCATCGCCCTGCCTTTCGGCCTGTTCGTCATGATGCTGCATCTGAAGCCCGATTACATCAGTTTGCTTTGGACCGACCAGTGGGCATCAAGATGTGCATCTTCGGGATCATCACGCAGATCCTTGGAGCGATCGTGATCAAGAAAATCATCGACATCAAGGTCTAGGCAAAGGCCCAGGAACGAGACACCTTTCCGGAGTATGCAATCGTGATTTTGGCGTCAATCGGTTTTGCAGCGATCGTTCCCTTCGTCGTGTTCGCGGCGTTCGTCGTGGGCATTTGGGCCGTGCTGTCGATGATCTCGCACCGCAACAGCCGGGCTCAAGACCGCCTGTCGCGGCTCAGCCGGCCGACATCCTTAGCCGACCTGGACATCACGTCGTCCAAAAAGGACGAGCGGATGAAGGGGCTGGTGGCCACCGCCAAATCGTTGGCCAAGCCGCTGATGCCGCAAACGGAGCTGGAAACGTCTTCGCTCAAGCTGGCGTTGTCCTACGCCGGCTTTCGCAGCGATTCGGCCGTGGCCGTATACGCCGGCATTCGTTTCGGCATCCTGCTCAGTTTCCTGGTGATCGGGTTTATCGCTTTCGTGCCCAAGTATGGCTTCACGTTCGATGGCCTGAAGTGGGTCATCATCTTGACGGGCATAGGCTTCTATTTGCCCAAGACGGCTCTTTGGTACATGAAGCGCAAACGCCAGCAAAGCATTTTCCTATCGCTGCCCGACGCCCTCGATCTCCTGGTGGTGTGCGTCGAAAGCGGCCTGGGCCTGGATGCGGCCATGCGTAAAGTGGCCGAAGAAATGCACGAGCATGCCCGGATTATTTCCGATGAAATCAATCTGTGCAATTTCCAAATGCAAATGGGCCGGCCGCGCCGAGAAGTGTTGCACGACTTGGGAGTGCGCACCGGCGTCGACGACCTGCGGAGCCTGGCGGCCATCTTGATTCAGGCCGACCGGTTCGGTTCGAGCATCGCCCAAGCGTTGCGCGTCCAGTCGGATTCCATGCGGACGCGGAGAAAACAGATCGCGGAAGAAAAGGCGGCCAAGACAGCGGTGCAAATGATTTTCCCGCTGGTGCTCTTCATCTTCCCCGGCATCTTCGTGGTTCTGGTCGGCCCGGCCGCCATCTTGATCATGCAGAACATGCTGAACAAATAAGGCGCGATCCTTGGGGGAACGGCGCCTTCAGCATCGACAAAAAAACAGAGGGAGCGCGATTCGATGAACGGATTCATCAAAAAGCAAGCGGCGGGATTGTGCGTGCTCGGTGGCTTGGCTGGGCTTTCCGGCTGCCCTGCTACCGCGATATCGTCGATCCTTGCTACCCGGCACGTTATGAAGCCGAATCACGGAACCTGACCATCGGCGCCATGGCGCCGCAGGTCAACAACGGCCACGTTCTCGAACAAACCATCTGGAACTATCACTTCGAAGCAGGCACCGACAAACTGAATCCCGGCGGCGTTCAAGCACTGGCCTTCCTCGCCCGGCGACGGCCTTCCCCCGATCCTGTCGTTTATGTGCAGACGGCTCAAGACCTGACGCTCGACGCCTCCAACGTCGACAAATTTGCCGACGACCGCAGCAAATTGGACGGCAAGCGCGTCGAGGCCATGCGCAAAGCCTTGGCAGCTTTAACCGCAGGCCGAGGCTTGAACTTCGAAGTTTTGGTTCACGACCCGCATGAGGTGGGCCTGAGCTCCATTCCGATGGCCCGACAAATCAGTCTCCGCGACTCCGGCGTCCAAGGCGTTTTGACGGCACCTTCGCAGAGCGTCGGCGGCGGCAGCGGCAGCACCGGCGGCGGTGGCGGCGGCGGCAGCGGCGGTGGCGGCAGCGGCCACTAAGATTGGCTGACTATTCCGGCACATCCTGCAAATCGGACCTATGTTTGAGCAGGTAACAAGTGACGTCAGGCGCGCTTGGGGGTCTACCTCCCGCGCTGCGCCACTTGTCTATCCTTTGAGTTCGCATGCAGGGAGCCACCTCGATGAAATCCCGCGTTCCTTTGCCCTTACCTATTGGCACGGCGTTCCGACGCTGTTGTTTCGTCGCGCTCTGGCCTTTTGCGCTCAAATCCCTGTCGCTTCCGCTCGCGCCGATACCATCCCGAATCGAGCCGTCGCGACCTTATCCAGCCGCTCAATCTGCGTTGGCTGGACCTGGAGCCACCTCTTCGCACCGATCGAACGCAATCTGGGCAACCAGACCAACATGATTCGGTTTGGCGTGATTGCCGTATTCTCGGCCATGTACATCATCTGGTGGCGGAAATGAACTTCGTCGTTGGCACCTTGTTCCCCCTCATCCTCGAGAAAATCGCATCATGATTCGTGCAGCCAGCTCACCCGACGCTGAATGGGAAGGCATGGGCGTTTCCGAAGCCCCGGCCGCTCCTGAATCGCTCAAGGAAACCGGCCTGACGCTGGGTTTCTTGAACGACATGATTCTGCGCACGCTCTACACCTATGGCAGCATGCTGGGTTTGGATTTGGCGCGGGCCTTGTGCCTTCCCTTCAAGGTGACCGAAGAATCGCTGCGCTTCTTGAAAGACGACAAGTGTCTGGAAGTGGCCGGCGGCGACCTGATCGGCCGCATCAGCTATCGCTTCAACTTGACCGATCTGGGTCGACGCCGAGCCCAGGACGCCATGAAGCTGTGCGCCTACGTGGGGCCGGCGCCCGTTCCGCTCGAAGACTACGTCGAACAATCGTACCGCCAGGCTGTGACGGGAATGAGCTGCACGCCCGACGGGCTGCGCAGCTCCTTCACGCACCTGGTGATTCCCGAAGAGCTCCTCAACGCCATCGGGCCCGCCATCGTCAGCGGACGGTCGGTGTTCATCTATGGCCCCCCAGGCAACGGTAAAACCTCCGTGGCCCGGGCCGTGGGCGATTTCATGAACAACAGCGGCGGTGAGATTCACATTCCTTACGCGTTTTTGTCGGATAACAGCATCGTCACGGTTTACGACCAGGCTTTGCATCAACGCGCCGAAGAGCCCGACAACGACCGCATGGAGGACAACGAAGCCACGATCCGGCGCTTGCTCAACACCGGCACCGTGGATCCGCGCTGGGTACGGATCAACCGGCCCGTCGTCGTCACCGGCGGCGAGCTGACTCTGTCCATGCTCGACCTGCGCTATAACGCCGAGGCGAATTTCTACCAAGCCCCGCTGCACGTGAAAGCCAACGGCGGCATCTTCCTGATCGACGATTTCGGCCGCCAACTGTGCAAGCCCAAGGAATTGCTCAATCGCTGGATTCTACCGCTCGAAGACCGCCACGATTTCTTGACCTTGGCTTCGGGCAAGAAATTCGAAGTCCCGTTCGAACAGACTGACCATTTTTTCGACCAACCTGGATCCGAAAGATCTGGTCGACGACGCCTTCCTGCGGCGTATTCGCCACAAGGTTTCGATTCTCGCGCCCACCCGCGACGTCTACACGCGCATCTTCAACTCCGTAGTCCGCAAGCTTGGCATGAATCCCTGCCCCGAGGCGGTGGACTATTTATACGAGCGCTACTACGGCAATACCCGGTCGCCACGGGCCAGCGACTGCCGAGATTTGTTGGAGACGGTGCAATCGATCTGCCGATTCCGAAAGATGCCCGTCCAGTTGACGCGCGAACTTATGGTCGAAGCATCGGCGAGTTTCATCTGCGAATTCTAAGTTAGGCATTCACTGAGTCTTCTCCAAGCTGCACATCTTGCCGCTGCCGCGGACAGCGCCTGTTCCGGCACGTTCCCGAATTTGCGCCATCGCGTCGACCTGGACGCCGGCTCTTTCTCATCGCATGCGGAGAAGAACATGGCTGGACGCACTGGGATCTTGGTGACTGTCGGCTTGCTCGGCGGTCTAGCGGGTTGCAGCAGCCATCAAGGCTCCGTAACACAGCAGCCTTCGCAAGAACCGCCGCTGGCAATGTCGCGAAACGCCAAGGATGAGCCGAAACGCGACCTGCAGCCCTCGACTTGCGTCGCCCTGGGACACACCAGCGAACACTCTGCGGAAATGCCCGGCCGCACCGCAGCCGATCAACAACAATTGCGCGAACAGGCGCGACGGTCCTATCAACAAGCTCTCAAACTGGACCCCAAGAATCTCGAAGCATTGTCGAGCCTTGGCAACCTCTATGTGACGCTCAAGGAGTATCCGCGCACGTTGGAAACGTTCCACAAAGCCACCGAGATCGCGCCGCAAAAAGCAGGTCCTTGGTATGAGTTGGGAATGTGCCAATCCCGCCTCAAGGACTGGGAGCCGGCTCTGGCGGCTTTGCAGAAAGCCGTCGATCTGGAGCCTGAGAATCGCCAATTCGTTCACTATTACGGCTACTGCTTGGCTCGAGCCGGCAAGTATGACGCGAGTTTGGCTGCCTTTGCTCGTCTCGATGGACCAGCCGTCGCTCATTACAATCTGGGCCGCATGCTTCTGCACATGAAGGAAGAAGACCTGCGCGGCAGCAATTCCAGCAAGCGGTTGCGCTGGATAAGGATCTAGCCGCCGCGAATGAAGCCCTGGTTCAGCTGGGCCAGGGTGTGACGATGGGAGCGCCGAGTCCGATCGTGACGGGAACGCCCGGAACGATTATCCAGACCAGTTATGAAAAGATCCCAACCGACCGAGTCGCGCCCATTCAATCCATAGCGCCGCTTGAAGATCCGGAGGGCAGCAAAGAAAGTGGGTTCTCCAAAGAAGCCGCTGCAGCTCTGAGCCGCGTAGGCGGAAATCCTCAATAGGCCGACCCAAGCGAGCAAGGTTCCGGTTTTTGCTCAGCCCAAGCCGGAATCTTGCTCGTCGGCCTGGTAGTCAGGGGTCAGGGGTCAGGAGTCAGGGGTCAGGGGTCAGGGGTCAGGGGTCAGGGGTCAGGAGTCAGGGGTCAGGAGTCAGGGGTCAGGGGTCAGGGGTCAGGGGTCAGGGGTCAGGAGTCAGTTCCACAATGTTCATTTCTCGCCCTTCAAGAGCATAACGACCATTCTCTTCGGTAATGAAACCATCGCGGCCGCGGTCAGAGGCGCCACCAGCTACCGGCACATTTTTGGTGGACCGCTCGATCGCAAAAGCACATCGCGTGATAAACTAATAGATCTCATTTTTGAGTGCTATTGCCAGGAATCGCCCATAATGGCCACGCCCTCCTAGAATCGGTTCACTTGGAGCTGAGAAGATGCGATTCATTGCTGCCCTGACTCTGGCGCTTCTTCCTGTAACAGCGTCGGCTCAGAATGTTCGCCCCAAGCCGGTCGCCGTTGACACTACCATCGATCGCGGGCTTGGCTTTTTGGTCAAAGACGCCTTGGCTTGGAAAACCAATCACCATTGCGTCTCCTGTCATCACGCCAGTTTGGTGATTTGGTCGATGTTCGAGGCCAAGCAGTCCGGCCATGCTGTCAATGAGCCGGTCCTAGCTGACCTGACGCGCTGGGTCGCTGAGTCGGGCGATGGCAAAACCGGCTTGCCTCGGCTCGCAGCCGTGCCGAAAGCATTGAACGCAAAGGCCGTCTGGTTTACTCTCGCCTTGGCCGCCAATCCAAAGCCGGACGCCGCCACTCAGAAAGGGTTGCAACTCCTTTGGAAGACCGTGGAAAACGACCAAACCGACCAGGGTTCATGGGCCGCCTGGCCCGAGACCAGGCCGCCCATTTTCGGTGACTCGGATGACAGCATGACTGCGCTGGCCACACTGGCGCTCATGCCGGCAGCCGAAAGTGGCGACCCTCAGGCAGTTGTCGCTCGCGACAAAGCAGTGAAGTGGCTCGCCGCTACGAAGACCGACGACGACCCGCAATCGGTTGCAATGCGCTTGGTGCTGTGGAAGCGCTTGCACCGTCCGGACGAAGAATGTGTGTCTCTGTCCCGACGGATCATCGAACGGCAAAACGCCGACGGTGGTTGGAGCCAAGCAAAGGGCATGGCGAGCGACGCCTGGGCGACCGGCCAGGCACTCTATGCCCTGGCTTATGCAGGAATGAAAGCCGCCGACCCGGCAATTGTGAAAGCGCAAGCGTTTTTGGTGGAGACCCAACGCGCGGACGGCTCCTGGCCGATGACTTCGCGCCCACCAAACCTGGAGGCAAAGGATCGAACAGCTTGATTCCCATCACCGGCGCCGGCAGTGCCTGGGCGATTCTGGGATTGGTCCGCAGCAGGGGCCGGAACGAACTCGAAAAACCAAGGAAGTCCGCGGGTTCGTAGAGCGTTCGGAAACAATGACCATTATCTTCTAGTTTCGGAACTTTGCAGTTCAGCAGCGAAATCCGTTTTCCGCCCCCCCTTGGCAAGGGGGGGCAGACGCGACTGCACGATCACGAGAGGAACTGCAGCAGCAGCCATCTTCCGAATGACCCAGGCTACCGCCCATGCGTCCAGGTTCTGAAGACCCCCCCTGCCCCCCCTTGCCAAGGGGGGGAGAATTCAAGGCTGGCGCCTTTTTCATTAGTTCCGAACGCTCTTAGGCGATCGGCATGAATTGGCTTCCCCAAAGTAGACCTCACGCTCCGCGTGAGGCGTTCCTCACGCGGAGCGTGAGGTCTACTTTT
>CAVVHZ010000013.1:0-29974 GCA_963748025.1 uncultured Gemmataceae bacterium
CTTTAGCCCTGGGTAGTGCTTCAGGGGTTCCCTAAGCCCCAACGGGGCGATGAAGGTCGCCCCGTTGGGGCTGAATTAGCATCACGCCTCATCCCCAGGGTGAACTCGCCTTGGGCTATCTTAGGCCGCCCCCTTGGGGCTAGGAAGAGTACGAATCTGTCGGCGATATTCAGGAACTGGTTCTGTTAAGCTAATGCCATTCGGACCTGTCCCCTTCATGCGCCCCCAACAAGTTCCCGAGCAAGTCTCGATGAAAGCCGCCGTTTTGCACACGTTTGGAGAGCCGTTACAAATCGAGGACGTGTCCGTCCCGAACCGGCGACGGACGAGGTTCAGATCCGGATCGAGGCCTGCGGTGTCTGTCATTCCGGATTTGCATACGTTCGAGGCGATGAGCCCGGCTTCAAAGCGGCGACCAAAGCGCGACTGATTCCCGGTCATGAGGTCGTTGGCCGCGTCCACAAAGAAAGGCGCTGGGGTCGATCATCTAACCATTGGTCAGCGTGTTGGCGTTGCCTGGCTGCACTCGAGTTGTGGCGTCTGCCCGCAGTGCGCCGAAGGCATGGAAAACCTTTGTCGCAAGGCCTTGGTTACGGGGCTCATGGTCGATGGCGGCTATGCGGAGTACCTGTGTGCCAAGGCCAGCCATGCCATGGCAGTCCCGATAGTGCTGGACGCCGTGGAGGCCGCGCCGCTGTTTTGTGCCGGGGTAACCGTTTATCGCGCTTGGCAAATGCACCGGTCCGATCCGGCCAGCGCGTCGCGGTCGTTGGTGTGGCGGACGGGGCATCTCGCGGTGCAGATAGCGCGCCGCCATGGAACGCAGGTGATCGCTCTCGACGTCAGCCCAGACAAGCTGCTCTGGCCGAGAGAGTTGGGCGCTCCAGCAGACCTTCGATGCCTCTCACACAAGGTATTCAAGGAGATTCAGCTCCTTGGTGGAGTGCACGTCGCTGTCGTTACGTCGGCGGCTAATTCGGCCTTCGACTCAGCCTGGAAATGCGTGTGCCCCGGAGGCGTCATCTCCCTGGTTGGCCTTCCCACAGAGCCGTTGAAATTTCTGGCTCTCGGCCTGGTCACGCGAGAGATCAGGGTCGTGGGGTCGGCCATCGGCAACGAATCGCGGACCTTCGGGCTGTGCTGGATCTTGCGGCGGCAAGCGAGGTGTGCTGCCGCGTTGAGGCTCGGCCGCTCGAGCACATCAATTCAGTGCTGGAACAGATGCACAAAAGCGCCATCACGGGTCGCGTGGTGCTGACCCCCGGGACTTCACGCCTGTAATATTCCCGGCTGTGCGGCATGTCCATATCGCCCAGGTACCTGGAGGCGACCGTGACCGTGGCGGCAGTCGCCCGGGAAGTCGGCGTGTATCAACGCCGCATGGTCCACCGGCGGCTCGGCCGGTTGCCGGAAAAACACAGCAACACTCAGCAAGAAATAGCGAAGAAAAAGCCGGATGCGGCGGCCTTTAAGGCAACGGCGTCAGCACCTGTGGACGCATCAGGGGAGTTGGACGAGCTAGAAGGCGAAGTTGTCAGTAGGCAGTAGCCAGAGGCAGGGAGGCAGTGGAACCGTGGGTGTAGTTTAGCCCTGCAGGCAATCTTCTTGGACGGGCAAGAACGGCTTCACTGGGCAATCCTTCTTGCCGCATAGGCCCCGCGCAGCAGCTTAATCGTTGTGCCATCTACGAGTTGCTAATTTCCTCGGTCTCTGCCACGGCAATGGTTTCTTACCTATGCTACATATCCAACCTTTATCGTATTCCTCGAGTATTTGAACATCCGCAAAGCCGGCTTTCGATAAGAGATCGTGATGGTCATCCACGCTTAGATTCGCGTACGAAAATCCTACTTGTTGCATCGCGTCTGAAAATCGCTTTACCTGCCGGTCGAATTTCCCGCCTTTATAGACCTCCGCGATGAGGACCAGCGTTCCGCCAGGCTTCAGGATGCGTATGACCTCGCGCAGGTCCGCTGGCAAGTCGGGCCAGTAAAAATGAGTTTCCACCGCCGTGGCAAGGTCAAACATCTGGTCAGGGAACGGCAGAAGCGACACGGAGCCGTGTAGGATTTGAACGTGCCCCGCCTTGATCCCCAGCTGGTTAGTCCTCCGTGATGATGCAACACTCGTCTCCGAGTAATCGATACCGTACACCATGCGTTTCGTGCCTGCAGCAGCCAGTTTGTGGATAGTCATTCCTCCTCCGCAGCCAATGTCGAGAATCGTATCCTCGGCGCCGATTGAGACTTGCTCCAGCCCCCAGTCCGTCAATTTGGAATGCCGACGGTTCATCCCCCGAAGATTCCATCTGCCGAACCAGCCCGTCGGGTTCCGTACTTGGTTCAGCCACTTGCACAAGGCTCACGATGTTTCTCCTACCGGCTAGTGATCCGGACCATAACTGATAAGCGCGGGTGGCCGGGGCTGGCGCTGAACTCGCACTCAAAGCAGGGACACCGGTCAGTCTACATGGCGAGGCGATCAGATCCCACCCTCCCGTTCAGCTTAGCAAAGCAAGCCAAATGGGATCGAGCGGAGGGGATGCCGTGCCGCCTCGGAGAACGCCCGGCTGGAGGGGGTGGCCGAGCGCATGGAGGTCAAGGACGGCGACGCCCGCCGGCTCCCGTTCGCCGACGGTGCGTTCGACGTGATCGTCACCAAAGAGGCGCTGCACAACATTTATAATGCGGCCGAGCGGGACACGGCAGTGCGCGAGATCGCGCGTGCTCAAGCCGGGGGGCAGGTTGTTCCTCGGAGACGTCCGGCACACGGGCCGGTACATGCAGGTGCTTCGGGAGTGCGGCCTGGAGGAACAGCGCCGTAGGGCGGAGTCGGTCCCCTCTCTGCTCATCGGCGTCATCAGTTTCGACTTCGCCTGCCCGGCCCATGTGACGGCGCGAAAGCCGGCGCCGGCCGGCGGATAGGAGGATGGAGGCATGAAGTGGCTCCAGAACCGACAGGTTCCTGGCCGGCACGCTGGCCTTTAGCTGCCGTGTGCATCACCGGCTGGCCCGGCGAACTGGAGCAGAAGACGAACCTGCTACGGGAGTACAACACAGATGCTCAGAATCTTTGCCCCCAACTTCCCGAAGTGCCTGCGGCGCACGACTACGCACCGACGACCGTTGCACTTGGACTTTTGACATTCGAGAGCGTTAAAATAGGGGATATCCTTATCTCATAGGCAGGTGCGATCTGAAATGGCAAACATGCTGTCGTCAATGCTCAGAGAGTCGCGAGCACGTCGGACATATCGTTACGCACAGTGCGGAAAAGAGATCGGGCAGGGTAAAACGTACTACTACAAGGGTTCAATGCCGCGGGGCCGTGGTAAGCGGTCGGATGTACAGCATTTTTGCTACTTTTGCGTCTGGGGAAATGAGCATCCAGAACCTGAGGCAGATGGGCATCCCACGTTATTTAATCATTTATGGGTCGCCGATGTTCCAAGCATTCTTCTTCAAGCAGTTGTGCTAGTTGGGGAGAAAACAACCGAGGGACGTCTCATTGAAGCCGTGGGACCAGCCTGGAAGGAAATTGTTCGATTCACGAAAGAAGATCCGAGCTTTCTCTTCAAGATTGATCCACGCAAGCTTGAAGAGCTGATCGCGGGTGCCTATCAAAAGGCGGGGTTCACGGAAGTTGTGCTCACTCCTCGCAGTGGTGATTTCGGTCGTGACGTCATTGCAACACGGAAAGACTGGGGGCAGGCGCGGATCATCGACCAGGTTAAAGCGTACAAGCCGGGGCACTTAGTAACGGCTGAGGAAATCCGGGCATGGCTCGCCCAGCAGGCGGACCGGAATGCGACGAAGGGGTTTGTAACAACGACTTCAGACTTTGCTCCGCGAATCGGAGGAGACCCTTTCATCAAGCCTTACATGCCGTATCGGATCGAGTTGATAAATGGTGATGGCCTCCGCAAACGACTCAACGAACTCATTTAGCGACATGTCGGCGTACAGCGGCCAAGAGCGAATAGCGGGCTACCTTTCCGTCCAGAGTTCCCTTGCCGCCCTTAATCGCATACATTTCCTTTAGGCGGCGGCGAATTACGATTGCCTCCTGCACACCCGATTGAAATCGATCAACCGGTTGAATTGCTTGTGATCCACGGCTGCGATGCCATCATTGCCGCAAATAAATGCAACAATACACTCGCCGTATTCAGCTTCAACTTCGCGAAAGGCAATGAGATGCTCACGTTGAAAGGTGAAGGTCCACGGACCCCGCCTCGCCTTTGAGTATTTCATGAAAACAGGAAGCAAGTCGGCTATCAAATAGAACCCTATACCTTTGTCGTGCAACTTTTGAAAGCAAAGACTGCCTTCCCAGTTGTCGATTAGGCGCAAGAAAACGCAACCTGAATAGCGCTCACGATCGCGGATCATTATCGTCGATTCTGAATGAATCGTACACCTTCACCATTTATTTTGTAAAACAGGCGTGCCTTTTTCTTTCCATTGAAGAAGATTTTTAGGTGGTGGCGCGCGTTTGGCTTGTCGCCCCTACTAAACTCATTTGTCGAAAAATCCCTTTCTTGCGTCGGATGTTTTGGACCTCATCCGGAGAATAGGTCGACCGTCCGCCAAACTCGCTGGAGCGGTGAAAACATACCGAATCGTCGTCCTCCTTCAGTGACGCGGCAATATAGTTCGCAACATAGTCTGGGAAATTATCTTCACCCAACTCCGTCCGCAAGGTTTGCAACTTCTGGGCACCAGAGACACCGGTCTGAAGCATAATCGCGTCGTATTTTGCTTGATCAAATTTGAAAAGGCCAAAGGACATCTCTCCGCCTGCGAAGTCAACTGATGATCGATCGATGGAAGATGACGAAGTCGGCGTAATTCGATGATCTGCAAGCCAAACCGGCGCCCCCTTACCCGAGGTCACTGCGGCAACTGCCAGCTTATGGAACTCGAAGCACTTGGTCCAATCCTGCATCAGTGTCCGAGGAATCCACAGTTGGAAATAGTCCTTATAATCTTGTCTCGACCCAAACATGCGGGCTCGTTGAATGTAGGTGTCCTGCGTAAACTTTCCTTTTACTGCGCGATAAAGTACATCGACAGGAGATTATCAAACGTGACTCCTCGTGAGATGATATTCCCGCCGACGCCAAAAGAGAACAGGCTGGTCGGATTCAGCAGGCCGGACACGTTGCTGTTCTTTTTCCCCTTGAAGTTCACAACCACTATTTGATTCTTGTTGATATTGCGCAGTACAAACTCGACGATAGAATCAGGCGCGGTGGAGTTGTAACTTGCGGCGATGCCTTCCAAAAGCTTCACATGGCGCAGGCAACCTAGAATCGCCGGGGTCAGAGAGTGCAGCTATAGTATCTTGCACGACTTTTACGTCCGCATTGTGTTCCTCCGTTTTTCCACTTGTGTGCACTAGCATTGTGAAGTTCTTGTTCAACTTGCGTTGATGTTGTTCGCCGGCTCCGCAGAGGAAGTGCAAGACTGCGTCCCGAAGTTGTGTGCGTTCGTTTCCCTGATCTGTATCGAAATCATGCAGGCGGTAAGTTATAATCTGGTTTTCAGGAAAGAAAAAGTCCTGTCCGACATATTTTGAATGTGGCTCAAAATATACCCAACGCTCCGTATTGTTCGAAAACGTATTGTTTAGGTCAAGCGCGCTGGTGTGCCGTTACTCCGATATAGCGACCCCTTTTTCCAATCAGATTATGAATCAGATGGTTGATCTTTGTCTTCTCATTTTGATTGATCTTTGAATTAGGTGACGCGTAGTCTGCCTCATCATCAATGATGACCAATCGCTTCATGAAACGAAGTGTTTCGGTCAGCTTTTCCAAATCCCTGGCATTCTTTCTCTTGAGAAAATCACCCACTGCTTGCCTTTGAGGGCCTGAGCGTCTGTGGGTAATTCGGAAAACTGCTTCGGAGATGGACTTAAGTCCGGCCTGACGGAACCGATTCAGGCTCTGCGTGAGAAGATCAACGCTGTCTGTCAGCAAATTAATGACAACGTCGCATCCTTCGTCCAACAAACGCGCGTTCAAAGCGATCATCATCTCGGTCTTGCCGCTCTGAGGTTCTCCGTAAATCACAAAAGAATCCGCGGCCCCGGAGTAGTTGGCCACGCAGCGTTGACGGTCGACTCAATCGACGAGGTATCGACACCTTGGTTTTGAAGCGCCGCTATCCGCTGCCTATACTGATCTCCGCCCACGTTCCCGACGATCTTTGTCCAGTCCATGCAGCCTCCAAATATCTTCATTCAGTTTGGGGAATTTTGTATACTATACCTTCAACGGGAATGCCAGGAAAAAAATGCCGAGTTTTGGCAATATTGGGATGCGGTGCATTGAAAACGATTGAACAAGTGCTGGGTAGGCTCGATCCATCCTTTCCCAGCAAGAATGGCCCCAACCGTTGCTTTGGAAGCCATTGGGCGTTCGTCGAGCCTCTTAGAGAATTCTTGACCCAATGGCTGGGTCAGGTACCGTTCTCGCTGTTGCCAAGGCTCAAGGGCATCGCGCAGTAGGCCTCGACTGCGACCCACTGGCGGTATTGATCGCATCCGTTTGGACCCGGGGTATCGACCACGAAGCACTAAAAGCGAAAGCCTTGACCGTGCTCGTTAAGGCAAAGGCGTTAATGAAAGAAACTGCTGTGGGCAACGCTTACCCAAGATCTGCGGATAAAGAGACCCGGGAGTTCCTCAGATATTGGTTCGACGCACGTTCGCGCTGCGAATTGCACTCACTTGCAACGATAATCCGCCGAGTTCGGGAGACTGGGGCACGAGAAGCTCTGTGGGCGGCATTTTCGAGAATGATAATTGCAAAGCAAGCCGGCGTCTCGCTCGCAATGGACTTGTCGCACAGTAGACCGCACAAGGTTTATTCACGTTCGCCCGTGCGCCCGTTTCATCATTTCCTGAGATCTGTAGAAGAAGTGGTGGCGAGCTGTCCTGAAGTGGGGCGTCGGTGCGGCCCGCCAACTGATGTTCGATTAGGGGACTGCCGGCGATTGCCCTTTCGCCGATGTTCGTTTGATTTGGTGGTTACCTCTCCCCCATATCTCAACGCCATTGACTACATTCGTTGCAGCAAGTTTTCGCTTGTTTGGATGGGTCACCAAGTATCATCGCTACGCGCGGTTAGAAGGTCGAGCGTGGGAACTGAATGCACACGTCAGAATCGAGACATGCATGTAACTGTTCCTGAAATTGTTGGATTGATGGCAGATGGCAAGCGTCTTGCGCCCCCGGACTAAAGGACTGTTGGAGATCTCTTGTGGATGATATGGTCCAATGCATCTCGGAGGTCTCGCGTGTACTTCGGCCTGAGGGAAATGCAGTGTTCGTAATTGGCGACAATCAAATAGGCGAAGTAACTATTAGCAATTCAACTGCTGTAAAAACCATCGCTGGCCATGTTCATCTCGCACTGATGAGTGAAATCGTTGGGGAATTGCCTGCAAACCGCCGATACCTGCCGCCTCCTTCGTCGGGCACCAGCGGCACCAGCCTTCAATCACGGATGCGTTCCGAAGTGGTCCTCATTTGTAGACTAAGTTCATAGGCAGTTTGTTCGGAGGCTAGCTATGGATTGTCTCGGCGAGAATTGCCTGTTGGTATTCGACGTATGGCCCTGTGTACTCAATCGCCTCTATGAAATGGGTGAGGTCGATACGAGGCCACGTCGGACGCCCGGCACTGTATTCAACGAATTTCCCAGAATTTCTTCCTTTCTGAGAGTCGTGTTGGGAACCATGGTGCATTTGCCTACCCCTCTCGGTCGAATCGTTCCTTACCCGATGAGTCATGCCAAGGCCCCTTTGGACAGCACGAACTCGATGTTCAGAATCCCCAGTTGAACGACAAGGCCAACGACAAGAACGGCGAGATCGGAAGGGCCGACCGATTTCATGTACACTGCTGGCCCAAACCAGGCGACCAACGTCACCAGGCTCATAAACCAGCTCGCTTGCCCTATCCCAATCCTTGCATAGATTCGTTCAAATCCTGCTGGATGATGTCGTGGCTGCACAAGAGTGCTCGTTGATCCGCGTCCAGTACGGGCGAGATACCGACGGGCTCCCGGCAACAGTAGGCCGCAGTTTGGGGCCGCACATGGCGGCCGGCCATGAATCCGCGAAAGGGTCAATTTTGCCGAGCCGCCCGCCGCCCTGTTCCATCGAGCGGTCCCGAAGAAGAGCCTGGCAGGGCGTGGGCGGCCTTTTTGAAGCCGGCGATTGCGTTCAAGGAGCTTGAGCGTCGAGTTTCTCGCCGCCGACGGACGAGCCATGCGCGCACGATGGGGGTGGCCAGGTCGTTCGACCAGAACAGGCCCATGTCTTCGCTGCCCTCGTAATGGAAACCGACTCGGGAGCCATATTTTTCGCGCAGGGCCTCGCCATTTCTTAGCCCGCTGCTCCAGCCCAGGATGGCGAAGCTCAGATCGAGCTCGTGCACGTAGGCGGCCCAGCAAGGATCTACCTAGCACGGGTTCTGGCAGAAGCAATTCGGCGGGGAGTTGGGTGAGCAATTCCAGGAATCCCGCCTTGGCGAGTGTGATGACCGGCGAAGCATTCGTGACCCATACCTCATTCACGGGTCGCTTCCTCGATGATTTCCTCCGCTATACTGAAATGGCGTGACCCGGAATCGTCCTCGCGCTTCAATGAATTCTGCACGCGAAAGCCAGGCAACTCGGCGGCGCAGGCCCTACAACAAAATTCCCAGTTCATACCATTTGATCGCAGCCGCCAAGCTCGCCATCTCTTTGGCGAAACTTTCCGGGTCTTTGCGACGCCACCGCGCTTCTTCGGGCATCTCGATCAACATCTGCACCATCACCTTGTCCTCGGATGCGACTCGGATGGTCGCGGCCTGGGTCCGCCGATTGCACTCCCCACCTAACTTGCCACGCTGACCAATCGCTTGTCGCGAAACAAGCCCACACGGGCAATAAAAGCCGTCCCTTCACTGTGCCTGCTCCGGCAAGCTCTCGTCCGGCAGTACGCCTTGCTCGACGAATTGTCGGAAGTCAGCCGGGCACACCTCCCAGGCCGCACGATAGGTCGACTCAGCGGCACGTTCACATATAAATCGATGCCCAGCCACGCTGGCATGTCGGGCAACTGGGCCCCTACGCCCAGCGGTTCGATGAACGCCTCCAGAGTGAATTCCACAAGCGGTGTGGCTGCCCGGTAGGACGCGAGCAGAAGCGGCTCATCGGCGGGAAGTTCGAACGGCACGCCTTCGTCGAACTGGTCCCAGATAAGCTTATGCAGGGTCTGAGGATCTTGTGCCCCGGGCGGGAATGGATCCACGATCAGAAGGTTGATCCCACGCCTGAGGAAGTCGACCGCTTTCAGCACGAATTCTCTGACTGCCTTCTTGCCAGCCTTGTTCCCCGGCGACACAACCTGGATCGCAAACAACTTCGCCAAGATGATGGCGAATAACGGCGCGCTTGGCCCGCTCGTGGAACCAGCCCGGGCGAGGATAACAACCATCCGCAATGGCCGCGGGAGATCCAGGGATCCTCAACCTGGCGAGTTGATTGCATCCTTGCCTAGACGCTCAAATTCTCCCAGCAACCCCTTGCCCGTCATCTCATGCATGCGTTCAAGGATCGCTGCCAAGGCAAAGTGCGGCTTGATCTTATCGAGATCGTGGCGAGATCACGGTCTGTTGTGGTCTTGCCCGCCTGACTCAACTCTCGATCAGCGAAGAGATGGTCGACCGTAATTAGCGAATTCTACCGCATTCAAATGACCAAATTCTCCAACGACCTCGTCAATGGCAGAGGCAACCTTCGTACTTTCCGATTCGAGCAAGTTATCGAGCTCGTCAGCTTTCGTTCCAGGCTTGATGTCATAGCCATAATTGCGCTGAAAAGTACAGTCTCTTCGACAACGGCATTCGACTGCAAGCCAAGGAAAGGTCACTAAGCATTGCGAGTCGGAGGACCGTAGTTGAATAGTCTGAAGTCATACCCGAGCGGAATGCCCTTCAGTTCTTGCAGGAAATACAGAAGCTTCATGACCTGCGTGCCCCAGTCTTTGATTGGGAACCTGCATGGTTATGCGGCCTGCTTGGTCATGCGGGCCAGAATCGCAATACGTGTTTCCGGAGAGGCAGTGTTCATTGGGAATCCCCCGAGCAGCATGCAACCTGGCGGCGCGACTCCGTAGCATGCTCAGGTTTGGCATATAGCCGAACGATTTCGATCGGGAAATGATTCAAATTTCTCACAACCGAAGAGTGATGCGAAAGCGGACGAACCTGCCGCAAGTCATCCTCAGTGACAACCGAGATGTCGGACGCCTCGAGTCTGTAAGTGAAGTCTTCGAAGATTCGACTGTAGTAGAAGTCCCCCGAGTGAATGGCGAATCAGCTTCAGCGTGGTTTTGTCACCATCAGATGGATGTTCCGGCGTGTGATGAACCTCTCGATAATGATCGCGTCTCCGCAGACGATCGCCATGTTCGCCTCCATTCTTTTCGTGTCTAAGGAGGCCAAGAACCTTTGAGTCGTTCCAATCAAGGTACTCGCCAATCTTATCTGCCGTAGGCGGCGGGAACATCCCGTCTGGCAAGATCGACTTCAACGCCCCGCGAATATGATGATCGTACGCCACCCTGGTCTTGTCGAAATAGACCTGGGTAAACATGTAATAGCGTGCAAGCACCAAAGCCTCCGCTGCGTGAACGCCGCCTTCGTTATGCCCAAGCGGGAGTCTTGCAGATCGTCTACCTCTCCTCGGCTGGGCATCTCAATTACTTGGAGCGTGTTAAGCAACCGGCGCAGTCGTATTTGCCGCAGTCAACACCGGTATGGAGAATCGCGGAGCAGGTAATCCATCTTGTCCGCGTCCATTTGACCATCGATCGTCTGACGCCAGAAGAGTCGCGACCTGCGGTGGATTTGCCTTCGAGAAGCTCGGCGATTTCCTCGCCTTTGATGGCCAGCTTTTCGTTCGTCTGCAGGGCCTCGATGACATCCTTGAGTACGTGCAGGATCACCGCGGCTGAATAGGCTTCGTGTTTGTACCGTTTCTGGATTTTAGGTCGACCGGGAAGACATCTTCCGCCGCATGGGAAAAAGGCCCATGTCCAGTGTCATGGAGAGGCGCAGTAAATCGCGCGATTTGTTTTGCGCTCCAAATCAACGCGGCTGAAACCAAGTCGTGATTCCAGTAGGGTTCCAGAGCGCGACAATAGCATCGAACAACTGGCTGGCGATTGCATCACACCGAGCGAGTGCTCAAAGCGAGTGTGCATGGCTCCGGGTAAACGTAGTCGGTCCAGGCGAGCTGTCGAGTCGCCGAAGTCGCTGAAAAGCTGGGTGATTGATAACGTCGCGTTCCCAGTCGTTAAACGGGATGAATCCGTGAACCGGGCACCGGATTTCGTAAGTTCGCGGGGAATGCGGCACGTAACTCCTGAACGAAGACCGGGTAAGCCCAGAGTATCTGGACAGATGTTCCGGAATCCAGGTGCGTAAGAGAAAAGGGCAATTCGTTGGGCGGAATAAGGGAGCGGTCGCGAGATTTTTCGTAAGATGCGGATCAGTCCGGGCGACGTTGGGCGCCATGCCGCGAGGTTCGCGTTTCGCCACCGGCAGCTACGTATACCACGTCCTCAATCGCCCCGTTGGACGGGTACGCATTTTCGAGAAATCGCAAGATGATGCAGCTTTCGAGCGCGTGCTCAACCCGGCCAAAGACTGGTTGCCCATGGCCGCCTGCTCGCCTCGTGTAGTATGCCCAAGCACTGGCACCTAGTGCTTTGGCCATTCGCAGACGGGACCGTGCCGCGGCTCCGCTGGCTGGCGTCGGCCCATGAATTGCGGTTTCGAGTTGCGCCTTTTTTGTCGATGGGGGCCGCATCCCGGAGGGATGCAAGCGATTAGCCGGTGGTCGAACGCAGCGACACCACCGGATTTGATCGAGCCGAGATCCGACCCTGGAGGGTCGCAGCCGCCGACTGCGACCCCTCCAGGGTCGATCCTGAACGACGACAAACCCCGGGTCATTCGACCCGGGGCTGAGACTGCGACCCCTATCGGGGTCAAAAAAGGCTAACCAGAATGATTGAACTAATAACGTGTCGAACAGAACAGCAAAAAGCGCAACTTCACAAATTGTCGCGAGGCTCATTTTTGCCGGGCCGCGTTTTGCAGCCGGCGATTGCGCCAGGCTGAGCGTCGAGTTCCTCGCCGCCGATGGAGCGGACCATGGCGCCGATGGGGGCGGCCACGTCGTTCGACCAGAACAGGCCCATGTCTTCGCTACCCTCGTATTGGAAACCGACACGGGAGCCATATTTCTCGCAGGGCCTCGCCGGCCTCCCGGATGGTCAACCAGTTTTCCGGCTTGAAGATTTGTATGAGGAGTCGCTGTTTCACGCCATCTCGCAGGTCGCTGGCAGCCCAGACCCCCATCTTCGTGACCGGATCGATTTCGGCGTGGTGCATGCAAGGTGGCGGTGCCTGGTCCACCTGCAGAAAGGCCGGGAAAGGTCTCCCGATGGTCACTTCCCGTTCAGCCAGCCGAGTTTTCGCCCGTCGGTAATACTGAATCGTTCATCGAGATAATAGAGCGAGCGCCGCAGCTAAAATACGTTCAGCTTCGGGTTCATCGTAACTCAATTTCCCGCGTAATTCCAGCCACCGGTCCTGCAGAACTGCTTTAATCATCAAGCTGCAGTCTTCCAGGCCAGGGCCGCTCTCTTTGGGCCGATTCGTTGAGATGAGCGCCTCAATTGCTGTAACGGGTCCATTTCTGCAAATGGGCTTTGGTCGACAACGACCATCAAAACCGCGATGAAGAATCCGTCGCCGTAACGGTTTTCCGGAACCTGCAGGGATGCGTCCAATCCCAATCCGAAGCGTGCAATTTCATTAGCCTCATCGCTCGCAGCGAATCTTGCGATCGAGAAGGGCGTCGTTTAGCTCGGCGTCCCAAGCCTCGGTCTTATAATCATAAATCACTTTTTGCTTATCAAAAAAAACAAGGGAGAGTCGAGCAGGTTCAAACCCCAATGCTGCACGCGTTCGAAGGATCTGAACCTTCGCCGTGCCGAATTTAGGGTTATTCTGCTGCGCATCAAGGAGGCGGATGAGCGGATGGCTGTCCCGCTCCGTCCTGTCTATCTTGAAATAGCTGTCCAAATCAGGCATGCGCCACCTCCCCTTACTCCGCAATTATTTTGTCCGCTTTCTGAAGCGCCGCTAGGACGAATCTAACAGCGTTGAGGCACGCCGCCGCCCGGCGCGTTTCGAGCGTCGTCACGTTGTTTGTCGTCTGCGAAATCGGAAATTCCTTTCACGACGATCCATACCGGTTTGGCTTTCTCACTCGCCGCCAACAAGCCGACCCCTTCCATCTCGCCACCGACGTAGCCGCCGGGACCTGCACCCCCTGTAACAGCGGCCAATAACCCTCGCAAGTATAGCTGGCTGCGAATCCGAGAACCGCCAGACAACATGCCCCCGAAGTGAGTCGCGAAATCGTGCCCTCCCTCCGTGCGCTCCCGCGCAAACAGTTTGAAAAGGGATTGCTTTGGAAGGAACCGCCTGGTTTCTTGGTAATTGATCTCGTACCGATCAGGCCGGCCTTTTTGTCCGGCGACATGCTCGATAATGCGATAGTCATAGGGAAACATCCATTCCGAAACGAGCACATCTCCGTGATTCTGGGCGTTGCGATCAATTCCGAACGCCATGCCCAATTGGATGATAGCAGTCGCCGAGGTTGCGGCACGGAGTACGATAGCCTGTGATGCGGACCCCTGATGAAAGAATGGCCCCATGCGAGTCTTGACCGCTCGAACTCGGTTCGGGCCAATCGTTCCCAGCGTGAAGTACTTGCCAACGCGGACGTCATCCCGTTCCTCGAAAGAAAGGCCAACTTCACCGCGCCCCGTTCGAGCTGCTCGCGCTCGGTCTGCGTGGCAAAGAACAGAAGAATGTCGCACTTCAGGTCATCCGTGGCGACGTCCGACATTTGCGCCCTCAATTTTGACCTTTCGTGCATATCTGGCGCACCGCAGCTCCAAATGAAGGAATGCGTTCGTTCTATCAAGGCTATATCCGTCCATGCGCGCCTCATCGTGGATACGGCAGCTATTTTTGCCGGGCCGCGTTTTGCAGCCTGCGATTGCGTGCAAGCTGAGCATCGAGCTCCTCGCCGCCGATGGAGCGGACCATGGCGCCGATGGGGGTGGCCGGGTCGTTCGACCAGAACAGGCCCATGTCTTCGCTGCCCTCGTAATGGAAACCGACACGGGAGCCATATTTTTCGCGCAGGGCCTCGCCATTTCTGAGCCCCTCGCTCCAGCCCAGGATGGCGAAGCTCAGATCGAGCTCGTGCACGAGAATTCGATTCGCTCCACGCACCTGGGCGGCTACCAGTCCGGTCGGCTCGAAGATGGTGGCATTGTCGCGCCAGGGTACTCGAGACGATGAAATAGCGATGCCGGCCCGCGCGCGTGCCGCCGGCAAGGCCTTGGCCGGCGATGCACTGGGCCAGGCCACGATTTCCGGCGCCGCGTTCGCCAGGGCCTGCCAGCCGTCGTCGAACTGGATGTCCCAGCAAATCTGGACACCCAGCTTGCCGAAATCGCACGCGAAAACCGGTGTCGCTCCGCCGGGCGTCACACCGCCTTCGAGATCGTCCTTGCCGACGAGGGCGACCGGATGCATCTTGCGGTAGATCCCGGCCACCGAGCCCCTGCGGTCAAAGAGTACGGCGGCATTGGCGTATTTCTTGCCTGCCTTGCCTGTTTCAACCATGTCCAGACCGGCCAGGAGATAGGTCCGGTGCTTGCGTGCCAGAGCAGACAGGGCCGTCTTGGCTGGTCCATCCAGGGGAATGGCGCAGTTCCTCGATCGAACCAGTGGTCGAGGTGAGGGCCCATTCGGGCAAGATTGCCAGGTCGAGACCGCGCCCGGAATATTTGGTTTTCGCTTGTCGCGGCCATGTCGTCGACGATGGAGCCAAGCTGTTTCAGCCGCGCCGGGAGCCCGGGATATTTGCCATAGGGCCCGAAGATGGCCGTGGCGACAATGACCTTGCGCGGCGGCTGGTCGGCGCGAGACTCGGTTCGCCCGCGCAGCACTGAGACACGACCGCCGCGGAAAGGAGGACCGCAAGCGCACTCCAGCCAACATGAGTCAGTGGCATGATGAAGACTCCTCGACACAGACCTCTTTACGAAGACCCGGATTCCTCGTGCTGCGGCGACACGACCTCGATCGCGCAAACAACTTCGCCAAGGTGATGGCGAATAACGACCTGGCTGGCACGCTCGTGGAACTGACCCGGGCGAGGATGAACAACCATCCGCGTGCGCAGGACCTCGAGGGTCGTCGTCGTGGCGAGCGATTTGGCAGGCTTCGGACTTCGGCGCTGTAACGCCAAAACGTCTGGATAGAGGCCCGACACGTACTGTTCCACGAGCGCGGAGTACCCCGGCGGCAACAGTCCGGCGTTGAGTGTGTCGCAAATCGAGATCGTCCACCGCTGGTGGAAATGGTGATAGATCGTTGGCGGGACCCTTTTCCAGTCGTGCATGGCTGATCCTCCCGCCGAATTCTACCGCGCCGGGGGCTCAGTGCACCGTCCCCACCAAATGAGTCGGCAGGCATTGCCCGAAACCGTCACCACCGAACTTGCCTCGGTGGGACGATGACTATTCGGCTAACCGCACGACACAGCAGCCGCATAGTCGACACTTCCACCGGGACAAGCCCGGCGGAGGCGCGGAACATCAATTTTTCCGAATACACTGAGCCTGGTGTAGGGAACCAGCGTGCCTTTGCGTATCCATCTCGGTCGGATCGTGTCGTGATCAAAGCGTCAGGCCAAGGCGCGTTTGGACAGCACGAACCCGATGCTCAGAATCGCCAGTTGAACGACGAGGCAAACGACAAAAAGGGCGAGAACAGCCGGGCCGGACGATTCCATATACACAGTCGGCCCAAACCAGGCGATAAAGGTCACCAGGCTCATCATCAGGCTCGCTTGCCCTAGCTGGACGCTGCCTGGTTTGAATCTGGTGAGAAGCAGATAGAGGACCAGTGCAGTGACGACAACCGAGAGCCCGCCGATTTCTTTGGAGTCCCATCCCCAGAACCGGCCCAAATGACGATCAGCCCAAACGGCGCCCAGAATGACTCCCAGCGCACTCACCAGCGCGACGACACCCAGCAGAAACCGGCACTGTCCGGCAAATCGATCGCGGAACCGCGTCCGGTCCGATTTGACGATGGCGGCGCAAAGATGGCATACGTTCCCACCACAGCCAACAGGAACGGAACCAGATAGGCAAAGCCAATCGTCCCGATGTGCGCTCCCAGTAAGCCATCTCCCCTGCCATCCAGGCGGCAAAGCCAAGCACCATAGCAGCCAAACCTGCCAGAACGACCATCACGCTGTTGCCTTGCAGGGCCATGCCGTCCCAGACGAAGCGACCCTCATTCTTGGCGAATTCGCCGCCGATCGTTGTGGGATCGCCGAGGCGTGCGACACTTTCGCCAAAGGCTTCTTGTTCGGAGCGCCCTGCTGCAACCAGCACCGCGATCTCCTCGCGCAAGTGCGATTCCAATTCCAGGAGCTCGTCGCCCGAACAAGCTGCCTGTTTGGCGAAGGCCGATTTCCAGCGGTCGATTTGTTGGTCTAGGTCAAACATGGCGTCTCCTTCCAGAGCTTAGAAAGCACGCGATTGGCGAGCTGCCATTGCCCTCGTTGCTCGCTCAAAGCGGCGCGGCCCGATTGCTCGATGCGGTAGTAGCGCCGCTTTTTGCCCGATTCCGCAATGCGCCGGGCGGACTCCAAAAGGCCTTGCTTTTCCAAGCGGCGCAGAACCGGATAAAGCATTCCATCCGTCCACTCGATCTGCGTGTCGGATAGCTCGCGGATCTCGCGGATGATCGCGTAGCCATAGGTTTCGCCGCGGCTCAGGATGGACAGGATCATCGGGGTCGCCGAAGCGGCAACCAGTTCCTTGGACTGCGACATAAGAAGACGCGCCTCCTGTTTGCCGACGATACATTGCACTGCAATGTATATTTACATAGAGCCGCAATGTATGTCAAGGGAATCGCTTCGACCGAAGTAGCTGAGGTTATTCGCGCAACCTGCATCGATCGGAGAGGCCGAAGTAGTCTCGCGCCGGTACGTTCAGTGCGTGGATTCATCGACTGTTTCATCGACCGAAGTTGCTTACCTAGGTGGGATGGAAAGTAAGCACCCTGGGCACGTCGGCATCGGCCTCGCCTGACTCTGTGCGTGGTTACGAGGGAGTCCAAGCGAAGCACGCATCAGAAAGAGAAAATCGAAGGTAGGCCGTTTGGGCTGTAGCACGCAAAGGGGAACCAGGCTTACTTCCGTGCAAACCCCAACAGACGCGCACTATTGATGAGGATGTAGATTTCGCCGGCGTTGTGCAAAACGGCGCCGACGATCGGCGAGACAATGCCGAAGCCGGCCAGGGCCAGCATGAACAGGGACGAGCCCGCGCCAATGAAGAGGTTCTGATTGATCGTCGTTCGCGTGCGCCGGGAGAGGCGGACGGCTAGCGGCAAGCGAGCCAGGTCGTTGGTCATCAGAGCCACGTCGGCGCTCTTCAGGGCCACATCCGAGCCCATCGCTCCCATGGCCACCCCGACGTCGCCGCTGGCCAGGGCCAGCGCATCGTTGACGCCGTCGCCCACAACCATCACCGATCGGCCTGCGGCCTTTTCCGCCTGCACGGCCTGCAGTTTTTGCTCGGGCAACACCTCGGCGACCACGTGCTCGATGTCGAGCGTCTTGGCCACTTGGGCGGCCACGTGACGGCGGTCGCCGGTCAGCAACACCACCCGGGTCAGCCCCAACTCGCGCAACGCGATCACCGCCTCACGTGCCTCCGGGCGCGGCAAATCCGCCAGCAGCAAACAACCGAGCACGACGTCGTCCCGTCCCACCCAAACCACGGCGCCGGCATGCTCCGGCCCTTCCGGGACAACCATGCCGCGTTCGCGCAGCCAGTCGCCGCGGCCGAGCAGAAAACGTCTGCCGCCCGCCGCGGCAACTACGCCTCGTCCGGGCTGCTCTTCGACCGACTCGACCTCAGAGGCGGCCGTCAGCCCCGCAACGGCAACAGCCCGCACCACGGCGCGCGAGACCGGATGCCGCGAGCCCGCGGCGCAAAAAAGCCGCTGCGCGCAGCAAGTCCTCTTCCGAAGCTTCGCCATAGAGTCGGCTGGCAACGACTTCCAGATGGCCCAACGTGACGGTGCCGGTCTTGTCGAGCACGACGGTGTCGACGTCGGCCAGCACTTCGAGGAACTTGGTGTTTTTGATGAGGATGCCAAGCCGCGATGCCGCCGCCAAGGCGGCGATCATGGCCGTCGGTCCGGCCAGTACGAAGGCCCCCGGACAGGCCACCACCAGCACGGCGACGGCGCGCGACATGTCGCGCGAGATGAAGAGCACCACGGCCGCCACCATCAGAATGATCGGCACATAGTAACTTGCATATTGTTCGAGGAGTCGAACCGCCGGCGTTTTCGATTGCTCGGCGGAGCGAAGCAAATCGAGCACCCGGCCCAAGGCCGTCTTCTCGCCGACGCCTGTCACCGTCACTTCCAGAACGCCCGTCAAGTTGATGGAGCCGGCGAACAGCCGCATGCCCGGCGCCACCTCTTCCGCAAGCGATTCACCGGTGATCGACGATTGATCGACGGTGGAGCTCCCTTTGCCGATGATGCCATCGGCCGGCAGGATATCTCCGGGCCGCACGAGAATCACATCGTCGGTGTGGAGATCGGTCGGTTCGATCTCGCGCTCGCCGTCCGGTGTCAGCAAGGTTGCCTTACGGGCGTTTAGCGTTTCCAAGCCGTCGATCGCGGCCTGAGCCCCCAGGATGCTGCGCTGCTCGAGAAAATGGCCGAGAATGAGGATGAGCGGAACCAATGCGGCAGTGGTGAATTCTCCGCTCACCAACGCGGCCAGCACTGCCAAGGCGACGAGCTGCTCGATAACGTCGTCGGCTTCACGAGTAAAGATGCCGCGAATGGCGGTAACGAAGATCGGCGCAGAAACGATCAGGGCAGCGATCGCTTTGAGCCACTCGGCCATCTGGCGTTGGGCGGAATCTCCAAACCACTGTTGCAGGAAAGCGACGCCAAGCAGGCCTGCGGCCAGCAGAATGCTGCCAAGCTGTGTGCTAATGCGGAAGCGCTCGCGCAGGGTGAGCACGGCTTCGAGCCGGCTTTCCAGCTGAGCCGAGCCAGCGGGGGCAAATTGAGTCACTGTGGGCTCTCCCCTTCCGACACGTAGATGCGCACGTCGCCCGGCCGCGATTTTGGCGGCAAGAGATAGCGTTTGCCGATCTGTCCCATAACTGCTTCGAGCGCTTCCAGAAAGATTCGTTCTTGAACCAGGTGCGGATTCCGTCGATTTTCGGCTTCCAGTGCAACGAACACCGAAGCCTCGGCCGTGGCCCGCGCCGGCAGGCTGCTGCCATTGGCGATAGCTTCCTTGCTGAGCCGATCGCGCTCGGCCGCGGCTCTGGGGGCTTCGCGAGAAGCAAATCCCTCAGCTTCGCGGCGCTTGGTATCTTTTTCCACGCGAGCACTTTGGACCTTTTCGAACTCGGCCCGGACGTGGCGGGGCGGGTGAACTTCCTTGAACTCGAGGGCCGACAAGGTTAAGCCGCAATGGACTGCGTCCAGGCGCGTCTGGGCAACGCGCTGAACGAGCGGAGCCAGGCTTTCTTGCGTCCGCTCGTCGCGCAGCCGCAAGGCATCGTCCACGGGCCAGCCCGCGATGGTCTCGGTGGTGGCGGCCATCACGGCGTCGTGCACAAGCACGGTGGGGGACTCGATCGACAGGGCGAAAGCAACGGGATCGGTGATCCGGAACTTGGCGACGAGTCGGGCTTGCAACAGGTTTTGGTCGCCCGTGAGACAGTATCCTTCGACCAAAGGATTGATGATTTCGCTGGGCGGTCCACTGTCCGCCAGCGGCTTCCAAAGCTCTTCGACCAGAACCTCGCCCTCTTCCTTGACCGGCACGCGAATGACGCGGTCGATGGGAAAAGGGAAGGCCAAAAGCAAACCGGGCTGCTTGATCTGCTGTCCCGGCGTGGCTCCTTCGAGCTTACCCAGGCGCAGCACCAAAGCGACTTCGCCCGGCTGAACCAAGGTAATGTTGGAGCACAAATAAACGACAAACAAGCCCAGCGCAACCCAGCGGAACGAGCGCAGGCCTGAAGCAATGGCTTCCAGAACGATGGGCCGTTTGCGGCTCATGGCCGGGGCCCTCCTGGGATCATGCTGGCCGTGCCGGGGCCCTTGGAATCGGGAAGGCCGGTCTTCGCTTGGCGGCCCGGTCCCATGAGCACATCGAAAAAGCCCTGATCGGTCCGCAGGATGAGCGTGGCTTTGCCGCCGAGAACCTTCTTCAGCGCTTCCAGAGAACGCCAGAAGCCGTAGAACTCGGGATCGAGCTTGTGGGCGGCGCCGTAGATCTCCGCCGCCTCCTTTTCGGCTTGCCCGCGAATAGCGCCGGCCTTGATACGACCCTCGCGGAGCATCTCCTCGCTCTTGACCAAGGCGTCGTCGCGAATGCCTTGGGCTTCCCGGTCTCCTTCGGCGCGGAGCCGATCGGCTTCGGATTTGCGCTCGGCACGCATGTTGGCGAGCACGGCCGGCACGTTCTCCTCGGGGAAAGCGATTCGCTTGAAACCGACTTGTTCCACGCGAATGCCGAATTTGTCGAGCATGGGGCCGCGCACGTCGTCGAGAATCGCTTGCTCGATTTCGCCGGCCTTGATGGCGCCGGGCAAGGTGGAAACCAGTGCAGACAGGTCGTAGCGGCCCAGGTTGAAGTTCTTGGCGGCGGTGACCATGCCGTCGAGCTTCTTCTCGGCGATTTCCGGTCCGCCGGCCGCTTGCAGGAAGAGCAATGGCTTTTCCACGCGCCAGACGACATAGGTAAGCAGGATGACGCCGCGCTTGTCGCGCGTGAAGGTGGCGGTGAAGGGCGTGTTGAATAGCTTCATGCGGGCATCGATGAGATGAACTTGCTCGATAGGCCAAGGCAGTTTCCAGTAAGGCCCCGCTTCGGAAATCTCCCGGACCGGCTCGCCGAAGCGCGTCACCACCGCGGCCTGGCCTTCGCTGACGGAAAAGTAGGTCGCCGTAGGCAATCAGCAAGCCGGCGACCACGGCAGCGAAAACGATTCGACTGACCAGGGATATCAGGGAAGTTCGAACGGGCGGCTCCTGCGCGGTGTCAGTCACGGTGTTTCACTCCGGAAGGGGCCGGGCTGGGAATCACATCTAGATTCGGGACCGGCGTGATCGGATTGCGGCGCGTGTCGAGCAGCAATTCGCCGCCTTGGCCTAGCAAAGTCGAATCGATAAGAAAGAGCCGCTGACCGGCCAGGGCTGACTCCTGAGCCTCGATCCACAGGCGTTTGCGGAAAGTCTGAGGGCCGAACCTGATATGCCTGGCTGAGGGCGCCGAACTCAGCGGCTAAACTCGCGGCGGCCGCCACGCGGCGGCTTCCCTCGATCTGCGCATTGGCGATCATCGTGATACCGGCCGTTTGGGCAGTCAGAATGGCAACCTGTTTCTTGCCCTCGGCATCGATCACCTGGCGATGGGCATCGAGCCGGGCGTTGATGACATCCAGGTAACTGCCGGCCGCTTCGATGGGCGGGTGCAAATTGATGAGAGCGAGATCGACGACCTCCAGGCCGAGCCGGGCCTCGCGAACTTGACGGCGCACTGAATCCGCCAACGAACTGGAGAAAGCGCCGCGGTCGGCGGAGAGCACTTCATCCAGCGTGCGGCCGCGCGTCTCCTGCATGAGCGCCCGGTAGGCGAACGCGGCCAAAGTGTCTTCCTGGGCCGATTGCCGATACACGTAGTCCATGAATCCGCGTGGATCTTCGGCGATCTTGTAATAGAGCAAAGCGTTGACCACCACCAATTCGGTGCCGCCGCCGAGCACCAGGGCGAATTCTTCCTTGGCATGTCCCCTGGTCCAAAGCAGCGCGCGCGGCTGCTTCACATCGACCGGCTGATCTTCTTCGACGAAGCCGATGGGCAATTGGCGAACGGTTTTAACGGCGAACGTGCGAATCTGGCCGCAAGGCCAAGGCAACTTGAAGTGCAGGCCGGGCTTCAAAGGCTCGTCGCTGGCGCGTCCAAAGCTCTCACGGCGCCCAATTGACCCATCTCCACGATCACTACCGAGGTGGATCCCCAGTAAAGGAGGATGAGCAGGATCAGCAGGGGGATGATAGCCCCTTCCACAAAAGTGATGGCCCACGCGGAGCGCATGCTGACGCCGTAACGCGTTTCGAGCGTACGCAGCATGCTGCCCAGCGGATTGCCCCGCGAAAAGACGATCTTGCGCAACAAAAGTTGGATGGGGGCGACATCAGTTCGGGCCGGATCTTGCGGAATAAGAATCGGAGCGATTCGTCGCAGCAGCGTCTCGACGCAAAGAGCCAACACCCAAGCGAACAACACCCGGCTCGTCCACACCGCCAGCGGCGGATAGAGCATGGCGCCCATGAGGCCGATAGCTGCTGCCAGGGAAGTCCATTGGGCTTCGCGGAACGCGAAACCGAGCGGTTCGGCCTCAGGCAAGTCGGTCGCGGGAACCGCCTGCAATGTTCGTCCCAGCACCAGCCAGACGAAAGCGAATGCCAAGCAGACAGCGCCGAATGCGGCGGAGCCGCCTTCTCTGGGCTGGGCATCCAGCGATTGTTGCAAGAGCTCAAACAAGGCCATGAGGCCGACGAGCACGGCTACCGTCGCCAGCACGACTCTCTGCGTTTGGACGGCTGTGCCCGGCAAGTCGGCCGGCGCTTGTACAGCCGCTTCCGTTTGCGAGCTATCGGCAAGAGAGTCGTGGGCGTTCTCGATCCACTGTCGCTTGCGCTGCAGGTTGCGAACCGCCCACGAGGCAACGGCAACCAACACCAATTCGAGCGCCAGCGCCAAAGCCACATAGGAATCAGCGGCGACGCTGTACCAGGCTGACGCCACAGCGGCCAAAACGGTGAGCCAGAACCCGGCGCCGAGCAATGATCTGCAATCGCTCGAAGAAGCAGCCATCGTTCGAGTGTATTCCTATCAGAAGGCAGCGAAGCGAAAGGGCCGTGCACACCCCGGACGCAAAGCCAGAAGGTGACAGCGTCCCAACAGACAGGATACACACACTGCGTAATTGAGAGAAATTATTACGGGAGCACTACGAGGAAATCGAGAGGCAACCAATCACGGAAAAAGCGATTCTGCCTGTCCTGCCGGTCAGGGCACGAAAGTTCGCATGCCGTCGATGTTCGGCAATTCCTATCGAGACCCAATCTCCCACTGCCTGCCGGCAGCGATTTGCGGCGTTGCGAGCCTCGCCGTAAAGAGCATTCAGCTCCTCAGGTGGATTCAGTTCGACGAGGGCAGTCTGAAGTTTCTGAATGGCGACGCGCAATTCCTCGCTGGGCTGGCGGAGCGGCGAATTGAAGCGGCCCCGCCTCAGGAAATCGCCCCAAACCAGCTTACTCTGCAAACGCTGCCATTGGGCTACCAATTGGAGAGCGTGTTGTTTGGCCAGCGGTTCCGTTTTGAGTGTCAGGTTAAGCTCGATCTGAACGCCGTTCATCTCCTCCAGCACGGCGGCCGGCGCTGGATAGACGAAATAGAGTCCACCCACCACCAGGCACAATCCAACAGCCAGGCCGGCCAGGGCCACGTGCGGGGCACTGACCGGTTTGCTCCAATTCGAGCCCCGCGGGCCTATGAAGGCCTTCGCTGGACGACACATTTGGTACTGAGGCGTTGCCTTTTCGCCGATTACCCGGCAGACGATGCCGGCAAAGACCAATACGGCCAATGCCGCGCAGGCCCCAATTTCGAACCAATGTTTTTCGCCTTTTTCGTTTATCAACGTGTCTTCGAACGCACGCGTCCTGGCTATTTCTGCCCCGATGGTCGATTCGATTTCGAGAAAATGGCGGCCCTTGGCTGCGTCCGGCGGCAAATTCGGCAATGACAAGGGCAGAAGATGTCCAAGGAGAAGTGTCGCTACCAGGACCGCAGGGATGGCGCAAGCCGCGAAGCGCAGCCCATAGATCCAGGCGATCCAGAGCAAGGTGCCGAGGTTCATGCCCAAGCCAAGCAAGAGGAAGACAAAGGCGGTCCCGAAGGAGACTTTTGTCAACAGCATCTCGCAAAGAAGCATGCTCCCTTTTTCGGGAGGAAGCTGGGCCGGCAGGGCCGCCAAGCCCATGTGCAAAGGTGCAAGAATCGAACGATCTTTGGCGGCTTGCTCGAGTCGCCCCGCCAGGATAGAGTGCCAAAAGCCCACTGCCGATCGCACCGACGATAAGGAAGAGAGCAAGAATTCCCGTGAGGCCGCGGGTGGTGGTCAAGGCGACGACCGTGAGCCTGCGGAAATCGTCCTGCGGCAAGGGGGGCAAATCGGGCGGCGGGGCAGCGGCCTCAGGCAGCCAACGGCCCAACAGCGTTCCTATCCCAGCCAAAACTGCGCAGGCGGTGAGAAGCAAGCCTAGGTAGACGTTCAGGGCGAACACTCCCTGGCCACCAAGCTTCTGAAGCGCAGCAGCCAGGCTCAGGGGATTGGCCAGAGGCGCCGACAGAAGAAAGGTCAAAACCGTGGCTCGAGCGACGCCGGCGCGACGGAGCTCCCATGCTACCGGGAGCACGCCGAAAGAGCAGACGGGAAGCAAGAACCCGATAAGGCAAGCTCGGAATGGACCGATGCGGGGATTGTTGGTGAACCAACGGCGCAGTAATACCGGCCCGACGACGCCGCGCATCAGGCCGGCCAGCACGAGCCCGCACAGCAGGGTGGTGCAGCTTCGAGAACGGTTTGGAGCGTGCGATAGAGCACCGGCCAGAACAGATTGCCGTTGAAATCACCCGTGAGCGCGACCTCCGAAGGGCCTCGATCGGCCGAATGAGACGTTGGCGATTATACGGACGGCGCCGGGTGAGTCAAAAGTCGCTGCCTTGCCGTCGAGATCGACTTGGGATGCTCAATTCCATGCAATCCAGAGAGGCGTCAAAGTCGTCTAGGATAGTGCGAATTGTGCAGAGTCCAAATTGTTGACAGGGAGTCCGTGCCAGGTAAGATTCGGAATTGTCCGACTTCCAGGGCAGGTCACGGTGCATTATATTGTTGGCTGTTTCGATCCGGGGGCGAAGGATCTGACCCTGAGCCGGACTTTTTCGGGACGAAGAATTGCAGGCTTGCGACATTTCGGAGTTCTGAAGTTTCACGATAGTGAACGCCGCCGGATGGCCGCCGCTCATGTCCGGCTGGTAAGGAATACCCACCCGAAACAGGTTGCCTTGGGGTTCGAACGCAACCATCTGCCAAAACAAAACCTGCCGGCGCGCAGCATCGACTGCAGCGCGGCGGGAGCGTAGTACGTCGGTCCATGCGGTTCAATTGATGAGGTTAGGCCATGGGATTCTGGAGCCGATCGAAGAAGAGCCGGAAAAAAAGCAAATCGGCTCCGCGACGTTACGGGTTGCGGCCCGAGATCGAAACACTCGAGAATCGCGATTTGCTGAATGGGACCTGGACTCCCCTGACCAATTTGATACCCGACCCCGATGGGGCGCAAACCGCAATCCTGCTCTCCGATGGCTCGGTGATGGTGTTGGCGGGCTCCGATAACGCTTCCAACATTTGGTACAAATTGACGCCGGATTCCTCCGGCAACTACGCCAACGGCACCTGGTCGCAACTGGCTACGAGCAACGTCCAGCGGCTCTTTGCCCCCATGGCCTTGCTGCCCAATGGCGACGTCTTCATCATGGGCGGCGAATATAGCGGCCCCAATACCACCGAGAATTTGAACAACACAGGGGAGATTTACGACCCGGTTGCCAACACCTGGACCATGGTGTCCGCCTTCCCTCAATCCGTCTTCGGAGACGACCCCATCGAAGTGCTGCCCGACGGCAACGTGCTCACGGGCTTCATTTTCGATTCTTCGACGAACATTTACGACCCCACAACAAATTCCTGGATTACAGGTCCCAATAAGCTCCGCGGCGACCGAAGCGATGAAGAAGCTTGGGTCAAGCTTCCCAACGGCAACATCCTTTCCTATGACATTTTCGCCAGCATCAGCAGCGGCGTCTCCAGCGCTCAGGTGTACAACCCCACGCTCAACGAATGGGAGGACGCCAATACCATCACGGACGGCTCGGGCAATCCCGTCTTTCTGAGTTCGCCGACAGTCGGTTACGAGCTCGGGCCTGCCATGTTGCTGCCCGATGGCCGCGTCTTCCAGTTGGGCGCCACCGGTAATACAGCATATTACACACCTTCCACCAATTCCTGGGCCGAAGGCCCAGCGATCCCGAACAGTCTGATCGCTTCGGACGATCCGGCTGCCATGCTGACCAACGGGGACGAGTTGATGGCCGTCTCGCCCTTTGCCGCCGGCAGCTCGGGAGGGCTCGATTTCCCTGGCCCCACTACGGTTTTCGAATTTAATCCCCTTACCAACACCTACACCAACGTAACGCCGAACCCGTCGATTTTCGATCTTAGCCAAGGGAACAACTTAAACGCCTTTGCGACTTCGATGTTGGACCTGCCCTCGGGGCAGGTGCTGATGATGAACGACACGCGCCAGCTCGCGGTCTTCACGCCCGATGGCTCGCCGCAAGCCTCGTGGGTGCCCACGATCACCAATATCCAACGCTCCGGCTCGACCTATACCCTCACCGGTACGCAATTGAACGGCATCTCCGAAGGCGCCGGCTACGGCGACGATTGGGCGATGGCCTCCAACTATCCGCTGATCCAGCTCACGAACATCAACAATGGCGATGTCGCCTACGCACGCAGCGTCAATTGGAGCAGCACCGGCGTACAAACGGGCAGCCTGTCGGAAACGGTCAACTTTACTCTTCCCTTGGGCGTCAGTCCCGGAACTTACTTGTTGTCGGTTGACGCCAACGGGATAACCTCGACCCCGGAATTGGTCGTCCTCGGCTCCAACGCGGGCGACACCATCAACATCAGCAACACGGCGGTCACCTTCAACAACGCGGTTACCTTCTACACGGGCAGCCAGATTGTCGGCATCGACGTTTTCGACGGCAGCGGCTTCAACACGGTCACGGTTCAATCGACGGTTTCGGGCGTGCCGGTCAACATTTTGGAGGCGCCAATGGAGAGCAGTTCAACCTCGGCACACCCGGAGTGACCAACGGCATTCTGAGCACGATCAACGTCAATGGCGGCGGCGGCACCGACACCTTAACCGTCAACGACAATCTCGACACCTCGGCCCGTACCATAACGATCACGAGCACCCAGATCGGCTCCGCCAGCGGCGACAACCTGTTTGGCGCCGGCGGCGTGTTGAATTACACCAACGTCGGCAAGCTGGTCGTCAACGGCGGCACGGGCGGCAATCAAATTGATCTGCTCTCCATGAATAGCGGAGAAGTCGTGGATTTATTTGCCGGAACGGGCGCCAACCAGATATTTGTCGGTTCCAAAGGTTCCGGCTCGGGCAGCCTCCAGAACATTCTTGGCCAGGTAAACGTCACCGGACAAGGCGCTGCAACGGCCCTGACCATCGATGGCGGCAGCGGTACCACAGCCAACACGCTGACGCTCACGGGCACGACGGTCTCGAGCCTGCCAACAACTTTTTTGGGGCCGGCGGTTCGCTCGCCTACACCGGCCTCGCGTCTCTCACGCTGAACGAAGGGTCGGGAAATAACCAAATCCAGGTGCTAGGCACTGCCGCCGGCGCCACTACCAACATCAACCCGGGCGCCGGCATCGACAACATTATGGTCGACAGCACTCCCGGCAACCCAACGGGCGACGTCAACGAGATCCTCAGTTCCTTGATCATCGACGCCGGCAGCGGCAACAACGGGCTGCTCGTGGAGGACCGCAACGACACGGCGTCCAAGACCTTCACGATTACCTCGACCCAGATCGGCGCCGCAGCCGGCGATAATCTGTTCGGCACGGGCGGCAGCCTCACCTATAGCGGGATCAGCAACTTAACGGTTAACGGCAGCGCTGGAGGCAACACGATCTTCCTGCAAGGCTCGCCGACCGGCACGCTCGACCTGTACAGCGGCAACGGCAACAATTCCATCGTGCTTGGCTCCGGCGGCGCCAGTTCGACGGTCGCCGGCATCGGCGGCGTGGTCATGCTGGACGGAGGCGCAGGCGCTAACAATACGCTGACGATCGAGAACGAAGGTTCGGCAAATGCCAACGTCGTCACGGTGACCCCCACCACCGTGGGGGCCGCTGTGGGCGATTCATTTTTTCCGGCCGGGGGCAGTCTGACTTATCTCGATATCCAGACCCTTACGATCGACACGAGCAATGCCGACCCGGGCGATTCAATCACGGTCTTTCCGAGCACATTTACGACCTTCAACGTCAACGCCGGCGACCCGCTCCCCCCAACGTTCCCCGGCGATAACCTGTTCATCAATTTGACGGGCATTACGGGCGCCATGCTCACCCCAACGGGAATCGGCACCGGTAATTGGTCGTTCTCCAATGCTCAAACGGTCAACTTCAGCGGCATCGAAAAACAGGACAATGTGACCCGGCTCGCGGGGGTAGTTTTCCAGGACTTCAACGGCAACGGCGTGATGGACGCCGGCGACACGGGCATCAGCGGCGTGACGGTCACCCTCTTGGGACTCGAGCAACAACCAGGTCGCTCAGACAACTACCGATTCGAGTGGGAATTACCAGTTTTTCATCGGGGTCGGCACCTATCACGTGGTCGAAACTTTGCCCGCCGGCGTGATTCAGACCACGACTCCGCCCCCTTCTGAGACCATCATCTTCGGCACACCGGACGTGACCACCCTCGACTTCGGGAATTTCACGCTCGTTACCATTGGCGGCCAGTGTTTCAGGATTCTAACGGCAACGGCGTGGACGACTCGGGCGAGCCGGGCTTGCAAGGCTGGACTGTCGAGCTCGAAACCACCACCGGGGTAATCGAGCAAACGGCAACCACCGACGTCAACGGCGACTACAGCTTTGCGAATCTGCTGCCCGGCACCTACCGCGTCCGTGAAATCGGGCAATCCGGCTGGCTGCAGACGACCGGCGATCCGGCCGATTTCGTCATTGCCAGCGGCACGAATCAGACCTCGGTCAATTTCGGCAATTTCCAGTTAATCACCATCGGCGGCGAACTCTTCAACGATCTCAATGGAAACGGGGTTCTCGACGGCAACGAGAGCGGCGTAGCTGGCTGGACGGTCGATCTCTTCCTCAACGGCGCCCTCAACGAGACCACTACCACGGACACCAACGGCAATTTCTCGTTCGCCAATCTCACTCCCGGAACGTACCGCGTTCGCGTGGAACTGCAAATGAACTGGGTGACCACCAATACCCCCGCCCGACATTCCCGCATCGAGCGGGCAAAATCAGACAAGCGAAAATCTGGGGGTCTTCAACCAGTTCTCCTTGAGCGGCGAAGTCTATTTCGACGCCAATGCCAATGGGACCCTCGATTCGGGGGAAACCGGCATGCAGGGCTGGACGGTTTATCTCGACACCAACGGCAATGGTCAGTTGGATCCGGGCGAGCCCAGCACCGTCACGGATGCGAATGGCGATTATAGTTTCACCAACCTCGGGCCAGGGAATTACCAAGTCCGCGAAGTTTTGCAGCCTGGTTTTGCCCAGACAAGTGCTACGCCAGCCGGCATCGTCGGGCAGAGCGGTCTCGGCGTTGGGGCGCGTTCGTCGACGACGTTGGTGGCGGCGGCGGCGGCCGTTGGTGGCGTTGGTGACGATGATGATGATGATGATGGTAGTAGTAGTAGTTGGTGGCGTTGGTGGTGATGGTGGTGGTGGTGGGTTGGTGGTCGTCGTCGTTGGGGGCGTTGGTGACATCGTACGTTCGTAGTAGTAGTAGTCGTCGTGGTGGCGTGGTG
>CAVVHZ010000014.1:0-20245 GCA_963748025.1 uncultured Gemmataceae bacterium
CATACGGGGCTCCAATCGGCCGGGTAAAAAACCAAAATCACCGTCTGACCACGAAAGTCGCTCAACGAAACATTTTGGTCTGGCGTCGCATGCAGTGCAAAATCAGGCGCCGGCGCCCCCGGCCCGAGAATACCGGCAGGAGTTGGGTGGTCGATCCGGTTCGCGTTCATCGGGATGCCCTCCGGTGGTGAAAATGATCCGCTCTTATTCTAGAAGGGTGCTGAAAGACTTCTGTTGCCAAGCTCCGCAGCAGCACTTTTTTAGAAGTGAATCAAGCGAATCTTCTGGGTTCGTTCGATCATGCGGCAACTCTACCGAAAAGGAAGGCCGTCAGCAAGCATCAGCTAGCCTGCCGTCGCATTGGTTAGCCCGACGGGCGAGCGAGAGGGCCTTGTTGCTCGCGGTTCGCGTTAACCTTGGTACAGGCGATTGCTCCTGTATGGGGCTGCTGTTTCGCCGGTTCTCCATTAGGCGGAAAGTTGCTGTAATTCCAAGGCTAGAGTATGCTTAGCCTGGTTAGAGTCTTGGCAGATCACTCATCGTCGCGTCGCAATTCTGGAACGCGGACCGATTTTATGACCATGCTGCTTCTCACTGACGAATCGATTCAAATCCCGGACGGGATCAACGACCTGGCCGCGTTCCGGAAATGGTTCCAGTCGGATTCATTTCCAGAGGAAGGCCGATTGTGTTTTCTCGACGGCGCCATTTGGGTCGACACAGGCATGGAACAGCTTTTTAAGCACAATCAGGTAAAGACTGAAATCGCCTTTGTTTTGACTGGTTTTGCGAAAACGAGTCGCTTGGGAAGATTCTTTTCAGATGGCATCCAGATCGTGAATGTTGCTGCCGAGCTCAGTTCGCAACCGGACGGAACCTTCGTCTCTAATGCGACCCTGCACGATCACCGCGTAAAGCTGGTGCCGGGGAGGGCGGGTGGTTACGCCGAACTCGAGGGCATCCCCGACATGGTCCTCGAAGTCGTCAGCAGAAGTTCCGTCTACAAAGACACGGAGAGGCTGATCGATCTCTACTGGCGAGCCGGCGTTCCCGAATATTGGCTGGCCGACGCCCGAACCGATACGCTTCGCTTCGATATTTTCCGGCATGGCAGCAAGGGCTATAAACTCGTTCGAAAAGTAGCCGGCTACGCCAAGTCTGGGGTATTCGGAAAATCATTTCAGCTCACTCGCCAACTGGACGAATCCGGCAATCCGGAATTCAGCCTCTCGGTCCGTTGAGCCGGGATGGCGGCGCGAACTTTGGGGCGGCCCCCTTTCAATAAGGCCGCGCATCAACTCTGGCCAGTTGGCCAGAGTTGGCTTGACATAAATTATTCTGCTTCATGGTCTTGCGAAAGTGATCTCAACTCTGGCCAAAACAATCCGACACATCAACTCTTGGCCAAAGCGCGAAAATACATTACTGTTTGCATGTATGATTAGAGGCAGATGGATTGCATTGCGCTGTGCGACACACACACGTCGGCCATACGGTTTCGCCTTTTTTGGCCCCTTCTGAACCATCCCGCTCGGCTAACATTTATCCTGGCGGAGTTGTCCCGATTGTTCGGTTAGCTCCATCACAGATGCCCACTTACGTGCCTCAAGGGAATAATGCGAGAAGCTTGATGAAAGGGAATCTGCTCTGGAGGTTCTTGACCAGCTTGGAATCGGCGGTCACCAACTCGCATTGCTCGCGTTCGGCAAGCGCAACGATAAGCGCAATCGTATGAGCCAATCTGGGCAGCGGAAGAGATTTGGATAGCTCTCTGGCCGATCGCTTGCGACGGGAAGAGCAAAGGCGGCGTTGTCATGACGTCGAGCCAGACGATCTCTGCCTGGCCCGCATTGAGGAGAACCGGTTTGATGCGCTCTGCCCGGGTGAGAGCGTGCGCCAGTTCCATAACGAAAAAATCGGGAGCTATGAGCGTATGGATGCCCTTGAGGAAATCTTCGCGCAAGCGAATCGCTTTGTCGGAATCGGGCTCCGGCACGACCCATTTGTATGCAACCGATGAATCGAGAACATATCTCATTATTCGGGGAGGTCGCCGCGCAGTTCCCGGATGATTTGCACGCCGGTGGAGCGAACGCCTTGAGTTTTGATGATTTCTTTGCGAACTGCCTCGGCGGCATCCTGGATGCGCTTGGCCACCTCGGGCGGAATCGGCTGCCCTTTAGCAAGGGCTTCTCTCGCGATGCGCGAATCGAGGGCTGATAATGTGGTTTCGACTGTGCTCATTCGGGTATTGTCGCTGATTGCGGGTGGCGGTCAATGGGTCTTCCACAACCGCGACCACTTCAATTCGAGCGCCTTTGCCGACAAGAAAGCGAATATATATCTGAAGAATTAAACAGTAGCCGGAGAATATCAGCCCTTTGTCGTCCCCCGCCTTCTGCACCGCTCAACAAGTAAACATCCGCACGCGTTTCGGTCAGCGGATCGCCCGATGAATCGATGCCCTCAACGCGTGGCAGAGGGTCGAAGATGATCTTGCGTCTCTCCGGCTCATTTTCATCGACGCGGGCAGTCAGGGTGAGCGTGCCGAAGGCAATTTCCTGGCGATTCTCCGGCCAGGGAGTGCTGGCGTCGGCGACGTTGTCACCCGGCTCCGCCATCTGCACGAAGATTCCCAATCGGCACGGCTCCTTCGCCAGCCTCGGGCCAATCTCATCGAACAGGAAATTCGCCGGTTTCTTTGCAGCCGCCTCATCGGTGAGGTATTCGGTGCCCGCCACGGGACGGATGCGGAAACGGCCGTGTCGGCTTACGCCGGCGGCGTTCGTGAATTTGAAAGCCGTGACTGCGAAGAATGCCTCCCGGGCAAAACTGGTCGGGATCGGTTTGGGCACTTCGACAAACCGCTTGGCGTTCGGATGCGAGCCGAGAAAGGCCCCCGTGCCTCGGGCTTGCCGGCCCCGAAGGCGGCCGCGGCGTGCAGGAACTCCACGAACTCTTCGCCGGTGCGGACGGGGAAGCCGTTGGTGGAGTGCCCGATGATGTCCGTGTGGGCGTGGTCGCCAAGATGGAAGCGAACGGCGAACCCGCGCGGGCTGGACTGTTGCGGGTCGTTATCGGGAATCGTTGGCACGCCGGTCGAATCCGAAAAGCGAACAATGACAGGAGTGGATGGTTTGTTCGCGTGAGGGCGCGGGTCAATTTCGCCGCCTCAGGACCTGGCGTGAATGTGCCGGTGCACATCAAGCCCTTGGCATGCGCCGGCCGGAAGCCGGGGTGCAGGCCGAAGAGCTTGTCGAGAGCGTCGAGCAATTGTTCGGCAAGGGCCAGGTTGGAATAAGTGCCGGCCGGCATGGGAATCTCCTTGATAGGCAAATCAGCTGGGCGGAACGGGTGCTGCCTTGGACATGATCTTCGGATAAATGTAGGCATCGACCACTGCCTGTCCGGGGAAATCCGAAGCATTGTATCCGGAGCGAATTCGCCCGGGATAGCGTCGGTGGATTTCCGTGATGCCTCTGGCAAATGGGTCGTTGGGGCCGATGACCCTCACCCGAAACGGATCGACGTAATGCTGATCCTTGAGTTCGTTCACAAGGCGCGACACCTCCATGTAGGCAGCGTCAGTATTCTCGTCCGTAAGATCGCTGAGCACTACGTAGAGGTATCGTTCCCCGTCTTCGTCGGGCCTTATCCACGCAGCGCCTGCCACTGGAGAATAGCTGTTCATCCGTTCGATGAAAGCCTTCCCCGCTTCGATTTCATCAATTACCAGTGGAGCCTGACCCATTGCATCACTCCGTCGTTCGAATCTGTGACAGCATCATAAAGACGCTGGGCTTGGGCTTGCGACTTTTGCTGATATCGAGAGATTTCGGTCCAACACGCATGACTTGAGGCCACATTCGACGGCATAGCCGATCAAGTAAAACGCGCCCGACCATCGGCCAACTGAGGGAGCCAGATGGGCCTGAGCGTCCAGGATACGATCTTCCGCCAGCTGCTGCCAATCGGCTCTGGTTGTCATCGATTAGGCGATCCTGTACCAAACAATGCATTTTACCTCGCCTGATTGTACGAGACAAAACAGGGCCGACAATCTCCAGGCTCTGCGATATCGATCTCCTGGTCGCAATCACACTTACATTGTTCGGCTCATGAGAACCGTGTGCAATACAGGACGCGGAACTTCATCCGGCCGGCAGGAGCGTGTGCAAGTTAATCTCTGGCGGACAGTTGAATCGGAGCGGGATGCCGGCCAGGCCGAGCCCTCGCGTGATGAAGACTTGCGAAGCTGGGCCCTGCACGAGTCCGGCACAGGCCGTAACCAACCGTTAGCCCAGTCAGGCCAACGGCTCCGGCCCCAATCCGGACGAACCGGCGCATGAAATACCGACGGGAGCCACCTTGCGGAGATGGTAATGAATCCCTCGAAAGATTTATTTCTTCATGTGCCATAATGTAGGTTTACTCGATGAGAGCTATCCTTTTCCAGGAGATGATTGGCTGTCGCCAGCATCAGCTCTTCCCTCGCACGCCTCCAACATCGCCCGTAACGACTCCGGATCCGCCAGCCGGTGATCGCTGCCGATCTCAACTAACGCCGTCGCGGGCAGTCCGCTTGCCTCGATCAGTTCTTCGCTGAAAGCGAAAGGCACCATGTCGTCGGCCCGCGAGTGCAGAATCACTGTGCCGGGCTTCACCGTTTTCGCTGTGCCCCAGTTTTTCCATGCGGGGCAGAGTAGGACCAGCCGGGCATCGGCGATTTGCAGATTCATTGCCACTGCGCCGCCTCGTGATGAACCGACCACGACGTCCGGCTTATGCTTGTCGAATTCTGCCTGAGCGATATGGACGGCTTGCTCGAAATCCTCATCGGGCAACTTGGGATTGATTACCTCGTGGCCATGGCTGGCCAGAAACGTCGGCTTCAGGCCACCGGGTACGCTGGTCCAACCGTGGAGGAAGAGGATTTTCATTGAGACGGAAAGTCTTGTCCAGTTTCGGCTAATTCGCTGCGGTGGTTCAGCGGCTGGTGCCATGCCCACCGCTTTGGCGTGGGCATGTGAGGCACAGGCCCGATCAGACCGAACCCTTTTGGGCAATACTCTTTTCTGTGCGCATTTTAGACGCTGCTCGGGGCGAAGTCGCAGCTAATCTTGGCGACCATCACATGCCCACGTAGAGCCGTGGGCATGGTACGTAGCTGTTAGACTCTCGGCCATGACACGTAGTTGTCAGAGTGCGAGCTCTGCACGCGTGTCTTGAAGTCGATTTTTTTGGCTAAATCCCCGTGCGCTCCGATCTTCAGCGAGCCTCCCACGTTAGTGGGGGGAGTTTCCCGTTTCCTCCCCCCACTAACGTGGGAGGCTCGCTAGAGATGCCCACATGGATGCAATCTTGATTCTTGAAATGTTGCTGCTAAATCGCGCACGATGATTTAGTTCAAGGCCCCGAAGTGTATTTGGCCCTGAATGGGGCCGCGGATAGGTGCCGCGAGCCGAGCGGCACAACGGGATCTTCACGCCAGCGCGCTAAATCTGGATACCCCGAGGGATGGAAGGTTACTGCGGATAATTCAAGATCCGGCTGTCCGGCTCGGCTCGCCGGACCTACTGGATGCTCTACTGTGCGTCCTGGTAGAACTCCTGCGATCCCAGAATCGTGCTTATGACGGGCTGCGTTCCGTCCTGTTCGAGCATGTTGGTGCAGCTATCCAGGCCGCCGGTGTCGGCCTGGCGTCCCAGGTAGGTTTGGTAATAGCCTTCCACCAGGTCTTGGGCATACTCGGCGCTGCCGAACACCATGGCTGCCACCGCGGAATGTGAAGTCGCGTTCAACGCTTGCTTCAGCGCCGCTGCGCCACCCGGATCGACTTGCCGATCCAGGGCATCCGCGAATAAGGCGTCAATGTAACCAGCCGCCGTGCCCTGGCCGCGGTTCTGGTAATACTCCTGGGAGCCGGCGATGGTTTCTTCCACCTGTTCCAAGCTGGCGCCGTTTTCCAACTCGTTGGTGAAGGCCGCCAACCCGCCGGCATCGGCCTGCCGCTGGAGCAACTTCTGGTAGACGGCTTGCACCTCGTCGCCCAGGTATTCCTGGCTTCCCTGAATCTGAGATACGATTGTGGATCGGGACATACCAAAGAAGAGGAGGTTGCTCCAGAAATTAGAGCGCCTTGGTCCGCAGCGCGACCGAGCAAATCCTGATAAAGCTGTTGAAGGTAGAGTTGCGTCGGCGACGATTGGGAACCCTGATTCACCGGCGAAACGGTAGCCGTGGAATAGGTGATTGCATATTCCTGGTTCGTATCGCCAACGATCACGTTGATGCGGAAACTTTCATTGCCGGAGCCGGAGCCGCCTCTGCCGCCGCCCCCAGGCCCCCAACCGAATTGGTATCCGCCCCAGCCGCCGCCCCAACCTGGCGTATTGTGAATTGTGTACGTGTGCGTGCCGGTCACGTCGAAGCCGCCATTGGGGTCGGCGGTCACAGTTCCCTGGGAAATGCTGCCGTCGCCCCAAAGGATGATGGCCGTGAAGCTGCCGGCGGTCGCGCTGGCACTGGCGCCGGTGATCGTGGCAACCGTACCCGTGAATGCCTGTCCGGAAGTTGCGGTAACCGAAGTGCCTGTCAGGGTGAAATCGACGCCGGTCGAAGATCCTGAGCCGGAACCGCCGCCGCTTCCGCCGGTGCCACTGGTATTTGTCGTGCGCATTGCATCCGTAGTGTTCGTTCCCGCTGCCGTTGACAGGTTGGCCAGAGCGGGGACCAGCAAGTTCGCTATCGGAGAACCTAGCCCGGTGACCAAATCGTAACCCGGGCCGGCGGCGGCGCCGTTGTTGCCGCTGGTGACGTCGTAGAAATCGTCCTGTTCCTGATAGAGTGCCGTCAACGTTTGCGTGCTGCTGAGCGGCGCTGCCGCGGGACTGGCCGCGGCCCGCTCCTGATCGGCTAGCGCGATCAGGGCCGCAAACTGGGGCGTGCCCGCACTGGTGCCGCCAACCACCTGCCAGCCGCCGTTGGATGCGTCGTAGACGGCCACGCCGGTGCTCGGGTCGGCGTCGAAACTCACATCGGGGCTCTCGCGTTTGCCGCCGCTGTTTTGGCTGCTGGTGACGGAGCTCACATAGTGGCCGTCGGAATCGGCCTGGTAGGCCGGCGCAGTTTCGTACTGGCTGATGCCGCCGCCGCTGCCGCCTTGCCGCGAGCTGCGCGAGCCGTCGCCCCAGCCGGTTTCGACGTAGACGCCGGTAGTGCTGGTCGATTGCAGCGTCGTGCCGCCGACGGCCACCACGTCGGGCGATATGGCAGGCCAAATGGGGGGCTCGCCGCTGTCGCCGGATGCCGCCACGAAGGTGACGCCTGGGGTGGTGAAGGTGCTGTCGTATTGCGTTTCGTTAGGGAATTCGGAAACGCCCCAGCTCATGGAAACGACCGAAACGCCGGGCTGGCTGGCCGCGACGGTCACGGCGTGGAGGAGTGCGGTCGGGGCGCCGGAAGCGGAGGTCTGATCGTTGGCTGCCTCGACGAGAACGATGTTGGCATAGGGCGCTTCGGCATGGGCCCATTCCACGTCGAGAGCGGTTTCCATCTGCCAGCCGCCCGACCGATCTTGCTGGGTGGCTCCATCGTTGACGACCGTTAAATTGATGGCGGGGAGACTAAATTTCGCGTCGAAGGTGCTCAAATCGGTCTGGATATCGGGACTGAGATAGGCATCCACAATGGCGATGGTCTCGCCGGCGCCGGGTTGGGAGATGCCCAAGGAACTGGTCCCGTAGGCGGCGAGGATTTGTGCCGGGGTATAACCCGAAAAGCCTGACCGAAGCTGTTGGGCCAGAGAAAAAGGAGTGATGGCTGTCAGCAGATTGCGATCTTCCAGTTCCTCGCAACGCAGACGTCCGCCGCGGCTCTTCTTGGTCGACGAAGTGGACTGGCGAGGCTTGGTGAGGATTTTCCATAGCTTGCGCATGGCTGGCTCCGTTCATGTTCCTGAGAGGGTCAGCGCTCGGGGAAACCCGGAGTATCAGTCCTGCCCGGAGGACGATAATTGGCAGATGGCGCTGTTGGCACAAACCTGGTGATGTCGATTGCGATGCCCCCGTGGGGTGAAGGGGTACCGATTATCACGGCCCACGAGGACTCGCTTCCAAGGTTCAACGGATATTTTGCCACAAAGCGGCAAAAATAATTAATTCTTGGTGATGATTCCCAGTTGCCGCAAATCGCGGCCCAATTCGGAGAAGCGTCCGGCCCGAAAGAGCAATAAACCACGATTCAACGCCGCCGCTTTCAGATTTGGATCGAAGCGGAGGGCCTGGGCATAATCTTCAATCGCTCGATCGGCATTCCCCAAAGCGGCAAACGACCGGCCGCGATTGTAAAAACAACTCGCCGCCTCGGGGGCTGCGCCGATACAAACGCTAAACGCGGCAACGGCATCCGCAAAATGGCCTTGGCGGTAGGCACACAGGCCCTGATAGAAATTGGGCCACAATTCCTGGGGCTTCAAGAGGACAGCTTGTCCGATTTCGTGGGCAGCTCGCTCCGTGGCGCGGTGCGCAACAACAAACGGCCCAGGGCATAGTGCTCCCAGGCAGTTTGCCGCCTCCCGTTTCACTGCACGCGCCGGTTCGCCCAATTGAACACGTTCTTCGTCAAGCACGGCGCTGGGGCCGCACACGGCTTCGGCGTCAGCTAGCGTTGCCAGGGCTTGGCGTTGAGCCGCTCTCTTGTCGGCTGGCATGGCGAGTTGCACCTGCAAATCGGCCCAACAGAGCACGATGTCCAGCAGGTCGTCGCGGACATCGGGCCTGGTATGGAGTGGAGCAAGTCGCGAAGCGATCTGGTCCCGCTTCGACCAGAAATCGCGGCAGCTAGCTTCGAGTTCGCGCAGTTCGCTCTGAGGCAGGGAGGCCGTTCCTTGCAGAAACCTCAAGCGATCGGCCAGCTCGTGCAACGCCTGGGCGGCGGCTCGGCGTTCCGCGTCTTGGCGGCCTTGTTCGGCAAGAAGGAGCTCGGCATGCAATTGCATTTTCAAATCGCTTCGCCCTGGAAGGTCGCCAGCCAGGGCTTGACCGCGGTGCAGACTGCGTAGGGCAGCGTTCCATTCGCCATTGGCTGCCTGCAGCCGGCCTTCCTTCAGAGTGTCGCGAATTTGTTCGGTGTTCTGCAGAAAAAGGTTGGCGCTGACCGAAAACGACAGATACCACCGCCGTGAACACGGTGAGCAACATGCCAGCATGCGCGATTCCATGCGGGCTGCGACGTCTCCACTTGCGCCAACGCTCCGTCAGGCTCCGGTTGCGGACTCCCATCAAGGGCAAGTCGGCGAGATGACGCTTGAGATCGGCGGCCAGAGCACCCATGTCTCGGTAACGTTGGTGAGGATCTTCGGCTAGGCACTTGAGGATGATCGCCGCTAAACCGGGACTGATGTTGGCGTTGGCCTGAATCGGCGCCTTTGGCATTTTGTCGATGCCGGGCAGACGCCAGTCAACGCCTCGCATAGCACGACGCCGAGCGAATAGATGTCCGAATGGCCGTCCACACTCTGGGTCACCGACCGTCCAAGCTGCACGGCCCGTACCGCCGCGGTCTGCTCGGGCGACATATAGCCGGCCGTGCCCCCTAGCCAAGGGATGCGCTCATCCTGCGGATCGACCGGTTCGCGAGCGAGGTGGAAATCGAGCAACATCGGCTGGCCGTCGGCGGCCAACAAGACGTTGGAAGGTTTGAGGTCCAGATGCAGCAAGCCGCGTTCGTGGGCATATTGCAGGGCCTCGGCCAGGCAGGCCCCGATCCAGCAGATGACCTGGACATAAGAGGATCGCGGAATCAATTGGCGTGCGGCCGATGGGAACGTCTGGCCCGCCGGCGGGTGCCGATTCCACACGGCGCTGCCATTGGTTCCGTGGGAGACGGCGTCATTATCCTTTGGATTCCCGCCGAACGCCTGTGCGCCGGGGGCTCGATCCAACGCGGCCAGCAAATCGCGCCCCATGCGGCGTGCCGGTCTGATGGATTGCATCAGCTCGAGCAAGCGGGCCAAGCTGGCTCCGCCGAAATAGGGCATGCACAGCGCCCGCAAATTGCGTGCGGGATCATTTTCTACCGAATAGAGCGGCACGATATGCGTGTGCTGGAGGCGAGCCAGCAACAAATGCTCGCACGCTTCCGGCGCAACCAGCTTGAGTACGACGCGCCGGTTGCTCAGCGATTGCTGAGCGGCAAGATAGACCCCGGCCTTGTGCTCCGCAGCCCAGCTCGGCCTGCAACAAAAAATCGCCAACCCTTTCGCCGACACTCGGAAACTGGGGAGCTGCCGAGCGGGCCAGAACGCTTTGGCAATCGAGAAGCAGCTCCAATTGGAGCCGCCATTGTGGAAAGCGGTCGAGCACCTGGCTGGCCGGAATCAGTGGCCCAAGTTCTTGGCGGAGACAGAATTCTTCGTAGATGAGCTCGGCGGCAGCCTCGGGATGGTTCCACAAGACCGGATGGCGATTCAAGAAATCTTCGGGCAAGGGACGTTCGCCCCGCCGCCACGCTCGATCATCTCCGCGGCCAAGGTCGCCGCCAATTCCTCAACGGCTTCAGGCGGGGGAGCATCGGGCCTGGCCTGTTCCGAAGGAGACCCCATCATGGATCGTCCTTCCTTTGCGGAAGTGTGCCGAATGCCAATTGCCTGGCAAGGGTGGCGCAAGATGCGGCGCACGCTGTCGGGATGAAGATCCATTCGTTCGGCTATTTCCGCCAGGGAGAACCCCTGCGCTTCAGTTCGAGGATGGGCCGATGCTCCACGCCGCACTGCGCCTGAATCTGCGTCCAGACGTCGGCTGCCTGGCGCAAGCTCGCTCGGGCGGCGGGTCGGTCGATGCGGCAATGCTTTGGCAGTCGCCGTTATGCAGCGACTCCTCACGTTGCAGGGCCGCGCTGTGCTGGCGCACCCTGTCGATCGTACGATTGCGCGTGGCCACAAACAGAAAGCCGCGCAAGTGGTCGGCGTCGACGAAACGCCAGCCGGCCTCGCGAAACCCCGCAATGCGTCGGCCCAAACCGATTGCAGAATGTCGGTCGAATCGAACTTGGCGAAAAAAGGCGCCGGTAGTTGGCGCCTTACTGCTTTTCGCAAGTAGGGCTCGAATGCCAGGAAAACCTGCTCCGCGGCCGCCTTATCCCCGGTGCACAATCGCGCTAACAAGTTGTCGAGCGGTTCATCCATTCTCACGCTCATGGGGAACTTCCCACGGAGCCATTTGGAGAGCGGCCATATTCAGGGCCTTGGGCGTTTTCCTCAGCTGCCGGCGTGCCATTTCGCAAGCGGCTGCCGTCGCCAAGCCCGCGAGCAACCAGGGATAAAGATCGCGCGTGACAGCAGGAAGTGCGCCGCGCTCTGGGTTGCGTCTAGGCGCTGAAGGAAATCATTGATGCCCTGTTCGATGCCTGCAAGGTCCGCGACGGCAACGTTATTCATCAGGTCGGAGAACTGAGGCAGCGCAGCCATGCCCGCGCTCATCAACTTGGGCACGAGAACAGGCGCCAACGACGCGATCGAAGGCAGGGGGAGTGGCTGAAGGGGTTCCGACCGGATCATCGGAACATCGAGTCGAGGATCCGTCGTGTCCTTGGCCGCCCGGACATTATCGGCCGTGAGACCTGATGATGCGCGGTGTAAATTGCCGATACCCGCCAAATTATCCGCACGAACGAGGATGGTAGAACCCGTCTTGGCGGAAAGGACGTTGGCAACTGCCGAGGCGTTCGTGGAAGAGCCATTCTCCAAGGTCGACGCGATAGCCGCCTCCGTGAGATTGCCGACATTCTTTTGAGGAGTGATAGCTTCCGCCTGGAAGTTGGCCTCCGAAGCCGGCTCGAAGTTGATGGTGCTTTCGCTTGGCGATCGCGCGGCCGCCTGACTCGGAGCCGGCGCGAGGGGAAAATTGCTGCGCCGACACTTGGCTCGAACGCGTTATCCGAAACGGCCGCGGGGAGACTGGCGGAGAGATTACCGGAACTAGCTTCGGGAAAAAGGATGATGATCGTGATGGTTTCTTCGAACTCCACGCTGGGGGGATTGGTCTGGCTCTCTGTCGAATTGATCGTGCCCGCCGAAATTGGCAAAAGAGTTGTCCGAATGCATCATGCCGGGTGTACCGATCCGATCCGGAGAGGTCCAAGGCATGGCCTGATGTCCAAAGCCTCCAGCGTTGAGCAGATTTCGGGACTCCAATTCTTCAACGAATAATCTCTTCATGGATTGCGGTCTCCCTTGATTTGCGATTGCCTATTCCCCGAAGTTCCAAGTAAACCAAGAAACGCAAAAGTGAGCCTCCGACGTTAGTGAGCGAGCCTCCGACGCTAGTGAGCGAGCCTCGACCATAGTGAGCGAGCCTCCCACGTTAGTGAGCGAGCCTGCGACGTTAGTGAGCGAGCCTCCCACGTTAGTGGGGGGAGGCTGCCTTGAAACTCCCATAGGCATCCACTAAAGTGGGAGGCTCCAATAGCTCTGGGTCGTTAACTAATTCAAATGTCCCGGGCTTAGAGTGCGTATCTCTTCGGCAGGTCTTTGCAACCGTTTTGGCGATGGATTCGAGCACGCACTCCAATTCCGCCGCATCCTTCATTGCGCCCGCCAAGCGGCCGGCAAAGTCGCGGACCGCTTCGTAGGCTTTGGACAGGCTCTTCGTCGGATCGCCCCAAATGGTTCCGACGATTATCCATTGTTGCAGTAGGACCGCCAGCATCCTCGCCCAAACGCGTACCATCTGCCGAGTTACTGTCGAGCCACTCAGTTCAGCTGTCAAGCCTTGGGATTTCCAACGTTTGAATAGCAACTCCACTTGCCAGTGCCGCCTGATATAAAACGACCGCTTCTTTCGGCGTCAACATTTCCAAAGGTAGGCTTGTCACCAGGATCGTCCAATCGCACCAGGCCAGACGCCCTTCGCAGGGCTCGCTGCCCCTTTTCTCTTTCGTGTCTCGACGCAGCTTTTGGCGTCGGAGATTGGCTTGTTCCTCGGGCAATCGCCAAGCGATCAAGCGACATCCCAAACGCTGTGCTTCCCCCAGCAAGATCGATTGGTCGACAAACGGCCCGCGTTGCTTCGCCAGCCAGGGCAGCAAATCCACCGCCTCGCCGTTCGTCAACAACACATGCGTGCCGTACTGCAAACGCGAGAGAAAATGCTCCCCCGCTGTCACCATCTCGGCGAAAACGCCCACATTGAAATAGCCTAAGTCGCTGATGCGTAGCGATCCTTTGCCGCGTCGGGCCTGCTGCCGGCTCGAAGCACCGTCGGGACTGCGGCCTTGCTCAAGATCAATGCACGTTAGGGCACCGCTACGCAGGCAGAATTCGGTCTGGAACTTCACGGCCGCTGCCCCACTGCCATGGCTGCCACCGCAACCGCGAAACTCTCCTTGCATGTCGTCAGGCAACGTGTTTGTTGAACTGTCCAACAAAGAGACCTCCTCGAACCGTTCGAGGAGCGGCGCCAAGGCCTTATCCGACTTAACAATGATTTTGGCTGCTTCGCAAAACAGCTTCTTCATAAAGGCAACCATTCGCGGCGTATGGCGTTTTTCGATCGCTTGGGGCGTCACGGCTGCACCGCACTGTGCTGCCATCTGAGCCAACTTCTCATCCGAGGCCCTCGGATTCTGCAGGAAACCCAAGACAAACGTCTTGGCCAGCGAGATAGGCGTGAAAATCCGTGTTCGCTTGATCACGCCGCTTTCGTCAGCCGCCTCCCGAGCAACTTCACCAAACAAGCGTTGCATCGAGGCGCCGACCTTGGCTAGAATCCCCATCGGAAGCTCCTTCTTCCAAACACTGTTTGTCACTAACCAGTGATTGTGGAAGGACTTCCTTTTTTTGAAAAGATCAATTCACTCTTAAGTTGATGCCTATGGGGGAGGCCGCCGCGAACTCCCCCCACTAACGTGGGAGGCTCGCTTGCCTGAGTCTCGCTTTCGACAAGAGCCTGCACCCGATACGTGCAGGCTAGTTCAGTTCGTTTCCCTTGCTTGACATGGCAGCCTGGAACAATGGCCGTGGGCTGAATTATTGCACCTTCTTCAGGGCAATCAATAGTAAGACGCTTAGGGAGGCCGATTGTTTGCATTGCTGGGAGACTAACGATCCGGAGGTCCACCCGGCCCACTACCGCCAGGCCCGCCTCCCGGAGGACCGCCCCGGCCTCCCGGTCCGCCTCCAGGAGGGCCACCGCGCCGCGCCCGCCTCGACCACCCGGGCCACCGGGGCCAAAGTCATTTTGCATCTCCTTTAGCTGTTTCTTTTGCTCATCGGTCAGAATCTTGGCCAGTTTGCTGTCGACTTCTTTTTGCAGCGTTTGCACCCGGCTCTTCTGATCTGCCGTCAGGCCCAGCATTTCTTGCATGAAGGCCGGCATGATCTGGCCGGGTTGCGGCGGCCCGCCGAATCCGCCCGGGCCGCGTCGTCCGGGCCCACCGCCGCCAGGACCGCCAAAATCGTCCGGTGGCCCGCCCGGCCCGCGTCTGCCGCGTCCACCTGGGCCGCCGCCCGGCGGGCCGCCGAAATCGCCGCCTGGTCCGCCGCGCCGACCGGCTTGGCCCATTTCCGCTTCCATCACGGCCGCTAGGGCAATCAACTCTTCCTTCGTGACCACCCCATCTTTGTTGGTGTCGGCTCGATCGAATAAGCGGAGGAGGCGCTCGTCCGTCACTTCCTCCCTGGTCAGTTTGCCATCGCCATTTTTGTCGAACGCCATCATCCGGGTGACGATGGAAGATTTGCTTTTGTCCTTGCCCGTTCCTTCATCGGTTTTGGCTCCGGGCCGCCCCTGAGGCGGCTGCGCTTGAACGGGAAAGGATAAGCCTGCCGCGCAGAGCAGCGCCAGCGCGAAATAATTGTAGCTGAGTATCATGGTTGTTGTCCTCAAAAATGTATCCGAAAAGGGGTAATTCCAGAATTTCGGCCCGGTTTAGGCCAAGGTAACAAAGGGCGAGCGGGAGCGTTAGCGACCGGAGTACATAAGGCGATCGGCATGAATTGGCTTCCCCAAAGTAGACCTCACGCTCCGCGTGAGGCGTTCCTCACGCGGAGCGTGAGGTCTACTTTTTTCTGCCGCTCGCCTAGGCTGCTAAGCCAAGTTCTCCGGTCACTGACTAAGTTCTCCGGTCGCTGACTAACGTTCCCGGCTCGCCTTTCAATGCTGATGATTCTCGCCCGGCTGCTCTGCCGGCGTCGAGCCGAGCACGATGTCGAACTGCGCGGCCAGTTCGCCAAGTTTCGACTGCTTGAGCGGCTTGAAATCGACTAGGACAAGCTCGCGATCCATCGGGTCGCGGACCCCGCGGAGCACGCCGTCGGTTTTATTCTGCGGATGGCCATTGACGAAGATCTGCGTGGTGAGCAGTTCCTTGGAGCCTTTGATGACCTTGACGTGAATGTGCGGCGTGCGCCCGGGATAAGGAACCGGCTTGATGGTTCGGAAGTAGTATTCGCCTTTCCAACTGGTGGCGCAGCGGCCGAATCCTTGAAAGTTCGTGTCTCGCTGTTTGTGGCCGCTGTCGCCCGTGTTCAGATAGACCCCCTTGTTGTCTACCTGCCAAATTTCGATGACGGTGCCGCGAATCGGTTCGCCGCTGGCACTGAGCACGCGGCCGGTCAGATGAGTGATCTCACCGACAGCCGGGGTAATGGAATTGTTGACGATCAGCAAATCGTTGTCGGTATCGAGCGGTAGCTTGTCCGGATAAAAGGGCCCTTCGGTCATGGCGGGCGTGCGAGTAAGCTGCTCGGCGAACACTCCTGGAGTAAAGAGCGAAAGCGAGCCCAGCGCGATGCCTCCACGAAGGAGGCCGCGGCGTGTCGTCAAGCAATCAAACAAGTTCTTCATTGGTAATCCTCATCTCTTCTGGTTTGGAACCCAAGTTAAGACCATTCGGAAATAGCGAAAAAGCCTTCAATTCTCCCCCCCTTGGCAAGGGGGGGTTGGGGGGGTCTCAGCACCTACACCCAAAAAGGACAAGCCTCCCAATTCGGTCGATCGCGGGCGTGTCCCGAATCCTCCGTAGACCCGTCGCGTCAGACCCCCCGCCCCCCCTTGCCAAGGGGGGGAGCAAAACGAGGTCGGCTTTTAAGTTGCAAGATTTCGATGGTAAACATTCATCGTCATCACTCCTGAGGGCTCGAAGAAGAATCAATGGTCAGGAGGGCCGCGACGCCCCGGCAAACTCTGTGATCCAACGGTGAAAGGCGGACCGGTCAAGGTCGCGAAACGTTGGCGCTGTTCCGTGGTGAGCACGGCAAGTGCTCTGCGCATTTCGGAACCCGACTCGGGACGCGGACCGCGGCGCGGCGGGCCGCGGTGCCCCTCGTCGCGGCCATCGGGACGGCCGAATTTCCCCTGCATGCCGCCACGAAAGTTCGGTTCATGATCCGGCCCGCGCATAAACCCGGGAGGCGACCGCTTGCAAATCTCCCGCAATGTTTCGCGTTGCTCGCGGGTGAGCTCTAAAGCGGCGATCACTTCCGGTTCTTGAAAAGCCTGAGGCCCGCGAAGTTGAAGAGCGATTTGATGCAGCCGGCTCAATTGTGGAACCGTCAAGATTTCCGCGATACTAGTTTCATGCGCTTTCATTTCGCTCAGCAGTTGCTGCGACCGCTGGTCGGCGCTTAAGTGCGGCATATCCTGGTGCTGCAGGGGGCCATGATCCTCAATGTCTTGGAAAATGGCTTGCAAATGCTCACGTTGTTCGAGAGACAGCTTCAACTCATCCTGCACCGACCGTTCCTTGAGCAACATGTGGCGAAACGATTCGTGCATCACGGCGAGATCGGCCAACAGCGTTTTCACCTGGCTCTGCGTAATCTCCAAATCCGCTTGAGCGCCGGGATTCTCCCGACGTAGGTCAATGAATTCCTGGTAATAGGCGACGGCGACTTCCAACATCCTGCGGCGAATGAGCTGCTGTTGCGGATCGTCGGAAGTTTCTTCCTCGGCTATCTGAATCATTTCGTCGGCCAGGCGGCGGGCGAGTCGAAAGCGGTCGTCGGCTTCGCGAGCCCGCAAATGCTCGCGATCATAGGCTCGAGCCACGAGCACGATGCTGAGGCTCAGGCCGGCAACCGCCAGCACGAGCATGCCCAGCGCCGAGGCCACCAAGGATTTGTGGCGCCGCGCCCACCGAGTCGTTCTTTCAAGCGCCGATGGCCGACGGGCGCTGATCGGTCGATCCTCGCGAAAGCTTTGTAAATCATCGGCAAGGGCCTGAGCGCTGGCGTAGCGATCCGCGGGGTCCTTGGCGATCGCCTTGAGAATGATCGTTTCCAACTCCACGGGGATCGTCTGCACGATCGACCGCGGTGGGATGGGCTCATCGTTGGCGATCTGACGAAGTAACTCTTGGCGGTCGCGGCCGTCGAAAATCGTCCGCAGCGTCAAGAGTTCGTAAAGCGATGCTACCAAGAGAATAAATGTCGCTGCGGTGATCGATCAACCCGCGCTGGCCCAATGCCTGTTCGGGACTGGCATAGCAAGGTGCCCAAGATCTCGCCGGTCACGGTCAGGCTGGCATTGCTGCTGAACTGAGCCAGGCCGAAGTCCGTGACCCAGAGCTGCCCGCGCGGATCGAGCAACAGATTGGCCGGCTTGATGTCCCGATGAATGATGCCGGCTTGATGAGCATGCTCCAAAGCGAGAGCAGCCTGACGACCCAGCCCGGCCAACCAATCGAAATAGTGCCGGCCGCCGGTGGATCGTTCACGGGAAATGGAAACCACCAGGCGGTCTGCCGGGCTCGAAGGAGATTCGTCCTTGGTAGGATCGCAGTGACCTAGCGTGGGGGCCGATTCTTGTTTCAAATACGGCGCCGTTGGTTGGTCGGCGATCGGCTTATCGCCCGGGGATTGCAGTTCATCGATCAGCGCAGCCAAGCTGCTGCCCTTCGATGAATTGCATCGCGTAATAGTGCACGCCCCGTTCGTTGCCGACGGCGTGAACGGGGACAATGTTCTCGTGGCGCAAATGGGCCGCGGCCAGCGCTTCGTTCTGAAAGCGCTGCAGTTGCCGGGGATCGATGGCGGCGGCGAAGGGCAAAACTTTCAAGGCCACGCGCCGGCGCAGCGAAATCTGTTCCGCTTCGTAAACGACACCCATGCCGCCGCGGCCGACCTCGCGCAAGAGACGGAAATCGCCCAGTCGGCCGATCTCCGGCGAATCCGCTGCCCTGACGCCGTCCAATTCGGGTTCGGGCCGGGTTTCGCGAAGAGGCGCCATAATGCGAGCGACTTCGTCGTGGCTGGCGAAGAATTCTTCGAGCTTGATGCGCAGATCGGGGTGAGCCTCCAGGAGTTGGCCGCGGTCGGGCGCCTGGCCCGCTTGAGCGCCCTCGACATAGGTCAAGAGCACCGCATTGAGCCGCTCTTCATGGTCCGAATTGCTAAGGGGATCGTCGCTCATGGCTTACTCAGCTCTTGATCCTGGAGCAATTCTCTGAGCTTTTTCAGGCCGCGATAAAGCAGCCCCACCACAGCCGGCCGGCTTTTTTCAATCAGTTCGGCAACCTCGGCCACCGGCAAGCCTTTCAGGTGGTGCAATTCTACCACCTGCCGTTGGTCGGCCGGCAAGCAGTTCATCGCTCGGGCTAGCCGCAGTAACTCGTCGGCCCGCACTGCCCGCTCGCTTGGCGACGATTGATCGGCAGCAAGCAAGCCCTCCATGCGCAACGACGACTGATCGAACTCGAGTTCCAGCGATCGCTCCCGATTGGCGTCGCGCGCCTCGGCCGTGAAACGGCGTCCGGCCGCCGCCAAAGTGTTGGCCAATATCACGCGCAGCCAGGCAAGCCATTCGGCCTCTGTTTGCCCGCGGAATTGCCCCAATCCCTGATGGGCTTGCAAGAGCGTGCTGCACGATGTCGGAAGCGTCCAGCTTCGCCTGAAGCCGGGAACTCAACTGAAGACGAGCCAGCAAACGCAGATAATCGCGATAACGTTCCAGACGCTGTTCGCAAACGGGCTGATCCACAGATTTCTCGATTAGCGGCGAACGTGTCACTGGAACCGGAAGTCACCCTAATTGACTAGATGCTACGCATGGCCTTGCGTACGTGCCAAATGCATTTTAGCGGAGTTGAGCAAAATCGCGGCTGCAAATTTGTACTGAATCGGAACAGCGCTCCGACGAAGTTAGTGAGCCTCCCACGTCAGTGGGGGGAGTTTACCGCATCCTCCCATAGGCATCAACTTAAGAGTGAATTGATCTTTTCAAAAAAAGAAGTCCTTCCACAATCACTGGTTAGTGACAAACAGTGTTTGGAAGAAGGAGCTTCCGATGGGGATTCTAGCCAAGGTCGGCGCCTCGATGCAACGCTTGTTTGGTGAAGTTGCTCGGGAGGCGGCTGACGAAAGCGGCGTGATCAAGCGAACACGGATTTTCACGCCTATCTCGCTGGCCAAGCGTTTGTCTTGGGTTTCCTGCAGAATCCGAGGGCCTCGGATGAGAAGTTGGCTCAATGGCAGCACAGTGCGGTGCAGCCGTGACGCCCCAGCGATCGAAAAACGCCATACGCCGCAAATGGTTGCCTTTATGAAGAAGCTGTTTTGCGAAGCAGCCAAAATCATTGTTAAGTCGGATAAGGCCTTGGCGCCGCTCCTCGAACGGTTCGAGGAGGTCTCTTTGTTGGACAGTTCAACAAACACGTTGCCTGACGACATGCAAGGAGAGTTTCGCGGTTGCGGTGGCAGCCATGGCAGTGGGGCAGCGGCCGTGAAGTTCCAGACCGAATTCTGCCTGCGTAGCGGTGCCCTAACGTGCATTGATCTTGAGCAAGGCCGCAGTCCCGACGGTGTCGAGCCGCAGCAGGCCCGACGCGGCAAAGGATCGCTACGCATCAGCGACTTAGGCTATTTCAATGTGGGCGTTTTCGCCGAGATGGTGACAGCGGGGGAGCATTTTCTCTCGCGTTTGCAGTACGGCATAGCATGTGTTGTTGACGAACGGCGAGGCGGTGGATTTGCTGCCCTGGCTGGCGAAGCAACGCGGGCCGTTTGTCGACCAATCGATCTTGCTGGGGGAACCACAGTCGTTGGGATGTCGCTTGATCGCTTGGCGATTGCCCGAGGAACAAGCCAATCTCCGACGCCAAAAGCTGCGTCGAGACACGAAAGAGAAAAGGGGCAGCGAGCCCTGCGAAGGGCGTCTGGCCTGGTGCGATTGGACGATCCTGGTGACAAGCCTACCTTTGGAAATGTTGACGCCGAAAGAAGCGGTCGTTTTATATCGGGCGCGCTGGC
>CAVVHZ010000015.1:0-216184 GCA_963748025.1 uncultured Gemmataceae bacterium
ATATAAAACGACCGCTTCTTTCGGCGTCAACATTTCCAAAGGTAGGCTTGTCACCAGGATCGTCCAATCGCACCAGGCCAGACGCCCTTCGCAGGGCTCGCTGCCCCTTTTCTCTTTCGTGTCTCGACGCAGCTTTCGGCGTCGGAGATTGGCTTGTTCCTCGGGCAATCGCCAAGCGATCAAGCGACATCCCAAACGCTGTGCTTCCCCCAGCAAGATCGATTGGTCGACAAACGGCCCGCGTTGCTTCGCCAGCCAGGGCAGCAAATCCACCGCCTCGCCGTTCGTCAACAACACATGCGTGCCGTACTGCAAACGCGAGAGAAAATGCTCCCCCGCTGTCACCATCTCGGCGAAAACGCCCACATTGAAATAGCCTAAGTCGCTGATGCGTAGCGATCCTTTGCCGCGTCGGGCCTGCTGCCGGCTCGAAGCACGTCGGGACTGCGGCCTTGCTCAAGATCAATGCACGTTAGGGCACCGCTACGCAGGCAGAATTCGGTCTGGAACTTCACGGCCGCTGCCCCACTGCCATGGCTGCCACCGCAACCGCGAAACTCTCCTTGCATGTCGTCAGGCAACGTGTTTGTTGAACTGTCCAACAAAGAGACCTCCTCGAACCGTTCGAGGAGCGGCGCCAAGGCCTTATCCGACTTAACAATGATTTTGGCTGCTTCGCAAAACAGCTTCTTCATAAAGGCAACCATCTGCGGCGTATGGCGTTTTTCGATCGCTTGGGGCGTCACGGCTGCACCGCACTGTGCTGCCATCTGAGCCAACTTCTCATCCGAGGCCCTCGGATTCTGCAGGAAACCCAAGACAAACGTCTTGGCCAGCGAGATAGGCGTGAAAATCCGTGTTCGCTTGATCACGCCGCTTTCGTCAGCCGCCTCCCGAGCAACTTCACCAAACAAGCGTTGCATCGAGGCGCCGACCTTGGCTAGAATCCCCATCGGAAGCTCCTTCTTCCAAACACTGTTTGTCACTAACCAGTGATTGTGGAAGGACTTCCTTTTTTGAAAAGATCAATTCACTCTTAAGTTGATGCCTATGGGGGAGTTTACCGCAACCTCCCCCACTAACGTGGTAGGCTCGCTGAAGACATAAGTTGGTCGCATTTTTTGCATCATTTCCTGCCACTTAGGGCTCTATATCTCCGTAGTGACCCACGTCTTTCGAGGTAGGACTCGCATGGCCAGGCATTCATCATTTGGAATCGCGCTGCGACAGTTCTTTGCCCTGACCGGAGCCGCCGCGAAACAGAGATGAGCGATCTCGCCTTGGTGCACCAGTTCGTGGCCGAGCGCAACGAAAGTGCTTTTGCCACCTTGCTCCGTCGTCATGGGCCCATGGTTTATGGCGTCGGCCGCCGCGTCCTTCGCCACTCCGAGGACGCGGAGGACGTGTTTCAAGCCGCGTTTTTGCTTTTGGCCCGGAAGGCAGGCTCGATCCGCAAAGGCGAGTCGGTGGGTAGCTGGCTGCACGGGGTGAGTTATCACCTGGCGATCCGATTGGCGGCTCAACGAACCGGCAGAAAGCGACACGAGCGAGAGGCAGGAGCAATGCGTTCGAGAGAAAACGGCGACGAATCCAGGTTGCCCGAGTTGGAAAAGGCGTTGGATGAGGCCTTGCAGCAGTTGTCTGAGATTTATGGTCAAGCGCTCGTCGTGTGTTATCTGGAGGGCAAAAGTCATGAGGAGGCAGCGCCAGATCCTGGGTTGTCCGGTGGCCACTTTGCGAAGCCGGCTCGCCCGCGGACGTCAGCGGCTCCACTCCATTCTGACTTGCAAGGGGGTAAGCTTGTCGTCCGCGGCGCTGGGCTGTGCCCTTTCAACCAATGCCGCGGATGCGGCCAAGATGTTGCCGCTCCTCCGGACGACCCTGGAAGCCAGTTTGCAATTCGCCGCCGGCAAGGGCGCGGCGGCGGTTGTGTCCACGTCGGTTGCTTCGTTGGTCGAAGGCGGCCTCAAGGCATTGTGCGCCGCCAAGATCAAAATCGGTGTCGCTGTGTTGCTGGGCATTGGCATCTTGGCCGGTTCAGCCGGCACAATGGGAAGCTGGGTATTCGCCAATTCGTCGTCGGCAGGAACTCGTCCAAGGATGCTCGCTCCGGTGGCGCAGGTTAAACCGGCGCCAAAAAAAACCTTGACGGACATCTACGGCGACAAGCTGCCCGAGGGAGCGGTCAAGCGCTTCGGCACCGTGCGATTCCGACACGGCCAGCACATTGAATCGGTCGCCTATTCGCCGGATGGCAAATGGATCGCTTCGGGCGCCGACGATCACACCGTTCGCATCTGGGATCGGGCGACCGGCAAAGAGCTGCTGCGTTTCGAGGGGCATTCCGACGACGTGCATTTCGTTGCTTTTACACCGGACGGCAAATACATCATTTCGTCCAGCGGTTTGCACACGCACGGCCGGGCACAGGATCCGTGCACTCTCAAGTGGGAGGCTGCGACTGGTAAGTTGGTGGGACGCCTGCCGGCCAATCGGTGGAACCGGGAAATGGCGGCACTGGCGTTGTCGCCCGATGGCACAACCTTGGCCGCTTGCTTGACTCCCGAGCTTTACATCTCCGACGTGACCAACGGCCGGCTGCTCCGCACCTTTGCGGCCGACGACGGCATCGTAATGAAGATGAGCTTCAGCCCGGATGGCCATCATTTGGCCATGATCGGTGATGGCCAAGGGGTATCTCTAATCAACGTCGGAACAGGGAAACAGATTTGGTTGAACAATGCGATTACCAAGAATCCTACCACGGTTGAGCCCACCGTTTATGGTTTGGCATTTTCGCCGGACGGCCGCAGGCTGGCGGTGTGCGTATCCAGAGAGGGGCCGGCCCGGGTGTTGGATTCAGCCACGGGAGATGAGATCTGCCGGTTCGATAACCGCAACGGGGCCCTGGTTTTTTGCGCGACGGTAAGCAAGTCATTGGGGCAATCGGAATCTGGGATGCCGCCACCGGTGAAAAGGTACGCGACCTCACCCCCAAAGTAATCTGGAATTATGAACTGGCTCTATCTCCCGATGGCAAGCAGCTCGTGGATGCCGGTTCGAGCGCCTTGCAGTTTTGGGACATTGCCACCGGCAAGGGGATTGCCCCACCCGCGGCGTCACTAGCTCCTGTTAATAAAATCGAGGTTGCTCCTGATCGCCTCTCGATGGCGACGTTTAGCATGTTCGATCCTGAAGCAGGCATTCGCTATTGGGACTTGCGACCTGCCGGCAACTGTCGGCACTTGCCGGAAGAATGAATAACCCCGTGGCCTTTTCCCCGACTCTTAAGACCATGGCGAATGGCAACGCCGGCAAGGGGATGGTTAAGCTACAGGAAGTGGGCTCGTGGATTGAGATGGAATCGCTGCCGGGGATTGAAAAGTGGGTTCGCACCCTCACATACACTTGGGATGGCCTGAAGCTGATTGCGACCGTCGACGGGGACACGGGTGCTCGACCATCCTTTCGCGATGGTGGGCCTATCCTGATGTGGGAAATCAAGAGCAGTAAGCCGCCGATAACCTTGGGCACCCTTGCCAATAAATCCGGTGCGCGCTGTGCGGCTGTCTCACCGCGAGATCTTTACTTCGCCACGGGCGGATGGGATGGCACGATTCGCTTGTTTGATATCGCTGGCCGCAAGGAGCTTCGTCAATTCGTCGGCCAGCAAGGGAACATCTGCAGCATCTGTTTTTCTCCGGACGCCAAGTTCGTGACGGCAGTATCCGGCGCCCTCAATAGCAAGACAGGCCTTTCCTGCTTCGGCAAGGACAGCCACCTGCGGATCTGGGAGGTGGCGACGGGTCGAGTTGTGCGGACGATCGATGGACCGGCCGAGGGGAGCTGGAGCGTAGCCTGGTCGCCCGATGGGGCGACGATTGCCAGCGGCGGTGAGGATGGAATGATTCGGCTCTGGCACGCGGCCAGCGGTCGACAGCGGGCCTGCCTGACCGGCCATGACGGGCCGGTCACCAGCTTGACCTTCACTCCCGACGGCCGGCAACTTTTTTCGGGCAGTGCCGATACTACCGTGCTCGTTTGGGACTTGACTAAATTACCCTCGCTGAGCAAGTGACCATAATTGTTCCCGTGACGTCCGCGCTCCCCAAAGGTCGCGGCTAACCGAATTGCGGTTCGTGCAAAAAAACGGGAGTTTCCGAGCCGGCTGCTGCACTATATAGACATAGCACGCAGCCGACGGAGACGAAACCGATGTCCAACGCACCCTTGCAAAGGGTTGCCAACTATCTGTGCAAGCTTTCCAGCCGGCACCTCGCCGAGACGATGAGCGATCGCGAACTGCTCGAGCGCTTCATCGCGGGCCAGGATGAGGCGGCGTTAGCCGCTATTGTGGCTCGTCACGGGCGGCTGGTGCGCGCCGTTTGCCGGCGCGTGCTGCGCCAGGATGCCGACGCCGACGATGCCTTCCAGGCCACGTTCCTGATTCTTCTGCGCAAAGCCGGCTCGATAGGGAAACGCGAATCGCTGGCCAGTTGGCTACACGGCGTCGCTCATCGCGTTTCGCTTCGAGCCAAGGCTGAGTTGAACCGCGAACACCGACTTGCCCGGCTCAATTTGCACCAGTCTTCTTCTGATGGCATGCAACCCATTTTTCTGCGCGAGTTGGAGCACCATCTGGATCAAGCCGTGCGCTCGTTGCCCGAACGCTATCGGGCAAGTTTCATTCTCTGCTGCATGCACGGCAAGAGCTATGCCCAGGCGGCACGGTTGCTGGGCTGCGCGGAGGGGACCGTATCCTCACGCGTAGTGCGAGCACGCGAGCGATTGCGGGCGAGTCTGGATCGACGCGGATTCAGTCTTTCTGCGGGAGTCCTTGGCCTCGAATTAAGTCGAGTAGCCGGGCCGGTTCCAAGCGGCCTTCTCGATTCCGTACTTGAGATTATGCGTCAGCATGCCATGGGCAAAGCCCTTTCAGGGACTACCAAGTCCGGTCTATTAGCTCAGGGAGTAATCCAATCCATGTTCCTCGCCAAAGCCAAAATCGTGGCCGCAGTGTTGCTTATTGCTCTGGTCGGCACTGGGGTTTCAATGCGTGCCTATTCTGGCCAGAAGGGCCAAAGCGATGCTGCCGGCGCTAAGTCCACTGTTATCCGGCAGGATTGGTCCGGCGACCTGGTTGGAATACCGAGCCAGCGCGACGGCGTGATCGCCTTCATGGGAACAGAGATCAAGAAGGGAGAAACAGTACCTGAATCCCGGCAGTTTTCAATCACTATTGGCAATGAGGTCAGAAAATTCCGTCGCCTGCATATTGGAGACATTATCCAAAAAGGGCAGCTGATCGGTCAATTGGATGACCGTCTGGCCAGAGCCGAACTGGGCATCAAGCAAGCCAAATTGGCAACGGCAGAAGCCGATAAAACCAGCTGGGAAAAAACTAGAGATGAAGCCTACCAACGTTGGCTGACTCAGAGAGAAGCTTTTTTCCGCTTAGAAGAAAACCACAACAATAGAGGACGTTCGCGGCGCCGAACTGACTTATAATCGTTACATCTACGAAACCAAGGGAAAAGAAGAGGCCGTAAAAGTCGCCAAGCTGGAACTGGAACAGGCCCGAATCATGCTTGAAATGTATCAAATCCGCAGTGGCGTCCGCGGCATCGTTCGGAGAATCCACAAACATGACGGCGAAGCTGTCAAGTCTCTCGAAACCGTCGTCACGCTACAAATCGTCAAGGATGAGGATCAATAGGCGTTTGTTGGACGGTAATGGGGTGATGGGGGCGCGGCGCTTCTCATGCCGCGTTCGCCGCCAATGACGCACGCTGATTACCCAGGAAAGAACCATGTAGTAGATGGGATAATTCAGCGACAAAATAACAGCATCATGTACAGATTCGCTCGGCAGTGTTTCCGCGGGGAACTCGTCCCTCGACAGCTTGGCGAGAATCCAGATCAGCAAGATCGACCAGAGCACTCCCAATTGCAGCGTGAGGCGATTGATGAAGCCCCTTTGAGTCGGATAGGGATAGCGGCACGGCACAAAAGTCATCGCGGCCAGAAGAGAATCAGGCCCAGGCTGAGCCACTCGGGCGGATGCAGCAGATACAAATAAAAGGCCACCAGGTTCCAATATGATGGAAAGCCCAAGAAGAAGCCATCGGCAGTCTTGATGTCGACCTGGCAAAAGCCGTAGGCGCTGGCCATCAACGGAACCAGTAACCAGGCGGAATGGCCGGGTGGCAATAGCTCGGCACGCCAAATCAACAACAGGGGCAGGCAGGTATAAGTCAGGAAATCGATAAGATCGTCCAGGCGGCGGCCGTCGAAGCCGGGAACCACGCGTTTGACATCCACCCAGCGTGCCAGGGTGCCGTCGGTGGCATCGATGCAAGTGGCAATGAGCATGAGAATGAACGCCCAGCGATAATCGTTCGGACCGGGCGAAGAGCCTGTGAGCAGCACGGCGATCCCAGCCGCAGCTAGAAGTCCTGTTGCGGTGTAGAAGTGTACCGCCCAGGCCAGCCACCAACGGAGAGTGCTGGGAGGGGTCGACGGTTCGGGCTGCTTCATGCTGGTCTCCGGGACCGCCAAGGGTAGAAGTCATGAGAAGCCGGCGGGCGGTAATTTGAATCTCTTTCGAGCGTTCGGACACGATGAAAAAGGCGCCAGCCTTGAATTCTCCCCCCTTGGCAAGGGGGGGTTGGGGGGGTCTTCAGAACCTAATAGCTTGAGCCGTAGTCGTGGCAATTCGGAAGTTGGCGGTGGGTTCAATTGCTCTCCGGATCGAGAAGTCGCGTCTGACCCCCCCTGCCCCCCCTTGCCAAGGGGGGAGAAAAACAACTTGCGTTGTTGAGTTGAGAGGTTCCGATTGTTGATATTCATCATCATTTCTTCCGAACGCTCTTACCTTAGACGTAGGTGCCAAGACAATTAGTTGGTTCATCAGGATTCCGTGTCACATGGTGAGCGAACCGCCAAGGGGAAGGCCCTCTCGCTAGCCCATTTCTTGAAGGTCCGCTTTCTTGGAATTGACATCCAACCATGATTTTAAGGCCCCGAATGGGGCCACGGAATGTAGCCACGGGGGTAGCGAAGCGAAACCCGTGGAGATCCAGATGTCGATTCCGCCCCGGATGGGGCGGCGGAAACATCCCACTTTGGCATGTTCTTAATTCTCAACGACGCCTCCTTGGCGTTTACTTCTCCGTCGCCCCTTGCGGGGCGAGGAAGAATCTGAGAAGAGCTCCACGGGTTGCGCGGCGGCGGCTTTGCCGCAGCGCCGCTCCACCCGTGGCTACAATCCGACGCCCCGTTCGGGGCGTAGGACAAAGATCTCCCGCTAAAGATCGTTCATCCGGGCACAAAAAAACGCCCTTCAAAACGTACGAGTTGGCCTACTGATTCATTGACTCGGCCCGGTGCTCAGCGCGAACGCCGCCGCGGTGGCGCTGCACCAGAGAATAGTAGAGGGCGCCAAACAGCAACAGGCCGATTGTCAGGATGATCCCGCCATAGCGCTCGTGCCACGCGTCGCCGTAAACCTCGGCCCGGGGCCAGCCCACATTGATCACCGTAATGGTGCACCAGATGACGGCAAGAAAGTTGACCGGGAATCCCCAGCGGCCCAGCGGAAATCCACCGGTTTTCCCCGAGTTTGGTTGCCGCCAGCGTTGCCGAAGCCGGGCTGCGGTTACCAATAGATAAGCGAGGTTCGCCCAGAGGATGGCGACCGCCGTCACGACCTTGATGATGTTGGGGTAATCGACATTGGCGATCAAAATCAGCGCTGCCAGCAGGCCGGCGACTATGGCGGGGACCACAGGCGTGCGCGAGATCTTCGACACTCGCGAGAGCGGACCGCCAAAAGGAAGTTGATTGTCGCGGGCCATGGCGAAGATCAGCCGGACTACGCCCGTGTGCACCGCCAACGTGCAAACCGTGATGGCCAAAATGACGTCGCAAAGAAAGACCTTGCCCAGCCCATCCCCAAGAGTCTGCTTCACCAGAAACGGTAAGCCGCCATTCTCATCGGCCAATTCCGGGGCTCTCAAATCATCTGCCGCCATCAAGGCCGCCAGAAGCAAGAGGCCTCCCGCTAAGGCCGCAGCCGAGAGCGCTTGCAAGATGGCTCGGGGAGCTGTGTGTTTGGGATCGCGCGTTTCTTCCGCCAGCGACCCGGCGGTATCGTAGCCGTACATGATGTAGGAAGCGGTCAATCCCGCCGCTGCCCAGAAAGGGGCGAAGTAACCCAAGGGACTGCCGGCGCCTTTGCCTTGTGTATCCGTTAAGAAAGATTCCGGTCCACGCCGTGCCCGCAGCAGCAGAAAAATAACGAGCAGGATTACGCCGGTCAATTCCGTAAACACGCCGACGTTGTTGATGCGCGCCAAAATATGGACGCCGAACGAGCAGATGACGGTGCTGAACACGAGCAGAATACAGCCGAGCAAGACGGCGTTGCGGGCCTGATCCGTGGCGTCGCTGGCTGAGCCGATGATCTGAAAGTGCTCGGAGATTTGCGGCAGGGATGTCTGCAAAGCAAGGGCGACGGCTGCCAATGTCACGATCAGGCAAGCCAGATAAACCCATCCCGCTAGCCAGCCCAGCGCCGGCGAGCCCACGTGTTTGGACCACTGATAGACGCCGCCGGAAAGCGGATATTCTCCCGCCAATTCGGCAAAGCAGAGAGCCACCAGGAACTGCCCCAGGAAAACGGTTGGCCAGGTCCAAAAAAACGCCGGACCGCCGGCGCCGAAGCCCAGATGAAACATCTGGAACATGCCGGTAAGAATCGAGATATAAGAGAAGCCGGCTGCGAAAGCCGAGAAACGCCCCAACGTGCGGTGCAGCGACTGGCGGTAGCCAAAACTGGCAAGATCGTGATGGTCGGCAGTGGTTGGCTCAGTCATGAAGTTGATGGTCGGACAAGTCATTTCGGGGCGGCTGATTATCGCTGTGCTGGAGTCGCGATCCTAGCCGGTAGTTAGCCGGAAGCAAGAGGATTTGGGCGAATGATCGAGCAATTCGACTGTGCAAATCCCAACAGCGGCACGCCAAACTCGGAGTGCATCCGGACCGTTTACAGTCCTCTGCCATAGGCCAAACATCGAGCCCGCGGGTTCAATTCTTGATGGGACGACGGGCTTGAATGCGGTACAGTCTCCATTCGTCCCTCTGGTGGACAATTTCATTGCGAACGCCGGCGTGGTCCGGCGCCTTTATCGACGGGAATCTGGGCATGAGAAAAGCAGCATGGTTCGGGCCGGTACTTACGCTTGTTTTGGCGTGTTTTCCTCTGGTGGTCCGAGCGGAGCCGCCGGCTCAGGCTCCCGCCGACAAGCAAACTGCTTCCTCGAGCAAAATCACGACGCCCAAACAGTTTTTCGGCTTCAACATGGGCGACGACTATTGCCTCGCCAATTACAAGCAGTTGGCAGCCTATTGGAAGAAGCTCGAGGGCGAGTCGGATCGTATCAAGCTCTTCGAAATGGGACGAACGGCAGAGGGGCGTGTGCAGCTCATGGCCGTCGTCAGCTCCCCGGCCAATCTTCGGCAAATGGACAAGTATCAGACCATCGCCCGCCGGCTGGCGCTTGCCGAAGGCGTATCGCCGGAGGAGGCTGCTAAGCTTGCCGGCGAGGGCAAGGCGGTCGTCTGGATCGACGCCGGCATTCATGCAACGGAATCGCTCTGCCCGCAGATGCTGATCGAAACAGTTTACCAGTATCTCACGGCGACGGACGCCGAGGCTTTGCGGATTCTGGACGATGTCATCATCCTTTTCGTCAACGTCAATCCGGACGGCCAAGATCTGGTTGCCGACTGGTATATGCGCGAAAAAGATCCGACCAAACGCTCGCTCAATAACTTGCCGCGCCTTTACCAGAAATACGTGGGACATGACGACAACCGCGATTTTTACGCCAATACCCAAGCCGAAACCAAGAACCTGAACCGGGTGATGTACCGCGAGTGGTTTCCACAAATCATGTACAACCACCATCAAACCGGCCCCGCCGGGACGGTGCTTTTCTGCCCGCCGTTTCGCGATCCGTTCAATTACAACTGCGATCCGCTAGTGATCAACGGCATCGACTCCGTGGGGGCAGCGATGGAGCAGCGCTTCCTCATGGAAGGGAAACCCGGGGCCACCAGCCGTTCGGGAGCGCCTTATTCGACCTGGTTCAACGGCGGCTTGCGCACCACGGCCGGCTTTCATAACATGATCGGCATTCTCACCGAGACCATCGGGGGGCCGACGCCCACGTCGATACCGTTCCTGCCGGCCAGACAGTTGCCCAAGGCGGACTATCTGGCTCCCATCGCGCCGCAACCGTGGCACTTCCGGCAATCGGTCGATTATTCCGTGACGGCGAACCGAGCCGTCCTCGATTATGCGTCCCGTAATCGAGAGATTCTCCTTCATAACATTTGGCTCATGGGCAAGAACGCCATCGACCGCGGCAACCGCGATAGTTGGACGATCACGCCAAAAATTGTGGAGGCCGCGACTGCCGCCAGCCGCGGAGCCGGCGCCCGTGCCGCTGCCCAGCAAGCTGGGGCAGGCAGAGGCCGGGCAGGCGGCGGCGCCGGGGCGGCGGCAGCGCTGAGTTCGTGAGGTTATTCCACGATCCAGCCAAGCGCGATGCTCGCGGTTACATTTTGTCGGCTGGACCAGCCGGATTTTCTGACCGCCACCAAGTTCATCAACGCTCTGGTCGGAACCGGCGTGCAGGTATTGCGGGCGAAGGAACCTTTCGAAGTTGCGGGCAAAAAGTACCCGGCTGGTTCCTATATCGTCAAGAGTGGCCAGGCGTTTCGCGCCACGTGCTCGACATGTTCGAGCCGCAAGATCATCCCAACGATATCCCTTATCCAGGGGCGGCGCCACACGGCCCTATGATTCGGCCGGCTACACGCTCGCCTTTCAAATGGGAGTCCAGTTCGATCGCGTACTCGAAGGTTTCAACGGGCCGTTTGAAGAGATCAAAGAGCTCGTCGTGGCGCCGCCGCCCGCCAAAGTTGTCGGCGCTGCAGGCGCTGCAGGCTTCTTCTTGAGCGATCGGATGAATGACTCATTCAAGGCGGTGAACCGGCTACAGAAGGCGGGTGCAAAAGTGCTGCGTTTGAAGCAGCCGTTTACCGCGGCTGGAAAAGCGCATGAGGCAGGAGAGTTCTTCATTCCGCAAGAAGCGGGAACGGTGGCGCTGCTCGAGAAGATTGCTGCTGATGTGGGCACCCCATTCCGTGGCAGTCGCGACTGCTCCGGGAGCGGAGGCTGTGCCTGTGCAGAAGGTGCGCATCGGTTTGTGGGATCGCTACGGCGGCTCGATGCCTTCGGGTTGGACACGCTGGATTCTCGAACAGTTCGAGTTCTCTTATCAACGAGTTTATGCGCCAGAGCTGGACAAGGGCGGGCTGAGCAAGAAATTCGACGTGCTCGTGTTCGTGGACGGGGCCATTTCCGCGTCGCGGAGGACGAGGCGGTCGCGGCGGCAATCGCGTAGTGGCCGCAGGCGGAGCAAGAGGAGCCGGAGCACGTGGCGGCGCGGCTCAAGGAGAAGATGGCCCAGCCAGAAACGAAGCCTCGATTCCTCAGGAATATCGCGGCCAGCGCGGCAGCGTAGCGCGGCGACGACGATCCCGCAGCTCAAGAAATTCATGGAGGAGGGCGGAACGATCCTGACCATTGGCGGCTCCACCAGCCTGGCCAGAGAACTGGGTCTGCCTGTGTCGAACCATCTCGTCGAAGTTGATGAGAACGGCGACTTAAACCCACTCCCGGCAGAGAAATACTATGTGCCGGCTTCCGTTTTGCGCGTGCGCATCGATCCTGCCAGTCCCTTGGCCCTGGGCGTGGGGAATCAGGTCGATGTCGTGTTCTCCAACAGTCCCACTTTCCGGTTAGGCCCAAATGCCCAGCGGGACGGCGTGCTGAAGGTTGCCTGGTTCGATAGCAAGACGCCACTGCGTAGCGGCTGGGCCTGGGGGCAACAATATCTGCTGAACGGTGTCGCGATTGCCGATGCCAAGGTGGGCCGCGGCAGGTTAGTTCTGTTCGGGCCGGAAGTTCTCTTCCGCGGGCAGCCCCACGGTACGTTCAAGCTGTTCTTCAATGGGCTGGTGCAGGCTGGGCGCACCGAGTGAGAACGAGCGGCGGGCTTGATGCCCGCCGGATTTCAGGCCCTGGGCCGATGCTGCGATGGGCCTATTCGCATACCGATTCGGGGCCTTTTTTGAGAATAATAGGATTTTCGTGGATTCGAAGGGCGGGCAGAAAGCCCGCCGCTCGTTGCCTTACGGTTCAGAATAACTCAACTGCCGCGATCCATCCGCGAATCGGAGATAAATGGCTTCCTTGCCGCCGCGGTGAACGGCCCGAACGATGAGCTTGTGCTTTCCGGGCGTCAACTCGACGGGGACCGCCGTCTGATCCGGTGCCGCCGGGCGTTGGCTCGGCCTGCCCTCATAGAGGGGTTTTCCGTCGAGCCAGATCTTCAATGGTACGGAGCCGCCAATTTGGAGGCTCGTTTTCAACTTGGAGGCGGAGGCGAACTCGCTCGAGAGATAACTGACCGCATCGGCATTGGTGCTCGGTGCGGGCAGAGCGATCGCGCCCGTGACTCCGACCGGATGCTTCTTCCACGTCAACTTGGAGAAATCGGCTGGATTCGACGGATCGAAACTACCGCTGTCCGAGCCGACCAGCGGGCCGGCAATGGTCACATCGATCAAAAAGGGATTGGCCATCACGTAGCGGAACAAATCACGCGTATCTTGCGGAGCCAGCACTTTTTCCAAACCTTCCGGCATCAGCGATTTCGGCTGAATCGTCAAGTCTTGAATGTCTTTCTTGGCAATGGTTTTGACGGCATCATTCTCGGCCTTGAGCGTGATGGATTGCGCATCTTCGCTCATGCGCAAGCCGCTCTCGACTCGGCCATTGTTCAGCGCCACGTAATTGACGAAGTAAGGCTGACCGACCACGCGATTGGGATCGAAGACATTGGTGAGCAGGTACTCCAGGTCTCGGGAGGCGCCGTCGAGGGCCGGCCCCACATCGTGTCCTTGCCCCTGGAAGCGGTGGCACTTGGCCACTGGTTGGCGAAGACCAGCTTGCCCTTTAACATCGAACCTGGCCCGGCGGTGAGCTCGGCTCGTTTGCGGTCGATCAGTGCATTCAATTCTGCCGGCGTTCCTTGGCGTACTTTGCCCCACACCTGTTCAATTTGTTTGTTGAGATTGGCATCACGGAAGCGGCCGAGACGCTGGACGACGTTATTGTTCAGATCGGCATAGGCGATTTGTTTGTGCGCAAGTGCGTCGAGCATGGCGCTGGCCCACGCCCGCCGGCTAGCCAACAGATTGACGGCCTCAGCTCGTACTGCCGGCGTGAAGCTTTTCCAATTTGCCAAGACGCTCCGAGCTATTTCCGGAGCGGCGTAGCCGGCCATGGCCCTCAGCAGTTCGATGCGCAGTTGGTCATCTTTTTCCGAGCTCAACAATCCTTCCCATTCGGTCAGCGCTTCGGGCGATCGCGCGGCGGCAACATCGTGCAACGCATCGAGTCGCTCGGACAACGCCAAGGCGGCATCGCAGCCATGATCCAAGGGGAGTTTTGAATTGCCTTTTTGTCGCGAAAATGCACCGCGAGTCGTAAAGCCACATGTCGCACTTCGCCGCTCGAATCGCCTTGCAGGGCGTGCAAATCAGCAGATGCTTCGGCCGGCATGTCTAGCTGGCGGTCGCCCAAACCTTGCAGAATCCCTTGAAGGCCCTCCGTGCGGAAATGGGGATTCGAGCAGGCAAGGTCGATGTGGAGACAAAGCGCGATGTTCTTGGGCTCGGCTTTCGCGACGGTTCGCGCATGGCCAGGGCCAGAGATAATCGGCGATGAGCCGATTGTCTCCTCCCGTATGCGCATCCAAGCCAGCAATTCTTCTGGAAACTGAGCGACGAGAGGTTCCACCGCCAGCCAGATCATGAGGGGCAGGCATGGATCCCGAACGTCCTCGCTATGCTTCATGAGGCCATGCAAAACGGCCAACGCTTCGCCTGGCCGAAACTTCTTGGCCGCGCAGGCAAGCTGCAGCCGGACTTCAACCGCTGGATCTTTGGCCGCCAAGGTTTCCAGCTCATGATTGCATGCAGCGGCCAGGGCAGGATCTTCTCCTAGCAAGCGAACGGCCCAGGCGCGGAGCCACAAATTGGGTTGATTCAGCATCTGTTTAGCAACGGCCTCGCTGAATCCTCCTGTGGTGTAGAGCGCCCAAAGAGCGCGAAGTCGTATCGTCTCGTCGGCATTGCCTTGGAGCATCGCAAGTAATCGCTCATGGCCCGAAACATCTTGCCGTTCGCTCAGAAGCCGAAGCACGGTGCGATATCGCCAGGGGTCGTCTTTCGCAGGGTGTCGATCAACTCCGCCGTCGAGAGTTTGCCCAAGTCAGGCACCGGCCCCTGCATTTGGCCTTTGGGCTGGATTTTGTAAATGCGCCCATGCGTCTTGTCCCAACTATCGGCCGGCGCTGATGACAGGGATTTTGATCGTGCCAGTCGATGACGTAGATCGAGCGTCCAGGCCCCAGCGGATGTTGACCGGGCGGAAGTTCTTGTCGCCGCTCACCGAGAAAATCGGGAGCGTGCCGAGCCACATAGGTCGAGCCGCGCGGCCAATTTCGTCGCGTTGATGCTCGTTCCATGAATGCTGCCCATGAGCAAGCTGCCGCGATATTCGGGCGGAATCCGGTTGCCTTGCAGTATGAGCGCGGCGGCGTGAGCCCAGCCGCTTTCGGCGTGGTGGGTGTGATCGCTGATTTCGTTCAGCAAGCCGTATGCGTAGGGGTTCAAGCTCGCGCACTGCCTGGCGGATGTAGGTGCCGCCGGGAATCATGTGGAATGCATGCGGGATGACGCAGGCGGTTAGGAAGGCTTCGCCGTGCGGATCGAAATCGAGTCCCCACGGATTGCTGGTGCCGTCGGCAAATATGCCGAAATGCTTGCGCTTGGCATCGTCGCCAAACGGCCGCCGACATCTGCACGTCGCCGATCTTCGACTGGGTGAAAATGCCCTGCAGGCCGTAAAGAAAGCCGTCAGGGCCCCATTGCAAAGTGTTGAGAACTTCGTGGCTATCTTGGGAGCCGAAACCATCGAGCAGGATCTCATGGCTGTCGCATTTGCCACTGTTTTTGGTGTCTTTGAGAAACATCAAGTAAGGCGTCGCCCCAAGATAGGCGCCGCCGTTGCCTACCTCGATGCCGCTGGCCATGTCGAAACGCGGCAGATTTTTACCCTCGGCCAAGACGCTAACCTTGTCGGCCTTGCCGCTGCCGGTGGTATCTTCGAGAATCTTGATCCGGTCACGGGGCATTTTGCCCGGGGGAGTCCGCGACGGATACTCGTAGCATTCGACACCCAAGCCGGCCGCGTTCGTCGACGGTGAACGAGATCGGGTTGATGATGTCGGGTTCGGCCACGAAAAGCTTGATTTCGAAGCCTGGCGGAACTTGCACTCGCCGCAACGATTCTGCGGGATCAAGATAGGGCTGGCCCGACGGCCGCCGGTTGTCAAAGCCAAACTCTTGTTGGCCGAAGGCCGGCGAATTGGCGGCAATAATCACTAATAAGGCAATGAGGCCACCGCAACGGAACGAGACACGATACCAAGGCATGAGATACTCCGGTGCAAAGTGGCGAGAGGCGGGGTAAGGATTTTAATCGCAAGTCAGATCGTAAGAGAATATCGCGTCCGACTCAAGGGATCAGCCCAAAGGCAAGCGTCGAGGCGTCAGCCCGACGAGTCTGCCATCGAAGGCGAACTTAATTTGTTGGGGACGACTCGTCGGGCTGAGCGACTCGACGCTCGCCAGTTTCTCTGAATCGCTAAGGCAGTTCGAGTTCGAACTGCTCGGCTTCCTCGAAAATCTGTCGCTCGCGATTGAACTTGCACCGCCGCCCGCGGAGTAAATGGCCTTCGATGTCATAGAGACCGTAGAGGCGCGGCAGTGTTGTGTCGCACTGCCGGAACAGATGACAGGGAAATTCGCCTGCGGCGGGTGCCGCGACTGATAGGCATGATGGCGGTGGCCATGGAGCCACAGGCAGATGCCGCGATTGCGTACGACATCGAGGACTTGGGGAAGATCCCGTAGACCGTGCAGCCGCTTCTCCGGCTGCCCTAGGGCGAGGCAGATGGGATAGTGGGTAACGAGAATGCGGGGCTCAGGTGAAAGCCGATTCAGCAGGGTTTCCAGACGGCCCAGTTGTTCCGGCCCAACCGCCCCGGAAGCATCGATCACGCCCCGATTGGCGGAGCTGGAATTGACGGCGACCAGCCAATGAGCCCCAACCTTCTGCGGAACGGATACCGATGGCATTCAATCCGCTCCCCCTGTTGCCACGGGTCGAACTCTCGCTCGAAATTGCCGCTGGCGACATCTCGGGCCGTGTAATAGTCGTGGTTGCCCGGCACCGCGAGACCAGGCGGTTGCCCTGGGCCGCCTACCGACATGATGCGAACGGCAAGCATTAGTTGAAGCCAAGCCCGGTGGCGTCGCCCGAAAAGACGAGATGATGGGGCTTCTGTAGGGCGACGTCTGCCATGAGTTCAGCAAGCACTTGGTCAGCATCGCTAAAATGCTTGCCGCGGCCAAGAACGCACGTGTACCGCCCCGTTACCCGTCACGCATTGCTGCAATAATCTGACCCACGCCAGCCGAGGAGATAGTAGAAACGTGTACGTCGCTGAAGTGACCGAGCATAATCGTCGATTATTGGTGAAAGAAATGTTTCAGCGGCGCCCGCCAGAGGCATGGCCCCATGCGTGGCCGGTCCGTAGAATTTGCTCCAACCTCTGCCTCGTGAGGCCGTGCACATTCCATTGATTGGCCGACAAAAGGGTAGGATTCATGCCCAAGGTTACGATCGTGACGGAAAAGAAAGACATTGAGGTCCCCGTCGGAGCGAATCTGCCGCAAGAGGCCATGAAGGCCGGGGTGCAGGTCTACAAAGGCGTTCATCGGGTGCTTAATTGTCACGGATTCGGCTTATGCGGCTCATGGAGGCCTAGTCAAAGAGGCAGGGAGGGCGCCAGCCCCAAAGGGCTTTTGGAGAAATTCACGCTGGCCACCGCTCCACAACTACCTTTGCCATCGTCGGCCACGAGGACAAATGCGGGCTTGTCGCGTGCCAGGTGAAAGTCAACGGTGATTGCACGATCGAAACGCGCCCGGCTTTCAATTGGAGCGGGCGCGAATTTTCTCGGCGAAAAACCATTCCCTAACAAATAGCCCACAATCGGATCGAAGCACCGAAACGCTACTTGGCTGGTTTGATACACCTTGAAGCTGGTGGCTTTGGACTTGCCCAGCCGTTGGGACTTCGCTTCGCTGCCCAAGCGGAGGGAAGCGAGGCGTAGTCGATCTGTGGCGGGGTGGTGACAGCATTCTCTTTGTTGCCCTCCATCCGAAAGACGATCGCTGCCATGAAGGGCGATTTTTTATAAAGTAGGCGTCGAAGATCCCCTTGGCCCCCTGATCGTCGTGGATCCAATCGAAGTTTAGCTGCGGCAGCCCCGCGCCGCCTACGGTTTTGGTTTGCACCTTGCGGGCATTGATTTTCAGCAATTCCAAGACGTCTTTCTGAAACTTCTTGTCATTATCGCGCTTGACGGCAGCCACCCAAACGTCGCGGATGGGGGTTCCTCCGTTAGAGGGAAAGTGAGCGATATCGGAACCGATGATCTTGTCGTCGCCGTCGCCGGAAATGCCCTTGGGGGGTCGCATGAAGAATTCTTCTTTGGCAAGATCGTCCTCCGGTTTTCGATCCGGAAGCTGCAGCTTGTAGGGCTCGAGGTTTTGGTTTTGCAATTCCATGTAACGGAGCCGGTTTTGCTGCGTTTCCATGCGGGCTTCATAGTCTTGGAGCCCGCAACCGGCGGTCGTCAGAGAGGCGCTAGCAATTGTCGCTATCAAGTACCAGGGACGCGCTGCCCCCGAATTGAATATGAGATCACAGCCATTCCCCAAAAGCTTTCGTTATGCAAGGATTTGCCTATTTAATGGCTTAACAAGAACTTGCCAGGTTTACCAGAGGGCAAACGGAAAAACAACGATGAGAGAGGGCTAAAGAGCATTTTGGACGGTGAATTCGCTCTTAGCGGAACTCGCCAGAGTTTCGTTTGGCCTAGACGATTCTCTTCCCTTCGCGGCCGCCGGAAGTCTGGCGACTTCCGCTACCTTTTGTAGCGGAACTCGCCAGAGTTCCGGTGACCTAGACGATCATCCTGGCCTCCTGCGACCCCGGAAGTCTGGCGACTTCCGCTACCTTTTGTAGCGGAACTCGCCAGAGTTCCGTTCTGCCTAACCGATCCTCCAACGTTTACGCACGGCCGCCGGAAGTCTGGCGACTTCCGCTACGATTACGTCGTGGCTTGACAGCGTTGCCGGTACCTTTGACAATCGCAGAACGCTTCGGGATCGTACACAGAAACTTGGGCTCGGTCATGATTTCGTACCGTTTTCCAGGCAAAGTCGTTTTGGTGACCGGCAGTTCCCGCGGCATGGGAGCGGGCATTTTACAGGCGTTTGCCAAGGCTGCGCAACCTGCTTACTCAATTACTTTAACGATCCCGAAGGCATCAATCGCAAAGATGCAGAACAGACCGCTGCTACATTGCGCGAGCAAAATGTGACGGTTCACCTTATCGACGGAGATGTGCGCGACTACTCATCGGTCGAGCCGCATGATGCAAGAAGCGAAAGCCAAGGCGGGCGGCATCGACATTCTCGTCAATAACGCCGGCGTCTGCCGCGACCGCACGGTGAAGAAGATGTCGCTCGATGAATGGCACAGCGTGCTCGATACGAACCTGGATGGCGTCTTCTTCTGCTCCAAGCAGGGGGCGGGAACCTCCGCGACGGCGGGCGCATCATAATATCGCTTCCATCGCAGGAATCGTCGGCTTTCCGGGCCAGGCCAATTACGCTGCAGCCAAGGCCGGCGTCATCGCCATGACGAAGGTATTGGCCAGAGTTGGCACGCCGGCAGATTACCGTAAACGCTGTGGCCCCGGGTTTGATCCACACGCCCATGCTGGCGTGCTGCGCCCGGAGGTGCAGGCCGATTACGAAAAGCAAATTCCGGTAGGGCGCGTCGGCGAGCCTCAAGACGTAGCCGACGCAGTGCTCTTTTTCGCCAGTGAGGAATCGAACTACATCACAGGGCAGACGTTGCCGATCACCGGCGGCTGGTTCTGATTCGATCGGAAGCAATCTGTCATGAAGCAGCTCACCATCGTCGTCAAATCGTTCGGCGGAAGCGGTGCTCGGCGACATTCGCGATGCCGACGTTACCGCGTGCGTCGTCCGGGAGGCGAAGGGTTATAGCCGGCAAAAAGGCTATTTGGATCGCTACGTGGGCAGCGAATATAGCATGGCGTTTTTGCCGAAAGTGGAAATCTCGGTTTGGGTAAACGATCAAAGTGCGAATGACGTGGCCGAGCGCATCACCAAAGCGGCGCACGGGCAGGATCGGCGACGGTAAAATCTTCATGGTCGACGTCGGTTGGCCGGAAGTGATCGAGTTTTAATTCTTGGGTTTCGGTATAATGCTCTTGTGACCTAGGGCTTCGGCTCAACCGGGGGCGATCTGGCTTCGACCGGGTATGCTGAGGCGTAGGTGGCGTGTCGTGGTTGATCAGACGGCCACGTAAAAATCTGATCACACAACAACTGCTGAACCGCAGTTCTCTTTGGCAGCCTAAAGTAACGGCTGTCCCCGGTCCGAAGTCCTTCGCCTGAGAGGAATTGGCTGGGTAGTTAAGTCAGGCTCGCTGGCCCTTGCGTTGACCCTCATAAGGTCGGCTGCTGCCGGAGGCGGGGACGGCTAGATTTCACAACCGGTTAGCCTTTTCCAGGCCCTGCTTGTTGGGAAGGGAAAAAGCGAACATGGCTAGGGAAGCCGCAAGGTTTCGCCGACCGAACTAAACAGGCTACACACGTAGAAACCGCCGCTGATGGACCACGGGACCCGGGTTCAATTCCCGGCGCCTCCATTCAGGCCGGCTTGCGAGTCATCGCAAGGCCGGCTTTTTTTGCACCGCTCAAAAGGCTTCGCACCGCGCCATGCCATTCATTCATTTCCTAGAAGAGACGGGCCGGTTCGCCTACTTCGCCCTTAGAGTGACTTTCTTTCTGCCTGCTGCGCTCATCAAACCACGAACCACCGTTCGGCAGCTCTATCCACATTTGCTGGGATCGTTGCCGCTGGCACTCGTGGCCTGCGCCGCGATGGGGATCGTGGTCTGGATGCACCTGCGCACTGCGCTGATGCAGGTCGCGGGACCGGGTGCGCTGCAGTATCTGCCGGAAGTGCTGAGCCTCGCCGTCGTTCTCGAATTCGCCCCTCTCGGAGCTGGCTTGATTGTCGCAGGTCGCTCGGGCGCCAGCCTGGCGGCCGAGCTTGGGTCGATGAGCCTTACCGAACAGGTCGACGCTCTTACGGCGTTGGGTCAGAATCCCCTTTCCTTCTTGGCAGCGCCGCGCGTGTTGGCCTGCGTGCTCGCCTTACCACTGCTCACCATTGGCATCGATTACGCCGCTATCGGCTCGGCCTTCGTCGCCGAATGGATTGGCGGCTCCATGACCTGGTCTCTCTACAGCCGCGAATGCGTGCGCGTTCTAGCGTTTGGTCAAGTAGCGGCCGCGATTCTGAAAACAGCCGTGTTCGGCTGGGCAATTGGCATGGCCGGTTGTTATTTCGGGCTGGAAGCTCAAGGCGGCACGGAAGGAGTAGGCCGGGCCGCCACGCGGGGAGTGGTCGTTTCGGTGTTCTTGGTGCTGATTCTGGATGTGATCCTGGTGCGGCTCAGTCAGCTCTGGTTCTGAGGACTTGCGCTGTCACGCCTGACATTCGTAAGACGGGGGTTTCGAGCAGTCCATGCAGCCTTTCAAGTAATCTTGAACGACTTGCCTTTGATATTGGCTGCGCCCCTTTTCCTCTGTTCCCTTGAGGCGGCATTGCTTTGCAGCGTCCTCAAGGCGCCCTGAATTTCTGCACAGATGCCTTTGCATTCCTGGTAGACGGTCACGCCGTGGGCCGTCAAAACCTGGCGATCCTTGAGCAAGCTCTCAAGCAGGTCGGGTACTGCATCGAGTTCAGGAAAGGGAATACGCGGATGAATATGGTTCTGCACGATTTCGTCGAGCTTCTTCCTTTCGGGCGTGCCCAGGGCCGAAGTCGGCACGATGGATATACTCTCGCGCCTTCGGCAGACAATGATGAACCCGGCTTTTGGCCTTGTTCCACTGAGCAACATCGGCGTTCAAGGCACTTGCTTTTTGTTCCGTCGTCAATGACTTATTCGACGCGGCCTCCAATTCCGCCCGCAGGCCATCCATCCGTTGCCGCCAACTTTCGATGGTCGCTTCCAAGCCCAAGATGGCTTTCCAGCGGGCTTCGAGGTCTTGCCACTTTGCCTGGGAAATCTCGTGCTGACCGCTTTCCGTTTGAGCCACCGCTTGAGGGGTCGGCTTCAGCCAGACGCAAATGCTCGTGTGAGCGTCGTCTTGGGCGGGCGGCGGGAGAGGCAGGCTCAATTCCCTCTCCGCCCCATCACTTGCGCGATGAGTGATATCGTTATGTCGCCACGATTCGACTTCCTCAGTCGCTATGCCGACAGCCTTCAGAAGGTTCTCTGGCGTCAACCGTTCACCCACACCCGGGATTCGAAAGCTTTTCTCAGGGACGCGAAACATAAGCGCGCAGGGCTCGCCTTCCGGCTTGAACCAGACCTCCGCCAGAATTTCGCCCCTAAACTTCAACGCCGCCCATTGTTTCGAGGGAGGCTGTTCGGCAAAGCTCACGATGCGACCCTCTCTCCTGAGACCCGATTGTCCCCTTGCTCTGCTCTTGGTCCGTTGATACGCCATTGTAACACTGGCAGGGCCAGGAGGAGAGTGGAAGCCGGAACCAGCCGCCGCACTCTGAGCGACACTCTTGCCTCGGCACCCGGTTCTTGGAAGATAAAGTTAGGCAATTTCTCCAAGGAGCGGTGCAGATGGCCAAGAACAGGAAGAAGAATTCGAAGAACCGGACGCCAGAGAATCGGAAGTCTGCTTCCCGCGAGGTCGTGATTTATACCAATGCTGAAGGTGAGCCCTTGTCTTCTCATCCGAGTCTTTCTGACGCCGATGAGTTGCCTCCCGTCACAGAAGAAGTCCTGATCAAATGTCATCGCTACCTTGCGGCGCACCTTACCATCCCTTTCGAAGCTATCCATCTGAGGCAGGGTGAGTTCCCAGAGGAAACGGAAATTGGAATTCGCGTAGTGGGGCTTGTCGATCCGGACGAGCGCTTGATGGACGAGGGATTATTCTGCAGAGTGGTTGAGGAGGGCGAAACGATCGAGTTGCCTCTCACCGACATCGAGGTGACGGGAGTTTCACGGAATCGAGACTTGATCGAGGGATATGCCGACTGGTTTTTCAGTGGAGAGAATGAAGAAGAGGAAATCGAACCCACCTTCCTCGACCGGCTTCAAGCGAGCTCGATTCGGTTTAGGTCTGAGCCATTGCCTTTCTGGAAGTGGGCGCTCTCTTGGATCGTTCCCGGCGAACTGTTTGGCCTCGTCCTCGGGCCCTTCTAGGGTCCATGGAAATCGCCCGCATCAGCGCCTTGGTGGGTGCGGTACTCCTGGGAACTTTTGGTGGATTCTTGGGATGGAGAATGGGGAAACTGCTTGGTGCAAGGAAAAAGCTGAAATACCGTGGGGTATTCGGCGGAGCACTCGGCATTATGGTCGGCGGGCTGATGGGGGCATTCGCAGGGGCGATGCTCGTGGCCTTTGTCGGAATCCTTGGCGGCGGAGTGGTGGGAGGCCTGGCCGGCGCCCTGATAAACCGCAAAGCTGTGGGGTTTCTTGTGGGATTGGTGTTCGGTCCCTTCGTTTTGGCACTTTATCTCGATAAAGAAAACGCCCTGGCTTGGGGCCTGCATGGTGCATGGATAGGCGCTGCGGGCGGACTGTTCTTGACGTTGGCTTTCTCGCTGGTCGCTTGGTGGGAATCACGGGCGAGAGCGCAGCGCGGTTAGCCGCGACCTTTGGGGAGCGCGGACAGGCCCAATTGGACAGCTTGTTAGATTGAGCGATGCCTTGGTCGCAGCGACCACGAAGTTCGTGCTGAAGAATGCTGTCATGGAAGGCGTGAAGTCAGCGCTCCCCGCTGGGTCGCGGCTAACCCGGCGGCGGCTCGGGAAGAGTTTTCCCTCGCTCGCGGAGCAACAAGGCCAAATTGTCGCCCGACAAACGGGGCTCTTCGAGCAGCACGGCCGCCATCTCGGCCTGCACCAACTCGGCCATGTCGTCTTCCGCCCAACCGTCCGCCTGCAGGCGCTGGGCAATTGCTCTTAGGCAGCGTTCGCGCAATTGCGTCGTTTGCCGGGAGATGTTGCCCTCGTTGCGATCCAAGATCGAAGCGACTTCACGCTGGCTGAGTCGGTAACGTAAACGCAGGCCCAAGACAAGAATCTCCTGCTCGCTCAAATCTTCGAAACTTTCCTTAGCGGCTCGGCAGAATGCCTCGCGCCACCTCGGTTCCGGATGTGGTTGCAACGGTATGGCCAAGTCATCGTCGGGCAATGGCACGAGACGTTCGTGCCGTCTGAGAATAGAGATGTGCTGGTTCTGAAAAACGCGAATTAGCCAAGGAACCAAAGGCCTCAAGCCGTCATAGCGAGCGAGAATGGGTAGCCCGCCGCCTTCAGCTGCAAAAAGTTGACTCCAGAATTCGCTGACCACAGTTTCTTGGCGTTCCGCATCGCGTGGATAAAGCCGCACCGCCCGAGAACGGAGCGCGTCGACCAGCAAACAGTCGGCCTTGCCCGACCTGGCGGCAAAGAGCGTTTCCCATGCTGCCCGTCGGCGCTCCAGGCAGCCGCAAGCCAGATGCCAATCCAGAAGGTGGAGGCCGTCGAAATAGGCGATGAGATCGAGACTGCCGTCGTGCTTGGCGTTGGCTAGCGCATAAGTCCGCTCCAGGTTTTTGGCGCATTGAGCCTCGTTCAGAGCCATGTTGGGGAGCTGCAATCTGCCGAAATGGTAGAGCAGACGCAATCGTCGCGCGGCAACTTCCGAGAAAGGATACGCAGTCATTCGCTCGACCTGCTCCTGGGTACTCAGATCTCTTTACGGGCCCTGGGGCACGAACACGAGAACTTCAACGCGATCGGCAGGCAGGCTTTTATCGCTGTCGAGAGAGGCGAAATCGCCGCCCAACCCCAAGGGGGTCACTTTGCGCGTGCTGAGCCAGCCCATTTTTTGCACCGCATGCTCGCGCATAAGGTAATCGCAAACCGACTGACTCTGCAAGCGTGTCAATATGCGCGAAACGGCGGGATCGAGACGGTGCGGGTCCGCATAGCTCGCAACCACCACATCCGACCCCTTATGTTTCAGGCCCAGCAGCCAAGGGGCCAAGGCGTCGAGCCGCTGCTGGCCTTGCTCAGTCAACACGGCCCTGTCGTGCTCGAACAAATCTTCGGGAGCGAAAACCTGGCGATTGCGTTCCGCATTGGGTCGCACCAGCAGGGCCATCGGATCTTCGACATAGCCGCGAACCACGGGCATTCGCTTGAAAGCATCGACGCTCTGCTGCACGGAGGTTAGCGTCTGTTCGCTTTGTCTGACTGCGGAAACGAGGCCGAGATAAGCTTCCGGATCGCTGATCAATTTGCCTAAGGTGCCGTTGCCATCCTTGATGGCGGTAAGCGTCGTCTGAACCTGGCCGAGCACGTCGTTGAGGTCGGGAGTGGCACGCGAGGTTAACATGGCCCCCGGTTCGACCGCGGCCGCCGCTTTGGAACCAGGCAAGATTTCGAGCACCTTGCCGCCGATCACGCCTTCACTGGCAATTTCGACCGTGGCGTCGGTGCGAATGAGTTGGGCAAGCCGGCTGGCAATTCTCAGCCGCAGCACCACGGCGTCGCCGGGCGCTGCGGGAGCCTCGACGGCGGCAACTTCACCGGCATCGACGCCCAGAACTCGGACTCGCGTGCCGACCTCCACCCCCTGAATCCGCGGGAAGCCAACCGTCAAGTAGAACGATTCGCCCCATTGGCCGCGGCGGTCGCCAATGATGAAGAGCCCGGAAATACCTCCTGCCGCCGCCATCAGAGTGACGAGACCGAGCAGCACCGCCTGTTTCCAGCTTAAGGAGCGCGACACATGAGCACCTCATTAGGCCTGGCATCTAGCTAAGAAAAGGGCCGCGACCATTCTGCTTTAGGATTATACACGCCCCACTCGGCGCCAAACTCGATCAACGACTGGGGGTTCCCGTTTGGTGGTTTATGTGGCTCTCGCTTCGCACAGATAAAAGTTGGGGGGCCCCCCTTGAAACGAATCCGCTGAACGGAAGCTCCATCGCTTCTGACATTTGCGACGATTCATTTCTCACCTGCTCAGACAGCCTACAAAAGACACCTGCGTGACTGTTTCAGCGAGGACACCAACGACGCAACTTAAATCTCCATAATTGGTTGCAGTATTCTGTCGGTTCGTTTCTGATGGACATCCATCCAAGTTAGCGCGATTAGGGCGGCAGACCTGGCTGCGTCATGAGCACGTAAGCCATTGCGGATTAGGTACCTACGAGCTTCTGAAACTCCTCCTCGGTCAGCACGGTGATTCCCAGTTCTCTGGCCTTGGCGAGCTTGGATCCCGCATCGTCTCCAGCGACGACATAGTCGGTCTTTTTGGAGACGCTGCCCGCGGCTTTACCTCCCAGGCTCTTGATCAAGGCCTCGATTTCGGGTCGGCTCTGGTGCACGAGCTTTCCGGTGACCACGAAGGTTTTCCCGGCAATGCCTGCTGCTTTCGCCGCCGCCGGAACGTGACGGATTTTTTCCGTCATGTCGAGCCCCAGCGCCTTCAATTCCTCAATGGTTCTGCGTCCCTGGTCGCTTTGGAAGAATTGGTGCACGGCCTCCGCTCGTTCGGGACCAATGCCTTCGATATGGGCCAGGCGCTCGGCCGGCGCATTCATGAGTGAATCGATGTCGCCGAATGCTTGGGCCAAAATGTCGGCAATGTGCTCGCCGACGTGGCGGATGCCCAGCCCGGTCAAGAGGCGTGTCAAGCCGCGCTTTCGGCTAGCTTCGACGCCGTCGAGAACGTTTTGCGCCGATTTCTTGCCCATGCGCTCGAGCTCGATCAGCGGCTCAAGCTGAAGACGGTAAAGATCGGGAATCGAGCTGACCAGGCCGCGATCCACCAGTTGTTCGATCAGCACGGTTCCCAGGCCCTCGATATCCATTGCCTGGCGAGGCAAAATAGCGGAGCCGTTCTTTGAGCTGCGCAGGACAGGCGATGCCGGTGCAGCGATAAGCGGCTTCGCCTTCGACGCGTTCGACCGGCGCGGCGCAAACGGGACAAGCCGTTGGAAAATGAAAGATTTCTTCTGTGCCGTCGCGGCGCTCGGGCTCCGAGCGAATGACATAAGGAATGATCTCGCCGGCCTTCTCAACCACCACCCAATCGCCAACGCGAATGTCCTTGCGGGCGATTTCGTCGGCGTTGTGCAGGCTGGCCCGGCTGACGGTGGTGCCGGCCAGCTTGACCGGTTTCAAGTTCGCCACCGGTGTTAGCGCCCCGGTTTTGCCGACCTGGATATCGATGCTCAAAAGTTTGGTTGAGGCCTGCTCGGCTTCGAACTTATAGGCGACCACCCACGCGGGGCTTTACTGGTCATGCCGAGCCGATTGCGTTGGCCGATGTCGTCTACTTTGATCACCAACCCGTCGGTTTCGTATGGCAATTCGTGGCGTTTTTCGGCCCAGGTTTCGAGGTAAGCGAGAACATCGTCGATTGCGTCGAAAAACTGGATGTGGGGATTGACCGGGAGACCACTTTCTCGAAGTAAATCGAGCAGTTCGTGATGCGTCTTGGGGTCGATTCCTTCGGTCGCACCAAGGCCGTAACAAAATAGATTCAGCCGCCGCTCCCGGCTGAGTTTGGGATCGAGCATCTTCAAGGAGCCGGCGGTCAGATTGCGTGGGTTGGCAAAGGGTTCCAGCCCCTCTTTTTCGCGCTGCACGTTGAGCCTGACCAGTTCCTTCCGCGTCATGTAGACTTCGCCGCGAACTTCCAAAAGCTTGGGCGGTTTCGCAGTGTGTAAGCGTAGCGGCAAGTCGCGGACCGTTCGCAGATTGTGCGTCACGTCGTCGCCTTGCTCGCCGTCGCCACGCGTCGAACCTTGGGTGAAGATGCCGTGTTCGTAGGCAAGCGATATCGCCACGCCGTCAATTTTTAGCTCTACGGCGTAGCGGACGGTTTCGCCCGGCAGGAGCTTGTGCACGCGGCGATCGAATTCGCGCAGCTCTTCCGGGTTATAAGTGTTGTCGATCGAAAGCATAGGCACCCGGTGCCGGACCGTGACGAAGCCTTCGATGGGTTTGCCGCCCACGCGGTGGGTGGGACTGTCCGGGGTGGCAAGATCGGGATGGGTGTTCTCTAACTCTTCGAGCTCCTTCATCAAGCGATCGAATTCTTGATCGGAAATCTCGGAACGGGCTTCCTCGTAGTAGAGGCGGCTGTGGTGCTCGATGAGCTGGCGCAGCTCGGCGGCACGTTGGGCAAAGTTCGTCATCGTTACCTCCGGGCAAACCTTACGGCTCGGGCGGCGCTTCCTGCGGGGACGGGGCCTCGGCTTGGGGAGGACTCGTCCGCGGCGAGCGCCACCAATCGAGTCCCAGGCTCAGGGCGACAAAAACGGTCATAGCCACTAACTCATAGGAGAGCCAACGCGGGCCATCCGTGCCAGCGCGTTTCGGAAGGGCACTTGTGGCGGGCGAGGCCCGACGGATGCGGCGTTATCTTCCATTTGGGGAAGGATGCCATAAGCGAGCGCTGTGGCGATGAACAGCATGCTCGCCGCCAGCAAAAGCAAATAGAACGGGTTGCGTGGTTGGGGAGTCGCCATTACTGCGATCCATATTTGTAGTGGCCAGGAGTTCGGGATTCTGACGAAATCCACTAAGACCGTACATTTGCGAAGGGCGTTTTCCGATCTCAACTCGATGACATCGGAGTGTGGGCTTTAGCCCACACGTGTGGACTAAAGTCCACACTCCCTAGCCATCGTTCAAGCCGTGACAGAAAGGCAGCACCTCAGTTGATCCAGCCGCTGTCTACCTGCGCATAGGCAATCAGCTCATTCGGCTGGAACCAGAGCTTGATCTCGCCGGCGGCGTTTTCGGGGCTATCGCTGCCGTGCACGAGGTTGTTCTGGATGCTGATGCCAAAATCGCCGCGAATGGTTCCCGGCTGCCGCCTTGGCGCCGTCGGTTGCACCGATCAAACTTCGGCCCACCGCAACAGCCTCACGACCTTCCCAGACCATGGCCAGAGTCGGTCCGCCGGTAATGAACTTGACCAACGAATCGTAAAACGGCTTGCCTTTGTGGACGGCGTAATGGCTCTGTGCCAATTCGTTGGAGGCATGCACCAGCTTCATGCCGGCGAGCCTCATGCCCTTGCGCTCGAAACGATCGATGACGGCGGCAATCAGCCGGCGATGGATACAATCGGGCTTCAACAAGATCAAAGTTTGCTGCATCGGTTCATTCTCGAGAAGGCTGATAAGTGGAATGGGGGCTCGTAAGCTGCCGTGGCGTCATTCTAAATGACGACCAGGCATTCGGCGACCGGGCGACCAAGGGAAATGATGAACAAGCGTGCGCGGCTCAGACGTTGGCCGGCAAAGCAATGCGGTTAAGAAATGCCTCGTTTGACGGGAACTGGCCAAGTTTCCTCACGAGCGATTCCATGGCAGCGGTGGGATTCTGATCGATCAAGGTCCGCCTCAGCATGATGACTTTGCGGAGCGTTTCGGCGGGCAGGATGCGTTCTTCTTTTCGCGTGCCCGATTGAGCAATGTCCATGGCCGGGAAAATCCGGCGATCGGCCAATTTCCGATCGAGCACCAACTCCATGTTGCCGGTGCCCTTGAACTCTTGAAAAATGATGTCGTCCATGCGCGAACCGGTTTCGATAAGGGCGGTGCCGATGACGGTCAACGAGCCGCCCTCTTCGAATACGCGAGCCGCCCCAAAGAGGCGTTTGGGCACTTCGAGGGCTTTAACGTCGATGCCGCCGCTCATGGTGCGGCCGCTGTCGCGCACATTCTTGTTATAGGCTCGCGCCAGCCGAGTCAGGCTGTCCAGCAGCACGAAGGCCTGTTTGCCTTGTTCCGCCAATCGTTTGCCGCGTTCGCAAACCAATTCCGCGGTGCGGATATGGCTGAAGCTATCGCGATCGGAACTGCTGGCGATAACCTCGCCTTTGACCGAGCGGCGCATGTCGGTCACTTCTTCGGGTCGCTCGTCGACCAGCAACATCATGACGTGCATTTCGGGATGGTTGGTGCTGACCGCCTGGGCAATTTGCTGCAGAAGAACCGTTTTGCCGGTCCGCGGCGGAGCCACGATGAGTCCGCGCTGGCCTTTGCCGATCGGCGCCAGCAAGTCCAGGATGCGCATGGTGACCGGTTCTTGTCCGGTTTCCAGCCGGATCTGTTCGTGCGGATCGATCGGGGTCAAATCGTCGAACGCCCGGCGCTTGTACGCATCGGGCGGTTGCCCTTCGATGGATTCGAGCTGGGCCATGCGAGGGCCAACGCCCTTTCTGGCAGGCTCGATGCGACCGGTGAGGTGCAGTCCTTCCGCCAACCGCAACTTGCTAATCAAATTAGCCGGCACAAAAGCGTCGGAGGGTTGTGCGGCAAAATTTCGCATGGGGTCGCGCAGGAAACCAAACCCTTTGGCATTCATTTCCAGAACGCCTCGGGCCATGGCATCAACTTGTGGCATGGGGAAACCAGATTTCGAAAAAATAAGAGTTAGACCTTGTGAAACCGTGTCGTCGCTTCGAGGGTGCCGTCAGGCAATGGTGAGAGTTCGTAATCGTTGAACAAATGCGGAGCCTCGCCCTTCATGATTTCGAGTACTTTAACGGCCAATTTGCGAATCTCCGTTTCCGCATGCCGGCTGCCGCGCTGCTCGATGAAATGGCGCAAGGCCCGGGCGTTGGCCGACATGAAAATCTTCGTTTCGGTGGCATTGGGCAACACGCTCTGCGCCGCTTGCCGAGCCATCTTTCTCCGCAAGGTTTTGTCAGGCTCATCCTGAAACTTGCCGAGCAGCTTTTCAGTCAAGCCCACATACGCCTGATGGCTGTGCCTGACGGAATCGAGCCAGAGTGCGTGCAACTCGGGGTCATCGGCAATGACGTCGGGCTCGACGTATTCCGCCACCGATTCATCCACATAACGCTGGCTCAGCTGACTATAACTGAAACCTGCACGATGACGAACCAATTCGTGGGTGAGCGAACGACTAACCCCGGTGAAAATAAAACACCAAACGGCATGTTCGAGCACCGATCCGTGGCCAACTTCCAGAATGTGTTTCAGGTAGGCCTCGTTGCCACCGGGCCGCGGTTTGGCAAAGGACATATAGCAGACGCGGCCGGCCGCTTCGGTCAGATGTTCGGCGGCAATTTCCGTATCGGTTTGCCAGGCGACATCGTGATCGCGCAGGAATGCATCCAGATTATCTTCGGCCGTCACCTGTCGACCCACGAGATAAACGCCTGGTTCGCGGATGACGCGAACGGGCATGCTCGGGTCGTTCGACTCCATGCAGAACCTCGGATGCATAGCTAGCGCGTTCGGGGCTGGAACACGGTCTGGCTTTTTGGGGGAAAGTCGAAGAGTCCTGAATCGCGAGTTAAACCAGGGCTCTCGGCTCACAGACTCTAGGCGGAAGCTGGTCGAAGGCATCGTCCGCTCTGAGGAGACGCTTCAACACTCTCACATAGTATAGCGTCAACGTGGAAGGGAAGCCAGCCTGCTTTCAAGTTGGTTTCAATTCACCTTCTGTGCCGTCATGCCGTGCGGGTCCAGCACCGATCAATTCTTTCTCGCTCACCAGCCCGTCCACGTCTTTTTTTTTCAACTTACCTGCCAAAATCTTCTCCAAGCAAAGCTCGCGCACGGTTTTTCCCGTGCTGAACGCTTCCTTGGCGATGGCCGCTGCGGCATCGTAGCCGATCAGCGGATTGAGGCTAGTGACCATCGCCAGGCTTTTTTCCACCTGCAATTCGCATTGGGTGCGGTTCGCTTCCATTTCCAAAGCGCAAAAATCCACAAAGGCATGCGCGGAACTAGCCAGCAGCTGAATGCTTTCCAGAATGGCCATGCCCATGACCGGCATCATGATATTCAGCTCGAACTGTCCGCCGGAGGCCCCAGAAAACGCGATGGTCTGATCGTTGCCGATGACCCGGCGCTACCACCTGCATCATGCTCTCGCACATGACCGGATTGACCTTCCCCGGCATGATCGAAGAACCAGGTTGACGATCGGGAAGCATGATCTCATAGAAGCCGCAGCGCGGCCCACTGCCCAGCCAACGGATGTTATTGGCGATGCTGAAAAGCGTTGTGGCGATGCTGCGAAGTTGCCCGCTGCACTCCACCAAACCGTCGCGATTGGCGTTGGCTTCGAAATGATTGACGGCTTCCACAAAAGGTACGCCGGTATCTTTCTGTAGGTAGTTCGCCACATGCTTGCCGAACGCCGGATGCGTATTGATTCCGGTGCCGACCGCAGTGCCGCCGGCCGGCAGTTCGAGCACGGCCGCCAGTGCACGTTTCGCTGGCGCAGGACAATTCGAGCTGGCGAGCATAGCCGCTGAATTCCTGCCCCAGGCGGATAGGCGTGGCGTCCGCCAAGTGCGTGCGGCCGATTTTCAGGACCCCGTCCCATTTCTTGGCTTTTTCGTCCAAAACGGCACCAAAGCGCCCCAGGGCAGGCAACAATTCCATTCGAATCGCTAAGCCGGCGGCGACGTGAATGGCAGTCGGGAACATATCGTTGGTCGATTGCCCCATGTTCACGTGATCGTTTGGATGAATCGACTTGGCTTTCTGAAAGCGATCTCCGCCGGTCATTTCGATGGCCCGGTTGCTGATCACTTCATTGGCATTCATGTTGGAGGAGGTGCCGGAACCGGTCTGATACACATCGATGGGAAATTCTTTATCCCATTTGCCTGCTACGATTTCGGCAGCGGCAGCGCAGATAGCATCGGCGATGTGCGGCTTGAGCAGGCCGAGTTCCTTATTGGCCAAGGCAGCCGCAATCTTGACTTGCCCGAGCGCGCGAACGAGCCGGGCCGGCAATGGCTGGCCAGAAATCGGGAAGTTTTCGACCGCACGCAGCGTCTGAGCGCCGTAGTAGGCCTGCGCCGGGACCTTGACTTCGCCCATGGAATCTTTTTCGATGCGGAACTCAGCCATAACGCGCTCCGGAGAATCGCACGTCGCGAAATAATTGAGGGTTATTACGCCGTAGCTTCTTTCTAGTTTAACCCGGAGCCAGCGGCGACGGCGGACTTGTTGCCTCAAACCGCTCCATTGATGCAGCACTTGCCGAAACCACGACCCAAGCGGGTGCCTGACAGCCGTCGCCGCTGGCTCCGGGTTAAGCGAGAGCCGGAGCCAGCGGCGACGGCGGACTTGTTGCCTCAAACCGCTCCATTGATGCAGCACTTGCCGAAACCACGACCCAAGCGGGTGCCTGACAGCCGTCGCCGCTGGCTCCGGGTTAAACGAGAGCCGGAGCCAGCGGCGACGGCGGACTTGTTGCTTCGGATCGCTCCATTGATGCAGCACTTGCCGAAACCACGACCCAAGCGGGTGCCTGACAGCCGTCGCCGCTGGCTCCGGGTTAAGCGTGAACCGCAGGTGTGGTAGTTCAGTCTCAAACGGTGCAGTCCACCGAAAGGAGGACCTAATCCTACCTGGGCGGGGCCGTGCCCGTCCAGAAAACCTTGCTCGAAGTCCTGTCGGACCTACGCAGCCAGCGTCGGGCAGCAATGCCTGGCGACGGAGGGGCCAGGCAAGGTCAATCCAGGAGGGGTCACTTGGGCCTGGTCGGTGTGCCATGCTCCTTAACCTGCTGAAGCATTGGCCAAGCTCCGCTTGGTCCGGATCGAGCACGATACGGTTTGCTCGAACGACCGACAGGGTGTTACGTGATCTCGCCCGGATACAACGGCTCACCACACTGACCGGTGAAAGTCCCACGCTGTTCCAGGCTAGCTCTGGAAAACTTCGGGCCCATAAGTCTATGACGAAACGGCTCGGACTACGCAGCGGCGCCCGCGGCGGCCCTACGCCACGGGTTCGGGGATGGCAGCGTCCCCAAAGTAAGGCACCCGCCCGAAAGGGGGCACCGTAGTTGGCAGATACACCACCGGAGACTTCACGGGAACAGTTAGCCTCTCCCAAACAGGTCCCCCTTCGGGATCGTCCGGCCTCCCCGGACTCAAGAGAGTCGCTAAGAAACATTCTCCACGAAGACTCCAGCGGGTGCATCTACCGATCCTTCGTTCCATGGGCTCCTGCTGGAAAGGAGCGGCTTTGACCAGGATCAAAGCGCATTCCCTGACAGGTCGTATCAACCTGGATACCCTTGAGGGGGCCTTCTGGTGCGTTCGTCGCAACCGGGGGGCCGCGGGCATCGATCGCGTGTCCATTGAACTGTACGAAGGTCAACTTCTACAGAACTTGGCCGCGCTCGAACGTCGTTTGAAAGGAGGGACCTATCAATCCCTCCCTCTCCGACGTGTCCACATTCCTAAAGGAAACACAGGGGAAACACGCCCGCTGGGCATTCCCGCAGTCGCCGACCGCGTTGCTCAGGAGATGGTTCGCTATCTCCTGAACCCTCACTTCGAGGGTATCTTCCATGACGACTCCTACGGCTTCAGGCCTTTTCGGGGCTGTCACATGGCCGTGCGAAGGGTGTTGGAACTCAAGCGACAAGGCTACCAGCACGTGCTGGATGCCGACATCAAGGGGTTCTTCAACAACATCCCCCACCACGTCATCATGAACGGCGTCAGCGAGCTCATCGCTGACGGCAACATTCTCTATCTCGTCGAACGATTTCTCAAGGCCGGAGTGATGGAGGACGGCGTCTTCACGTCGACAGACCTGGGCACGCCGCAAGGGGGTGTCATTTCCCCTCTTCTCGCCAACATCACTCTCAACAGCCTCGATTGGGCACTCCACAACGCCGGCTTCCGCTTCGTGCGTTATGCCGACGATTTTGTGGTCCTGACCAAATCTCAGGCTAAGGTCCGTGAGGCACATGACCTGGTGCTCCGGCATCTGGCCAGCCTCGGCCTCTCCTTGAGTGCCGAGAAAACCAAGATGACGACTTTCCGACAGGGCTTTGCCTTTCTCGGATTCGACATCGGGGCCTGGTCCGTCAAGATCCGCGCCAAGTCGGTGGAGAAATTCAAAGACAAGATTCGGGAACTCACCCCCCGTCATCAAAACCTGGATGCCAAGGTCGTCAGGAAGATCAACCAGGTCGTGAGAGGCACGGCCAACTACTTTGGCACGGCCTTCTCCAATTGCCGCAGTCTCTTCCGTACTTTAGACCGCTGGATTCGCATGAGAATCCGCTGTATGAAGTTCAAACGCAAGCGGATTACCGACAATTGGCGATTGCGTCTGAAACACCTGCGCAACCTGGGTCTGCTTTTCCTCGGCGAAATCCGCGCACCCCCGGCGAAGGGACGCTGGGATCGCCCCAGACTGAGGGCAACGGCTATGGCGTCGCCCGGTGCCTGAAAGAGGCTCGCCGGTAAATATGGGGAATCGACCCCATCGCGACAACGGGGAGGGAGAGGAATGGCCCTCTCCCTTACCCACTACGAGAGCCGGAGCCAGCGGCGACGGCGGACTTGTCGCCGCAGGTTCCTTCTTCCTGATTGTTTGCTAGCATATCGTTATGAGTACACATAAAGGCGGCCAGAAGACCTTCGCATTCGTGAGCCTTGGCTGCCCCAAAAATCTCGTCGATTCGGAGCGCATGCTCGGCAAACTGGCACAGGACGGTTATGTGCTTTCGCCCGATGCCGAAGGCGCAGATATCGTCGTCATCAACACCTGCGGATTCATCGAGCCCGCCCGTCAAGAATCGCTAGGCGTCATCCGGGAGATGGTCGAACTCAAGAAGCAAGGTAAGGTAGGCTCGGTAGTTGTCGCCGGCTGTTTGGCCGAGGCGCAAAGGCGACCAGCTGCTGCTCGATGCGCCGGGAGTCGACCAGATCGTCGGCGTGTTCGGACGCGAAGAAATTGGGCAAGTCGTCGATCGCGCTTACAAGCATCGAGTCGAGCAGCGGAGCCTGTTTCGTCCCGCGCCGGTCAAGGCTCAGGAAGACACCGCCCGGCTGCGCATCACGCCGCGACACTACGGCTACCTGAAAATCTCCGAAGGCTGCGATCGACTTTGCACCTTTTGTGCGATCCCCGGCATGCGCGGCAAGCATGTCACCAAGCCGATCGAGGAGGTGGTCCGCGAAGCCAAGGAGCTGATTGCGGATGGCGTGCGCGAACTCATCATCGTCGCCCAAGACACCACCTACTACGGCCTCGATCTTTATGGCCGCGTCCGCCTGGCGGAACTGCTCCGCGAGCTAAACGAACTCCCCGGCTTGGATTGGATTCGGATCCTTTATGCTTACCCGATCTATTTCACCGATGAGTTGTTCGAAACGCTGACTTCGTGCAACAAGATTGTGCCTTACCTGGATATGCCGCTACAGCACATCAACGATCGCGTGCTGAAACGGATGCAACGGCGGGTGAATCGCAAGGATACGGTCAAGCTGCTCGAGTGCTTGCGCAGCTCCTTGCCCGATCTAGTTCTGCGAACGACATTCATCGTTGGCTTTCCGGGCGAGACCGATGCGGAATTCGAGGAACTCCTCGATTTCGCCAAGGAACAGCGTTTCGAGCGCCTCGGAGTGTTTCCCTATTCGCTCGAGCCCGGGACGCCGGCAGCGCGGCTGGAAGATCATTTGCCTGAGGACGTCAAGCAAGCTCGGCGCGACGCGATCATGGAAGCGCAGCAGCCGATCGCCTTCGAATGGAGCAAACGCCAAGTGGGGCGGGAGCTCGACGTGCTCATCGATGCGCCGGATCCGGAAGTTCCCAATCATTCGGTGGCCCGTTCCTATGCCGATGCTCCGGAAATCGATTCCTTCATCCGGGTCAAAGGCAAAGGGCTGCGACCCGGCGATTTGGTTCGTATCAAAGTCACGGGCGCCGACGGTTACGACTTGGCGGCTCGTGCCTCTCCAGTCCAAGGTGAATTATGGCTACGCTGACAAGGAGTCAGCCGCCGGTTTTCAATTTGCCGAATCAACTGACGGCGGCTCGGTTCCTGCTGGCGCTCGTGCTGTTCGGACTCATCGCCTACGAACAGTGGCTCTGGTGTTTGGCAGTATTCGCGCTAGCCTCGCTTACGGATTATCTCGACGGCTATTTCGCCCGCAAGCAGGGGCTGACGAGCACACTAGGCCGCAACCTCGATCCCTTGGTCGACAAGGTGCTCATTTGCGGCGCTTTCATTTTCTTGCTACCGGCCGCCATGGCGCCTGGGGAAGAGGAACATTGGCTCTTGCCCTGGATGGTGACGGTGATCGTTGCCCGCGAGCTCATCATCACTAGCCTGCGCAGCTTCATGGAAAACCAAGGCGGCAATTTCGGCGCCGACTGGCTCGGCAAGATCAAGATGGGCTTGCAGTGCGCGTCGTTAATCGCCATTTTCGTCTACTTGTATGCCAAGGCCTACGACCCCTACAACGGCACTGCATTATGGGTCTTCGCCCGCTTGCGCGACGGCTTCATCTGGGCGACGCTTGCGGCCACGGCCCTTTCTGGGCTGCAGTATCTTTGGAGGGCCGGCCAACTCTACAGAGGCGACAAGAATTCGTAGGCGGGCTTCGGAACTACGATGGCAAAAAAATGCAGGGCAAAAAAATAAATCCAATTCTTATCTTTTTGCCCTACATTTTTTTGCCTTCTGCGTTTTAGTCCCCTCAGAGGTCTCGTTTAATGCTGGGCTTCGCCATCGTTGGCTGTGGAATGATCGCTCGTTTTCACGCCAAGGCTCTAGCGGAGGCGCCTGGAGCCGAACTCGTCGTTTTGATTAGCCGAAAAGAAGCCAATGCCCGAGCGCTTGCGAAGTCTCTGAATTTATCATGCGACATTTCCACGGATCTGTTGTCGGTTGTGAGTCGCAAAGATGTGGACGTCGTCATTGTCACGACGCCCAGCGGCGCCACATGGAGCCCGCCGTGGCGGCGGCGCGGGCGGGCAAGCATGTGGTGGTCGAGAAGCCACTGGAGATTACTTTGGAGCGGTGCGATCGTATCATCGACGCTTGTCGCACGAATGGCGTACAACTCTGCACGATCTTCCCTTCGCGATTTGGCGACGCGAATCTCGCCCTGAGGCAGGCAATCGAAAGCGGGCGCTTTGGACGCCTAACGCTCGGCGAAACCACCTGCAAGTGGTGGCGGCCGCAGTCCTATTACGATGAAGGCGGTTGGAAAGGGACGCAGGCTCTTGACGGCGGCGGCGCCCTCATGAACCAGGCGATTCATAATGTGGACCTGCTCTGCTGGATGATGGGCCCGGTGACCCACATATCCGGCTTCACTGCCACACTTGCCCACGAACGGATCGAAGTGGAAGATACGGCGGTGGCTTGTCTGCGCTTCGCCAATGGCGGTCTGGGCGTGATCCAGGCGACGACCAGCGTGCATCCGGGTTTGCCCAAAACTATTGCAGTTCACGGCGACCACGGCTCGGTCGTGATCGAACAAGACGATATTCTGCGCTGGGAGCTGACGCCCAGCACCGACTTGGACGAGCAAATTCGCCATCGATTTGCCCATAAAACGGGCCTTTCGGGCGGCTCGAGCAATCCCGCTGCCATCTCGCACGAGGGCCACGCGAGGCAGCTTCGGGATTTCGTCGAAGCGATTCAGAAGAAACGGCCCCCCCTGGTTGACGGCGCCGAAGGTCGCAAGGCGGTTGAGGTGATTTTGGCGATTTATCGCGCTGCGGCGAGCGGGCAAACGGTTAAACTGTAGCCGGACGAACCGGCAGGGGTCGCCATAAGACAATTTTGGAAGACGATGGGTTCGCTTCACGGATGTCTCTTCGAGGACAACGAATGTCCAAACCACGTTCTGCCCTGTCTCAGTATTGCGTCTATCTTGCCGTGCGTGCCGTGGTGGCCTTGCTCCAAGCCTTGCCGTTTGATTGGTGCGATGCCATCGCCGGCGGTTTGGCCTGGCTCCTCCATAAAATCGACCGCCGGCATCGCGAAGTGGCTCGCAACAATCTTCGCCACGCCTTTGGCGCGCAGCTCTCGGAGCCGGACCTCGAATGGACGATTAAACAGGTTTATCGCCACTTTGCCCGGATGCTGTTGGAGATTCTCCACGCGCCACGCCGCTTGCGTACCCATAATTGGCGTCGTCACATCGAACTGCTGGGCGGCCGGCAAATCGTCGATTGTCTGCTCTCGGACAGGCCGTTGCTGATTGTCACTGGGCATTTCGGGAATTGGGAAATAGCCGGCTATGCTCTGGGCCTGTTGGGATTCAGGACTTATGCGATTGCCCGCACGCTGGACAATCCCTACGTCGACCAGTTTCTCCGGCAATTCCGCGAAAACACTGGCCAAAAGCTGCTCGCCAAAAAAGGCGACTTCGATCAGATGCAAGAAATCCTGGAGGCAGGCGGCGTGATTGCCACCTTGGCCGACCAGGATGCGGGGCAACGCGGCTTATTTGTCGATTTCTTCGGCCGACCGGCGTCCACCCACAAGGCCATTGCCCTGATGGCGCTTGAATATCACGTTCCTGTGATGGTTGTCACCGTACCGAACCAGGGCCAGCCGCTCAATTATTCGATTCGGCTTCAGGAGCTGATCCGCCCCGAGGATTACGCCAGCCGACCGAATGCCGTGAAGACATTGACCGAGCGTTTCACCAAAGCCCTCGAGCGCGGCATTCGCCAGCGCCTGAACAATACTTCTGGCTGCACCGCCGGTGGAAACATCAGCCTGCGGCAAAGCGGCGAGTTGCGGGATAAATCCAGTACACTGATCCGCCGGGTTAGCCGCGACTCGGAGGCTCTGCGGAGAGGAGCGTGCGTCGAGCGCTCCGCTGCGCGTCGCGGCTAACCAAAGAGGGTGCCGCATACGCGAACGGCGCTGGTTCATAATACTAGAAGGGAGAGAACGCATGCGCTTTTCGCGGAAAGGTATCGCTAGTGCTTACGGGCCCTTTGGTAATCTTGATTCTCAAGATCGCAGTAATCAGCGTCACGCTCATCTTCGCTTCTTCGTTGGTGATGCTCGCTCGCGGCCGCTACCGAATCCATGGCCGCATCAATACCGTTTTTTTCATTCTGACCGCGGCCGCTTTAGTGGGGCTCGAAGTGGTAGTGCGCCTTATCAAGCCGGACATTTTCGATTACCTGGAAGGCGAGCAGGAATTGAAGCAGCGCCTGACGATTCACCTTTGTTTCTCGCTTCCGGCAACCTGCTTCATGCCGCTCATGCTCTTTACGGGGTATAGCCACCGCCGCCGGCTGCATCTTTGCTTGGCCGCGGTGTTCAGTATTCTTTGGATTGGCACTTTTGTGACGGGCGTTTTCTTCCTCCCGCACACGAGCCCGACAACGCCATGATTACGGATCCCCTGTTACCGGATAGCGATGCAGACCTGCCCCACGAAGAGGAGGCGTCTCCGAAAGAACAGCCTCCCACGCGCCCGCGGCGTCGGCGTAGTTCCGCCAGCTCCAACGGCGACACTCCGCCACCGGCTGAGCGGATCCTGGAAGCGATGCTCTTCGCCGGCCGCGATCCCGTTACTTTCGAACAGGCCCGCCTCATCCTTTCCGGCCTCAGTGAAGAACAGTTCTTATCGACGATCGACACCCTGAACGCGGCTTATCGCCTGCAAGGCCGGCCTTACGCGCTACTGCCGCGCGATGGGGGCTACGTCATGACGATCAAGCCTTCGTTCTTGCCGCTGGCCGAACGGTTGAAGGGACCCACGCGGGAAACGCGCCTGTCCACCGCTGCCATCGATGTGCTTTCGTGGGTCGCTTACCGCCAGCCGATCGGCAAATCGGAGATCGACGCCATTCGCGGAGTCGATTCCGGCGGATTGCTACGGCAGTTGCTCAAGCATGGATTGGTGGGCCGAGCGAAAGACCGAGGGAGGTCGCGACCTCATCTATCGAACCACGTCGCGATTTCTGAAGCTATTCCAACTGGATTCGCTCGAAGATTTGCCGCAGACGCAGGAATTGGAGAGGCTGTGAGGAACGGTGGGCATGGCACGATCTAACGGAAGTGGTCAAGTAACACTAAATGGGAGCTTTGCGCGTCAGCCCCGCCATCGGCTCACAATTTCAGGCTTTCAGCCACAGCCTTTGCGTACTCGGATTGCAGTATGCGGGTGATTTCCCCGGGCTTGCCGGACCCAACCATCTTTCCGTCTATTTTGGTGATCGGCAGCACTTCCGCGGTGGTTCCCGAAAGGAAGAGTTCGGAAATGCGCGACAAGTCCCCGACGCTGATGGCTTCTTCCAAGAAAGGGATGCCTTGCCGCTTCGCTAAGCGAATAACCAGGTCGCGCGTGCAGCCGGGGAGAATGAGGGGACTTTTGGGGGCGGTCCGGAGGACACCGTCCAGCACGGCAAAGAAACTGCTATGCGTTCCCTCGCTCATGTGGCCGTCGGGGAGCACCAAGAGCGCTTCGATGCAACCGGCTTCCTTGGCTTTCTGAAGGGCCAACACATTGGGAAGCAGATTGGTCGATTTGATCTCGCAAAGGTCCCAGCGAATATCCGGTTGCGTTAGCGCGGCCGCCCCGTTTTGGCGTCCTTCAAGATAAGAATCCTGGAAATCCTGCACGTAGAGCAATTCGAAGGGCTTAACGTCTTTGGGGAAAGCGTGGGCTCGCGGGGCCGCACCGCGAGTTACCTGAATATAGACGATCGCCTCGCGGAAGGGGCCGGCGGCAATCGTTTCGACCATACGTCGCCGTAACCCGGCCACATCGGCTCCGGCAATGCGGATGAGATCAAGGCTCCGAGTGAGGCGTGCGAAATGTTCGTCCGCCAGGAATGCTTTGCCGCCGTAGACGCGCATCACTTCATAGACCGCGTCGCCAAACAAGAATCCGCGGTCCATGGCGGAGACCGTGACATCCTTCAAGGGAACGATGCGACCGCCAACGTGAGCCAATGTTTCCATTCGCTTACTACTCTTCTGGAGGAGCCTTTGGGTGCGCCGGAAGGTGAATGGAGAATTGCGTCCCGCGGCCCACGTCGCTTTGCACCCGGATGGTGCCGCCATGAGCCGCCACAATTTTTCGGGTGGTCGGCAGCCCCAAACCGGTGCCGCCGGGCTTCGTTGAAAAAAAGGGCCGGAATATCTTGGCCAAATGATCGGCGGCTATTCCTTTGCCGGTGTCGATCAAGTTGAGGATAACCTCATCGCCTTGAGCCGAGGCCTGCACCGTGAGTTCGCCGCCTTGCGGCATGGCCTGTTCGGCGTTGAGCATGATGTTCAGCAATGCCTGCTTGAACATATCGCGGTCGAGCCGGACGACCGGCAGGTCGCTGGGTACATAGGCGTTGATCTTGATGTGCGCTTGGCGAGCCGTCGGCGAAAAGAAATCGACGATTTCTTCCACCACTTGGGAAAGCTCGGCCGGAGATAGGTCAAGCGTCTGCACGCGGGCAAAGCGCAGAAAATCGTTGCTCACTTCCACCAGGCGATGGCATTCGCCCTGAAGACGCTGAATGCGTTCCAGGGCGCGGTGCTCGCGCTGGGATTCGGGCTGTGCGAAATCCTCGGCCAAGAGCTGAAGATTCAGCCCCAGCGTGCTGAGGTGGTTCTTGATTTCGTGGATAAACCCGCCCGCAAGCTCGGCCAATTCCGCGTATGCGGGCGGCACCATCCCCTGCTCATCTCCTGCCGCCATCGCCACCGTCTCCTTGCGGACCTTCACGGCGTCGCGGAGGAGCATCGGGCCTGCGCGGCGGCGCCGACGAGGGAGCCTCTTCTCCACCACCGCCTGGTTTTTGGTCGCGCAGCAGCGCTTTGCGAGACAACTTGACGCGATCTTGATCGTCAATGGCGATCACCTTCACTTGCATGCGATCGCCCACCTTGCAAATGGCATCGACCCTGTCGACGTATTTGTCGTCCAGCTCGCTGATGTGGCACAAGCCGTCGCGGCCGGGTAGGATCTCGATGAAGGCGCCGAATTCCTTGATGCTGGTCACGCGGCCGTCATAAATCTTGCCTATCTTGACCTCTTCGGTGAGCGCCTCGACGCTGCATCTTGGCGGCTTCAGCCCGGGCGGCATCCATGTGGGAAATCGACACGGTACCGTCGTCGTCCACATTGATTTTGGCCCCGGTCTCTTCCTGAATGCCTTTGATCGTCTTGCCGCCCGGTCCGATGAGCAAGCCAATCTTTTCCGGATTGATTTTGATCTGCAGGAGCCGGGGGGCGAAATGACTGATCTCGCCGCGCGGCTGCCGGAGCGTCGTCAGCATGATCTTGAGGATTTCGCGGCGGGCTTCCCTGGCTTGCTCCAAAGTCGCTTTGATGATCTCCTCGTTGATGCCGTCGATTTTGAGATCGAGCTGAATGCCGGTGATGCCGCGGCCTGTGCCGGCGACCTTGAAATCCATGTCGCCGTAATGATCCTCGTCGCCCATGATGTCGGTGAGGGTGGTGAAGTTAGCTCCTTCTCTTCACTAGGCCGATCGATATGCCGGCCACCGGATTGGTAATGGGAACGCCTGCATCCATGAGGGAAAGCGTGCCGCCGCAAACGGAAGCCATGCTGCTCGAACCGTTCGATTCAAGGATTTCCGAGACCAACCGAATCGTATAGGGGAAATCCTCGGGATCGGGAACGACGGCTTTCAGGCTGCGTTCCGCCAACGCGCCGTGTCCGATCTCGCGCCTGCCGGGCCCGCGAATCGGCCGGCATTCGCCCACGCTGAAGGGAGGGAAGTTGTAATCCAGCATGAATTTCTTGCTGTATTCGTCTCCCAAACCATCGACGCGCTGTTCGTCGGACACCGTGCCCAGCGTCGTGATGACCAGGGCCTGCGTTTCGCCGCGCTGGAAAATGGCGGTGCCGTGCGTTCGCGGCAAAACACCGACTTCGCAACTGATGGGGCGAAGCTGTTTGTTCGAACGGCCGTCGATGCGCACGCCGTCGAGAATCATTTGCCGGATGACCTTCTCTTGAAGGTGCGACCAGGCGCCTTCCACTTGTGCTGGCGTGTAGGTCGTGCCGCCTTCAGGCAGATACTCTGCCACGATTTTCTTCTTGAGCTCGGCGACCTTCTCCGCTCGTTCTTGCTTCAAGCCGGTATGCTTGCGTTGTTTGAATTCAGCAGCGAACTTCTGCATGAAAATGTCGATGAGCGGATTAGGCGCTGCCTCTGGGTAAGCGGCCTTGGCTGGGAGTCCTGCCTTGGTGCGCAGCTCCTCGATCAAGTTGATCACGGTCACGATATGCTTGTGACCGAACATGAGGGCTTGCAGCATGCGATCTTCGGGCATTTCGCGAGCGAAGCCTTCGATCATCGTAACCGCGTCGCGGGTGCCGGCCAGCACCAAGTCGAGTTCGCTTTCCTCGAGTTGGGTGTGGGTGGGCTGGAGGACGAACTCGCCGTCGATCATGCCGACGCGGACGGCTCCGGTAACTTTCAGGAAGGGGATCTGCGAGAGATGGAGCGAAGCGCCGGCGCCAATGATCGACAGGATGTCGGCATCGTGTTCTTTGTCGGACGACAAGACATTGGCCATTACCTGAACTTCGTTGAGATAATGGGCGGGGAAAAGGGGCCGAATCGGCCTATCGATGAGCCGCGACGTCAGGATTTCCTTCATGGTCGGGCGACCTTCGCGCTTGATGAACCCGCCGGGGAATTTCCCAGCCGCGTAGGTTTTTTCGCGATAGTCGACCGTCAAAGGAAAGAAATCCCGGCCCGGGATAGGCGACCCCTCCACAGCAGCAACGAGCGTCATAGTGTCGCCGTTGCGCACCACCACTGCTCCATGAGCTTGCTTGGCTAATTTGCCGGTTTCAATTCTGAGAGATTCTGACCCAAATGGACATTCGACGAAACACGCCTGCACTTTTTACTTCCTCACACCTGCCGGCGCGGAGGGTGATGCGAGCGGAGGGAGAAACCAGCAAGACGTGGATCAGCGTAACCAATGCCATGGCCGCTTCGAGCCTGGGCTGCTCGCGATCTCGTCCTCTGGGCCCTATTACTTTCGGAGTCCCAACCTGCTAATCAAAGAGAGGTAGCGGTTGCGATCCTTGTTGCGTAAGTAGGTAAGTAAGCTGGATCGCTTGCTGACCATCATCAAGAGTCCCCGGCGACTTGCGTGATCTTTCTTGTGCTCCCGGAGATGCTCAGTCAGCTCGGTAATCCGTGCCGTGAGCAGTGCTACCTGCACCTCGGGCGATCCCGTATCGGTATCCATACGCCGGTACTGATCGATAATCTCTGTCTTGCGGTCTGTCGTGATGGCCATCGCGATCCTTTGTCACCTCCGACGCATCCAGCTCCTGCCGTAAACAACTGAATCAGTGAACATCTTTGCTTTAGAGCAATGTAGCGAACCGATAAATGAAAACAAGTTCGATTTTCGCCCAGCCCTCATCCTTAGTCAAAAAGCGTCTTCTGTTTAGGCGGCGGCCGAGGCGGTTCGACAATGTCAACCCGATCCTGCAAATCGCGCAACAGTTCTTGAAAGCGCTTGGCATTCGCCGCCGCCTGGGCGTGGTGGCAGTTGTTGAACAGCACAAATGCTTGCTGCGACTGATCTTTCGCGAGAACCAGATCCCTGATCCATTCGGTCATTTCGGCGTCGCTAAAGTTGTAGTCATACCGCTCACTGTCCGACCCGTACCAATTCAGCGCATTGCGCGAGTGTAAGCGCACATAAATGCGGGGTGTGCGAGGCGCACCAAGCCTGCGCGGGTAAAGATTAGGCAGGCTGGGCACATCGACAGCGACCAGATCGACGCTTGCCTTGGCCAGTCGCTCAGTTACCGCCGGCTCCGCCCATGACCGATGCCGGAACTCGACGGCCAACCCCAGACCGCCAAACGCTTCGAACAGCGATTCGAGCCAAAGCCAGCGTTTCTTGGTTTGATGGGCTGATTGTGGCAGCTGGCAAAGCAAACCAAGCAGGCAATTGCGGCTTTGCATTTCGGCAACCGCCTGGCGAAAAAGAGGAACATCCAGCGCCTTTTCTTCATGCGAAATCGTCCGCGGCAGCTTCACCAGAAATTGAAACCCGCGCGGAGCCTGCTCCGCAAGCCGGGCCAACATTTCCGGAGTGGGCAGGCGATAATAAGTGAAATTAAGCTCAACCAAAGGGAAGATTTGGGTGTAATGGTGGAGCATCTTTGGGCCGCGGGTGCCCGGGGGGTAAAACGCGCCTACCCAGTCCGGATAAGAGTAGCCTGAAGTGCCCACCCAAAAGCGCATCGACGAATGCCCAAGTAGCGCAGGAACGAATGCGGTTCATTTTACTGCGGCAACCACGGATTGGGCATCGGCAGCCATTTGTTCTTGGGCCCAGCGGATCAGACGAATGACGGTATCTTGGGCATGTCGGGTGTTTAGGGCAGGCAGCGGTTCCGTCAGTGCCAGGCCCAGGTCGACGCCCAAGTAGCGCTGTACGACCTTTGCCGTGGACAAAGCCAGCTCGCGGTTCGGGATTCGGGCCAGCTCGAGCAGGGCGGCACGGGCGGCCTCGCTTGGAGATTGTTGCAAAAGCGATTCGGCTGCTACCAAACGCAGAGGAACCGGATTGGCGGCATCCAATAAATCTTCCGCGGTTTCCATGCTCATGTGCTGGCGGGCACAGAGCACCCGTGCCAACTCAATCCGAAGGGGAGGCATGAGCTTCGTTCGGGTCAGCGCTCGGCACAGGTCCTTGCAAAGCTTTCCGTCCGTTTCGTGGTCGAGTCGTTTGCTATAGTAACCAGCTAGAACGGTGGCAGCGCGCTGGGCGAGCAGCCCTTTCTCCGCCGTCCAAGCAATCAGATCGTCGACCGCCGCGTCCGGCAGGGACAAGTAGGCAAACACATCGACGCTATCGCCGGTGGCCGTTGCATTGGCGAGGGCCTTGCGAACCGCATGACGAATCCAGCTCCAGCGATTTTCGAGGTCCCAAAGCAAGGCTTCCGATGCGGCGCGGCGCACTTTCGGTGACGGATCCGCCAGATAATTGGCGACGCTCTCGACCAAGTAGCGATCTTCGACATTGGCAATTGCCATAACTGCCGCGGCGCGCACATCTTCTTCATCCGCGTCGGCCGCGGCCTTCAAGACCCGTTCGGCTTGCCCGGCCCGCCAATTCTTGTGGAATTCGAGCGCGACCAGTGCGGCAAAGTGAACCTCGTCGCGCGGATGCTCGAGCAATTTGAGTGCCGGAGTGGCATCGAGATACAGTGCCTCGCGAAATGCCTTCAATTCGGGCCAGGCGCGACACTCGGCAAGATCGGTGGGCCATTTGTTCCGCGACGCCAAACTCGCAGCCAAGAGCTCCGCGCGCCTTTGCGTTGCCGCCCCAGTGCCGTGCAAGGTTTGCATCGCAAAAATGCACAACGGGATCACCAGCAGAACGGCTTGAGCGACATAAGGATACCAGTGCTCTTCTCTGCCCGCCCCGATCCAGAACCACGCGAGCGCCAGGAGATAGTGGAGGATGTAAGTCGGCGAGGCCGAGACGCGGAGACGCCTGGGCCGAAGACTGAGCAAACAAAGAACCGCCTGGCAGACCGTGCCGCAGCTTAACACCCAGAAGGAGATGCCGCTGCTCCGCCCGACTGCGCCTGCCAGCAAAAATACGGGAATCCCAAGCAATGCGGCTCGCGTTGCCGCCTGTTTGAAGACTACGTTGGACAACGAAGTACGGCTTGAATGCGCAGCAAACATAGGTGCCTCTGATTCCCGCAACAGAGAAGCTCGTTCTCCAGATTGGGGACGATTTCTTCCCTGCCCGCTCAGTCCTTGAAGGGGGCCTCGATGCCGATCGAGGTCGGCGGCAAGGAGGGGCATGGACGAAGTGCGGAACGGCTACTTCCCATCAGAAGTATGGAACGGGATTTCGACTTCTGCCAGTTTGGGACGTGCGAATTGGCGGATGTGGGAGGGGTACTCGATTAAGGGCGCACGAAAAAGGCCAAGCAAGACGGGTGAAGGCCTTGCTTGGCCGAGGGAATTACAGCTCCAGAACCAAAGCGCACGTTACGCGCCTCTGGCAGCTTGGGCAGTAGCCGGGCGAAGCCATCCCCGGGATGGAGCCCATCTGTCCGGGAACCCCTTGATAGGTTGGCTGGTAGTAGTTCGGCGGATAGAGGCTAGTCCTGTCCACCGCAGCGCCTTCGGTCGTGACTACAACCAATTTCGGGTCGGAAAACTTTTCCAACTTCTGTTGCAGTTCGGTGGGTTGCAGTTCGCCTTCATGACGAAAAGCCTGCACCGCACCGCCTGGACTACTGATCACAATTCCAGGAGATGAATGCAGATCAAATGAATCGGCGACGCGCTTCCCAGCTTCGTCCGAAACATCGATGTACAGGCATACATACTTCTGAGCCAAAACCTCGGTAGACTTGGAATCGATTTTTCCATCCTTGGCCATCGACTGCCAGCCAGCGGCGCCCTTGCCGAGGAATACGGCGAGTGGTTTGCCCGTCTCTTTCCCACGCTGCAGGGCGGTAGCGTAGTCTTTCTGCCACACGAGCGAATCAATACCGGGCGAGGCCAAGAGAGTCGTCAGGGCAACCAGAATCGTCGATCCAATCATCCAATCATCCTCCAAAAGAGATCGTACCCCAACATGAACGTCTGAACAGCAATATACTGCTCTTGAGCTATCAGCATAGGGATCAAAACCAGAGTGGCAACGTTACAAACTGCGCAGCCGTCAAATCTTGTGTAATCTGCAAATCCTGTTCAATCGATTTTTTCTGTGCAATCTGGTGACAGTCCCATGTCAGACAACGGGATGTCATCAATCACCGTAGCGCTGGCCGGTTCGAGATTTCTCCCACCGCTCTTTAGCGTCGGCAGCGCGGTGTCTAGATGGGAAGTGCGGAATGAGAGTTCAGCGAAATGCAATGGGAATCTAACGGACCGCCGAAATGACTATTTACGCAAACAGTTATCAAATAGTGATTTCCGATATTTCTTCGTGGGCTGCCGCTTGGTTAAGTACGGTACCGAGCTCTTCATTCAGGAACTCATCAACCTGTTCAGGAGCCCTGCCCACGAAGCTTCCTTCCGATAGCACCACATCGAAAGGCACGCCAGCAAAGACATCGTCCTGTCGCAGACGATCGAGGAGGTCATTGATTCCTCCTTGCTTCATTTGGGAGCTCGCGGCGTGGCTATGGACTCGAATGCGCTCGTGGATAATTTGCCGGTCTCCTCCGCGACTGACGGCGGCCATAAGCAACGATTCCGTTGCCATGAAAGGGAGTGCTTCCAGGACTCCCTTGCGAATTATGGCTTCGTTAACTCGCATGCCATCACAAATGTTCAGTGCCAATCGAAGAACGGCATCAGCAGCGAGAAAGGCTTGCGGTAGATAGAGGCGGCGAATGGCACTATCATCCAAAGTTCTTTCAAGCCATTGGGTTGAAGCCGTTTGGGCAGCCATAGATGGCAGTGTGCTGACAAAGCGCCCGATACTGCACATGCGCTCAGAGCGCATGGGATTCTTCTTGTAAGCCATGGCAGACGAGCCGATTTGATCGGCTTCATGAGGCTTCTTCCAGTTCCTGCCGGTGGGACAGCAATCGCAGATCGCAGCCGAGCTTATTTGCAGACTGGCCTATCCCGGAGAGCACATCAAGAATCTGACTGTCAATTTTACGCGTGTAGGTCTGTCCAGTAACTGGATAGACGCTGGCGAACCCCATCTTCTCGGCGACCCGCCGATCGAGTTCCCGAACTTTCGCATGATCGTCCTGGAACAGAGACAGGAAGCTAGCCTGTGTACCCGTAGTCCCTTTTACGCCACGTAGCGCCAAACGCGTGAGTCGATGGTCCACATCGTGGAGATCGAGAAGGAAGTCGTGGCACCAGAGACATGCACGTTTGCCAACCGTGGTAAGTTGGGCAGGTTGGAAGTGCGTGAAGCCGAGCGTGGGGATCGCTCGGTAGCGCTCGGCAAAGCGTGCGAGCGCCTGAATTACTGCCAACAGCCCCTGGCGCAAGTAGCCCAGGCCTTCCCGCATCAGGATGAGATCGGTGTTGTCGGTTACGAAACAGCTCGTCGCCCCTAGATGTAGAATCCCCTTCGCCTTGGGACAGACTTCACCGAAGGCATGAATGTGTGCCATCACGTCGTGGCGGAACTTGCGCTCGAGCGCTTCGGCTCGAGCGAAATCGATGTCGTGAAGGTGGGCCTTTAGCTCCTCGAGTTGTTCTGGCTGAATTCTGGGCGTGACGCCATCGTCCGCGGTCAGCCCCAGCTCATATTGCGATTCCGCCAGGGCAAGCCAAAGCTGCGCCAGGTGCTGAAACGGCGCTGCGGTCCCCAGAGTTGACTCATTCGCGGGCTCGCATAGCGGCCTACGAGGGGGTTGTCATAAGTTAAATGCTCATTCATGTTGCTTTTCTTGACAAATGGGCCTGCTACTTCAAGCCTTGACGGTCAATTTTTCCCGAGCGTCACGGTTTGAAGCGATCGAGGCGATTCTTGCGAGGAATTGCCTGGCGGGAACCGCCTCCTCGGAAATTGTCGGGTAAGCTCTCAGAATGGGGGTTCGAAATTTGGTCAACCGTCAAGGAGGACGGACATGCTGCGACGCTTTTCCACCACCACTCTCTCAACCTTACTCGCCCTGAGCTTTTGGGGCGTGATCGCCGGCGACGCTCGCGCCGATGAAATCAACCCGAATCGCTTTTTCCACTATCCCTACACCTATTTCCCCCACAGCTATTGGCCTGCCCAAGGGCCGAAATATCCCGAACCTGTCGGTGCGCCCTACATGCGGCCGCCCGCATACATGGCTTACCCCGCGTTCAAAGAGCCACACTGGCGCTATGAAATGGACAAGCCCCAAGAATACTACCGGGGCTTCCACTTCTGGCTGGATCAGTTCTAAGCGGTCGTGGAGCTAAATGCACTGGCGAGCGTCGAGGCGTAAGCCCGACGAGTCTTCACGCAAACACTTACTTGACGACTCGTCGGGCTTACGCCTCGACGCTCGCCTTTTCAGTTAGTGGCGCTGTGTTCTTCATGCACGCGGCGGTGGTGTTCGCCAACGCTGTCGGTTGCGATGTGCCAGCCGCAATCGTTACAGGGATCGGCCTTTTCGTAGCAGGGATCGCAATACAGCGGGCCGCCGTGGAAGAACTGCTCGAGCCGGGTTTTGGCTTCGGTAGAGAGATCGCCAGGGTCCTGGGGCAGCGGCAATTTTGTGCCGCAATCGTCGCAATGGCTTTGGTTCAGCCTCGGGAGCAAGCTGGCGTAATGGTCGTGTACGCCGCGCGGCACGATGCCTCGACCATTGCAGAGAGGACAGGCCATCCCCAGCTGTGACGATATGGCCTTGCGGATGAAGGCACTCTTGTTTGGCAGCTTGTTGAGAAACTCCGCCAAATCAGCTTCCACTTTGAAAGCGACGACGGCCGTTTTAGGTTGTCGGCGACCCATATCCGCTCCGTCTTCAGAATAATGGAGACCATATTCGCGATAGACCAGCCACGAATTGGCTGCGCTACCTCCTTAGGCGATCGGCATGAATTGGCTTCCCCAAAGTAGACCTCACGCTCCGCGTGAGGCGTTCCTCACGCGGAGCGTGAGGTCTACTTTTTTTGTGCCGCTCGCCTTACCCCTTCTATTCTATAGCCGAAGGCAATCCATTCCAATGCGGGAGCCGTGAGTGGCCGCGGGCCCCTGTTCATCATGATTGACGACAGGCCGCTCGGTCTTTAGGCTCGCGCATAGTCCGCTCTCTCCGTTCCCACCCACCTGAGGACCCGCCATGGGCAAGTCTCGCTGGATTCCGGCACTTCTCCTTATCGCTTTAGCCACACCCGCGAGGGCGGATCAGCCTGATCCCACGCGAGTGATGCCTGCGGGCCAGGAACTGACGGATAGCCGGACGGGCCCACTCCGAACGCTCGACAGTTACGCGCCATTCAAGCCGCCCGCAACACTTGAAGCGTGGAAAAAGCGGCGGCAAGAACTGCGCGAACAGGTTTTGGTAGCGACCGGTCTTTGGCCGATGCCGGTGCCCTGCCCGCTTCAAGCCGACATTCATGGCAAATTGGACATGGGCCGTTACACGATCGAAAAAGTTTCGTTTGTGAGCATGCCCGGGCATTACGTCACCGGGAATCTTTACCGGCCCAAGAATGTGAGGGGCAAAGTTCCGGGCATCCTGAGCCCACATGGCCACTGGGCCGACGGCCGTTTCTACGATGCATTCATGGACCGAAATGGCGCGAAGGTAATTTTCGACCAACTCGCCAACGGTGCGGAATTCACGGTCGACGCCGCCCGCTATCCCCTGCAAGCCCGTTGCGCCCAGCTTGCTTGCCTCGGCTGCGTCGTCTTCCATTACGACATGCTCGGTCATGCCGACAGCAAAGCCATTCCTCACCGAGAAGGATTCCTCGATGCCGAAGCGCAACTTCGCTTGCAAAGCACGATGGGTCTGCAGACTTACAACAGCGTTCGCGCCCTCGATTTCATCACCAGCCTACCCGACGTGGACGCCAAGCGAATCGGCGTGACCGGCGCCAGCGGCGGTGGGACGCAAACGTTTATACTCTGCGCGATCGACGATCGCCCGGCCGTGGCGTTTCCGGCGGTCATGGTCTCGACGGGCATGCAAGGAGGTTGTGTCTGCGAAAACTGTTCGCTGCTGCGGGTCGGCACCGGCAACGTTGAATTGGCAGCCCTATTCGCACCCAAGCCATTGGGCATGACCGGGGCCCACGATTGGACCGCCGAGCTTGCAACCAAAGGGCTACCGGAACTGAAGAAGCTTTACGGTCTTTACGGTGCGGAAGATAAAGTCGCCGCCACGGTTTACACGCAATTTGGCCACAATTACAACGGCGCCAGCGGGCTGGTGGTCTACGAGTGGTTCAACAAGCATTTCAAGCTGGGGCACTCGACGCCGATCAAAGGAAGTCCCGTTCATCGGCCTGTCCTCACGGGAGTTGACGGTCTACGACGCCAAACATCCGCGGCCGAAGGATGAGAAAGATGTGGCGGAGCTGCGGGCAGCGATGACCGAGGCGTCGAATAAGCAGTGGGAAGCCTATCTGCCAAAGGACGAACTGACGCTCAAATTGTTCAAAGCTAATGGGCGCGCGGCCCTTCAAGTGCTCGCCGGGGGCGGTTTGCCTAACGCCGAGGAAAATAGTTCGTTTCCGATTACTGCTGCAGCGCAGGTGCAAAAAGATCCAGATGGCGTGAAATGGACCGGGTTCGTTTTTAAGCGGTCATCCAATCAACAGCAAACGCCTGTGATCCATTTGCGAAAAGGCGCAGAGTCGAAGTCAATAATCGTTTGGGTCGATGCCGAAGGCAAGTCGACCTTACACAAAGGAGGCAAACTTTCCGAAGGCTGCCCGCCAGGCCCTCGACGCCGGTGCCGAGATTTATGGTATTGATGTGATTGGGAGTGGTGAATGGCAGCATAACAACGGGCTCGCAGTCGACAAGAAATTCGCAGGCTACACGTATGGCTATAACCTGCCACTCGTCAGCCAACGGGCAAGACATCCTCACCGTCGTGTCATTCCTCAACCCAGAAAGAAAAAAACCTGTTCGGCTGGTTGGCTTCGGCGCCGCCGGCCCGTGGGTGCTGCTCGCTCGAGGCCTCTGCGGCAACGCGGTCAGCCGCTGTGCCGCCGACGCCAACCGATTCAACTTTAGCAGCATCAAGACAACCGACGATCCGATGATGCTGCCTGGCGCCCTGAAATATGGCGGCCTGGACGGCTTGGCGGCATTGAGCGCACCGAGTCCTCTACTCATTCACAACAGCGAAGGCTCGAACTTGGGACATTGGCTCAAGGCGGCTTATGCGGCAGGTGGTCATCCCGAAAACCTCGAACTGAAGACGGAGCCGCAGACAAAGGCAGAGGTGATTGCCTGGTTGCTGCGCTAGGTCTGTGGGCATGATTCGGCCTCGTCGTCCCCGCAAGGATTTGAGTCAAATGTCTCCCTATCCAAGTAACGTGACGCAAGTTGAAAGGCCCGGCTCCTTTCTTCTCCCCCCCTTGGCAAGGGGGGGTTGGGGGGGTCTTTGGCAGCATCAAACTCTTGTGCACTTTTCGGGCGCAGTCTCAGCCAATGCGTTACGACACCGCGACCCCCCCAACCCCCCCTTGCCAAGGGGGGGAGAAATCAAAAACCCTCGCTTCGCTCGGGACTGGGTTCCGATCAGGAGGAGGCAACATGGCTCCTCCGATAGATCCCAAACCATCCGGCCCCCGCTCCGTCCGCGCCCTGCGCGGCAGCCAGCGCACCTGCCATGGGTGGATTCAAGAAGCCGCCCTGCGCATGCTCATGAACAACTTGGATCCCGAAGTTGCCGAGGACCCGGATCACCTGGTCGTTTACGGCGGCTCCGGCAAGGCGGCACGCACCTGGGCCGATTTCGATCGTATCGTTCACACGCTTCGGCAGCTCGAAAATGATGAAACGCTGCTGATTCAATCTGGCAAACCCGTCGGCGTGATGCGCACCCATGAGATGGCGCCCGCGTGCTCATTGCCAACAGTCTGCTTGTACCCCATTGGGCCACCTGGGAGGAATTTCGCCGGCTCGAACAAATGGGCCTGACGATGTTCGGCCAAATGACCGCCGGCAGTTGGATCTACATTGGCTCGCAGGGGATTCTCCAGGGAACTTACGAAACGTTTGCCGCCTGCGCGAAGCAGCACTTTGCCGGCAACCTGACCGGCCGGCTCATCGTCTCGGCCGGTTTGGGCGGCATGGGTGGGGCTCAACCTCTGGCGGCCACCATGAATGGCGCCGTTTTTTTGGGAGTAGACGTCGATCGGCGGCGCATCGAGAAACGCCTCCAAACCGGGTATCTGGATCGCCTCTGCGCGGATCTCGACGAAGCCTTAGCGGCTGTGAAAGAAGCCCAGGCGAAACGGCAAGCATTCTCGGTCGCCATCGTCGGCAACATGGCGGATGTTTTGCCCGAGTTGGTTCGGCGCGGTATTTCTCCAGATATCGTTACAGATCAGACTTCCGCTCACGACACGCTAAATGGTTATGTGCCGCAACAAGCGATGCCGGGCGAAGATCTCGCTGCCTTGCGGCAGTATAATCCCGAAGAGTACGTGCGCCGATCCGTTCGTTCGATCGCCGTACACGTTCGAGCCATGCGGATGCTGCAGGACCGTGGCGCCATCGTGTTCGAGTACGGCAACAATTTACGGGCGCAGGCAGAATTGGGCGGGGTTTCCGACGCTTTCCAGATCCCTGGATTCGTGCCCGAATATATTCGGCCGCAGTTTTGCGAAGGCCGGGGACCATTCCGCTGGGTGGCGCTGTCGGGAGACCCCGAGGACATTTATCGCACCGATCAGGCTGTGCTCGATACCTTTCCCACAGACGAATCGCTGGCCCGATGGATCCGTCTAGCCCGCGAGCGCGTTCATTTCCAGGGTCTCCCTGCGCGGATCTGCTGGCTCGGTTACGGCGACGCGCGAAGCTGGGATTGCGCTTCAATCAAATGGTCGAACGCGGCGAGCTTTCGGCACCCATAGTCATCGGCCGCGATCACCTCGACGCCGGATCCGTTGCATCGCCAAACCGCGAAACCGAGGACATGAAGGACGGTTCCGATGCGATCGCCGACTGGCCGATTCTGAACGCACTCGTGAATACGGCTTGCGGCGCAGGCTGGGTGAGCGTGCATCACGGCGGCGGAGTCGGCATCGGCTATAGTTTGCACGCCGGGATGGTAGTCGTCGCCGACGGCAGCGCCGACGCTGCCCGGCGACTGTCGTTAGTCTTGACCAGCGATCCTGGGATGGGGGTAATACGGCACGTTGATGCGGGGTACGATGAGGCGCGAGCGTGCGCTCTCGAACGCGGAGTGCGGGTGCCGGGGCTTGAGGGGGAGGCGTAAGTTTTCGATAGCCCGACGCGGGCTTTGCTGGCCCGACGCGTGATTTGTTAATCCGACGCTGGATTCGTTAGCCCGATGCGTGATTCGTTAGCCCGACGAGCCGGTTTTGAAAATGGCGATTTTTGTCACTAATCTTGAATTTTCGAGCCTGCAGGGCTCGTTCCTATAGCCTGGGCTGAAGGCCCAGGAATTGTCAGGGCACTTTTATCCGCCCTGTAAGGGCAGTTCATCTAAGCGCACCAACGGATGGAGGGCTTCGATTGGAAAAGCGGCCCTTCCGAGGTGAAGCGGAACGACCCTTGCAGGGTCGATGCGGTATTTCCCTCGCTCCCAGGCCTTCGACCTGGGCTATAAGAACGAGCCCGTCGGGCTCGAACGCCAAAACTTGCGAAAAATGCGCAACTTCAAACACGCGCGTCGGCCTAACGAACCAACTCCTTCAACTCGCCAAACGAACGTAATAGCCGATCCGGTTTCGCTTGTTCGAGGCGAGCCAAGTCCTCCGAGCCGGTCGGCACCGCCCACACCGCGATTCCCGCACTGCGGGCGGTGTCCACGTCGATCACCATGTCGCCAACGTAGAGAACCTGATTGCGCTGCAGGCCGAGCCTCTTGACCGCTTCTTCCAGCATGTCCGGGGCTGGCTTGGGCCGCGGGGCGTCTTCAGGGCCGACGACCGTGTCGAAGAAACCGCTCAGGCCCAAGCCTTCGAGCAGTTCCCTGGAAAAGACGACCGGCTTGTTGCTGCAAACGGCCAACGCGAGGCCGTGAGCGCGAAGAGACTGCAGCGTCTCTTTGACGTTAGGAAGCAGATGCGTCAGCGCAGACATCACCGACGGATGATGCTCCTTATAGAGCCGAACATCCTCGGCCACGTTTCCATTCGGGACAGTTTCGCGCAGCAAATATTCGGCTCCACGGCCGACGTGTCGCCGGACTTCGGCGGATGACAGCGGGGGTAGGCTGTGCGCAGCTCGCACATGATTGACGCTCGCGGTTATGGCTTCGTAGCTATCGATGAGCGTTCCATCCAGGTCGAAGACGACGGCTCGAAAATTGGTTGAGGAGGACCAAGAGGCGGCATCGTGCGCTATCTGTAAAGGGAATGGATGGAAGGTTTAATACGTTGGACGGACTGTTATCCTGCCTAAACAGCCATGTTAGAGCCCGGGGCGACGAGACTTCCGACTTGTGGATCTGAGCCCCGGATGGGGCGGAAGTTAATAGCCAGGGGCGTCAGCCCCTGGAAAAGTCACCTAGAGCGATCAGCCCCGGTAGGGGCGAAGAGTACTGTTCGCCCCTACCGGGGCTCAATATATGTACGGGAGAGTCCAGGGGCTAACGCCCCTGGCTATTGGCTGCCGCCCCTACCGGGGCTCGGGATCCCCAAAATCCTCCACGCCGGAAAGCCTAGGTTGGGACGGGTAAAAAACCCGTCTTATGAAAAGCTGCAATCGGCCAATCTAATTACGCTAGCGATTCGGCTAAACTTGCCCAGATTCCTCGGTCGATACAACCGGAGGAGGCCATATGAAAGCTATTTCCGCGTTTATCGTGCTCGCCAGCTTATCGAGCGGCTGCTTGACGCCGCTCACCAGCCGGCTCGATATGGTCAATGCGAGACTCGCGCACACGAACCAGCAGCTTGACGCCATGAATGTCAAACTCGAGCAACTCGAAGTCATGAGCAAGAAGCTCGATTCCGTAGATCAACGGCTCGCGGAAACCAACATCAAGCTTGGCTCAGTCGATTCTCGGTTAGCGGTAACGAACGTCAAGCTCGAATCGGTCGATCAGCGCCTGGCAGCGCACCAACTTGAAGCTCAGTTCCGTGGATTCGCGACTCGGAACCACGAATACCAAGCTCGAAGCGGTGGACCAAAAGCTCGCAACCACGAATGCGAAGCTCGAGTCCGTGAATCAACACCTTGCCAAAGTCGAGAAAAATCTCGACGAGACGAACATTTATCTCAAGAAGATGGACGACACCATCACCAAGCTGGAGAAGAAGGTGCCTTGAGCTCGGTCGGGCTCAATCCTTAGAGCACATAAACGACGGCAGCACGTTGCGCCAATCGGCGCCGATATCGAAAGCGGAGGAGAAAGTCCTCCATGCCCACCAGGCGCTGGTGCGCCACCGGCAATGAACTTTCACGTAAGCCATCGTGCCCGGGCAAATGGCATCGTCCGGATCGAGCAAATCGATATTGACCAAGAATGTCTGCGCTTGCGGCGCATGCACGTTTTGGTTTTGCGACGGCTTGACGGCAATGCCGCCGCCGTATTTGGTTGTGAGCTGAACCGGCACATCTCTGGCTTCGGATTCCGGCAATTCCTTGATTCGACCTTCCCAGGTGCGATTGCCGCGTCCTTTGACTCTGATTGTTACCTCCAGATCCCTGTGGTCCTTCCAGGCGAGGCGCAAATCGTCTTCGAGAATGCGATAATCCTTGGTCGCCACCGGCATGACCACGCGTAAATGGTTGGGATCGCCGATGCTGCAAAAAGTCGCTCCCTTTTCGAAGAGCTTGCCCACCTCGTCAATTTTGGGGGGACTCATGACGATGCCGCCCCGGATCGCCTTGAGCTCGAGAGTTTGCTGCAATTCTTCGAGGCTGCTGATGTTCAGCGCGTAACGCTCTCGATCCGCCTTGGCATCGCTGGCTCTGACTTCCAGCTTCATGCGTTCGTCCGGGTCGGCAGCGGCCTGAGCGGCGAGGTTGCTGAACTGCAGGTATTGCGCGTCGGTGATATTGCGCCTGCGTTTCGCGCTTCAATTAGCTGGTTTTCCAACTCGAGGCTATAAAATTCCGCCAGCACCTGGCCTTTATCGACCATTTGGCCATCGCGGATGCGCAGCTTCTTAAGGATTACTGGCATGTTGCTGGGAACGCTGATCGTTACCACTTCGAGATAGTCCGGCTGAACCTGGACCAGGCCGACCTCGCGCAGGCGGCCTACCGGCAGCGGGACCAGGAAAAGGAACAAGAGAATGCAGGCCACCGCAATCGAGCTCAGCGTGACGCGAACGGGTTTCATGTCGGGCAGCCTCCCACGTTTGTTGAGGTTCTTTAACATGCGGTAAAGTGGCCAGCCGACCATCGACCCGGCCGCCCCGATCGCCAGCATGCCGCTGATCACACCGAGCTTGTAGGGCTTCAAGAACCGGGACATGAAGTACAGAATGCTGAAGGTGACCACCCAGCGATAAATGTAGCTGACGACCGCGTACAAGACGAACATGATTCGCCGCCAGAGGGCCATATAGGCTTCGGGCTGCACTTCGATACCCAGGAATACGTCCATCGCTATGCGTTGCAAGAATCGGTTCGAACGTTCGCGAAGGTTGGGGATCTCCAGCCAATCGGCCAACACGTAGTAACCGTCATAACGCATGAGCGGGTTGGCGTTGAACACTACGGTGCTCACGCTGCACACCACCATCAGACTCAGGCTCAAGTTGTTCACATAGGGCATCGCCGGCGTGTTCCACCAAATGAAGGTGGCAATGCTGGCGATGATCAATTCGACGTAAATCCCCGCAAAGCTGATAAGGATGCGCTTCCATTTGCTCGGCAAGGTCCAGGCATCGGACACGTTGCAATATAGACAAGGAGAGAAGACGAGAAACAAGGCGCCCATCTCATGAACTTCGCCGCCGAACGCTTTACATGTCAGGCCGTGGCCGAACTCGTGAATCACCTTGACGATGCCCAAAGCGACCCAGAGATTCCAGACGGTGCTGAAGCTGAAAAACTCGTGATAGCCTGGCAGTTTGTCGTAAAACGTGTCCCAATGGGTGGCGACCAAAAGAATGGCCGACGACATGATGACCACGCTGAACAGGCCAAACAGGAACGTGTAGATAAAGCGAAAATGCGGCAGCATCAAGTTGAGCAAGCGATCGGGATCGAATACCGGAATCTTGATGTAGAGAATATTCGTCAGCGTTTGCATCCATTCGCTGCGTTTGCGTTTCTTCCGTCGATCGAAGAGCTGCTTGCCGGCCTGCGGCGATTCATTTTGGGCCAGTCCCGCGGTCAAAAGCTGTTGGGCGAAGCTTTCCAGATCTTCCAGGGTGAGGCGTTCTGGCCGAAAGCGCTTTTCGTATTCCTTTTGAGAGTCGTCGAGCGTGTGTTCACCATCCATCAGGCCGATGAGGAACCGCTCCTGCTCCTTGAAACGGTAGTAACGCAAACTCACCGGATCCTTCACGACATAGTAAGTACGCCCCTCATACTTCTGGGGCGCAATATCCAGGTCGTGCCGGATCCGGATCCGAACCTGTTTGCGGCGTTCTACGTCGGTTGTGCTCGGCGGCAATGGCATGAAACGTCTCGCACGCGAAAGTCGCTTGAAGGAGCCGAAGTCGTGAGACTTCGGGATTCTGAACTCTATCGAAGGAATTCAATTGCCCGGACGAACGACGATGGTCACAACGTCCTCACTCAACAACTTTCGATCTTTAGGATTGTCGATCTCGGCGATAATGTGCACTTGAGGCGTGGCGGAGTTTTCGATGTTTTGGTCGATGCTCGTGATCACCCCTTTGACTTCCCGCGAGATTTCGGCTTGCGACGGCAGGTCCCAAACGAACACTTTTCCGTCCTTGGCGCCGGCAACGATGAAGCTGCTGTCGGGAGCAATAGCCGCGCAGGTTGTGGGCGAACGATAATTGGTGGCTAGCTGACGCACTTCATAGCTGCGTTCCGGATCGATCTTCCAAAGCTGCAAAAGGCCTTCGCTGCCGCTACAGGTCAAAGCCAGTCGGCCGTCGGGAGAAAATTCTGCCAAGGTGTTGAATTCACTCGACTGCGAGGAATTTCGCAGGATGGCCTCGGTGGCGCCTGTGGCGAACGAGACGACGCGGATCTCCCGACCATGTTCTGCCATGTAGTATTTGCCGTCGGGACTGACGCCGACTTGAGCCAACGCGGTCGACTGCCGCTTTATCGGATTGCCCTTAAGCTGTGCGCCACCGGTGCCGAGTTGCCAAACCTTTATCCAAGTATCGCGGCTAACAGAGACCAACTCGGCCTGAGGCGTAAACGAGAGCGACGTCACGACCGTGTGATGCCCGTCGTCAATCGAATACTTGAGCGTGCCGGTTGTCGTGTCCCAAAGCATGATCTGGCCGTCGTCGCTGGCCGTAGCGCAAACCTTGCCATCCGGACTGAAAGCCGCGGCTGTCACAGCCTTGCGATGCCGTTCTTTCATTTCGAAAACAGGCTTGTCGCTATCGGTATTGAGATCGTAAAGCCTGACTTGGCCAAGAGAATCGCCCGTAAGACAAAGATTTACCTCCCCGCTGACGGGCGAACAAGCTACGACGCGGACTGCCGCGGGATGCCTGTAGACTCGAACCGGAGTACGTCTCGAACGCTCCCAGACGATGGCGATGGCGTCCTCTTCGCTCCCGGAAACGATAAAGGTTTTTTTCGGATCCTTGCTGACGGCCACGCTGTTAATCGAACCACGGTGGCCATAAAAGCTCTGGACGGAAGGATCGCGGTAGGTCGGCTCGATCGTGACGGGCATGCCCTTGCGTAATTCGCCGGCAAACTGGATATCCACCAGCCCCTCGACCTTGAGGCGGTCGGTGTTGATGATCTGCATCACAGGATCGAGGCTCCGGATCGCTTCACCATCCTTCTTGTAGATAGTCTTGATCGCGCCGGGGATCTTCGTTCGAATCTCGTAAGTATCGAGGATAGTCTTGGCCTGATTCAGTTCCTCTTGTGCTACGTGAATGGCCTCTTCTTTGCCCTTGGTTTCATACACGTAACGATAATAAGTCAACTCCGCCCCCCGAAGATCTTCTTCGGATGCTGCCTTAACGTTGGAAGCCCTCAGGTACTTCTGCGTCATCCAACGCTGGTACGATTCATCCCTGGTTTTTTCTGAGCTGAGTTTGTCTGCCTCCGCGGCGTGCAACTTCGCGACCTTGATCATCGCATCCGCGCGGGCCAGAGAATCATCCATCTGCGCTAGCAGCTGCCCTTCTACCACCGTGTCGCCTTCCTTGAGGTGGCGATAATAGCGCGTTGAATTGCCAATTGTTCGCTCGAATATCTGGCCGGGATACATTTTTAGATCTTCAGGACGAACTTCGGTGCCAACGAATAGAAGCTGGCCACCTGTAATACCCTGCCGATCGATTTGGAATGGCACCTCTTCTTTCTTAATCAATGCAAGGCGGCCATTGGGGATAACGATTGGGTCCTTGACGATGCCGCGGGGCTCTTGCATCGCGGGTCGCTGGGCCAGCGGCGCCGGCGCCATGGCATATAGGGCGGCCCCGATTTCGCGTTTTGGAGTGGCAACGGGTTGCACTTCCTCGCGGGGCTCGGGCTCATTGACAACGCCGTCCTTAGCAATTGCCGGAAGCAGGCCCGTGCCCCACATGATTGCCAAGAATAGCGCGCCGCCCAAGAACAGATAGGTCGCTAACCGCACAAACATGGGGTGTCTCCTGTGACCATGGGGCGTAGGGAAAGAGTTTCCGGTTTACGGTAGATCGCGTCCGATCGGCCTCACAAAGCCGACCGGTTTCATGTCATGAACTGGCCGACGTTGAGGTCGGAAATTCGAGGAATCTCAGAAGAAGAAGATGATTTTTTCGTAAATGAATTCCCAAACGCCGTAGAAGAGGGAATAGCCCATGCGGTGCTGCCCGCAGCGAACCTTGGCTACGATTTCGGTTCCGGCCACAAGCAGTTCTTCATTTTTCGGCAAACGATAAGCAGGATCGATATCGGCGCCATCGCAGCGAACGTAGGCAACGATCACAGGATCGCTTTCGTTGTTTTCGTCGCGGTTGGGGGAAGCCTCGCCGCCGATATCGGCCCTGGCCAGCTTGCCCTTATAGGTCTTGGTAGGCGAGCTGCGCAAAATGATATCCACGTCCAATTCGTTGGAATTGGTGTATTGGAAAGCTTGCAACACCTGGCCAATGTGCTTCTCGGGAATCTTGAGCTCGAACTCCCAGCGGCCGCTCTTGTTCCCTACGCGAAGCACCGGTTGGTTCTGCTTCACCCAGCTGCCGGTCTCGTCCTTGAAAGAACTGCTGAGAATCGTCCCGGCTAAGGGTGAAGGCAGGTAGAAATAACCCGGCCGGCCAGGAACACCTTTGGTCGCCTCAATGAATGCATCGAGTTCAGCCTTTTTGTTCCCGCGCGTCGTCTCCGCATCGAGCTTACGGCTCAGCAAATCTGCTTTGTCTCTATCCCCCGCTTTTTGTAGCTGGGCGTCGACCGTGGCGGCTTTCATCCGCGCGGCATCGATTTGGCCTTGCAGGTCGAGTTCTTTTTGGGCCAGATCGTTGGAGAACATGAGGGCAATGGCATCGTCCTGCTTCACGCTCTGATTGGGCTCGACTTTGAATTCAACGATTTTGGCGTCGACGGGAGGGTAGATATAAGCCCGTTCTTTGGGCAAAAGCTGTCCCTTGGCCTCCATCTTTAAGGGATAAGGAACGAACACCAGCATGAGCACGAGGAGAGCCACGGATGCGGCAACCGCGCCAATGATGGCATGCGTCTTGCCGCCCAGGCCTTCTTGTACCTTGGCCAGCGGCATCCACAGGAAACGCATGGGGATCCGCTTGTGTTCCGCCGCGTTGTAGAGAGCGCGGCCGCGTGACGGCCGACCACTTCCATGCGCGCCACCAGCTGTTCCGGCGAGGGTGCTTGATCGAAGCATTCCATCATCATGGCGGAACGTGGCGGCTTCTCTTTCTCGATTTCGCGCTCGTCCTTCAGAGGCAAAACCACCAGCAGCTTGCTATTGCTCTCGGCCAAGAAATTATCGAGCGCCTTGAGCACGTCGGGCGGGAGGCTGTCATCCTTGTTCCCCTGATAAATCAGCTTTTCGCCCCACTTGAGCACGGCGTCGAAAAGGGCGGCCATGAGCGCACCAGGTTAGAGCGCTTTTCGACGATATCGCTGCCGCTAACGGCCTCGACCCGTGACTTTTTGCCCAGCCGTTGAGCGACACTGACACGATCGCAATCGATCAGGCGACGGCCCTCATTGGCGACCAGATAGCTGACTTCGGTCGGATTGAGGCTGTTGTGCACTTGCCGAGCGAAAGCTTCGAGTTGCGTCCAGAGCGTTTGCTGGCCGATCATCTGCCGCAATTGATGATTGCGGGTATAGGAGGAGGCCAGCTCCGCCATTTTGGTCAGGAATTGCAAAAAGCCGTGCTGAGCGTTGGGATTGCGGTCGGCGTTTTGAAAGACCTCGACGAGCCCGGCCACTTGTTTGTCGACCAGAATCGGCGCCAGCAAAATGACGTAATCGGTAGGATTGCCTGGGCCGATCTTGCCTTCTTCTTGTGCGCCGATGCCGCTGTGGGGCGGCAGCATTTGCGGCCGGCCCATTTGGGCCGCGGCACGCAACAATTCCGAGTGGGTTTGCCGTTCGGTTTCGCCGTCGATACCGATGGCCTGCATGTTGACTTGGTACTGCAGTTGCAAATGGCCTTGCGGCGTGGTCGCACCCAGATCACGCCGGCCGGCGCGGCAACGGCTGTCAGGACGCGTTGCAGGAACTCGCCGTAATATTCCGTGGGCGGAAGGTCCGCTTCCGAAAGGCGGGTGATTTCCTCCACCAGGCGGTTGATTTGCCGCCTGGTTTGTTCGAGCAGGTTGGAATCGTACGGTTCAGAAGTAGTGCTCACGCAGACCTCGAAGATAAAGAAGCTCGAACGCCTTGACCGATATGCAGGATTTGCCCTGGCAGAGGTCGGATTATTTTAGCCATCCCCTGAAATGCGTTCAAGGGAATGCGGCAACAAGCATTGCATCATAGCATGTGCAGCAAGCCGGCAGGCTGAAGGCTAATCCCTTATTCGTCCGTGAATTGGCTTTGATCGATCCATCTTCTCGCCCTGTTCGGCGCTGTTTGACCATCTTGACATTTTGCGCAATCGTCATCGTTTGCCGCATCGACACTAAATCGACGCCGGGCATGGATTCATTTGTAAGACGATCCGCAGGATCTAACGGATTCGCATAAAGAAAAGAGCAGACGGCGAGCGTCGAGGCGTTAGCCCGACGAGTCTTCACGTGAGAAATGATGCGTACTGCAAGATGACGACTCGTCGGGCTAACGCCTCGACGCTCGCCTTTCGGGACGAACGCGCGCTACGCTGGTTGCTGCTACGCAGCCCGCACAGACCCAGCAGCGACTTCGGTTTCCCAGGCAAGAATGGCTTCGAGCACTTCATAGGGATCGGCTTCATAATCGGGCAAGGGCCATTCCCAGCGCTCGACGGCATAGAGCTGGCACGCGGCACCGCGGCCCTGCGGCCGAAACCATAATTCGACGAATTGCCTGAGGCGCGCGAGCATGGCGGCACAGCTGCACAATGCGCCGGTCCATTTCCTGAGCTTCGGCGGCAGGCGCGGGCCGAGTTGTTCGGCCTGATCGACCAGCCATTCGACGAGCATGCGCGCTTCGGAATCTCGAAGTCCCCGCGTGAGCGATTCATCCCCCAGAATGCGCTCCAAATGCGACCGCGCCAGCATCCACACCTCCCCCTAGGTCACGCCGCTGCCCCCGCAGCGGTCTGAGCCGGCAATCTCCTTCCGGTATCAAATGGAAGGCGGGCCTTATAGCCAGCTTTCCGCTTGTGGACAATCTCAATTCGGCGCGGTCAAATGAAGGTAGTGACATGGAAGAAACACTTGTGCCTCTTCAAGTTGGGTAGCAAATCGGCCCGGTTTGCCCCCCTTGACCCTTCGTCGAGCCACGGTTAACCTCCCTGCTCGAGCGCTGCGGAGGCGACGGTGGCGGGACGATGGGAACTATTCGGGGGATAGACGGTGCTCTTGTCAGGAGCGACGGCTGGGTGGGTTTTTGCCGCAGTCCACGAGTGGACGGGGTGGTTGATTGCCGCCCTCGAAGCTTTGGCGCTGATTGGTCTATTTGTCATTTTGACTATCAAGCGTCCTGAAATCCTCGCTCGCTGGCTCTGCTGGTTGCCCGCACATCTCTTCTATCGCATCGAGGTGACCGGCCGCGAAAACGTGCCCCGCAAGGGCGGTGTGCTTTTCGTCTGCAATCACGTCAGCTATATCGATGCTTTGCTTGTCTTCATGGCCCAGCGCCGCCTTATCCGCTTCATGATCTGGCGCCGTTCACGCACACCCCTGTGCTTCGGCAGCTTATCAAGCTTTCGCGCGCGATTCCTATCGATGGGACCGCAGGGCCCAGAGCTGTCTTGCAATCGCTGCGTGCGGCCAGCGCTGCTCTGGCCAATGGCGAGGCCGTTTGCATCTTTGCCGAAGGCGGGATTACCCGGACCGGTTTCATGCTGCCTTTCCACCGTGGCATGGAGCAGATTCTGAGGAAGTGCCCAGCGCCGGTAGTTCCCGTGTGCCTCGATCACGTATGGGGTAGCATCTTCAGTTTCAAAGGCGGCAAGTTTTTCGGAAAGTGGCCGCAAATGCTCCCTTATCCGGTAACCATTGCCTTCGGTAAGCCGTTGAATGCGTCGACGCAGGCGGTCGAGGTCAGGCAGGCGATTCAGCGCCTGTCGGCGGAATGCGCCATCCGGCGTTCGGAGTACCGCCGGCCCGTGCACGCCCAGTTCGTGCGCATGTCGAGCAAGCACCCGCTACGCCTTTGCTTCATCGACACGCAAAGCAAACGAAAAATCTCTTACGGCCAGGCCCAGGTTGGGGCGCGTTTGCTTGCCAAGAAACTGCGCCCGCTTCTGGGACGTGAGGAGATGATCGGGATTTGGCTGCCGCCCAGCGTCGGCGGCGCCTTGACCAACATCGCTCTGGCGCTGATGCACAAAGTATCGGTCAATTTGAATTACACTTCATCGACGGAAGTGGTTCGTTCTTGCCTCCGCCAATGCAAGATTCGTTACGTTTTGACGGCTCGCGCGTTTCAGAGCCGCGTGCCGATCGACCCGGGCGAAGGCGTGACGCTTCTGTACGTGGAGGATTTGTTCAAGAGCATCACCAAGCGCAAAAATATCTGACGATGCTGTCAGTCTGGCTTCTGCCGGCGTTCGTGGTGGAACGCTGGATAATGGGTTTGGACAAGCACCAAACCGACGATCTGGTCACCGTGATATTCTCGAGCGGCAGCACGGGCGACCCCAAGGGCGTGATGCTGACGCACCGAAACTTGGGCTCGAACGCCGAATCGATGATTCAAGCAATTGATCCCACGCCCCGCGATTGCCTATTCGGGATCTTGCCCTTGTTCCACAGCTTCGGTTACACGGTTACGCTTTGGGTGCCGCTGCAGGTGGGAACCTCGTCGCTCTATTACGCCGATCCTCGCCAGGCCAAGGAAATTGGCGAATTGTGCCGGGAACATAAGGCAACCATTTTCCTGTCCACGCCAACGCTGCTGCGTTTTTGCCTCAAGCGTTGCGATAAGGAAGACTTCCGTTCTTTGCGTCTGCTGATGCTGGGCGCCGAAAAGCTGCCTCCTTCCTTAGCCACGGAGTTCAGAGAAAAATTTGGCATCCTCCCCCTGGAAGGCTATGGCTGCACGGAGCTGTCGCCGGCCGCGGTGATCAATGTGCCTGATTGGGAACACAACGGCGTCAAGCAAGTGGGCAACAAATCGGGGACGATTGGTCAGCCCATGCCCGGCATCGCCGCCAAGATTGTTAGTCCGGAAACCGGAGAAGCGCTACCGCCGGGCAGAGAAGGCATGCTGTTGATTCTGGGCGGCAACGTGATGAAAGGCTATTTGAACAAGCCGGAAGCAACTGCACAAGTGATTCAAGATGGCTGGTATGTGACCGGCGACATCGCTCGTTACGACGACGATGGCTTCATCACGATTACCGACCGGCTTTCGCGGTTCAGCAAGATTGGCGGCGAGATGGTGCCGCACCAAAAGATAGAGGATGAATTGCACGGTTTGGCCGGCACTTCGGACCGAGTATTCACAGTTACGGCTGTTCCAGACGAGCGCAAGGGTGAAAGGCTGGTGGTGCTGCACACAAAACTGAACGATGACTTGACCGTTGCGGGGTTGTGGAAAAAGCTCAACGATTGCGGCCTGCCCAACCTTTGGGTGCCCGCACGGCGCGATTTTTTTGAGGTCCCTGAAATGCCGGTTTTGGGCACAGGCAAGATCGACCTCAAGAAGGTGAAACAACTGGCCGCGGAGCGGGCCAATGGACGCCCGGTCGGCGTCCATGAATAATGGATCGTGTTTGGAAAGCTGCGTGGTGGTGCTCGTTCGGCCACATTTTGCCGGCAACATCGGCGCGGTTGCCCGGGCGATGCGCAATTTCGGCGCCCGCCAACTCGTTCTCGTCAATCCTCTCGTCGACCCGGCCGATCGCGAAGCGCGCAAGCGTTCGACGCACGGTGAAGAAATCTTAAACTCTGCCAAGATCGCGGCAGACTTGCCCGCGGCGCTTGCCGGCTGCGTAGCGGCGGTGGCCACTTCCGCTCGAAGCGGCGAATTGATTCGCGCCCATGCCGTGGCGCCATGCGTTTGCGCTCACCGGATTGCGCCGCTCTTGCAGCAAGGACGCGTAGCATTGGTTTTCGGGCCGAGCCCAGCGGCTTGACCAATGAAGAGATCGGCCTTTGCCAGCATCTCATCTGTATTCCGACTGATTCGAGCTATCCCGCCCTGAACCTTGCGCAGTCCGCGGTCATCTGTCTTTATGAATTGCGCATGGCTTGTTTGGGGCAAGTGCCGCAGCAGCCATCCGGGCCGCCCCCGGCGGATCTGGAACTGCAGCTCAGGATGTTCGCCGCATTGGAACGAGCATTCGTGGAGATCCATTACCTATATGGCCCACGAGCGCCGGCGCTGATGCACGGCATTCGCCAACTGATCGGCCGGGCGGAACCGACGGAGATGGAATGCAAGCTACTGCTTGGCCTCGCCAGGCAAATCCGCTGGTTCGCCGGAAGTTCGTCCGAACGAACAGAGGCCATTGAGGCGAAGGACGAAGCGATAGAGCCGACTGAACCGCTAGGCGGATGATTTATTGCGGGGCAAGAATTCAACGAGAGTTGACACTCCGCGAATCGCTCGCTAGGTTTATAGCGACGGTGCAAGCCGGCACGATCTCTGGGGGATTAGCTCAGCTGGGAGAGCGCTTGAATGGCATTCAAGAGGTCACGAGTTCAATTCTCGTATCCTCCACTAGAGTTAGGACGATTCTTTCTTCTTGTTGTCCGTGAAATCGTCCGTTTCACTTTCTTTCGCGAAAATGCGTGGCAATTTAATGGTCTCCTCTGCCATGTCTGTTAGTCCAAGGTCGAGGTATAAGTTGCATGTTGTGCGAATATCTCGGTGTCTGAGCATCTTTGAGACGTTTTGAATCGGTAATGACTTTGCTAATAGTGTGCAAAAGAAATAGCGCAGTGCGTGAAAATCGAGCTGTCTGCCTGAATCGTCTGTTTTGCAGATCCCGGCTCGGGCTATGTCGGCTGTTACTGTGCGGTGTCCCGGCATTGCTGGGAATAGGCGTTCTGTCTGCGTCTTTGCGTTTTGCCAAATCTGCCTCAATTCTTCTTCGGCCTCTGGTAGCATCGGCAGGATCTCTTGGCGCCTCGACTTGGTTGCCTCGGGCCTAAGTTTCCAGGTTGGCTTTTCGCCGAGTTGGGCGTCTCGCTTTTCTAGTAGGTGCATTTCCTTTTTGCGCAATCCGCTGAGGCCGGCTATCAGGTAGATGGTTCCTCGTTTGGGTGTTTTGCAGAGTTCTCGGAATTCGGCTTCGGTATAGGCGCGGCGTCGGGCGAATTCTCTTTCCCACGGCTCGGAACTTCTTCACCTTCTTGAGCGGGTTGGTTGGGAATGCTCCGTCCTCTGCGAGCCATTCACAAAAACCTGACGCGGTCGCCAAATAGGCGTTGCGTGTTCTTGGGCTCTCGGTGCTGTGGTCCGTGAGCCATTCTCGGAGAGCTCTCGGTTCTATGTCTTTGGTTGTCTTCCACGCTAAGTCGGTTTGGAGTTGTTGCCAGAGGCGTGTTATTTCCTTCAGGTATGCCGGTGATCTTCCTCTTGATCTCAATTCGTCCGTGTACTCTTTTAGCTTTGTTTTGATTGTTGCGGGCTTTGCTTTGATCTCCAGGCCAACTTCGTTTCGTGCTAAGCGACTTTCGATTTGGCGAGCTTTTTCTTCTGTTGCGGTTTTGTCTTTGTATCCTCTGGCCGTGCGGCGCTTGCCATCGGCGTCGGTGTATTCAATCTGGTAGCTTGCTCTACCTTTCGCTGACGTGTGCTCGGGTCTAGCACTCGGGCCGGTTCGGGCCCCGTTAGTTCAAGGCGCTGTTCTTCGTTGAGTTCGATCATGGTTCTCTCCTTTGGGCACATTTTACCCCAAAACCACACGGCCAGCCATTGCTGCGCAAAAAGAGCCGCATGGCGACTGCCAGTCGCCATGCGGCTCACATTGATCTCGGAGGAGAGCCGAACCCCAAATGGCCGCCTATTCCGCCGTCTTATCACTCATCGCCGGGCTCGTGGTCGCCTCGGCGGACAGGGTGACCGGACCGGTCATGGTTGCCTGCTGCACGGACGCCATGGCGTCGCGCGTCATTCGGTCAGCGAATTCCTTCAAGTCAGACACTCCTTCGCCGTTGCTCAATTGGAAGCCGCTTTTCTCGGCGACCAGCAGGTTGATGAGCATGCCCAGCATACCCTGATTCGCCCCGGCGGTTTCGCCGTTGGCGCCGGCCATGAATACGCGTTCTGGCACCAACGGTTGAGTGCTATGCGCCATTTGCTCGGCCACGAGCGACAACGCATACAAACGCGGATCGCCAAAAGATGAAATCTTGCGAAGCAGAACCGCCGCCTCCGATAAGCCAACCTGTAAGGTGCGCGAGCCTTCGCCCCGGCCGGCAAGCACACGCTGTTGGGCTTCAGCTTGAGCCGTGACAACCAATTGCTCGGCCTGTTTGCGCGCCCGAGCGAGGTCCGCCTCGCCTGCATTCTCGTTGATGCGCACCTGCACGTGCGAATTGGTTAACTCGGTTTGCATGGAGGCCAGTGCTTGCGATTCGTGCAGGGTGCGCAGGCTCTCTGCGGCAGCTCGCTGGCGTTCGAAAGTCTCGATCTGCTCGATCGAAAGCTGCCGCAAGCGGAGTTGTTCGAGCAGCGTTTCGATTTTGCCGCCTGCTTCGGCAGTATCCGGCTTGCCGATAAGCACGTCGACACATTCAATGTCGAAATCGAGGAATTTGCGGCGCAACACTTCACGAGCCTCGGTCTGGATGACATCGCGCTGCTGCAACAGCTCGATCATGGTCTTCTTGTGAGCCACGTCACGGAAATAGGCGCTGAGCATCGGATCGAGCGTCTGTGTGATCAAACGCTTGATGTCGCCGAAACGCTGGATGACGCTGGGCGCCTTCTGATAGTCGATGTGTACCACAACAGACAGCGGCAACAGCGGCTCGTAAGCGTCTTTCGTCACCAGGTCGATGGAACGCAGGCTCTCGTCATAGCGATGAGCCTCGGAACGACCCGTGATCCAATGCAAGACGAAGTTGGTCGTCGGCACCTGGATGATCTGGCCCGCATAGGTGTTGAACGGGTATTTGCCCGGCCCCAGCGGCCTCTGCCAGACGCCCCGATCGCCCTCGGCAACGCGCTCGCCATGACGAAACGCATCGCCCGAGAGGTCATGGCCGGCTTTACCACAATAGCTGACCACCACGCCCACATAGCCGATGGGCACGACGGTCTTGGAGACGATTTCGACCGTGGCGAACCAACGGTTGATGAAATAGGTGCCGTCGGTCAAGGTCACATATTGACGGCCTCGGCGTCCGCCTGCTCGCAGAAAGGCCTCGGTATCTTGATAGTTGTTGTGATAGTTCGGATCGTTCATCTCATTGCCGACCGATGGAGCAATGATCTCTCCGGGTTGCAAGGATGGTCCATCTTGCACCGTAACGATGCCGATGTTGTCGGAGGATTGGGCTTCCTCGACCACTCCCAAGACGTCGGCCTTGACCTTACGTTTTGGCGGACCGGCTTCCGTAACCTCGGCTACCTCTTCCTCTGCCGCGGCGACAGGAGCGGGCGTCCAAGCGCCGATGACTACCGGCCGAAAACCGTCCAGACGCCGCAGTTCTTTCTGCCACGTAACCAAAACTTCGAGGTCGCGCTGCCCTCTTAGATCGAGCCGGTAGACGACATCTTCCGTGATGACGACGAAGAGCCCAGGTTGATGGCGTACATGCCTTCCCGAAGAATCGCTCGTTGCCGGCCTGCGCTGGCCGCGACCGCCCGCTCCGCTTTCGTCGAGGAAAGCGCGTGCATCCTGGAAATTGTTGCAATTGGCGACCCGCGCCAGCGTTTGACTCGGGGTCAACGGCTCGCCGTCCCGAGCATAGACGTAACCGATTTTGCCCTGGGGCACCGTCACCAGGCTCACTTTGTGAATCCGATATTGCCAACGCCACAGCCCGAAGTGCAAGCCACCGCGCAACAAGTCTACTTGGAAGCCGGCTTCGCCGTTCAGCGCGATGATCTGTCCTTCGAGAACGGAACCGGAAGGCGACCAGAGTTTCTCGACCAGCCCGATGCGACTGTTCGGAATGAAACGCATTCCCAGCAGTTCGCAGAGGAGCATAACCCCAAGCACGGCCAAAATCAGGAAGATGATGGGTGTGCCGAAGGAAGCCAGGGAATCTCCAAGACTCGGCGCACACCGGAACTCTGAGCGAAAACGAACGATGAACACAACATGGTACACCTAATAGGGAAACGAGGTTGAGTAGCGATTCGGCCACGGGCCGATGCTCCTCTTACTACTAAGTGATTCGCTGAGATTGGCTCAGGATTGGAGAGAGATCGCCTGGAGACCTGAACGGACGATCAGATAGATTGACATAACTTGGTCTGGAAACAGTAGAAGTGATTTAGAGCAGACGGTAGCCACGAGATGTCGTGGGCCGACCTGCAAGGTTTGAAGTTACACATATATCGGCTCAAAATCAAAATGAATCGATAATTTGGCCGACTTCGTTTAACCCGGAGCCAACGGCGACGGCTGACATCACGTCCGCTGTCTTTGAACAGCTACACTTCGCACCAAAATCAGATTTCGCGCGGCAGCCTGACAGCCGTCGCCGCGGACTCCGGGTTAAACGATATCACTTTTATCGCCAAATGTGTTTTCAAAACAGTGCGGCAACAAAACGCGCGCGAGAGGAAGATTTCTTCGCTCTCGCGCCGAGTTCATCCAATATAAATAGGCACGCATCCTGCTACGGCTTGGCAAACACGCTATCGTCGAATTTCTCCGAGGGAGTCCATTCGGTAACTTCGCCGCTGACGAATTCCATGCCGTCACGCTTGATGGTCAATTTGGAGGCGTATTTCAGACCCATAGCTTCCTTGTAATCACCATAAAGAGTTTCTTGCATGAGCTCTTTGTCGCCGGCCATTGGGTCTTTCACCACAGTTTCGGACTTGAGCAACAAGTTGCTCTTCTTGTCGAAATAGAGGCTAACATCGCGATGGCCTGCTGAGGAAACGCGGATGCCGACAACCTCGTTTTCACCGACCTTCGACTCTCCGAGAGGCGCGAGTTTGTATCCTTTTTCGGAGAGTACCACCAGAGACTCTACTCGATGGGCATAAGCCTGCTCTTTGGCTTCAGCAAGCTTATCCTTGGTCATCGGTTCAATCTCGGTGCCGACCGGATTCTTCGACCAACCCATGTCGCCGTTAACAATTTCGAGGACATTGATCTTCTGCCCCATGACATCGATGTCCATGGTAACCTTGGACTTGTCCGGCTCCTGGGCCATTATTTCCATCGTGAAATCGAAGGCCATGCCCTGGGCATTGGCTTTGCCTTTGAGTTTTGTCGTGATAGCCTTAAATTTCTCGATGTTTTCTTTGCCGCCGTGAGCCTTTATCGCTTTTTCAATCACGGCCTTCAGACTTGCCTGTTCATCGGCTCGCACCGATCCCGACGCCAAGTCCAACTAATCCAAGTGCCAGCGCCGCACAAAGCATTCCGCGCATGAGAAACCTCGCATTAGTGACTAAAGTAGTGGTTGCGACCTTCGCATTGCCTCGCATTGTATTACGTCGGCGACGGCTCATTATTGCGACGGGGCCAAAATAAACCGCAGATTCGGGATATGAGTCAAGCAAGACCCCTGCCGGCTTGTCCGGCAGGTGAATCAGTTCAGCCGCTAGAAAATCATATGCTCATTCTCCGAGGACCCCTGCCGGCTCGTCCAGCAGGTGAAGGAGTTCCTTTGGCTAATCTACAGCGAGGGAACTTTCTCGCCTGCCGGACAAGCCGGCAGGGGTCGCAGATCAGCACGGCAGGCTCAATTAGCCACCGAACTGATTCACCCGCCGGGCAAGCCCCCAAGGGGTCGCAAGAGCTGTCGCTACCGAAAAACGCAGATCTGCAAACCTGGCGCGTTGGGTACTGTTCCGGCCATGGAATAGACCAAGTGATTTCCACCAGCCCCCTTCATCGCAGGCAGGAATTAGGCTTACTTTGTCGTAGTTGCTTGAGGCGTGCCCGCATCCCAAATGGTGATCGTACCATCGCTGCAGCCCGAGGCTATGCGCCGGCCAGCCGGGTCAAAAGCAACGCTAAAAACCGGGCTTTCGGGCCCCTTTAGGTCGAGGAGTTCTCTGCCGGATGGCAGATCCCAGAGTTTCACCGTGCGGTCATAACTGCCGGTGACGAGTCGTCGGGCGTCCGAGCTGAATGCTAGACAAGAGACTGCCTGGGAATGAGCCCGGAAGGGCGTGAATTCCTTCGACGTGGCGATCTCGCGCACCCTTACCGTCCCATCAAGACTGCCTGAGGCATGGCGCTGCCCGTTGGGGCTGAGCGCCATGCTCATACACATCGTCGTGCGTGAAAGGTCGGAAATCGTCAGGGGCGCGTTCCCTCGCGTCGATATCCATTTGCCGGTGATACTTTCCCATACCTGCTCCGTTCCGTCTATGGCTCCCGTATAGACTTGGCCACCGCCGGGACTGAATGCAACGTAGTTGACTGAGGAAAACGTCGTTTGGCGGGACCAAAGTTCCTTGCCGGTCGTTACCTCCAATTCCTTGACTCGGTTGCCTCGGCGGTCGCCCACGGCAATTTCTCTGGCATCCGGGCTGAATGCCACGATGGGCGCGGTTGCTTTGGTCTCTACCGACAGGGTTTGCTTGCCGGTAGCCACATCCCATACTTCTATCAATCCCCCTCGACAGCCATAGACGATGCGTTGGCCATCTGAACTTATTCCAACGCCCTCGACATACGGGTACGGGGCGTCGAATGAACGGAGCATTGTATGGGTGGCAGGGTCCCACAGCTTCACAGCCTTGTCGCCTCCTGAGACTAGGCGGCTGCCGTCCTTGCTGAATGCAAGGCTTGCGACGTGGGAATGGGCTTTAAACGAAAACCGGCCATTGCAAGTGGACAAATCCCAGACTTTCGCCGTCCAGTCGTCGCTGCCTGAGACAAGGTGCCGACCATCGGGACTCCACGCCAGGCTGGCCACCGCACCGGAGTGCCCTTTCAGGGCAAAGAGCTGATTGCCGGTCTCCGCGTCTCGGACGTGGATGGCGCCTTCCCCGTCCCCGGAGGCGAGCGCCCTACCGTCTGGGCTAAAGGCCACACAGTTCACGCCAATAATGTGGCCACCGGCAGAGAAAAGTTCTTTGCCGCTCGTTGCGTCCCACAGCTTCAGCGTATTCGCCCCAGTGGCCAGACGCTTGCCATCCGGACTAAATGCCACGCAATGGACCGACTCCGTATGTCCGCTGCAAGAAAACAGTTCTTTGCCAGTGGAGGCATCCCAAACCCTCAGAGTCTTGTCATCCCCTACGGAAGCAAGGCGCTGGCCATCCGGACTATACGCTATGCCATGGACCCACCCCGTATGGCCTTTGCATGAAACAAGTTCCTTCCCCGTTTTCGCGTCCCATATCGAGATGATCCCCTTCACGTTGCTGGAAGCCAGTTGTTGGCCATTCGGGCTGAACGCCACATCCGCAAGCCAACCTGGGTTTCCCTTGATGGAAAGTAACTGTTTGCCGGTCTGTGCATCCCAAACCTTTACTGTTTCATCGGCGTTCAAAATGACGATGAGTCTGAGGTCCCGGCTAAAGGCCAAACCGCGGACCAGTTCCTTGGCAAGGTTGAGAGAGGAAAGCACCTTGCCAGTTGTCGCATTCCAGATCTTGATGGTGCCGTTTGCGTCCCCCGAAGCCAGACGCTTTCCATCCAAGCTGAAAGTGACCTTTCGCACCGTCCCCTGATGCCCTCTGAGCGCCCGCGCGGACTGACACAGCCGGGAAAGGTAATCCCATTCGAAACCCCGCAGGTCCTTGCTCCCAGATGCTGTCGTGATCCCATTCAATAATTCAGTGGCGCGATCCGCAGGCCCCTCATCCCAGGCACGCTGAGCCAAGTTGACCCCAAGCACATACGCATTGGCTCTAGCCTCATCGCGTTGGCGAGACGCTTCTTCCTTTTCCAGTGTTGCTTGGGTCGCACTCTGCCGGGCCGATAATTCACTAGCCTTGGCATTGACCGCCTCTAAGTCCGCCCGTTGAGCACTCTTCTCCGCGCGCCGGCACTTCTCGAGGCAGCGACAGCCAAAACCGAAGCAACTAAAGTTCCCGCCAACAGCGAAACCAGTAGTCCTGCCAGAGCCGCGGCGATTGGCCGGTTACGCCGGCACCATCGCCATAAACGCTCGCCGCTTCCAACGGGCCGCGCCAGGATCGGCTCCCCGCGTAACCAGCGCAGCAGCTCCTCCGCCAATGCCTCGGCCGAGCCATAACGCTTCGATGGCTCTTTTTCCAAACATTTCAGACAAATCGTTTCCAAATCGCGATCAATAGCTGGATTTAGCTTTCGCGGCGCTTCCGGCTCCTTCTCCAATACTTCCAACACCGTATCCAGCGGCGTCTCGGCCTTGAACGGTGGCTGGCCCGTCAGGAGTTCGTACATGATGGCGCCCAGGCTGTAGACATCCACCGCCGTGGTAAGCCCCTTTTTGCCTGCCGCTTGCTCGGGAGGCATGTAACTGGGCGTGCCGACAATAGCGCCCGATTGGGTCAGCCCCTGATCGCCCTCGACGCGCTTTGCCAGGCCAAAATCGGTCACATGGGGCTTACCCTGGCCATCCAGCAAAATGTTGGCAGGTTTTAGATCGCGATGGAGTATGCCCGCGCTGATGTGCGTAACTGACGGCTTGAGCGACGGTCTGCAGCAATTGAGCTGCCTCGCGTGGCTCTTGTTGCAGGCGGCCGATCTCTCCCGAGAAGTGCCGCCTTCCATCAGCTTCATGCTGAAATACTGCTGGCCATCGTGCTCGCCGACTTCGTAGATGGGCACGATGTGTGGATGATCCAGATTGGCAGCCGATTCGGCCTCGGTGCGAAAGCGACGAACATCGTCGGGCGACGCCAGTTGGCCGGACCGGATCATTTTGAGAGCGACAAGCCGATCGAGGCTGACTTGACGAGCCTTGAATACGACGCCCATCCCGCCGTGAGCAATCTCCTCCAATAGCTCATAGTCGCCGAAATAATGGATCCGCGGTCCAGCCGACGACATCGGTGAATTATTCGGGGCCAGCGTGGGCGCTTCGGCGGCGTTCTCGGCGAACGCCGCCGGCTCGGCCATGCCTCGAGCCATCCGGGAAACTGCATCCTGGCTGGCAAAGAAGGCAGCCAATTCCGAGGCGAATTCCGGGTATTTTTTCAGCAAGCTGTTGCGATCCTGCGATTCTCCAGCATCCACCTTTTGCAGGTGCTGATGGAGAATTTCTTCGAGCTGGTGGTCTCTTGTCGATTCGTCCGGCGTAGGATTCATATCTCACTCCAGGTCGCGAAGGCGCGAACGGAAGATTGCGCAAGCCGCGATGCAAAAGCCCCGTGACTGCTGCGGTCGTGCACTGCAATCGCTCGCCGATTTCGACGAGCGAGCAGCCCTGCCAGTGGCGCAGCACCACGGCTTCGCGCTGATTCTCGGGCAAAGTCGCAGCGCCTCAGCAAGCAGGACCGCTCGTTCGTGCCGAAGGGCATGCTGGCTAGGCGAGGATTGCTCCGCCGCCAACCAGCCTTCCAGCCGCGATGCCGATTCATCTAAGGCAATTTGCAGCGGCTGCTCGCGGCTCACGTCGCGCTTGTCGCGACGCAGATCGCGAACGACATTCGCGAGGTTGCGGGCCAGAATCTGCCGCAGCCAAGCTGCCTGCTCGCCGACGGTGCGCCCGCGAAATTGGGCGAAATCGCGGTGAGCTTCCATCAAGGTGTGCTGCACGATATCGGAAGTGCCCACCTTGGCCCGAACCAGCGGGTCGAGTCGGACGCGCCAGGAGCAACAAATAGGAGCGAAAACGCTCAGGATCGGAGGCAGTGCCCGCGGCGTCCATTACTGGCCTCATAAAGAAAGGCACCGAATCACTGATAACTCAGCGCAAGGGAGGAGAGTTCTCTTAGTTTGTTCCACGCCGGTTCGCTTGAAAGCACGCAATTGTACACGGTCATTTGCTTTGTGTCCCCGATGAACCGCACTTCCACTCCCGACATCCAGGCTGAGTCAGTACTTCGTCGCCGGCGAGATCTCGGACTCCTCACTTCTACTCTCGTTCCCACGCTCCGCGTGGTAACGCACGCCCGGACGCTCTGCGTCGCGAATCAAAAGCCTCGAAAATCCGAAATAATCAGGGACTGCCCGGCCAAGTTCGTGCAGTATCTAAGGAAGACCTACAGGCCCGAGATGAATCCCATGGCCAACGACGATTTGCAGCAGGCGGTTGCCAGCATCCGCGAAATGGTGCTGGCTCATGATGCTACCGGCGTCAGCGATAGCCTGCTGCTCAAGCTATTCGTGAGCGAGCACGACGAGGCTGCCTTTGAAGCGTTGGTGCGGGCGGCTAAGCAAAAGAATCCTCTGTTGAGGGCTTACACTTTGCTGGGGATGGCGCCTGGGGAAAGCTCAAGGTTACTGAGCGGCGTGAGGAGTAATAGTCAAAATGGAGATGCATAATTCGAAAGCTACGGGAATACCCCTTCGCGAATCCGCTCGGAACCGAAGCCAGTATTATGCGCCAGGTTGATGCCGAGCAGATCAGTTGTTGCTCGCCCAACGAGCGTTCGCCCGCTCGCGCAGGATTGAGAGGATGCCGGCTCATGAATCGGCGGCGCGTTCTTTAACGCCTGCCGTGCCTCGGAATGGAGGATCCCGAGGAGCGAACCAAGGCGTTCGTAGGTGTCCATTTCCCTTTGTTCTTTCGGCGCTGAAGTTCCCCAATCGGCCCGTTTCGAGCAATTCAGCCATCCGATCGTGCTCGCGCGAAGAAAACGGATTCCAAGTAGTCGCCCTGCGCAGCAGTGTGCGAGAGTTTTCGTTCGAATTCGACGACACCTCCCAAATCTCAACTTCGGGATTCGTGATTCCGGTTCCATTCTTCCTGCCATCATTTTACAAGGAATCGATTGGTTGCGAAAGTTGATTCGTAGCGGAACTCGCCAGAGTTCCGTTCGTACCTGACCGGCCGACATCAGTTTGCAACGTGGATCGGAAGTCTGGCGACTTCCGCTACTACGATTTCTGGCCTGCTCGGAAGCTGGCGCCTTTCCCAACGGCTAGGCTGCCAATTTGACAGACCCCCGAAACCATCCCATAACCTAATAGGGTCACTTGCTCCCACCTTTACTCGCGACACCATGCGAACATGAGTACCGAGGACTCTTCCTTCTGGTTGCCCACTTCGCGCTCGGATTCTGGTTCCTCATCCTCGATTGCCGAAGAAGATCGCCTGAGCACCAGGGTGCTACATGCCGGCGGAGTCGCCAAGAACTCTGCAAACCTGCATGCCAGACTCCATTGGCCGCAGGTGCCCGGCTACGAAATCCTTTCGGAAATCGGCTCGGGCGCCATGGGCATCGTCTATAAGGCCATGCACCTCGACCTGCGCCGTACGGTTGCCCTCAAAATGTTGCGCGGCGTAGCCCTTTCCGATCCGTTCTTTCGAGAGCGGTTCAGAGCCGAGGCCGAAGCAGTCGCGAAGCTTCAGCATCCCAACATCATTCAAGTCTTCGAGATCGGCACGGCTGCGGCTTTGCCGGGCGAGCTAAACGCCAGCTTGTTTATCTCCCTGGAATTTGTGGGCGGCGGCAGCCTGGCGCAGCATGCGGGAAAGCAACAAGCGCCGCACTATGCAGCTTCCATCGTAGAAAAACTGGCCCGGGCGACTCACTATGCTCATCAAGCGGGAGTCATCCACCGCGATTTGAAGCCTGCCAACGTATTGATGGGTCTTGACGACGAGCCCAAGATCGCCGACTTTGGCGTGGCCAAGCAACTGGGCGACGATCAGGACGAACCGGGCCGCTGCCACACGCTCGCCGGCACCTTGATCGGCACGCCGGAGTACATGGCGCCCGAGCAGGTGGCTGGAGCGACCCCAACTCCAAGCATCGATATTTACGCCCTTGGCGTGATCCTCTATGAGCTTTTGACGGCCCGCGTTCCCTTTCAGGGCGCCACGTCGGTAGAAACGTTGGACCTGGTCCGCCACCAAGAGCCTTCGTTGCCCGCAAGCCTTCATGGCGACTTGCCTGCCGACGTGAAAACGATTTGCCTGAAGTGTTTGGAGAAGCAGCCAAATCTTCGCTATGCCACGGCCTTGGATCTTGCTGACGATTTGCATCGATTTCAGGAAGATCGACCTATCCGCGCCAGGCGGATTGGCGAATTGGAAAAATGTCGCCGCTGGTGCCGCCGCAATCCCGCTTTAGCAGTATCCCTCATCGGCACCATTTGCGTATTCGCGATCGCCTTTCTCTTGGTAACCAATAGCTATTTGCGCGCCGAAGACGCACTTCGCGAAGAGGCCAAGCAAACGGCAGAGGCACAACGCAATCAGAGACTGGAGCGTTGGGAAAGGTATCGCGCCAATCTCGGGGCCACGGCCTCGGCGATTCAGCTCCATAATGTCGGCAGCGCATTTCGCACTCTCGAAGCCGCGCCCGAGGAGTATCGCAACTGGGAATGGCGGCACTTTTTTAGCCGGCTCGATTCTTCTCAACACGTTTTGCGCATCTGTGAACCACAGGCTAAAAATGTGGGACTCTCACGAGACGGCACTCGTGCTTTATTCGTTGGGTTGGATGGCCAAGCCAGCGTCTGGGATCCCGCCAACCTCAAAAGAGTGAGATCCTACCCGAACACGCCTGAAATCTGGGAATCTCGTCTTAGCCCCGATGGGCGAACTTTCTTGTACTTGACGAAGGACCATTCGCTGATTCTCAGAGACATCGAATCCGATCGCATTCTTGCAGTCTTGCCCAAACACGACCGGCCCCTGTACACGGCTCAATTTACCGCAGATTCGGCGCGACTGCTTTCCTACACCAGCAACCGCACGGTACGCACTTGGAACGCAAGAACAGGGGAGCTAATGGGGTCGTTCCGGGCGCCTAAAGGCATCGGCAACGGCATGAGCATCAGTCCCGATGGCAGCATTGCCGCATTGACCGAGGCGGGTAAGGTTGACCCCGTGTTGTGGGACCTATCTACAGGAAAGGCGATCGCGACTCTCGCTGGACACACTCATATCGCCGGGAGCATGTGTTTCAACCATCAAGGCGACCGGCTCATTACCACCGAAAGCTATCCCGGACTTACCTTGAGGTTTTGGGACGCCCATACCGGAAAACTTCTGCATACCTCCCATCAGCACACCAATGGGATAGCCAGTATCGAGTTCAGCCAGGATCGAAGCCGCTTTGCCACTGGCTCCATGGATCAAACCATCGGCATCTGGGATGGCTCCACGGGCCAGCCTGTGGCTATATGTCGAGGCCACACGGGATGGGTGAATTCCGTGGCTTTCAGTCCTGACGGCAAGCGTCTCGTCTCCGGTTCTCAGGACCGCACCATACGACTTTGGGACACGACGACCGGTGAGTCGTTGGCCATTCTGCACGGCCACACCGCTGAGATCTTTCGCGTCTCTTTCACCGCCGATGGGAGCAAGATCATTTCCGTGTCCGGGGACGGCACGGCTCGAATCTGGGATGCACAGATGGTAGAGCGCAATGGAGTGCTCAAAGGCCACACAGGTTTTGTGTATCATGTGGCGATTCACCCCGACGGGGAGCGCGTTGCCTCGGCAAGTTGGGACGGCACGGTGCGGATCTGGAACATGACGACCGGCCGCCAGCTTATGTCGCTAAATCACGGCGACAAGAAAGTGGTAGCAGCGGTGGCGTTTCATCCGAACGGGCGGCTACTGGCAAGCCGGGATCGAGAGGCGGTGCATCTATGGGACGTGGAATCCGGCAACGAAGTGCACCGCTTTAACGTGCCTTCCGACTGGTGGAGAGATACACGATTGGCATTCAGCCCCAATGGCCGGCTGCTTGCGGCTGGATGCGCCGATAAACAAATTCGGCTGTGGGATGTGGAAGGTTTCAACGAGGTAGGCGTCTTGCGCGGGCACGAGGACGAAATTCGCGATGTGGCATTCAGTCCGGATGGTCGCTGGTTAGCGTCGGCAGGAGACAAGAGCGATCGCACGATCCGAATTTGGGACGTGGAAAAGCGAGCGATGGTGCAGACACTGCACGGACACATGGATGGCGCCTATGCGGTCGCCTTTCACCCGGATGGCTCTTTGCTTGCCTCGGCACGACGGACGGCACCATCAGGCTCTGGAATACTTCTAACTGGCAGGAAGTTGCCGTGCTCAAACAAGGGTCGAATGTTTATGGCGTCGCCTTCACCCCCGATGGTTCCCGGGTGGTGGGCGCCTGTGCCGACAATGTCATTCGATTCTGGGGCACGCATTCCCATCAATTGGTCGCCGAGCTCCGCGGCCACGAAGCTTACGTCCACGCCATTGCGTTTTCGCCCGATGGCTCCCGCCTCGCCTCCGCTTCAGGCGATCTGACCGTTCGCATTTGGGACACTATGCGAGCCCACGACAGGTTGGCTGCGAGCAAATAGTCGCTCATTTGCCGCCAGCCAACTTCTTTCCCCTCATTCCCCAATCACCTCGTAAGTTCCCTGCCCTGCTTTCTTTAGCTTGCCTTGGTTGACTAGTTCGTCCCAGACCTCCTGGGGAAACTGGTTTGGCGGCGTGATGGCCAGGATCTTGAATTTGTCGCTCGATAGGGGGCTACGGCTGAGTCGTGAATCTTCATCCAATTGCGTGAGCTTGAGCCTTTTCTTGAACGCCTTGAAGGCTTGCTTGAGCTGCTCCTTGGTTGGGCCGGTTGGGGCGGGATTTGGGTCTGGCATAGTAAACTCCAGAGACGTTATCCAGTAATCGGTAGTCAGTCGGAAATCAGTAGACAGGATACCGCAGAGTGGCGGTCGGAGCGCACAAGAAAACAACGCTTCGAGGAAGCGCCGCTCGTCTTGCGATTGCTGCGAACACGCGGCAGCCGTTCTTGCGCCACCCGAACTAAAGAACAAAAATGCGGCGCGGGCGAGCGTCGAGGCGTTAGCCCGACGAGTCTCACCTTTCGCTAATCGTTAGAGATATTCGGATAATGTCGAGACCCGAAGCTACGAGTGGATGATTAGCAAATCGGTTAGGCTCGTTGTGCTGACGCCTCGACGCTCGCCTGGTCAGTGCGAGCGATGTACCACGCGTTCGGTGAGGGCAGCCAGAACTTGTCTACTAGGTGAAACGGGCAAACAGGCCAACTCCACGCACGCTCGGGAGGCGAAATCTTTGGCGCGGTCCCTCGCGTAGGTCAGAGCGTCACTGTCGGCCAAGAAAGGCGCAGTTGCTCGCGTTTGTGATTGCCGGGGCTGGCCAGGATTTGCATCAATCGGGAACGAGGTTCGGGAGCCGAGCGCCTCTAGCAGCCGAATGATCGGCAGCGTGAGCTTTTGCTGTTCGAGGTCAGTGCCTAGCGATTTGCCGGTAGTTTTTTCTTCGCCCACCAGGTCGAGCAGATCGTCGACAACTTGAAACGCCACGCCCAACCAACGGCCAAACCGGGCCATGCCTTGCACCACATCTTCAGGCATGTCGGCATAAATGCGCCGAGCCGGCAACAGCAAGAGGTCAACTCGGCGGTCTTGCCGTCGATGATGTCGAGGTAGGAAGCTTCGCTGAGTTCGACGTTGCCGCGCTCGGTGTTCTGCTCCAATTCGCCCTCGCAGACCCGGTTCGTGGCTTCGCCGATCAAGCTGCAGGCTCGTGCGTCCACGCTGCTAGCCAGGTGAAAAGCATGCGTGAATAAGTAGTCCCCAAGCAAAATGCTCGTGCGATTGCCCCAACCGGCATTAATCGTCTGCACGTGGCGGCGCACCGAGGCGGTATCGAGCACGTCGTCGTGAACCAAGGTTGCCGTGTGAATGATCTCGACGACTGCCGCCAAGGTATGGTGCGCCGGCGTAATTTGGCCGCAGGCCTGAGCGGTGAGCAGCAACAATGCGGGACGGAGCCTTTTGCCTTGAAAGTGTTGCAGGTGCTGGATCAATTGGGCTACGGCAGGCCGCTGACTTCCCAGGGTGGTGGCCAAAATCCGCTCGACTGCTTCCATGTCCTGGGCAATCGGCCCGTAGTTATCTACGGGGGAGGCGGCGCCAATTGGTGGCGTCGAAGAAGCCATATAAACTTCGTCCCCCTAATCAGCCCGAATGAACGTTCCGCTTTGACCGCCGCTCTTTTCTTCCAAGCGAATATATTCGATGGACATCGAACGATCGACGGCTTTGCACATGTCGTAGACCGTCAAGCAGGCGGCACTGACTGCCGTCAATGCTTCCATTTCCACTCCCGTGCGGGCGATAACCCGGGCCGTGGCTTCGATTCGCAAAGTCGAGGCATCCCGAAAGCTCAATTCGAGACGCACCGATGTCAATGGCAGCGGATGGCACAATGGTATCAGATCGGCAGTCCGCTTGGCCGCCATGATCCCCGCCAGCCGAGCCACCTCGAGCACATCCCCTTTTGCCAGCTTGCGATCGGCAATGAGAGTTGCGGTGGTAGGCTGCATGCGCACAAGCCCGCTGGCCTTGGCTTTGCGCAGTGTCTCCGGCTTGGCGCTGGTATCGACCATGCGACTGCCGCCACGCTCATCAAAATGAGTTAGCTCAGCCATCGCTTTGGTCGCCTCCCGGTGCACAATGCCTCTTCTTGGATTACAAACCGCCAGCCGGTTTGCAAGATTAACCGGGAATTCGCCGTGATTCTGAATTAGTCGAAAAATGCCTGCGAAGCCAGCGTGGGATTCGCCCTCACCAGTTTCGCAGGGATGTTCTCGTCGACCTGCAATGCGATCGCAACGCCAGTATGATGCTCGAAATAGCGACAGAACCTATCGACATGTGCTTGTGTAAGCTTTCCCAAGGAAGCCGGCTTCGTTCCATAGGCGGCTGGCCCGGCCTTCAACCAGGCCCCGTAAATGCAAAGGCGGCGTAACGCAGCCCAAGCCGAATAATAAGCCAAAGTGACCGGATTCAGCTGAAGGTGCCGGCAATATGCCGCCAAGTAGCCGGCGCACAACAGATAGCGGCCTCCCCAATAATTGAACCGCGGCCACCAGCCGGTCTGGTCGATTTGCATGCAATCGAGGAACATCTTGGTGACGGCCACGTCCGCATGCCGGTCCCCCACGTCCACTTGTGACCAGTCGAGCACCGTGAACCCACTTGTGCCGCTATAGAGCAGATTAAGCGGGTGAAAATCTAGATGGAGAATGGCGGGCCGCGTTTCTGGTTTTGGCCTGCCGCCTGCGCAGCCAGCAAAAGCCTGGTTTCAGTTCTGCCAAATCGTACTTGCCAATAAGGCGATTCTATTTCGTTCAGTTGCCGATCCAAGAACGACTCGGTGGCTGCCAGGGACGGGTCTAAGGGTAGTTGATGTAGTTCTGCATGCAAGCAGCCCAAGCTGCGAGGCAGACCGAGAATTGTCCAGGGATGGTGATAAAGATAGTCAGGAAGGTTTTCGCCTTCGGCCCTTTCGCTGATCAGAAAAGGCCCGCCGAATACCTCGCAATTCTCTTCGAGGAAGAGGCATTTGGCGACCGGAAAGCCGATGGGCCTCAAATAATCCTCGATGCACCACTCTCGTCGTGCGTTGGCAAGCCCAACCGGGCTGGCGTAGATACGTGCGATCAACGGGCACAGCAAGGTACTGGGCAAACCGGTGCACTTTTGCATCTGAAACCGGTAGGTGTAAGTTTCCCAACCATGCGGAATGACCTCGGGAAACGAGGCATAACTCAGTCGAGGCAAGCGCCAGCGCCGCCGCAAATAAGTGAGCAGCCTGGTGGCGACTAGCTCCGGATCTCTTTGGCTTTTGGCAGCCTTCGAAATACCGGCTCCAACTTCCGAACAGGGAGAGACAGAATGAGCGTAGAAGGACATGCTTATGCACCTAAGCATTGGAGACTTACCCAGCTTCTCTAGCCTGGCTAATTCTGCAAGATCCATGCCGTTATAATGGCTGGTTGGGCATTCGACGCCCTGCCGACGGAGGCAATTCGTTTCAAGGAATACCCAACCTGTTCGCGCGGTTCTCGCTGCTGCCCATTGCTTCCGGGCCACTTCCGTATTCTGGATGTAGATGTTCCGTTGTCCTTGCGGAGACGCTCCATGAGCTGGCATGGCATGGTTCGAGTTGCGGCAGCGGCCCCCCGAGTGCGTATCGGCGACTGCAAACAGAATCTGGCAAACCTCTGCGAAATGTTAAGTCGCGGCAGTGCAAGATGATGCCGGCGTGCTCGTCTTTCCGGAATTATGTCTTACTGGCTACACCTGTGGCGACCTTTTCCATCAACAATCCCTGCTCGAAGCAGCGCCGGCTGCTCGTGGACCTGGTCAATCAGAGCAGCGATCCTTATCGAGGGATTTTCGTTGTCGGGGCGCTGCTCGAGGTGGATGGCCTGGTTTTCAATTGCGCGGTTGTCATCCAAGGCGGCCGCATCCTCGGCGTGGTTCCTAAGAGTTATTTGCCGAATTATAAGGAATTTTACGAAGCCCGCTGGTTCGCATCGGCTTTCAAGGCTCGGAGCACCACGGTCTCCATTGGCACGCAATTAGTCCCCTTCGGTCGCGATTTGCTATTCGAAGCAACCAATGTCCCCGGCTTGGTTCTGGGCATCGAAATCTGCGAAGATCTTTGGGTTCCCGTGCCGCCCAGCTCGCACCAGGCCATGGCGGGAGCTACACTGTTGATCAACCTCTCCGCCAGCAATGAAATCATCGGCAAATCTGCCTATCGGCGACAACTGGTTGTCAGTCAATCGGCCCGCTGCCTGGCCGGTTACGTTTACGCTGGCTCGGGCGTTAGCGAATCCAGCACCGACTTGGTTTTTGGCGGCCATTGTCTGATAGCGGAGAAAGGCAATCTGTTGGCTGAGTCGCGTCGTTTCGAGAGGGGCGACGTATTCATCGTCAGCGAAATCGACCTCGATCAGATTCAAGCCGACCGCATGCGTCAAGGAAGCTTCAGCGACGGGCGGCTCGAATCGGACGAGGAGCCTGCCTTTCGGCGCATACGCTTCGAGCTGCCGCGGTCTGGAGGCCCGGGCCGCCTACATCGGGTTATCGAAGGCCAGCCTTTTGTGCCCAGTGGCCAGGATCAATTGCGCGAGCGTTGCGAAGAGATCTTTCTCACCCAGGTTTCCGGTCTCAGTCAGCGCCTGGAGCATCTGAACAAACCTGACATCGTCATCGGCGTTTCTGGCGGCCTCGATTCCACGCTTGCCCTGTTGGTGGCCTGCAAGACCTTTGATCGCCTGTCCCTAGATCGGAGCGGCATTCGGGGCTTCACCATGCCCGGTTTCGGCACGAGCGCGCGAACGCGCCGAAACGCCCAAGCGCTGATGAGCGACTTGTCTATCACCGCTCGCGAGATCGACATCCGTCAGCTTTGCCTCGATGAGATTAAGGCGATTGGCCATCGCCCCTTTGGGCTCGATCCCTCTTCTCTGAACCTAGAACAACTGACGCGCCAACTTCGCGATCTACCGGCCCACCGACGTGAAGACGTGGTGTTCGAGAATATCCAGGCCCGCGTGCGGACCAATATTCTCATGAACGCTGGATTCGTTATCGGCACGGGCGATCTAAGCGAACTGGCTTTGGGCTGGTGCACCTATAACGCCGATCACATGAGCATGTACAACCCCAACATTGGCATACCGAAAACGCTGGTGAAGTTCCTGGTGCGCTGGGCCGCGGAAAACGAGTTCGACGGGGAGACCCGCAAAACGCTGTTGGATGTGGTGGCTACCGAGATCTCACCCGAACTCTTGCCCCCCGCAGAAGGCATCAGCGTGACGCAGGCTACCGAACGCACGATAGGCCCCTATGAACTTCACGATTTCTTCTTGTATCACTTTCTCCGCTTCGGCTCGACGCCCGCAAAGATTGAATACTTGGCAACCCAGGCGAAGTTCTCAAGGGCATTCGATTCAAGAGATCAATGCTTGGCTCTGAGTGTTCCTGCGCCGCTTTTTTGCAAGTCAGTTCAAAAGATCTGCTTTGCCGGACGGTCCCAAAGTCGGCTCCGTAAGTTTGTCGCCGCGCGGCGATTGGCGCATGCCCTCCGATGCTTGTGTGGAGGAATGGCTCGCAATTTGGAAGAGTCTCCCGTGGGCGGCCCCTCGGTTCAAAAGCAAGCTTGAGCAGCAGATTCCTTCGAATCTCCATTGATTTTTCTGCCATTGCCTCCTAGGATTATGCGAAGCTGCTACCTTTTTCAGATCGAGCAATTGCCGTGCGAAAGCGAATCCTACTTCTTGACCTGCTTATCCTCCTTCGAGGGAATCGGTCCTAGGTACGCAGCCGACAAGCTTTACTGAAATGGCTGACACCGGCCCTGGGACTTCCGAGTCCCAGGGCTTTTTTTGTCTGTAGGGAGCGATGTTATGCCAGCCTCCGATCGAGTCCTGATTTTTGACACCACCTTACGCGATGGCGAGCAGTCTCCTGGCGCAGCATGAATCTTCCGGAAAAGCTCGAGCTCGCCCAGGCGCTTCAAGACCTTGGCGTGGATGTAATCGAAGCTGGGTTCCCCATTGCTTCCCCCGGCGATTTCGAGGCCGTGCAGGCCATTTCCCGGCAGGTAGAAGGCGCATCATCTGCGGCCTGGCCCGCTGCAACGACAAGGATATCGACCGCGCCTGGGAGGCTTTGTGTGACGCGGCACAAAAGCGCATTCACGTTTTTCTGGCAACGAGCGCGATTCATCGCGAATTTAAGCTGGGCATGGCCAAGAACGAAATCATCCGCCGGGCCGTGTCGAGCGTAGAGCGCCGCGGAGAATTTTTGCGACGACATCGAATTCTCCGCCGAAGATGCCGCCCGCACCGAGCTCGATTTCCTGGCGGAAATCGTGGAAAAGGTCATCGAGGCAGGCGCGACAACGGTGAACATTCCGGACACCGTCGGTTATGCGGTGCCCGAACAATATGCCGCCGCCATTCGTCACTTGAAACGAACGGTTCCCGGTATCGACAAAATCGTGCTGAGCGTCCACTGTCACAACGATCTTGGATTGGCTGTGGCGAACAGCTTGGCGGCGATTCGCGAGGCGCCGCCAAATCGAATGCACCATCAATGGCTTGGGCGAACGTGCCGGCAACTGTGCCTTGGAAGAAATCGTCATGGCTTTGCGACGCGTTCCGACTATTTCCACCTGCACACCAAGATCAATACGCGTCGCCTGGTGCCGACCAGCAAATTGGTTTCCCACGTGACGGGTATCCAAGTTCAACGGAACAAGGCGATCGTGGGGCAAAACGCGTTCGCTCACGAAGCTGGGATTCATCAAGACGGTGTCTTGAAAGAACGCACGACTTACGAAATCATGAAGCCCGAAGACGTTGGCCTCGACAATACAGATCTCGTCTTGGGCAAACACAGCGGCCGACACGCCCTGCGCGAGCGCACGATTCATCTCGGCTACCACCTGGACGACGTGCAATTGCAGCAGGTTTTCGATTCCTTCAAGACGCTGGCCGACCGCAAGAAAGTGATCTATGACGCCGATATCGCCGCTCTTGCCGAAGCGCAGATTCACTCCGGGCCAGCGCTTTGGACGCTCGAAAGCTTTCACACCAGCGCCGGCAGCGGCATTATGCCGATGGCTGCCGTCTGTTTGGGCCATGTCGATGGCCGCAAGGTAAACGACGCTGCTTGTGGCGACGGGCCGGTCGACGCCATCTTTAAGGTCATGGAACGGATCACCGGCATGAAGGTGAAGCTCCGCGATTATTCGGTGCGCAGCGTCAGTGCCGGGGAGGACGCCCAGGGCGAGGTTTGTGTCGAAGTGGAATACAACGGCCGACGCCAGCGCGGGCAAGCCGTCAGCACCGACATCATCGAAGCCAGCTCGCATGCTTTTCTGCAAGCATGAAACAGGTTGGCGATGCACGAAGAGGCTCGGCTCAATCCGCAGACGGAGCTGGTTACGACACGCTGAACCAGGATTTTCGGGTAGGCGCATTCGCCTGAATGAGCGGTTCCGCTCTCGCTTGGTGCCATGTCCACGGCTTTGCGTGGGCATTTTGGGCACGTGTGGATTCGTAGCGAACCTAGCCTTTACAAGGGTGAGAGTTTGGAGAACTCCTAAAGCTTTAAGTGCGCAGGTCGATCTGTGGAAGGCCTGTGGCTCACATGCCCACGCAAAGCCGTGGGCATGGTACTAACCCACTTCGTTGCCAAAAACCAATCCTACTTAAATACGCCGTCCTGATAAAATCTCACCATGCGATAAACGCTGGCTACAGGAGATTCGCAGTGACCGGTCCCGTATATATGGCGGCAATGCAGCACGACGACACCACGCTGACAATCGCCGACATCATCACCGCTTACGAACAGGGCATCGAAGTTCTTGCGCACGCAGCGTTCGCAGGCATGACCCGAGAGCAGATTTTGGCTTGGCCCATTACAGGCAAATGGAGCACGCAGGAATTGGTTAGCCACCTTGCGGACACCGAAATCTACTTCACCGACCGCATCGAGCGCACCCTGATGCTGGACCGACCCTTGCTCATGGATGTGGATGAACGTCCTCTATATACAACGGCTCGGGTATCAGAACTTCGATCTTGGCGAACAACTCGACTTGTTCGTGGCGCTTCGTCGGCACGTCGTCCGCATACTCAAAATGCAGCCGCCCGAAGCGTGGAACCGAACCGCGATCCACACGGGCACAGGGCTAGTCACCTTGCGGCAATTGGTGCTTCAATCGGTGCGGCATGCCAGGCACCATTTGCCATTTATCGCCGAGAAGCGCGCTGCGTTAGCCAAGAGCGAGTGCGCCTGACAAGTGCCATTCATCACGCGGAGCGTGATGACCACAGAAAGATACCAAGGAACCATACCAATGAACTCCAATCGCATTGATCCAACGGCTTCATCAGCACCGGGCTTGGGTGAATGACAACCTGCTCACTGCGGCTGCCGCTCTGACCGACGAACAGGTGCGCAAGTCATTCCCATCGGTCAAGGGTCCATCTGGCAATCACTCCTGCATCTTTATGCTGCCGAATATGTATGGCTGTCAGCGTTGCAGGGAAAAGAGGAGGCAGTAACCCCTGGGGATCTGCCCGGAAAGATTCCCGGCAACCAACAGGGCGAGGGCGCAATCAAGTCATTGCAAGAGCTGAGCCATCAATGGTCCACACTGAAACAGGGATGGGATAGTTACTTGGCGGACCCTGACGCCCGAATCGCTCGGATGAGATGGTTTACAGGAAACGAAGCGGCGCCTACCGGCGTGAACCGATTTGCGACACGAAGGGCAGACGTGCTGCTCCACGTTTGCACCCACGCCCAATACACGACTGCCCAGGTCGTCAACATGTTTCGGCAAGTCGGCGTGGAAAAACTCCCGGAGACGATGCTGATCGCAATGGCACGCAAGGAGAATCAGCCGGGTTGAGCCCGACGCGCAAGCCGAGATCGGGATCTTGCCTCCTGCAAAGTCGGGCCTGATCAGGAGCGGAGAGGTTCCCGATCGCGGTTGCTAGTTTTGAGGTTGCACTTTTATCGGCTCAAAATCAAAACGACTCGACCATTTGGCGGAGATAGTTTAACCCGGAGCCAGCGGCGACGGCGGACTTGTGGCCGTCCATCGCCTCATTGATCCAGCGGTCGCACAAACCATACGATTCGAGCGGGTGCCTGCCCGCCGTCGCCGCTGGCTCCGGGTTAAACGAGAATTCTTTTATCACCGAAAGGGCTTTCAAAATGGCGCAATTTCATAACTTTCGCGGCGGGCTCAATTCGGGCCGAAGATCGACGAAGCTATTTTGCCCGTAGCCCAAACGGCTCCCGGCGGAGTCTAAGCTTCCGCCGAGAGTCGAATTCAACCGGGAATCTCAGTGGTTACTGAACATCCTTGGCCGACACATCGCAGCAGGGCATGGGAACGTCGCAGCACTTAGCGGCTTCGTCGCAGCAACTTGGCTTGGCGTCGCAACACGGCAGGTTTTGGGCGCAGCATTCCTGGCCCGTCTCACAGCAGCCTTGCAGCAGCAGTCGCATCGCAGCAGGCTCTGCTCTCCGAGCAGCAGGCAGGTCCGGCAGTGCAACAATCTGCGGACTTTTGGCGAGCTACCACGCTCGCGCTGCACAACACCGCGAGCGAAAGAAATGATCCGGCTATTAATTTCGTAAACATGAAATAATCTCCTGTAGTTGTCCAAACGAATGTCAAGACCCACTGCGCACACGACGAACGCAGTGCATGGGCTCAAAGCCGCGAAACAGATTGGCGCGGAGACGAGTGCGCTGCCGACTAACAACGCCAAACGCACAGGAGGATTTGCAGATTTGGACCAAACTGGTTTGCAACGACCCAAGCCTCTGCAGGCGCAGAGCGACCCGCCGCCGGGCTTTGTCAGGTCGATTACTTTGGCAAACGCCAAGTCGAGCGTTACACTCGGCTGGATCGATTTTTGGGGCAAGACATCGTCATGAAGCACAGCAGCACTTCAAAATGGGCTGAGCCGGAACTTTGCCCGAATCACACGGAGGTTTAAGAACCGGTTTGTGACAACACGATTTTGCGGTCGCTCGGAGTTGAATCCACTCGGGCATGGGGCATCAACAAGCCGCACGCTCCCGGCGGAATTGCCAGGACCAAGCTGGTAGCGAAAGCAACAGCGATGCGTAGCCATGCGTTCATCACGTCTCATTATACGCAGGGGGCCAAGAAATGCCCAGGCAGAACCGCGTGACACCCTTTGGCGCCTCATCGCCACTCCGGAACGGGGCACATTCATGGGCAATCGGGGCATTCTGCACGACGATCAGGGCCGGATCAAACGGCCATGGATGGTGAAGCGTTGGCTCGTCTGCGTGCTGGAATTCCGCGGACGGAAGCGGACGCTGATGAAGCCGAATTCTTACACCGAACTGTTTTTCCTCGATGAAGCGACCGCCCTGGCCGCCGGCCATCGCCCCTGGCGGAATGCCGTCACCAACGGTTCATCGATTTCTGCAGCGCCTGGAAGCTTGCGTATCCGCGAGCCGGCGGTTCGTCACGGCCCAAAGCCGACGAGATGGACAATCAATTACACCCCGAGCGAATTGCCAAGGATCGCTCGAAGCCTTTGTTCGAGGCAAACCTGAAGGAATTGCCGAACGGAGTTTTCGTCCAGCGCGATGTTTGGGGAAATAATACCTATCTGGTGTGGGATAAGGAATTGCTCGAATGGACGCCGGCGGGATATCAGACACGTCTGCCACGCCCGAGAGCGGGAGTGGTTCAGGTGCTGACGCCGAAATCGATGGTCGAGGTGATTCGCGCCGGATATGTGCCTGAAATACATCGGTCGGCATTGAGTGACTGAGCGATCGAGAAGCGAGCGTCGAGGCGTAAGCCCGGCGAGTCTTCACTTGAGACTTACGCAAATGCCGCTTGACGACTCGTCGGGCTTACGCCTCGACGCTCGCCTCGCACTTTAGACACTGGTCGCAATACCAAGGCGCCGGCGTTTTCACCGGTTTCGGGCTCCGTTTGCGGCACCTGGCGCAGAGATAGCGTTTGCCTTTTACGGCCGTTTTCGGCCGAACTTTCTTGCCACTCTTGTGAATGATGCGTCCCATCAAATCACCCGGCTGGGTTCGCGCCCTTTCAATGCGGTCAGGTGCTGCTGCAACATCGCCAGGTGCAGGCGCAGGTGGTAGAACTCTTCCATGTAACTCAGCGGCACTTCCACATAGGCCACCTGGTGCTCGATCTCCTTCAGACGCACTAGCTGCTTGTCCAGTTCGGGGCCCGACATGCCGTCGGCCAGTTTTTTGTCGATGTCCCTCAGGTCCGAATACCAGAGATAGATTTTGCGCCGCGTTCGCCAACGCATCAGCGGCGGCGCCGCTCTAATCAAGGGCATCATCAACATGATGAGCGGGATGAGCATCACCTTGGCGCGATCCACCAGCGAGGCTACCCAGAATGGCAGGAGCCGTTGCAGCACAGGAGGGCCGATTTGTAAAACCGCTTCGCATCCTCGCTAACCGGGAAATCGCAGAACGATTCGGAAGGAAACTCGCCAGGATTGGAAAGCTCGTCCCCTTGGCCGTGAACATGCGCGGCGGTTGTCAGCAGCAGCGGCACCAAGGCGGGATGGAAGTCTTTCCGAACCACCAACATGGCTGTTGGGGACAATAAGGCGACATCCTTGCCGGGAATGTTCTGGCCGAGATTCACCATGCCCTCAGGCAAAGTAACCGGCGCCAGGAAACGAAATCTGCGATGATAGGCTTCGTGTTGATCGAAATTCAGCAGATGGACGCTGCGATCGTTCAATAGCCCTTGGATGTAATCGGCGTCGAAGGCTGCCACGAAGAAGGCGGCATCCAACATCCCGTGTTGCAATGCTTTGGCCGCGTCCGTGACACTGCCGTCCACCAGCACCGCATTCGACTTGTTTTTCGCTGGTTCGGCGCCATTCAGGCCGTTGACGGCCAGCAGTTGCATGGCGATGGCATAGGTGCCGCTGCCCGGTGGGCCGACGCCGATGCGTTTGCCTGCAAGCTGACTGAGCCGTTCGATTCGTTGGCCGCCGCTATAGAAAACCCAAAGGGGCTCACGGTAGAGGCTTCCCAGGGCATAAAAGTCGCTCGAGCTCATCCGGCCCGGCCACGCCGCTCTGCACAATGGCGACCGCGACGCCGGAGGCAGGATCGCCCAGCAGCCCCAGGTTCTCCACCGAGCCCGCGGTCTCGCGCACCTCGACCGTAAGCTTCTCTTTTTTCAACTCCGCCGCGTATTTCTGGGCAAAGCGGTAATAGGCGCCGTTTTGACTGCCCGCGGCGATGACGATCTTGCGAGGAGGAGGAGGCTCGACGAACATCATGTAAGTCGCAATCAGTGCCGCCAGGCAAATGGCGAGGATCGTTCCCCATACGGCAAGCGCCGGTTTGCCTTGCCTGCGAGGCTTAAGCGCCGTTTCCGGACGGGGTGAAGTGGTCATGACCGGAACTCCTGACTATTGCAGCTGTCATGCAGAGAGGTTGCCCGCGCTGGCGGCATGTGGCCACTCTGGAGGTATGGTACCAACTCTTGAATCCACGGCTCGACGATGTTTACAATTCGGCTCAGCCCCGCTGGAGCAGATACCAGGGGATTTCGGAAAGCGCCATGAAAAACCTGCCGATGATGCGCCGAAAATGGCACGCTCTATTTCGCGGTTGGGATATTGACGCCATCCGGGCCGACCAAACGTTCGAAGCTGTTCGCCAGCGCTATTCCGAGTCCGGCCGCTTCTATCACACCCTCGATCACGTCCAGAGTGTATTGAAACAATCGAGAGCCTAGCTCCTTTGGCGCTTAACCTGCCAGCTGTCGAGTTGGCAGCCTGGCTGCATGATGTGATTTACGAAAGCAAGGCTTCAGACAACGAAGAACGCAGCGCCGAATATGCGGAGAAACTCTGCCGGCAATTAGCGGCTAAAGGAAAGCGGTCCTTTGTTCTTGGGAACGGCGGCCCATATACTCCATTCTGAGGGCGCCTGGCTCCATCGGACTGGAATAATATCGGGCACAGTCATGTCAAGGCGGCATCAACATTCTCGAAAAGACAAGGGTGCCGTAGCAAAGAGCGGCGGTCCACGACAGGAAATCGAGCGGCTGATTGCCCGAGGGCAGGTCAAAGATGCCTTCAAGCAGGCAAAGCTTTGTTTTCGGCAGGATGCGAGCGCGGAAAACCGGGAACTGGTCGAGCGAACCTACTTGCTGCGGATCAAGGCGCTGATCGCCGGCGGGATGACGGAGAGCGGACGAGAAGTCGCTGGAAGTTTTATCGAATTCGGCGTAACGACTCCTGAGTTTTTAGAAGAATTGGTTTTGCTGTTGCCCAAGCTTGGACTTGCGAGCAAAGCCATCGCCATGCAGGACAAAATCACGAGTCCTGAGGCCCAGGCCAGCCTATCGTTGCAATTTGCCGATCGCGCAGTGCTGCACCCCGAAGAAACGCCGGCCTCTCTTCCCGAGCTGCACGACGAAGCCGCCAAGGTGCGCTCAGCGCTATCGGCACTCGATTCCGGCGACGAAGCTCGAGCTTTAGAGTTGTTGCAGTCGATTCCGCGTGGTTCCTTGATGGCGGACTGGCGCTATTTCGTTCGGGGCCTCGCCGCCTTTCGGCGAACGGACCTGGAACAAGCCCGCGCCAACTGGGCTCGGCTCGATCCGCAGCGGTCGGCTCAGAAAATCGCTCAGATTCTCCTCTCGACCGCTGCTCCAGAAAAGAGTGAAGAGCATCGCAAGCAACTGTCCGCGCTAGAAGCGAGCTTGTTCGGCGAACCGGTGTTGGAGCGCTTCAATCAGCTGCGACAGGCTCTCGAGAAGGCCGATTGGAAGCGCCGTGCACCTGCTGGTTGGCCCCTGCACCTGAGCCTGCGTCGGGTCGATCCCCGTTGGTCTCAACGGTTGACGGAAATTCTCTTGAAGCCCTATGCCATCGAACTGGCCCGGCATGGCCATGTTCAGGCAGAGCGTTTGGCTCGCGAGTTCGCAGCAGTTCTCGAACCGTTGCCATGGGATCCCCAGTGGAATCGGTTCTATGCGCTCTGCTTGGAAGGGCCGCATGGCCATATTGAAGAAGCTCTCCGTTATTGGCGGAAATTCCTTAAAGACCTCGATACCTGTCCCGCCATGCCCGGTGTTGAGCCGCGCCAACTGCAAGCCCTGGTCTGGCGGCGGATCGGGGAAATGCTCCTCAACATGGCGGACGACGACGAAGGCGATTTTCCATATCAAGATGACGATTGGGATGACTCAGACGAAGATTGGGAGAAAGCGGAATCGGAGCTTGTCAATGAGGCTGCTGAAGCATTCCAAATGAGCCTGCATTTGGATCCGACCCAGCGAAAGACACACGAAGAGCTTATTGAACTGCATGAGTCCGAAGATCAGCCCGAACGCATGGCTGCAGCCACAAGAAGGCTGCTGGTGGCATTTCCGGAAGACGTGGAAGCGATGCAGAAGCTCATTGCTTTTCACGTGCAACGCGATGAGCCTGAGCAGGTGTTGGGCTATATCCAGCGCATCCGCGCCCTTAAGCCGCTCGATACCTCACTCTTCGATCACGAAGCTTGGGCGCGGCTGGCGCTGGCCCGGCACCTGGCTCTGAAAGGAAGCTGGCAGGAAGGCCGTGAAGAGTTTGCCCGCTTCACCAAACTGCCGGACAATCACGCCAAGCCGCACCAAACCATGGCCCGTCGTGCGGCCTTCGAATTCAAGGCGGGGCAGGATGCGGCAGCCGAAGAATTCATTCGGCAAGCGCAAGCCTCGCTGGCCGATCCTGCTCCGCTTTGGCACGCCCTGGCGATCGAAGCCGTTCGATATAAACTTCCCAAACCCTTGCAGCAGCGCTTCAACCAGGACTTGAAGACGGCCTTGGCAAAGAAAGTCAGCAGCGCCACCGCCGGCGCCTTGGCCGAATTGATGGCGGCTTATGTCGAAAGCAAGATCGATTACACGGGAAGAGCCGGTCACGTGCGCGAGATTGTTGCTTACCTCAGGCGCACGACGCGAATCAAATATACCGAGTCCGATCTGACGAACGTGTGCTTGCTCCTGACCAGCCTACAAGAACGCTCGCTGCTGGAAAAACTCGTCAACCGCGGCAGGAAGCTGTTCCCCAAATCGCCGTCCTTTCTCCTCATGGCCACAAACATCGATTTGTCGAAGGGCCCGTTCGCCTGCGACCCGAAGCGCGCGCAGAAGCAGCTCGAACAGGCATTGGCCTTGGCGCTGGCGAGCCAAAATCCCCTATACGCTCAGATGATCCCCTCGATCAAGTCAACGTTGTCCCAAGTACAAGATATCTGCGAAGCCATGGATTCGATGCCCTTCGGGAGGGGTCGCTTCCCGGGCCGTATGCCGCGAGGTTTTCCGGACTTCATGGCGTCGATGATGGACCAGATGGAGGATGAACTCGGCCCGGACGAATGATTCGAAAGGTGACCGACGTCTGTTTTCTAGGACAATGCCTCGTTGTATTCCAGGTAGCCTACTCATGATCGACGCCTATGAAACGCTTGGCCTGCCGAACGATGCCGACGAAGCCCAGATTCGCACCCGTTATTTAGAACTTGTACGCGAGTTCCCGCCCGATCGCGCCCCGGAACGGTTTGCCGAGATCCTGCGCCGCGTTCGACAATTTGCGCAATCCTCTAGTCCAACTCGAGCGCAGGCTATTCTCCTTGTCCACACACGATTCACTGGCGACTCTGGAGGGAGACATCCTCGCTCGGCTGCGCACCGTTAAATTGCCTGTCGCCGACCTGCTCAAGCTGGCGGATGCTCCATGACTGAAGAGAACAACGACGAACAATTCCTGGAAGAATTCCGGAGATGGCTGCAGGAGACACGCCAAGAGGCTGCGCGGGCCAATCTGGGAGACGGGGTACCTCCCGGACAACCAACGGGAGATCTGAATTCGGATTCGCAACCGCCCTACCGGGCAAACGATTCTGCGCCGGTTAAGCACCAAGAACCGCAGGTCGGGCTGTATCGCCTTGTCGAAGAATTCACGGCTCTCCGCCAGGAGCTCAAGCTGCAAACGCGCGAGCTCTCGAGCGCTGGAAGAACGCCTCGAAGCAGCTTTGAGTTTGTTGGGAGAAGCGGCCGCAACGTTTCGATCGGGTGCAGCCAAACAAAGTGCCGATCTTTCGGCCGCCGGAAAACCAATTGCCAGCGCCTTTGCAGAATTGGATGAAGTGCTTGATCGTGGTCGCGAACAATGGGAAAAGAGCCGCGGAGCCCATTATTGGCGTGCCGGTTTCAGCCAAGCTCTCTCAGCTTGAGGAACTCTTTGCCGCCCAATGGTGGTGGCAGCGCCGATTGACTCGAACTTATCATCGCCGACTTTGCCGGCGAATCGAAGAGATGGAAGAAGATGCGCGAGCCGAGCGACAGACCCTTTACGGTGCTTTGTTGAGTGGTTTCGCAATGATACAGCAACGTTTGGCGCGGAACATGGCGAATGCGGGTGTTATCCGAATTCGCACGATTGGTCGCACCGTTGACCCGGAGGAAATGATCGTTGTCGAAGTCGTCGACGCCGACGGCCAGCCTGGTCAGGTTGTGGAGGAGATTCGACGCGGGTATTCGTGGCAAGGCGTCGTGCTGCGCCCCGCGGAAGTTCGCGCGATCCGGCCACGATTCGAGAAAAAATCGACCGAGGAAGAGCGCCCGACGGCCATTTCGGAATGACGAACGGTTTGTAGCACAAGGAAATTGCCATGGATGTGATTATCGGCATCGACCTGGGCACCACCAACAGCGAAGTGGCTGTCATCGAAGCGGGGCGGCCGGTCATGCTATCGGAGGATGGCGACCCAATCCTCCCATCGGTTGTCGGGCTCGACCCGCAAGGCAAACTGCTGGTCGGCAAGGCAGCGCGCAACCAGTATGCGCTTTCGCCGGAACGCACGATCCGATCGATCAAGCGCAAGATGGGAGAGGATGTCACCGTCCCGCTTGGAGACCAATCCTATCGTCCCCAAGAAATCTCGGCCATGATTCTCCGCACGCTGAAGCAGCGCGCGGAGCGTGCTCTGGGCCATCCCGTGGCTAAAGCGGTCATTACGGTGCCGGCATTTTTCACGGAAGGACAACGCGAGGCGACGCGCGAAGCCGGACAACTGGCCGGGCTCGAAGTGGTGCGCATCATCAACGAGCCGACAGCCGCGGTTCTGACCTACGACCCCCATCCCCCCGAGATGGAAAGATTGCTGGTCTATGATCTGGGGGGCGGAACGTTCGACGTCTCCATTGCCATGGTGGAGGCAGGGGTTGTAGAAATTCTTAGCAGCCACGGCGACACGCATCTCGGCGGCGACGATTTCGATCAGCGGTTACTGGATTTTGTTTGCGATCGCTTCCAAAGCGAACACGGCATCGATTTGCGCGAATCGGTGATTGCGCGATCGCGTTTGCTCGGCGCCGTCGAAGAAGCGAAGAAACTGCTATCCACACAACCCGTCGTGACGATAGCCGAAGAGTTCATTGCCGAAAAGAAATCGATGCCGCTCAACCTCAATCTCGAGGTGATGCGCGGCGAATACGAAGAGTTGATCGAGCCCCTCCTTGCTAAGACCCTCAAATGCGTTGACGATGCGATGGCGGACGCCAAAGTGCAGGCACACCAAATCAACAAAGTGCTGCTCGTGGGCGGCGCTACCCGAACGCCGCTGGTTCACTCTTTGTTGACCACCCGATTGGGCCGCCCCGTGCATTCGGAAATCGAGCCGGATCTGGCAGTCGCGATGGGCGCAGCCGTACAGGGAGGGCTAATTGCCGGAGTGGATGTTGGCCCGGTGCTGGTCGACATCACGCCGCATACGCTGGGAATCGAGACGCTCAGCGATCGCGATGGATTTATGTCGCCTCATCATTTTTCGCCGATCATCGAGCGCAACACTGCCTTGCCGGCATCGCGCACTGAAATCTACTCGACCCATTACGATGGCCAAGATGGCGCCGAGATTCGGGTTTTCCAAGGCGAGGAGGAAGACACGCGCCAATCGACGCTGGTCGGTGAGTTCGTCATCAAAGGACTCGCCAGTGTTCCGGCGCCGAATGAGGTGCTGGTTCGACTCGATCTCGATCTTAACGGCATATTGCGAGTCACGGCAACCGAAAGAGCTACGGGGCTCGAGAAACAGGTGGTGATTGAAAACATGATGGAACGCTTTCGCCGCCGGGAGCGGGTGGATGCTTTAGAACGTCTTGAATCGCTGTTTGCCGACTCCACACAGGTTAAGCCTGGCGAAGAATCCGGTTCCGGCGATCTGGTTGCGGCGGTGGAACCAGAGGTGTTCGATCCTGAGCTGCAAAACGCCATCGATACCGCGCAGGCGCGCATCGCCAAAGCTGCGAAGCTGGAAAGCAAGGCCAGCCAAGAAGACGCCGCTGAGCTAAAAGCGCTCGTTGCCGATCTGCAGTCGGCGCTTTCGAGTCGTTCGCTCGACGACATACGGCGCGTTAGCGTGGAACTGGAGGACCTGATCTTTTATCTAGCAGATGCTTGATAGCGCCGAAAGACCCGATGAATACTGCAACCCTTCGCTGCCCGACCTGCCGGGCCGAGCAACCATGGTCCGACGCCTGCCGGCGTTGCAAATCCGACCTTCGCTTGCTGCGTGAAGTCGCCGACGAATATGCCGCCACGCGCATGCTCTGTCTTACGCACTTGTACCGAAACCAGCCCGGAGCCGCTTTGGAAGAGGCTAGGCACTGCTTTTCACTGTGGGCGGATTCCGACTCGCGCCGCTTATTGGCCGTTTGCGAGCTTCTCAATAGAAACTGGCCTGCAGCACTCGCGCAGGCGGAACAGCTCTTAGCGGAGAAGCACGCTGACCGGGAGATTTGACCCGCTTTGCTCGGCTTGGTTCGGTCCGCCTGGCGCATCGGCGCAACCGACTTGGCGGCGCTGGGCTTCTCGATCGAAAACTTCGAGCAGATCCATGCGCAGCTGCCAATTCTTGCAGCCTTTCGTGTCCCATTCACGAATAACCAGCGAGGTGGCCGGATTAAGATGAGCCACGTGATGCAACCAATAAATCCCGGCGTCGACGCTGCTGCTATTGCCGGCAACGGGATGATTCCAAGCGATATGCGTGGCCAGGCAACCCATCGGCACGGCCTTGGTAAAACAGCCATGAATGAGCAAGGGGCTTTCTTTACGCAAAAGATCGATGATCCGGTCGAGGCCTGCATCTGAGATATTGGGCAGCCAAGCCTTCTCTAATTCTTGGACGCATTCGTGGTTCAACATGGCAACACCTCCGGAGACATCGCTCTCTGCAGCTGTTCATTATATCAGCTGCGAGAGCAGGCATGATGGTGCAACCCTGCCGGTCCAGCCATGGATCCTCGGCCAATGTAACTCGCCATCGATTAGCGAGCCGCAATCCGCGCTACTTTGAGCTTCTTCGACCTGAACTGCTATAAGCTTGAACAAGGGATGAAAAACCCCGCCGTTCGCGGGAGCGAAGCGGCGGGGCCGGAACAGAGAAGAGGCCAATACAATGCCGGAAGTTACCCGTGCAAGGTCATTCTGTCAATCCTTTTTTTGATCTAATCGTCACAATCATGCCGAGAAGAATTCCACGCCATCTATGACGGCATTGGCAATCTCCTCCCTGGTTATGAGCCCGCGGACACTGGCGGGCCCTGGGCTGCCTGGGCCGTCCGTCACCAGCGCCACGCCAACACCCGCCGATCGCAGGCGAGTCATCACGTCTAGAAGTTGCGCGTTCTCGTCAACGGTGATGAATTCGCGATCCGCCAAATCCCCGAGCGTGATTGGGTTCTGTTGCTGGGCGGGCGGCCGCAATGCCAGGTCGCGGGTCAGGAAGCCAACGAACCCCTCCGGTCCTACGACCAGAAAGCACGGGACGTCGCGACGTTCCGAGGCCAAGCGAACGAAGTCGTCCAACGAATCGTTTGCCGAGACCGTGACGAAATGGGTATCCATGAGTTGCCGCATCTTTTTCAGTTGGTAGAAGTTGGCCTGGAGCGCGGCCGGGATTTCGTGCCCGCGGCGTGCTAATTTTTCGGTGTAGATGCTTTGCCGGTGCGCGAACGTTCGAATGCCGTAACTGAGAGCGACCGTGATGGTCATCGGAATGACGACGGTATAGTCGAGCGTCATCTCGAAAATCATAACGACGGCTGCCAAAGCCGCGCCGGTCGACCCGCCGACGACACCGGCCATGCCGGCGACGGCAAACGCAGCAGGATCGATGAACAATCCCGGAAAGATCTTTTGCAGCGCCAGGCCGTAAACACCTCCCAAAGTAGCGCCCAAATAAAGCGCGGGTGAAAAGATGCCGCCTGAAGCCCCGGAACCGAGCGTCAAGGATGTCACCAGCAACTTCAAAACGAAAAGAACCAGCAAGAACCAGGTTATCTGCCCCGAGAGGATGTCTTGCACGGTAGCGTACCCGACGCCCTCCACCTGATAGTGCCCTGAAGTAAGCAGCAGGCAGTACATGATGATCCCCACCAAAAGCATTCCCAGCATGTGGCGGGTATAGTAATTCCCGGGAATCCGCTTTTCGAATAAGTCCTCGAAGGCATAAATGGAGCGGATGTAAAGCACGGAGACCAGACCCATGAGAATGCCTAGGCCCGGGTAAAATAGCAAAACGAAAGGGTCCGTCGCATGGGTGCCGGCCGTCTCAAGTGCAGGAATTTTGAAAGACGGATAGTCGCCGAAGGCGAGCCGGCCGAAGTACGAGGCCGTCACGGTCGCGATGGTTACCGGGACCAGTGTGCGGGCGCTGACCTCATGCAGCATGATTTCGACGGCGAACAGCACGCCGCCGACCGGGGTGTTGAACGTGGCTGCAATGCCAGCGCCCGCGCCGCCCGCGATCAAGGTAACGCACTGCCAGAGTGGCAGACGCAGAAGCTGGCCCAGCGTGGAGCCGAACGACGAGCCAATCTGAACGATAGGGCCTTCGCGGCCGACAGAACCGCCGCTGCCGATCGACAGCGCGGAGGTAAACGACTTCACGATCGCTACGATGGGCCTGATCTTGCCTTTGTTGTAATAGATGGCATCTATGACCTCTGGCACCCCATGCCCTTTGGCTTCGGGAGCGAATCGGCTGACCAGGAAGGCGACACAGACGGCGCCAAGAACAGGCGCCAATATGATAAAAGCGCCCGAGGGCCCGGTGGCGTATGGACGTTGGCGTCGTACAGGAACGACCAAGTTCCCAAGAAGAAGAGGTTGTGAAATAGAGCGATCAAGCCGCGGAAGGCCACCGCGCCAGCAGCGGCGACAATCCCAATCGCGACCGACAAGGCATAGAGGCGGAGCGGACCGACTTGATGCATCTTTGCGCGAGTGTCAGCACTCATGAAGTACCTCCGGGCGCTACGACCTCATGTCCTTTTCGCACCCAGATCCCACAAACACAACAGTTGAATGCCGAGAAAGCTATGAAAGAAGTGTATGACGACGGGAGCAAAAAGGCTTACGGGCAAAAGCAGCATGTCTCAGGGGCAACAGAACGTTGAGCTCGTATTGGTGCTCCCGCCTAGCGGCACGCGTCGTTTCTGCGATTGGGACACCTTTCTGCCGTGTCTCTAAGTAACCATGCGGCTTTAGTTTGTGAGTTTTTTGTAAACTCGATCCAGTTTGCCTGTAACCTTTTGTATTCGCTTTGCGGAATCAGCTTGGGGGATCCGTCCGATGACAGCCCAAGATAGCAGCACCCTGGAATTGCTCGATCGAGCAGCCGGAGGCGATGATTCGGCTCAAACCGAGTTATTGACCCGGAATCGGGGTCGCCTGCGCCAAATGGTTGCCGTTCACCTGGATCGGCGTTTGGCAGCCCGTGTCGACCCTAGCGACGTGGTGCAAGAGGCTCTGTTGGATGCCGCGCAAGAACTGCCGGACTATCTCATTCGGCGCCCGATTCCCTTCTATCCTTGGCTCCGACAACTTGCTTGGGAACGCCTGCTCGGATTGCATCGCCGGCACATCTTTGCGCAAAAACGGAGTGTGCAGCGGGAACAACCGCATGGATTTCATCTGCCCGATGAGTCGGCGCTCGATCTGGCCAATCGCCTGGTCGCCAGCGGCGACAGTCCGATCTCTCATCTTCTTCTCGAAGAGCGGGCGCTCGTGTAAGGTCGGCCCTCACGGACTTGGGGCCCCGCGATCAGGAGATTCTCGTTCTTCGCCACCTCGAGCAACTCTCGATCGCCGAAATTGCCGCAATCTTGAACATTGGCGATGGCGCCGTCAAGACGCGGCTCCTGCGAGCCCTGGTGCGCTTCCGGGAACTCCTCGAGGCAAACGACAAAGAGGAGCTGACATGAATGGCCATGGCTGCCAAACCAACGGCGCCACCGAAGATCAATTACTGGCCGAGTTGGTCGAAGAGTACACAACCAGGCTGCAAATCGGCGAGCACATGCATTGGAGCGAGTTCGTAACGGCCCATCCGGAACGGGCCGAGGGATTGCGCCGCTTGCTGCCGGCGTTGGACATGCTTGCCGATGCCGGGACTGCGCCTGTGGCCGAGGATGGCGACTTCAAACCAGGCGTCGAGCTTGACGCACTTTTGGATAGCCTACTTGGCGATTATCGGCTCGCTTCGTGAAATCGGCCGCGGCGGCATGGGCATTGTCTACGAAGCCGAACAGAGTTCTCTCGAACGGCGCGTAGCAATCAAGGTCCTTCCCTTCGCTCTTTGCTCGATTCGCGACAACTGCAACGATTTCACAATGAAGCGCGGGCCGCGGCTTGTCTCCATCACGATCATATCGTGCCGGTGTTCGCCGTTGGGTGCGAACGGGGCATCCATTACTATGCCATGCAATTCATCGAAGGCCAGAGCCTCGACCAATTGCTCTGGGGCTTCCAGACACAAAGCTTGGAAAAAGCAACAGGCGCCGGGAAATCCCCAAACGGAGCATCCACTGTGCCGGAAGGGATGCGCGTCACTTTGCCCGACGTCCCCGTGCGCCTGCCGATTCGCCAGCTCGTTCAGCTCGCTATTCAGGCAGGCCGGGCCCTGGACCATGCCCACCAACAAGGGATTGTGCATCGCGATGTCAAACCGGCCAATCTTCTGGTCAATCGACAAGGCAACCATCTCTGGATCACCGATTTTGGCCTGGCTCGTTGTCAAGGCGATGCCAACCTGACGCGCACGGGCGATCTGCTGGGCACGCTGCGCTATATGAGCCCGGAGCAAGCCCTCGCCAAGCCCGGCCTCGTCGATCAGCGGACTGACATCTATGCGCTGGGAGCAACGCTTTACGAATTACTCACCTTGCGACCGGTTTTCTCCGGACAGACCCGGCAAGGACTGCTGCGGCAAATAGCAGATCAGGAGCCGATACCGCTTCGGCGGCTCGACCCAAGCCTGCCTATTGAGTTAGAGACCGTCGTTCTCAAGGCGCTGGCTAAGAACGCCTCCGAACGGTACGCCAGCGCCCATGAGCTGGCTGACGATCTGCAACGCTATCTGGACGATCGACCTATTCTGGCTCGCCGACCCCGTATCGCCGAGAAGCTGGTGCGCTGGGGACGCCGCCACAAAGGCCTGGTAGCAGCTTCTTCGATTGCCATTGCTGCGCTATTCATAACTTTGACGGTGAGCTCGATCATCATCCTCGGCCAACGCAACGAAGCACGCGGCCTCAAGGATACGGCCCGGGCTGCCGTGGATGATATGTACCTTGGTTTTGTGCAAAAATGGCTCTCTCAAAAGCCTCAACTCGAATCGGAACAGCGTGACCTGCTGATAAAAGCACTACATTTCTACGAACGATTTGCCCATGAATCGGGCGCCGATCCACAGGTCCGGCTGCGCGTGGCCCGAGCAGAGCACTGCGTCGCAGACATCCAAGCCAAGTTGGGGGAGTCCGCATCGGCGGAAGAAGCGTATCGCCGGGCGATTGCCGTGTTCGAAGATCTTGAAAAAACCTCGCCGCGCCTTCCTGAAACGGTGAACGGTTTGGCGGGTAGCTGGAACGACTTAGGCAACCTCCATCGCGACACGAACAAACCTGCAGATGCTGAATCTGCATATCGAAAGGCGCGGGGGTTGTTCGCGAGGCAAGCGAAGTTGAGCCCGGACGGGGCAGCCGGCTGGGCAGGCTTGGCCGGGTGCAGCATGAATCTGGGCGTTCTCCTGGGCGGCCGTCAACAAATTCGGGAAGCGGAGTCCTTGCTTCGCGAAGCTCTAACTATCGATCGCCACTGGCTAGCGGAAAAACCACAGGCCGCTTCGTGGCGCGTATGATTTGGCGGCAGCGCTTGGCAATTTGGCGGATTTCCTGGGAAACCAATCTCGGTTCGATGAAGCCGAAGTTTGTTACCAGGAAGCACTGCCCCTTTGGATCGGCTTGACCACTGACTATCCAGAACGCCGGAACTATCATCAGGCGCTGATTGCTGGTCGGTGTGGATTGGCTGCCTTATACGTCAGCAAGGGAAACCTGATTCAAGCCGAGGGAGCCTATAGACAAGCAATCAGCTCAGCTCAGCGTCTTGCCACCGACTACCAGCCGTACCGGAGTACGCTCGCACGCTGGCTTCTGTACGGATTCGCCTGGCTAAGGTATTGACCGCTCGCGGCCGGATGGCTGCGGCAGACGCAATCTTGCAGGAGGCTCAAGCACAAATGAGTGCGTCTAGTCTGGCTCATCCCGCCAAACTTTTGTTCGGGCTCGAAGAGGCTACCTGCGCATGCCAACGGGGCGAAATCCGGGAGAACAGAAAAAGACTTACCGGAAGCCGAGAAATTCTATCGTCAGGCAACCGTTCGATTGGACGCATTGGCAAAAGAGAAAGAAGAGACGCCGGAAACCACCTGGCTGCATGGCCGGATTGCCAGCGGCCTGGCGAATGTTCTTATCGATGCCGGGCGCCGCGCGAGGCGGTGGAGGCGTGTGCTTTGGTCTTGTCGCTCAAAAGTCGATTAGCAACATCCCATCCCGAGGTGGCGGGTTACTAGGCGGACGCGGCCTGGTCGCTGCTAGCCTGCCCTGACCCAGCCCAGCGCGACCCTAAGCGGGCTCTCGCGTTCGCGGTTCGCGCAGACCGATCTACGCCCTCGAGATTCCACTGCATGGTTCGTGCGCGGAGCCGCGGAATTCCGAGCGGATCACTGGCAAAGCGCGCTTGCCTCGCTGGAAAAATCTCGCCAGTTCGGCGGCGGAGATGATACTGCCGCTTGGTTCTACCTTGCGCTCATTTATCGGAAAGTGGGCGAACCTGCCAAGGGTTCTCATGCCCTGAACCTCGGCGAGGCAGGGTTTGCCAAGCAAGTTCACGCCGAGCGATCGTTGAACGAGGTTCGCGAGGAGGCACTACAGGCGTTTGCTGTCGATAACCTTCCCGCCTTGAATCTCCCACCCAACCAGGCCAATGGGAAGGCGAGGTCGCAACCATGATTTTTGAAAAGCTCTCCTTCTCGCGATGTCGCGCTTGGATTGGCAACCGATTTCGATTGGGATCGCGGCCCTCGCAGATTCGTGTGCCCAAAAGAGACCGTTCGTTCCGCCCGCAACTCCTGGCCCTGGAAGATCGTTGCCTGCTCTCGGCCGCCAGTAATGAATTGGCTGTTTTGTCCACAACGAGCAAACACGAAACCGCGAAGTCGACTGCCAATCTCTCACACTCGAGTCCTGCTACTGTCGCGAATCAGAGCGTGACCGGTGAATATGGCATCGTGATTGCGGGTGCTAATTCCTCGAACGGGGCGATTCTCGCCAACATCATTGGCTCTGCTTATGCGGGAAGCGCCTCCAGCGTTGGCGTTTCGGGTACCAGATGGCCGGCGGGGAACTCCTTGGCTTCTCAAGCCGCTTCCAATAATGCGTTCGTGCTACCGCGTAATCCAAACTCCAATACCACTTCTATTCATTTCACGCCCGGCCCCGGTTGCGTCAGGCTCCGATTTCAATCGCGAGATTGCTTGGTGGAGCCAAACCATGCATCCAAGTTCCGAACCGGACGTTGTCTTAGCAACGGGCAATGCGCCACTTTCGGCTGTGCCGATCGCCCAAGCCTCGACGCCGGTTGCTCAATTCTTGCCTTTGCGAAGCTCAGCCGATAGCGAAGAGAGCTGCCCCGCCCTGTTGCCGCTTTGATTGTCTCCGCCCTGGTGAGAGAAATGGTGGCGTTGGAATTGCTGAGGCCCGTGCCAACACGCAAGGAAGATGAATTAAGATGCCAGCCTTTGCGGGTATTTCGGGAGACGACAACCGCCTCGGATCTGCCTAACGATGAGCCGGTTGCAGAAATCCAGCTCCCCTCAAAAAGAATCGAGCCCAAAGCGCCCCCCTCGCGAGAAGAACTACTTGCTTTGACCGATAAAATCCTGGTGGACTATGGTGCTCCGCAAGAGCCGGCTTCGGAAATTGCAGGTGTGCTTTTGGGTCGTGCACTTCTAGCGGGTTCCGCGGCGCACGGGCATTTGGCTCGCGCTCCGCCATCTGGCAAGGCAACGTGACGCTCGGTTTTCCGATGAACCGGGGCCGCAATTCGAATGGTCTCGGAAACGGGCACAATGAGCGATCGCCTCCGTGCCGCCAGCTTCTGCGAATGCAATCTTCTCGACAGTTGTTGCCCAGAGATCGTCATTAGGTGGCCATCCCTTACTTAAATCCTCCCACTCGGCTGCTTTGTTTGATTGTGCAAGTCGGCACGGCCATCCTTAACTCCTCAATTCCCAAGTCCGTCACCCTGGTATTGCTAATCTCGAGAATCTTTAGCTTTTTCAGGTTCTTCAGAAATCGCATGCCGGCATCCGTAATTCGCGTCCCAACAAGCTCGAGCGATTCTACCTCGGCAAGCGACTGGAGGTCCGAAAGCCCCTTATCGGTGATGGCGGTCTCCCAGAGGTCAAGTTTGCGGAGGTGCTTGAGGTTTCGAAATCCCGTCAAACTTGCGTCCGTAATCTTCGTTCCCGCCAAACGAACTTCCTCGAGTTGGGAATTATGTGCTACCATCCGCTTCGCTCCAGCATCCGTGAGCTTGGTATGGGACACATCAAAGGACTTGAGTTCTTTCAAAGGGTCGAGTTTGATTATGTCAGCGTCTCTAATGCCCGTGTGACTCAAGATCCACTTCCGTAACCGGATGACCCGGCTTCGCCGAGTCGCGTTTGACGGAGCCGCCGATCGCCTCGATGGTCTGAATGGCGGCAAGCACGTCGGAGGAGAGGCTGGCCAAATCGGCGAGCCGAAGCGATGGATCGGTAGCCGCGGACTTGTACGCAAGCGTATAAGTGAAGGCGCCGAGCAAATCGTTCTCCTTGACGTCGTGGCAAGTGAAGCAGTTGGGCCGTGCGCGAATCGCTCCCATTACGCGCATCTCCTCCGTCGACATTCTCGCGACCAATTCGGTTCCATGCCGTAGATCCTTTAGCGCAGCCGTTTCGAAGCTGTCCAGCGCCTTTTGTCGGATTGTTTGCCTCTCCATCTTCTTTTTTCCGAATTGGATCTTTTTTCTCACTCATCATTCTGTGCTGAACTCTCGCGGCTTCGTTTGTTTTTTCACGGTAAGCAACGGGGTGCGCAGTGCCTTGACCAGTCCAACCAGATGCATTTCTTGTAAGATCCACAAACGTTCATCGACTCCATTGAGAATCCTGTCTGTTGAGGTAAGAGCATCTGCTTTCCAATCGTAGATCGGGCGATGGCTGAAGATTCTACCTTCTTGGCCGGCCTTTGGCTGAGAAGGGTGCGCCGGATACAGTTGGGTTACATTGGGAACGAGTGATGAATTGCTGGAATCGTGACCTATAAGCTCCACCCATTGGCTGGGCTCCCAATGATAGCGCTCCATGCCAAACCCAGGCCTGCGCGTGAACTCATCGACATATCGACGATGAATTTCGGGCAATGATTGGACATGATTGGGAAGGTCGACCTGCCCCGCAGGGTCGAGACCCGTCCCATAACGGCAAACAAAGAGTCGGCCGTCCGGATAAAACGGAACTGGCAGCGTAGGCACAGAAGGACTACCTACACTTTCATCGTCAAACTCTGCACGGTCTTGTCGCTTTGCAGCATCGCTATTCGGATTACATCCGACAGCGATAATAAGCACCAGACTGATGACGGGAAGACGCCACGAGCCCCTGACTAGGGAAGAATTCATTAGGTCGACTCCCCATTGAAAATTACGACCGGAAATGATCGCGATGGCCCACAGATGCCACAAGACCATAGACTGGGTTCGCGATCAAGTTTTGGATGTGATTGAAGACCCCGGCGTTACAAGCTTGTTACGCAATGGTGACGGGCCGGTGATCGCGCCTTATTGGTAGCTCGCGCAGCGTCGAGGCTTGATAACGTGGTTGATCTGAAGCCGCATTCGCCAGAATGCGGGAGCGGTACGCCGCATTCTGGCGAATGCGGCAACGCCAAAAATCAGGGCTTGACACTGCACCGGCGCATCTTTGCCCGCGAATTTCATACCCGGCTTGTAGCAATTGCAGCTTCATCAGCTCCCGCTAGAGTACCAGCCAGCCAGGATGACCGTCGGCCTTGCGATTCGGTGACCGCCCAGACGAGCGACGGCAAAGAAGAACTCCTCGATGGTCATGTCGCGTTCTTCTTTGTAACGCCATTTGCTCAAGACTTCTACATAAGAGGGGTCCACCACAGTAGTGGTAGATATCTTGGTCTTCGGGCTGCCGACTCATGGAACGCAAATTCAATAAGATCGTCGCAATGACCGAGAGCAAGGCAATGGTTGGCTTCAGTGCCTCGGTAGTCGTGAATTGCACATCTTCGACCTGACAGCCCGTTTTTTGTGCTTTGTGATATTCTTCGACTATCCAGCGGCATTGGTACCAGCCCACAACCTCCCAGGCCGCCTCAATGTCCGGGACCGCTTCGGTCGTCAGCAAGTACCACTCAACGGGCTTGGTGCCCGCGGGTGGATTGGGTTCCCAGATCCGTACCACCCACATGGCCAGGGGCTTTTTCTCGGACTCGCCACGGCGAACGTGGGTGGCTTGATGGTGACCGGAGCAAAGCTTACCGCGACGATGGCCTTGCGGTCGGGGCTCGGTTCTGCCCGTGTATCACGACGCTTTTCTGACCTGGGCAGGCAGCGTTTGCACATAGTCGTGCAGATAGGCCGGTTGATCCTGGCCATCCTCCAGCATCAAGCTGCGATTGTGCGTCGAACGCACGACACAGTGTCGGCCCTGCTGAACTTCCCAGGCCAGGAACTCGAAGATATCGGCTCCACGGTCGCAGATGTCGATCACCCGTTTGCTTGGCGCCACCGTACCGATTTGTTTCACCGCCGTAGTCCAGAGTCGGCTCTCGCGGCTTGCGCGACGGCGTTTGGCGGCTACGCTCTCTTTTTGGGGCACTTCGGCACAACGATGGAGGATCTGATTGGCCAGTCCCAAGACTTGTCGGCGTACGGGGTCAATCGCCAGGCTGTTGTGGCACAGATAGCCGCGACCACGTCCATCGCCGACTGGGCCGAGTTGGTGAGTAAGGGACTTCAAGGACGAGTAGTCCAGGACCGTGGTGTCGTGCACGACCAAAACGACCGGTCCCTCGAGTTCATCCATGAGTCGGAAGGTATGCTCCCGGTGGGAGTGGAGTACCGAGACATGGGTGACTTCCGGGCGGTTGACCAGACGCATCATCGATTTGTAGTTTTTGGGATCGCCCAGCTTGTTGGGCAAGGTGCCGGCGGGATGACGGCTGATGATGTTGGCCAATTTGACCAAACACTTCCGGCGGGCCTTATGACCGACCGGGGCTGTGCCGAAGTTTTCCTCACCAAAACTCGCCACTGGTGGCGTTGCAAGCATGGGAATCTCCTTACAAACCACACGCAGCTTCCGTCCGAAGCATGAAGGTGGAGGCAAGGGTTCCCTGCGGAAAAGTAAAAACTACAATGGATCGACGCCGTGAGTACACCGAAGAGAAGGCAAGATAGGCAGCCCCGAGAAAGTAAACGACGGGCACTTTGGAAGGACTTACCTACCGCGGAAAATCCTACAAAATGCCCGGACATTTGGTATTTCGGACAAAACGCGTATAGAATTCGCGGGCAAAGATGAGGCATCAAGCCCGCCGCTCGTTCCCCGTTGTTTGTGGACAATAACATTAAACATTACCCGCTCGCCTTCGAAGCCCGTTCTGGTCGCAGGGAACGAACCACCGTCCCCGCTCGCCACATTTCACTGTCCGCGATGGCCTTGAGTTCCTTTTCCAATTGCTGGCGATAGTCGGGCCGGCTGTTCGATTCGAGGACGCGTCTCGTTTCATCGCCGGATTCGACCCGTTTGTAAAGCTCTTCAAAAACCGGCTTGGCGGCTTCGCGGAACTTGTTGAACCAATCGAGGGCGCCGCGTTGCGCGGTCGTGGAGCAGTTGGCGTACATCCAGTCCATGCCGTTTTCGGCGATCAAGGGATAGAGGCTCTGCGTGGCTTCTTCAACGGTCTCGTTGAAAGCCTCGGAGGGACTATGGCCATGCTCGCGCAGCACTTCGTATTGCGCCAGCCACAGGCCATAGATGGCCCCCATCAGGACTCCCCGTTCTCCGGTCAGGTCGCTGAATACTTCTTTCTGGAAGGTGGTTTCGAACAGATAGCCCGAGCCGATGGCAAATCCGCAGGCGAGGCAACGGTCGAGGGCCTTGCCACTGGCGTCCTGATAAATCGCGTAACTGGAATTGATTCCTTTGCCTTCCAGGAACAACCGGCTGACGGTCGTGCCTGAGCCTTTGGGGGCGACCAGAATGACATCGATGTCCGCCGGAGGAACGACCTTGGTTTGCTCGTGGTAAACGATGCTGAAGCCGTGCGAGAAGTAGAGGGCCTTGCCTTTGGTCAAATGCGGCAAAAGCTTGGGCCATTGTTCCTTCTGGCCAGCGTCGGAGAGCAGATACTGAACGATAGTCCCCTTGTGGGCGGCCTCTTCCATGGAGAAAAGTGTCTTGCCGGGAACCCAGCCATCTTGTTCGGCCAGATCCCAGCCGCGGCCTTTTTCGCGCTGGCCGACAATGACGTTTACGCCGTTATCTTTCATGTTCAGCGATTGGCCGCGCCCTTGCACGCCATAGCCGAGGACGGCAACGGTTTCTTTGCCGAGTATCTGCTTTAGACGATCCGGAGGAAAGTCGGCCCGTTCGACAACCGTTTCAGCGCTATCGCCAATCTTGATCTTTCGCATAGGATTTCCTTCCAAACAGCCTTACTGTTCCAGGGCTTGCGTCAGCACAGATTCTACGGATGCAAGCTTGCCTGGTCGACCGCCAACAGAAGACATTCCACCAGAAGTAATCCATGATCCTCTTTGATGCTCATCTCGACCTTGCCTGGAACGCGATCGATTGGAATCGCGACTTGGAACTCACCGTTCCTGAAATTCGCGCACTTGAGCAGCGCGAAAAAGGAGGTGAAAAAGGTCGCGGCTGCAACACGGTTGCTCTGCCGGAATTGCGCAAAGGCCGCGTTGGTGTGTGCATTGCCACGCTTCTGGCCCGCCTTTATCGGCCCGGCATGAACCCGCCGCTGCAGCGATATCAAAGCATGAAATCGGCCCAGGCTGCTGCCTATGGTCAGCTGGCCTATTACCGAACTTTAGAAAAAACTGGAAGTTTACGACAAATCTGCGATTGGCCAGCATTAGAATCACACGTGCAACAATGGAAGGCGAGCCGAGCAGATCATCAGCCTTTGGGATTCATTCTGAGCATGGAGGGGGCAGATCCCATCCTCAGCCCCGAGGAGTTGCCTGCCTGGTGGGAAGCTGGACTCCGTATCGTTGGACCGGCTCATTATGGTGTTAGTCCGTATGCTCATGGAACCGGAACCGAGGGCGGGCTTTTTCCGCAAGGCCCGGCTCTTCTACAGGCCATGGAAAAAGTGGGCATGATCTTGGACGTCACTCATCTCTCCGATCAATGCTTCGACGAAGCGTTGGACTGCTACAACGGACCAGTGCTGGCCAGTCACCACAATTGTCGTGCTTTGGTCCCGGGGCAGCGGCAACTCAGCGACGATCAGATTCGCCGGCTGGTGGCTCGAGGAGCCGTCATCGGCACTGCGCTCGATGCCTGGATGCTCTCTCCCAACTGGATTCGCGGCCAAACCAGGCCACACGAAGCAGGCGTCACGCTCGAAGCCATGGTCGATCACATGGATCACATTTGCCAGCTGGCAGGTGATGCCCAGCATGCCGCCATCGGCACTGACCTGGACGGGGGCTTCGGCACAGAACAGACACCGGCCGATTTGGATACCATCGCCGACCTGACAAGACTTCCCGATCTGCTCGGCCGGCGCGGCTATGACGCGCAGGCCATCGAAGGCGTGCTGGCAGACAATTGGTTGCGTTTCTTCCGCCAAGCCTGGTTCAAGTAGCCTGTCGCTTTTTCAAGTTAATAATCGGCCGTTCGATCGAACGGCCCGCGTCAATTCTGTTCTTGGCAAAATCAGCTCGCCAAGGGCAAACCGCTTCGGGATGTTCCGTCGGCCACCTTGCCGTTTTCGCTAGATCCGATCCAACCGGTGCGCCAGGCCGGCTGCCGGCCGTAATAGGTCTTACCCCCGGCAGTATGGGCGAAGCCTGAGCGAGGTAGCTGCCGACCCCAGAAGAAGCAGCTTCGTAACGGAATATGCCGAGACGCCGACGGTATCGGGGAAAACGATTCGAGATTGAGGTTCGTCTATAACTTTGACGCCTGCGTAAGGAACGAGAAGAGGTCCCGATATGCGGGTGGCGACAACCACATGACGGTCCCCGCAGCTCCGTGCCGCAGATAGCCTGATAACGAATGTCAGGCGAGCCGGCACGGTGGCGACAGCTAGCCGAGGAAAGCTTCCATGAAGTTTACGTCGTTCTTGGGTCTATTTGGCGAGCGTCGGCGCAACCGGGAGCGATCGAGGCAACGTGCCGATCTCCGGCGCCCGAATCTCCAACTGGAGAAACTAGAAGTTCGCGAGTTGTTGAGCGGAAATGCGCCCAAGATCATTGCCGTGCAGCCGGCCGATGGCAGCGTTTCGTTCAGCACGACTCCGACGCTGTCGGTGCGCTTTTCCGAGGCAATGAATGTCGTTGAAGCCGACAATATCGCCAACTATGAGTTGGTGGGCTCCAACAATCGCCAGATTCAAATCACCGGCGCCGCCTACGACAACGTCACAGATCAGGTGACGCTGACCTACAATGCAGGCACCGGCCTTACCGCCGACACCTATTCGCTGTTCGTCAACGGGACCGATTTGACCGATGCGGTCAATAACTTGCCGCTGGCCAATCCCGCCCAGCTAGTCGTCGCCAATCAGGGCATCGGCAACGTTTCGATCGTCAATGTAGCACCCGGCGGCACTCTGACGGCCGGCTCGAACTATAATGCTTCAGGCCGAAATCCTCAGCCTTTGGCGGTGGCGCTTGCCGATGTCACCGGCGACGGCATCGCCGATTTGCTCATGGTCAATTCGGCTACCAACACGGTCGACATCTTCCGCGGCTTGGCGAATCTTCGCTTTGCCGCCACTCCCTATACATCCTTGCGTCTACCTGCCGGCGCCAATGCCCAAGCGATCACGGTTGCCGACCTGAATAACGATGGCAAGCTCGATATCGCGGTAGCCGACAAGGGAACGAATGGCGTCAGTGTTTTCCTCAACCAGGGAAAGGGCGTCTTCGGTGCGGCGACTAACTACACCGGCCTCAACGGTCCCGTCGCCATCGTGGCCGCCGATTTCGACGGCGACGGCCGCACCGACCTGGCAGTGGCCAATGGAACTGCCGATTTTCTCGGCCACTACAACATCAGCATTCTGCAAAACAATCCCAACAGCATCGGCACCTTCCTGACCCCCGTAAGCTTCCCTTCCCAACTATCCACTTTGAGCGGATTGGCGGTCGGCAATCTCAACGGCGACACGTTGCCCGATCTGGTGGTCACGGCTGCCAACGGCGCCAATGTGTTCTTCAACAACAGCACGGGAGGGACGCCGAGTCTAGTATTCGGCGAATTGCTCACTTCCGTGCCGACCAGTGCCGTGGCGATCGGCAACATCGACGCCGATGCCATGCCCGACATCGTGTTGGCGAGCAAGAGCAACGGCGGCGAAGTATTGGTCCTACAAAACGCTGGCGGCGGCTTCTTCAGCACGCCCACCACCTTCGCCGCGGCGCGCCAATCCCGTCGGGGTTGCCTTGGGCGACGTGGATGGCGACGGCAAGCTCGACATCCTGGTCGCCAACGGCAACCCGCAGGGTTCCGTTTCCGTCCTGCTGAACAAGACAGCGAGCTTGGTGAATTTTACCGCCCCGGTTAGCTACACCACCGATGGTACGCCTGCCGGCCTGGCCCTCAATTTCAATAATGCGGGCGGGGTAACGGAAGTCGTTACGGCCAATACAACGGGCAACGACGCCACCGCCCTCCGGGCCAACGGCGATGGAACGTTCATCGTTTCCAACGATCTGCCCGTCCTTCCGAGCTTCCCCGAGGCCGTGGCTTATGGCGATCTGAATGGGGACAACATTCCCGATATCGTCACAGCGACCAGTTCCGAATTCACCGGCCAAGCGCTAACCGTTACGATTCAGCTCAGCAACTCCAACGGCACCTTTCAGGCGCCTATCACTTTCAATATCGGGGTTCCGACGTTCTTTTCTCTCGAGCGCGCCGGTCCTCGCTCTTGAAGATTTGACGGGCGACGGCCTTTCCGACATCGTGGTCACCAATCCGGGCGCGGACGCGATCGCGGTTATCGCCAACACAGGCAACGGGGGCTTCTCCGTCCAGCCATCGATCGCCGTGGGGGCGAACCCAACGGGCATGGCCTTCGGGGACTTCAACGGCGACGGCAAAGTGGACGTGGCCGTCTCTCATTCTTATGGCGGCACCAGCGGCGTCACCATCTTGCTGGGCAACGGCAACCGCACCTTCCGTGCCCCCACGGAAGTCGGCACCGGCGCGTTCGATTATGTAGGACTGGTTGCCGGCGATTTCGTGCAGGACTCCACCCACCCGGGCTCGATCGATTTGGCCGTATTGGATGGCAGTCAAGCCAGCCAGGTGGTTCTCTTGGAAAACAACGGCAGCGGCGGCTTCACCCAGTTCTTGCAACCCTTCGCGGCCGGAACCGATGCCACCAGCATTGCCGACGCGGATTTCAATGCCGATGGTTTTCTCGACGTCGTGGTCACCGACCAGGTGCCTTCGGGGGCTGGTGGAGCGACGACCAGTTATCTAACGACGCTGCTCGGCGAGAGCGGCATCGGCTTCCAAAGCAGCACCATTCGAACCGATGTTTTGACGAACTCGACTGCCACATTGCAAAGTGTGCACGTCATCGATCTCAACCAGGATCTCTACCCCGACGTGGTGGTGGAAACGACCGGGTCGTCGAACAATATCTATACGTTGCAGGGAGTTGGCGACGGCAGCTTCACAAACAGCCTGTTTTATGAAGTCGACGGCGGCAGCAAGGCCGGTCCGAGCGTCTTGGCCGTCTCGAGCGACCCGTTCATCCGCGCCACCACATTCACTGTCGATACCAACAAGGTGACGGTCAACGTGGTCGCGAACGGCTCATTCGACACGCGCGATCTCAACGGCGAAAATGGCAATCTGGATGCCTGGCAGACTTTCCAGATCACCAACTCGGCAGGAAGCTGGTCGAATCAGACCGGCATCGTCAGCCCGGTCAGCGGCGCCACCGTCCCGCCCCCGCCCGATGGTCTCTATGCGGCGATGCTCGACCAACCGTTGTTGCAAGAGCCCATTCAATCTTTGGAATCGGCTTTCGGAATCAATGCCTTTTCGACGCCGCCCGGGGTGAGCCAACTCGGCACCAACATCCTGTTCCAAAACATCACGATTCCAGCCGGCACAACGTCCGCGACGCTGACGCTATCTCTCTATCTCAATAGCTCGGTTGCTTTCACGGATGCGATCTCGAATCCATCGCTTGATTATCGCACGAGTAGCCCCAATCAACAGCTCCGCATCGACATCATGAGCTCGACGGCGAACATCCTCGATGTCGGCAGCGGTGTACTTCTCAACGTATTTCAGACCAACCCGCTCACGCCTGAGGTCGAGGGTTATCTGACGATTAGCGCGCTGATTTGACGCAGTTCGCCGGCCAAACGATTCGGCTGCGCATCAGCGGCGTGAACAATCAGGGCCCCATGATTGTCGGCGTGGACAATGTGCAGGTCACCACCCTTTTCACATCGACGCAAGCACCGATTCTCAACGCACTCACGATGCGCAACCCGGGATACGGAGCGACGGCTACTTTCGGGGGCAACACGTCCGACCCGACCATAACCGGAACAGTTTCCGACGTTGGCTCGGTCAACAACATTGCGTCGATCGAAGTCGATCCCGAAAACAATGGCTTCGGCAATGCGGACGATTACCAAATCACGAATATCGACGCTTTGGGCAATTTCTCCACGACATTGCCAAGCCTATTCCCCGACGGCACGCAACTTTTGCCTGGCCCCATCACGGTCGCTTTCCGCGTGATTGACAGGGCGGGCAACGTTTCCGCGATTCAACGCATCACCTTCAATTACCAAGGGCCCAGCACCCAGGCGTTTCAAGCTCTCGGGCCAGGCCCACACCATACACGGGCGAGGGCGTCAACTTCGCCACGGTCTCGGGCGAGGTCCTGGCTACCGTGGTCGATCCTTCGGATCCGTCGGGCAACACTATCTATGCGGCTGCCGGCAATGGAGGCGTCTGGAAGACCACTGACGGCGGGGCAGATTGGAAGCCGCTCACCGATTACATCACCGACCCGACCTTGGGCAATGTGGCGGTGCCGGCCGGCTATATCACGATTTCTCCAAGCCAGCCGAATACCATTTACGTAGCAACGGGCATCGCCGACAACGAAAGCAGCTCGCAACCCGGGTATGGGGTACTCAAATCGACCAATGGCGGTCAAACCTGGCAGGTCGTTGGCCAAAATGTGTTCGTCTGGCGCTCGCGTGTCAAAAATTGCCGCCTCGGCCATGACCCCGGATGGCAAGATTCGCATCTACGCCGCGGTTGCCTCTGGCGGCCAATTCGGCCCCGGCGTTTACATTTCCAGCGACGGCGGCACAACCTGGACGAACACCCTGACTCCGGCCACGATGTTTCTGGACGCGGGTGGCACCGTGGCAGCAGGTACACAGTCGGCTTCCGTCACCGATCTCGAGATCGACCCATTCTCCACCAATCAGGCCAGCATTTGGATCGGTCTAGGCAATATGGGCTTGGAAGCCGCCAGTACCACCGCCGGCGTCTGGTTTTCCAGCAACAACGGCGCCACTTGGCTGCAGATTCCAGGCGGCCACGATCCTCTCACGAACAGTGGCGTCAAGGTGCTCAATCAGACCATCCCAACCGGGCTCACGGTCGGCCGCGTCACGATTGCCCTACCGACGACGCAATCGTCTGACAATGGCATCGTCTACGTATTCATTGCCACTCCCGGGAACGGGCAAGTTATCGACGATGGCACATCTCTCAATAAACAGGGCACCGCTTTAACGGCTAATTCAGTCGGCCTCTACAAGACCGTTAACGGCGGGCTGAGCTGGACCGGCGTGATGTTGAGGGAGAGCGTGCCCGTCACAGGAAACCCAGAGCACTTCGTGAATCTGTTCCTCGACGGCGACGAAGCATCGGACGTGAGTGCCATGGTGGTGGATCCGACCAATCCCGAAGTCGTTTACCTGGGGGGTTCCGAACGATTCAAGAGCGCCGCGGACGAAAACGGCACGAATTTCGAAGTCCCCTACCACGCTTTCATACGCGTGGACACCAGCAACATGCGCGATACCAACTATCTCTCGCCCTATGACACGACGGCAACGATTCCCAACGATGGCGACGATATCACCAAAGCTGGAGCGGCCGCCGAAGAAGAAACGCCATTCGCAGAACCGGGCGCCTATCCGAAACCCACCAGCGTAGCGTACGCGGGAGAAGGCGTTTTCTGGTACGACATGTCGAGCACCCTTTATGGTCAGGATTTCAATGGCGAGACTATCACCCCGCTCGTCAACGTGCCCAATGCGATTCAAGACCTGGAATTCGACGCTCAAGGCCGATTGATCGTTGCCACCGATGGCGGTATCTACCGAGCCGTTCTGCACAATTTCACCTATGACGTCACCAGCGGCGGAACGGGCATCGAGGCATTGTTGGGCGTCCCCACGCCGATCGAGCAGAATCCGACTTGGACCGACTTGAACGGCAATCTCCAAATCAGCGATATGACCTCGATCGCCATCGACCCTTACAATCGAGGATCGTTGGACTCATCTTCGGATCAAACCGGTTTCATGCAAACCAGCGGCGGCCTGACCTGGAACAGCACCGTAGACTCCGAAGGGTCAGGTTTCGGCGGGTTCGATACCTTCTCGGATTCGGCGCCTTACTCGGGAACCGTTCTCACCGCTCCGGCAGACCCCAGTTTGCCCGCAGGCACGCCTGCGTCGGTTTATCGCGATTTCCAGTTTGTGGTCTATCTCAACGATCAGATCGAACTTTCCACAACGGGCGGCGCAGCTGGTTCCTACAGCTCGGTTGTCAATGGTCTAAATCTAAGCGACGTTTCCGACACAACCAATTTGCCGATGGCGATCTCCAATACGTTGACTGCCACTTCGTCGGGCGTACTGGAACCATCCCTCATGTTTTGGACGAATCGCATCTTTGTTTCCAACGACGGCGGTTCGTCCTGGCATCCCGTCAGCAACGGCTTAGTGCCAGCCTCTGGCGCCTCGGTGACCGCCATGTCTTTCGGCGATACCAACACCCAGTATTGGGTGGGCACCAACGAAGGGCAGATGTACATCGATCTGCAGAATGGCGCCAGCAACTTCCCGTTGCGCGATGCAGGCCTGCCCCAGGCTCCGGTCAATGACATTGCCGTCGATCCCACCAACGCGATGACCGGTTACATTGCCATGGGGAACCTGGTAGCCGGCGGTTCGAGTTCCGGCCACGTCTTCATGACCACCGACGCGGGAAATTCCTGGACCAATATCTCCGCCAATTTGCCCAGCGTTCCAGCGACCAGCATCGCCATCGATCCCCGTTCTTCGCCCAATGCCCCCAATGGCATCATTTACGTCGGCACCGAGGTCGGCGTCTATTACTCAACCAACAAGGGCAAGAGCTGGTCGCGCCTGGGGAACATCAAGAATGCCAACGGCACGGTTACCCAGACGCTGCCCAACGTGCCGGTGACCGATCTTCAGATTAACACCGCTTTCAATGAATTGGTGATCGCCACGCTGGGCCGCGGCGCCTTTTCGATCTCTCTCAACACCATGGGCCCAACGGTTACCAGCGTAACCCCAGCGACTCCCGTTTCTCCTGGTCTTTCATCCATCGTCGTCACGTTTAACGAACCCGTCGATCCCCGAACATTCACGACCAGCCAGATCGTGCAGTTGCAAGGCCCCGGGGGCCCTATCACTCCTTTGGGCATCAAAGATTTGGATCTGGTGAATCACGACCAGTACCAAATCACTTTCCTGCCGCAGTCGCAGGACGGCGTCTATACTTTGACGCTCGGTACGGGCATAGAGGACTTTACCGGCTTGCCCCTGGATCAGAATCAGACCGGCAGTCCGGGGATCCTTCCGGGAGGCGATTACACCGCCAGCTTCGCGGTGAACAGCACGGACGACGGTCGCTTCATAACGGGCGCATTCAACGATTTGCTCGGTCGAGCTGCCGATACGCAAGGATTCTTGAATCTCGAACAGCCCGTCGATAATGCCCGCAACGCTCTGCTCCCCGGCCAAGCGCTTTCGATCATCACTTCGGCGACGGCGCGAGCGGCAACGATTTCGAATGGTTCCGTCGCTGCGACTTACCCGGTCGAAACGAACTTCTACCCCGGGCTTTTGCGGCGGCAAGCTAGCTCCAGTGAAGCCAATTACTGGGCTGGCCAGCTACAAGCCGGCGCTTCCGATCAGCAGGTACTCGCGGCTATTGCCGGATCCGACGAATACTACAACATGGCTCTGGTTGGCTCCGTCGACAGCCAATTCGTGACCCAGGTTTTCCAAGATCTTCTGAACCGCGCTCCGGACTCCGCCAGCTTGCTCTCCTTCACGCAGGAGCTAAGCCTGAGCGAAGCCGGAAGTCGGCAAGGCGTCGCGGCCGGGTTCACTAACAGCAATGAATTCAAGCAACTGCTCATTAATAGCTACTACACCGAGTTCCTGGGCGCCTCCCCTCGAGCACCGAAATCAATTTCTGGCTGCCACAATTGCAGGCGGGCGCAACGGATGAAACGCTCATCGCCACCCTCGTGGGTAGTGATGAATACTTCGATTCGCCCTTGGTAGTCACCGCGGGAACGCCTAACGGCACGGACGGCACCAACGCGACCTGGCTGCAAGCGGCCTACTACGACATTCTCGGACGAGGGCCGGATGCCGGCGCCATCAGCACCTTCACGGCCGAACTGGCAGGCGGGGTGACGCGCGGCGCAATCGCGCTACAATTGCTTTCGACGAACGAATACCGAACCAGGTTGGTGCAGACGGACTACCAAACCTATTTGGGTCGGCCGGCGGACTCGAGCGGCCTGAGTTTCCTGGTCAACGCGTTGGCCAATGGCGCCACGGACGAATTCGTCATCGATACCCTGGTTGCTTCCACGGAGTATTACAACGCCAATTCCGGTGGAGCGAGCACGCATCCGCAGCAGAATACCAATTGGATCCACGCGATCTATTTGAGTCTGTTGCAGCGGCCGTCCGACCCCTCAGGCCTCACATTCGCCTTCAATCAGCTCGACGCTGCCGATTCGCAAGCGCGCACCAATGTGGCACTGACGATCGCCAACAGCACCGAGTACCTCACCGATCTCATCCAGAATACCTACCAAAACCCGGCATACTTGGGACGCAACGCCGGCGCCGGCGATGTCGCCATCTGGCTGAATTTCTTGCAACAGCCCGCTCAGCCAGGCGCCACCAACGTGGAACGATTCCTTGCTCAGATCACCGGATCCGGTGAATTTTTCGCACGATTCCGCCAGAGCAACAATCTGGCCACCAACAATCAATGGGTTCAGCAGGTCTACCTGGCGGTCTTGGGGCGCGATCCCTCGGCCGCGGAATTGAATGCAAATCTCACGCAGCTAGAAAATGCCTACATGCCGGAGCGCCTGTCGGCGGCTAGCGACCTGGATACGAGCACCGAGTATTACCAAGTAGTCGTCGAAAACTATTTCCAAGAATACCTGCACCGCCAGCCCAATGCCAGCGAGTTGGCGGCGCGCGTAGCCGAATTGAAGGGCGGCGCCAGCGATCAGCTGCTTCAGGCCCAGATTATCAGTTCGTCTGAATACGTATTCAACGCGACGAGCGGCACGAGCAACAACTCCGAGTGGTTGAATCAGGTCTACCTCGATTTGCTGGGACGCAACCGTGATCCGGCCTCAGATATCTACTTGACCGGCCTGAACAGCACCCCGCCGACGTTGACGCGCCAGCAAGTGGTTAGCCTCATCTTGAAGACCAGCGAATATGAGAATGACCTGATAACGAGTTTCTACTCCAAGTATCTCGATACCCCCAATCCCGATTCCAGCGATCTGGCCTTCTGGGTCAACGCTTTGAACAAGGGTTCCACCAACGAACAGATTATTGCTCAGTTCGTGGCGTCGAACCAATACTTCTCGGAAAACCACCAGTTCCCTTAATGTGCGGACTGTGTGAACTACCTCGGCAAAAAACCACAGCCCAGGGAACGACTTCCCTGGGCTGTTTTCATCCGTGCTGGAACCCCTATTGGATTTGCCGTTTCTTAGGCCTTCTTACCGCTTGCCAATTCGCTGATGAACACCTTCTCCAGGTGCTTGCGGATATGGTCGGCACTTTGCTTGCAAATCGTGTCGAGCTTCCTGTTCAAAGACGCTATCGCCCTCGTTCGAGCTGAGCGGCGAGTGCCCCCGCATGGGGCCGTCGACTGCTTCCACCACTTCCAAGAGATTGACCTCGCTGGACGGCCGGGCGAGGCGATAGCCGCCATTGGGCCACTTGATCGAGATGAGGACCCGGGCCGTGACGAGCGGCTTCAGAACCTTCAAAAGAAACCGTTCGGGAATGCCTGCGCTCTTGGGCGATCAAGTGAGAAGGAATCGGTTTTTGATGTTTTTGTTGCGCCATGTATACGCGCATGGGTTGCATAGGTGCTGGCGCGGGTCAGTTTCATTCGAGCCTCTCCTGGTTGGCCAACGTCCAAAAACATCGCGAAGGGAAACGAGGCCGTTCTAGACAACGACTCCATGACCTTTCAGCCAAGTTTCGACGTCATGAATCATTCAGTGCCACAATTGGCTCCGCTTATCATAGGGAGCCAACCCAGCAAGATTTATGGGAAGATCGCGAACAGGGCGACGATCACGCCGGCTTCCCAGAGGGTTCCCGTCACGCTCGCGTTGGGCGGATGAGCCGGTAGGGAACTGGATCACCCGGCAAACAGAGGCCCGCGTTGCTGTCGAAGCGTCGCAAGGGCAGCGAGGCGACCTGATACGGGAGCAAAGCCAGGTCCCAGTAAAAGGCGCCTGCGGAGACAAAGGGGTTGAGGACGCCCAGGTCCCAGCCGTAACGTTCGCTGTTTCTTTCTTCGAAGAACAAGCGGCGATAGAGCACGTAATTGGGTTCAGCCGTGGTCTCCATGGCCACCATGGTTCGGCCGGTATATGGCAGTCTCGAAATCACCGGTTCCTCCGGGAAAGTGATGCGTTCGGGGGCTCGAACGTTCGCGACCCTCCTGCCTCATGCCGCTCTTGCATGTCGGCTTCGGAATCGAGACGAAAGAGCCGCTGCATGCCCGGCGGTTCCAGCGGAATAATCAGCTCCGCGGATTCGTCCGTGTTGAGCTTCGGCAGCCCGGGCACCGGGTATTTCTGTTGGAAGGCGGTTTGTTGAATGAGGGGGCCTCGGCCGACCGAAGACGAGCAGGCGCTTGCGCCATTGACGCGGCAGGCCGATTCTCCCAAGGCGAACGGCCGATAGCCGGCGCTGGTTGAGTGGAACCGGGAACCGGCATGGCCTCGTTGGGTTGTTTCGTGAAATGTCAGAGTTGGGACTACGGGACTGGGCTGCGTAGCCGGGGCGATGGGAACTTGCCAGCCCGAATCCTGCGCACGAACGTTGCTCGCAAGCAGAAGCAGGGCCAGGGCCGCTGCTTTAGCTACCGTCCGCGCCGACATACTCGGCACTGCTATAATTCGGCGCTTCCTGCGTAATGGCGATGTCATGAGGATGACTCTCCTGCACCGACGCCCCGCTCACCATGATGAAGCGGGCTGCGCGTGCGCAACTCCTCGATGTTCCGCGTGCCGCAATAGCCCATGCCGGCCCGCAATCCGCCGACCAGCTGATAGACGAACGGAGCCAGCGGTCCCTTGTAAGGCACCCGGCCTTCGACGCCTTCGGGCACCAGCTTGCTCGCTGCCGGCGCTCGCCTTGCCGGTAGCGGTCGCTCGAGCCGGCCATCATGGCGCCCAGCGAGCCCATGCCGCGATAGGTCTTGAAGCTGCGGCCCTTGTAGATGATCGTCTGTCCCGGGCTCTCCGCCAGACCCGGCCAGCAGGCTGCCCAGCATGACGCAATGGGCGCCGGCGGCCAGCGCCTTGGTGATGTCGCCGGAATAGCGAATGCCGCCGTCGGCGATGATCGGCACGCCGCTGCCGGCGATGCCCTGAGCGGCCTGGTAAATCGCCGTGATCTGCGGCACGCCGACGCCGGAGATGATCCGCGTCGTGCAAATGCGACCCGGGGCCGATGCCCACCTTGACCGCATCCGCCCCCGCCTCCACCAGGGCCTTCGCCCCCTCGGCCGTGGCCACGTTGCCGGCGATCACGTCGATGTCAAAGCGCTTCTTGATCTCGCTTCACCGTCTCGATCACATTGCGCGGAATGGCCGTGGGCCGAATCGACCACCAGCACATCCGACGCCCGCCCGGATCAGCGATTCGGCCCGTTCGAAGTCGTGAACGCCCGACCGCCGCGCCGACGCGCAGCCGGCCGCGGCTGATCCTTGCAGGCGTTGGGGAAGTTGGTGAGCTTGTCGATGTCCTTGATGGTGATCAGGCCCTTCAGTTTATAGTTTTCGTCAACCAGCAGCAGTTTCTCGACTTTATTTTCCGTTAAAATCCGTTCAGCCGCTTCAAGCGTTGTATTTTCCGGGGCCGTGACCAGGTTGTCCTTGGTCATGACCTCGGAGAGCTGCTGATCGTTGTCGGTCAGGAAGCGCAGGTCGCGGCGGGTGAGGATGCCCTTGAGATAGCCGTTGACGGTGATCGGCACGCCGCTGATGTTGTGCTGCTCCATGATCCGGCGGGCGGTGCCGACGGTTTCGTCGGGCGGCAGCGTGATCGGGATCGGTGATGATGCCGTTCTCGCTGCGCTTGACCTTGTCCACCTCGCGGGTCTGGTCGGGCGATGGCATGTTCTTGTGAATGATGCCGATGCCGCCTTCCTGGGCCAGGGCGATGGCCAGCTCGCTTTCGGTGACCGTGTCCATCGGCGAGGAGAGGATGGGGATATTGAGGCGGATGTGCGAGTGAGCTGGGTGCGGACGTCGACGTCGCTGGGCACGACGTCGCTGTAAGCGGGTTCCAGGAGGACGTCGTCAAAGGTGATGCCCTGGTAAGCGATCCGATCGTGCATGGGTGGCTCCTTCGAGATGTGCTTTCTTTCTCATTATAGGAGGTAGGCTAGGCTAAGAGTCATTGGCGAGCGTCGAGTTAACGACTCGTCGGGCTTACGCCTCGACGCTCGCCCCAGAGCAGCTATCGATTTCGTCCGCTGCCTGTTGAAAGATCGACACCAGGCCTTCACGATTGCGCTCCTGATGAAAAACGGCTTTCGAGCCGGCCCAAATCGGCGCCGCGATGGAGAACCTCGCACATCATCTGCTGCAGATTTGTTTTCACGGCGGGGCCGACGGCCGGGTTTCGCAGATACACCGGGGACGTGTGAGCAGCAAAGGCGAGCGCCCAGGCAGTCGGTATCTTGCCGCCAACCAGCGCAGGCTTTCGGCTGGAATCTCGGCAGTAATCGGAGACAAAGACGATTCGGCCTGAGCGGAGCTAGCGATTACCTCTCCATCGCCGACGAGTTCGAGCATGCCGCCGCCTTCAGGCGCTTGCAAGGCAACCTTCACTTGCAGCCGCTGCTGGGCTCCCATCACGCCAATGGTTGCTCCGGGCAAGTTGCCATCGACCTCGAAATCAATGAAAGAGCCATCTGAAACGCAGATCTTGCCGGCGCCACCGCTTCGATCCATGCTGGATAAGCGAATTCAGCGTGAGGGCCCAGAAACGCATAGGTGGGCTTGGCCGAGCAATTGCGCGTTGCTGACTTTGGCACTGGCTCCGGCCAGCGGAATCTTGAATCCTGCGTTCAGAAGTGCATACCAGTTGGTCCACAAATCGCCTCCGAGATGACGGATCGGTCCGTCGATTTCCACCGCATCCACGTGACCGGTGAGCAGCTGGGCCAAGCCTTCGGGGGCTATGGATTCGCTGAACGCTTCTGACCAGAAGGCGAGATCGGACCACAGGACCAGTCCCTTCTTGCGGTGACATTGCCCGCAATAGTCTCCCAGCGTCCAGTCTTCGAATCCCGGATCGCCGGCCCGCAAAGGAAAAATGGGACGGTGCGTTGAGAGAAGCGCAAGACTTCCAAGCTTGGGGTGATCGTTGAACGTGTTCACCACGACGGCGGATTCAGGAGACGTTAGACAAGGAGCCTGGCCGCTAAAAGCTTCGAGAAGTGTCAAACTCGCGGGCTGAGTTTGGAAGAAGCTGCGTGCGTTGCCTGGCCAAGGAGATTGACAACCGCCAATCCCTCCGCCGCGCCTTCCAAAAGGGCGGCGTGCGGCGACAATTCGTGACAACGGCAATCGCCGGCAAACCATCCTCGCGCGGGCAGATTCGCACAGCGCTCGAGGACGAAGCGTAAGGCCATCTTGCCCGGGCCGAGCGTCACCAACCTTTTGATCGGCGTAAATTCCGGGCCCTTGACGATTTCGACTTCGACGGGTTCGGCAGGTAGCAGAATTTCGCAAGAACCATCCACATAGGCGAAATCCCGGCCGCCGGTGCGAATGTGGAGGCCAACCTCCTGGTTTTCAGCTAGGGGGAAACTTGTGGTTCTTCCCAGAGGCGCGAACGGCCGACCATCCTGACCATGGAACCGCATCCGCACCGGCGTTGGTCGACCGTTCGTGGCATCGACAACGCGAACGTGAACGACATGCAGTCCGCCGGTCACTGGTATTTGGCTCCTGCCCTATCGAGAATTTGCTTGGCGCGTCAACCGCTTTGGGGAAAAGGTCGGGGCCGGTTACGCCACCGGTTGGTCCGCCGCCGAGCAGGTGGGGTTCGAGGGTTGCGAAACCTTCGTAGGGCCAGGTGGCGGCTTCTCTGAGCACATCGTAAATTCTGCCTTGGCCTTCTCCCGCCACTCTGCCGTGGTCTTCGCCCTTGACCCAATCCTTGATGTGAAAGTGGGCGGTGTACTCTTTGGTCAGCTCCCAGCCCTGCCAGGGATCGAAGCCGCAGAAAACATAATTGGCCGGATCGTAGACGGCCCGAAAACCGGGACTGCGAATGGTGCGAAACAAATCGGCAACGCGTTCCGGGTCGTCGCCGTAGATGCCGTGCTCGTTCTCGTGCAGCAATTGCACGCCGACTGCTTCCGCCATAGCTGCCTGGCTTTGCAAACGGCGCATCACTTCCTGGCGCCACTGCGGCCACTGTTCGCCTTCGGGCAAGTAGTAACTGAAAATGCGGATGTTCCTGGTCTCGAAAATCTTGGTCAGCTCGATCGCGCGGCAGAATCGCTCCAACTGGCGTTCGAATGGTTGGTCGATTCTGATTTTGCCAATGGGCGAGCCGATGGCAGAAAGCTTGAAGCCCCGCTTGGCGAGCAGCTTCCTGAACTCCTCGACCTGCGAATCCGTCAAGTCAAGCACATTGGTTTTATGGATCGAGCAGCTCGATGTGGCGGATGCCGCACTTCTCCAGCACGTCGAGCTGCTGTTCGGGATCGGCGAGATCTCGTCCGCGAAGGCACTGAGGGTGAACATGGGAAGTCCTCTCTCGCTAGCGTTACGGGGCCGGCAAAATCGCCAGCTTGACTTTGTCTGCGACGAACGTGCGTTCGCCCGCGGCGCTGAAACGGACGCGGACGCGGCGCAGAGATTCCGGAGCCGCGAACTTCGGTGATCTTGCCTAGGCCGTATTGTTCGTGCCTGACCAACATTCCCATGGAATAGTCGCCCGCATCGTCCTCATGCCCGGTCGAATGACTCTGTCCCGACCGGACCGCTTGCGCGAGAGCATCCGCGTCGATCCAGGCCGGTCGCGCTCTTGCCGGTTCGGTGGGCCGCCGGCCAAAAGCCTGATCGAACGTAGTTCGTGCGGGCTCCACCTGCACGCGATCGACGCCCTCTTGCGGCAGCTCATTGAGAAACATGCTCTCCATGGCATAGAGCGATCGGCCGCGATAGTCCCGCACCTTGGCGTGCGACAGGTAGAGTTCCTCCTTCGCGCGGGTTATTCCCACAAAGGCCAGGCGGCGTTCTTCTTCCAGTTCCTCCAGATTATTGGTGCGCTGGGCCTCGGCCAGACTGCGTTCGTGGGGTAGCAGCCCCTGCTCCATGGCGATCATGAACACGACGGGGAACTCCAGCCCCTTGGCGGCGTGGTAGGTCATGATCGAGACGCAATCTTGCTCTTCGTCCCAACCGTCCACGTCGCTGGCCAGCGTAATATTCTCCAAGAAATCGCTCAGCGTTCGGCTCGAATCTTCCTCGGAGAATTGCTTCGCCGCCGTAATCAATTCTTCGACGTTTGCCAAGCGATCCTGGTCTTCGGCGTCGCTGCTTTCCTTGAGCATGTTTCGGTAGCCCGTGCGGTCGAGCACCGATTCGATGACTTCGGAGGGAGGCATCTCGACGAGCGGCTGCAACTCGCGCATCAGGCGGGCAAAATCAGCCAGGGCCTTGGCGGCCTTGCCTTTGATAGCAGGAATTTGACTTACGTGAGCCGCGGCTTCGAGCAAATTGATTTCGCGAGGCTCCGCATAGGCTTGCAAATGCCCCAGCGAAGTTTTGCCGATGCCCCGGGCCGGCTCGTTGACCGCGCGCATAAAGGAAAGATCGTCGCGCGGATTCAACAGCAGCCGCAAATAGGCCAGCACATCGCGGTTTTCTTTGCGATCGAAAAATGCCAGGCCGCGAACGATCTGGTAGGCGATGCGTTTCTTGACGAAGGTGGCCTCGAGAATGCGCGATAAGGCGTTAGTGCGGAGGAAAATCGCTACGTCGCGATAGCGGCGGCCTCCTCTGCTCCACCAGCCTGCGAATCTGCTCCGCTACGCCTTCCGCTTCTTCCAGAGAAGTCTCGTAAGTGCTGACGACCACGGTTTCGCCTTCGGCGTTTTCCGTTTGCAGCGTCTTGGGTTTGCGTGGCGGTTGTTGGCAATCAGGCTGTCGGCCGCCTGCAAAATCCGTTTAGTGCTGCGGTAATTGCGATCGAGCGTGAGGGTGCGCCACCTGCGGGAAATCGCGTTCGAAATCGAGGATATTGCGGATATCGGAGCCTCGCCATTTGTAGATGCTTTGATCGGGATCGCCGACTACGCAAATGTTGGGATGATCGCGGCGAAAGCCCGCGGACGATCGAATACTGGGCCTATTGGTGTCTTGGTATTCGTCCACGAGCACGAAGCGGAAGCGGGCGTCGAGCTCGCTGCGCAGCTCGGGATCCTGAGCAAGGGCCAGGGCCGGCCACATCAGCAGATCGTCGAAATCGAGGGCGTTGGCGTTGCGCAGACGTTTTTCGTAGAGCGGATAGACGCGGGCCACCACCTGGTCGAAGAAATCGTTGGCCCGGCTGACGAAGGCGGCGGGACGCAAGAGCTGGTTTTGCCCGGCTGATCGCCGACTGCACCCGTTCGGGCGAATAATGAATGTTGTCGATGTTCGCGGCTTCCAGCGCCCATCTTCACGATGCGGTTCCGATCGTCTTGATCGTAAATGGTGAAGTTACGATCGAGGCCGAGCCCTCGGCGTACTGCCTGAGAATGCGGACGCCGAAGCTATGAAAGGTGCTGACCCAAACGGGGGAACCCGGCGCAATCGTTTCGACGCGTTGCCGCATTTCGCGTGCAGCCTTGTTCGTGAACGTGATTGCCAAGATGCTGGCAGGCCGGATTCCTTGGCTGAGCAGATAGGCGACGCGACGCGTAATCACGCGGGTCTTGCCGCTGCCGGCCCCTGCCAAGACCAAGAGCGGGCCTTCCACGTGCATCACGGCTTCGCACTGAGTGGGCGTCAGATTGGCTAGCAAATCTTGAGTTCTGTTCACGAGTATCCGTCCTCTGTGCCCTTTCCGGTAGTTGTGCAAGGCCCTTATATGATCTTACGGCGGCGCGCAGGCTTTGCTAAGATCGAGCTCAAGGAAAACCGGCATACGGGGCCAATCATTATGGAAATAGTGGGAATCGGCACCGATATCGTGGAGTGCCTGCGCATCGGCCGGTTAATCGAACAACATGGAGAGTTGTTTTTGAACCGGGTCTACACCTCGCGCGAGATTCGGTATTGCCAGGAGCGCAAACGAGCGATCGAGCACTTCGCGGGCGCTGGGCCGCAAAAGAAGCAATCCTCAAGAGTCTTGGAACCGGTTGGTCAAAAGGGATCAGCTGGACCGACGTGGAAGTGCGAAACGATTTTTCGGGACAGCCCCGCGTACTCCTCTGCGGCGGCGCTAAAGACATCACTCAAAGCCTCCGGATCAAGGACATCTTGATATCGATTTCGCATTGCCGGCGCTACGCGACCGCCTACGCCATGGCCGTCGGCGCCGGTGAAGCCCGACTGGCTACTTGATCACGTCTTGAACGATCTGCCTGCTGATTTTGTAAGCAGCGCGAATGGCAGTGGCCCGTGCTTCCATCTGGCCTTCGTTCAAATAGGTGCCCGGATTCGTCGCAGGCAAGCCGGCCACCGCAAGCGTGAGCGGCAGCAAACTGAGGAATTCGCGGGCCTTCTGCTCCGCGACCTTGGGATCGCTACGCTGCAGGCCTTCAGTGCTCATCGGTTTTGTCTCCCGTAAATTGGTCGAGGACAGGGCGTTGGTTCCGTGGATGCTTGCAGCCTATCCGAGGCTTGACCGGGGGTAAAGCACGTAGTCTGAGTTTCATAAACTCGGCCGGTGCGCTGGAGTGTGGACTTTAGTCCACACCGCTCGCTCATTTATCCCGCCGGAACAATTGGCAAATATGCCGAACGACCGCTGGTCGCGCCGGACGCCTCATTTATTCTCTAGAACAGACGGCGCAGTCGAAGCAATCCGCGAGATGCGTGTGGACTAAAGTCCACACTCCGAAAATCCAATGGTGGTTTTTCAACGGATTCGTGTGGACTGAAAGTCCACACTCCGAACATACGGTGGTTCGTCTCTCAAGATCAGAGCACGCCTTTGGTCGAAGGCACGCCAACTGCCCGCGGGTCTTTTTCTGTCGCCTGTCGCAAAGCTCGAGCAGTCGCTTTGAAGATCGCCTCGACCTGGTGGTGCACATTGCGGCCATGGTGCAGCAGAACGTGCAGGTTGAAGCCGGCGTTGGCGCTCACCGCTCGCCAGAATTCTTCGGCCAGCTCCGCGGGAAACGTGCCAAGGTGTACCTGAGGCAGATCCGCATCCCAGACACAATACGCGCGGCCGCTCAAATCGACTGCCGCTGTAACCAGCGTTTCGTCCATGGGAACCGTAGCCGAACCGTAGCGCGTGATTCCCTGTTTGTCTCCCAGCGCTTGTTTGAGAGCTTGACCCAGGCAAATCCCCACGTCTTCTACCACGTGATGGGCGTCCACATGAAGGTCCCCTTCGGCATCGATCGCCAGGTCGAACAGGCCATGCTTGGCGAGCAACACAAGCATGTGGTCAAAAAAACCCACTCCGGTGCGGACCTGGCCGAGGCCGACTCCGTCAACTTCCAGCGTCAAGCTGATTTTGGTTTCGCCGGTTTCTCGTCGAACTGTACCTTTACGCGTCATGGCACTGCCTTTACAAGATGCGTCCAAGTTCTTCCAAGAAGCGGTCGATCTCGCTATCCGACCCAACGCTGACGCGCAAGCCATCGCCGTAGCCGGCATAGGACATGTAGCGGACGAGGATGCGGCGGCGTTTCAGTTCTTCATAGAGTGGTTTGACAGGCCGGTCCGAACGCCGGCACCAGACAAAGTTCGCCTGGCTGGGACTGACGGAGAATCCCAGCGTTTGCATGAGCTTGGTCAGGCGTTCACGCGTGGCCAGGATGAGCGAACGCGTTTGACAAACATAATCTTGATCCTCAAGAGCTGCCTGTGCCCGGCCAAACTTAGCACATCGCAATTGTAGGAATCCTTGACTTTGTTCAGCTCGGCGATGGTGGCGGGGTCGCCCACTGCAAAGCCGAAACGCAGACCGGCCAACCCATACGATTTGCTGAGCGAACGGAGCACGATGATCGGTTGCTTGCCGATCAACTTCAGCCCATTGTTGTTCGCGAAATCAACATAGGCTTCATCGAGAACCAGCGGCGCCGCCAGGCTTCCTACCCATGCAGCGACTTGTTCCGGCGCGACCATTGTACCCGAAGGCGAGTTGGGATTGGTCAGGAATACCAGGTTCGCCTTACCGGCCAAAGGCCACGGATCGGGAAGGCTCCAATCCGCGTTAAAGGGGACGGACTCGAATTCTGCTCCCTGAATCTGCGCCAGCGAGGGATAGAGCACATAACTGGGCGTCGGTGCTGCGATGCGGCCGCCCTCCGGCACAAAGGCTCGCGTGACGATCGTCAGCAGATCGTCCGAGCCATTGCCGATCAGAATGCCTTCGGGGTCCACGTCCAGCAAACGAGCTGCCGAGGTGCGAAAGGATTTGCCGCTCGGATCCGGATATTTGCGCAGACGGTCTCCCGTTGCCGCCTGACGAATCGCTTCCAAGACGCGAGGCGATGGCGGATAGGGGTTTTCGTTGGTGTTAAGCTTGATGAAATCGTCGGTGCGCGGCTGCTCGCCGGGGGCATACCCGGCCATCGCACGAATGTCGTTTCGCAGGTAGTCGCGCATACTCAATTACCGGTGCCCGGGCTGGAGACGACAGGCGCAAACGTCGCCGCCAGGTCTTCGCGCAGCCGAATGTCGACGCTGGCGGCGTGTCCCGTTAGCCCTTCTTTGCTGGCGAGCATCTGCACGTCTCCTGCAACCTGGCGCAATCCTTCGGGCGTAAACTGGATGACGCTCGAACGCTTCAGGAAATCGTTGGCCGAGAGGCCGCTGGCAAAGCGAGCAGTGCCGCCCGTTGGCAATACGTGAGAGGGCCCTGCCACGTAATCCCCCAAAGCAACCGGCGTGTGGTGGCCCAAGAAAATGGCTCCGGCATTTTCGATCGCCGGCAATAGCGCAGCGGGCTCGCGCGTTGACAAATGGAGATGTTCCGGTGCAATGCGGTTCGCGCACGCGACCGCCTCCGCCTGGTCGCGAGCCAACACGAACGCGCCGAAGCTCTCCAGGCTATCGCGTGCTTGCTGTGCTCTGCTCAAGCCCGCAAGTTGGCGGTCAATCGCGCAGGTGACGGCTTCGAGCAAAGGTTCGTGCCAGGTTATCAAGATGCTGGCGCCCTGTGCATGCTCCGCTTGCGAGATGAGGTCGGCGGCCACGAATTGTGGATTGGCCGAATCGTCGGCGATCACCACCACCTCAGTGGGGCCGGCCAACATGTCGATCGCCACGCGACCGAACACATGCCGCTTTGCCAAGGTGACGAAGAGATTGCCCGGCCCGACGATCATGTCAACGGGGCTCAAGCCCGCCACGCCATAGGCGAGTGCCGCCACCGCTTGCGAGCCGCCAACTCGATAGACTTCGGTGATCCCCAATTCGTGGCAGGTTGCCAGAAGATCTTGATTATACGCTCCGAAGGGACTGGGCGGCATGACGACCGCCAACTCTTTCACCCCTGCGGCTCTCGCCGGGCATACTGTCATGAGGAGAGTGGAAGGATAGGCGGCTGCGCCTCCAGGAATGCAGATGCCGACGCGGCGCATCGGACGATAGCGCAGCGCAGCTCGTGTTGGCCGGGCACGCTAAGAACGGCATCGCCGTGCAGAAGGCCGAGCTGGAACGCCAATATGTTTTGGCGAACGCGACGGAGCGTTTCGAGGAACGCGGGGTTCGCGGCGGCGTGAGCCGCTTCCAGATCAGCCAACGGGACGCGCAGGGTTTCTTGGGTTAGCTTGGCATCGTCGAACTGTTCCGTGTAATGGAGCAGCGCCGGCAACCCGCGTTGGCGCACATCCTCGCAGACGTGCTCGACCACCTGAACAGGAGTGAGAGGGCGACCGAACACGCGCTCCGTGATTTCTTTGCCTCGTGGAGAAACGATGTCGCCCTGCATGCTCAAGCGCGAGAGCAACGCGGCGATGCGCTCCCCGCCATCGGGATCGGCGAACCGAATTCGCCTAATAGTTATCGCACTCATCTCAATTCCTCGAGTTCCGTCTCCCGTGCGGCGACTCCGTCGAACTATACGAGAGGTCAACCTGGGTTGCAAGAAACGCGCCTACGTTGCCTTTCATGTGGGTAGTGGTCGCTCTCGAGCAGCAAAGGCCTGGCGGCAGGCGACTCCCCCGATCCCCCTTCTCAGCGCCACGTTGAATTGCTACTTTAACAATGAAACCTAACAAAGCCTGGCGGCTTGGGTTGCCTCGTGTAGCGCGGAGGTTCTTGTGCCGATCGAATATAGTCAAGTTCGCAAAGGGCAGGTCATCATCGGTGACGATAGCCAGCTCTATACGGTTATTGAGCGCGATCTGAATACGCCGGGAAATTGGCGATCCATTCTTCAGCTCAAACTGAAAAATCTGAAAACCGGCTCGGTCACGATTAGCCGCGTCCGCCCCGCGGACAAAGTGGAGCTTGCTTATCTCGATCGTCGCGAGATGCAATACCTGTACAAGGAAGGCGAAGATTTCGTCTTCATGGACAGCGAAACGTTCGATCAGTACACGCTTTCCAATGAAATGGTCGGCGAGCTGATGCTCTATTTGAAGGAAAACGACAAAGCTCATGTCGTCATGTACGACGAAAAGGCCCTGAGCTTGGATTTGCCGGCAACCGTGGAACTCAAGGTGATCGAAACGGAGCCGGCCCTCAAGGGAGCCACAGTCTGCCGCCCAGTTCAAGCCGGCAACACTCGAGACCGGTCTCAAGATCACGGTGCCGCCCTTTGTCGGCATCGGCGAAATGATCGCCATCGACACGCGGACCGGGGAATACATGAGCCGCGCAAAACAGTGAGTCTCGTTCCGGCGCTCAACGTCCCGCGCTGGCCAATTCGAATCGGCCCCATCCGCCTCGCCCACGCCGCCACGCTTGCTCCCATGGAGGAGCACACCAGCTATCCCTTTCGTTCGCTGATGAAGCTAGCTTCGGGGCCAGCCTGGTTTGCACAGAACGACTGGACGCAGCGGACGTGGCTCGGCGCGATGCCGGGCCATGCGGCTCTTGTACACTTCGCCGGGTGAAACGCCCCGTGTCGGCCAAATCAGCGGCTCGAAACCAGACGTGATGGCGAATGCCGCCCGTGTGGTGGAAGAGCTGGGCTTCGACGCCGTCGATCTCAATTTCGAATGTCCCATTCGCCGACTGTTGGACCGGCGCGAAGGCGGGGCCTTGCTGCGCAGCCCACCGTGATAGCTAAGATCGTGGCCGCGGTGGTCAAGTCGGTCAACTTACCGGTCACACTTAAGATTCGGACTGGCCCGACGCGAAAACGGAAACCGCCGTTGAAGTAGGACGCCTGGCACAGGAAGGTGGGGCCGCGGCCATCGAGATCCACGCCGCAGCGTGGCTCAGGCCTATGCGGGAGGGCCGGACTGGGCTGTGGTGCGTCGCGTCAAAGAGGTCCTGACCATTCCCGTATTCGGAAGCGGAGGCATTCGCACCGCGGCGGACGCCCTGCGTTTTCTCGGCGAGAGCGGCGCCGACGGAGCAGCCATCGGCCGAGGCTGTCTGGGCAATCCATGGATATTCGCTGAACTGCGGGCACGCTTGCAAGGGTCATCCGGTCCCACGACCGCCGAGTGAGCACGAACGCGGCAGCGCGCTTCTGCAACTCGTCGAAGCAGAGTTTCGCTTCTATGGAACGGCGGTCGGATTGAGGCGTTTGGCTCGGACAAGTTGTTACTTCGCCAAGCATCGCAAGGACTTTGCCGATTTTCGCCGCCAGATTCATGCGATCGCGAGCCTGGAGGCCTTTCGTCGCTTGGTCCGCGAATTCTTCCATTAGATTTACCTAGGCGCCAGCTGTGCGCGGGTCTCGGACCCGTACAACGGAATCGTTGCGCCAGGCAAGGGTACTCGACACCGTAGGAACCCTGTTTGTGGTCTCCCGACCACCTGCCCGGGCACTTCCATACTTTGGGGATTTGGATTTGGCACAAATCGAGCTATCGCCCGCAGAGGTGGTCAGGAGACCACAAACGTGGCATTTAGCTGTGGAATTCCCCGCTCAAGCTTGACGCGACCGCGGTGCGTGGTCCTGAGACCAGCGCACAACAGATGCATTTATTTTTTTGCCCTACATCTTTTTGCCAGCTGTTTTTCTCCTCCAAGCGTCTCTCGTACAATTCTTTCCATGACTGTTCCTCTCATCACCCTGACCACCGATTTCGGCACTGCGTCGCCCTACGTGGCAGCGATGAAGGGAGTCATCCTGAGCATTAATCCAGACGCACAATTGGTCGATCTTAGTCATGAAATTCCGCCACAAAACATCCCCTATACGGGTTTTTTCTTGGCAGGAGCCCTCCCCTACTTTCCCAAATCGGCGGTGCATCTGGTGGTCGTGGATCCTGAGGTCGGCACGGATCGCGCCATTCTTTGCGTCGACATTGCCGGCTGCCGGCTGATTGGTCCCGATAACGGTTTCTGGCTGCCTCTGAGCCAAAAGCTGCAAGCAGAACCTAAAGTCTATCGAGTCGATTACCTGCGCTGGCAGCTCCCCAAGACGAGCCACACTTTTCATGGCCGAGATCGCATGGCGCCGGTTGCGGCACGGCTCAGTCTCGGCTATGCCCCGGAATCCTTTGGCGAAAAGACGCAGCAATGGCGGCAATTAGCCGTAAAAACCGCGAAAGTAAACAGCAGCGAAATCTGCGGCGAAGTGGTTTTCGTCGATGGTTTCGGCAACTTGATCAGCAACATTTCTTCGGACGATCTCCAAAAAATCGATACACCTTTTGAAGTCGAAATCGCCGGAAAAACCGTAACGGAATGTACGCAAACGTACAGCCAAACGCCGCCCGGAACGCCGATTGCGCTTCTTTCCAGTTTTGATCTCTTAGAAATCGCCATTAGCCAAGGCAGCGCGGAACTTTTCTTTTCGGCCGGTGTTGGAGCATGTGTAGCTGTGCGCGGGCGAACGCCTTCCGGCTGACTGCGTTTCTCTTGCGCCGCTCACGGTTATCGGGCCGGTTGCAACAACGTATCGATTATGGAGGGAGCACCCTTCTCTGGGGTGGAATCGCACATGAAGTTGACACGAGCAAGTAGTTATGCGCTTCACGCCATGACCTACATGGCTTCGCAAAAGCAGAACCAGCCAATCGCGTCGCATTTGATTGCCCAAGCGCGAGGAATTCCAGAGAGGTTTCTTTTGAAAGTACTCAAACCGCTTGTGTCTTGCCGCGTTTTGTACTCCATTAAGGGGCCCAATGGCGGTTATCGCCTGGCCCGATCCGCTTCCGACATCACGCTTCTGGATGTGGTGGAAGCCGTCGATGGGCCGATTCGCGGCCTCGCTCCCCTGTCGCAGAGCGCGTACCGAGAACACGCTCGACCGCAAATTGGAAAAAATCTGCGTGCAGACTGCCGGCCTTCTCCGCGATCATTTGGAGAAAATCCACATTTCGGATCTGCCTTTGAAGGCCTAGCACGCAAAATCCGAAAATCGAAATCCGAGATCCGAAGAGATGCACTGCAAGATTGCGTGTCTCTTCGGATTTCAATAATGGTACTTGTTGCCAATTTCGATTTTCGAAGCTCGTGCTGGGTCCGATAGGGCATGCTAAATGGCGATTCGCCTCTCCAATCTGCGGCTCCGGCTCGAGGAAACCGAAGAGTCGTTGTGGGCTCATGCCTCGCGCTCGCTTGGCGTTCCAGCCAGCGCCATTCGCCGTCTGCGTATCCTGCGGATGAGCCTGGACACACGGCGTTTCGATGCTTTGCCGGGTCTATTCTCTCGAATTGGAGATGGAGGACGAGTCCGCCCTTCTGGCTCGCTTTAAGGCTGCCGGCCCGCGACACGACGTTAAGGTCGAAGCTTTTCACGAGCCCCCCTTCACGCTGCCGCATCCAGGCAACGAACCGCTCGGATTACGTCCCGTAGTTGTCGGTTGGGGCCCCGCGGGGCTGGCAGCCGGCTACTTCCTGGCAATCGCTGGTTACGCCCCGATCGTTTTGGAGCGAGGGCGGAAGGTTCGCGACAGAATCCAAGACGTGGCGGCTTTCGATCGGGGCGGGCCGCTCAATCCCGAAAGCAATTATCTTTTCGGCGAAGGCGGCGCCGGCACGTTCAGCGACGGCAAGCTCACCTGCCGCGGCTCCGGGGAAGACGTCCGCCGCGTGCTGGAACTGTTTGCCGAGTGCAAAGGTAAGCCGAGCATCGTTTACGAACATCGGCCCCACCTGGGGAGCAACCGCCTGCCTGCGGTCGTCAAGCGCTCCGACAACGCATCGAGAAATTTGGTGGCGAGGTCCGGTTCGATTGTCGAGTCGAAGATCTCGACAGCGCCGATGGGTGATGCGCGGCCTGACTACTTCCAGCGGCTACCTGCCCACAACCGTTGTCGTCCTGGCAACAGGTCACAGTGCCCGCGACGTTTATCGCATGCTGCTGGCGCGATCCGTGCCCATGGTCCAAAAGGCCTTCCAGCTCGGCGTGCGCATCGAACAGCCGCAAGAAAATGTCAATCGCGTTCACTACGGATCGCGTCATCTCGAAGACATTCTTGGAGCGGCGGACTATTCATTGATCGCGCGGGGCAAAATAATCTCTTCACCTTCTGCATGTGCGCCGGCGGCTTCATCATTCCAAGCGTTTCGGAGCCCGGTTACTTTTGCACCAACGGCATGAGTCTGTCGCGACGCGATTCTCCTTATGCCAACAGCGGCCTGATGATTACCATCGAGCCCGACGATTTCGGGGCAACGGATCTGCTCGCCGGTGTCCGGCTCCAGGAACAATACGAGCAACGCGCCTTGCACTCGGCAGCGGCGGCTACGCTTGTCCCATCCAACGAGCCGAAGATTTCCTGGCCGGGCGTCGCTCTGCCGAGCTGCCGGCTGCCAGCTACCCACGCGCGTTGGTGGCCGCGCAAATGGACGAAGTTATTCCCCCCGTGGTGGCAGCCGCGTTGCGACACGGCCTGCCGATCATGAATCATCGTTGGCGTGGAGCATTTCTCGCAATGCAACTCTGGTAGGCCCGGAAGCTCGCGGCAGCGCTCCCGTTCGCATCGTGCCGCGATGAAACGACGCGGGAAGTTCCCGGATTTGCCGGTTTGTACCCGGCCGGAGAGGGTGCCGGCTACGCGGGGGGAATCGTCAGCACAGCAGTGGATGGCTTACGCACGGCCAAGGCCATTATTGCGAAGTATGCGCCGTTGATGGCAGTACATTGGTAAGATGAGTTCACACGCGAGCAATGAACCCAAGATGCAGGGGTTGAAGTATTATTTTTTGAGGGGTCCGGGCAGTTGAACTATGTTTGGCCCGGTAGGGGCCGCGGAATGTAGCCACGGGTGGAACGTAGTGAAACCCGTGGAGCAAATTCATTCGGTTTCGCCCCGGCAGGGGCGACGGAAACGCCAACTCGTCCAACGATTCAGTTTGGGAAGTGAGTAGTTATGTCTCGTTTGCCCCTGCCGGGGCAGGGAAAAAGAACGGTTCCGAATCCACGGGTTCCGCGGCAGTCGGCTTCGTCGCCGCGCCGCTTCACCCGTGGCTACAGTCCGACGCCCCGTTGGGGCGTCTTCGCGATCCTAACGACTCGTAATACCTATTTGATTTTCCTCGACCCGTCGCATTATAAGGTTATACGGACTTCGTTGGGCACAACCGCGAGAACCCTCTCATCGAAACAGCTTGGGCAAAAACTCCCCCAAATAGAGACGCCAGACGCTCCAGCGATGGCCGCCGGCCGATTCCTGGTACTCGTGGTTGATCTTCGCCTCCTTGAGGGCTGCGTCGAAGGTGCGATTGCGGGCTAGCAAGAAATCGTCTTTGCCGATGCCGATCCATAACAGACGGAGCTGTTGATTGGCTTTTTCGGGGGCTGCCTTAGCGCGGCTGAGAACGTTGGGGCCAGGAGCGCGCAGCGCCGAAGGCGCCAACCCAAGCGAACTTGTCCAAATGGCCCAGTCCGACACTGAGCGATTGTCCGCCGCCCATCGACAGGCCGACGATCGCTCGATGCAACGGATCTGTATAAACGCGATAGTTGGATTCCATCAGAGGGATGACGCTTTCCAGCAAATCTTTTTCGAAGCTTGCCGAGATTCTCCTGCCCGCGGCTCGGCGGCGGCCGCGCGGTTACATGGCCATCGGGCATCACGATGACCATGGGCACGGCTTTGCCATCGGCGATCAAATTGTCGGCGATGACGTTGGCTTGTCCAAGAAGCGTCCAATGCGAATCGTTGTCGCCCGAGCCATGTAATAAATAGACGACCGGGTATTTGCGAGAAGTGTCTTTCGCGTAGCCAGGCGGCGTGTAAATGTGTACGCGCCGCCTGGCAAGGGTGACCGCCGACTTGTACCATTCTGCCGTCACGCTCCCATGCGGCACATCGCGCCATTCGTCTTGGCGAGGCTTGCCCTTCTCGCCTGGTACTTCCACATAGCCGCGCGATCCTTGGCGATTGCCAAATACGTGCGTGCTGTTCGGGTCGGTGATGGTCAGGCCGTCGACCTGGAAGTCGTAATCGTAGATTCCTGGCGGTACAGGGCCGACGGTGACGCTCCAAACGCCGCTGCTATCCTTGGACATTCCTGGCAGTTTTCCAAGCGCCGCCTGAAGCTCCCCGCTATTAAGCGTGACCTTTTCAGCTTTCGGCGCTTGCAGCCGAAAGGTGATTTGGCCTTCGCCACTTACTTGCGGCGAAACGAGCGCGCACTGCTGCGCCTGGATAGACTCAGCACAAAACAACACCGCCAAAACGAACGGCACACGTGGATGAATCATGGTCGGCATCTCCTGAAGGATGTTTGCACGACCTGAATAGAACATGGCGCGAATCGTTCGTCTAGACTAACCGCTCACGGCAATTCCAACGCTGCCCTAAGGCAATCGTTCACACGGTGCATGAGTTTCCCCGAAATGCGTCCAACGGTGGCAACGATATGCCGCTCATGCACGCTGTAAAGATTGCCGCAAACGACTGCCGAGTTGACTCGCAAACCGGATGGCTTGCCTTCGGATGTCGTCAAATCGATGTGTGCTTGCGTGGGGTCAATCCCGATCCTGCTGAGATTTTTCGTGATCATCGCTACGATCGTCTGATTGATCTTTGCATTTCTCGTATCGGACTGGACTATCAAGGCTGGCCGTATCTTTGAGCCGGAACCGTCAACGAATGGGTAATCAAGCAGGACTACATCGCCCCTGTGGTTGTTCATACGAGCTGGAAGTCCATAGGCAGACCGATCTTCCCAATCCTCTGGATCGAGCTCCGCAAGAAGCGGGTACATCGCTTCTGGATCGTCTGATGCTAAAGCCTGCATTCGCTCGTAGACATGCGCACGCACCAAAACGTATTCCTCTCGAGTTGCTGGATTAACGACCCGGGCGTTTTCACCATTACCTTCCAGTTCCCGCCGCTGCTGCTCGGTCAGTTCGATCATTGTTGCTCCTTTTCTAGAATTTTACCGCACCTAACTATTCAAAGCCACGGCTCGAGTAGGCATGCGGCTCCGTTTCTCCGGCACACAAGTCTTCCCGACTACGCCAAAATCGGCTTGATGACCTCGCCTTTGACGTCGGTCAAGCGGAAATCGCGGCCCTGGAAGCGGAAGGTCAGCCGTTCGTGATCGATGCCCATAAGGTGCAGGATGGTGGCCTGGATATCATGAATATGAACGCGGCCGGAGACGGGGCCGAAACCGATCTCATCGGTTTCGCCGTGCACGAACGACTGTTTGACGCCCGCCCCAGCCAACCACATGGGGTAGGCGTCGATATGGTGATTCCGGCCCACGCGCTCGCGCACTTCGCCCATCGGCGTGCGGCCGAATTCTCCGCCCCAAACCACCAGTGTCGAATCGAGCAAGCCGCGTTGCCGTAGATCCTTCAGCAGGGCGGCGGTCGGCCGATCTACTTGCTTGCACACGCGATCAAGAGGCTCTCCCAAGTTATTGGCCAGGTCGCCGTGATGATCCCAATCGGTGTGATAGAGCTGCACGAACCGCACTCCGCGCTCTACAAGCCGCCTGGCGAGCAAGCAGTTGTTGGCATAGCTTGGCTTGCCCGGTTCCACGCCGTACATGTCGAGCGTCTGCTTGCTCTCTTTCGAGAAATCGATGAGCTCGGGCGCGCTGGTTTGCATGCGATAAGCCATCTCGTAGGCCGCGATGCGCGTAGCAATTTCACTGTCGCCCGTCGAATCGAGCCGCAGCCGATCCAGGTCGCAAACAGCATCCAAAGTATCGTGCTGAGCGTCTTTGGCTATGCCTCTTGGGCTGCTCAAGTTCACGATGGGATCACCACCGGATCGAAAGGGGACGCCCTGATAGCTGGTTGGCAGAAAGCCGCTGCCCCAGTTCAGGTAGCCGCCGCGCGGGCCCGCGGCCCCGATTGGAGAACCACAAACCCGGGCAATTCGTGCGATTCAGTCCCCAGGCCATAGGTCAACCAACTCCCCATACTCGGCCGGCCAATTTGCGGCGAGCCCGTATTCATGAAGATCTTGGCCGGGGCGTGATTGAAGACATCGGTCGCCACCGTGCGGATGAAAGCGACCTCATCGGCCGCCTGCGCGAAATAAGGAAGCAACTCGGATATCGCCAAGCCAGCTTGATTGCGATAAAGGAACTTCCGCTTGGTGCCTAAAAGCTTGGGTTTCTCCTTGGAGAAAGTATCCATGAAAGCGAAGCGTTTGCCCTTCAACAAGGATTCGGGGGCCGGCTGGCCATGGTATTTTTGCAAGGCCGCCTTGGGCTCGAACAACTCGAATTGGCTGGGGCCACCCGCCATGAACAAATAGATGACGGCCTTGGCTTTGGGCGGAAAGTGAGGTTTCTTAAGTGCGTTTTCGGTTTTTTTGGCAGCAAACGCTGACGGGCCCGACAGCGAGGCAAGTGCCATCGTGCCCAGTCCGACACCGCAATCGCGGAAAAAATGCCGGCGTGTCTGCAACAAAAGCGGATCAGGATGTGCCATAGCCCCGTTACTCCCGCGTGATGAATTCGTCAAGATTCAACAAGACGCGCGACAACAACACCAACGCGGCTTTTTCGTTCGCCGGCGCGGAAATGTCCGCAAGGGCTTCACCGGCTGGGCCGCCGCCATGCAGCAGATCTTTGGTCCGGGCTGCATCGGGCGCATAGCGTTGTCGCTCTTCGGATAGAAAGGCCAACAAGCGCTCCGTCTCCGCCTGAGTCGGCTCGCGGCTCAGGCAGATGCGGAACGCCTGATGGATAAGAGCACGATCATCCGTTGGATTTTCGTGCAGCAACCGCGCGGCCAAGCCATAGGCATATTCGGCAAAACCGGCGTCGTTGAGCAGCGTCAGAGCTTGCAAAGGCGTGTTCGATCGATTTCGCCGTGTGCAAGTGGTTCCCGCATCGGGCGCATCGAAAGCAGAGAGGGCGGGGTGAGGGGAGGCTCGCCAGAAATAGGTATAGAGTCCACGGCGATAACGGCCCGGCCCTTCCGTGGGAACCCACTTCCTGTGTACTTGGGTGAACTGATCCACTCCTGCCGGTTGCGGTGGAAAAACGCTTGGGCCACCTATGTGGGAATCCAACAATCCGCTCGCCGCCAGTGCCGCGTCGCGCACTGCTTCGGCTTCCAACCGGAGGCGCTGCTGGCGAGCAAGGAGTCGATTTCGTGGGTCGATGCTCACCAACTCCGGCCTGGTTTTGGAGTCTTGGCGATAGGTTGCCGAGGTGACGATCAGACGGTCTATCCGCTTCCTCGACCAGCCATCGCGTATCATCGTCGATGCCAGCCAATCCAGTAACTCTGGATGGCTGGGAGGCGATCCCTGGGTGCCGAAATCGTTGTCCGTTTCGACCAGACCAAGGCCGAAGAAATGTCCCCAGATTCGATTGACCAGCACGCGCGCCGTGAGCGGATTCTCCGGCGAAACCAACCATTTGGCCAGGTCCAGGCGCGTTGGCGGTTTGCTCTTGGCTGGCTTGGGTAGCGGCGGAAGCACGGCGGGGGTTCCCGGCGTAGCCGACGCGCCCGGGCGAGTGAAATCGCCGCCCATCAGTATGTGCGTTTGGCGCGGAATTGTCCGCTCGTGCATGACCATCGTCGTCAAGATTCTCGCCTTGAGTGCCTTTTGGTTTTCGTCCTCGGTTTGACTGGCCGGCATCAGGGCCGGATTGACCACTTCGCCGGGTTTCTTGGCTTTTTTCACCTGGGCAGACGAGGTCTCTTGCAGCTTGCCAACCACCAAATTTTGATCGTCCTGATTGTTGAAAAACGCGAAGAACTGGTAATACTCGCGCTGGCTAAGCGGGTCGAATTTGTGATTGTGGCACTGGCAGCAGCCCACCGTCAGGCCCAGCCAAACCGAACCGGTGGTGTTGACGCGATCGATCACGGCTTCCACGCGGAACTGCTCCTTATCGATGCCGCCTTCCTCGTTGATCTGGGTGTTGCGATGAAAGCCGGTGGCGATCTTGTCGTTCAGCGTTGCGTGGGGGAGCAGATCGCCGGCTAGCTGTTCGATCGTGAACCGGTCGAAGGGCATGTCGGCATTGAGGGCCTTGATGACCCAATCGCGATAGGGCCAGATGGTGCGCGGAGCATCGATGCTGTAACCGTTGGAATCAGCATAGCGGGCCAGATCGAGCCAGTGGCGGCCCCAGCGTTCGCCATAATGCGGCGAGGCCAGCAATCGATCGACCTGGCGTTCGTAGGCGTCGGGCCGACTGTCGGCCAGGAAGGCATCCACTTCCTCGGCACTGGGCGGCAAGCCGATCAAGTCCATCGATAGGCGGCGCAGCAGCGTAACGCGGTCGGCTTCGGGCGCTGGAGCGATGTGCTCCTTATCCAACCGCGAGAGGATGAATCGATCAATCCCATTGCGCGCCCAGGATGTATCGCCCACTTCCGGAAGTTGTGGCCGCTCGATCGGCCTAAACGACCAGTGCAAGGCTTTCGCCGGCTATGAGGCCGATTCAACGGTTGGAGAGATGGCGCCCTGATCGATCCAGCGCCGGATCACGTCAATCTCGGCAACCGTTAGCCGCGGCGGTTTGGGAGGCATGGCCTCCACTCCCGGCTCACCGCGAATGGCTCGAACGAGCCGGCTTCCTTTGGCGTTGCCAGGAAGAATGGCAGGGCCCGAATCGCCTCCGGCGCGAGCACTCGCGGCAGTATCCAATCGCAAACCGCCGCGATGCTTGTCGGGACCGTGGCAGCCGATGCACGAGCGCGTGAGCAACGGCTTGATGGTGCGCACATAGTCGACAGGCTCGTCGGCAGCCCGCCCGGTCCCGCAAAGGATGAACCCCGTTAAGAACGCGAGCGAGACGGTTCGCTTTCTATTCATTGGCTTGAGCCTTCGGGCAGGTCGGATGGTAGGCCAAAGCTAATTATAGATGGGGCGACGCGTGACCGCCACTGCCGAGACAACCAGTGCGTCTGGTTCAGAAGCAGCCATTCCCTGGTGACATCCGCCCGGCGTCGTGTGTGTGTATGTGGCGCAATGCAATCCATTAGCCGCTCAGGCCAGACTGGAGTCGCGTGTGTGCATGTAGCGCAATGCAATCCATTAACCGCCTTGGCCAGATAGACTTGCGTTCGCAATGGATTGCGCTCGGCTCCGCCGCAGGAGTTGCCTTCGATTGAACCAGCCCTTTGCGGCAATTTAACGATGGCACGGCGACATAGCCTGATAACTGAAGCGAGCGGGCGAATCGGGTGCAATGCATCTCTGATTTAACTGCTCGCTTGCAATGCTTTAGGACGCAGGCCTGCGGGGCGGGATAAAACCGGTCCTTAACCACTGGCAATCAGCTTCAATATTTAAGGCTTCAGACCAGGTCTCCTGCCGCCGGTATCTGCACCAACCGCTTGCTGCCGTCGCGCACGCAAGTCACTTCCAAAGGCGCAGTAATCGGAATCGTGGCTAAGAGACGGTGAACGTCGTCCACGCTGGCAACGACGCGGTCGTTGATGGCGACAATCAGATCATGGGCCTCGATTCCCGACGCAGCGGCAATGCTGCCAGGGACCACCTCCATCACTTCGACCACATGATCCGATAAAAGGTCGAGCTCGTGGACAAGATGCCGGGGCATCCTATGTAGCGTGGCACTAATCCCCAGTTGGCGGCGGCGAACCTTGCCGTGCGTCAGGACTTCCGAGACGACCCATCGCGCGGTATTTCCCGGCACCGCGAAGCCAAGCCCTTGTGCAAACGCAATAATCGCCGTGTTCACGCCGCCGACGCGACCCCGCGAATCGACCATAGGCCCACCGGAGTTGCCGGGGTTGATCGGCGCCGAATGCTGAACGATGTTCTCGATGAGCCGGCCATCGCGACCGCGCATGCTCCGCCCCAAGGCGCTGACCACGCCCGTGGAGATCGTTGCGTGCAAACCCATGGGGCTGCCCATGGCGATGACCAGTTGGCCGACGCGCAGAGCCGCCGAGTCGCCGATTTCGGCATAGGGCAGATCGCGTGACGCAAGCCGCAACACTGCGAGGTCGGTGGCGGGATCGTCGCCAATCACGTCGGCATGGATGTTGTCGCCCTCCGCCGTTTCGGCTACGAGTCGCGAACGATTCGCCACTACATGGCTATTGGTGACCGCATAGCCATCGGGCGTGATGACGAATCCCGAGCCCGAGCCGGCCTGTTTTTCGTCCCGGGCGCCTTTGACGCTGACCACTGCGGGCGAAACCTTTTCCACGACGTTCACTACCGCCTGCGAATAGGCGTCCAATAGCTCCGCGTCCCGCGCCGGAACGAACGGGCTGCCCCTTGCTTTCGGCAGGCGATCCAGTTTGGTCGTTCGTGCCAATAAACTGCTGATGCAAACGGTTGCTAAGCATGATCCACCTCCCGATGGGCTCGGCGGTGAGAAGTTGTCGAGCCGAGAACTTTTTTCGAGACTGATGAATTCTAGCGCAGACAGTCAATGGCTGGTCGATTTGCTTGACCTTGGGACAAGTTTTAGCCCGTCTGCCGGCATTGAGGTGTGGGGGGGTTGAATGAGACCCGTTCTGAAGAATTCGTTCTTACCTCCTTTCGAAATTGGATGCTTCTTCCCAGTCTTCGGGATCCAATTCAGCCAAAAGCGGTTCCATGACGCGGACATCATCGTAATCAAAGAGGCCCCGGAGGTGTCTATAAACTTCCCGTCGGACTAATACGTATTCTTGTTTTGTTTCCGGATCTAAAGCGATTGGCTCGGAAGAGGAAAGCTCCAGCCGTTGTTGTTCGTTCAGTTCAATCATGGCCTTTCCTTTCAGAACAATCTGCAGCGCCTACTCCCTTTACGAGTTCGAGGATGTGGGGTTCCGCTCCGTTGCCTGACGGATCCCCGGGCAACTGGCAAAGGTGGTCTCGAATTGTGCGCAGCTTGGCAAGCAAGGCGTCGCGATCCTGAGCTGTCTTGCCGATTTCCAACAACGCGGCTTCCAATTGCGTGGAGAGGTTCTGGGCATTCGCCTTGGCTTGGTCGCGTTCATTTGTCAACTTGCTGATATCCAGCAAGGCAGCGTCCAATTGCGCCCCGAGGCTCTGCTCGTTGGCCTTGGCTTGGTTGCGTTCGAGTTCCGATTTTCTGGTTGCGGTGTTGGTTCGAAAAAGTCGTTCCTGCAGGCCGTCCTTTTCCCGCAAAAGTTCGTCGTACCGCCGCCTGCTCACGAACCACATTTGCATGTCCCTGTGTGACTATGCTGGGTTTCTTGATGCTATCCGCTTGCAGTAGTTTTAGCGATGCAAAAAGGCCGACGAGCCGTACTGTGGGAAGAACTTGCCGGCAAGTTCTTCCCCGCGAGCCTCACTAAGAAACTGCCTAATCTTGCGCCGCAGTCGTGCGGCCGAGCGCCACATCGAACTCGCTGAGAAGCGGCACGAGCATGGCCGCGATGGCGAAGCCGAAGGAGCCGCCAATCACCAGGAAAGGCATCAGCGGATCGCCCGATTCTTCCGTTCCCGGTTTGGCCACCAAAATGTTCGTCACTGCATAAAAGACCGCGGGCGGGCAAAGCCAACTTGCCAAAGTCAGCGCCGCCGAGGGTCGATCCCCATTCAGGACCCACCATAACCCGCCGATTCCTGCGGCCAGGAAAAAGACAAAGCTGAACCACTGCGATTCGAAGCGGCCGTTGATCAGGATCAAGGAAATGCAGATGCCGGTGCCGGCGGACAAGAAGAAAATGGTTCCTAAGGTGTTGAGAACAGCCACCTGGCTGTTCGAGTTGCGCAAAGCCACATGCACGCCCAAAACGGCGGCGAAACTCAAAGCAACGGCAATTCCCAAGTCGATGCAAACCAGCGATTCCAGATTTCTGGAGAATGCCAATTCCGGATGAGCCCGGGGCGGCGTTGCCAATAGAGAATAAGCAGCATAAACGACGCCCAAGAGAAGCGGCGGGATGAGAAATTCTTTCGTGTTGTAAACGATACCCCAGAGCTTGCCGAAAATAAACTCTTGCGGCGTTATGTCGGTGACCAGGAGCAGATCGAGTGCCCCGATGTCGCGTTCCGAAGTGATTGCCGTGACGGCTTGAGCGCTGACCAGGAGCAGGCTCAAAATGCCGATCGGTACGATCCCATTTGCGGCCATGTAGGCGGTTCGACTGGCGCCGCCCACCACCGGCGCCAAAGCAAAATAGCAGATTAGACCCAAGACCAGAAAATAAGCAATTTTGACCAGGAATGGCCGCGTCCCGTAGGCGCGCGTGCGGATTTCGCGCCAGACAATCGGATTGGCCCAAACTTCACGCGCAATGCCCGGCGCCGCGTGAGCGGCAGCCCGATCGCGCTCTCGGCCCCAGCCGTCTCCGGCGTTTCGCGCTGCATGATCGGCTCGCCGCTGGGGTTCCACACGCGCAGGCGAGCAATTCCCCAAAGGTTCAACACCACGGTTAGGATCAACATCATCATGCCGAACCCGATCGCGGGCTGAATCAACTCCCCCGCGGTGGAAGCCGGATCGAGGACGCTCTGCATCGCCAAGAAAGGGTCGAGCCAATTAGGCAGACTAGCCAACATGCCTGCCTCCCCAGATCCGCTGCCAGGATGGAAAATCGGCAGCAAACCGGCAGCGCGAACAAGGCTGAGGTAGAGGACGAGCGACAATACGGTCAACGCCAGTGCCGGAAAAGTCTTTTCGCGCCAAAGCGCGATCAGGGTTCCCAGCGAGCCGGCCGCTGCGGCTGCCGCCGCCATGATGATCACGGATTGCCCGACCTGCGACGGCGAAATGCCGCCGAGCCAAACCAGCATCATCAGCAGCGGCACGACGGCCGCCACGAGCAGGACGATCTGCAACAGGCTGCCCAGCAGTTTGCCGAGTACAATTTCGTAATTCCGCAAATCGGTCATCAGCAGCAGGACGAAGGTCCGCCGATCTTTTTCCCGGGCCACGGCGCTCGCAGCCGATAGAGCGGAAAAGAAGAGGAGGAGAGGCAACTGGACGTAAAGCGTCAGGATGCTGAAGAAAACGGAGCCGAAGTGCGCCGTGTCGCCCAGGGTAGCCGTTCGGTTCCAGCCGACGATCACCTGCCAGGCGGTTATACCCAGGATCCACATGACTCCCAAGTAAGCCGCGCGAACGACGTAATGTCGCGAACGGCGCGGCACCGTCAGCCATTCGCGAATGAAGATGGGGCCGAGCAAGTGGGTGCAGACCTCCAGGAACTTCGGCAAGCACTCAAGAGGGGCACGGCATCTCGAGCCCGATTACCCTCTCCTCTACGCTCACCGGCTTGGTTTGGTTCCCATGCCAGCCGCGGTGCTCGCATGGTGTCTTTTTGTTTTATGAAACGGACTCTGCGTTTCACGGAACGGCGTTGTTTTAGGGAGGATTGGGTAGGGATGAGGAAGAAGGGATGTATCCTAACCGAATTGTCATTTCTCTCTTGTTCATCCTTCCGCCCTCATCCTTTCCCGGTATTGGATTTTCCGTTTCGTTCTACTTAGATGAGGACGTCCCTTCGATCGGCAAGGCAGAAGGTGAGGATCTGCCGCATGTCTGATGGCGAGCTGGTGAGGCGAGCCCTGGCGGGCGAGAACCGCGCGTACGAGGAACTCGTGCGCCGCTGGGCTGCGCACATCCTGGCAATCTGTCACAGCCGGATGGGCCGACGCGATAACGCCGAAGACATGGCCCAAGAGACCTTGTTGCGCGGCTTTCGCCACCTGAGCACGCTGGCGGAGCCCGAGAAATTCGGCGCTTGGCTGTCGGGCATCGCGGTGCGCACTTGCCTCGACTGGCTCAAAGCCAAGGAACGCACGCAAGTTTCCTTCAGCACACTGTCGCACGATGGGAACTTGGACGGCGTTCTCGAGCGCCAGCTCGAGCCGACCGAATCCGTAGAAACCGACGGCCTTCTGGCAGAAATCGAACTGCTGCCTCAGCCTTATCGCGAAGCATTGCTGCTCTACTACTACGAAGATGTCACCTACCAGGAACTGGCAGTTATGCTCGGGGTATCGGCGGCGACGATCAATGCTCGACTGACCAAGGCCAGGAAACTGCTTCGCGAACGCCTGGAGAAACAGAGCCGGAGTTGAGAGATGGAGTGCGTACAGATTCAGGAACTCATGAGCGCTTGGCTCGATGGCGAATTGCCGGTCGAGGAGGCGGCACGCTTGGAAGCGCACCTCGATGGATGCTCGGCCTGTCTGCAGGTTCGTGACACACTGCGCAACCAGCATTTGGAATTACGCCGGCTTTTTGTCGAGCGCCGCCAAGCCGCCGCAGTGTTGGCCGAGAATGTCAACCAGCAAATTCGGCAAGAGGCGCCACCCAGGCCGCGCAATCGTTGGCTGCCGCTCCTCTTCGCCGCTGCAGCCGGGTTTCTGGTTGCGGTAGTGATCTTTCAACCGTGGCGGCGAGCTCGGGAAGTCATCGTGGCGCCCCAAAGAACGGAAGCTCATCAAGGTGACTTCTCCCTCATCGTCGCGCGAGAACCAATCGATATTCAACTTCCTGGCCGGAGCGACTGGGAACCCGTCAAAGCCGGCCAGCGCTTCGAAGCGGGCTGCAAGGTGCGCACCAAAGCGGATCTTTGTTGTGAGATTCGCACCGGCGACGACTCGGAAATAAGGCTCAATGGCGGCACGGAAGTTTGTTTCCAAAGCACGCGTCATTTGGAGTTGGCCTCCGGACAAATGATGGCCCACGTGGCCAAGCGCCCCACACCATTCCAGGTCAACGTTGCTGCGACAATCGTTACCGCCGTGGGGACGGAATTCGATATCACCTGCAGGCCCGCCGAAACGACTTTGCTCGTGCTAGAGGGGAGCACGAGCGTGGCGGGCAAAGGACCGAATCAGATCGTTTTATCGGGCGAGTTGGCCAAAATCGTCAACGGGCAGATCACCGAAAAAAATGCCGCGGGTCCTTTACTCTTGCTGCTGACGACCCGATGGGTGAATGAGATTCTCGTGCTGAAAGGCCGTGACAATCCAGAATTGGCCCGGCGCATTGACGATATTTTGGCTCAGATTGGCCAGCTCAAAGGCAGCTTCATGGACGAGCAAGAGATTCGAGGCTTGGGCGACCGCTGTTTGTTGCCGCTCTCGCGCTATTTGCAATCGCCACGTTGCGAAGGTGAATCACAGCGCGGCAGGCGGCAAATGGCGGCACGGATTCTATCGGACATGGCGCTGCCCTGGGCGATACCCGAGCTTATCGAGCTGCTCGACAAGGATGATCCCGAAGTTCGCTTCCAGGCTGCCAAGGGCTTGCAGCGACTCACAAGCGTCAATATGGGTCATCCTCCCGAAGAATGGAGACGCAATTCGCGCGAAATCATGCTGCCCGCGATCAAGTCATGGCAGCAATGGTGGCGACAGAATCAGTACCGCTGCCCAGCGGGGCCGTGAGAATTACCAACGTGTTTTGTTTAACCCAGAGGGCGGGCTTCGCCCGCAAGCCAAGGGCTGTCGCCAAATAGTGAGTCTCGCACGGCACGTTTTTCTCCCCCCCTTGCCAAGGGGGGAGAATTCAAGGCTTCGCCTTTATCTCTCGTTCCCAAGAAAGTTGCTGCTATTCCTTGGCTCTATTGATTTTCACACCTCAATCTACATTCCTATAGCCCCCCATTTCATTAAACGACTAGGAGAAAGCCATGTACGCGAAACACCTTCTTATGGGGCTGATCGCCGCGTTAGCAGCTGCGACTGCTGGAAACGCCGCAAACGACGACCCTGCTCAAAAACCCTTCGTCGTTCACGAATGGGGCACTTTCTTGGCCGTGCAAGGGTCAGATGGCGTCACGCTGGGCGGCATGGTCGATTCGGATGAAATTCTGCCGGCGTTCGTCGAAGCTCGAGGACCGGCAAGCTTCGCGCGCATGAATATGTTCTCCAAGATGGAAACGCCGGTCACTTATTTCTACACGGATCGGCCGCGCACCGTTCAGGTTCGCGTCGATATGCCCAAGGGCTTGCTGACGCATTGGTATCCATTGGTGGGAGCGTATGGCCCAGTTCCGGGTAACGTGGCGGCCAAACCGGAAAACAGCTTCCTGCAATGGAAGAACGTTCAAGTTCTTCCGGTTACCGGCTATGAGAAACTTCTCAGCCCCGTTGCGGACAATCAAAACTGGCGATTTGCCCGCGAAACCGATGCGGCCCTTCTCAAGCTGGTGACCCACAGATTGGACGAAAAGACCAGAGTCCTGGAGACCAAGGATCAGTACGAGGGATTCCTGTTCTATCGCGGACTGGGTACTTTCACGCTCCCTCTTTCGGTTCGGTCGATCCAGGAATCTAGCGGCCCTATTTCACTTAAACTGACCAACGAATCGGCCCATCCCCTCAATGGTCTGTTTGTGCTTCAAATCGAGAATCAAACGATCCGATTCGGCTCGGCAGACAACCTCGGAGGGCACAGCTCCCAAACATTCAACCTCGCCAAGACGCTCGGCAAATCGTTGCCTCTGGATCAAGGCGTGCCTTTAGTCAAGAAGGCGGTAGCCCGAGCCTTAGTCGAAGCAGGCTTGTATGAAAAGGAAGCCCAAGCGATGGTGAACACCTGGGAAAGGAGCTATTTCCGGACCGAAGGCCTCAGAATGCTCTACCTGCTGCCGCGACCCACAGTCGATGCGACGATACCGATCAAGATTCAACCGGCGCCCGACCAATTGGTGCGCGTCATGGTCGGCCGCATCGAAGTCTTGACGCCGGAGCGAGAGCAGCAGATCGAAAAGTATATTAGCCAGTTAGGCTCGTCTAATTTCCGGTCCCGGCAAGAGGCAACTGACGGCCTGGCGCGCCTGGGCCGGATCGGCGAACCCGCGCTGCGGCGTGTCTCCAAGACGACGCACGATCCGGAGGTGCGGGCTCGGGTATGCGCAATTGATTCAGCAGTTCGAGTCGCGTTAACTTGACGCTCTGGCCAAGGCATGATTCTGGAGTGTTGACTTTAGTCCACATGGTCTGATTAGCATGTAGGGCGGGATTGAACCCGCCCTACGACAATTCTGCAGCTCAAGCGATATATTCGCACACTACCACGTAACCGAGATCTGCTGCCCGATCGTAAATCGTGCAAATTCCTTGCAGCGCTCTTTGGCCAGTGCCAATTCGTCAGCCAGATCTTCTTGGTCCAACGTCCCATCGAGAAGTTGGAGATCGGCCTCGCACCATGTTTCCGGGTCAACGCGTTGCGATTCGACGGCGAACGATGCTGCCTCCGCTTTCCCATTCCAACCGGCATTTTGCGGCCTGTAGACGGCTCGCCCAAAACGTAAGGTGCGCGAACCTAGCACGGCTCGGTCGATCCAGGGCCACTCCGAACGTGCCTCCAATGCCCCCTCGTCCCTTCGCGAACCCAACAGAAAACGGAGAGAACCAAAACTGACTGGCGAATCAGGAGCCTCCCTCGCTCCGTAGAAAAGTGCTTCGCCGAGTGCCATTTCCCACACGGCTCGATTGAATTTCATGCCCCGTGCCACATGCCCCAGTATGGGTTCATCGGCGCCCATCCGAAACTTCTCGCTGAAGTTTGAGATGCCCTCCTTGAGTTGCTTGGCAACCGCCACAAGGGGCTCGAATGAGCTGATTTTCCAGCTTTGCGTAAAAGCAGCCACGAGCTCCGTTTGGAAAAATGCGGCATCGTGAAAAAGGAAATAGTGGGGCACGCGTATCGACCACCTCGTTGCGGTTGGCTTGACGGCCTTTTCCAGGCCCCGTAGCCTTAAGAGTATACAAGTTGCTCCATGGATGCCTTCAGCCTACCCAGCCTTGAAGGTTTTTGGCGGCCCTTTCGGGGGCCGGTATCGTCGCTCCGCTCGCACCTTATTCACTGGCCCGCATGCACCGCGAGATTAATCACGGCGACCCGGTTTTTGCGCCAAAGCAACCTCGCGCTCTACCTGCTCACGGGACTGGTCGGCGCCCTAATCGGCCTCGATCTCTGGCCGCTACTGGCCCGTTGGCTCGCCAACCTCGGCTTGGCGCTGCCCACCTGGTCACAAGAATATTTCGGTTATCGCATTGCCCTGCTGGCAGCAATAACCGGCGGCGCCGCGCATTCTTTTCGGCTCCCTCGAAAGCCTTTTGGAAGGACGCCTGGGCGCCGATTTAGCTTTGGCCCTTGCCTGCATCGCCGCCATTCTCATCAACGAGCCGCTCGTTGCTGCCGAAGTGGTCTTCATCGGTATGCTCGGCGAATGCCTGGAAGCCTTTACCTTCAATCGGGCGCAGTCAGCCTTACGCCGCATTCTCGAGATTCAACCGCGCCGCTGCTGGGTTCTCCGCAATGGCGCAGAGGTGCGCATCCTCACGGAAGAATTGCAGGTTGGCGATCTGGTAGTCGTCAAGCCGGGTGGTGACATTCCGGTCGACGGCGTCGTTCGAGAGGGGCGTTCGAGTGTCGACGAGAGCTCTCTCACGGGCGAAAGCCTGCCGGTCGACAAAGGCGCGGGCGATCGGGCCTTTGCCGGCACGCTAAACCAATTTGGCGCATTGACCATCTATGCCGAACGTGTTGCCGGCGAAACTTTGCTCGGACGCATTGTCGCTCTCACTTCCCAAGCACTTCGCGACAAGTCGCCAGTCGAGCGTACCGCCGACCGGCTGGCCCGCTATTTCTTGCCGACCGTGCTAGGTCTTGCCGCCCTTACTTTTTTGGTAACGCTGGCCAGTCGGTGGTTCGGCGCCCCTGCCGATGCCGGTCGGCTGCGCTGGCCCGACATCGTGCTGCGCGGTTTACCCTGCCCTTTCCGTCCTCGTCGTGGCCTGCCCTTGCGCTCTCATCTTGGCTACGCCCGCGGCCATTATTGCCGCGTTGGGGAGGCTGGCGGGAACCGGCATTCTCATCAAAGGGGGTGCCGCCCTCGAACGCCTGGCGAGCGTAAACGCCTTCGCTTTCGACAAAACAGGCACGCTCACCGAAGGCCGCCTTGAGCTTGCCGAGATTGTCGCTCTGGAAGGCGAGACTGAGGACAGCGTGTTGCGTGCCGCCGCATCGGCCGAGCAGCGCAGCGAGCATCTGCTGGCCCAGCTCATCGTCCACAGTGCGGCCAGCCGCGGGCTCTCTTATGAACCGGCTCACGAGTTTCTGGCCCTTCCCGGAAGTGGCGTGGAAGCCGCTGTTGGCGAACATCGCATCCGCGTTGGCAATCGCCGGCTGATGGAGGAAGCCGGCGGTGCGCTCACCGGTGAAATCGTTGGTCATCTGGAGCGATTGGACGCCTCTGGCTGCACATCGATGATCGTCAGCCGCGACGGTACGCCGATCGGGATCGTGGCCGCGCCGCGATCGGTTGCGGCCCGAGGCACCGGGCACCCTTGCCGATTTGCGCAGCTTGGGCATCGCATCGATGGCGATGCTTACCGGCGACCGACTAGCGCCGGCGCAACAAATTGCCGGCCTTCTCGATTTGACGGACGTTCGCGCCGAGTTGACCCCACAGGACAAAGCCGCCTTTCTCCAGGAATGGCGAGCCTCGCGCCGTGTCGCCTTCGTTGGCGACGGCATCAACGATGCCCCCGCTGGCGCGGGCCGATGTCGGTATCGCCCTGGCCCAAGCCAGCAGCGACTTAGCGGCCGAAGCCGGCGATATCGTTTTCTTGCAAAACTCTATCGCCACGCTGCCATTTCTCCTGCGTTTGTCGCGGGAAACGGTGCGCATCATCCGCCAGAACATTGTCGTTTTTGCTTTTGGCGTCAATGCCGTCGGCATCGTGCTTACCGCTTGGATATGGCCGCTGATTGCGCCGACCGCGGCATGGTATGAGCAGGGCCCTTTGCTGGCGGTGCTCTATCACCAAATCGGCTCGTTGGCCGTCCTGCTCAACGCCATGCGACTGCTCTGGTTCGAGCGTTCCTCGACTAGCCCGACTTGGCTGAGTTTGCGAAACCGTTTACGAAACTTCGATCTCTGGGCCGAGCAGAATCTCAATTCGCACGAATTCGTGCATTGGCTCGAAAAACGTTGGCGGCCCCTGCTTTTTGCCGGCGTCCCGCTCCTCTTGTTGGGTTGGGCTGTCTCCGGATTGGTCGCCATCGCCGCCGATGAGGTGGGCGTCCTTACCCGCTTCGGCCGGCCGATTGCCGAACTCCAGCCCGGCTTGAGCTGGCATTGGCCCTGGCCCATTGAGCAAACCACACGCGTTAAACGGGGACGCATCGAGACCATCGAGATCGGCTTTCGCACCGCCACGCTTCTCAGTCCCAGCTCCCTTGGTTTGAGCTGGGCCAGCACCCACACGGGCGAAGGCATTCAGCGCATGGCGGACGAGGTCGTAATGGCTACAGGCGACGGCAATCTCATCGAAGCCATGGCCACGCTCCGATACGCCGTCGACCGGCCCACCGCCTTTCTTTATCAGACCGTCGATGTGACCCAAGTCCTTCGCGCGGTGGCGGAATCCGCCATGCGCGAATTGGCCGCCTCGCGGTCCTTTGCCGACCTCCTCACAGCCGGGCGCTCTGCTTTCGAACGTGATGCTTTCGACATCATTCGCAAACGGATCGCGGATTATGGCGACCTGGGCGTGCGCGTCGACGGCCTTTCCGTACACGACCTGCACCCTCCTGGCGACGTGGTCCCTGCTTACCAAGACGTAGCCCGATCGATGGAAGCCCGCGACCGCCTCGTCAACGAGGCCCAAGCCGAGTCGATTCGCCGGCGCCGCTCGGCGCAGGCAGAAGCTTTGGGCATCGAACGCTCGGCATTGGCTTCATCGGGCGAGACGGTCTTGGGAGCCAAAGGCTCCCAGGCTGCCTTCTTGGCCCTCGAAGCCACGCGGAATGAGCTCGATTGGCGGACCGAGTTGGTGCTGTTCTGTCAAGCATTCCGCGAAGCCTGGAGAAACCACTCGTCCACAACTGCCGTTAAACATTACGAAGAACGACGCGCCGAGTTGCGGCGTGTTCAAGCAGCCTTAACCGACTTTCGACTTTATTGGAATGCGCTGACTCAAGCCCTCAGCGGCCGCGACAAGGTTCTTCTGGACACCGATCGTCTGCCCGGCCGGCGCAACCTGTTTCTGTTCGACCCGGAACTATTCCGCTCGACCATCATGATGCCGGCGACTACGGAACGACCGCGCGTTCGTGGTGAAAGAGGAGGCGACGGGCCTTGAAAATCACGAGAGATAATCGATGCGGTTCATAGTCATAGGGATTGTTGGCTTGCTCTTTTTGGACGTGGCCGCCACTTCGTTCGTCGCGGTGGACGCTGCGGAATTTGCCTACGTCACGCAATTCGGCCGGCCCGTGCAAGTTTATGATGGCAATACGGAAGCAGGCTTGCACTGGAAACTGCCGTGGCCCATCCAATCCGTGATTCGGCTGGACCGGCGCTTGCAGATCTTTGATTTGCCCACGCCCGAACTGCTTACGCACGACGCCGCGGGCCGGACGATCGATCGGACGCTTTCGGTCAGTGCTTATGTTTGTTGGCGCATAGCCGGCGCCAGCGGCGCCGATCGCTTCTTTCGAGCGGTGGGGAAAACCGAACAAGCCGAAGCCATTCTGGGCCGCAAATCAGCAGCCGAATTGGCGCCCTGATAAGCGGCATGAATCTCGATGACCTCATCTCCATCGTGCCGATCCAAGAGGCGGACAGCAGAACCGACAAGCTCAGCCGCGCCATCATGGAAGGCGGGGAAGACGGCCGCACAAAAACCGCCGGCGGACTCAAAAAACACCTGAACGATACCTACGGAATAGATTTGGTGGACGTGCGCCTGCGCCGGCTCAGTTATCCGCCGCAGGTGGCGAAGCCATTTTCGATCGGATTCGCAGCGAGCGCAACAAGAAAGTGGCCGACTATCAAAGCGAGGCGCCGAACTGGCTGAGGACATCCGCACTCAAGCTGAATTTCAGGCCCGCGGCCTTTTGGCGGAGGCTCACGCCAACGAACGGCGCATCAAGGGGGATGCCGACGCGCAAGCCGATCGGATTCGCAACGAGGCCCATGCGAAGGACCCAAGTTTCTATGCATTCCTGAAAAAACTCGAAGAATACCAGAAGATTCTGGGCGACAACAAAACGCTGCTCTTGTTGTCGAGCCAGCGCGAGCTGTTCGACCTGTTGCTCAAGCCTCCTTCAGCGACACCGGCCCAGGCAGGATCGATGCCGGGGTCCCGTACTCCACCAAAGGTAGAGCGCTAACGTGCGTAAGGTTCTCATCCTTGTCGGACTGATCCTGGCGGTTGGCTATGCCGCCACCGGAGTCGCTCAGGTGCAGCCAGGCGAACGTGGCCTGGTGCGCCATTTTGGCCGGTTCGTCGAGCGCGTGGGCCCGGGTTTGCACATTGGCTGGCCCTACCCTTTTGAGCGCCTCGATCGCGTCGCGCTCGATCGCGTCCGCCGCCTGCCCGTCGGCTACCAACCCGATCGCGATGAGGAAATTGCTTTCCCCCCCGGGCAAATGCTCACCGGCGATCACAATCTGATTAACGTGCAGGTGTTGATCGACTACACCTTGGAGGAAGAGGCCTTAGAGCGTTTTGTCTTGCAAGCCGATCGCGTGGAATATTTTCTGAGCGCGGGCCGCTGAATCACTGATCGCCGAGTACGCTGCCGCCAACACCGTCGACGACGTGCTGTTACGCGGCAAACTGGACATTCCCCGCCTGCTGCTGGTTAAGCTGCAAGAACAGATCGACGCTTACGGCCTTGGCATCACTATTCTGGGCAGCAGCGTTTCTTATCTCTATCCGCCTTCGGAAGTGAAGCTTGCCTTCGACGAGGTGAACCGGGCACAGACTGCCATTCGTACGCGCGAGCATGAAGCGAATCAGGAGGCCGAAAAGAAACGCCGCCAGACAGAAGCCGATAGCAACCGGATCGAAACGCTGGCGCGCGCTTACGCGATCGAACAAAAACTGCTGGCACAAGCCGACGCTCAGCGCTTTGCGCAAAGGCTGGCGCAGTACTTGGTTTTATCCAGGGACAATCCCGCTTTCTTAGCGGGTCTTTGGTGGGAAGAAATGGGGGTGCTCTTCAGCAACCTCAAACAGAACGGCCGGCTCGATTTCCTGGACAATCGCATCGGCGCCGATGGCTTGGACATAACCATCGCGCCGCCATTACCTAGCAAAAAATCGCCGTAACCATCTGAAAGATCGGGGAGAGAAAGAATTGACGCGGAGTGCCCAGGCGTCCATTCCCACGCACAACGTGGGAACGAGAATCGGTCGCAGTACTCTCGGAGCCGTTAGTCGCGCCTGCCAACCGAATCTTTCGCAGAAGGGCGTTCTTCACCTCGGTCGGCACAAATTTATCGACGTCCCCTTTGAAGATCGCGATTTGACGAATTAGCGTGCTGCTCACATGCGAAAACTCTTCCTTGGCCATCAGGAAGACCGTTTCGATCTCAGTATCCAGCGCATGATTGGTAAGCGACATGCTGAATTCATATTCCATGTCGCTCAGAGTTCTCAATCCGCGAAGCATGACCCGCGCTCCCATCTGACTGACGAAGTGGACCGCCAGGCCGGTGAACGGGAGCACCATCACGTTTTCCAATTTGGCGACTACTTGTTTCGTCAGTTCGACGCGTTCCTCGAGCGTAAAGAATGGCGTCTTCTCGGGATTGTTTCCAATCGCGACAACGAGCTTGTCGAACAAGTGAGATCCGCGGCGGATGACATCCATGTGTCCGCGATGAATCGGGTCGAACACTCCTGTGTAGACCGCTATCCGGTGACTAGGATTGAAAGGCATGGTGCCCCCTGTTTAGCTCGACTTCTGCCCTTTGCTGCGCGGAAGAAGGCCGCCACAATATCCGTGAAGCCTCATTCCAACACACTCTCCCAGTAGGTAATCTCGCTGGGTTTGGCCGCCCGGTGCAGGATATCCGCGTAAGCACTGGCGATCCAGGAGGCTTTGCTGCCGTCGCCTTTGTGGGTGGCGGCATAATATTCTGTCGAGCCGACGAAGCCGGCTACGAGGTCCTCGTTGGTGGCGCCGCCGGTTACGAAGGCATTCAACCAATAGTTTAGGCCGCCTTGGTCGGGCTGGCGTCCCAAGTAAGTTTCGTAGTCGTCGCTGATACGGATAGTTTCCCGTTCTGGACTCGCGGTGAAGCCGTAGGCCACAACGTTTACGCTGGCGCCGTTTTGAAGCTGGGCCACCCAATAATTGAGGCCGGCTTGATCGGGGTTGCGTAAAAGTAGATCTTTGTACATGCCAGTCACCAGGCCGGCGTCGGTGCCGCCGTTGACGGCGAAGAACTCCGGCGAAGCCGCGAAATCGGCCTCGAGGTGTTCGTCGGTCAATCCTTGTTGCATTTGTAGAACCCAGTAGGCAAGCCCCGTTGCGTCCGGTGTGCGATTGAGGAATTGCTTATAGGCTTGGCCGATGAAGTATTGATAAGCCTCTTGGCTGTGCGTCAGGAAGAAGGCGACAGTCCCCAGGTTCTGCGGAGCTGGCTGAGCGGGGAGCGTGTCGTCGATCGTCACCGCCATTACGTTGGAGCTTCCCACAGTGGCTCCGCCCAACGGATCGCTCAAGGTCACATCGAAAATCGTGCTGCCGCTGGATTTGCCGGGATTCAGAATCGGCACGTTGATGGTTTGGCTGGTTTGGCCGTTGCCGAACAGCAGGGTTCCCGAAGCGGCGGCATAATCGGTGCCGGCCTGGCCGGTGCCGTCACTGGTGGCGTAATCCACGCTCACCGAGCCGTCGCTGCCGCCCACACGCGTGACCACGATCGAAACGGTACTATCGGTTTCCTGAGCCGTTTGCATTGCCGACAAAAACTCGAACTGGCCCGGTTGAGCTTGGGCTTGAGTAAACGTGAACTGATCGGCTGTCGATTGGGCCGAGGTTCCTTGCGGCGTGGTCACCAAGATATCCACAAGGTCCGGCAAAGCGCCTTGAGCGGGAACGGTAACGGTTAGCTGTGTAGCGGAATTGACGGTGAATGTCGCAGCGGCCACGCTGTTGCCGGCGGCAGAAAACGAGACGCCACTCGCGCCGGTAAAGTTCGTGCCGGTAATGACGATCGAGCTGCCGGCCGTAGCAGATGTCGGCGCGACCATCAGAACTGTGGGGAGAACTTTTTGTGCGGCCGGCTCGATCACAAACAAGGTGACGCTTTCCTGAGGAAGCGTGACGGTAAGAATGTTGCCATTAAGTGTGATATCGCTCAAGCGGGTGATGGCGCTTTTGGTCATATCGTCGGGATTGATGGCGGCCAATTGCCACTCTTGCGCCGTGCCGCCGCCGGCAAAATTGGCGATGTTGATTTGCACCGTGGTAGTGGCGCCCGGGTTGTTGGGATCGTAAAGATTCTTGTTGTCCACCACGATCGTGAGCGCGCCATCCGACGAACGCACGGCGCTGAACGCCGATACCTGGTCCGGATCCGGCACGGTGGTAGAGACGCTCGTATTGCCAAAGGTGGAGTCGTTGCCGTCGTAGTTGCGATAGAGCTTGATGGCGTTGTAACCGGGATATTCACTCGAAGTGCTGGGATAGTTTTCGAGCGGCCAGAGATTGGCCATGTACAGGCCTTGCTGCCCGAAAATACCAAGCACGTCGGCTTCGGCCGTAGCGCCGTTCATGTATTGCGTGTCGCCCCAATTGTACTCCGTAATGCCGATGTTCGTGCCCGGATAGTAGGTGTTGACCCAGTTCTGCAGCCGCGGAATCATGTCGACTTGGGTGTCTTGCCAACTCTGATCTACATAGGTGGGGTCCCACAGGCCCGCCGCGACTCGTTGCTCGCAGTTGATCCATGCTTGTGGAGTCATTCTCGCTGAACTCGCCTCCCTGAGGGTAATCGTGAACTGTGAGCGTATTAAGCACACGCACGCCGGTTTGCTGCTGATAGAGATTGAGCTGCTGCAAGAGATAAGGATAATAGTCCATGCCGCCGTGAGCGGCCTGGTCGGGGTAGCTGGTGTAACCGTGCTCGCTGGCGTATTGCTGATCGTAGCCGCTTAAATCGTGCCCAGCCAACCCCATTCCTCCGGTCCTTGGATTTGACGCGCTGGGATCCACGCTCTTGATCATGCTGCCGTAAGCGGTCATGTACGCCAGAACCTGATCCATGGTCAGGCCGGTCTTGACGATGTCGTCGTGCGTGGATTGCCAAAGGCTTGGCTCATTATCGAGCTCGTAGTATTCAACGCCGCCATTGCTTGCCGTACCAAACTGGGCAACCATGTTCTGTACCCAGGTTTGTTCGAAAGCGACGCTATTGGACACGTAAGCGTCATTGGGGGCGTTATTGGTGATGGGCGTGCCATTGAGCAAGATGCCATTGCCCGCGTCTGGTAGGTAGGGATCGGTTTCTTGTTGTGCTCCATATTTGGCCACGGAATAGCTATCGAGAATCGAACGGTTCGGGCCGAGTTTGGCAACGTAGGGCATCGTGGGAATGGTTACGGTGGGCTGGCGCCGGCCGCCTGGGTCGACGAAATGAACTCGTTGCTCGATTGTGCCGGTGCGCCGCTGCCGTCGGATATGCTTTCGTAAAAGTAATCGTCGTCGTGATTGGCAGCGTCTTGTTGCCAATTGTAGGTGGAGGAAAGATTGCCGCCGGAACGATTGAACGGCACGTTGAGATAGGTCAGGGTAGCCGAGTCGGCGTTATTGAGGCCATAGATTAGGGGGCTGATCGCGTGCTGGCCCGCTGTTGCATTCACTTGGATGGTGACGCTGAGCAAAATGCGTTCGTCCAGCAGGAGAATGCTGGGCCGATAATGCGAGCGTTTTCGACGGTTGGGACTGGTTTTGCGGCTGGCGCGGAAGCCGAATGGCATGGCCTGATCTCCGAATCGGCGGATTCCATCGCGTGTCGGTTCAGAAGGCCCTACGGAGCCTTCCAGTGGTGGAAAATCGACAACCCGATGGCAAACTGCATGAAGCGTATCCTTCGATTGGCTCGATTGCCAGGGATTAGTGGCTAAGAGCCGGTGAACGTGGCCGATGGGCGGATCGCACTGTCAGGGAGAAGTTTTTCCCGTATCAGGCAAGCCGGCAAGCTTCGAGGAAGGGAAAGAATTCTTCAATTGTGGCAGACGAACTGATTCACCTGCCAAGCAAGCGGGCAGGAAACATGTTGGCGAAGACTGGCGAGTCGAACCAGAAAACGCATTTTCAATACTATCTGGAGAAGTCGCGGCCCGACGCTCGAGCAAAAGAGTTCTTGCGCGCGTCGGCGCCTAGGGCTGATTCTTTCTTAGAAGCCGCCGCCGCCGAACCCGAGAGCGCCCGAAGCCGCGCCGCCGAACCCGGAGAGGCCACCGGAAATGCCGCCGGCGATGCCGAGGCCACCGCTAAAACCGCCGCCGCCGAAGCCGCCTGCAATCCCGCCGATGCCCCCGATCCCGCCGATGCCGCCGGAGATGCCGGCAATCCCGCCGCTGAAGCCGCCAATGCCGCTGCCCCCCATAAGGCCACCACCAAGAACTGAGCCGCTGCCAGTCAGTCCGCCGCCGGAGAAGCTGCCGCCACTGATGCCGCCTTGGAGGAGGCCGACGCCGATCGAGCCGTGCTCACGCCACCAGGGATTTGTACAGGCTGCATAAGCAAACGATCCGGGCGGGTCGACTGGCCGATGTTGCCTTGACCGCCGGCGATGCCGCCACTGATGCCACCGCTTATGCCGCTGATGCCACCACTGATGCCGCCGCTAATCCCGCCACTGATGCCACCGCTAATCCCGCCGCTAATGCTTCCGCCGAAGCCACCGCTTATGCCTCCCCCGAAGCCGCCGCTTATGCCTCCCCCGAAGCCGCCACTGATGCCAAACTGAGCGTAACTGGGACTTGCGCTCCAGGCAACCAGAGCCACCGCAAATCCGGCCACGCCAACAAAGGATTTCAGACGACAGAAACGGCTCATAAACACTCCCAATTAACGATTTATGGAAGCCCAAAAACCCCGCCGTAATGTCCATGGCATCTCGGGACCAAAAACTCTCAACTTCCCTTCCGATGAGCAAACAGTTCGGTGCTATGGGGGCACGATCAGATCGTTCCTGCTGGAGTCGAACACGAGCAGATCGTTACTCTTCCTCTACCCTACGCTGCAGGTCCTCTTATGAGCAACAGATCTTGTTCGCAAACTTGCACATTATTATTGACGATTTTGGAGCTAACTAATTCGACCGCAGCTTGGCTTTCCCACGATATCTAAACACGCGTTCACATGGCCAGCTTCGATCCAGCTTGGTTTGGCATTTATCGAGCCGATCAAGGCAATTCTAGCATGCTCCCAACGACACACAATCCTTCGAGTTCTGTGGAAGGCCCCCGAGAGCGGTGGCAAGCAGCCGATCAACTGGAAAAGACGGCAAATTGAGTGCCAAAACGCCAGGAGATCTGGAGATAGGTCCCCGTCAAGCCCGACTGTCACAAAGAAGTGCTCAATAAGTAGACCGCAACGGCGGCGCCTACGAGTGCCATGACTACCGACAGCATCAGCCCCAACGACCAGACCGGCGGCCTAAAAATCTCGCCACGGTTGAGACGTCCGATGATATGGCGGTGTTCGCTCGCGGCAACCAGCGTAACGATTACTCCCAGGGCGATCAGGGCTACGCCGAGAAAGAGTGAGATCCCCGTCGGGTGGGGACTATGCCCATCCTTTACCGCCGCAAGTTCTCGAAGGAACATGCCAAACCGGGCAACTACGAAGCCAAAGCCCATCAGTGCAAGCCCAGTTCGCAGCCACGCCAGCAAGGTGCGTTCGGCTGCCCAGCGGTATCGGGGATCTTCTGCACCTGGCTTCTTCTGTTCGTCCACTGGGGTTTGACTTCTGTTCTTACAAGTTGTCGAAGTATTCTTGCGAGCCAATGAAGGCTGCTATGACGGCATCTTCGGAAAGTCCATTTTGAAGATCGTTGACCCAGGAATCGACGCCACCGGCATCGCCCTGGCGATGCAAAAAGTGCTGATAGACCCCCTGCACTACGTCTTCGAGAAACTCGGCACTAGAGAATACCTGGGCAGCGACCTGGCCAGGACTGACGCCATTAGCCAATTCCGCCCCGAAGGAGGCTTGACCGCCAGGGTCCGCCTTGCGGCCGAGGGCATCTTGGTAGAGGCCGGCAAGGAAGCCGGCATCTGCACCGCCGTGGGCCTGAAAGTACTCGTTCGAGCCGACGATTTTCGCTTCCAATTGTTGTACAGTTCCCCCGGACTGAAGGAAAGCGGTCCAGGTAGTCAAGGCAGCCGGCTCGGCGGAGCGGTGCAGAAACTGGCTGTAAACCTGTTGCACTTCCACCGTCAGGTATTCGAGACTCCGTTCTATGCCTTGGGCGACCATCGAGCGTGTCATCGACCCATGAATAAGTTGTTCGCTCCAATACGCCAGTCCGCCGGCATCGGGCGCTCTTCCCAGGAGATCCTGAAAGGCCTGGCTCACAAAAGTCCCGTCGATGCCCAAAGGCGAGGGAGAACCGGGCGGCAAGAGGCCGAAGACCGTGAGGGCCGTTTGGCTGCCGACATAGACCATCCCGTTGGCAATGGTCGGCACCTCGAACTTCACTGCGGCGCCGAGTTGATCGCGGCCGTTGATGGCCTGGTCGCTGTTATAGAGTTCGTTTCCGAGGTTATTGGCTGCGTACGCGTGCAGAATCGCGGTGCTGCTTTTCTCGACGGCCCAAACGATGCCGTTGGTCGTGCCGTTAGCCGAAATGCTCGGTGTCGTTCCGGGGTAGCCATAGACGGTGCTCGACTGCGAAACGGCCGAGCTGGAAAGCATGCCATTGGTTAGAGAAAAAGCTTGCAAGGGATTGCCGTAGCCGCCGATATAAAACTGCCCGTTGAAATAGGCGGGAGTGCCAAATTCGCTGGCGACCGCTTGGGGCAATTCCTGGATGACGTTGTCCACCGAGGGGCTATAGCCTCCCAAGTTGTCGCGGTTGACGACGTAAATTTTTCCTTCCTTGCCGGCGACAATCAGCTTCATCCGGGAAAGGCCCAGGTTGGGTCGGCAGCAAGAGGACGCCGCCCGAAGCAATGTCTTCGTCGCGATCCACGAGCGTTGCCTGATTGAATGGCGTAAAGGAGTCGGTGACGGTGAGCCCGCTAGACCCGGTCGAAGAAGCTCGAGCACGCTTTCGGCATGATCGTCGTTAGGGGCTGTTGCGGAATTGGCGTCGAAAGTGCCGCCGGCGGTCGCGAAGAAGAGATTACCGGCGGCGTCGGCCGCCGGGACAACGCCGCTCATCCAGATGCCGCCCATGCCGCCATTAGGAGTGTCATTGAAGATTGCTACTTGTTGCAAGGTTGCGCGTTGTAGCCGATCACCCAACCGTGATAGGGAGTGTGATCTTCGAAGGACGCCCAGGCGATGTAAACGACGCCATTATCGAGCAGAAGGCCAGGACGCTGATTTTCCTGAATCGTATCGAACGAAACGACTCCATTGACGCTTCCCTGGCCTGTACCCGGCACCGACGCCTGAATGACGACCGGGCCGCCAAACTTTTCGGCGCCGGTGGCGACGTCCAGCGCGTGGAGCCGCTGGATGAATTCGGTTGTGGACCCGGTCACCTCCTTGGTGAAGGCCACCACGTAAAGCGTATTCGTAGCGGGATCGATTACGGGGGTGCCCGTGATGCCAACCTGTGGCGAAATGCTGTTGGCGTCCAAATCGGTGTCGGAGACGGTGGTGACGCCGGCCGCGGGGTTGATGAAGCTAGCGTGCCAGAAACCGCGTCCCGGCAGTATTGGCGTTGAACGCATAAACGCTGTCGTTTTCGGTAGCCACGAAAGCCAGGTTGAGCGTGCCCATGCCAGGCACGGTCACGCCGGAGAGATACAGGGGCTGAGCGTACATGGCGCCGTCAACCGGATCGGAAAAGAGTTTACCGAAATCGGTGGCATTGACGTTGGCCGGCGTCAGCGGGTCGTTCGGTCAAATCCTGGCCGGTGAGGCCCGTATCGTTATGGTAGGTGAGCACGTTGGTGGCCATAAGTAGCCGTGACTCCAGTTCATCAAGCCTTGGGCGATAACTCGGCTTGGTAAACCGTTTTCGATTCCGGGACGAGTGCAACAGATTCATGGCCATCGTTCCTTAATTCGTTTACGTTCAAGTGATTTCGTTACCCCGACTCACCAGGGCGAGGTGGCGGGAGAACACAAACGGTTCCCGGATTATGCCGGCCTCTTTTTCCCCTCGGCACCACGATCCAGCGGTCCGGGGTCTTGAGACCCACGCACAGCTCAGGAGCCGCTAGCGGCGGCATTAGCCGCCTCCCCCACTTCCACCACCGCTGCCTCCACCACTGCCGCCGCCACTGCCTCCGCCACTTCCACCACCGCTGCCTCCCCCACTGCCGCCACCGCTCCCTCCACATCGCCGCCGCCGGCTGCCGCCGCCACTTCCACCACCGCGTCCGCCTCCACCACTGCCGCCGCCGCTGCCTCCGCCACTTCCACCTCCACCACTGCCTCCTCCTCCTCCGCTTCCACCGCCACCGCTCCCGCCTCCGCTTCCACCGCCACTGTTGCCGCCCCCACCGCTTCCGCCGCTAGGACCGCCGCTCCGTCGCCGCCGTTCGAGAAGAACTGATAGGGATCGCAGAGTAAGGATCGTCGTAAAACCGCCGGTGTGCCTGGCCCCCCGTCGATCAGGACCCGTTGCCGGAAACGATGGTGATATACTCGGGCGAGCTGGAGAGGATGGCGATTACTACAACTATCCTGCCGCCGGGGCCATTGCCATTGCCATTGCCGTTGCCGCCCTCGGCGATCTGTTGGCGCAGTAGGCTCGGCGCTCGACTCGCACATTCGGTTGAAAAGCAACCGGTAAGCGTCGTTCACCACGAAGCCGTTCGCCTCGGTGCTGCCTAGAATCGCCGTGGCGACGTCGCCATCGGTTGCCCCGGTCTGGATCGCTGCGCCTCCAATAGGCGATGGCACTGGCTTCCCGCGGGGCGGCCCAAGCACTTCCTCATAAAGAGAGCTGATCCAGCTGGCATTGTTGGCGCCGTGGCCCTGGAAGAATTCCTGGGACCCGAGAATGGCCGCCTCAACTTGTTGTTCAGTGATTCCGCTGGCCAGCTGCCCCTGCCGAAAGGCGAGGTCTGGCGTTCGAGGGCTGCCGGCTCAGAAAAATCTGGTAGCTGGAACGGATGACATTCGCTTGATACTCGAGCGTGTTGACGAACGCCGTGCTAATGACCGAAGGCGCCACGCCTTCGTTCAGCAGGGCGATCCAGCCGGCAGATTCGCTCGCGGAGGCTGTGCGGTGCAACAAATTGGCGTAGAGACCTGCGACAAACTGGGCATTGGTCGGCGTGATGCGATCTTCCAACAGATCGAGTTCAAGCACCGCATTTTTCAGGTTTGTGGAATGCTTAGTCATCGCGTGAACCTCATTAGTTTGATCAACCTGGGGCTGAAGCCGGGCCTTGTCGACCTCGAGGCTCAGGCCTGCATGCACACCTAGCACTGGCGGAGGCCGGAATTAGCCACGGTTCGCAGACCATCGCGAGAACTTTTCTTCCTTGACGGGGAAACCGGAATTGGCGGACGGTTCGGTCAGAAGATCGAGCAGGAGAATGCCGGCTAGTTTCAATATCTTATTGGCTACCGGGACAGAAATCAGCGAGGGCGCCGAGAGTTCTTCTGGATCATTCGAATCTCTTTTTGCCCTCCAACCGTCTTCTATTGGTCAAACGATGCAGAATCGATTGCTTGCGCCTCACCCAACCTGCCAAGGAATACGGCACCCGTTGTAGGCCGATTCGGAGTGCATTGGCTCAGTGAACACGAATGTATCAGCGGGCATGGAGTTATTGCGTCACACGAAAAAGGTTTGGGCACCGACAATAAAGCCCTCCCGCACTGGCATTTTGGTGGTTTTTTCAAAAAACCATTTAATTGGCGGGTTCATTTGCTGTATAGTCTGGCGAAGCTCAACAGCATTTTCTATCTGGGCAAACGGGGGAATTACCAACCCCTTCCCCCTTTAGTCGTTTATGGGAGTCTTCCTTTGACTTGGCTCAATCCCCTCCGCCGCGCCTTTACGAATCGGAACCTTTGGACTTACGCCGGGATTGAATCGAGCGCAGAGGGAAATTGCGAGAGCACAACCCAAGCTGGAAGGGCTGGAAGATCGGTTAACGCCGACGACATTTACCGTCACAACCAACTCAGATCCCGTGGTGCACAATAATCTCTCGCTGCGCAACGCCATTAATCTTGCCAACGCTGATTCGGCCACCGGACTGTCCGATACCATCGTGTTCGATTCGAGCCTCCAGGGCAAAACGATCGAGCTGGCACAAGGCCCTTTCGTGCTGAGTGGAACGGGTTCGATCACCATCGATGCCGACACCGATCAGATTACGCTGAACGGCGGTAATATCGGCAATGTCCTTGAAGTCAATGCCGGAGTAACCGCCAGCGTTCAGGGATTCACGATCACCAACGGGCAGCATGATCAGCGAACGGCAAATGTTCAGGCTGGCGCAGTCAGAAATGACGGGACTCTGCCATAAACTCCTGCACCCTCGATGGCAATTCGGCCATTGCCTTGGGAGCAGCGAATAACTCGCTGGGAGGCGGCATATACAATACGGCGAACCTTACCATAACCAACTCGACCATCACTAATAGTGTGGCGAACGCCGGCAATATGGTTCTCGGGGGTGGAATTTATAACTCCGGAAGCCTCACCTTGAGCAACAGCCACGTCGATGGCAACTCGACTACTGCATCGACTAGTGAAGGATCCGGCATATACAATTCGGGGACCTTGATCGTCAATTCGAATTCCACAATCGAGTATGACGTGGCTGCGGGTACGGGCGGCCCATTTATTGGCGGCGGGATTTACAATAGCCCGAGTGGTTCGGTTAGCATGGATCGCACTACGCTGCAGAACGACACCGCAATCAGTGGCGGAGGAGGGATCTACAGCGATATCACCGGCAGCACGGCCGGAAGTCTGACTATCAGCAATTCTTACATCTTAAACAATTCGGGCGGCGGAATCCTTGCCCAGGGCAGTCTGACGCTTACTAACACCAACGTCGAGAACAATTCGCTTCAACAAACGACGGTGCCGGTATCTTCAGCTCGGGAACGGGTTCGATCACCGGTGGAACGATTTCCGGAAACACCGTCTCCTGTTCCGCGGCAAACCTGATTGCCAGTGCCGGTGTGTACAGCACAGGCCCTTTGATGGTGAGCAATCTCACGATTACGGGCGACACGGCACCAGTTCCGGAAGCGCAATAACCTCGGGCGTGGGACTTTATTGTTCAGGCCACTCTACGGTCACCAATTCGACCATCTCAAATAATAGCGGCACAACTTCAGGAACTGGAAGTTTTGGAGCGGGGATTTCTGCGGCGATGCACTAACGATCTGGGATCCACGGTCTCCGATAACACTGCAAGCAGTTCCACTGCAGGTGCCATGGCAGGCGCCGGGATCTACAGTACCGGCGCGCTTCTCGTCAGCAACACGTCCGTAACCAACAACAGCGACACCTCAACCGCTGCCGCCAATATTACGGGAGGCGGGATTTATTCGCCTGCCACTATTACCCTCGCAATGATGCCGTCAGCGGCAACACCAGCACGACAACGGGTGCCGGCAATATCACGGGCTCCGGCATCTATGCACCGGCGCGATCACGATTACCGCGTGTACAATCTCCAGCAATGCGGCGACGACTGGAACCGGAACAATCCTGGGAGTAGGCCTTTACACGACGCTCACGGCGCTGATCGTGCAAACCACCGTTGCTGCCAACACCTTCACCGCAGCAGCAGGCGCCACGGTTTCGGGCATTGGAATTTACAACACCGGCACGTTCACACTTCTCGGCTCCACGGTTTCCGGGAACATACCGACGTCGACAGCAGCCGTCGGCGCCAATGGCGGCGGCATTTTCAATGGCGGCACGGGCACACTTTCCGAATCGACGAGATATGGCAATTCTCAACGCTGGGCGGCGGCCTGCTCAATGCGACCAACAGCGGCGTCGGCACGATAACGCTTGCTGATGTACTTTTGCAACGATAACGCAACCTCGAATGGAGGTGGCATCTACAATCAGGGCAATATGGTCCTGCGCAGCACTATCTTGGCGACGATTCTGCTCCGGCTGGTCCCGATGTGGGAGTTACTCGACAAATCTGCCGAATACTGTCGGGGAACACGATCTCATCCAGAACGGATTGGGGCTGGGGGGAACCGAGATCGCCGACGGCGTAAACGAGAATATTGTCGGTCACAACCCGCTAATCTACAATGTGTCTGCCAATTACGGAGGGCTCACCGATACGATTCCGCTCCTTATCAATAGCCCCGCCCTGGGCAATGGCGGAGATACCGACATCTCCGCGGCCATTGACGCCAACGTCACCACGATTCCCGTCGTAAAGCACCGCTGTGCTTATGAGCAATTTTGTGAGTCGAGTCATCCAGCTCGACGACGAGCAAATGCTTGTTACAGGCTTCGACCCCGTTGGCGAAACGCTCACCGTAATGCGCGGTTATAACAATACGCCTATTGAAACCCACGCCAAATTCACGCACGTCTTTCCAACCACGGACCAACTGGGTTTGAGTCGCATCGCCAATTACGCAACCGTATCGGGGCCTCCTCGTTCATCAAAGGACGTGACGCCGCCTGTGGTAACCATCGATACCGACGCCGCCGGCGATCACCAACCAGACTTCCGCGACCTTCACCTTTCACGGCACGGACGATTTGACGCCCACCAACGAGATCGTGTTCATGACCAGCTTGGATGTGCTTCCTTTACGGTAGCGGGCAGTCCGGGACGTTTTCACGGGGCTTGCAGCCGGCACACATACTTTTCAATTGGAAGGCATCGATTTGCAAGGAAACGTAGGATCGTCGCCCGTTTTCAGTTGGATTGTCGATTTGCAGCCACCTACGGTGAGCATCACCAGTTCGCCTCCGTTAATCACCAACACGTACTTCGGCCACTTTTGCATTCACGGGCACCGATAACGTCACGCCAGCCAACCAGCTCGTTTTCGAAACCAGCCTCGATGGCGCTGCTTTCACCATAGCAACCAGTCCGCAAACCTTTACGGGATTGACCGAAGGCGCTCATACCTTTGCCGTCGAAGATTTCGATCAAGCCGGCAATATGACGGTTTCTCCCACTTACGCGTGGACTATCGATCTCACCAAGCCGACGGTGTCCATCACCAGCATGCCGCCTGCCGCGACCCGCTTTACCGCCGCCACGTTCGCCTTTGACGGCACGGATAACCTGACGCCGGCCTCCGATCTCACCTTCCTTACCAGCATCGACGGCTCGGCATTTACACCGGCCACCAGCCCCACCACCCTATCGGGCCTAAGTTCTGCCGACCATACTTTCCGCGTAGAATCGGTCGATCAAGCTGGAAACATCAGTGCCCCGGAATCCTATACCTGGACCGTGGATGCCATTCCCCCCAAAGTGAGCCTGTCGTCATCGGAAAACGCCGAAACGATGAGTTCGAGCATTACGTTTACCTTCACCGGGACGGATAACCGCACGCCGTCCAATCTTCTGGTATTCCAAGTCAGCTTAGATGGAAGCACTTTCACCCAGGCCACCAGTCCCGTCACCTACTCGGCCCAAATGTTGGGAACCCACGTTTTTGAGGTTGAAGCGATCGATCAAGTCGGCAATATCAGCGCGCGGCTACTTTTACCTGGGTTATCGATCAGACACCACCCACGGTTTCGATTACCCAGAAACCTGCTTCTCTGACTAACCAAACGACAGCGACGTTTCAGTTCGCAGGCACTGACAACGTCACCGTCCCCAGTCTTTTGGTTTTCGACGTGAGCCTCGATGGCGGAAGCTTTGTCCCGGCGACAAGCCCCTCGACATTTGGCGGGCTCGCGGACGGGAGCCACACGTTCCAGGTCGAGGCAATCGACCAGGCCGGTAACGTCAGCACGCCCGCTTCCTACACTTGGGTGGTCGATACGGTGCCACCAACTGTTTCGATTACCCAACCGCCTCCTACGATCACGAATCAGACGCAGGCCACGCTCGCATTTTCAGGAACCGACAACGTAACACCCGCTGCTGACCTGACGTACCAATTCAGCCTCGACAACGCCAAATTCGTGGCGGCCAGCAACCCGTTGACTCTTACCGGGCTTGCAGCAGGCATCCAAACCTTTCAGGTCGAGTCGATCGATCAAGCAGGAAACATCAGCGCCTCCGGCGTCGTTCAGTTGGATCGTCGACACGACTCTGCCAACCGTAACCATCCTCAACGGGCCACCTCCTCTTGCCGACGCAGCCACCAACATATTCACGTTTGCCGGGATGGATAACGTCACGCCCGTTGGGCTGCTGACCTATCAATACAGCTTGGACGGGGCCTCCTTCGCGGCCGCAACAAGCCCGCTCACGCTGCCGAACGTTCCTTCCGGTTCCCACACTTTCCAAGTGGAGTCGGTCGATCAAGCGGGTAACGTCAGCGCACCGGCAAGCTATACCTGGACCGTCGACACCGTGCCGCCGACCGTGAAATTCACGCAAACGCCGGCGATTGCAACGCAGGGCAACTTTGGGACCTTTGCTTTTGCGGGGTCCGATAACATAACGTCCACGAACAAGCTCGTTTTCGAGACCAGCCTCGACGGCGCTGCCTTTGCCATAGCGACAAGTCCGGTGGCATTGAACGATCTGACGTATGCGACGCATACGTTTTCGGTTGAGGACGTCGATCAAGCCGGCAACATGTCAACGCCGATCACCTATACATGGGATGTGGACAACATTCCGCCCGTCGCTTCCATCACCCAGGAACCGACCGCTACTTCGTTCCTAACCACGCCACTTTCGCATTCACGGGGACCGATAATCTCGATAGCCCCAGCCAGCTTCAATTCAAAGTAAGCCTCGACGCCGCTCCGTTCACATCTGCCTCGAGTCCGGTTTCGTACAGCAATCTGGTTCTGGGCAAACATACTTTCCAGGTCGAAGCGATCGATCAGGCCGGCAATGTCAGCCCTATCGTGACTTATAACTGGCAGGTCGCCACGCCGCCGCCGCCCAGCCAACTGCAGTTCAGCGATGCGGGGTATGGCATCGTGCGCACGCAGAGCGAGATCGACCTGGTTTTGGTGCGCACCGGAAGCGTTGCCGTGGCCGTGACGGTGGATTACGCCACATCCGATGGCACTGCCGTGGCAAATACGGACTATAAGAGCGCCACGGGAACGGTCACCTTCCCGATCGGCGCCATCACAGAATCGATCCCCCTCACCATCATCGATGCCGGCGCCAAAGGCGCACTCGGCAAAGTGTTCACGGTGACCTTGAGCAATGCTACTAACGGAGCGACCCTGACTACGAATCTCGCCAAGGCCAGCGTGACGATTAACGATCCGTTATCGCAGGATGCCATACCCACCAAACTGGTCGCCATAGCAAGCGCGTTCGCACACAGTCAGGAGGCGGAGACCAATTTCGTCCAGCAGGCATATACGGTCTACCTGCATCGCCCGCCTGAGATTAACGGGCTCACCTACTGGACGAATCTGATGGCCCACGGATTGACCGACGAACAACTCGAAGCCGAGTTCATCGGCTCGGCCGAATACATCAAGGATCATGGGGGGACCGGGGCGGGTTGGGTTACCGGCATGTATGAGGACCTTCTCGGACGGGCCCCTGACGCCAATGGACTCGCTTTCTGGACCGGCCAGTTCAATGCGGGAATCTCGCCGGCGTCTATCGCCTTGGGATTTGCGGCTAGCTCCGAACGCGAAGGCAACCTGATCGCTGCCGATTACGAAATCTATCTGGGCCGGGCAGTCGATCCCGCGACAGAGAATTATTGGGTTCAGCAGTTCCTCAATGGCGAGCAAAACGAAGATATTGTGGCTGCCTTGGTGGGCTCGTCCGAGTATTACGACAACTTGGCTAAAGGTCAGCAGAACAAGGATCAGTGGGTGCAAAGCGCCATCAACGATATTTTGCATCGCGAGGCATCGCAGGGCGACATCTCTTACTGGTCTGATTTCTTGAGCTAACGATTTGGGAGCCCAAGAAGCTGGCGGGAGGGAGGCCGATAAGAGGTCAAGAAAGACCCGAACCGATCCTTGCGCGGTCTAGTTTAACCCGGAGCCAGCGGCGACGGCGGACGTGTTGCCGACCGTTGCCTCATCGATTCTGCCATCGACCAAACCGTTCGATTTGAGCAGGAACCTGCCCGCCGTCGCCGTTGGCCCAGGGTTAAACGAAAGGCAGGACTCCTCGATCATTCGCATCGACCGGTTTCTATCTGGCCTTCTCGCAGCGCGGATCAAATTTGCCTGGCTAAACACATTCTGCCTTTGGGTCCGTCGGGCCTGTGCGCGCTTTTTTGTACCGCTGAAAGAATCCCTTCCTTGAGCCTGCGACGCAAACGAATAGGATTGATCGAGTTACCCCACCAGGTTCGCCATGAGCCTTTGTCCTTACCTCCGGAGAAACGGTCTATGACCGACGATGAACCGATTCCGCCGCCCAAGAGACGAGTCTGGCTCATAGTCCTTCTTGCCGTTGGCATTCCCGTCCTTTGCGGGCTGGTTTGTTGCGGCGGGCTTGGAATCTGGTGAGCTTCAACATGGGCAAAGGGCTTCTTTCGAAGCCAAGAGTAGCAATGCATATCTTAAATGACTTAGCCGGCAAACGAGTGGATGAGGCTTACCAAAATACCTCGAACGGGTTCAAGAAAGCCACGTCTCTTGAAGCCTTTCGCACGTTTATCGGCAAGTACCCCGCCCTCACCAGTGGTCGAACCCCCAGCTAGTCGGCATGCAGATGTTACAGCAATCGGGCCGCAAGAAAGCGTCGATCAAAGAGAACGTGACGGGCGGCGGCAACAGCGCAGCATGCTCCATAACGCTCGTTCGAGAGGGCGACGTCTGGAAGGTGGATGGCTTTACAGTGCCTTGACAAGGAGTAAGCATGACGCCAGATCGGCGAAGCTCGCGGCGACAATTCATGGCCGCAGCGGCCTGCGGGTCGGCCAGCGCTGCCGTTGCCGCGACGCGCCGAGGGGACGCACGTGGCCAATCCACCGTTCGGCTACTGCCTGAACACCGCCACCATCATGGGCCAGAAGCTTGGCTATCGTGGTGAAAGTCAACATAAGCTGCCGGCCGGCTATCAAGGCATCGAGCAGGCCTGGATCCGCGATGCCTGGATCAGTATGTCAAAGATGGGCATAGCCTGAAAGATCTGCGCAATGCATCGCGGATGGCGGCCTGAGTGTCGAGAGCGCCATCGATTTTGCCGAGTGGATCGTCGACGACCCGTGACAGGCAGAAGGGCATGGAGAATGCCAAGCACGCCATGGATATGCTGCAGCAGATCGGCGGCAGCGCCTGGCGGCCCCGCCGCGGCGGGCGCGACAAACGACCTTAAGTCTGCATCAAGCGGCCTTACGTTATCGGGCTCTGCTCGAACTGGGCCGACAAGATGGGAATCGTGCCGGAATTGGAATTCTGGCGCCTTTTGAAATTGTTGAGCCGTCTGGGTCAGGCGGCGATGGTGGCGATTGACGCCAATCACCCCAAAGCCTGCGTGCTGGCCGACGTGTTCCATATGTACAAGGGCGGATCCGATTTCAAGGCCTGACTCTGTTGCGCGGCGAAGCCATCGGCATCTTTCACATGAACGATTATCCCGGTGAACCGTCGCGGGAACTTATCACCGACGCGGCACGCGTTTATCCCGGCGACGGCGTGGCGCCATTGGTGCACTTTTCCGCGAGCTTCGAACGATTGGTTACACCGGAATGTTGTCGCTGGAAGTATTCAATCGCACTCATCGGAACAAGACGCTTTCCAAGTTGCCAAAACCGGGCTCGAAGAAGACTGCGCCTGGCAGTCGAGAAGGCACTTGCCTAAACAGCGGCGGTCAGTGGATAGTGGCTAATGCAGCGTTACATCCTGGTCCTAATGTCCTCTGAATCGTAGCCGCATTCGCCAGAATGCGGGAGCGGTACCCCGCGTTCTGGCGAATGCGGCTACTCAAGAATGATGGTTTGACGTTCCACTAGACTAAGAAGTCCTTGCTGCCTTGCTGTTCTTCGACTGTGCCAACGCTTCAAGGAAAACTTATGCGTCGCTACATTTGTCTCTTCGGTTGTGCCATCCTCACGATCGGCGGCCTAGAGCGGGCTTCAGGTCAAGATTGGACGCAATTCCGCGGGGCTAACGCGAGCGGCTTGGCAGCCGACAGCTCAAAACTGCCGCTTCAGATCGGACCCGAGGCCAACGTGGCTTGGAAAGTGGATCTGCCATCCGGCCATTCCTCGCCTGTGGTTGTGCAGGATCATATTTATCTGACAGCCGTCCGCGACAAGCGACTTTTCACGATGGCCCTCTCCAAGAAGAACGGCAAGCTTTTATGGGAACGCGAAGCGCCTGTCAAACAATTAGAGAAGACACATGCAATCAGTAGCCGAGCCGCCAGCACGCCCGCGGCCGATGGACAGGTGGTTGTCAGCTTCTTCGGATCTCTGCGGTCTGTTTTGCTACGATGCCGAGGGACACGAGCTTCGGCACAAGCCGATGGGCCCCTTTCGCAATGAATTCGGCATGGCCAGCTCGCCGATCATCGTCAACGACCGAGTCTTGATCAATCTGGATCAGGACACCGGTTCCCGTCTCTGGGCATTCGACAAAAAGACAGGTAAAGAGCTATGGAAGGTCGATCGTTCCGAGTTTCCTCGTGGCTACGCTACACCCATCATCTGGATGGTGGACGGCAAGCCTCAGGTAGTGGTGCCCGGAACGCTTCGCGTCATCGGCTACGATCTGGCGGACGGCAAAGAAATCTGGACCGTCCGCGGCTTGTGCGAATCGCCAACATGACACCCGTGATTGGGTCGGATAACGTTCTATACCTGGCGACCTGCCCCCGTGCAGACGCCAACGATCGCGTGCGGCCGGCGCCGTTCGACGAAGTCTTGGCTTCACACGACAAGAACAAGAACGGCACGCTGGAGGTCGATGAAGTTCGCGACATCGAAAGGCTCATTTCTCGGTTCCCGCAAGTGGACCGCGACAAGGACGGGCATGTGACGCGAACTGAGTATGAAACTATGCGGCAGATTTTCGAGACTGCCGTGAACAAGGTGGTGGCCATCAAGCCCGGCGGCATGGGCGACGTCACACAGACACACGTGCTCTGGAGCCACACTAAGGTAATACCCTATGTGCCTTCGCCACTCTACTACCATGGTTGCCTTTTTCTTATCAAAAATGGCGGGATTCTTAATTGCCTTGACGCAGCTACCGGCAAGCCGACCAAGCAAGAACGCATCCGGCGAACCGGAGATTACTACAGCTCCCCCGTTGCGGGTGACGGCAAAGTTTATCTGATCAATCAGCGTGGCGACCTGAGCGTGGTCAGCGGCGCCGCCGACTGGCGCTTGCTGCACCGAGCCAAGTTCGGCGAGGACGTTTTCGCCACCCCCGCCCTTGTCGATGGCTGCATTTACCTGCGAACGGCCGGGCATCTCTACTGCTTTGCTCTTCCCAAAGTGCACTAAGGGAAGCATGAGGCCGTCGCCATGAAAAATGTCGTGTGTTTTGTTCTGGGAGGCGGCCGTGGCTCCCGGCTCTACCCACTTACGTTGCGGCGTAGCGAGCCGGCCTTGCCCATTGCGGGCAAATATCGACTCATCGATATTCCCGTGAGCAACTGCCTGAACAGCGGGATCGATCGCATTTATGTTTTGACCCAATTTCAATCGGCCAGTCTGCACCGCCACATCGCCAACACGTTCAAGCTGGCGCCCTTCAGTCAGGGCTTCGTGGAAATTCTGGCCGCGCAGCAAACCAACGAGGCCACCGATTGGTTCAAGGGCACCGCCGACGCCGTGAGGCAGCAGGTTCGCTACATCGAGTCCGACCCCGGTGATGAAGTCCTGATTCTTTACGGCGATCAACTCTATGTCATGGATTTCCGCATCCTGCGCGAAAACATCGCGAGCACCAAGCCGATCTCACGTTGGCCGTGGTGCCGGTCAGCCGAGAGGCCGCGTCCAATTTCGGTATCGTCCGGTTGGGCGAAGACGAACAAGTCTTGGAATTGGAAGAGAAACCGCAGACCGAAACGGCTCTCGAACGTTTGAGAATTCCGGAACGATGGCTGGCAGCCCACGAGTGCAATTCGATCGCGAAGCCTTACTTGGCCAATATGGGCATTTATCTTTGTCGGCGGGAATGGTTATTGGAGATTCTCCATAGCGACGAACCCATGGTCGATATCGTCCATGACGTATTGCCCAAGGTTCTGAATCAGGGGCGCGTTCGTGCGCATGTCTTCAACGGCTATTGGGAAGACTTGGGGACCGTCCGTTCTTATTACGATGCGAATCTGGCTCTGGTGGAAGACAACCCGGCTTTTGATTTTCACAGCCCACTAGGTGTGATTTATACGCGAGCGCGAAATCTCCCGGCCGCCAGATTGAGCAAAGCGCGGATCGATCGATCGATTATCAGTGACGGCTGCGTGGTGGGGCAAGGGGCGATTGTGAATCATAGCCTGCTCGGCGTGTGCGCCCGAATTGGAGCGAACGCGCACATCTGTGATTCGCTCATTTTGGCGCTCATCGCTACGAATCGGCCGAGGAAGTCGAAACCAACTTGAAAGCCGGTATTCCGCCGATGGGTATCGGGGACGGCAGTCATATCGAGCGTGCGATCGTCGACAAAGATTGTCGCATCGGCAAGAACGTGAGGATTGCCAACGAGCAGAATCTGGTATGTTTCGAGGGCAAGGACTTTGTGATCCGCGACGGCCTCGTGATCTTACCGGACGGGGCCATTATTCCGGATGGGACGCAGATATGATGCACACTCCATCAGATTCATTTCGTTCCCACGTTAGTGGGGGGAGTTTGCGGTGAACTCCCCCCACTAACGTGGGAGGCTCGCTGAAACCTGATAGGCCCACTAACGTGGGAGGCTCGCTGACTGTTCCGCTACTTCACGGCCTGATAAGCCGCCAGCTTCTCGTTCAGCCAGCATAAAATGCCAGGCAACAGCTTGAGCGCCGTCGGTGCGTCGTGACGGCCATTCCGGTCATAGCCGACTTGTACGTTAAAGCCGCGCTGTTTGACAAAATAGAGGAAACTCTCAACCTGAGCATCGATATTGAATTGATCTTTGCCGCCGTAGCCGATGTACATATCGAACTCGCCTGGATGGATGCCGAGCCGATCGATCATTTCGATCGGATTGTTCAGGGCGATCTCGGCAGCAGTGTCTGGTCCAATATCGTAAAGCGGCTTGATGACGCTGCGTAAAGGAATCACCACGACCCCGTAGAAACGGCCCACCACGTCATGCAGGTGCGTGAAATCTTCCCGCCAACCCCAACAGCAGGGGTCGAAGTTGGCCATATACGCGCCCATGGCAGTCGACCCAGCGTGTGTTCACCGGCGGAAAGATGCCGCAAATGATCTTGAACTGATCGGGATGTTTGAAGGCCAAGGTATACGCGCCGTTCCCGCCCATGGAGACACCCGCCAGAACATGGCCTTCGCGCTCGGGCACAATGGGATAGTTTTGCAGCATGAAGGGCCAGACATCCTGGATGATGTAATCCTCGAAATTGCCGGCCTTGCTGTTGATGAAGAAGCTGCCGGCGCTGATCTGGAAGAACCGCTTGCCAAGGCTGCCGTCGGGAGCAACCACGATCATGGGCGGGATTTTGCCGCACTGGATGCCCTTATCCAGCTGCGGCGCCACATAGGTGAGGAAGGATTTCTCATCCTGGGCGAACCCGTGCAGCCAAATCATGGCCGGATATTTCTTCGCCGGGTCGAAGCAGGGCGGCAAATAGACGTACATGTCGCGCTTTTGGCACAAAGCGGCCGACCAGAGCCGGCAATCCCGGCCGTGGTTGTTCGTGTAATCGACGATGTGCCCCGCCATCGAGCAGTTCAATTGCTCGAGCGGGTCGGACCGCAGATGCCCCTCCGCCAGGGCGCATGAGGTTGCTGCAAACCACGCCACCACTCCGACACAAAAACGCGGCCCACTTGAACCCCGCTTCGAATAGAATTGACCCGCCATGGTACGATCGGCCCTTGCCTGGCGTCGCATGGGGGCTGGTTGCTACCATCTCATTCGACCCCAGCGCGAACTGGCATGAATCCGGTTTACCGGTTCTCACGCAGAATTGAAAATCGGCTTGCCGAACGTGCACGAACTCGGGACCGGCGTGCTCGTGGGGCATGCGACGGATGCACGGGCCAATCCACACTTGCCGGATCGATGGGCGATTCGTGATAACATTACGTGGGCGAAGGGCGGAGCGAGTTGCCTAAGCCGCGGGGACCATTTCCAAGGAGGGCGCCATGGCGGAAGCCAGACTGGTTCGCATCGGCGACTATGAGTGCGGCAGCGGGAGGCAGATGCTTTGGATCACCGGCCCCTGCGTCATCGAATCGCACGATTCGACTCTTGCGATCGCCGATGCCTTGCGCAAGCTCGCGGACCGCCTGCAGCTGAATCTGATCTTCAAAGCCTCTTTCGACAAGGCCAACCGTACCAGCAGCAAGTCGTTTCGCGGGCCGGGGCTCGACAAAGGCCTTGAAACATTGGCTGCCGTCAAAAAACGCACGGGTCTGCCCGTCACTACCGATGTCCATGAGACGCATCAAGCGGCTCCCGTTGCTCAGGTTTGCGATCTCTTGCAGGTGCCCGCCTTTTTGGCCCGGCAAACAGATCTCATTTTGGCCTGCGGCGAAACCGGCAAGCCGGTGAACGTCAAAAAAGGCCAATTCATGGCCCCCTGGGACATGAAGAATGTCGTTCGCAAAATGGAGGAGGTGGGCAATCGGCAGCTCTTACTGACCGAACGTGGGGCAACCTTTGGCTACGGCAACCTCGTCAGCGACATGCGCTCGATTCCGCTCATGCAAGATTTGGGCTGCCCGGTGATCTTTGACGCCACCCACAGCGTACAGATGCCAGGGGCTGCGGGAGACCGCAGCGGCGGCGATCGACGGATGATTCCCTATTTGGCGAAGGCGGCGACGGCCGTGGGATGTGATGGAATCTTCGTGGAAACGCACCCGTGTCCCGACGAAGCGCTGAGCGATGGGCCCAACACGATTGCTCTGGCCGATTTGCCCGCTCTTATCGAATGCTGCCTGCGCATCCGCCAGGCCGTCGAAGCTTGATTCCGCGGATGCTTTTGCACTCGATATCGGATTTTCGCATGAAACGGATTGTGCTGGCACTGGTCGGGGGCGCCATCCTGATCGCGCTCATCGTAGGAATCATTTCGCGGACGAGCACCGTCGTCCCGGAAAAACAAACTCAAACCAAGCAGCAAGGTTCCGGATTGGACGTCGTTCGCGACGCCTTGCGCAAGGCGCAGATGCCGAAGCTTGCCGCGCCGCCATTCAGCAGCTGAATTCCTATCTGGCCCGCAATCCCCACGCAGGGACGGTTGGAGAATCCGAGGGACAGGGGGGCCATCGACCTGAAGACGGGCCGCCAGGCCGTCATCCCAAGGAAGATCTGCTCGGTTTGACGGAGGCTCAACAGAAGCTTCTCACGGACCGTTTTCATCTCGACCCCGGCGAACTGACCGAGGTCGGCAGCCGGTTGTTCACCCCTCTCGATGCCAACTACCTCGAAACCTGCTTTCTACTCATGGACGGCATTCGCGACTTTGAAAGTCGAAAACGAGGATCGCCTGGATCAGCTGCACGCGGCTTTCGCCTGGATCATTCGGGAAGTTCGCCTACGCGAACAAGAAACCATATTGCTGCCGCCGCGTTTCGTACTCAGTCGGGGCTGGGGTTCCTCGCTCGAGCGAGCCACGCTTTTTGGCGCAGTCGCCAATCTTCTGGGAATCGATTGGTGCATGATCGCCGTCCCTTACGGAACGCAGGATCAACAGGGCCTGCGTTATTGGATTCCCGGGGCGCTTCTCGACGGCCGCATTTATCTGTTCGACACGCGCATGGGGATGCCGATTCCGGGCCCCGGCGGCAAAGGGATCGCCACCTTGGCGCAGGCTCGATCTCAGCCCGCCATCCTCGCTGCCTTGACCGTCAAACCCGCGTTCCCCTATGACGTGAACGCCGAAGCGCTCAAGCGTGCTGAAGTTCACGTGGCCGGCTCATTGTCGATGTTGGCGCCGCGCATGAGCTATCTGCAAAACCTGATGAGCGCTTCGGACCGAATCAATATCGCCGTGGAGCCCCAGGCATTGCTTCAGAAGTTCGAAGCCGCGCGTAGCCGGCCGGAATTGAAAGGCGTGACTTTACATGTCTGGAACCATCCGGGTGAGTTGAAAACCCCATTCCGTTCCTTGCGTTTATTCTTGCCGCTCGATGAGGGCGGCGTCGACAAAAGCTCGCCTAGCCTGCGCCAACAGGCGCGCAGGCAGCTCGTTCCCTTGAACATGCTGCCTCAAGAAATCGCCACGATGCCGGGAACTATCGGGGCGCGCCTGCGTTCGTTGTTCGCCGATCCCTTCTATAATTTTTTCGTTGAGACCAAAGTTTCGCGAACGCAGCTTCAAACCTGGTTTCCCGGCTTGATCGAGCTGCCTGCCGGCGCCACAGGCGCCAAGCCCGAGGAAGTGCCGCCGCAGCGTAAGGAAGTGGAGACGATGTTGCGCAGTCGCTTGCCGAGAGAGCTTATGGTGCACGCGGCGCTATGAAGAAGCCGCGGCTATTCTGGCTACGATGGAAGGCGAGTTGAGCCGTCAACGGCAGGAAATGCGTGCCTATCCAAACTTGCTTGTTGCCGTTCGAGAGTGGCTCGGCCGCGCCGTCGATTTCTACGGCTCGGTTCTGCGTTCGGAGAATGCCAAAGGAAAGGCGGCGGCGAACGCCGCCAAGCCCGGAGGAAGTGCACCAGCTCGAAATCAAGCTCATGGAAGACGCTCGGCCAGTGCAAGTTCTCATCCAGGGAACAGCCGCCGGCCCGTTGATGGGAGATGTCACCTATTTCCTGGCCCTTTGTAAGCAGGAACAAGCTGCACGGGTGCAAACGCACATCGATTTCGAAGTGAGCCACGGCAAAGCCGCGCGGACCAACGAGTCCAAAACTGCCCAAAAAGCCTGGGAATCGGCCAAGGGCTGGTGGAATACCTATCTTACCTCGGACTTTCCCATGGGCACGCCCGGCGAAGCCCGTACCAACCTGGCACGGGCCCTCGATTGTTTGGGGGACAAAGCTGGAGCCCGTTCGCTTTTAGAGGACCTTGCGGGGGAGCTGACTCCGCTCGAAAAGACCGGCAGGCTCTATCGAGCCAAGCAAATCAAATGATCGGGATTTGTTGACGGAATCGTCCGTGAGCAGTGCCATGAACTCGTGCCGACGCATTTTCTTTGGTTTGCGAATACACCAAGAACCCGAGTCTCATCAATCACATGCGCTCGGTCGAAATTGCGATGCGCGCCTATGCGCGGAAGCTGAATGAAGACGAAGAAAAATGGGGCCTGGTTGGCCTGTTGCACGATTTCGACTACGAACGCTGGCCCACTCCGCCTGACCATCCGCTGAAGGGCTCGGAAATCCTTCGTGAAAAGGGCTATGCCGAAGAAGTGATTTACGCCATCAAATCGCACGCCGACTACTTGCCCGATTGCCCGCGCACGCATCTCATGGATAAGACTCTGTATGCTTGCGATGAGCTGAGCGGTTTTGTGATCGCGGCAGCCCTGGTGCGTCCTGGCGGCATCGTCGACATGACCGCGAGCAGCGTAAAGAAGAAGCTAAAGGCGAAGCAATTCGCCCGCAACGTTAAACGCGAGGACATCGACCGCGGCGCCGCCGACTTCGGCGTCGATCTCACAGAACACATCCAGTTCGTAATCGATGCGCTGCGGCCGCATGCGGAGGAGTTGGGGGTGTTGAAGGGGGCGGAGGAAGGCTAGCAGCATTTGCAAAACACCTGGCAGATTCAATCGAATCCACAACTCCACGCGAAGACCCTAACAATAGTTCCTTCGGGACAGTTGGCGGAAGAACCGCATTGGTGTTAGAATGGCGGTAAAGGAGCCTTCGATGATCGAACTCACAACGCAGCAGAGCCATGAGATCAAAAATGCCGGCTGGGCGCCCGAGTTTAAGGATCCTGACACTGGAGAAGTATTCGTGCTTCTTAGCAAAGAAATGTACGAAGCGCTAGTGGGCTGCCCTAGAGAAGGAAGATGAAATCATTGCAGTCGAAGAGATGTACCCTCTCGTGTCAGAAGTCCTCGACGCTGAAAACGCAACATCCCGAGCGAGCGCATGAACCAGCGAGGCGATGTCGTTTACGTTGAAATCCTTATTATGATCGGCCGGGCTCCAAGGAGCGGCCGGCAATCGTTGTCCAATGCGACAGAAATAACAGGCGGTTGCTGAGTACGCTCGTGGTGGGATTAACAACCAATACCGCCCGTGTCAGCCAGGAACCGACCCAGTTCTTGATAGATCCAACGAGTTCAGAAGGTGCCTCTTCGGGATTGGTTCATGCATCAGCTGTTAAGTGCGAGAATGTGTATACGATCTCCCAAGCGCGAATCCGTAAGACTGTTGGCCACCTTTCCAAATCCCTGAATGACAAGCTTGATGAATGCCTCAGGTCTGCGATGGAACTTACGTGATCCCGACGTCAAGGCGCGCTTCTGGAGATTCACCCCAAAATCCGATTCCACCGATCGAGATGATAGGCAACTTTCTGGGCGGGCGTCATCTTCTTGAAGTTCGGAGCATCGCTAGCAGGCTTCGAAGGAGCTTCTGTCTTATTCGATGAACATGTCCCTTCACATCCGCAGCCGCAATCCTTGTGTTCCGTTTCGTCAGGCTTCTTCGGATGACTTTGGCTCTTGCCGGGTCCAACACTGATCGTCTTCGTCCCACCGTAACTCATGACGCCGGTTTGAAGCTGCATATCGGCTTCCAAGTCGCGCGTGGGCTTGATGCCCAATTTCTGCAAAACGCCGTGATATGCTTTTACGGCTTCTTCGGCTGAAATTTCGCCGTCGGCTATCCAGCGCAGGAAGCGCACCGAACGCCAATTGATTTTCAGCGTTATTGATTTTGCGGCCAAATAGCGCGACGCGGCCGCCATACTTCTTCGTTTCGCTCAAGAGTTTGAACGCGTCGTAGGTCGTGCCGGCAGAACCACCGAGAATGCCCACAACCAGGTGCGGGTCGTAATGGACCAGTTCCTCCAATGCCTTGGGCCCGTGATAGACCATTTTCAGGAAGAGCGGACGGCCCGCTGAGGTTACGCCACCTAGAAGGCGAACGATGGCGTCATTGATGAACGCCGGCACCAATCCTGGATCGATCGCACCAGGAAGGTTCGGGTCAAAGATCTCGAGAAAGTGACGAAAGCCTTTGCGTTCCGCTTCGAGACGAAAAGCCTTGTAGCACTCCAGCGCATCTCGATCCAGCCGGGTGTCATTGTTGAAGGTGATGCTATAGAGACCAAGGTTGGCGCCGCGGATGCGGTTCTCCGGTGGGCAATCGGCTTGGCCGCACTGGATATGGTCGAGGGTGGCCGTTCGGAAGGGGAGCGAAGGTTGATTCGGATAGACCGAGCCTCGAATGACGTGGATGTCGGTTGTGTCATTGGCCCTGGCCGCGGGTGTGACAAGGCTGTTGTCGAACAGGCGATTCTGAATGGTTAGAAGCTCGTTGGTGCTCGCCGACATGAGCATGATGTCGATGAGGCCCTGTTCCACAATCTGGACGATCTGCTCACGAAAATCGCTCAAGCTGCGATAAGGCAAGTCGGGCGACTTGGGTTGCGACAAACGCCCGGTTGCGCCGATGGAAAGCGCCATATCGGCGTCCTTGGCGTCGGCTAGGATGAACTCCTTGGAGCCGGACGGATCCGCATGGATGCTGGCCAATTTCTTGTCGAGCGATTTCTCGAGCATGATTATCTCGTTGGCATCTTCTTATGAGGACGAAAAGTATCGAAATTACTTTCATTCGCGCCGCTTGCCACGCCGAGCGGGGGATCACTCGCCCCACAGCCGCTTTGCCCGCCGCGCCAATGACCGATCTTGGCACTTGCCACCAATGCGGTTTTCCACCTGATCGATCGTATCGCGCAAAACCTTGGCGGAATTCGTTAAGCCCAGTCGTTCCTTTGGAGTCAGGGACAATTCGAGTTGTTGGCGAACGCCGCCGTTGCCGACCACTGTGGGCACCGAAAGGCAGACATCGCGAATGTCGTAGAGGCCGGCTTGCAGACTGGAGACGGGGAGGATTTTGCGCTGGTCCAAGATCAAAGAATGCACCACTTCAGCGATCGACAATCCCACTGCGAACCCCGAACCGCCCTTTAATTTGATGACCGTCGCGCCTGCAGTTTTGGTTTCTTCAAACGCTTCCTTCTGAAGCACAGGCGTAAATCCCGCCATCTGCTCCATAGGCAACCCGGCTACCGTTGCACTCGACCAGATCGGCACCATGCTGTCGCCATGTTCGCCCAGGATCAGTGCTTGCACTTGGGTCGGCGGAACCTGCAATCGTGCGAGCCAGGTAGCTGCGAAACCGCGCCGTGTCCAGTTGTGTGCCGAGACCGATAATCCGTTGCCAGGGCAGGCCCGAGCGTTCCACGGTAAGATAGGTCAACACATCAACGGGATTGCTGACAATCAGCAGGTAACTATCTTCTTTGAAACCGGCTGCTTTAGCCTGTTCCAAAAGGCCCAAAAAGAGATCGACATTGCGGTTGATGAGATCGAGCCGGCTCTCGTCGGGCTTGCGCCGCAGGCCGGCTGTCACGACAACCACATCGCTCGTGGAGACATCGCCCATATCGCCCGCGCTGATGCGCTGATCGGCGGCCAGGCTAGCCCCGTGCAAGAGGTCGGTGGCTTGGCCAAGGGCCATCTCTTTGTTGGCGTCAATCAAGCAAATGTCGCTGACGATGCCCGCAGTTTGGAGCACGAAAGCCGTCATGCTGCCGACCAAGCCGCCACCGCCGATGATGCTGACTTTCATGTGAGTTGCTCCCAGTCTTCACCCAGAATGAGGTGTGACCATGGACTCGGAGTGTGGACTTTAGTCCACACGTGTGACTAAGTCCACACTCCGAATCCTCCTAGGACGCTTGACAAAGCGCTAGCTCGCCTTCGCCAAACTCTTCATCACCTGATCCGTTACGGCTTGCACCAGCTTCTCGAAATCCATTCCCGCAGGCAGTTGGGCCGCAGCGCTTGCTGCCGCAGGCGCGGCCGGCGCCGCCTCACTATAACCGCGGCCGAACGTGTTATTGGCACATAGATCGCAATTCTCCCCCTTGAATCGCGGGTCGTCGTAACCTAGCTTTTTCTTGAGGTCCAACAACTCTTTGGTTTCCTTGTCGGTAAAGTAGTTGACCTTTCCAAGCTGCCTCGCCAGGATCAAAATCTTGCAATAGGCGTCGATGATTTCGGTGTTGAAGTAGGCGTTTTCCAGCGTCGGGCCGAATGTCAGGGTGCCGTGGTTTGCCAAAATGATCGTGTTGCAGTTCTTGACATGAGGCAGAATCGTCTCGGCAAACTTGGAGCCGCCCGGCGTCTCGTAGCGAGCTGTTGGTACTTCGCCAAGGAACACTTCCACTTCCGGCAGGATGCAGTTCGGAATCGGTTCCCGAGCCACGGCGAAGGCCGTCGCGTGTGGCGGATGGCAATGCACCACCGCACGAATGTCGGGCCGGGCTTTGTAGACTTCGAGGTGAAGCAGAACTTCGCTGGTGCGCTTCCTGGATCCTGCCAGTTGCTTACCTGCATAATCGACTTTGCAGATATCGTCGGGCTTCATGTAGCCTTTAGAAATCATGGTCGGCGTGCAAAACACTTCCTTGTCGTTGAGCCGAACCGTGATATTGCCGTCGTTGGCCGCGGCAAAGCCCTTGGCATAGACCCTGCGGCCGATCTCGCAGATTTCTTCTTTCAGTTTGTATTCGTTCATTATCATGGATTGGTTCCTTTCATTCTCTCTAGCTATTCCGTATCTGCACGTGATCGAGGATGCACGCCGCGTAGGCGTCAATCGGTTTCTTCTCGGGATAGAACGGAGCAGCGGCTTCACCGCCTTCGCTGAAAGCAACAAGGCTGCCGACACCGGCGCCAAGGGGATCATAAATAATCAGATCTTCGCCATCGCCCCGACCCTGTTTCTGCAATGCCTCTAAGCTGAACGGCACGCCAATCAACCAATGCGTACCCATCAAACAGGGATGAGTGCGCGATAACGTTACCGAGCCAATAACTTCAGCAATGCGCACGGCCGTCGAGCTCCTTGAGGACAGTGGCAACCTCGGGCGGCGCATTCAGGCTTGCCCGAATCGCAGACCGTCCGCGTAATCTGGCGTAATTCGAAGAAAGTTCGCCCGGCGGTCTCGATAGCCATGAAGTTGCATCCAAGTGTCAAAAGCACCCGCGCTACTTGTGCGGCCGAAGTTGCCGCCGCTGGGCGGACGCCTGGAACTTTGGCCGCGATACAAACACATGCCGCCGCGTCCGAACAGTAGACCATTACACCACGAGTTGCGCCGCTGCTAACTCGCTCGGCCAGAGTGCCATACCAACGAGATCGCGTGTTATTGCCCGGCCCTTCTAACAGTGTGTGTGCCCGGCCTTCGCCTGAATACGCACGGATGACACTGAATGCTCTGGTATCCTGGCTTTCAACGGCCAAGGCCCACCCAGTCGCAGGCGTTTTGATTTCGGCGTCCGACCGCCAGGTCAAGGCCACACTGTTCGTCCGCAGATGCTCGCGCGCCAGTGGAGTCACCACGGTCCGCCGGCCTACTTCAATGATCTCTTCTCCTTGCCAGGCACGGCGCAAATCGGCTTCGGTCAAAACCCGAGCTGTCCAGGTGAGGACTGTCTTTTGTGTATCGGTGGTACTGCCGGAGCGATCCATCAATCACACACTCCCAGCACCATCCAGCGTACCGGAGAATTACGGGCATTCACGAGCTTTCGAGCTGCTGCGCCATCGCTCGAAATCATCACTCGATGCCCGACGGCTGCTCCCAGCATGTCGATCGCCAGCAACGGTTCCCCGTCGTCGGCATTATTGGCGCCCAGCGGCTGGACTACGAGCAAGCGCCAACCTTCCAGGCTTTTATGTTTCACAGTGGCCACGGCTTGGCCGACTACGCGTCCAATTTGCATGGTGCGAAATCTCTCACTGCCAATCAGTTCCTCAGAGCACCCGCATCGACCCCACCGTCGTCGACCGCCGCTGCCGAGTGAATGTCAACGGCGTCGTCACGCCTTCGCCGGTCGGCGTGGCGATGCTGAAACTCAGATAGCCCTCGCCGCCGCTGCCCAAGCCCGCGATGCTGGGTCCGTTCTGCATGTAACAGCGTCGTGTCCATCTCCCGGCCCATGAGCGTGATCGTGTCGACATTGCGCGAATGGATGATGCTCGTGTGCTTGAAGCCGTGCTCGTATTTCTTGGCCAGCGCGATGGCCTGGCCCACGTCGGCCGTGCGCACGAACGGCACGAACGGCATCATCTGTTCGTGATCGACGAACGGATGCGCTTCGTCCGTTTCGCCGAAGAGCAACTCCGTATCGGCCGGCAACCTTCAGGCCGATTTTCTGCGCCAGCACGGCGGCGTCTTGGCCGATCAGGTCCTTGTTGACCATCAGCTTGTCTTTGTTGTCTCCGGCGGGCACGAAAGCGACCTTCGTCAGCGCCTCGATCTGCTTCGCGTCGAGCCGAACGGCCTTGTGCGCGTCATCGCCTCCATCAGTTCGTCGAAGATGGCTGCGACGGCGAAGACTTCTTTCTCGCCGATGCAGAGGAGATTGTTGTCGTAGGCGGCGCCGGCGATGATCGAGCGGGCGGCGTTGTCGAGGTCGGCGGTTTCATCGACGACGACCGGCGGATTGCCCGGGCCGGCGACGATGGCTCGCTTCGGACTGCGCAGGGCGGCCCGGCCGACGGCGGGGCCGCCGGTCACGCACAGCATGCGAACGTCGCGGTGATCGAAGATCGCCTGGGCCGATTCCAGCGTCGGCTTGTCGATGATGGTGATGAGGTTGTCGATGCCGATGGCTTCGTGGATCGCTTGGTTGAAGAGCTGCACGCCCTTGCAGGCGATGCTGGCGCCGCTCGGGATGCGGATTGCAGACCAGCGCGTTGCCGGCGGCCAGCATGTTGATGGCGTTGCAGGCCAGCGTCGGCAGCGAATGCGTCACCGGCGTGATGACGCCGATGACGCCGAACGGAGCGTATTCCTGGAGCGTGATGCCGTTCTTCGCCGCTGAAGGCGTCGGTGTGCAGAAACTCGACGCCGGGGATGCGTTCGGCGACGACGGTCAGCTTCTCGATCTTGTGCAGCGAGCCGGCCGATCTTCGTTTCTTCGAGCTCCTCGCGGCCCAAGCTGCTCGGCCTGCTCGATGCAAATCTTGCGGATGCAGGCGATGGCCTTGCGGCGATCGTTCAAGGCCGCGCCGCTCGAACTCGCGCTGAGCTGCGGCCGCGGCGGCGACGGCAGCGTCGACGTCGTCGAAGACGCCGCGCAGTCAGCCGTGACCGTTGCGCGACGGCTGCCGGGCTTGGCCGTTGCGCATCTGGCGTCAGCACTTGCTGCACGACGCTGCGAATGAGTTCATCGGTGACTTGCATGGATTGATCTCAACTTGACTCGGCAGGCCGCGGTACAGCTTACATCGACTCGTTCGCCTTGGCTTCCGCGAGAAGATCGTTTGGTTTTCGACGTTGACGGTGTCCACGATGCCGATGATGGTGGCATCCATCGGCAGCTTTTCCGTCTCCGGCGTCAAGCGGGCACTCGAGCCTTGCACGATCAGCACCATCTCGCCCTGGCCGGCGCCGACCGTATCGACCACGACGAAGGTGCGGCCGGTGCCGACCAGCCGATCGCGCTGCTGCGGATCGACGCGCAGCGGCTCGACGATCAGCAGCTTGCGGCCGGTCATCGAGGCGACTTTCTGCGTCGCCACGACCACGCCGGTGACCTTGGCCAAGAAACATGTTTGCCTCACTGTATGCCCGCAGCAATTGCTTGCGCCTGCCGGGCGACGATCAGCTCTTCGTTCGTCGGCATGATCCACAATTGCACCCGGCTGTCGGCGCGTGAATCGCCGTCTCGCCCTTGGCCGGTGCGTTCGTTCCGGGATCGAGGCGGATGCCGAACCAGTCGAGGTCGGCACACACCGCCTGCGCGCATGCGCGCCGAGTTCTCGCCGATGCCGCCGGTGAAGACGATGGCGTCGGCTCCGTTCGAGCAGCAGCAGATACGCCCCCAGGTAGTGCCGCACCGACGCGACGAACACGTCGAGCGCCAGCTGCGCGCTCGCATCGCCGCTTGCCGGCTGCTCTTCGATGTCGCGCAGATCGTTGCTAGCCGCCGCTCAGGCCCAGCAGGCCCGAACGATTCGCCAGGTCGTCGAGCAGCTGTTCCAGCGTCTTGCCGGTCGCTCGCATCAACGCCGGCAGGGCGAACGGGATCGAAGTCGCCGACGCGGTTGTTCTGCGGCAGGCCCGTCTGCGGACTCATGCCCATGCGTCGTGGCCACGCGATTTGCCGTCCTCGATCGCGCACAGCGAACTGCTGCCGCCCAGGTGGCACGAGATGATCTTCGCGTCCGGCTTGCCGAGCAGTTGCGCCGTCCGGTCGGCGATGTAGCGATGGCTGGCGCCGTGAAAGCCCCAGCGCTGGATGCCGTGCTTCTCGGCCCATTCCAGCGGCATGGCGTAGAGCCGCTCGGCCGGCGCGATCGATCTCGTGAAAGCCGGTCTCGAACGCGGCCACCAGCGGGATCTCCGGCAGTTCCTTCGGCCAGCAACCGCATGGCCTCGACGTAGGGCGGATTGTGGGCCGGGGCCACGTCGGTCATAGGCTTCCATCGCCGCCAGCACGCGCTCATCGACGCGCTGCACGCCGCTGACATCCCTGAGCATGGACCGCCTTGAAGCCGATGGCCGCCAGCTCCGACGGGATCTGCCAGACAGCGCCTTTTCGGATCGGACAAGCTGTTGCAGACACAGCCGCACCGCCACGGCGTGATCCTTCGCGGCGACGGTCGTCTTCTTCGCGCTGCGCCGCCGGCCTCGACGAAGCAGCGCGATTGCGCCGAGCCGATGCGCTCGACGCCGCCGCGCGCCAGCACGCGCTCGTCCGTCATGTCGAACAGACGATACTTGAAGCTGGTGCTGCCCAGATTGGCGACCAGAATTTCATGCGCATGCCATCGGATCGTCAGCGAGCGCTTCCAGACGTCGTTCTGCTCAGACGCTTCTGCGAGCGTCGCTAAACGTGCCTCACTTCCCAAGAACGTCTCCAGCACGTCCGCTCGGGCGCGGGATGACGTGGGCGCTGACCAGTTCGCCGTTGGCGCTGGCGGCCTGGGCGCCGGCATCGACGGCCGCGCGCACCGAGCCGACATCGCCGCGCACGAACGTGGTGACGAAGGCGTTGCCGATCTGCACCTGGCCGGCCAGGGTGACGTTGGCGGCCTTGCACATCGCGTCGGTGGCCGCGATGGTGGCGATCAGGCCCTTGGTTTCGATCAGGCCCAGGGCTTCGCCGTTGCCGTTGCGGCCGGCTGTCGTTGATAATCGCCATTGGTTCTGTCCTCTTCAGTAAGTGTGTTCGTATGTGAATGTTACGACGCCGGCCGTCGCGGCGTCGCTTCTTGCCGGCGAGCGGCAGGACGCCGCCCAGATCTTCGTGCGGCCGCGGAATGACCTGCACGCCGACGACTTCGCCGACGCGGCCGGCCGCGGCGGCGCCGGCGTCGATGGCGGCCTTGACCGCGGCCACGTCGCCGACCACCAAGGCCGTGACCAGGCCGCTGCCGATCTTCTGCCAGCCGATCAGCGTCACGTTGGCGGCTTTGAGCATGGCGTCGCTGGCTTCGACCAGCGGCACCAGCCCCTTGGTTTCGATCATGCCAAGGGCTTCCATGTGAGACTTGCCATGTAGAATCTCCCGATTGAGCTAGTCTAGCCGCGTCCGTAGAGCGAACACCGCTTCGATCGCGGCTAAACGATTATTTGAACAATTCCAACTTGGTCGCTGCGGTCAAATTGACAGGCGTTGCCCTCGTCCGTGTCCAGATGGACTTCCAGTTTCGCCGCCGGCGCCAAGCGAACCAGCAAATCTTCCAGCACCGCCGAGCAATCGCTCTTGATCCGCAGGTGCAGCCGATCGCCGTCCTTGACGCCGTAGTGCGCCGCATCCGCCGGCCCCATGTGGACGTGCCGCTCGTGGCGGATGACGCCGCGCTCCAGGCGCGATCATGCCGGCCGGGCCCATCAGGTAGCAGCCCGGCGAATCGCGGTGGTCGCCGCTCTTGCGCACCGGGATGTCCAGGCCGAGCGAGATGGCGTCGGTGAACGCCAGCTCGACCTGGCTGTGATCGCGGCACGGGCCGAGGATGCGCAGGTTCGGTGATCATGCGCTGCCGCGGGCCGATCATCGTCACGGTTTCCTCGGCCGCGAAGAAGCCGTCCTGATAGAGCGCTTTGTACGGCGTCAACTTGATGGCCCTTGCCGAACAGGCGTTCCAGGTCTTCTGCGTGACGTGGCAGTGGCGGGCCGAGACGTTGACCACCAGCTGCGGTATGCCGTCAGCCGTTCGCGGACGCAGCTTTGCTCGCAGCTTGGCACGCAAGAGCCTCGCCGCACCAGGCGTTCGACGGCGCTGCGGTCCAGTATCGTGCTGTGCTCATGCGCCGCAACTCCTCCGCCCGCTTGCCACCGTCGCCACGACGAGCCGCACGCTCCGCTTGTTCCAGCAAGCGACTCTGCTCCGGCGGTAAGGCCGGCGATCGACGATCAGCGTGTCCACGTCGACAGGTCGCACAGGAAACGCCAGGTGTCCGGCCGATCTTGGTGTGGTCGGCGACGACCACCACCTCGTCGGCACAGCGCATCATCTGCCGTTCGGTCTCGACCAGCAGCAGGTTGCTGTTGAACAGCCCTTCCGTCATGCCGCCGACGCTCAGGATGGTCTGATGGACGTGAATGTCTTCCATCATGCGAACCGTCAGCGGCCCCAGGGCGACGCCGGTCTGCGGGTAAACGTAGCCGCCCAGGATCACCAGGTCGGTCTCGCGGCTGCTGGCAAACAAGTTGGCGATCGGCAGACTGTTGGTCACGATCTGCATCGGCCGGCCGACCAGCAGGCGGGCCACTTCCAGCGTCGTCGTGCCGCCGTCGAGCAGGACCGCGTCGCCGTCGCGAATGCGTCAACGGCCGCGCGGGCGACCGATCGCTTCTCCTCGATCTGGCTGCTCGACCGTTCTTCCAGGGCCGGCAGCGAGTCGTCCCCTACGAACATGGCCCCGCCGTGAATTCGCTTCAACAACCCCTGCTCGTCCCAATGGTCCAGATCGCGCCGCAAGCGTCGATTCGGAAACTCTCACGGCTTTGGCCAACTCGGCCAAGCCGACGAACCCCTTCCGACTTACTAGATCGAGAACACGTTTCGGCGTTCTTGAAGGAGCACGAAAGATCCTGAAGTATTCTGATAGAAAACTTTCACATAATCGAAAGATGTGACATATTACGAAGTAAATCTGTCAGTCGTCAAGGAGTATCTTTCAAGATTGTCCAATTAGCCCAAAGTATGCGTGAACCCGCCCAACTCTTCCCCGCGCGGTAGACTGTCCAATCTGGATAAACTTTTCCGGAAACTCTGTAAAGCGCATCGCATGGAAAAACCGCCACTTTCGCGTTTACCGGAAGGCGTCAGTTCGAGTCTCTGGGACTACATCCACAGCGAAGATGTCGCGGGCGAATACGACAAACGATTGGAAGGCTCGCCGCTGTTCAAACAAGATACACGATTCTTGCGCACACACTGTCCCGCTCCCGGTAGGCTCATCGATTTGGGATGCGGGACGGGCCAATGCTGACGGCGTGCAGCCGCCAAGGTCACTGGGTTTTGGGAGTCGACTTATCGGAAGCTATGTTGAAGCAGGCGCAGCTGCGGGATATTCGCGAACGGACGGGCATCCATTTGATCCAAGCGAACCTGACGGATTTGCGTTGCCTGGCGGACGCGAGTTTCGATTACGCCATCTGCCTGTTCAGCACCTTGGGCATGATCCAGGGAGAAGCATGCCGACAACGCGTTGTTGAAAGCGCTTTTCGGTTATTGCGTCCCGGCGGCCGTTTCATCCTCCACGTGCACAACCGCTGGTTCAGCGTCTGGGATTCAGCTGGGCGGCACTGGTTGCTCTTCGATTGCTGGCGGCAAATGATGGGTCATCCACGTGCTGGCGACCGGCCTATGCCTGTCCATCAGGGAGTGGCGGGGCTTGCTCTGCATCACTTCACGCGGAGGGAGGCGGTGAAGCTTCTTGAGAAAGCGGGGTTTCGCTTGCTGACGGTTCAGCCCGTCGGCTTGCAAGGTAAGGGCAACTTAGCTTGGTCTCGGTTCTTGCCTGGCCTGCGGGCTTACGGGTATCTGCTGGCCGGGCTCAAAGAGCCGCTGAAACAGCCATTCCCAAGGAGTCTCACGGCACTCAATTTCGATCGTTTAACCCAGAGCCAGCGGCAACGGCGGACTTCACGCCCGCGGATTCTGCATGCAAGGCGCACTCGCCAAATCTCGACAACCTGAGGACGTACCTGTCCACCGTCGCCGCTGGCTCAGGGTTAAACGAGCTGACTTGGCTCATTTCAGATTCGACATGCCTCCAAAGTCCGAATATGCAACATTAAAGGGCCTATCGCTTCTTGCCTCTTGGATCGTCACACTGTTCGAGGCATTTGGATCAGCGAAGCTTTGCGGTCTTTGCAAGCTATTGCGAATCGAATATAGTTGAGAGGTGATTCGGCGCCTGTGGACCAAAACGCTGCTGTTGGAGAGCCGATGCAGGCCAACTCATTCCTGCCGACGGGACCAATCCGTTGGAAATCCGTCGAGACCTGACGCTGGTTGGTCGCAAGGAAGATAGCGACTTGTGCTTGCCACATAAGAGCATTTCCAAAATGCATTGTGTGATCGTCAAGACCGATGGCCTCTTGCTCATCCGCGATTTGGGCAGCACCAATGGCACTCGGGTAAATGGCTTGCGCATCCGCCGGGCGGCGCTCTTGCCCAACGATCAGTTGTCGATCGCCGGCTTCAAGTTTCGCGTCCATTTCGGCCCTGCCCCGGCCCCCGCTGAAGGCGCCGACAATGGCATGACACAACGGTTGGATCCCGATGATCTTGCAAAGCTCGTGAATAATCAAGACGGCCGGGCTAAAGGGCCAGGGTCGGGCCCCATCGCGAAGGCCTTCGAGTCTAACCACCTCCCCGACATGTATTCCGACCGAAAAGATTCGCCCATGTGAGCCGCGCGAGCGGAGACCCGAATGCAGCAGCAGGAAGCCGGCTGGCAATATCGCGCCATTGCTTTTGATCTGGACGGCGTTCTCGTCAACTCCGAACCGCTCTATCGCCGGGCATTCATCAATTTTTTGCGTGAACGCCGCCGCGAGCCCGAAGAAATCCTCTTTACCAAAATGATGGGCGCCACCGGTCGGGAAGCGATTCTGATTTGCAAAGATCACTATCAGTTTGCCGAACCGCCCGAAGAATTGTCCGCCGCCTGTTCACTGCACTTTCGGAGCGTGATCGAAAGCGACCCCATCCAACTTTTGCCCGGCGCTGCCGACTTGCTTGATCGCCTGACGCATCGGCAAATCCCGTTTGCCGTGGCGACTTCCTCGGGACGCGCCTACGCGGAGAGAATTCTTAACAGCTTTGAGATCACCCATCGCTTACAGTTTCTTCTGACAGGTGACGATGTCAGCCATGGCAAGCCCCATCCTGAGATTTATCTCGAAGCCGCGAAGCGGTTTGGCGTCGCGCCGGCCGAAATGCTCGTGATCGAAGACAGCGCCAACGGTCTCCGCGCTGCCCAGGCCGCTGGTTCGCGCTGCATCGTGGTCCCGCACGCCCTCACGCCGATCGAACACGTCCAAAGCGCCGATGCCCGCGTCCCGGGTCTGGGTGCCGAGGAATTGCATCGGTTGCTCAATCTGATCTAACTCGCTCGCAGCAAGAAATGCGGGAGCGAGAAACGAGCGGCGGGCTTGATGCCCGCCGGATTCTGCCGACCCCTCGCAGTGTCGATTGTTCACTCGTTCAGATCCTCGGCGAGCATCAACCGCCGCCACTCGTGAATGCCTGAGTCCTAAGCCAACACTTCCTTCACGACATGACCGTGAACGTCCGTGAGTCGGCGGTCAATGCCGTCGTGGCGGACGGTCAGGCGCGTGTGGTCGATACCGAGAAGATGCAGCACGGTGGCGTGCAGATCGTAACAATAGGTGATGTTTTCAACTGCCGCATAACCGAACGGGTCGCTTTGACCGTAGGCGACGCCTCCCTTTATGCCGGCCCCGGCCAGCCAGGTTACGGACGTGCCGCCGTTGTGGTCGCGGCCGGTGGCGCCTTGCGTGAAGGGCATGCGGCCAAACTCTGTGGTCCAGATTATCAGCGTATCCTCGAGCATGCCTTTCTGTTTCATGTCGTGCAGCAAGGCGGCGGTTGGCTGATCCACGCTCCGAGCTATAGGTGGAAGCTCGGTGAGAATGTTGGCATGATTGTCCCAGTTTTTGCTGGGACCGCCCGCGCCGCTCCAAACCTGCACGAAGCGGACGCCTCGTTCGAGGAGCCGTCGAGCGATCAGACAACTTCGGCCGAAGTCAGCGGTCGCCTCGTTCTCTAGGCCATAAAGTCTTTGGGTCGCGCTGGACTCGCGAGTCAAGTCAAGGGCTTCTGGGGCGCTCGTCTGCATGCGCGCCGCCAGTTCGTAGGAGGCCATGCGAGCTTCTAGCCGGGAATCGCCTGGATGTGTTTGGCGGTGAGCCTCGTTCATTTCATGCAAAAGTGCGAGCCCCTCCGCCTCACTCTGGGGCGTAATTTCCGTGGCCGATTTTGGCGGCTGCAGATGTGGCAGGGGAGTCGCGAGATGTGGCCTGAGAACGACGCCCTGGTGGGTCATGGGCAGGAAGCCGGCCGAGAAATTGCCGGCGTTGTTGTAAGGCAAGCCGCGCCTATCGGGGAGCACCACGAAGGTGGGGAGGTTGTTCGAAAGGCTGCCCAGCCCGTAGGAGATCCAGGCGCCCATGCAGGGGTAGCCCGGCATCAGAAAGCCGGTGTTTTGCAAGTAACTGGCGGGGCCGTGAACGTTGGTTTTCGAGGCTAGCGCCATTAAAAAGGCCAGGTCGTCCACGTGTTTGGCAAGGTGCGGAAAAACGCTGCTCACCCAGCGCCCGATTGCCCGTGTTGTTTGAAAGGGAACGGGCATTTCATGACGGCGCCGGGTTTGCTGGTGACGGCCGCCGCAATGCCGAAATCGACGCTTTGGCCGTGCTTCTTGCTCAGTTCAGGCTTGTAATCGAAGGTATCGACCTGGCTGACGCCGCCGTTCATGAACAGTTGGATGACGCGCCGGGCTTTAGCTCGATGGTGCAGACCGCCGTTGAATTCGGGGCGCGGTTTCGGCACGTCGGCGAGCACGCCTTCTGCCCGAGCAACCAAGCCAGGGCAACCCCTCCCAAGCCGCCGCCCGTTTGCCAAAGGAAGTTGCGTCGCGAAGCGGCGTGGGCGCCGAATGACTCAGCTAGCATGGGTTGCCGTCCTTCAGTCCACAAAGATGAACTCACTGCTGTTGATCAAAAAGCGACAAGCGTTGGCCAGGCCATTCCTGGCAACATACGCCCCGACAGCTTGCTGTTCCCGGGCAGTCGGCTGGCGGCCGAGGATCAGCCGATAAGCCTCGGCGATCTGATCGGCCGGTTTTGCGTAGCCGGCGGCAATCCGCTCGGCGATGTGCTCGCTTTGGCGCACGATGAACTTGTCGTGAAGCAAGGCGAGCGCTTGCAAGGCAGTCACGGAGGCGCCGCGAACCGGGGTCGCCTGAGATCCATCGGGGCAATCGAGCGTTTCCATCAAGGGATCGGGCAACGTTCGAAACAGGAAACGGTAGACGCCGCGGCGATAGTTGGCTGGATTGTCCGGGTCGAAGCTGGCGTAATCGACGTTGGGAGTAACGTGAATGCCCGGAGTCTGGATGAACTGTTTCGCCGAGGGGCCGCCCATGCGCTGATCGAGCCTATCGGAAATGACGAGCACCGCATCGTGGATCGATTCGGCATCGAGTCGAGGCCGATTCATGCGCCACAAGAAGCGATTGTCGACGTCGATTTCGGCAAAGGCTGGGTCATACCGGGACGATTGTCGATGGACCGCACTTGTGACAATGAGTCGATCCAAATTCTTGATCGAACCGCCCCCCTCCCTGAGCGTGGCCGCCAGCCATTCAAGCAACTCGGGATGGCTGGGCGGCGAGCCCATGCGGCCGAAATCATTGGGAGTGTCGACCAGGCCGCGGCCGAAATGATATTGCCAAACGCGATTGGCGATCGAGCGCCAGGTCAAGCCGTTTCGCGGATCGGTCAGCCAGCGGGCTAGGGCAGCGCGTCGCTGGCCGTCATCGGTTGCGGCGCCCGGCGACAGATGATACTTTACTCCTTCTATGCAACTCAATGCTCCCGGTTGGGCTTCTTCGGCGCGATTCCGAACCTCGCCGCGAACCAGGCGATAGACTGGTCGGGGCCTGGCAGAAGGGCGGAATGACCCGTCAGCAGCAAACTTGCTGGTGCCGCAATAAACCAGGCTCGATGGCGGCAAAGCAGCCAATTCGCGTTCGAGTTTCTGGCTGAAATAATGGGTGGCAACGGCCCGTTGTTGGCGGCTGGTGCGCCGGTCGGAGGCGATCTGGAGATCGGCTTCAATCTCCTCGGGCAACGGTTCGACTTCGCCCGCTTCGGGCGTATCTGCCGTCGCCAAACGGAAACGACCAATTACGTGGCCCGTGCCATGCGTTTGACGGAGCGTGACCATCAGCGTGACGCCCGTTCCGTCCGGAATCGGCTGAGCGAGCGTGAAGACAGCCTGATGGGACTTGCCCACTTGTGGGTAGATGCCCCAGGCGGTTTTCGGATTCGAGTCAACAGCGTGGGCAATGGTCCAGCCCTCTTGATTGAAATCCGCCTGAACTTTGCGCCACGCGAGCGGCCGTTTGCCGCCTTCCTCTGGTTGCGGCCACCACCGAGAATTCGCTCAAATGAAGATTGCCGTTTTCCTGCCGGCCTGGCCCGCGACTGGGCAGGCTGCCATCGGTGAGAACTTCGAGACGAATGGCGGTGACCGGCCCTTGGCCAAGATGAGCTACGACCGTGTAAGTGTCCTTGTCGGGTCGCGTGCCGGTCGCCAAGATCGAACCATCGGCCAACGGCATCAGGATCGTGCCGGCGGCTGAGCGCAAGGCACTGGCCTCCAGCACCAGCCAACGACTCCGGACCTCATTCTCCTTGCGTTCCCATTCCGCCAAGTCCTTTTGCACGGCTTTATCGCGGAGCATCGCTTCCAATCCATTGTTGCCATTATTCAGCCGAGCCTGCTGTTCGCTCAACTGGCGACGGTGCGCTGCCACCTGCGGATCGGGATCGTAGGCTCGGTTGGCCTTGTCCGTACCGGCGAACACGGCTTGCAGGCCGTAATACTCCTTCTGCGAAATCGGGTCGAATTTGTGATCGTGACAACGAGCGCATTGAGCAGTCGTGCTGGCGAAGGTGCCCATGGCTGTGGTTACGATGTCGTCGCGATCCAGATAGCGACCGATCTCCCGATCGATCGAATCTTCGCGAATGTCGTCGGAGCGAGCTTTCATCCCAAGGACCGGCGGCAAGGAAGCCGGTGGCAACGAGAGCCCAGGGATCGTTCTTGAACAACGCGTCGCCTGCAATCTGCTCCTGAAGGAATCGAGCATAAGGCGTGTCCTGATTGAACGCCCGGATGAGGTAATCCCGGTAGGGCCAGGCGTGCTCCCGAGGCCGATCCTGATCGTTGCCGTGCGTTTCGGCGAAGTGAACCACGTCCATCCAATGGCGCGCCGACGCTCGCCATAGTGGGGCGAAGCAAGCAGGCGATCAACCACCCGCTCATAGGCATCGGGTGTCGAATCGGCCAGGAAGGCGTCTTGCTCGGCCGGCGTCGGCGGCAGCCCTGTGAGATCGAAAGTGAGCCTGCGCAGCAGCGTCGCTTTGTCGGCTTCTGGTGCTGGGGCCAGGTGATGTTCGACTAATCCAGCCTGGATGAACTGATCGACGGGATTGCACGCGAGAGAATTCAGCGAGCCTCCCACGTTAGTGGGGGGAGTCGGCCGAGTTAACGCCCGATAAGCCCAATGCGCCGGCCACACGGCCCCCTCAGTAATCCAGCGCCTGCAAGCGATCCGACTGGGCCGCGGTCAAGCGCTCGCCTTTGGGCGGCATCTGTTCGCTTGGATCGGTGGAACGAACTCGTCGGAGAAGTTCGCTCTTTTCGGGCTTGCCGGGAACGACCGCGAAATTGCCGGAATCGAGAACGGCGATGGCGGCCGCTCTGGAATCGAGTCGCAATCCGCCCCTGGCTTTGGCAGAGCCGTGGCAAGTGAGGCAGCGCGTCAGGAGCGGTTGGATATCGCGCTCGAAGCGCAACGCGGTTCCAGGATCGGCAGCGATGCTCGTCGAAGCGTGAATCAACAACCAAGTGGCTACCAACGGCCACGGCTTCATGTGTCTGGTTCTCGAACCTGCAAACGGGGCCTTGCGTTGGGATAGGCCCACATTCGGTTGGTCCCTGGATGGCGATTTCGGCCATCGGTGGGAATCTGGCGGAGTCCGGGCGAGGGTTTATCGCGCTTTGCCTTATTCTACCCAATTCGTCCATCATGGGCGTGCTTCCGGTCGATTAAAAAACATTGTGGCACCGCGAACATGCCGACCGCAAGCTCTTGCTGGCTCTCAGGACGGCGGCGGAGTCGCGTTTTTCGGCGCCCTCCGCGAGCTCGAGGCTGTGATCGCGCATCTGAATCGCCAGATCGCGCCATTCTTTGGGGGTCTTGTTGGGCTTCATTTTCGCGGGAACGAGGTGATAGACTAAAGAGCCGATTACGGCGCTGCGATAACCGAACAATTCCAGTTCTTTTGCTTCGCTCGCAAGGGCGGTGGCGGTCAGTTCATTGGTACTCAGGTAGCGGATTTTCTCGAGGATCCCATTGTTGGCGCCTTTGAGCCGGGCATTGCTCTGCAACTTGGGGTGGATGCCATCGCCTCCCTCGTTCTTGGGGAGAAAGTGGACCATCAAGGTCGGAGCTTCGATGAAGCCGTGCCAATTGACGCTGTCCAATTTGCGTGAGGAGGTTGAACCGGCGTCGGGAAATTGACCGGCCAACTTTCTGGCAGTGGCTAGTTGTTTTTCGTCTCTGAGTGCACTGGCAAGCCTGAGCGCCATCTCACGTTTGTTACGCACATCCTCGGTAGCAGCCCTTCTTTGACTGACATGCTTAACGCGGCGATGAGGACGGCGCCGAACCTGGCGCGGTCGAGAGATCGCTTATCGGGGATATCCTTAAGAAGCTCTCGAACGAGCCTGATCTCCCGGTCGGTGAGTTCTCGGTAAACTTCCTTCGGTAGAACTGCTCGCCACGAGTCCGTGCTGCCGTCGGCTTCGCCAAAAGCGCACATCGACAAGAGGCTAGCACCGAAAATAACTCCGGCGATCCACCAGCGGAGACTTGGCGCCATTTATGCTCCTCAAGAAAATTATTTTTGCGTCTAACCTGCATTAATGAATCGCTCTGCTGGGCACCATTCAGTCGTTCATTTCGGCGTCAAATAACCGCTCGGTAACGGCCCGGAAAAGCCCACTGCACCTGCTGCGTGCGATCCGTGAACAGCGACCGTGCAGCAACCAGCAATATGCCAAAATCGGAGTGGCGCCAAGGATCAAAATGTTGCTGTTCGTTGCCCCGAACGGTGGGTATAGTTCACTTCAAGACGTCACAACGCTGCGGCAGCTTCACCTGTGCGACATCTCTGTGACGGACATCTGCCGTGACAGATCAGATAACGGGGCAGAAAGCTAGCAATTATGGCTGAACGTGTCTACATCGAGACTACCGTCGTGAGCTACCTGACAGCACGGCCTAGCCGTGACGTGGTTATCGCCGGCCACCAGCAGGTCACGCACGAATGGTGGGGTACGCGACGCCAGAGCTATGAACTTTGTGTTTCCCAGTTAGTTCGCAAGGAGGCTGGGGCGGGCGATTCTCAAGCAGCTCAAGAACGGCTTGAAGTGTTGAAAACCATGACTTTCCTTGAGACGTCGGACCAGGCATTGGATTTGGCAAAGGAACTGCTCCAAGCCGGCGCGCTGCCCGCGAAGGCTGCTGACGATGCGTTGCATATTGCCATCGCTGCCATGAACGGGATTCCCTACCTGTTGACGTGGAACTGCCGCCATCTGGCGAATGCCATAATGCGGCCCCTGATCGAAAATGTTTGTGCAGGGAAGGGCCTGAAGGCCCCAATCATTTGTACGCCCGAGGAGCTTTTGGAGGCAAGGCTATGAACGATCCCATCGTTGATGAGGTCCGACGCGTTCGCGATGCCCATGCCGCGAAGTTCAATTATGATCTCGATGCGATATTCCAAGACATCAAGGAGCAGGAGAAAAAAAGCGGTATAAAGTTTGTATCCTATCCGCCTCGCCGGACAGCGCCGAACCAGCTATTGCAGCTGACCGAGGCCGCCCATTCGGCCTCGATTGAAGGGAAGCCCGAAGCGAGCCCGGCAGCTGAGCTTTAGCGGAATGATCGCCGGCGGCCGGCTGTCGTTTTCGGACGCATGGCGAGCCTATTGGCCACAGAAGCTATTCCTGGGTAGTTGGTACACAGTTTGACATGGCACGGCCCTCTCGCTGGCGCGTCGAGCAAACAAATGCGACAGGACAACCAACAAGGGCGTTCACTCCACCTGGCCGATGAAATACTGATAAGCCTCCAGGCTGTGCGTCAAGAAGGTCCCGCAAATATCCCAGGTTCCAGGATAATCGGGGGGGAAAGGGGAAACAGTCAGTTGACCCTGATCCATTTCACGCAGGTCGTACTTAGATTCTGTTGGCAAGCACATGGTGGAGTCTCGACACCAGGCGGTCAATATCTTCTTCGGAATTGTAAAAATGCGGACTCGCGCCAAGCGGTTGGCGCGTTGATTGATAATGACGCCCTCTTCGCGGCAGGAGCGCAAACAATATCGACAAAGCTGCCGGCGGACACTCGATCGAAACGATCCCCGAGCGTTCTCCATCGAGCCGGCTGCTGGCGACCGTCAAATTGGCGCGAGCGAGTCGCTCGCACAGGTAATCGGTCAAATGCAACACCCGACGGGCAACCTCAGGAATGCCGATTTCGAGCAAGAGGTCGATGCTCGCTCCTAAAGATACGATGCCGCCGACATTGAGCGTGCCGCTTTCCCACCGGCCGGCATACGGCCGCAGGCGGAAATCGGTTTTGGAGAAATCGGTGGCGTTTACCACGCTCTTCCAGCCGACGCTGATCGGATGCAAAAGCTCCACCAACTCCTTGCGAATAAAAAACAGCCCTGCCCCCTCCGGCCCCAGCATCCACTTGTGGCCGTCGGCTGCCAAGAAATCGATCGGTAACTGGGAGACATCCAACGGCAAAACACCGAGCCCTTGGATGGCGTCGACGAAGAAATAAATCCCGTGTTGCCGGCAAAAGGAGCCAATCGCCTCCAAATCGTTGCGAAACCCACTGGCATATTCGACAGAGCTCAAGCTGACCAGCCGGGTGCGTTCATCTACAGCTGCGAATACATCAGTTAGCTCGATCCGACACCCGCGGCTCGGTACGAGCCGAACCTCGACGCCGCGTCCGTTTAGGTTCATCCACGGATAGAGATTGGCCGGATATTCTTCCGCAGCGGTGACGACATTGTCGCCCGGTTTCCACGGAAAACCTTCGGCGACGAAGCAGATTCCTTCGCTGGTATTCTTGATGAAGGCGATTTCCTTCAAATCGGCGCCGAGGAGCCGCGCCGCGCTGGCCCGAACTTGCTCGATGCGGTGAATCCACCGTTCGAGAAAGACGTCGCCGTTGGCCGCCATGTCGGCAGCCCATTCGACGAGAGCTTGCTGAGCAGGCCCCGACAATGGCGCTACCGCCGCGTGATCGAGAAATGCCCACTTTTTGGTGACGGGGAATTGATCGCGAAAGTCGCTCAACCTGCACCCACTTCTGTCACTTTGAGTCTGACGAGCCTTTTTGATGAAAAGGTGCACCACCTGTGTAGCCCAACGAGCTTGCAATCACTTCAAGCTCATTTTCCATCCTCTCAATTGCAGATTTTTCACCTAAGGCGATCGGCATGAATTGGCTTCCCCAAAGTAGACCTCACGCTCCGCGTGAGGCGTTCCTCACGCGGAGCGTGAGGTCTACTTTTTTCTGCCGCTCGCCTAACTGTCCTGACGGCAACGATTAACTTCCGCCACCCAGGAATCCCCGCCTTTCTACTTTTCAGCGCCGGCCCGATAGCTCGCAGACCCCCGTGGACCACCAGCCGGAGGCCGGAGTGAAACAGCCTCGCCCTATCCGTAAAGAGAATTGAAGCTTACGTCTACCCCACTCCGGCACCGACTCTGGTCGTTGTCCGGAGTCAATTCGGCAAGGTGAGCGAATCCGCAGAAAAACACAACTTTGTGACGTGCCCCTCTCTTTTGAAGGCGTCCGACCTCGCACGGTTTCAGTTTCTTCTTGCGGAAGACGCTTCACGGCCTGGAACCAGCAGGGCGCCCAGTCGCTCGTTCAGTTCCTCTTCGGCTCTGCCGTCCCAGGTAAATCCTTCGCTAAGCTCGAAGCCTCCCTCCGCATCGAACTGCGCCTGCGGGGCAGGCCGAAGCAAAAGCGTGCCCAAGTTCTTGCGTCCCAGCCGAACCTCGAAGCCGGTGATCTGAGCCACATCTGCGGCGGCTATCGTTCCAGGCAACACCAGCGTTGGTCCATCGGTAACCAACTGTTCTTCCTCGGCCAAGACAGGAGGCTCAATGGCATCAGTCACCAATGCGTTGACACGCACCCGAGCCAGTCCAGCCGTGCCCCGAACGGTGCTGAAGACGGCGAAACACGGCCCTACGCGATCTTGATCGGTTAGCTTCGGCAGTTTGGTAGTCAAACGGCGTTCGCCGGCCGCCGACTCCGTCAGAAAACGCATGTCCGATACCTTGAGCTGCGAAAGAAATTGCGATGACGAGATCGCTCGAATCTCCTGGCTGTGGATGCATTCCTTGCCGACCAGCCAGTCCAGCCGCCAGCCACCGGTTTTTCGGGGTATCGTGGGCGAAGCGATAATCACGGCCTCTCGGCCGGCAAGATGCGAAGCCGATAGTCCCACCGCTTCGACTCCAATGCATTCGCCGTCTTGGTCATACACCTCCAGGTGCAGCCCTAGCTCAAGGAGCGGCGTCAGGTTCGACGGACTGTTCAGGATGATGCTTGCGAGCACCCCCCTGCCCTGGGCTGCTACGAATGATTGGCAGGCAACGTATCGGCCACCCAGGCGGACATGAAGCGCCGGTGAACGGCAAGCCAACCCGGCCACAAATTCCTGCTGGCTGAGTACAGGTAACGTTAACTGACCGAGGCCCCATTTGCCGTGAAACAGTTGCACCATCAGCGATCGATGCGGAATGGGCACTCGAAAGGAAAGGCGATAAGTGCCCGGCGGCCTATCGGGTCGCATGCTCTCCGCGGCAAAACCTCCGCCTGCCTCCAATTTCAGTGCGAAATCCGCAGGCTGGATGTTTCGCCGTGGCGGGCAATGAACCACGGCTTCCACGAAGAGGCCCTCGGCATTCCAAGGGATCGTCTCATTTTGGAACGCGAGCCCACCGCTCTCGAAGCGATACGCTAGCGAGCGAAGCTGAACGCCAGAAGTGTTGGAGAGCCAAGTTTCACGCATGGCCCAGGCGCGTAAGGGCGAGGTCCAGTTCCACATCAAGCTCCTCCGTAGAAGTCGATGCGGCGGGCACTGTCGACGCACAAATCAGGCAGTCGTCCGCCCTTGGTATGGTGAAGCGATCGGCGCGAAAGGCATCTTCGAACATCCCTGGCACTTTCTGCAAAGTGAAGAGCAGGCTGGTGAACCCAGGATTATAAGACGCCGGTTCAGCCAGAAAGTCCAAGGTAATCTGGGCATGCAGTGCCGCTATCGCGTGAATGGAAGCCGCCGACGCCGGAACGGCAGTTTCCTCAACCGGTCCTCCGGGCTGGGAATAATCGGGTTGCCCGTTGGACGGAGCGGCTACCGTACGCTGAAGGAAACTGGCCACGCAGCCATAACATGCCCCGCCAGGACGAAACCAGTGCACGAAGCCGCCGATGCCGCCACTTAGCACTTCGCCCAACGTCCAGGCCAGTCCCGAACGGCGCATGAGAGCATCCCAAGCAAACTTAGCCGCCTCATTATCCGCGGCACAGATACCCATGATGGCGCCCGATGCTTCCTTTTGGATCTCTTCGGCCAACTCCGGATCGAGTAGATCGCCATTAATGGTTCGGACCGTGAGTTGTGGGCAGCATCGCGCAGCCAAGTTGCCGCCAAATCCGCCTTGGCCTCGCCAACTCCCTGAGCACTGAACACATGGCGCACGACATTGTGCGGCTTGAAGACATCCGGCTCAATGAGCGTGACTGCGGTGACCTGCGGATCTCGACACACAAGATCCAGCACCGGCATCCCGCCGCTCCCCGCCCCGACCTGAATAATCTTCACCCTGTTCTCCCCTCACCCGCCACCCTACTTCGCTTCAGGCAACGGCCACTCCCCCGATTCGTGCCAGATCTCATAACAAGCCAACCAACGCCAGGCAGCTTGCACGGCGAAAATGCACGTGAATTTGCTCGGGTCCCAGCGGCTGGTTTCGCGCGTGCTACCCTGCCGCCACAGGCAGAGCATCTGTCCTTCGAGCAAATGGGGACAAAGTTTGAGCGGCGTTACCACGCGAATTTCCGGTGGAAGAACCGGATAGCTGGACAACAAACGCGTTTCCAGTTCATAAATATTGTGAGCCGGCTTAAGGCAATAGCGCATAAGCAAGCCTGACCCAGCACGCTGCAACTGGATCTTGTAGGGGGTATCCCGCGATTGGTTATAGCGCTCGACGATCGGGATTTCCACCGACAAGAGCCGGCGTTTGCCCGCTTCGCTGTCCAGCAGTCCCATGGGTCAAGATCGACTATAATGGCAAGGCACCGATTTGATGGCTGCAATCACCTCGTCGTCGGTCACTTCGTCGACCGAAGCCTCGAAAGTGGTGTCGCGCCGATTCATCAAGATCGGCCTATCGCGTTCCGCGTTCCCTCGGAGAGCGCTAATCAACTGACGCCGTTCCACGTCGTTCATCGGCCGGAAATCCATCGCCGTTCTCCTTAAGTGTGCTTAAAAGGTCACCGTTACTGCTTGGCGGCTTGAGCCGCCAACTCCGCCAAGATGATGTAGAGCGATTTCTCGATGTTTTCCTCTTTCGGATCTACTGCATGAGTCGTGCCATTCATGAGTACGAAGAAGGCCGCCTTCTCCTTAACAAGTTCCACCTCGACCGCGTCACCGGGTTCGGCTAGCGGGACCTTGACCCTCAAATGCGCCCCATCGTGGTCGCCGGCCGTTAAGGTCACCCGTGCTTGCTGTCTGCAGATCCGTTCCAAGGCTGCCGCATGGCATTCCATGGTGGGCCAAACGGAATGCGTAGTCAAACCAAGATCGGGACCAAGCGTATATTCTACCGGCACTGTTCGGTAGGCCGCATCCCCTGCTTCCAGAGCATACCAGGTGAAGCGTCGCTTGCCCTGCCGTTGCACGTGAGGCCGGGGCCTTTCGACCAGCCAATTGGGGCCGGCTTCTTCTTTCTCTGAAGTGCCGATGCCAAAAATCCCCTCACGCCCGCGAAGCTGTTGCACCCAAACGGAATCGCCGCGGTAATCGCCGTTGCTGGGATGGCGCAGGGTCCCCGGGTGCGTGTGGACGACCCCCAGAATGGTAAGCCGCTTCTCGTCCTGCCGAAGCATGCGTGTGGCGACCATTTGGGCAGCGCTGTTGAAGCGGACATGGGCCACTCCCGCGTCGCGGGAAGCTCCGGCGGGTAGAGTAGCCAAAACGATGGCCTCGGACTCGCGCCGCAATCCCAGCAACAGCCAACCTGTTTCTTCGTGGCCGCGTTCACTCTGCTGATGCCGGGCGAACTCTTCAACAGCGTGCGCCCCACTCCGTCTGTCAGCACGACCCGCTTCAGCTTTTCGAATTGCGTCGGGACCTGACTGCGCTCTGCCGGCACATCGGTTGCGGGAAGTGAAGCCAGGGCAAATCGCGGCTTGAACTCCCGCAAGACCCGCTGGGCGATTCTGCTCAGGCCCTGCAACATGAATCTGCTTGCCGCCACGAGATCGTTGGCAGATGCGCAGCACGCGCACCAAGAATTCGACGCTCTCCGAAACGACATCCATGATAGCGGCCAAGGTTCGGCCAGTCAAAGCATCCCAAGCGGGGCCGGCCGCACTTATCGCAACCGCTTCAGGGCTAGGGCTTGCCTATCTGATAGACGATCTTTCCTCCGACTACAGTCATTTCCACGCGGGTTTCAGCGATGTGATCCCGTGCAGCGGGGCCCAGTATGTTCGCGCGACAGCACCACCAGATCGGCCAGCTTTCCTGGTTCCAATGAACCCCGATCCTTCTCCACAAACGTCGCGTAAGCCGCGGAAAGCGTATAGGCTTCGATTGCCTCCTGAACGCTTATCCGCTGGGCGGGAAACCAGCCGTTGGGGTTCTTGCCGTCAAGCGTGCACCGATTGACTGCGGCGTCGATTCCATCCAAAGCAGACAACGGCGCCACCGGCCAATCCGATCCAAAAGCCACCTTGCCGCCGGAATCGAGTAAGGAACGATAGGCATACGATGAGGCGCACCGTTGGGCGCCAATGCGACCCTCGGCCCGCGCCCGTCGTCCACTACGTGGTAGGGCTGCATGGAGGGCGTGACCCCCAACTCGTGAAATCGGCGAATGTCGTCGGGACGAAGGTGCTGGGCGTGCTCGATGCGGAACCGGCGATCGCGCGGGCCGTTAGTTTTTGCCACGTCGGCGAATATGTTCAGAATCTCCGCGTTGGCCCGGTCGCCGATCGCATGGACTGCAACGTTCAAGCCGGCTTTATCCGCTGCCATTGCGTATTGGCGAAGCTTGTCGAGTGGCGTGATGAAAATCCCCGTCGTACCCGGTTCATTGAGATAAGGCTCGTACATTTTGGCGGTGTTCGAGCCCAGGGAGCCATCGACAAATCCCTTCAAACCGCCGATGCGGACCCAATCGTCGCCGAAGCCGGATTCGAGGCCGAGCCGGGCCAATTGTTCCCATTGGGCCAATGGCCAGCGCAGGCTTATGCGAGCCGTCAGTTTTCCCTGCTTGGCCAGCACCTGATAGAGGCGGAACAGTTGTCGATGAGTGGCCGGGCCTGACCCGTCCATGTCTTCGATGCTGGTCATGCCAAAGCGTCGCGCTTCGGCCAGGCCGGCCTGCACCGATTCCAAGATTTCGTCCGCGGAGATCTCGGGGACAATTGAGCTCACGAGCCCCATCGCGTTGTCGCGCAGCAGGCCGGTGGGTTCCTGCGTGCCCGCTTTGCGATAGATGACTCCGCCCGGCGGATCCTTGGTTGCCGCAGTGATTCCGGCTAATTTCAAAACGACAGAATTCACGATAGCCATGTGGCCGTCGTAACGATTGAGAAAGACCGGCCGATTGGACACATATTTGTCGATTAATTCGGCCGTGGGCAGCACGCCGTTGAGCGCCCGATCGTGATCCCAGCCGCCGCCGAGCATCCAGCGGTCCCGCGGCAGCTTGGCAGAATATTCGGTGAGCCGGCGGCCAAACTCGGCTTCGTCGGGGGCATCTTTGAGAGACACCTGGCTGAGCCTGCGGCCGCCGCCGAGCAGATGCACGTGACAATCGTGAAAGCCGGGAACCACGCGTTTTCCCGCCAGATCGAGGACACGCGTTGCCGGACCAACCAGCGGCATCACCTGAGCGTCCGAGCCGATAGCGAGAATACGGCCGTGCCAGATGGCAATCGCCTGAGCCTCTTTCTGCTTTGGATTGACGGTCCAGATTTTGGCGTTCCTAAGGACCATATCGGCGGCGGGCACGGGTTCAACTTTTTCTTCCCCACGCGCCGACCCGGGTTCATCTCTTGTACCCCTTTGGGCCGGCACAGGCTCAACTCTTCTCCCCCCTTGGCAAGGGGGGGTTGGGGGGGTCTTACGGCGACTTCAATTAACTCGGTATCGTTATGCTCGCCGAGGGCCATCTTGGCGCATATCTCTCGATTAGCGTGAAGAGCCTGCGACCCCCCCTGCCCCCCCTTGCCAAGGGGGGGAGAAATTGTGGCCTGCGGCCCCCCAGGAATGGGAACTGCCAGCAATAATGCGGTTATGAGGTTATAGTGCATTGAACTCTTTCTTCTCGATCATGTTTCAGCACAATGGACGACCCAACTTGTTTTCTGCTTTGTCCGAACGCCAAGCCGCCTATAGTAAAGTGAATTCACGCAGAAAGCACCGGGCACTTTTCGAGATATGAATTTCATGCATGCCATTCGCATTCTCGGGGTCGGGTTCCTGCTTCTCGGCACCTGTTCAGTCTCCACTCCCCCGGGCTTTGCAAGGACGATCAGCTCCCGAGCCTGGCCGGACCGGCGGCTAAAACACCAGCGGAGGAAAAGAAAACCTTTCAGATTTCGCCAGGATTTCAGATCGATCTCGTCGCCAGCGAGCCCCAAGTAGTCGATCCCGTGGCCATGGCGTTCGACGAAACCGGCCGTCTGTTCGTGGCTGAAATGCGCGGCTATCCCAACGGCGGCGTGGGCCGAGGCAACATAAGCTCGGGAGTCGTGAAACTCTGGAAGACCGCGACGGCGACGGCTTCTACGAAACGAGCACCGTCTTCGCCGATGGACTGCGTTTTCCTACTTCGGCTGATGCCGCTGCAACGGCGGCCTGCTCGTTGCCAACGCCCCGGAGTTGATTTATCTCGAAGATAGTGATGGCGACGGCAAAGCGGACAGCGCGCCGCGTGCTTTACACCGGCTTCATCTCGCCAATATCCAGCAGCTATTGAATGGCCTGCAATGGGGACTCGATAACTGGGTTTATGGCGTCGCCGGCAGCAACGGCGGATCGGTACAGTCGTCGGAAAAGCCGGACATGCCGCCGTTGACTGCTGCGAGAACCGGCATTCGCTTTCATCCCGAGTGCCGGGCAGCCTGGAAGCGACCTCCGGCGGCGGACAGTACGGACTGGCCGCCGACGATTGGCAACACTGGTTCACGGCCACCAACAGCCAGCATCTGCGTCACATCGTGCTGCCCGATCATTATCTGCGCCGCAATCCGGCCTTGGCCGGTCACCGCCGTCACGCTCGACATTCCCGATCACGGGCCGCTGCCAAGTGCATCGCATCAGCCCCTTCGAGGCATGGCGCGTCGAACGAACAACGCGCCGCAAGGAGGCAAGGGCGCGATACGACCCGCGCCCTTTCCGACCACGGAGCTGGTGCCGGGCGGATACATCACGTCGGCGTGCAGTCCGGTCGTCTATACGGCGGACGGTTTTCCCGAAGAGTATCAAGGCAACGTCTTCGTCTGCGATCCGGCCAACAATCTGATCCATCGCGATCGGCTGGAGCCTAACGGCGCCGTCTTCACCGCCGCCGAGCCGACGACGATGAATTTCTGGCCTCGACGGATAACTGGTTTCGTCCGGTTGCTTGACGCTCGGGCCGGAGGCACCTTTTACGTCGCTCGATTTCTATCGCGAGGTGATGAGACGCCGCTGTCGCTGCCGGACGACATCAAGAAGCGGCTCAACCTCGAGAGCCGTGGCCATGGGCGGATTTGGAGGATTTCAAGGCAAGGTCATCGGCCGGGGCCCACGCCAAACTCCGGCCAACCTTTCCACAACAGACCTGGTTGCGGCCATCGAACGGCCCAATCCCTGGTGGCGGTTTACAGCTCAGCGCTTGCTGGTGGAGAACCAGAAGAAGGATTCCGTACCGGCACTGGTGAAACTCTTCGAGCAAGCTTTGTTGCCTCCAGCAAAGGCTCACTCGCTTTGGACTCTGCAAGGGCTCGATTCCCTGCCCACCGATCTCGTTAGTCGCGCACTTGCCGATTCCAATAGCGGCGTGCGCGAACAAGCTCTCATTTTGGCCGAACCGCGGGCGACAACACTTCAGACGAAAATGGCAGCATTGGCAAGAGATGCTGACCCGATGGTCCGCTTTCAGACGGCATTCTCGCTGGGGGCAATTGAGGATGC
>CAVVHZ010000016.1:0-55377 GCA_963748025.1 uncultured Gemmataceae bacterium
CCTTGATGGGTGTTTCCCGACAACGCCGACCCACGTAGAAGGCGAACCGCTTCGTGTACATCGGATTGTCGGCAAGCCAGTCCAATCGTTCGGTCTTCACCCCGCCGCACCGCAAACACTGGATTCTTCGCAAGTAGAATTGGAGATAGACACGCTTGTCGCCACAAGAGAGATCCCGAGCACGCCGAGGGCATGATCGTAGCGAGTCCAATAGAGCTGGCCACAGACGGAACATTCCGTCATTTTTGACGGCGGCACAGCAAGATAACCGCTGACCCAGGATCACCAAACATGCCTCGGATGCGGGGGTAAGGAACAAAACCGGGGAATCGGTAGAGGTCATACAGTTGCTTGAATTTTGCCATCGCAAAAGTATGACCAAATTTCGCTCCGACGAAAAGAGCATTTAATCCGATAAATCACAGGGTCTCGCCAGGGGAAGGCCAAAAACCACCCACTCGAAAACGCGAAGAACCGATCTTCCTAAAGGAACAATGCCAGGCATGATAATAGATGTCATTGGCGAAGGTGAAAGGGCCGGCCAAATCTGGGATTTCGCTCTTGAGTGTTGAAATAATGGGAATTGATGGCAAAATAGAGGAACCCCCAGGCCCTGGAGGCTAGCTGTTCGGCTGACTGCAGTCCAGCGTGAGGAACTGGCGCTGATGCAAAAACACGAAATGAAACTTGGGATTAAGTGGCGAGAGGACACCAAGAGACGATATGATGATTCAAAGCGCGAGAATAGAGGCAAGTAATAGCCGAATAAGGGAAGTATTGTGAATAGCGCGCCCACTTCCTTGATATGTTTTCCAAATCAATGATATTGCTATCCTACAAATCTAATCAGCGTCCATTAGTTTGGCTAGTTCTGTTCACGGCAATCGTCAGCCAAGGATGCGGTGGAATGGATTCCGTGCCTAATCTTTTGCCTCCCGCTTCAATAGTTGTAGATCTTCAGGTAGTTCCAGAATGGGGTCTGGACAAACCAACTAGCGTGAACATCAAAGCAGATGATTTTTGAAAAAGTGTACAAGCTCATAAAGCCTTTCCGCAATAAGGACCAGGGAATAAATAAAAGTAAGTACTCTCATTGCTGAAATCACTATTACGCTGAAAGATAAGTCTCAAGTCAAAATGTATTTTAGATGGTATGGAACGAACCCGGCGTTGGTGTCACTTGATGATAAGCAATATTATCAGGCTGAATTCCCAAAAGCAGGGGATGGCGTTGCCGAGCTACTGAAAATCTTAAGAACTAAATGATGCGGATGAAAGGGGTGCGGTGCAAGACAAAGGTTTGCTAAACCGAGAGTTACATAGCCGCCGAGGTGTCCATCGTCAAAAGCGAGAGCGATTCGGGCCAAGGATCCCAGGGGCAATAAACACGAACTGCGCTTTATAGGGTTGTTCTACAATCTTTCTCCGAATCAAAAAGGGGAGAGAATCTCGGCCGAACGCGATGACCTCGTCAAAAATGGCCTTCTGGTTGTCAGGCTCAACCCCGCCGGCGTGGCCTCGTTTACCATGACCGACAGCGTTTCCGACACCGAAACCGGCAGCGACAGCGGCTCGGACAGCAACGCCAACGGCGTCACCGGCAACAACGATAGCTACACCGATTTTGCCAACGGCTCCGAACACTTCAGCCTGTCCATGAACGGCGGCTCGACCAGTGCCGGCGACACCGATAGCTTCACGCTGACCGACACTTCCAACGACAGTTCAAGGCAACGACAGCGGCCACGTGGGCGGGCCGGCCGTCAGCACCGCGCTGGCCGTCCCCGCGGCGGCGACGGCCGGGGGCAACGATGGCTACTCCGATGGGGACAATGGCAACGAAACGTTAACCTTCGGCGAAACAGGGCGGCACAACGACGGCGTCACTAGCGTCTCGGAGACACTTAAACGGGACAGGTCGCATTTTGCCGCAGGATCTTCAAGCTGGGCGAATCTTACGCGAAATAAGACCTGTCCCGGTTAATTGCCCCGCTTGGGGTAAAGCGAGATTCTTGTTCGACGAGCCGGCAGGGGTCGTGCTAGATGCCCAGGTCTGAATTTCACATCCTTTCCAGGGTGCGACAGGTTGGGCAAGAATCGGTACAGGGTGAAACGGACATGCTACCCTTAGGGGCGAGGCTGTTGGCTTTGCCATCTTTCCGAGGAGTCGATCGTGTTGCGGCGTTACGCCCCGGCTATGCTGTTGATTTTGTTTGGGGGCGTTTTCTTTGCGCCGCTCGCGTTGCATCCCACGCAGGTGCTCTACAGCGACCATTCGGACATGCTGGCGATGCATCTGCCTATGAAGCGTTTCTTGGTGCATCCTGGCAAGAGAACGGCCAATTACCCCGTTGGTGCCCCTATAGCTTCGGCGGCATCCCCTTTCTCAGCGATGTGCAAGTGGCGGCATTTTATCCCTTGCATGCTCCCCTGCTCTGGCTGCCGGAAGAATCCGTAGGCACAGCCATGAGCTGGCTCGTGTTGCTCCACGTCATCATCGCCGGATTGAGCATGTACGCTTATGCCCGGCACCGGGGGCTCACTATTGCCGGTGGCTTGGCGGCGGCCCTGATTTTCATGTTCGCAGGCAAGTGGCTGCTGCACATTCTTGTGGCTGGCCATTACATCATGATCCCGCTGGCCTGGTTGCCGCTGGTGCTGCTTTTTTTCGAGCGATCCCTGACGCGTCGCGGTTTGCCGGATGCGGTCTATGCCGGCACTCTGTTGCGCTGATCGTACTGGGGACGCATCCACAAGTCACGCTTTATGCCGGTCTGGTGGTCGCTTCGTGGAGTTTTTGTGTACTCCGAGATAGCTGGCGAGATCAACGCGTCCGAAACTGGATCATGCGTTGGCTAAGTCACGGCCTGGTGGTTGCCTTAACGGCCGTGATGTTGAGTGCGGTGCAGCTTCTGCCTGCTATGGAGGCGGCGGGGCAGGCAAGCCGGGGCATCGGCGTCCCGATTTCAGAAATCCTGGGCACGTTCGGCTACGCCATTCGTGAGTTCTTCGGGCCAAATGCCCGCTACTTGGGAGGGGAGCGGAGGTTGGGCCCCGTGGCATTTTCCCTGGTTTTGCTCGCTCCCATTCTTCGTCCGGGCCAATTTCGCTGGCAACTCGGGTGTTTTGTAGGGCTGCTGATTTTTTCCCTGGGCGGGGCCGCAGTCGTGCAGTGGCTGCCGGTTTTTCGCTTATTCCAAATTCCCGTGCGCATGCTCTTGCCCGCCGCATTTCCGGCCGCTTTTCTATGCGGCGTCAGCGTTGAAGCGCTGCTGCGAAGGTCTTCGGCCACTCCACGCGCCGGCAGAGTGGTCTTGGCTACCTTCGGAGTGGCACTGTGCATCAATGCTCTTTCGTGGCCCTATCCGTTTTTCAAAGAAACCAAGAATTCATGGATCGATTTGATCCCTCTCATTGTCTATTGGCTTATCGAGGGCGCTCAGCGACGCTCCTCTCGGGTCATCCGCAATAAGGTCGGTCGCTCGGATTTCCTTAAGTCCTCCCTATTGCTCGGCTGTCTCCTGGTGGAATCCTGGGCACTCACGCTACGGTTTGTCGCGGTGCGGCCCATCGACGCGATTTATCCGCTTAACTCGGTTGTGGAGCGATTGGCCCAGGCACGAGAAGCCTCGGTTGCAAGGACCGTGGCGGGTTCTCGACCGTTGTGTGCCCAACGAAGCCTCGCTCTCCCCGCTCGGATCGGCGTTGCCGATGTTTGGCAGCGTGCGGATCGAGCCGGTTCTGGGCTACAACAGTTTCGACGTGCCGCCGCTACAAGGAATTCCTCCAAATGGTAGCGGGGGAAACCGAGCCTCTTCTGCCCCGGCAAGGCTTGTTCGGGTTTCCCCTTAGCGATGTTTTCCCGATCGTGCACAAATCGCTGCTCGATCTTCTGGGAACAAAATATCTGCTGCAGCCGCATCAGCCGAACCTGCTGGATTCTGATCCCGAAGGGCCAGGATCATTCTCGTCCTGGCGTCTTGTCCAAGTATTCGATAATCCGGGCCAGACTTATTCCTTCCTGACCGGCGGCATGGCGACTCTACCTGCCTATGCACTTTATGAAAACACGACCGTAGCGCCGCGGGGCATTCATGGTGCATGATTGGCAGCTTCTCGATTCCAAAAGAACGCTGGTTCAAATGGCAGAAACTGATTTTCGGCAGGTTGTTCTGATTGAAGAGGACTCCGGCGTTGGCCTCCTCGTGAAATCGAAGGCAACGGATTCAGTCGAGTTCGAGGCGATCAGTCCCGATCGGATTTGTCTCCAGGTCAAGGCTGGCGCCCCCGGTTTCTTGGTACTGGCCGAATCGGCTTACCCGGGTTGGAGTTGTAAAATCGATAACGCGAAAACAAGGATCCATCGGGCCGATTATGCGTTCCAAGCCGTTTTCGTTCCAGCCGGTTCGCACGAGGTGATTTTCGAGTTCGAGCCACCGCTCCTGCAAGTAGGTGCGGCCGTGTCTTGTATCGGGTTGCTAGGAGTCATGATCGTTGGGATCGGCGGAATCGCGACGCGCCCAAAACGACAAACCCCGACCGATTCGCAAACTGCAATCGTCGGGGAAATGAAATGAACAATGTCTGCGTTAGCGGGCGTCGGAAATCGTCAAAGTTGCGGGCTGCTTGCTTTGAATCTCTTCGAAACCGCGATGGTTGCTTTGGTTCTGTAATCTTTGCATGCTGGGAATCACGGCGAGAACAAGAATCGTCGCCAAGAATACCCAGTCGCTGACCAGCAACGCGCAGATTCGTCCGCGATGAAATGCTTCCAGTGCCGCCCCATAAATCCTCCGCCGTCAGTGGTCCCGACGTTGTTGATCCGTTCGGTTCGCAACTCGCAGGAGTCGATAATGGATTTGACAGAACGCATTTCGTATGCCGGGGACGCGGAGAGCGGCCGGGAAATCGAACGCGTCGATGTAAGTTGATGAGAGCAATCGTGTTTAGGTAGCGCGATCGGTAGGGCGCTGGAAATCGCCGCGGGACAGAACTCGGACCGATGTTAAACAAAATGAACAGGGTCGCTGAGTGCACTGTAAACGTGGGTTAACATGCATGCCCCAAGGACGGCGTCTTTGCGAGTTAGCGCGACTTCTTGGCTTTTGGTTTTGAAGGTGCAGGCACGGCTCAGGGGCACGAGCCGATCAATTGGTTGACCATTTGTTTGAGCCTGCGATGCGTCGCCGATTGGCCTTTGGAAAGCGTGACGGCTTCGCCAAAAGATAGTCCAGGATCGGGAAACGGCACGCGAGCCAAGGCCGTATCCTGCTTGCCCTGAAGGGTATACTTGCCGTTCTCCAGGGCTACCTCGATGCCTGCGGCTCGCAAGCATTGAAGGTCCCGGTAAAAGCCGCGGACGTCCAAGTCGGGGCGCATGGTTTCGCACGGGCTTGCGAGCCCGCGCCGAGCATCTGCACCAGCCGAATCAACCGCCGAGCCCTATCCAGACTGACCGTCGGAGTGGTGAGCTGACTTTCTTTTCGACTTCTTTTCCATTACGCCTCCTGGGTGAATGCCCTAAATTCTTCCCCAGACAACCCATCTTCTAAAGACAAAGGCAGTCTGATGGTATGGACTAAGTTGGGGCGACGCAAGACCCCCCCTCGTCTCCGCATACCGTACCGAACTTTGTCGCGGTCACTATCATAGAGTAAAGACGCCCATTTTCTCATTTTACTCAATCACTTGGGGCGAACTCCGTTGGCCGATTCTTTGAGCGAATTGATTCTTCCTCCGACAGAACCGCTGGATTATCTTGTGGTTGCGCCTCATCCCGACGATGCCGAATTGGGCGTTGGCGGCACGATTCCATTATTGTTGTCCGAACAAGCGAGGGTCGGCGTGCTCGATTTGACTAGTGGCGAGCCCACCCCTTTTGGGTCCCCAGAAACCCGTCGCCGGGAGACCGAAGCCGCCACTGACATCCTTGGCCTTACCTGGCACGGCAACCTCGGGCTACCAAATCGATCGCTTGAAGCAACTCTGCCAGCACGAGCCAAACTGGCGTCGGCGTTTCGTCTCTTGCGACCAAGAATCCTGTTTGCGCCTTATTGGGAGGACTCGCATCCCGATCATGTGGCTGCCAGCACTTTGGTCGATGCGGCTCGCTTCTGGTCTAAGCTGAGCAAGACCGATATGCCGGGTCAGCCCCATTTCCCTCAGCGCATCATTTACTATTTCACCGTCCATCTGCGCATCCATCCTCCCACCTCGGCGGTTATCGACATCACCCCCACCATCGAGAAGAAGATGCAAGCCATCGCCTCCTATCAGTCTCAATTCATTCAAGGCCGATCGACGGTGCCTCCTACCCCGCTTGACGACATCCGCGATCGAGCCCGCTATTGGGGTTGGTCGATCGGCGCGGGCTTCGGCGAACCATTCGTCTGCCGTGAGCCGGTCGGTTTGCGTAGTCTGCGCGATCTGACATAGATCTGGGGGTTCAGACCAGATTGTATGTCGGGCTCGCCTATACGCATAGTGTGGCCCGGTTCGTCGGAACCGCCGCTTTTGGGCTTCGAGAATCTTCCGCTTTGGCAACCTGCGCCGCCTGGCACAGCAAGGCCGACCTGATCCACCAGCCGTCTTGGCCATTTACCTGCAGAAAAGAGAAACCTTCCCCCTTGGGCGGACGATAACAGAGTGACGAGGGATCTGGCCGGACCGCGGAGGGCATTGGCGTGCAACGTGAAGTCAACGTGCTGGCCCTGATCAAGGGAAGTGAACGCTTCATTTACATCTACGATGATGCCAGCCAACAGCCCTTGATCGAAGCCTTCCGCGATCAAGCAGCAGATCCTCGCCTAAGCTTTTCTTGGTTCGATGCAGCCGTGCTGACCGAAAAAGCCCGCGAGCAAAGCCAGGCGAACGGAACGCCCAAGCCTCTCTCGCGCTCGCGGATCTGATTGATTCGACGATAAGGATATCGCTCGGAGCCATGGATCGGCTATCGCGTGTTCAAGGGCCCCGCCGGGGCGCTGGAGCTCGTGATGGAAGAATCCTTGGCTGATTTTGCGCACCTGGCCTTCGAGCGGAACGCTTCGGCGTACACGGTGAAGTCTTATCGCGAAGACTTGAATCAGGCTTTGGCATTTTTTCGCGAACACCTGCAATCCTCCACTCTCGCGGTCGGCCAGCTTTCCCCACGCCTGCTTCGCGCTTATGTCGCCTGGCTCCATGGCCAAGGCTATGCCAAATCGACCATGGCCAGGAGGATTGCCGCCGTCCGTTCGTGGTGCCGTTTTTTGCATCGCCAAGGGATCATTGCGGTAAGTCCTGCGGAGGGATTGCGGCCGCCGCGCAGGACAAAACGTTGCCGCACTTCATGCCTGAAACGGATATGGCGCGCCTCCTGCAATCTCCAACTAAGGAAGGCCCGCTCGAACTGCGCGATCGAGCCATTTTGGAAACGCTGTACTCCGCCGGGCTTCGCGTCGGCGAATTGGCCGGACTCGATCTCGATGATCTGGAGCTTGCCGACGGTCTGGCAACGGTCCGGGGCAAAGGTAAACGCGAACGGCTGGCCCTACTCGGCGCCCAAGCCCATAAAGCCCTCCAAGTTTGGCTAGAGATCCGGCCCACCCTCAAGCCCCGCGGCACGGGCCTGAAAGCCGTCTTTCTGAACAAGAACGGCACCCGCCTGACGACGCGCAGCGTAGGCCGACTCCTCGAAAAATATCTCGCTCGAGCTGGCCTGGACCCCCGGAGCAGCCCGCACACGCTGCGCCACAGCTTCGCCACCCATCTGCTCGATCACGGCGCCGACATACGAGGCGTGCAGGAGCTCTTGGGCCACCGGAGTCTAGCGAATACGCAGATTTATACGCATGTGACCACGACTCGGTTGCGCGAAAGCTATGAAAATGCCCATCCCCGAGCTTGAACTGAGGACAGAATCAGCAACGAGGGGCCCTCTTTCTTCAGGGACGGAACGACGCGGAAGGAATATCGCGATCGGAGTGGCAACATGCCTCTGAGAGGCGGCGGCGAAGGAACCACATTATGCGAACGATCTATGGCCCTCTCTCCCTCTCCGAATTGCCGGCGTGCGGCCGGCGTGATGATCGTCTTGGTGACATTGGTCGGGTCGGCACGTGCCGACGAAATCCGCTGGCGCACCGACTATGGCGCTGCGCAAAGAAGCCCAGGATCGCGATCTGCCCCTATTGCTCGATTTCGGCACCGAAACCTGTCATTGGTGCAAACGTCTCGACGCTACCACGTTTCGCCACGAAACTATCGTCGGCCTCGTCAATGCCCGTTTCATTCCGCTCAAAGTGGACGCTGAAAAGCAGTCGACGTTGGCCGAGGCTTTGCACATCCGTAGCTACCCAACTCTCGTATTGGCCGGCGCCGACGGCAAAATCATTGGCACCTTGGAAGGTTATCTCGACGCCAACCGTTTGAACGAACAGTTACAACGAGTTTTGGCGGTGGTCGCCAACCCGGAATGGATGACCCAGGACTACGCGGAAGCGACCAGGGCGATTCAGGCCGCCGATACGGCACGGGCCGTTGCCCTCCTCAAGAGCGTCGTCGAAGATGGCAAAGATCGGGCCGTGCAAGTTCGCGCCCGTCAGTCGCTCAAAGAGTTGGAGCAACAAGCGGTCGATAAGCTTGCCGTGGCTCGACAGAAGGATTCGCAAGGCAAAGCTGCCGACGCCATCGTGGCGCTTTCGGAACTGATGCGAAATTACGCCGGGACTCCTGCTGCTGTGGAGGGCGGCCGCCTGCTGGCAAGTTTGACGGCGCGGGGCCAATCGAAGGAGGGGAATAGTCCGCAACGCGCTCGAGAATTGCTGAGTCAAGCCAAAGAAGATTTGCGAACGCAGCAATATCTTTGTTGTTTGGATCGTTGCGAGCAAGTCTGTAAGCAATACGCGGATTCGAGCGAAGCGGAAGAAGCCAAGCATCTTGCGGAAGAAATCAGGAATAACCCGGAATGGCTCCAACAGGCGTGCGACAACCTGGTCGATCGGTTAGGCACCCTCTACATGGCCATGGGCGAGAACTGGCAACGCAAGGGCCAAATGCAGCTGGCCGCGGCTTGCTACGAACGCGTCGTGACCGCGGCGCCGGGGAGTCGCTATGCAGAACTGGCGCAGCTAAAGCTTACGCGCCCTCAAAACTCGAACCAAGACCGCCGCGCTGGTGATTGAAAAGACAGCCCCCTGAACCGATCGCATCGGTCGAGGCACCGCGCTAACCGCGGCAGGTCGTGCTACCCAAAGCGTCAATCTAGATCCGGCAGCGATTTTAGGGCCTCGCGGAAGGCGAGGGCCGTTTGAAAACGCCGCGCCGGCTGCCGTTCGATCGCCTTGATGAGAATCTCGGCGAGGTCCGGATTGAGATCGGGCACAAACTCCCGCGGATCCTTCCCCGGACTGTTCAGGTGGCTTTGGAGCGTTGCCAAGGATTGCGTTTTTTCCCAGGGCATCTCGCCCGTAAAGAGTTCGAACGCCGTCACGCCTAGCGCAAATAAATCCACGCGGTGATCGGTCCGGATGCGTTTGATCAGCTCGGGAGCCAGGTAATTGGGGGTGCCAGTGCGATTGCCCGGCTTACAAAAATCCGGTAGATAAGGGACTGCCAACCCGAAGTCGATGAGCTTCACCTGTCCTTCTTTGGTGACCATCACATTACGCGGGCAAATGTCGCGGTGCAGATACTTCTGCGCATGAACGTAATCGAGACCATCGGCGATTTGAATCAGAAAATCGATGCGCTTTCGGTGCAGGTCCTTGCTCTTGGTTTCGATCAAGAAATTGAGGCCCATGCCTTCGATGAGCTCCATGACCAGATATTGTTCGCCCTTCTTGGTCAGGCCGTATTCGAAGGTCTGCACGATGTTCTTGTGGCGCAAGGCAGAATTGATGAAGCCTTCCATCGGGCGGTTCAACCCGGGGAAGCGCGCTTCGAATTTCGCGGTTTTTTCTTTGTCCAAAATCTTGAGGCAAACGGTGCGCCCCAAGTTCTTGTCCCGGACTCGAAAAACCTTAGACATACTGCCCTGGCCAGTCCGCCCGATGATCTCAAAACGTTTATCGACGTCGATGACCGGCAGATTGGACCTGGGCTTAACCTTGAACAGTTTTCTTAAGTAGGAAGAGACGCTCACAGCGACCGTCCTTCACCTTGAAGGGACAACCAAGCAAGAATAATGACCACAAGGCCAACCTTAATGTTCGCAGAAATCGATGATTTTGGCCACTTCGGTCCGCAAATCCTTGCGATGTACAATCCGATCGATGAATCCATGTTGCAAAAGGAACTCACTGGTTTGAAATCCTTCCGGCAATTCCAAGCGCACCGTGTTCCAGATAGTACGCTTCCCAGCGAAGCCGATCAATGCGCCAGGTTCGGCAAACGTCAAGTCGCCTTGCAGAGCGAAGCTGGCCGCAACGCCACCCATGGTCGGATTCGTGAGGATCGACAAATATAAGCCGCCCGAAGCATCGTAGCGCGCTAAAGCACCCGAAATCTTGCCCATCTGCATGAGGGAAAAGATCCCCTCTTGCATGCGGGCGCCGCCGCCCGAGCCGCTCACCAAGATAAGCGGCAAATGCAACTCGGTGGCAGCCTCCACGGCTCGTGTCAATTTCTCCCCGACCACGGACCCCATGCTGCCGGCCATGAAGGCGAAATCCGTGACGCCGAAAACGACCGGCCGGCCGCGAATGTAGCCGCGACCGACCACTGCCGCATCGTTCATGCCGGTCTTCGCTTGCTCGGCCGCCAATCGTTCGGAATAGGCCAAGCGGTCTTTGAATTCGAGCGGATCGCGTGGCCAAAGGTCGGTGAACCATTCCTCGAAGCTATCCTCATCGAGCAATTGCCGGATGCGATCGCCCGCGGGAAGCTGAAAGTGGTAATCGCATTGAGGACAAACCATGAAGCGCGTTTCCGCTTCTTTGCGAAAGATGGTCTCTTTGCACTCCGTGCAGCGAAGCCACAATCCTTCCGGTACGCCGCGCTTGGCCATGTCACCATTCGCAAGATGAAGTTTCTGCCGGTCCCACGCTGGTAGCGGATGTCGCCAGACTTCCGCCACGCCTCCCGATGTCCTGACGGGACCCCTGCCGGCTCGTCCGGCAGGTGAAGGAGTTCGCCCGCTAAAACAGCATGCCGTCTCGTAATCGACCCCTGCCGGCTCGTCCGGCAGGTGAAGGAGTTCGTAGCTGAAAGTCACCGCGCGGCAAGCTCAGGAACTGCTTCACCTGCCGGGCAAGCCGGCAGGGGTCGTTTTCGGCTTTCCGACCAAGGTTAGCTGCGGAACTGCTTCACCTGCCGGGCAAGCCGGCAGGGGTCGTTTTCGGCTTTCCGACCAAGGTTAGCTGCGGAACTGCTTCACCTGCCGGGCAAGCCGGCAGGGGTCGTCCTTTATGCCGAAGTATCTTCGGGCATTCGTTGAGCTACGCTAATGCTTATCGTCGATTTCCGCCAGGGCCGCGAACGGCGTCCCCTCCACATATTCCAAGAAGGCTCCGCCTCCCGTCGATACGTGTTTCATTTTTGTATCGAGCCCGAATGTTTCCACGGCCTCGGCTGTTTCGCCGCCGCCCACGACGGTGATCCCCGGCGATGCGGCAAGAGCCTGAGCGATGCTCCGCGTGCCTTTGCTGTAGGGCTCATCCTCGTATTTGCCCAGCGGTCCATTCCAGATCACGGTTGCCGCTTTGCCAATCTCCGCCGTGTACCGAGCAATCGTTTTGGGGCCGACATCTACGCCGATCCACCCTTCAGGAATCGCTCCCTCCACGACCTTAGCGGATTGGGCGCATCCAGCTTTTCGACGATCAAATGATCGAGAGGAAGTACAATTTTACCCTTCGCCAGAGTCCAAGAGGCCACGCGCCACCTCCAGCTTATCGGCCTCGACTTTCGATCCGCCCACGCCCTGGCCTTGGGCTTTCATGAAGGTGTAACTCATGGCGCCGCCCACCAGCACTTGATCGACGCGCTGGAGCAATGCCTTAATGAAGCCGATCTTATCGGAAACCTTGGCTCCGCCGAGAATGGCCAAGAAGGGCCGGCGTGGCTGTGAAAGCAGCTGATCCAGGATTAGCAGCTCTTTAGCCACCACCAGTCCAACCACGCGCGGCTTGCCGCGCATGGCGGCAGGCACTGCCACCATCGAGGCGTCAGCGCGATGGCAAGTCCCGAAAGCGTCGTTCACATAGACATCCGCAAGTTTCGCTAATTCCGCCGCAAAACTTTTGTCGCCGGCTTGCTCGCCTGGATGAAAACGCAGATTCTCCAAAACCAAGACCTGGCCTGGCTTCAAGTTCTTGGCAGCAGCTTCCGCTTGCGGGCCTATGACCTGATCGATTTTGGCAAAAGGCTTGCCAAGCAGCTCACCCAGCCTGGCCGCCACACCGTCCATTTTGAAAGCAGTGTCCTTCTTGGGATCGCCTTTGGGCCGGCCCAGGTGGCTCATGACGATCACGGCAGCGCCGGCATCCAGAAGAAACCTCAGTGTCGGCACAGCAGCCCGAATGCGGCGGTCGTTGGTGATCTTCCCGCTCGCATCTTGGGGCACATTGAAATCGACACGAACGAGCACGCGTTTACCGGCTATATCCTTCAAATCCTGCACTGTCTGCTTCGGCATTCCTGCATTCCTTAGACTTCGAAAATCCATGAAAGTAGCGGAAGTCGTGAGAGTTCGGAAATCTGCCCCTCACGAATTCAGCTACGTGAGAGGCGGAATCCGAACTCTCACTACGTGAGAGACTGCAGGAATCCGAGGTCTCACGAATTCAGCTACCAAATCAAGAGAATTTCGCAACCTTGGCAACCAAGTCGGCCGTGCGATTGCTGTATCCCCATTCGTTGTCGTACCAGCCCAGCACCTTCGCGAGCTTGCCTTTGCCGCCCGACACCATGGTGCACTTGGAGTCGAAGATGCAGCTATGCGGATTGCGGAGAATGTCGCTCGAAACGATGGGATCTTCGGTGTATTCCAAGATTCCTTTGAGGGCGCCAGCTGCAGCAGTCTTGAAGGCGCTGTTAATCGTAGCGACATCCGTTTCTTGCCTTAGCTCGACGGTCAAATCGGTGATGCTCCCGTCGGGCACGGGAACGCGGAGCGCGAAACCGTCGAGCTTGCCCTTGAGGGTCGGCAATACCTCGCCGATGGCTTTGGCAGCCCCAGTCGACGACGGAATGATGTTGGCGGCCGCAGCCCGGGCTCGCCGCAGGTCTTCGTGAATCTGATCCGCCACGCGCTGATCGTTCGTGTAAGCATGGACCGTTGTCATCATGCCTTGCACGATGCCGAATTGTTTGTCGAGGATCATGGCCATGGGCGCTAGGCAATTCGTCGTGCAACTAGCGTTGCTGATGCAGCGATCGGCAGAGGTGAGTTGATCGTCATTGACGCCCAGCACCACGGTGCGGTCGGGGCCCTTGGCAGGGGCAGAAATGATGACCTTCTTGGCGCCGGCAGTGAGATGGTCGGTGAAACCACCCCTCTTGCCTTCGCGTTCGGTGAAGAAGCCCGTCGATTCCACGGCAACGTCGACTCCCATGCTCTTCCATGGGAGTTTCGCGGGCTCTCGCTCACTGAGAATCTTGATGGTCTTGCCATTGACGATCAGTGCGCCCTCAGCGGACTCGACCGTGCCATTGAAGCGGCCATGAACGCTGTCGTAGCGGAGCAGAATGGCCAGGTGTTTGGGATCAGCCAGATCGTTGATAGCCACCACCTCGAATTCTTGTGGCCGGCTGGCCATTACGCGAAAAACGAGGCGGCCGATTCGACCGAAACCATTGATGCCTACCTTCACACCCATGACCTGATGCTCCTTCCTAAACAGCAAAACCCGTCCGGTTTCGACGGGATGGTTCTGGCTCGATAGCCGGTCCACTACCTACTCGATAGCCTATAGCTTTGCTGGGCTTCGGGCGAGTCTGCACGGAACCCTCTATTATGAAGCTGCAAACAGCAGAAGACAATGCAGGCGGGAGAATGCGATGGCCAACAGAACGGTACGAGTGGCGGTGACAGGGGCGGCAGGACAGGTCGCTTACGCGATGTTGGCCAGGCTGGCGTCTGGCGAGGTCTTCGGTCCCGATGTGAAGGTCGAATTGCAACTCCTCGAAATCACTCCGGCCCTTCCCGCTCTGGAAGGCGTCGCTATGGAGCTGGAAGATTGCAGTTTCCCTACGCTGCAAGGAATCGTTTGCACCGACGATGCCAACCGCGCCTTCAAAGACTGCAATTACGCTCTGCTGGTAGGATCTTCCCGCGCAAGAAAGGCATGGAGCGCAAGGAACTGCTGGATATCAACGGCAAGATTTTCGTCGGCCAGGGCAAGGCGCTTGCTGCTAACGCGGCTAGCGATGTGCGGATTCTGATCGTCGGCAATCCCTGCAATACCAATTGCCTGGTTGCTTATCACAACGGCAAGTCCATTCCCGCGGACCGCTGGACCGCCATGACCCGGCTCGATCACAACCGGGCCCGCACTGCGTTGGCCAAGAAAGCCGGCGTCGCCAATGAAGAGGTGAAGCAGGTCACTATCTGGGGAAACCACAGTAACACGCAATATCCCGACTTCACCAATGCGCGGATCAAGGGCAAGCCTGCGACTGAAGTCATCGGCGATCGTGCCTGGCTTGAGAGCACATTCGTGCCCCAAGTGCAAAATCGTGGCGCCGCTGTGATCAAGGCTCGCGGCCTCAGCTCAGCCATGTCGGCCGCCAATAGCGCTCTCGACCACGTGAAGAGCTTCTTGCACGCGACTCCAGCCGACGATTGGGTGAGCGCGGCCACGGTATCCAAGGGCGAATACGGTGTGCCCAAAGGACTGGTGTTCGGCTATCCCTGCAAGACCAACGGCAAAGGCGACTTCGAGGTGGTCCAGGGATTGAAGCTCGACGCCTTCGGTCAGGAGCGCTTCCAGAAAACGCTCAAGGAGCTGGAAGAGGAGAGGGACTCGGTCAAGGAGCTCATTAAGAGTTAGCCGTCAAAAATCCGAAACTCGAAATCGAAATCCTGAAAGAAAAACGAAGAATCACCTCGCTTAGAAACATCGTTTGGAAGCGAGGAATTAAGGTGATATTGCCATTTCTGGTGGCGAACGGGAACTGGCCGCATTCTCCCCCTCTTGAGGGGCTCATTTTTTGGTCGTGACCCCGCCGCGCGTCTTTTTGGGCCAGCAAATAGGCCAGCAAATCGTAGAAATCGGTTTCGGGCATCGAAGTGCCGACATTCGATGGCATGAGGCTGTTAGGGGATGCCTGCTTCTGGTCGACAGCACTTTCTTCGAACGAAAGCTCCTTGCCGGTGCTATCGGCGATCGTGATCTTCTTCCCTTCTTGACGCCGGAACAAGCCCGAAAGGACGCGGCCATCCTTCAGGATGTAGACAGTCGTTTTGAAATGGGGATCGACGTTTCGATTGGGATCCAGCACATCTTCGATGAGCCGTTCCATGCCGCGTTCGCCAATGCCGTCGAGCTGCGGCCCGATGACCGCGCCTTGTCCGCCAATCTGATGACACAGAGCGCAGCTCTTGGCGAAAACCTCCCGCCCATGCGCGCTCGAACCCGAGAAGCGCCGGTAATTGAGGCGGCGGCCCTCCAGCAGCTTCGCCAACTCGTTTTCCAACGGCGGCAACCCCAGCGTGAGCAGATCAATCTTTTTCGCCATGCCCTCGGTGCGCGAGGCAAGTAGTTTTTCTCTCACGGCGGTCACGCGCAAGACTTGGGGCGACAAATCTCCTTGCTCGACGGCATGTAGCAAAGCTTTTGACCCGCCCGTGGATTCGGCAAGTTTAACCGCAACGACCACTTGGAGCCGCTGTGGCAAAACGCGCCCTATGGTGGACAAAAGTTTCGTGCGGTCCAGAGCCTTGACGCCGCCAACGGCATCGAGAATAGCCAGGCGCAGGCGCTGGTAATGGTCGGATCGGCAGCGGCTTCCACCAGCGCCGAAGCGATGGCATCGGGCTGGAACGTGAGAACCGTCCGCGCGGCCGCCAAACGTGTATCGAGATCCGTATTCGTGTCGGTCACGAGTTTTCGGAACTCCGGCTCGAGATCGGCAATGGCCAGCGCGCTGGCTAGGAGAGACGCCGAACGCAATCGGGCGCCAATTTTCGCCAATCCCAGCTTGGGGATGGCAATCACCGGAGGTTCGAAACGACTGACGGCGAGCCAAGCGTAGCTCGGCAGTGACAGCCCATCGACGACTTCCAGAACACCGCGCCGGCCGGCATGCGCCGTCAGGTCCCACTGGACTTTTTGAGCTATGTCGTTTCGAGGCGGTTCGGCTTTGGCAATGACCTCGTTGGTGCCCGCCAGTTTGAGCCGGACCAGATTGCCCGGGGCCGGAGGAGTTCCAGGAAATCCCGAATGACCACAAAGGTAGAAAGAGAGCTGTTTGGGGATAGTGAATTCGGGAGACCGAAGAATACCGGTAAATTGCTCGCCACGGGGCAAACTACTCAAGAACGGGCGACGCACTCGATCTTGCGATTGTCGCGACTCCAGGCCCCAGGCGGCGCAGGCTCGCCAGTGAGGGTGCTGCTCTTCCAGGAAAATTCGCCGGCGTCGATCGAAGCTACCAACTCATGAGCCAATTGAGTCCCCCACGTACGTACCGCAGGGGGGTCCGGTTCGCCGCGCTGCTGAAAACCGTTACGCATGGCGAATAGAAGATCGGCTTGCAAATCAATTTCCTTGCCGAATTTCTCCCGAACCAGCGTCACCACTTGTTGAACGTCAAAGCGACGGGGCAAGAATTTTGCCGCATGGGTCAGCAAAGTCTTGGCGAATGCGGCATCGGTGGCGTGGTGCTGCAAATAATCGAGCAAGTAAGCTCCTGCCTCGTCGTTGGGCAGAGCAATGCTGATCTCCGCCAGCACGCGGGCTTCTGAGTCGCTGTGAGGCGTTCGGCTCCACTGCGCCAGAAGGCCATTTTTCTTAATGGTTTCCAACAATGCCAGCTTCACCGCATGCAGCAGGTGAACGTCTTCCGCCGGAGTATTTTGTCGAACTTTAAGAAGCTCAGCGATGTTTTCGATTCGCGGATGGCGCGAAATCGCATCAACCGCTGCCCTGCGATTGAGTGGTTCAACATCGGTCAAGCCGGCAACCAGATGTTGGTGAACCTCGGATGTCAAATTCGGCGTCTCGGACGCGATTCGGTAAGCGTGAATGCGGACGAGCTTGTCTTTGTCTTCCATTAAATGGACGAGCATCTCGGGCGGAAGGCCATTCAGGCGATGCAGCGCCAAGCGCCGTAGGCCCGGACTCGGGCATCGGCATTGTGCTGGACGGCGGCACGCAATGGTTCGACGGCACTAGCGCCGATGCGATCACTCATTTCGTCGAGGGCGCGCATGCGAACCACCAGCGTGGGATGAGTAAGGGCCGTGATGAGCTCTTCGATGCCGGCCTTGCGCAGGTTCGGAACTTTGTTCAGTGTGGTAGTCGGTTTGGCGTCGGGGCCCGAGTAGGTCACCCGCCAAATGCGACCCCGCTCGCGGTCGCGCCCAGGATGATTGAGCGGGACTTCATAATGGCCGATGATTTTGTTGTAGAAATCGGCGATATACATCGCTCCGTCGGGGCCCATCTGGAGATCCACAGGCCGAAACCAAGGATCGTCGCTGATGATGAAATCGGGCTGTTCGATGGCTCGAATGCTCGAGCCCATATAGCGAAAAGAATCGCGATTGACGCGGCTCGTCATGACGTTGCCGACGAACATGTTGCCGCGGAACGCTTCCGGAAAGTAATCGCCAACCATCTGAGCGTCGCCGGCGATCGCGGTCGAGCCATGGCCGTGGAACATGACCGGCGGCACATAGCCTAGGCCGTTATGCGGCTTGCCGAAACTGTCGTAATAGCCGTTGCGGAGCAGGAGCATGATCGGCTTGGTGTGGCAATCGGCGTTGAACAGATCGCCATTCTCATCGAAGGTGGAGCCGAAGGGATTGACCTGGCCCCAGGTAAACTGCTCGATGCGCGAGCCATCCATGCGGTAGCGGTAGGTGTTGCCGCTTTGCATATCTACGGTGCTGCCATCTTTCGCACGCACGATGGAATGATTCGAGAAACCATGGTTGGCATAGATCCAGCCGTCGAAACCGCGCCGAAATGCGTTGTTGAGGCCGTGGGCATCGTGCAAATGATCGAATGGGCCATAAATGACATCGCGTTTATCCGCTTTGCCGTCGCCATCGGTGTCTTGCAGGAAATAGATGTTCGGGATGCTAAAGGCGATGACGCCGTTCTTGTAGGGATAAAGGCCGATCGGGATATTCAGTCGATCGGCGAAAATGGACATTTTGTCGGCGTGCCCCGTGCCCTTAGTGTCTTCGAGAATGCGAATGGTGTCGCGGCCAGGTCGAGTGCTCGGCGCCGGGAAAGGATATTCCTGGGTGCAGCTCACCCAGAGGCGGCCCTGGGAATCGAATGCCATGTTCACCGGCTTTTGAATCTCCGGCTCCGCGGCGAAAAGCTCGATCTTGAAGCCAGGCGGAAGATGGAACGACTTCAGCTCCTGTGCGGGAGTAGCGCGGAGGTGGCGCGAATGTCCGCGGCGAAGGGATCGTCCTGGCTAATGCGTTGCATACCCAGCAAGTGCTGACAGCGGTCGCGGCGAGGAAAAGAAGAATCCGATGCATGATACTCGTTCCGAAAGCGAAGGAGAGTTAGTGGATTATCCAGGTGGCATGAGCGAGAGTGGGGAAGAGAACAACCAGAGGCGAGCAGTAAGTGAACAATCCAGTTAGGAGTGAGAGAAATGGCGACCCCTGCCGGCTTGTCCGGCAGGGGTCGTCTCGTAGTCGAGTCTCATTAGCTCAAGATGTAGCTTGGTTAGTACTCCCGGTTCGTCTTGATCCCCGGTTGCGGCAGCGGATATTTGCCTTCAGCGTCAGCCAACACAGGCGCCGGGGAATTCATGACCAGCTGATCGACATGCGGCGCGAATTCGTGCTTGCTGTTCAGAATCGCGTCGTAGGTAATCACCCTGCCAGTGTGTGCGGCCATGCGGCCCATGCTCGTGACCAAGCTGGCTTCAGCGCCCCGTTTCACTTCGTTGTAAGGCTTGTTTTCGCGAATCGCCCGGGTCAAATCCTCCCATTCGGTTTGATAGGGATTCGGTTCTTGGGACGGGAATTTCCAAACCAGGTCCTTGTTGGTGGGGCTCATGCTTATGTTTTGATTCTTGAAAATTCGGCAGTGCGCCGGCGAGTGGCTGTTCCAGGATATGATCGCCGAACCCTTGGTCCCGTGGGCGTAGCTGGCGAACTCCTGGTTGCAGCCAGGCATGGTCCGGCCTTCCAAGAATAGCTTGGCCCCATCGTTAAAGGTGTATTCGACTGAATAGACGTCGAAGTTTTGATCGATATAGTTCTTGCGATATTCGCGGCCGCCGGAGCCTTTCGCGCTGATGGGCCAGCTGTCTTTCATCCAGGAGCATTCATCGATGTGGTGGATGTAGAAATCGCTGAAGCAACCGCCGCTCGCCCAGAGGAAGCCGTGAAAACGGCGAATTTGATAGTGCAGCTCCGGGATGTCGGCAGGCTTGGGCTCGACAAACGCGGAGCCGACCGGGCCGTGCTGCCGATAAGCTCGAAGCAGCGTCAGGTCGCCAATTTGCCCGGACTTGATGCGGTCGAACAGTTCCTGACGGGCAACGCAGTGCCGGCACATGAGGCCGACCGCAACTTTGAGGTTTTTGGCTTTGGCTTGCTCGGCGAGTTTAATCATGCGCTGCGTGGTAGGACCATCCACCGAAATCGGCTTCTCCATGAATACGTTGACGTTCTTTTCGATGGCGTAGGTGAAGTGCACCCAGCGGAACGCAACGGGGGTCGCGAAAATGACCACGTCGCCGGGGCGCAGGCAATCGATGGCTTTCTTGTAAGCATCGAAACCGATGAACCTGCGTTCTGCGGGCACGTCCATCGATTTCTCGAACGAGCCGTGCAGGTTTTTGTAGCTGGAATCGAGCCGATCCTTGAAAACGTCGGCCATGGCCACCAGCTTGGTCGGTCCCGTCTTCACCGATAAAGCATTCTCAACCGCTCCGGTGCCGCGGCCACCGCAGCCGACCAAGGCGACGCGCAGTGTGTTGTCTTCACCCGCATGAACGGGCCCTACGGCCATTCCGGCGAATGCCGAAACGGCGGCTAACGCCCCCGATTGTTTGAGCATATCGCGACGACTCGGGCTGGAATTCTGGCTCACGGCAAATCTCCTCCGGACGGTGGGTGGGAAAAACGGGGGCAGGAACTATTAGCGTGTCCGATTGGGAGGAGAAAGTCAATTGTCTGTCGCGAAAGATGACAGGAGTCAGGAGTCAGGAGTCAGGGGTCAGGACTCAGAGACCGGAGGTTGTGAGAAATGGGGACTGGCTCTGGCCACTCCGAATCGAATGCTCGAAACAATAAAAGTGCCGGCCGGTGCCTGTCCAGATTTTTTTGCAACCTGGTGAGTGACCGGGGTCCAAGAAGAATGGGTGCCGCGGAAAGTTCAACAGTCCCGGCCCGTGCGCCTGTACCTTATAGAGGAGCTATTGGATTGGAGCTGCTTCAAGGCGAATTCTTGGTGAGTTGCATCATGCGCATTTGGATCTTCAGTTTCGTTCTTGGCCTGAGTATGTGCGGGCAGGCGGAAGCGGACTGGCCTGAGTTTCGGGGGCCGCATGGCGACGGACATGTCGTGGCTGAGGGGGGCACGCAGCCGAGTCAGTTGCCGTTGACGTGGAGCGAATCGGAAAACGTCGTTTGGAAAACGGCCATTCCTTACAAGGGCTGGAGCACGCCAGTCATCATGAACGGTTTGGTTTGGCTTGCGACCGCCAAGGAAGACGGCCACGATTTTTACGCCATTGCCGTCGATGAGGCCAGCGGCAAGATTCGTTTCAACAAGCACCTCTTTCATGCCGACAAGCCGGAACCGTTGGGAAATAAGGTGAATTGCTACGCATCGCCAACGCCGGCCGTCGAGCTCGGACGCGTTTACTTCCATTTCGGCAGTTACGGGACGGCTTGCCTTGACACCGCTACGGCTGCGGTTGTCTGGGAGCGGCAGGATCTGCCTTGCCGGCATTTTCGCGGGCCAGGCTCTTCCGTAATCATCTTCAAGGATTTGCTGATCCTGACGATGGACGGGATCGATCTGCAGTATCTGGTCGCCTTGGACAAAAAAACCGGCAAAACCATTTGGAAGACCGATCGCACCGCCCAGTGGAACGATTTGGCCGCCAACGGCAAGCCCATCGGCGACGGCGATTTGCGCAAAGCTTACTCGACCCCCTTGGTTTGCGAGGTAGGCGGGAAGCCGATGATGGTTACGCGGGGGCGAAAGCCATCTACGGCTATGATCCGTCGACTGGTAAAGAGCTGTGGAAAGTGCAGCACGGCGGCCAGGGGAACGCTGCTCGGCCTGTGGTCGGGCTTGGTATGGCCTTCGTTTCGACCGGCTTCAGCACGCCTGAGTTCCTTGCCATTCGGTTAAACGATGCGCGAGGCGACGTGACAGCGAAAAATGTTGTCTGGAAAACCAAGAAGGGGGCGCCCAGGATGCCTTCGCCCATTCTCCTGGGCGATCTCATTTTCATGCTGAACGACGACGGGATTGTTAGTTGTCTTGAAGCCGAGAGCGGCAAGGAGGTTTGGAAGGAACGAATTGGCGGGGCTTATGCCGCCTCACTCATGTTGGCGGGCGATCGGCTCTATTGCTTATCGCAGGACGGCAAAGCGACGGTTCTGAAAGCCAGCCGGCAGTATCAAGTGCTGGCCAAGAACGTTCTCGCCTCGGGTTTCATGGCTTCGCCCGCGGCTTCAGGAAAGTCGCTGTTTTTGCGAACCAAGACAGATTTGTATCGCATCGAGAAGAGCCCGGTGAAAACATCGGCGACGCGCAATTAAATGCAGGCGAGAGTCGAGGCGTCAGTCCGACGAGTCGTCGACGATGCAGAAACTTGCCGAGTATCGATGCCGTCAACGATGGATGTTGCGTCATAAGCCTGCCGGGTCTTGTTCAATAGTACAATAGCTCGACGAAAACTTAGCGTCGTCGTGCGGCAAGACTCGTCGGGCTGACGCCTCGACGCTCGCCTCTTGAGTTGTTATGGGCAACAGTTTTTCGACTAGGTCAGCCATCCTTTGGAGCATCGTCATTGCTTCGCTCTGCACCTTTGCTGTCGCTCCCTGCTTCCTTGATGCCGATCGCTGGGGCGATGACCTGGTTCGTTTTTCCGTCCGCCTAGCGCTGCTCTATTACGGAATCGCGGCCTGCCTGATGCTTACGTTGCTTCCGCAAGAATGGTTTCCATTGGTGCGTCGAGGCCAAGTAGCCCGCGGCTTCTGGTGTGCTGCCTACTTGACCTACCTCATTCATTTGGCGATGGCATTTCATTACTACCACCATTGGTCACACGCCGATGCCATGGAACATACGCGCGAAGTGGCAGGAGTCGGCGAAGGGATTTACGTTTCCCATCTCTTCACGCTACTTTGGGGCGCCGATGTCGTTTTTTGGCTGGCATCGCCGCGCGGTTACGCGCATCGAAGACCCTGGATCGGCTGGTTGCTGCACGCTTTCATGGTCTTCATTATTTTCAACGGGACGGTTGTCTATGAGGTGGGATTCATTCGGTGGGCTGGAATCGTGCTACTGGCGATTCTGGGGATCGTGTGGGGCCTCAAGCTACGAATCGAGCAGAAACAGGTCGATCCGGCTCCAGAAGTTGTGGAATAGATTCCTTCCCTTTAACGCCACTGCTTCGCTTCAATCACTTTGTGGGTCTTCTTTCCAGAATCCATTCGTCTGCAGAGGTGGCTCGCGTTGAGCCAATGTTTGAGCGATCAGGTATTTCATGAGCCCCCGGGCCTTCACAAGAAGGTTGAGGCCGTCTCCGTCCCCGAGCCCCATGGAACAACCATTATCAACCATCCATTTACCAAGATCATCCAATTTCTTTTGGTCAATTCTACTCGGACCGACAAGATTGGCGGAATCCGGCTTCGGCTCGATTTTGTCGCTTGGAAAAAACCAAACCTCATCGAATCCGAAGAAGACTCGATCTCGGAAGTTAGCATCCCTCAACAACTTGGTTGGAAGCAACAAGCCGTTTTTGATTGCCTTGGCCGCTTTTAAGTCGACAGCCAATTCTCGACTTCTTGCCCGCAACGACTTGGGATTTGGATCGCTGTCGAGACAGGTTATAAGGGCAAATTCACCGGTCTTTGAATTGGCTGGAAGCGTCTCAAGAAAATCATGAATCGACGTATCCAGCCAACCTGCCACGTACTCCTTGTAGTGCAAAAGGTTTTTGTTTTCTTTGGTCTTCATCTCATTCTCCCGGATTCAAGGGACGAGCAGGCTGGCGCGGCCGATCCTTTGTCCAGTCCCAATCGTGAGCGTGAGGCTCCGGATGGCCGTGGTGGGGCTTATAATCGATATTCTTTATGGCCTTTCCGTCTCCGCCATAGAACCGCCTTCGAATAATGTTGCCGTTCCAATCGTATTCCGAAATGGACGTATTCGGATTCCATTGAACCGGGAGCATAGGTCTCGCCATGCAGCTCCAACGAAACTAAAAGGGAAGTCACGATCGGTAAATTGGCATTCTATGGCAAAGCGCGGAAAGCCTTTGCTGGAATTGGAATTGCTGGAGGAGGGACTCGAACCCTCACGAGGCTTACGCCTCTTCGGATTTTCTTACTACTTCAGCTTTCGCTGCCCGTTTCAGGTTCGTAGTCTGGACTTTCCCTTGGCCATGGCACGTCCGCCGCAGGCCCCGGCCACCAAGTCTCTACACCTTCCTGCTCGCACCGCTGCCAGCCGATTTCAGACCCGGAATCGTCTGGGACGTTCGCGGATCAAGTGCTTGCGAGCAGGTTTGGCTCGGGATTGCCACCACCCTTGCGTGCTGAGGTTTCCCCGAATTCGACCGGATTCCACCCGCCCGTTTCCGCTGCGGGGGCTCAATTCGCTTAAGTCCGATGCGTCTGCCGATTCCGCCACTCCAGCAGGATTTCAAAGAGCTGTCTAGGCAACCAAGAAAGCAAAAACTGACCCCGACGGGATTCGAACCCGTGTCGCGGCCTTGAAAGGGCCGTGTCCTAGGCCTCTAGACGACGGGGCCTGCCCACTGACAGCCGGGCATTGCACGCATCTTAGAAGACACTTCCGGGCCCGTCAAGTTCGCGCCCTGCTCGCCGCATGGATAGGCCGAAATGCGAAACGCTGCCCTTTCCCGATATCGTATAATGGGATAGTTAGCAGGTAGGAAGAGCAACCAAGCGAATCCGCAAGGTGTCTGTAAGAAAGGGTTTGCCATGGCAGGTCACAATGTCCTCGAGCTGAATGAAACCAATTGGGAACAAGAGGTCGCCAAGAGCGACAAGCCGGTTCTGGTCGATTTTTGGGCCCCTTGGTGTGGTCCCTGTCGTGCCTTGGGGCCGACAATCGAGAAACTTGCCGATCAATATGCCGGCAAGCTCAAAGTCGGTAAACTGAATACGGATGATAGCCCGGATGTGGCCGCGAAATACCGCATTTCCGGCATCCCTGCTGTCCTTTTCTTCAAGGGTAGCGACCAGCCTGCCGATCGCCTCGTCGGCTTGCAGCCTGAGGCGGCGCTGGTGAAAGTCATCGATCGCATGCTCCAGGCGTAAAAAAGAGGGACGAGTGTGAGGGGCGAGGGGCGCGAAAAAGTCGTCCATGCCCTATCCGTTGTGAGCCGCTCCCTTTTTTGATTTGTGAGTGCGCCCGCATGATCGCTTGGGCGATATGCGGACGCATTTTTTGTTTGCCGATTCCAGAATTCATCAAGCCTGACCGCCAAAACGTCGATATTCGATGTGCATCACTCTCGTTTAGGTACGAGGGCACTTCGATGGAGACAGAGGCTCGTCTGGCGGAAGCTCGAGCGGAATTGCTGCGCGATCGGGAAACCTTCGAGCGTCAGGTTTACAGCGTGTTCGAGCGGCTAGCGAACGAGCGCCAGCAACTAGCAGATCAACAACGTCGACTGTCGGCGGACCGAACCCATCTGGTGTTGCTGGGCCGGCGCTTACGCCGCCGCTGGCGTCGTCAAAACTTATCCGCCGACCGAATCTTGAGGGAACGAGAAGCTTGGCTCAACGTCCGCTCGCGACGGCTCGAACGCGAAACGGCCAAAAATCAGAATGAACTAGCAGCTTTGCTAGCGCTTCGAGACCAAACGGCCTCTCAAAAAGCTGAGGCGGCCAAAGAACGCGGCCAACTAGAAGCCGATTTGGTGATTCTCAAACAACAAAGGACAGCTTTGGTCGATTTCCGCATTTGCGTCGAGGCTGACTGCCGCAGAGCCGAAGAGCGGCGCCGGCGGCTTAGTGCCGAGGTGCAGGAATTGGAAAATCGCATCATGGAGCTTCGCAAGGACGCTCCTGAAATGCAATTTCCCGGCAAATCTGCTAATGGACAGAATCAGAAAGTGGCATGACGCAAACTCGCTGGCGAGCGTCGAGGCGTCAGCCCGACGAGTCCTCTTCTGTTTGAAGGCGAGCGTCGAGGCGTCAGCCCGACGAGTCCTCCCCTTAAGACTACGCATATAGTTTGGCGAAGACTCGTCGGGCTGACGCCTCGACGCTCGCCAATTGAGAACTAACCCTGCGGCTCTTCCAGGTAGGTGTAACCTTCGAGTCCCGACTCGTAGAACATCTGGAGTTGCCGGGCTTCGTCGACCGAGAGCTTCCCGGCGCGGACCGCGCAGTTCGACGTCTTTGCGCATTTTCGAGGCAAGTTCGTCCGCAGAATATTGCACGTAGTGCAAAACCTCGCGAACCGTGTCGCCCTTGATGACGGCATCGAGGTTGATTTCGCCGTTATCTTCCAAGCTCACATGAACTGCGTTGGTGTCGCCGAAGAGATTGTGCAAGTCGCCGAGAATCTCCTGGTAAGCGCCGAGCAGAAACGCGCCGAGGTAGTAAGGCTTACCATCGTAAGCGTGCAGTTCCAGGGTGTTGCGGACATCGCGGAGGTCGATGAACTGATCGATCTTGCCGTCCGAATCGCAGGTGATGTCGCCAAGCACGGCGCGTCGCGTGGGTGGCTCATTGAGGCGATGAATGGGCATGATCGGAAACAGCTGCTTGATGGCCCAGCTATCCGGCATCGACTGGAAGATCGAAAAATTGCAGAAATAAGTATCGGACAACAGGGCTTCCAATCCTTGCAACTCTTCGGGAATGAAATCCATCTCCCGTACCAATTTCAGCATTTTGCCGCATAGAGCCCAGAAAAGGCGCTCGTTCGAGCGCCCGCAGCTCGATGCTCAGGTAGCCCAGGTTGAACAGGTTCATCGCCTCATCGGCGGCTTGCACGGCGTCGTGATAGCTTTCGATGATATTTTTCTTCGACAGGTCCCGGAAGATCGAAAAAAGATCGCTGATCGGCTGGGGGGCGTCGGCCGGCATTTCGGGGGGCGCGGTGTAGCGATCGAAATTCGAAACGCCGAGCACATCGAATATCAACAAGCTGTGATAGGCCACCACCGCCCGGCCCGATTCCGAAATGATGATCGGGTGCGGAACGCCGGCTTCTTCGCAGACGCTTTTGACGCGGAAAATCACGTCGTTGGCGTATTCTTGGAGCGTGTAATTCACGGACGATTCGAAATCGGTTTGCGAGCCGTCGTAGTCGATGCCCAAACCGCCACCGACATCCAAATAACGAAGGTTCGGGGCAATCCGCGAAAGTTCGACGAAAACTCGGGCCGCCTCGTTCAAGGCGTTCTTGACGTTGCGAATATTGGTGATCTGGCTTCCTAGGTGGAAATGCACCAGCTGCAACGAGTCGGCCATATCGCAGTTTTTCAGATACTCGAAGGCCTCGAGCACTTCGGTTATGGTCAGGCCGAATTTGGAGCGGTATCCAGCGCTCGATTTCCAACGCCCTGCCCCGCGCGAAGCCAGTTTGACGCGCACGCCGATGACAGGCTTGACCTTCATTTCCTGGGCGTGGCGGACGATCACTTCTAGCTCGGTAAATTTTTCGACGACCGGGATGATCTGTTTGCCCATCTTGCGGGCCATCATCGTCATCTTGATGAACTCGTCGTCCTTGAAACCATTGCAAATGATCGGCGTCTCGCCCCCGTTGGTGAGCGCGAGCACGGCCAAGAGTTCAGGTTTGGAGCCGGCCTCGAGCCCAAAATTGAATGGCCGGCCGAAATCGAGTATCTCCTCGACGACGTGCCGCTGTTGATTGACTTTGATGGGATAGACGCAGCAATAGTCGCCGCGATAATCGAATTCGCGGATGGCGTTGCGGAACGCTTCGTGGATTTCGCCTACCCGGTGGCGCAGGATATCGGTGAACCGAAGCAGAATCGGCAACTGAATGCCGCGGGCCTGCAATTGATCGACCAGGTCTTTGAGATCGATGGACTCGTCGGGCTTTTTGTTGGGATGGACTACGACGTGTCCAGCCTTATTGATGCCGAAATAGCCCTTGCTCCAGTGCCGTATGCCATAGGTTTCCACGGCATCGTGCACTTTCCATTTTTCCAACAAGTCCATCAGGAGGGGGCCTCCGTTTTCGTTCTGGAGCAAGTGAAGTTGCTTGTCACTCTCTTAGCCTTTATTCTGCCCTGCAGCGCCGGTCGATGCTCGAAAAAAGTTCGCCACCAGCTTTCGGGGGCCGGCACCGCAGCACGTTCAACCATTTTCACTTATGTCCGCATCCGTCAAGCGTCAAGCGAATTCTGAGTTGTCGGCCGAGCGCTTGCCGGGGATATGCCCGAGAACCGATCCAATTCTAGGCTCTTGAAGCGGGCTAGTGAAAAAAGGTATAACGCACGGAACGAATCGCGGGCCGCTAAGCATGCGCGGGCCAGCTCGTTTGCCTGGCGCCAGCCGAGTCGACAAAAGTAATTGCCCGGGAGGCGAAATATGTCGAGCCCGTTCCCCGGAATGAATCCTTATCTGGAAGATCCCGCCCTTTGGCCGCTGTTTCATCAGCAGCTCATCACCTCGCTCTATCAGATTCTCCTTCCGGGTCTGGTGGATCGCTATCGCTCCCGCTTGGTGCCGCGACAATATACCAGCGAAATGCCGCTGTTTACTTCGGTGGTGCGCGAGGAGCATCGTGAGGAGACCATCGAGATTCGGCATCGTTCCGACGGCCGGCTCATCACTCTTATCGATATGGTGAGCCCCGCCAACAAAACCACGGAGAGCGGTCGCCAGGCCTACTTGCAGCGGCACCGCGCCGCCCGTGCGGAAAATGCGAATGTGACCGAGATCGACTTGGTGCTGCAAGGCAAGCCGCTGTTCGAGTACTCTCAAGAGGAGCTTCCCGATCGCGACTATGCGGTGATCGTGACGTGCGCCACGCAACCCAATCGGCACGAATTCTATCCCTGCGCCTTGGAAAAACGCTTGCCTAAATTCAGGTTGCCGATGGCCGGCGACGATCGGGACACCATCGTCGATTTGCACACGACTTTTCTGCGGAGCTTCGAGCAGGGCGGCTTCAGTGAGCGAATCGATTACGCGCGCGATCCGTCGACGACCCTACAGCCCGAGCATCAGGAATGGCTGGATGCGTTCTTGAAGCAGCAAAAGCTGCGGGAGTGACTCGTTGAGTCGGCCCTCCCAAGAGGGGTGACTCTAGGTATTGTTTTGAGCCCTGGATAGGGCGAAAGTCAATAGCCAGGGGCGTCAGCCCCTGGTGGAGAGTCACCCAGTCCGAGCCCCGGTAGGGGCGAAAGTACTTTCGCCCCTACCGGGGCTCTATTTATCCAGAGACATAGTCCAGGGGCTGACGCCCCTGGCTATTGACTGCCGCCCCTAACGGGGCTGAAATTGAGAAGCACGATGGCACGGTTGCAACTTGCAGTTTTTCGTTCATAAATTCATTTCAGGCAGCTATGGCCGATCCGCGTCCCGTTACACCACTGCTGTTGGTTATCGCGAGCTTCAGCCGTCATCCGGAGGTAATCGCCTGGTCGGCTGAGCGACTCGAAACGCTGTTCGGGCCAATCGGTTTCGTGAGCCTGCCTTATGACTTCGTTCAAACTCGCTATTACGAAGCCAGCATGGGCGCTGGCTTGAAAAAGTGTTTTTTCGCATGCCGGCAAATGCTGGACCCGGACCAATTGGCGGATGTGAAACTGCGCACCAATGCCCTTGAAACCGAAGCTGCTGCCAAATGGAATTTCCCGGAACCGAGGCCTTTGAATCTGGATCCTGGGCTGCTTTCTCTCGGCAAATTCATGTTGGCCACTACCAAGGATCAGGCCCACCGGATCTATCTGCGCAACGGCATCTTTGCCGAGGTTACGCTTCATTTCTATGCGGCGCTTACGTCGTTTGGCCCTGGACTTATGCCGATTACCAGCTTCCTGAAGTGCGTTCGTTCTTGGGCTCAGCGCGATTACTATCGAATGCTGCTCGCTGAACTTCCCCGGCTGACGCCGGAGGCTCGCTGAGATAAACAGGTAACGATTATGCGGGTAACCAAACGGCAGCCGACTTTCTTTCATCGATCCATGAATTGACAGATAACTCTCGCATTTTTACTATTTAACCCATATTGACAGTCCGGCGAATGGGGTTTGCACCTCATTCAGGTTAGCGTGCACATCCGGCGAAGGAGGCAACGAATGTACAGTGTTGTGTTGATGGCTGCTCTGACCACTGGCTCGGCGACCCCCGAATCCTGGTTCAACTGCGGCGGCTTTTGTGGCGGCTTATTCAATGGCGGCTGCGCCGGAACACCTTATGGGCGAGGCGCAGGCTGCTGCGGCGGATGCAACGGCTGTTACGGAAGTTGCAATGGATGGGGTGGTTGCTGCGGTTCTTGTGCCGGTTGCTACGGTGTTTACGGCTATAGTGGCGGCTGCTGGGGCTGTGGCGGGTGCTGGGGCTCGTGCAGCGGCTGCTGGGGTTCTTGCAGCGGTTGCTGCGGTGGCTCGTGCAGCGGTTGCTGCGGTGGCTGCTGGGGCTCGTGCAGCGGTTGCTGCGGTGGCTGCTGGGGCTCGTGCAGCGGCTGCAGTGGTTGCTGGGGAAGCTGCTCGGGTTGCAGTGGCTGCTATGGCGGCGCCTATACCATCGGCACTCCTGTCATAACCGCTCCGGTCACTTATGGCGCCCCGGGAGACTATTCGGCTCCCAGCTATCAAGGAACTGTTCCCGCAGCCACCACCTATCCTACCGATCTGCACATGCGCACCGCTCCGACCACGGCGACAACAGGCGGCGAACGCCAAGCCTTGGCGGCTCCGGCCAGGTTGAATATCGAGCTGCCAGCGGATGCAAAACTGTACGTCGACGGTCAATTGACGATCAGCACGACAGAAACGCGCATCTTTCACCACGCCAGCACTGCAAAGCGGCCTGACCTATTTTTACGACCTGAAGGCGGAGATTTCGCGCGACGGTTTGACGCACACGGAAAGTAAGCGCGTCATCGTTCGCTCGGGCGATTCCATTCGCACCTCCTTTGCCGTGCTGGAAGCCGAACTGAAAGGCTCGACCATCACGACAGCCGCCAAATAAGCTTGCGCCATGAGGTAAGTTGACTCTGAGGCCCGCGTTCCCCGTTGGGGAATGCGGGCCTTTTTCGTTGGTCTGCACGCTTATTCCCACGCATTACTCGTTCGGGCCGGCGGAAGCTCAGCGACTGCGCAACCCTTCCTAGGGAAGCTCTCTTGGCACGCGCAGGACTGGACAGAAGCGATAGGATGCGAGAGACTGCGAAGATACGACTTTGTCGGAAGGAACGCTATGCCGTCTCGGTTTGTCACGATCCTTATTCTGCTTTTTTGGGCCATTAGCTCGGGCTGGTTCATTTACGCCGAACTTTGGCCCCAATTTTCGTGGCGGCGATCCGCCGCCCTTCGCGATCGACCTGGCGGACGAAGCGCGGCGCCTGAATCCGCCTATCAGTTGGGACATCGTGCGCGATGGGAAAATCATCGGGCGCGTTTTGACTTCCATCCGTTATCGGGACGCCGACGACTCCTTCGAGCTTACCGGCACGGTTCACGACCTGAATCTCGGCTTGGCTGACGCGATCCAGGTATCGCAAATGGCCAACGTTTATCGGGTGACCAGAGAAGGCAAGTTGCTGGCCGTGAGCACCGAAGCGGCCATCCGCATCGCGCAGGGCATCGAATTCAAGGTGTTTCTGGATGGAGAAGTGGTCGGCAACGTATTCCACACGAAGCTGCGGCTTGAATCGCCCCTGGGCAATCGGGAGTTCACCCTCGAGCCCGTGGTCATGTCGACGGAGGGCAGCGCTCTCAATCCAATGCATCCCGTCGATCGCATCAATGGACTGTCGTTGGGCAAATCGTGGCGCTTCGCCCTGGTCGATCCCGTTCACGATGCCTTGGCTAACCTCGTTCCAGGCGGCCAGGCGGGGGTGGCTTACGTGCGGGCCCGGGTCTTGCCGGAATACAAAATCCTGACATGGGGAGGCAAAGAGCAGCTCTGTTATGTTATCGAGTATACGGGCGAGGCCGTCGAAGCTCGGACTTGGGTACTGGCGCAAGACGGTACAGTGCTGCGTCAAGAAGCGCGCCTCCACGACGACGAGCTGATCTTGGAACGCTTGAGCCCCTGAAGTCCCATTCTTTCAACATTCACGATAGCGACAGGGATTTGCATGATCGATCTCTGCAATGTCACCAAGCGCTACGGCGCCAAAACCGCCGTGGAAAACTTGGATCTACACATAGCTGCCGGCGAGTTGTTCGCATTTCTCGGCCCCAATGGGGCCGGCAAGACGACCACCATCAAACTGATGTGCGGCCTGCTCTTTCCCACGAGCGGGACGGTTAGCGTCGGCGGTTTCGATTTGCAGCACGAAGGAGACAAGGCTCGACGGCTTCTCAGTTACGTTCCCGATCAGCCCTTTCTCTACGAAAAACTCACCGGCCGCGAATTCCTCCGTTTCATTGCCGAGATGTATGGGCTGTCGACGGCGCACGGGCAGCGACGGATGCGCGAGGTGATCGAGCTTTTCGAGCTGCAGCCGTTTGTCGACGACCTGACCGAGCGCTACTCTCACGGTATGCGTCAACGCACCGTGTTCGCAGGGGCGCTGCTTCATGAGCCGCGCGTGCTCATCATCGATGAGCCAACGGTGGGCTTGGACCCGCGAAGCGTCCGCCTCTTGAAAAACCTGCTCCGCAAAGAAGCGGACGGCGGCGTGACGGTCTTTCTCTCCACGCACTCGCTGGACATCGCCCAGGAGCTGGCCGACAGAATCGGCATCGTCGACCATGGCCGGTTGGTTAGCTGTGGCCCGCTAGCGGAATTGCGCCGCCAGGCCTCCTCCGATGGATCGCTCGAAGATGTCTTTCTCAAGATTACCGAAGAAGCGGCAACCGAAACGGTCGTTACGGAGCACTGATGAGCACGTTGGCAACAAGTCCACCTTCAATCAACCAGGCTGCGATATTCCAGCGGCTGCGCTGGCGGCTTTTTCGCAACACGGTTGCCAGCGTGTTTCAAGGCGCACCGTTGCGGCTTGCGACAATCTTGTTTTCCAGCGCTTTGGTGTGGGCGGGGGTGTTTGGCAGCTTCCTCGCTCGGATTTTACCATCTGCACCAGCAGCGCATTCCTTTCGCCGGCGGCATCATCGGCACGTTGTTCGACATGCTCTTCCTCGCTTTGGGAGTCATGTTGATTTTCTCCACCAGCATCATCCTTTTCAGCAGTTTGTTTTCGGCGCCGGAAACACGTTTTTTACTCAGCATGCCTGCTCGGGCCGATCAGGTTTTCGCTTATCGCTTTCATGGAGCGGTGGCCTTCAGCAGCTATGCCTTCGTGCTCCTGGGCAGTCCCATCTTGTTGGGCTATGGCTGGACGTATGGGGTGCCCTGGTATTTTTACGTCATGCTGCCGCTGTTTTTTGTCGGCTACATCCTCCTTCCCGGATCGGCGGGAGCTTTGTTGTGCCTGCTAGCGGTGAATTATCTGCCGCGCAAGCCTAAGCAGGTAGCTCTAGTCGTCGGCACTCTGTGCGCTTGTACTCGTTCTCCTTTGGGATATCGCCTCAGCCTGGCTGCTCGTGAAGCGGTGGCCAATCCGGAGGCCTGCGCTTGAACGGTTGTTCGGTTACTTCGCTTTTCGCGCAACGATCTGCTGCCAAGCCACTGGATGGGCCGGGGACTATTGGAGGCTGCCCGCGGCGATGCCCGCGGTGCCCTGCTCCGGCTGACCCTGGTCTGGAGTCAGGGCCTCTTCGCTTATCTGGCGGCCGCTTGGACTGCCAAATTGCTCTATCGCCGCGGTTTCAATCGGCTCTCTACCGGCGACTCCCTGCGACGGCGCTACGGCGGCCACTGGCTCGATCGCCTGCTCGAACGCGCCGTGTTTTTCTTACATCCCCAAACGCGTCTGCTGATCGTCAAGGATTTTCGCACCTTTCGCCGCGATCCTGCCCAATGGGGCCAAATCCTGATCTTTGCAGGCTTGCTGGTCTTCTACACCGCCAACACCCGGCGGTTTTACAATGAGGATTTGGGCCATTACTACCAAAGTGGCGTCAGCCTTCTCAATTTGACTGCGACTGCTTTTCTGCTCTGTGCCTATACGGGGCGGTTTATTTATCCGCTCCTCAGCCTGGAAGGCCGTAAATTTTGGATACTCGGCTTGCTCCCGTTGAGGCGTGACCGGCTGCTTTGGGGTAAATTTGGCTTTTCGGCTGCGGGAGCGCTTTTGATTGCCGAATCGCTGGTCATCGGCAGCGATGTCCTGTTGGGGATGTCCCCGTGGATCATTATTCTGCACGTGCGCATACCGTTTCAGTGTTGGCGGTTGGCCTGAGCGGATTGAGCGTGGGTTTAGGGGCTTGCATGCCCAATTTCCGGGAAAGCGACCCATCGAAAATCGCCGTGGGGTTCGGCGGCACACTCAACCTGATCGTGGGCCTGCTGTTCGTGCTTACCGTGGTGGCGTCCATGGCATTGCCAGCACATGTCGCCGAGGCCCTGGCCGGTTCGGAGGCCGGCATGCCGAGATTCTTCCGCTGGCTTGTTCCTACGGGGCTGATCGTTGGCTTGCTTACTCGGGGCTTGCTCCGTGCTGCTACCGCTGCGAGCGGGAGCGAGAACGTTGCAGAGGATGGAGTTTTAGTACCAGAACTTGGTGTCTGAGATCCTCGATATCGACTCAGAGCTTCATTGCAATGTTCAACGGCACAAGCATGGTGACGGTGATTAATCAGCGGCGTGCTACGATGAAGTGAAGTACATGCCAAGGAAAGCGGGAATTCGTTATGGCCGCAGCGTCTACTGACGCCCCGCGTGCGGCTCATGGCGATTTGTGATGGAGTTCGGGAAAGCAAGACAGAGGCAGGCGTTTATCACCTGAAAGGGTTTCGCCAGCGAATCGTTGGACAGGCATTTCCATTTGTGCCGTCTCGCCTTTGGCTTTTCATGCTTCTCTGGAGTGCCGCGTTCCGGCGAGTTTCCTGGATACGTTCTTGTTGTCAATAAGACGACAGACAAAGCTGTTTTCTACAGCCCATTGGCACCAGCTCTCAAGTTCGGGGCGAACGATGAAACGCTCGCAAAGGCGGCAGGGATCAGGTGCACATTTCCCGAGCCAGGCGGATACAGTGTCCAAATGTGGTTTTTTCAGGAGCAGGGGCATGATGTATTAAAAGGTGAACTGCCGTTTATGGTGTCCAACGAGGGAGAATAGTCCATGAAAAAGATAACCGAAAAGAAGATGCTCGGCCCGACACTGGAGGAAATTGAATTGGTGCCGATCACTGATCCGGTGAGATTAGCAGCCATTGACCGTCGGCGCAAGGCTGCCGAAAAAGCAATGGCCGCCGCTGAACGCAATGCCGGCAAGCGCAAGTCATCCAAACGCAAGTAGGCAAGCCGTTTCTGCCGCCATGAGGGCCCGCTCTAAATCACCGTGCATGATACGGCAGCATTCTCTTGTAGCCGCGTTCGCCAGAACGCGGGGTTTTCGCCGGCCGGCCCGCATTCCGGCGAATGCGGCTACAGCAGAAACGCGGCCGGTCAGTTACCTCCTGTTGCCGCCGCTTCGGCTTTTCGAGGACCGAAATTGATGATCGCTGTCGCCGAAGCCCAGGCTCTGGTTTACGAACACGCACAACCCCTGCCCGCTGAGAATGTGTCCTTGGCCCCGGCTTGCCTTAACATGATTCTGGCCGAGCCGGTCGTTGCGGATCTCGACATGCCGCCGTTCACCAAGGCGACTCATGGATGGCTATGCACTGCGGTCTGAGGATCTCAACACCGGGCCGCGGACGCTCGAAATCATCGAGGAGATTACGGCAGGAAAAACTCCGCAGCATGAGGTTGGAGCGTTCCGAGCCTCCCGGATCATGACCGGGCGCCTTTGCCCAAGGGCGCCGATTGCGTTGTCGCCGTCGAGCAGACCGAAGCTGATGGGCCTAGTAGAGTCAGAATCCTGCAACCTTCCGTTCGCGCGGGCCAACACATTCTGGAACGCGGTCGGGAAATGCGCACGGTGAAACCGTTCTCGAGCCAGGCTACAGGCTTCGCCCCCAAGAAATGGGTCTGCTTGCTTCGGTGGGGCGAACCGAGGTTAGACTTTATGGCCGTCCGCGGGTGGCCATTTTGCCCACGGGCGACGAAATCGTCGAACCGCAAAGAAGGCCAGGCCCCGGTCAGATTCGCAACAGCAATGGCCCTATGCTGGCGGCCCAAGTCTTTCGCCGGTGGCGAACCAAGAATCCTGGGCATCGCTCGCGATACGGTCGAAAGCTTGCGGGAACTAATCGCTACAGGACTCGGGGCGGACGTTCTTCTGCTTTCCGGTGGCGTGTCGGCGGGCAAGCGCGATCTTGTGCCTGGAGTTTTGCGGGAACTGGGCGTGCAAGATCACTTCCACAAAGTCTGCATGAAACCTGGCAAGCCTCTGTTTTTCGGAACGAAAGGCAAGGTGTTGGTCTTCGGGTTGCCTGGGAATCCCGTTAGTTCGCTGATCTGCTTCGAGTTATTCGTGCGTCCGGCTCTGGCTCGGCTGATGGGGGACCAGCATGCGGCTCCCACGACAATCCTGGCTCGCCTAAAACAGGAACATCGAGTAAAAAGCGATCGTCCGACGTATCATCCGGCGGTTCTGAGCTTCGAAGAATTGGGGCCTGTGGTCGTTCCGTCGCCTTGGTTCGGCTCGGCCGACCTTCGCGGACTCACGAACTCAAATGCGTTCGTCGTGTTGCCGCCGGCTGACGAAATTTTCAGCGCTGGACGTTGGTGTTCCGTGCTGGTTGTTGACGACGCTCCCTTTTCTCCCCAGAGCGGTACAAGATGACGAAAGCGAGTCCTGTGAGTCCGTCTGCCAGCCCGAGTCCCCAGCCCGCTTCGCCTGCATGCAAACGGCCTGTACCATCTCTCTTTCTGTTGGCGCTGATGAGCGCTCTGCTGCTCTGGGCCAGCTTTTATCCGCTTAACTTAGGATTCTTGGGATGGGTGGCGCTGGCGCCGCTCCTCGGGTTGGTTCGCGCTCATGCCCGGCCTTTACGCGTATATGGTGCGGCCATGGTGTGTGGCCTGGCATTTTTTGTCCCCGCCCTGCAATGGATGCGCGTTGCGGACTACCGTATGTACATTTTGTGGCTGGCTTTGGCCCTTTACTGCGCTCTCTATTTTCCACTCGCTATCTTCTTCTTGCGTTATTTGTACCGGTGGACTCGACTCCCTCTCGTCATAACCTTTCCCATGGTGTGGACGGCTCTCGAATTCCTCGCGCTCACTTCATCTCCGGCTTTCCCTGGTATTTCCTGGCCCACACGCAACATGAGGTGTTGCCGGTCATTCAAATCTCCGATGTGACAGGGGCCTACGGCCTGAGTTTTCTCATGGCAGCCGCCAACGCCCTGGCATTCGAGCTTTTGCGTCGATGGGAACGCTTCCGCCTATTGTCCGAACCCGGCTTGCGCCCCGACACGGCTCGCATACCGCTGCATTTTCAAGTCATCGGCGTGCTTACTCTATTCTGCGGGGTATTAGTGTACGGGTTGGTCAGGCTGGACGAGGAGAACTTCGGGAATGGGCCACGACTTTTGCTCATTCAACCAAACGTGCCTCAGCAGATTCGCGATGATCCGATGGGCGGTGATGTCCGCGAACGCTTTCTGATGACCCAGTACCGCAATTTAACCCAGAAAGGGCTGAACGAGGGGCCCAAACCGGATTTGATCGTTTGGCCTGAGACGTGTCTCCCTAAACCATGGGCTGAGTTGTCTGATTATATGGTAGACAGATATCCTTATTTTCCGGCGCTTGCTGCCGAAACACACGCGGAGGCCATTCGCTTGGCGAGGGTTTGGCATACCGATTTTCTGATCGGCGCCGAGACCCAGGTATATGAAGATGAGAAAAAAATAGTCAATTTCAATTCGGCTATTTTGATTCGGACAAATGGCCGGGTAGAAGACCGATACAACAAAATCCACAGGGTGCCGTTTGGGGAGTATATGCCGTTCCGTGAATCCATCCCCTGGATGGACAAATTCTCTCCCTACGACTCCGACTACAGTCTCCGTCCGGGCGTGACCCTCAATCGATTCGAGTTGCGTGATTTCACCTTCGGCGTGCTCATATGCTATGAGGACACCGATCCAGCCCTGGCTCGCCAATACGCTCGCCCTGGCGCAGACGGCAAGCCCGTCGACTTTCTCGTGAATATCTCGAACGACGGCTGGTTCGACGGCACGAGCGAGCATGACCAACACCTGGCGACTTGTCGCTTTCGCGGTGGAAACGAGGCGGGCAATTGCCCGCTCGGTGAACATGGGAATCTCGGCGGTTATTGACGGGAGCGGGCGTACCGTCGCCTTGCCCGGCGATTCGATTGCCGACTCGAAGAAAATGGAAGGCTTCATCGCCTGCAATATCCCCATCGACGATCGGCTGAGCTGCTACGCCAAATTCGGCGATTGGCTCCCATGGGGTTGCTGGATCGGGATCGCCGGCGCTGTGATTTTTGGCTGGATCCGCCGGCTTATTTCTTCCAATCCTTCATCAGTTTCTTCTGGTGGCGCTGGCGCTTCGCCTTGATCCGCCGCCGCTTGATAGCCGTTTTGCGAGTTGTGTACGTTGGCATTTGCGAGTTCCTAATTGTTTCGTTTGTCTCGTGCTCTCCTGCTTTTGGACCGTCCCACAGTCTCGACAGCAGTTGTTTAACCCGGAGCCAGCGGCGACGGCTGACGGACTAGCACGCAGAACAGTGCTGCTTTACACGGTAGGCTACAGGTCAACCGTCGCCGCCGGCTCCGGGTTAAACAAGGTAACCCAGAGCCGAAGCTCGCCGGCTGCTCGCCCTATCTTACTGTCCCGGCCCAAAAAGGAAAACTGCACTAGCGTAGGACGTAAGGTCCCGATATAGCACCAATCGCCCAATCGACGGTTTCAGGCCACGGAGGGCGCAATGATTCGTTCCTTTCTCCTTTCGCTGACAGCCTTTGCACTTTCGGTGTCGACTGCTTCGGCTCAAGCGCCGGTCATGAAGTTTCATTGGCAGCCTGGATTGACGCTCTCTTACAAGGTTGCGCAGGCCACGAAAGCCATTGAGGTTACGGGCAATGGCTCGTCCGAGACGAAAACCAAGCTCAACCTGATCAAGCAATGGCGCAGTCCAGGATGTGGACGCTGCCGGAATCGCCACTTTGACTCTTACGGTTATCTCCATGCGCATGGAGATATCGCCACCCTCGGGCGAAACACTCATCTTCGATTCGGCCGACCCCACGGTTGGCGATGCCGGGTTGCGAGCTCAGATGGGCAAATATGTCGGTCAAACGATTGCCGTTCTGCGCTCGATGATCGCGGCAAAGTGGTCGAAGTGAAGGAGTCCAAGTTTGGGCCGCCGTCGCGATTCGATGCCGAGCTGCCGTTCCAGATGGTTTTGCCGGGCGAGCCGGCACGCGAAGGAGTTGCCTGGAATCGTACTTATTCGTTGAAGCTCGATCCTCCCCATGGCGCTGGTGAAACCTACGAATGCGTGCAAGCGTTCCGCTGCAAACAGGTGACGCCGACCAGCGTGCTCGTCAGCTGTCAAACCACCATCCCGAAGCTGCCGGAGAACGCACAGGACCAGGTCCCGCTGCTACAAAACCAAACGCAGGGCGAGGTCGTGTTCGACGTCGAAAACGGCCGCCTGGATGCGGCCGTCATTCAAGTGAACAAGGAATTGAAAGATCACCAGGGCAAAGATTCGTCGTACAAGTTTCAGAGCGTTTACCGAGAGTCTTATCTCGGCAAGTAGTCGGCCTGTTCGGGGCCGAAAACGAAAACCGCATTCCTCATTTTCAAATTGGCACGTCCATTTGCTGGCCGTGGCTCGGTCGTGAGACCGGCCACAACATCTCGTTCAGAGCCGCCCAATTCGGCCTATCGGTTGACGCCGCACATCAAATCCCGGTTATATCTAATAGGCGCCTGGGTGTGGCCGGAGATGACGGACGCAGCGGGATGAGCGCATTTCCTCCTCACTCTCCCCTCCCCACTGCCCACTGATTGGCTCGGGATGGCGGATTCGGCAGAAATGGACGCATTGATTCAGCATGCGGTCGCCGGCAACCAGCAGGCGGCTACCCAGCTATTCGTGCGCTTCCACGATCGTTTGCTGCGCATGATCCGGCTGCGCATGGATCATCGCCTCAAAGGGCGCGTTGACTCCGAGGACATCGTTCAGGAAGCCTACCTCGATGCCTCCCAACGACTCGGGGATTACGCCGCCCACCCGGGCATGAGCTTTTTTCTCTGGCTCCGCTATCTGACAGCCCAGAAACTGGTTGATGCCCAAAGGCACCATTTAGGGGCGGCAAAGCGCGATGCCGGTCAGGAAGTCTCGCTCTATCGGGGACCGATGCCCGAAGCGAGTTCTGCTTCTTTGGCCGCCCAGCTGCTCGGCATGTTGACGTCGCCCAGCACAGCTGCCATAAGGGCTGAAACCCAAATCAAGGTGCAGCAAGTGCTCAACACCCTGGAGCCCATCGACCGTGAAGTTCTGGTCCTCCGGCATTTTGAGCACTTGACCAACGGCGAGACGGCCGAGCTCCTGGGCATCAGCCCCGCAGCGGCCAGCAAGCGCTACATCACGGCTTTGAAACGCCTCAAGGCGATTCTTTCCGGCATTCCAGGCTTTGAGGACCGGTTCTGAAAGGCGTCCAGGTTCGAAAGGAAGGTTGCCCATGGCCGATCAGGTAAGTCAGGCGCGGGATCCGGTTGAAGTGTTGGCGGAAGAATTCTTGGAAAGGAGGAGGCGCGGCGAGTTTCCGTCCCTCGAGGAGTATGCCCTCCGCCATCCGAACCTGGCTGAGGAGATCGGTGAGGTTTTCCCGGCACTCGTCATGATGGATGAGATCGACCCGCAATCTGCTGAGTTGGGCCGGTCGCTCAGCGCCGCCATGGATTTTCACGGTCAGCCGAAGCTGCGTCAGGTCGGCGATTTCCGCATCCTGCGCGAGATTGGCCAGGGCGGCATGGGCGTCGTGTACGAAGCTCAGCAGGAGTCCCTGGGCCGGCATGTCGCCTTGAAAGTATTGCCGCCGGCTGTCTCCCGAAACGATGTCTTCAGAGAGCGCTTCAGGCGCAAAGCCCGCGCCGCCGCCCGGTTGCACCATACCAACATCGTGCCGGTTTTCGGCGTCGGCGAAGATCAAGGCGTCCTCTACTACGCCATGCAGTTCATCCAGGGCCAAGCACTGGACACTGTGCTCGATGATGTCAAGCGAATGCGCAGAACTGGCCGCCACCGCAAACCCGGCCGAACAGTCGACGCAGGTCCCCGAAGGAGCTGAGGCGGCCCACGGCTTGCTCACAGGCGAATTCAAAACCGCCGATTCGGAATCCGGAGCCGGGCGCGCCGGCCCCACGATAGCCGGCGAGGATCCACTTGCGACGGCCACGATAATGCCGGCTCCCTCCGACTCGGGCACGCATTCGGGCCTAAGCAACCTGCCCGAAACGCGTTATTATCGAAGCATTGCATGGGTTGGCGTGCAGGCCGCCGAGGCATTGGTCCATGCGCAGGCGCAAGCCATTCTGCATCGCGACATCAAGCCCTCGAACCTGCTCCTCGATGTCCATGGCACTCTGTGGATCACCGATTTTGGTCTTGCCAAGGCTCAGGACAGCGAGGACCTCACGCATTCCGGCGAGATTATCGGTACGCTCCGCTACATGCCGCCCGAGCGCTTCGAAGGCAAAGGCGATGTGCGCAGCGACGTCTACGCCCTGGGCGTGACGCTATACGAGATGCTCACGCTCACGCCGCCGTTCACCGGCGGCGACCGCGTGAAACTCATGGCTCAGATCACTTGCGACACGCCGCCGCCGGCAAGCCAGCTGCGCCGCTATTGCCTCGTGACCTGGAAACCATCGTTCAGAAGGCGATGCACCGGGATCCTGCGGCACGCTACCAGACAGCCCGCGACCTGGCGGAAGACCTGCGCCGCTTTCTGGAGAATCGGCCGATCAAGGCCCGCCGCAACTCCACCGCCGAGCGCCTGGCCCGCTGGTGCCGGCGCAATCCGGCCGTTGCGTCTCTGCTCGCTGCCGTTTCCCTGTTGCTCATCTGTCTAACGGTCGGGCTCGATGGCGGCAGCGTTCCGGCTGAATGCGGACCGGGACGCCGTGGTCAGTGCGGAAGCCGACGGCGCCGAGACAGCTCTATTATCGCTGGTGGCCCAGGCCAACGCCAGCCGCTTCAGCCATCGAGCCGGACAACGTTTTGACACGCTCGAAGCCGTGAGCGCGGCGGCGGACTTCGTGCGCAAGCGCAATATGCCGGCCCGAGAGGTTCGACGATGTTGCCACCTTCGCCATCGCCGCCATGGCCATGCCGGACTTCCACACGCTTCGGACCTGGGAAGGACACCCGCACGGTTCTGGCAACTGGACTACGAACAGATCAACTAAGGTCGTATGCCACCGTGGAGCGAGATCGGGGTCATATTTCGTCGCCGGATCGACACGGACGAAGTGACTGCCCGCCTGGACGCGCTGCGGTCCGAATGACGGTATCTTGCGTTTCAGTCCAGGCGGTCGGTTTCTTGCCGACGAAGGCCAGCATAATCGGCTTCGGGTTTTCGGAGCTATGTAGGTGCTCGGCCCCGCGTGACGCTCGACGCGGAGAAAAAGATCGCCATCTTCCACCCTGACGGCCTGCACATGCTCATAGTTCACAGCGATGGGTCGTTGCATCTCCACAATTTGGAAGCATCCGGTGAAGAGCCTCCTATCTGAGCGAATTCGCAGCGGAGGGGATGCTATTTGCTCCTCGAGCGGATCAACTGGCTACGCTCGGGGGAGGCAGGGTCCAGATCTCGACGGCACGACCTTCAAGAATCTGACCGTTCTCCCCGAACCGCAACGTGTGCTGTCTCTGGCCTGGCATCCGGGAGGAAAGTGCCTCGCTGTCGTCTCCACCGAACACGATATCCACGTCTGGTACTGAGAAAAATGACCGGTACGACAATCTTGGAGGGTTGTAGTAATGCGGGACTGAGTCTGGAGTTTACTCCGGATGGCGACCGGCTTCTGAGCCAGGGCTATGAAGGGGCCATTCGCCTTTGGGACTGGCGCACAAACGCCAAGTTCTGCAACGCCCCGGCAATTTCGATCTGCACGGCTCGATGGACGGTCGCCTCTTGATCAGGATGGGCACGCCGACTGGAATCGTCGAGCTGGCCAGCGGTCGCGAATACCGCTCGTTCGTCCAACAATCGCAAGTGGAAAAGGGTCTCTACTGGAACGTAGCTGTCCGTCCTCAGGCCGCCTGGCTGCTGTCGCCATGAAGGATCATCTCCGACTGTTCGATCTGCAAACCGGCGATGAACTGGCCGCTTTGCCCCCTGGCGGTATCACCTTGGCCTTTGATGCTCAGGTACCTTTTGACCAACGGCTCTTTCGGATTACTGCGCTGGCCATTCAGCCCAAAGCCGACTCGGACCGGTGGCAAGTAGCCCGAAATCCTTCACGGCGGAAGTTTCGTGGACGTGGCCTGCGACGATGAAGGCCAGGTCATGGCAAGGGTTCAACGAAGGCGCGATTCTGGTGCGGCCCGGCAAAGGGACCATGCACCTGGGCCCTCATTTCGACACACGTCACATTGCCATCAATCCCGACAGCAAATACACCGCCACCGCCAATCACAACGGCGACGATGGAGTCAAGATTTGGAATACAGAAACCGGCCGGCTGCTTCTTGCGTCTTCCATTTGGCGGGGGCTGCTCGGCATTGTTCAGCCCCGATGGAAGCTGGCTGTCCGCCGGCAGATTAAGAGGCCGCTGCATGCTCGAGGTGAGCTCCTGGAAACAGCGTACATTTGAAGACCTGGATGAGGCGAGAGCCTTTTACCCCGATAGCTCGTTCTATGCGACCATTCCGAACCCGGGGATAATTCGGTTTTTGCGAATCGTCGACTGGACGAGAACTAGCCCGACTGGAAGACCCAAATGACTCCCCAACGGGAGGGATCGCATTTACGCCCCGATGGTGCAACGATGGTCTCAGCCGCGACCTCACACACGCCCTCCACCTTTGGACATGCGGGCGGTTCGCGAACAGTTGGCGGAGATGGGGTTGATTGGGACGCTCCGCCCTTTCCCCAACTGCCGCAGGGGCAGCCTGCCACAGCGCCGCTCCAAATGACCGTAAACTTGGGAAATCGGTTCGTGGATCCGCGATCATGATCGGGCTCGGCAGCATTCGGCTTGCCCTTGCTCCATTCGATTTCGAAGCCTATTCAATGCACCAGCCTACGGCCGCCTGAAAGAGCAAAAAAGCCTTGGCCGATTACAGTATGGCTCTGGCTCTCCACCGGGGAACCACAAGGTCCGCGGTGAGGCGCTGTTCCGCAGGAGCAATAACTATCGTGCCTCAACGACCTGGCCCGAGCCAATGCCGATCTTCAACTGCTCACCAACTGGATCTCCCTCTCCCGGAAGAACTACAGCCAGCTGCGGCACTGCTCTGCAACAACCTCTCCTGGAAATTGCAAGGCAGCAAAGAACGCAACTTGCAGAACGCCCGGACTCTGGCCCAAAAGGCTGTCAACCTGGATATGGATGACTCGCTCTACCTCAACACGCTAGGTGTGGTGTATTACCGGCTTGGACTGTACACCGCGGGCAACCAACACACTCCGGCGAGAGCCTGCGCGAAGGACGGGGCAGTGTGACGCCTTCGATCAGTTTTTCCTGGCCATGTGCCATGCGCAACAAGGCGGTGCCGGCGGGCCGCGCTGCTTCGAACAGGCCACAAGGTGGGTGAAGCAGAACTCCAAAACGATCGGCGAGCCCAGCCGCACTGGAGCGAAGAGCTAAAGGCTTTTCAGGCCGAGGCGGAGGAGTTGTTGAAGAAGATGAAGTGACGTGGAGCGAAGCGAGCGATAATATCAGGTCTCGCCTCGTGCCGCCGTGACCTTATCTCGTTCCCACGCTCGGCGTGCGAATGCGCCTCCGGACGCGCTGCTTCCCGGAAAATCAGTGACTCGATCCCGGTACTTTCTCGGCGAGGAATAAACCTGCCTACGATCGAGGTGCCCATTTCCGCTGAGTCGCACTCCCGGCCCGAACGCCTATAGCCATAGCCGGGATTTGCTCGACTGCGTCAACCGCTTGTTACAACAATCGCCATGAATAACCAGGACAAATAAGGCCGAAGCCAATGCCCCGGTTTTGACGCCTGCCACTAAATCTCGGTTCTATCTATATGAAATGGAACGGGATGGCGGACTCCCTGAAATGGATGCGTTGATCTCGTGTTAGCTACCCAACTTTGGCCCTGGGATGTGTTTCGCTCACGCCTCAGGGCGCGTGCGAAATACTCAGCGGAACCGATGATGCTGGCTTCAATGCTCCTCCCAGGATGCGCCTGTTGCAGCAGGCTCACATAGTAACTGATGCCGGCACTATCACCCGCCCGGTTGAGGAAGCGATGGAAGAAACCGTCGATCACGTCCTCGTCGGATTCAGCGCTGGCCAGAATGGCCGCTGCCACGGCAGCCATTGAGCTACCATTGTTAATGGCCTGGATCCAGTACTGCTCCCCGGTATCGGGGGAGCGATGCAGCACATCGCGGTATAAACCCGTCACGAACCCGCTTGTGGTGTTGCCGTTGTCAGTCACGTATTCTGGGGAGTTCAACAACGCCAAGGCAACCTGTTGGGCAGTGCCGCCACTGTTGAGAAAGTTCGTCAAGCCTGTTTCAGTCGCCGGGTCGACCGACCGGTGCAGTATTTGCACAAAGAGCGCTCGACAACCAGCTCGTGGGATTCGGGACTGCCTTCGATACTCAGCGCGACCTGGGCGCGGGTGGCCTGACCCTGGTCCAGCAGGCCGCTCCAGACGGCAAGGCCGTTGGTATCGGCGAATCGTCCGAGCATATCCAGGTAGGCCTGCTCGACAAACTGCTGGTTGGGCGTGCCGGTGAGGCTCCCTGAAGGACCGCCGAGGAAACGGTCCAGCACGAAGCCGTCGCCGAAGGCCGCCCGCCACGATGATCTTGCCGTCGAGGGGCTGGACCACCACGTCCGCAGCTGGGACTGATCCGCCAGACGTCGAGACCATTCCGCCGTTGCCGAAGCGGGTGTCCAGACTGCCGTCGGCGTTAAAGCGCGTCATATCTAAAGTGAAGATGAGGGCATGATACTCGGGGCCACTGAAACCGATCACGATGATCTGGCCATTGCTCTGGATCGCCAGACCGGTCGGGGTTTCAGAACCTGTGGCTGTTTGGAATAGCGAAACTGAAGTCGGAATCCATAAATACCTGCCCGCGCACGCCAAAACTGGTGTCCAGACTGCCGTCCGAATTCAAGCGCACCAGAATTGGTTCGCCGTTGGCAGTGCCCAGCACCAGGAACTTGCCGTCGCTTTGCAGTGCCAGGGCAATGGCAATGTCTCTGCCCACGCCGATGTCCACAAACGGCTGAACCGTGTTATCCACACTGCCGTTCGAATTGAGGCGCTTGATGAAGAAAGCCGTGTTCCCAAATGTCGTGCCCGGCGTATCATTGCCGGCGACGACAATCTTACCGTCTGTTTGAATGAGGACCTGATTGATGATGGTTCCGTTGCCCGCGTTGGCGACGCCGCCCGTGCCAAAGGTGGTGTCGAGGGTGCCGTTGGTGTTATAGCGTATTACGTCGATCGTGGCGAGTCGACTATCGCCGGCGACGACAATCTTGCCATCGGCGGGCTGTACGGCGACGCTGATGTGCGTGGCGTTGACGATAGCCGTGGTGACCACGCCCGCGGTTCCAAAGGCGCTGTCCAGGACGCCGGCAGAGGTGAACGGCGCGACAACGAAGTGGGTCGTGGTGGAGTCCTGGCCGGCCACGATGATATCGCCGTTTGCGTCCAGGGCGGCGGCCGTGGCCGATCCGAGCGGACCGGTAACCTCGCCGTTGGCGCCAAAGGTCGTGTCCAGGCTGCCATCGCTGTTGTAGCGCACCAGCGCGAAGCTCTCGACCGCCGCTGGACGTCAACGAATGCCCACGGCAACGATCTTGCCGTTGGGTTGCACGAGGACCTTGGCAGGGTCGAAGTCAGTTACCACTTCGACCCTGCCGAGGTCCTCGTGCAACCCAACGGCAAGATCGTTGCCGTGGGCACGATGTTTTGCACGTCCAGGGCGCGTCGAATTCGCGGATGCGCGCACTACAACAGCGATGGCAGCCCGGATACGACCTTTGGCGCAACGGCGAGGTTACTGGTCCGCTCGGATTGGCCACGGGCGCCGCCCTGGACGCAAACGGCGATATCATCGTGGTCGGCCAGGACTCCACCACGACCCCCTTCGTTGTCGCGCACTTCACCCCTGCCGGCGTCCTGGACAGCACCTTCGGAACCGCGGGCGTGGTCACCACGGCTATCGTCAAAGCCGCCAGCGTCGCCGTACAGCCTGCCGATGGCAAGATTGTCGTCGCCGGCGATAGTGCTTCCGGGCACGAGGTAATACGCTACAACACCGAACGGCGCCCTGGACTCCACTTTTGGCACGGGCGGCGTCGCCAACGCAGGCAACGGAACCATCATCAATCAGGTCCTCATTCAAACAGACGGTAAGATTGTCGTCGCCGGCAACGAACAGCAGGGCTCGACGTCTGGGAACACGGCTTTCTTCATCGAGCGCCTCGATTCGAACGGCAGTGTTGACAACACGGTTCAGCCGTTTGTGGACATCGGCCTGGGCAGCAACATTGCCATTGCCCTGGCCTGCGAAAGCGACGGCAAGTTCCTGGAGTTGGGCACTGCCAACGGCGAACCAATTATCGGTGCGCTTGAATTCAGACGGCAGTCTGGACACCAGTTTGGCGTGCGAGGGCAGGTATTTGTGGATTCCGATTTCAATTTCGGCATTCCAAGCAGCGAAAGCTCAGAAACCCCGACCGGCCTGGCGATCCAGAGCAGTGGCCAGATCATTGTGACAATCGATCTCAGCGTTTAGTCCTATCTCATCTTAACCCACTTTTGAAATGGCGCAGTTAACGCCGACGGCAGTCGTGGACACCCGGTTTCGGCAGCGGAGGAACGGTCTCGACCACTCCTGGAATAGTTTCGGACACGGTGGTCCTTCCCCTTCGGCGCCAAGATCATCGTGGCGGGCCAGCGGCTTCCCCAGCAGCGAGCTGGCCCGTTTCCTGGGCGGTCCTTCAGGCGGCCTCACCGGCACGCCCAACCAACAGTTTGTCGAGCAGGCCTACCTGGATATGCTCGGACGAATCGCCGATGCCAACGGCCTTGCCGCCTGGAGCGGCCTACTGGACCAGGGACAGGCCACCCGCCCAGGTCGCGCTTGAGCATCGAAGGCAGTCCCGAATCCCCGAGCTGGTTGTCGAAGCGTCTTGTGCAAAACTGATCGGGCGGTCGACTCGCCGACTGAAACTTCCTTGACGAACTTTCTCAACAGTGGCGGCACTGCCCAACAGGTTGCCTTGGCGTTGTTGAACTCCCCAGAATACGCGAACGACAAGGACCGCAAGCGGGTTCGTGACCGGGTTATACCGCGATCTCTGCATCGCTCCCCCGAAACCGGGGACCAGTACTGGATCCAGGCCATTGACAACGGTCTCTCAATGGCTGCCGCGGCAGCGGCCTTCCGGGCGGCGCTGAATCCGGCGAGAGGTGATCGAGGTTTCTTGCATCGCTTCCTCGACCGGGCGGGGAGAGTGCCGGCATCAATTACTATGTGAGCCTTCTGCAACAGGGCACATCCTCGGAGGAGGTTGAAGCCAGCACATCGGTTCCGCTGAGTTCTTCGCACGCGCAGGCGTGAGCGAAGTCATTCCGGGCCAAACTTCAGGTGTTGAACGCGAGATCAACGCATCCATTTGCGGCGAGATCCACCATCCCGTTCCATTTCATATAGTGACCGAGATTTAGTGGCAGGCGTCAAGACCGGGGCATGGCTCCGGCTCTATTTGTACCTGGTTATTCATGGCGATTGTTATAACAAGCGGTTGACGCAGTCCGGCGAAATCCGGTTAGCCTTATAGGCGTTCAAGGTCGGGAGGCGAGCTTCAGCGGAAATGGGCGCCTCGATCGTAGGCAGGTTTATTCTCGCCGAGAAAGTACCGGGATCGAGTCACTCATTTTCCGGGAAGCAGCGCGTCCGGAGGTGCATTCCCCACGCCGAGCGTGGGAACGAGGAGAAGGTCCACTGGCGGCACGAGGCGAGATCTGCAACTTATCGCTCGCTTGGCTCCACGTGTCACTTCATCTTCTTCAACAACTCCTCCGCCTCGGCCTAGAAAAGCCTTTAGCATCTCGCTCCCCAGTGCGGCTGCTCGCGCCGATCGTTTTGGAGTTCTGCTTCACCCACCTTGTGGCCTGTTCGAAGCAGCGCGCGGAGGGGACGCGCGGCAGCGGTGGCTTGTTGGACATGGCACATGGCCAGGAAAAACTAATCAAAGGCGTCAGCTGCTCCTGTCCTTCCGCAGGCTCGGGCTGCGGAGTCTGCTCGGTTGCCCGCGCCATTTACAGTCCAAGCCGGTAATACACCACACCTAGCGTGTTGAGGTAGAGCGAGTCATCCATATCCAGGTTGACGGCCTTTCGGGCCAGAGTCCGGGCGTTCTGCGAGTTGCGTTCTTTCTCCGGCAGCCGTTGCAATTCCCGAGGCGAGGTTGTTGCACGGGAGTCCCGCAGTCGGAGGGTATGCGTCTTCCCGGGAGAGGGAGATCCGTTCGCGAGCAGTTGGAGGAGTCGGGCATTGGCTCGGGCCAGGTCGTTGCGCGCACGATAGTTATTGCTCCTGCGGAACGGCGCTTCACCGCGGACCTTGTGGTTCCCCGGCGCGAGGCGGCCCCGACGGTGAATCGGCCAAGGCTTTTTTCGGCTCTTTCGGCGCGGAGCTCAGGCCCTATCCAAATAGGCTTCGAAATCGAATGGAGCAAGGGCAGAGCCAATGCTGCCGAGCCCGAGGAATGCATGAGGCGCGGATCACGAACCGATTCCCAAGTTTACGGTCATTTGGAGCGGCGCTGTGGCAGGCTGCCCCTGCAGGCTTGGGGAAAGGGCGGAGCGTCCCCCAATCAAGCCCCATCTCCGGTGTTCGCAACCGCCCGCAGGTCCCGAAGGTGGAGGGCGAGTGTGAAATCGCTGCTAGCACCATCGTTGCAGCCGTCGGGCGTAAATGCATCCTCGTTGGGGAGTCATTTGGGTCTTCCTTCGGGTCAAGTTCTCCGTCCGTCGAAAACGGTCCAAAAACCGGAATTATGCCCGGTTCGGAATAGTACATCAGACCGAGCTATCGGGGTAAAAGGCTCTCGCCTCATCGAGGTCTTCAAATGTACGCTGTTTCCAGGAGCTCCACCTCGAGCATGCAGCGGCCTCTTAATCCGCCGGCGGACAGCCAGCTTCTCGGGGCTGAACAATGCCGAGCAGCCTCCGCCAAATGGAAGACGCAAGAGCAGCCGGCCGGTTTCTGTATTCCAAATCTTGACTCCATCGTCCGCCGTTGTGATTGGCGGTGGCGGCGTATTTGCATGTCCGGAGCTGATGGCAATGTGACGTGCGTCGTAGGGCCCCAGGTGCATGGTCCCTTTGTCAGGGCCGCACCAGAAATGGCGGCTTCGGTTGGGACCCTTGCCCGATGACTGGCCTTTATTGTCGCAGGCCACGTCCACGAAAACTTCCGCCGTGAAGGATTTCGGGGCCCCACTTGCCACCGGTCCGAGTGGCTTTGGGCTGAATCGGCCAGCGCAGGCTGATCCGAAAGACCGTTACGTCAAAAGGACGACCCTGAGCATCAAAGGCCAAGGTGATACCGCGAGGGGGCAAAGCGGCCAGTTCATCGCCGGTTGAGATCGAACAGTCGTATATGATCCTTCATGGCGACAGCGGCCAGGCGGCCTCGAGGATGGACAGCTACGTTCCAGTAAGAGACGTCCTTTCCCACTTTGCGATTGTTGGACGAACGAGCGGTATTCGCGACCGCTGGCCAGCTCGACTAATTCCGAGTGGCGTGCCCATCCCTAATCAGGAGGGCGACCGTCCATCGAGCCGTGCAGATCGAAATTGCCGGGGCGTTGCAGACTTGGCGTCCGTGCGCCGGTCCAAAGCAATGTCGCCCTTCATAGCCCTGGTAGGGAGACCGGTGCGCCATCCGGAGTCGAGAACTTCCAGAGCTCAGTCCCGCATTACGAGACAACCCTCCAGCAAGATTGTCGTACCCGTGGCATTTTTCTCAGGTCCCAGACGTGGATATCGTGTTCGGTGCAGACGACAGCGAGGTAATTTCCTCCCGGATGCCAGGCCAGAGACAGCACGCGTTGCAGTCGGGGAGAACGGTCAGATTCTCCGAAGGTCGGGTGGTCGAGAATCTGGAGCCTGCCTGTCCTCGAGCGTAGCCAGTTGATCCGCTCGAGGAAGAACGAAGGTGGCAGTCCCCTCCGCTGCGCAAATCTGCTCAGATAGGAGGTGCTCTTGACGAGAATGTGCGATGCGACGACCATCGCTGTGATTGTGAGCATGTGCAGGCCGTCAGGGTGGAAGTCGCGATGTTTCTCCGCGTCGAGCGTCACGCGGGGGCCGAGCACCTGACAGGTCCCAAACCCGAAGCCGATTATGCTGGCCTTCGTGGGCAAGAAACCGACCGCCTGGACTGAAACGCAGATAGTCATCGGACCGCAGGGCGCGGGTAAGAGCGGCAGTCACTTCGTCCGTGTCGAATCCGGCGAACGGAAATGACCCATTCTGCTCCACGCGCATACGACCTTAGTTGATCGTCCGCAGTCCAGTTGCCAGAACCGTGCGGGTGTCCTTCCCAGGTCCGAAGCGTGTGGAGTTGGCAGGCGCAGCGCCGAGATGGCGAGGGTGGCGCAGATTGTCGAGAAACCTCTCGGGCGGGCATAGGCGCCGGTGACCAGTCCGCCGCCGCGCTCTACGGCCTTCAGCGGGTGTCAAAACGCTGGCCGACGCGATCGACTGAACCGGCTGGCGTCGGCCTGAGCCACCAGCGACTTATGAGAGCCTCGGCGGCGTCGGCTTCCGCGAGGACCACTGCCTCCCGCTCCGCATTCAGCCGGAACGCTGCCGCCATCGAGCCGACCGTCAGACAGACGAGCAACAGGAAACGGCAGCGAGCAGAGCGCAACGGCCGGATACGCCGACACCAACGGGCCAGTGACTCGGCGACGGAGTTGCACCGGGCCTTGATCGGCCGATTCTCAAGAAGCGGCGAGGTCTTTCGGCCAGGTCGCGGGCTGTCGGGTACCGCGCGGCGGGATCCCGGCAACCGCTTTCTGGACAATAGTTTCCAAGTCGGCGAGGCAATAGCGGCTCGCAGCTCGCTTGCCGGCGGCGGCGTGTCGCAAGTGATCTGAGCCATGAGTTTCACGCGGTCGCCGCCGGTGCGCAACGGCGCGAGCGTGAGACCGTATAGCGTCTACGCCCAGGGCGTAGACGTCGCTGCATCCACATCGCCTTTGCTTCAAAGCGCTGGCGGAGCATGTAGCCGGGAGCGTACCGAATCTCGCGGGAATGCGTGAGGTTCGCTGTCCTGAGCCTTGGCAAGACCAAAATCGGTGATCCACAGAGTGCCATGGACATCGAGGAGCAGGTTCGAGGGCTTGATGTCGCGATGCAGAATGGCTTGCGCCCTGCGCAGGAAATGCTCGGCGGCCTGCACGCCAACCCATGCAATGCTTCGATAATAACGCGTTTCGGGCAGGTTGCTTAGGCCCGAATGCGTGCCCGAGTCGGAGGGAGCCGGCATTATCGTGGCCGTCGCAAGTGGATCCTCGCCGGCTATCGTGGGGCCGCGGCGCCGGCTCCGGATTCCGAATCGGCGGTTTTGAATTCGCCTGTGAGCAAGCCGTGGGCCGCCTCAGCTCCTTCGGGGACCTGCGTCGACTGTTCGGCCGGGTTTGCGGTGCGGCCAGTTTGCACATCCGCTTGACATCATCGAGCACAGTGTCCAGTGCTCGGCCCTGGATGAACTGCATGGCGTAGTAGAGGACGCCTTGATCTTCGCCGACGCCGAAAACCGGCACGATGTTGGTATGGTGCAACCGGGCGGCGGCGCGGGCTTCGCGGCCTGAAAGCGCCCTCTGAAGACATCGTTTCGGGAGACAGTCGGCGGCAATACCTCCAAGGCGACATGCCGGCCCAAGGACTCCTGCTGAGCTTCGTACACGACGCCCATGCCGCCCTGGCCAATGTCGGCGGAGGATGCGGAAGTCGCCGACCTGACGCAGCTTCGGCTGACCGTGAAAAGGCATGGCGGCGCTGAGCGACCGGCCCAATCAGCAGATTGCGGGTCGATCTCTCCATCATGACGAGTGCCGGGAAAACCTCACCGATCTCCTCAGCCAGGTTCGGATGGCGGAGGGCATACTCCTCGAGGACGAAACTCGCCGCGCCCTTTTTCCAAGTTCTTCCGCCAACACTTCAACCGGATCCCGCGCCTGACTTACCTGATCGGCCATGGGCAACCTTCCTTTCAAACCTGGAACCCTTTCAGAACCGGTCCTCAAATGTCGGAAAGAATCGCCTTGAGGCGTTTCAAAGCCGTGATGTAGCGCTTGCTGGCCGCTGCGGGGCTGATGCCCAGGAACTGGCCTGTCGCCGTTGGTCAAGTGCTCAAAATGCCGGAGGACCAGAACTTCACGGTCGATGGCTCCAGGGTGTGAGCACTTGCTGCACCTTGATTTGGGTTTCAGCCCTTATGGCACTGTGCTGGGCAACGTCAACATGCCGAGCGGTCGGGCGGCCAAGAAGCAGAACTCGCTTCGGGCATCGGTTCCATAAGAGCGAGACTTCCTGACCGGCATCGCGTTTTGCCGCCCCTAAATGGTGCTTTGGGCATCAACCAGTTTCTGGGCTGTCAGATAGCGGAGCCAGAGAAAAAGCTCATGCCCGGGTGGGCGGCGTAATCCCCCGAGTCGTTGGGAGGCATCGGAGTAGGCTTCCTGAACGATGTCCTCGGAGTCAACGCCCGCCTTGAGGCGATGATCCATCGAGAAGCCGGATCATGTGAAGCAAACGATCGTGGAAACGCACGAATAGCTGGGTAGCCGCCTGCTGGTTGTCGCTGACTGCCTGCTGATCAATGCGTCCATTTCTCCGATCCGCCATCCCAAGCCAATCGGTAGGGCAGTGGGGGAGGGGAGAGGGAGGGAAATGCGCTCAAGAATACCGCTGCGTCCGTCATCTCCGGCCACACCCCACACTATTAGATATAACCGGGATTTGATGTGCAGCATCAACCGACAGGCCTGGGCGGCTCTGAACGTGATGTTGTGGCCGGTCTCAGCGACCGAGCCACGGCCGGCGAATGGACGTGCCAGTTTGAAAATGAGGAATGCAGTTTTCGTTTTCGGCCCCGAACGGCCCGACCTTGCCGAGATAAGACTCTCGGTAAACGCTCTGAAACTTGTACGACGAATCTTTGCCCTGGTCATCTTCAATTCCTTGTTCACTTGAATGACACCGCGTCAGGCCGCCCGTTTTCGACGTCGAACACAACCTCAGCCTTGCGTTTGGTTTTGTAGCAGCGACCTGGTCTTGTGCATTCTCCGGCAGCTTCGGGATGGTGGTTTGACAGCTGACGAGCACGCTGGTCAGCATGACCTGTTTGCAGCGGAACGCTTGCACACATTCGTAGGTTTCACCACGCAGTGGGGAGGATCAAGTTAAAGAAAATAAGTACAATTGCAGGGCAACTCCTTCGCGCACGGGCTCGCCCGGCAGAAGGATATTGGAAGACGCAGCTGGGGCCGTCGATGGCGGACGGCAGCCCAACTTGGACTCCTTCACTTGACCACTTTGCCGCGATCATGGAGCAATTTCCAACGGCAATAGTTTGACCGACATATTTGCCCATCTGAGCTCCGGCGAGACCGGGCATCGCCAACCGTGGGGTCGGCCGAGATGAGTGTGTCGCCCGAGGGTGGCGATATCTCCATGCGCATGGAGATAACCGTAAGTGGCGATTCCCGGCAGCGTCCACATCCTGGACGCAATATTGCTCAATCAGGTTGAGCTTGGTTTTGGTCTCGGACGAGCCATTGCCCGTAACCTCAATGGCTTTCGTGGCCTGCGCAAACCTTGTAAGAGAGCGTAGAATCCAGGCTGCAATGAAACTTCATGACCGCACTGAGCCGAAGCAGTCGACACCGAAAGTGCAAAGGCTGTCAGCGAAAGGAGAGGAACGAATCATGGCGCCTCCGTGGCCTGGAAACCGTGCGATCATCCTCGGACACTTGCGTCCTACGCTAGTGCAGTTTTCCTTTTTGGGCCGGGACAGTAAGATAGGGCGAGCAGCCGGCGAGCTTCGGCTCTCGGATTTTCTTCTTGCTTAACCCGGAGCCGGCGGCGACGGTTGACCTGTAGCCTACCGTGTAAAGCAGCACTGTTCTGCGTGCTAGTCCGTCAGCCGTCGCCGCTGGCTCCGGGTTAAACAACTGCTGTCAAGAGCTTGTGGGAGCATGAAAGCAGGAGAGCACAGAGACAAACGAAACAATTAGGAATATGCCAACGTACGCGAGCAAAACGGCTATGAGCCGGGCGGCGGATCGAGAGGCGAAGCCGCAGCGAGCCGCCAGAAACTGATGAAGGATTCGAAGAGATGAGCCGGCGGTCCACCAAAAATCACGGCGCCGGCGATCCCGATCCAGCAACCCCATGGGAGCCAATCGCCGAATTTGGCGTAGCAGCTCAGCCGATCGTCGATGGGGATATTGCAGGCGATGAAGCCTTCCATTTTCTTCGAGTCGGCAATCGAATCGCCGGGCAAGGCGACGGTACACCACTCCCGTGATGACCGCCGAGATTCCCATGTTCACCGAGCAGGCAATTGCCCGCCTCGTTTCCACACCGCGAAAGCGACAAGTCGCCCCCGCCGTGTCGTGCCGTGAAACCAGCCGTCGTTCGAGATATTAGCAAG
>CAVVHZ010000017.1:0-42645 GCA_963748025.1 uncultured Gemmataceae bacterium
CTATCCGGCTTGTGCGTGGCCATTCATCGGGCCGTTCTATCCCTTCCCCCGCGTCCCGCCAGGCTGGCGGTCCGTGAAGCTGGAATGGCAGGATGGCCACTGGTGGTTCAGCAAGACTGCCACGCAATACGATTTCTGGCGCGTCCGCTACTGGTAAGCCGCTTTTGGTTTGACGTCAAATCAAACAATAACGCAGAACGAGGGCGTTTCGATCGGCAACCAATTGCCGAGGATGAAACGCCCTCGCTCCGTTTCTGAATACCAGGATCTCTGTAGGACGCGTTTTTAACCCTTCCCCAGCCCGGGCGAAACATAGAAACAAGACCTTGCCTAATTGAAGAAAGTTAAACTCTGCCAACCAACTCTGGCCAATCGGCGGCATGGTTCAAACGAGGGTAACACCCTTGATGGGACGGAGCGCAACCGATTCCGAACGCAAGTGTCACTGGATCAAGCGGTTAATGGATTGCATTGCGCCCTTGCACACACACGACGCCGGGCGGGTGTCTCCGAGGAAAGGCTGCTTTTGAACCGTGCCCAATTGGCAGGCCTGGCTCAGGGCCTTTCGGACCGAACGCTGCGTCGAGTCAAGGGAGAGCTCAAGATTCGCACCATACGGGGTGGGCAATGGCAGGGAACATCATGCTTACTGGGGTTTCAAGTTCGTTTGTTTGCGCACGCAGTAGGTCCCGCGAGCCGAGCGGGACAGCCGGTACTTCACGCAATCGCCCTGTGTGGACACTACCAGGGCATAAGCTGCGTGCAGAAACGTGAAGGGCCCGAAGTCCGGCTCGGCACGCCGGACCTACTTGATTTCGCCTCGCTGACGCCAACAGTGGCCTCGACGCCGACCTCGCTTGGACGATTTGAGGAGGCGCCACTTCCCTGGATGGCCCTTCCTGCGGCCCTGCCTGCCGTGACCGCCCTCTACCGCGAGGTCGGCTTCGCCCGCAGCCTGCTCGCTTACGAGCTTGCGGAAGCCGCCTGAAGCTGATCGACGGCCACCTGCATCGCGACCCCGACCCGGATATAGAGGTGGAGGTAGAAGTCCTGGACGTCAATGACGAAGAGGCGCGGGCTTTGCTCTTGAGCATCGACCCGCTGGCGGCGTTGGCCGAGAGACAGTACCAGATCCACGATCGCCTGGTGGACTTGACGCCGAATGCGGATGCCACCTTGGCAACAGTGTGGCGGTCGGAAGCCGAGGCGGCGCTGGCTCGCGTAACTGCCGGCGAAGGCAACCGAATTCAATTGGGCGAATCGCAATTCATGGTGCTGATAACTTGTCGCGATGAGGCTCAACAGGTGGAACTGCTGCAGCGATTCTGTGAGGAGGGGATCGAGTGCAAGGCGCTGCTGTCTTGAGGACTCAAATGGGCATGGGATAGGATTGTTCGCTTTCGGGACGCCCTTCCTAAAAGCCGGCTTGACTGGCTGGAAGCCCGTCGCTCTTTATTCATTAACTGGCCGATCTGGCCCTGCTTGGGGCGGCTACGTGCAATGGCCTTCCTAGGCCGTACAGAGGAACGAGGAAGCCCTACCACTGGAGATGTTCCTCCCGGCCTATCGGAGCCACAACTCCTTAAAGTAGAATGGTTTTGAAACAGTTCTGTTTTGCTACGGAACCGTGCCGCCGTCTCCCTCTGATCTGACCGGGGCCCCTTCCAGGTTAGGGGCCATCTGCTTTTGCCGTAACGATTCCCGCCTCATGTTCCCCCGATTCTAATTGAAGGAAATAAAGGAGGATCGACAAACTTCCTCGGGTTCCTTGGATTCAGCGAACAGTACATAACTCCCTGGGCAATTAACACGAGACGCGTTGAACATGAACAACCCAGTTCTCGAAGGGTATTTCACTGACAAAAGATTCGGTCTCGGCTTGGTCGATGCGCCTCGGGATTATCTGGCGCGAACACAAGCCTTCCAGGGAAGCGGAAAAGTGTCAGCTCCAGAAAGGCGATGCGGGTTAGAATGATGCTTTTCGCGATCACGAACCGTGGGTATAGTTCACTTTGGAGAAACCGCCTCGCGATCCTTACTTCATAGCGGCAGTAACTCCGCGGTTCAGTCCAACGAGAATCTATCCCGCATGCTCCGCCGCAAGCCTGCGCGGAACGGGTTCGCCCACCGTGGCGGAGCACGCGGGATAGATTCCTTATCGTTAGGCTGGGGAGACAGCCGATTGGCTAATGCTTCGGCCGACAACAAGCTGATCTGTGAGCACGCTGCCAAAATGCTTGGCGGCGTTCCGCGCGTGACAGCCTTCTGGGACGATCCACATAGCCTCGGTGGACATCCTGATCTGTAGCGATGCGCCGGGTCCAGGTCTTACCTCGTTTAGCACGGTCATGCTTTCCGACACGCCCCTCATTCAGCGGGGCAAGGAATTCCCAGCACGGATTGAGATAGCGGGAGCCTGTGCCAGCGACGTAGAAGGCTTCGGAAACGTGATCGCAACCGCAGCCTTCTTCGTCATGAAGGACAAATGGTTCCCCTGGCCGGGAGTCGTGTTCAAAACGATTCCGAGCATGTATGATATGTCGTCAACTATGGAGCACCTCTACTTTACCGCGCCGTCGCAGTGGCCAGGCTTGAACACGACGTTGGAGTTGGAAACGAAGAAAGTGACCTGGCTGTGGGCCGTCCCGATTTCGGAAGCAGAGTCGCGGCTCGTCAGCGAGCAAGGCGACGAGCGGTTCGAGGAGTTACTCCAGGAGTCCGGGGCCGACGTGTTCGACATTCATAGGCAGTCCATCGTGTAGACTGCCAGCCTCCCAAGGAACTGTTTGAGGGAACAGGCACCTAAAGGTATCGTCTTAGTAGCTAGTAGTCTTGTTGTGGATACACCATCCCCCTCCCCACATCGCTGTATGTCCGGGTGCAGGCGTTGTGTAAGCGCTGTTGTGTGAGGCTCAGAGCTGTCGCTGGGCCACGACCGCCCTAACCGATATCAGGGGGTGGCTTCGGCCGGCTCCAGGCGGTAGCCCATCTCCTTGGCTCGGCGGGCCAGGCCTTTGAGCAGCTGTTTTCGGTAATTCGCTTCGTAGTCGGCCATCTCTTTACGCACGTAGGCTTCACCATACTTGAGCAGGCGATAGACGCGACAGGCGATCTTGTGAGCCGTGGCAACCACGGCCCTGGGCCCACCGCAGCGTGCCTGGATGCGGCGATAAAAGGCCCATGGCATTGTGGCTGCGATGGCATCCCTGGGCCGCCAGCGCAAGGCGCGGGCCGCCCGGTTCTGACCCTTACGCACCCGGCGACGCTTGATCTTGCTTCCCGGGCCCTGATGCTGCGAGAACAGCCTGCAGCCAACTGGCAAACTACTTCGCTGAAGGAAACTCGACCCGCGGCCTCGCGTGGATTATGATAGGGCTTGCCGTCGTGTGTTGAGATCCCGGGCCCAAGTACCGGCTTTGAGGTCTTCGTGCCGGGGCGTAAGGGCATTCGCGCTAAGAGCGACCTTAATCCTGCACGCAGGACGCCAACCTTCATTGGGACCACACACGACGACTTTTGAGCACCCATCGGCTAAGAGTGTCCTGTCCCGTTGCTAAGGGTTGTCTTGTCACCGCAGTGGGGAAGGCGCATCATGAAGGTGAGGAAAGACGAACTGGAATTCTTGTCCGCCTGGGCGGCGAAGAATGGGAACCCGCCTGTTACCAGCTACCCGCCCATCGCCTTCAGCTGGCTCACGGGATATCGGCCGCCCAGCTGGTCGTGTTCATCAAAGCCTGGACGGAAGCCGAAGGCAAGAAGGATCAAGAGATTCTCGACGCTGCCGTGAACCCGCAAGCCCGCTGGCCTTGGACCACCAGCGAAGACTTCGGCGGGCGCTTTGCCGAAGCCAAGCAGTGGCAGATTCATCGAGATGGGGTGACAAAAGGTCGGCGACTGGAGATTCTGTAAGTCTAGCGCTCAACGGTCGCTCCCTACTGCGAGCCAAAGCTTCGTAGTGAAGTTCTCGCATTGTTTGAAAGGCTCTCATTAGCAGGACTGCAAATGGCGGCACCATCGTCCACCAGTTCGCCAAACAAACCGACCGTGCGACTTTGGCACGGCACAACTCCATCCCGATGGCGAGGTCTGGTTCGAGTTGAGTTTTGGCTTAGTGGAACTTCTCGCTGCTTGGCCGCGTTTGTCGAAGAGGGTCTTCGCACCATGAACTTCGAAACCGAGATCAAGGAGTTGAGCGATCGCTGTCTCGCAGATGTCCGGGCGCCCGACATCACGGGATTCGTCGATCAACTCTTCCATGTGGCAGCCGACACCGGCACGGTGGCATGTGTCTTCAATACCGGAGACAAGAGACTCCGCTTCTTTGTTCGCCCAATGCAAATTAGCGTGATGGGGCTGGCGACTAGACAAGTTCAAGCCCCCCCGACATGTATCGTGGAGCATGAGGCTGCCCGAACTGTCTTGCGAATGATCTGTGCTCGACTCGGGGTCATCTGCAAAGAGCGCACCGCCAAGGACATCTCGCCTTATGGCGGCCAAGCAATTGTGGACTACGCTATTCAAGATCAGAAGCGCTGGAGTGTTTCTTTCACCAATACACCCGACCGCCAAGAATTTCTCATCGAAGCGTTGTAGGACGATGGTCTTGTCTTTCGATCGAAAGGATGCAGGCGATTCATTTCGAGCCTGGCGTCAACCTCGCATCCAGTTTGCACCAAACGCCTATTGAGGGCCTGCCACCAGACGCGTGGAGCAAAGGCCGCGAACCAGTAGTTACACCTGACTGCGGCCAGCGTCCGGCTTTCTCGAGGTTTGCCTGTCGTCACAGCGGCGGGGAGAGGCGAGGGTCCGTGTCACCCAGAGAAGCCGTCGGCCGCGTGCGGTCGCTTGCTTGAGAGTAAACAGTATGAAGAAGGGCAAAAGTAAACTGGAGAACGATGACCTGCGGCCGGAATACGACCTGTCCCAGCTGCGCGGCGCGGTCCGCGGAAAGTACCTTGAGCGCGATCGCGCTGGACCGAACCTGGCGTTACTGGCGCCGGATGTCCGTGCGGCCTTTCCGACCGATGAGGCCGTGAATCAGCCGCTCTGGTCACTCATGCAGACGCAGGAGAGCGGCTCGACCATGAACGACACGGCGGCAGCAGAGCCGTGGCCTCATTGCGCCCTGTTGGCGTGGTTCTCGGGGCTCTCATTACGCTCGATGCCCGGGCGGCGGCCGCTGCCGAGGCCGATTATGGCGACAGCAATGGCCGGCGTTGATCGGTTGTGGAAATTGGAGTTGCAAAAGCTTGGGCCGTGGGATTGGACTGGACAGCTCGAGGCTTGCCAAATTTTCCAGCCAGGCAGCGAGCTCCTAGAACGAGGTCAGAGCAGCGACTTTTCTGCCTCGGTGACAAGGAACTGGCAAGGACGGACCGCTGGAAAATTATCGAAGTCGTTAGCGCATGCGTCTGATCGCCACAACCACGAGAACGGAGATCACATGCGTGTCATCAAAGCCTGGACGGTTCGAAAACAAGAAGGCAGAAGGATCAAGAGATTCTAGAACGCCTCGTGAACCGCAAGCCCGCTGGCCTTAGCGGGCCATGGAACTATGTGATTCAGCCACGAATGTGAGGACATCGGTGGAGCGCTTGTTTCATTGGAGTGCCTGAAGGCTTTGCGCGTTGTGCTTGGTTATGGCCATCCTTACACTTTCTCGAGAACCTGGTCTCTTTGACCCATCTGGTCTTGGCGAGCCGGGCGGTAGGAAACTTTCTCCCGACGATGATTACGTTGATCCTTGGGGTCCTGGCTCATCAAGAAGCCAAGCGGGGCCCGGCCGAATTTCGGCGAAAAGGGGATCGGCTTTGCTCCAAGCGCCGGCCGGTGGAGAGACATTAAGAGCGAACGGAAGGAATAATGGTGTAGGTCAGGCTTTCTAGCCTGACGTGGAGGCTAGAAAGCCTGACCTACTTCATTTCTTCCGAACGCTCTATGAAGAGTTCGCGGGCCGCAGGCTGGACTGGAGCATGGCTTTGTGTTCCACTTTCCAAGTTGATTCTCGATCTAATTGCATGTAGCCGGCAGCCGACCCGGCGAACCTCTTCGCCGAAGAGAACTCGACCCGCGGCCTCGCGTGGATTATGATAGGGCTTGCCGTCGTGTGCTGAGATCCCGGGCCCAAGTACCGGCTTTGAGGTCTTCGTGCCGGGGCGTCAGGGCATTCGCGCTCAGCGCGAGCTTAATCCTGCACGCAGGAGCGCCAACCTTCATTGGGACCACACACGACGGCTTTTTAGCACCAATCGGTATGGATTATCTCGTTCCTCGTGGTAGCTGTGCGGCGGCAGCGGCATGCCGTCGCCGGCACGGACAGGACGGATCGCGGTGGCAACGAGTTCACTTCTGTTCTCTCCCGCGCGCGGTAGGTCCTGGCCGGTGCATTGGACGTGCGCCGAGTTTCACCGTTTCGGCGAAATGGGCGTGTTCGAGGGGCGGCGGGCGATGCTCATCGGCGGCGTTATCCTGGAACAAGGGCCTATGAACCCGCCGCCCGCGATCACACTCGGGCTGGTTGAAGTAGCGATTCAACAGCCTTCGGGACTGGGTGGTGGCTACGACAGCAGTTGCCTTTGATCCTTGCTTCTCTACGGGTATCCTCCCTAAAGGAAGTCTGGCGACTTCCGCTACATCATTCGCTCCAGCTAGCACTTTCGTAGCAAAACTCGCCAGAATTCCGATTTAACGTCAGGCTTCTCTACGGGTATCCTCCCTGAAAGAAGCCTGGCGACTTCCGTTACCTGATAGGCATTCGATAAGGTGGTTTTTGTCGAATCTACGAGGTAATCTAAACGTGATTGATTGTCTCAGCGAGGGCGTTACGCCATGCCGCATCTGGATCACTTCCATCCACCCTTGAGCGAACGGCGTCACTGGCACTCATTTCATAATTCTTGGGCGACCTACAATGGGAGAACACCTATGCGAATCACACTTCTGACAATGCTCTGCATCCTCGGGCTCAGCGCGTCCGGCGGAATGGGCGCGCGGGCTGACGGTAAGGCGGATGTCGAGAAAGAACTCAAGAAGTTCCAGGGCTCTTGGACGTTCGAGTCCGTCGAAGCAGGCGGCAAGCTTGTGGCCGCCCAGTTCGAGGGCATGACGGTTACCTTCACGGGCGGCAAGTATACCGTCAAGAAGGGCGACGAGGTGGTCCAAGTTGCCACACAGAAGCTTGACCCGTCCAAGTCACCAAAGACCCTCGATGTGACAGTGGCTGAGGGCCCGAACAAGGGAACGGTCATGCTGGGCATCTACGAGATCAACGGGGACACGCTGAAGGTTTGCTTTGACCCCGAGGGCACGAAGCGGCCCACGCAGTTCAAGAGCGCGTCGGGTTCGCAGATTCTCATCGTCCACAAGCGCGTGAAAAAGTGAATCCAGCGGGAACACCGGGAGGTCATGAAGCCCGTTAAGATTTTACCTTGGAAGCCTGGTTCTTGCGAACGGGCAAAGGGAAATGTCGGTCGCGTCCGATGGGCCGCTGCAAGCGCCGGCCGATCGCGCCTACAACGCCGAAATCGAGCACCTGTCCTGAGGCGATCGCAAAGCAGCGCCAGCGCTGCCAGGCCTGGCAATCAAGGACATTGACGCCGCTGGCGTTTCGCGAGTGGGCGGGAAGCAGGATGCTTCTGCGGCCTACCAGGTAACAGCTTGCTTTCACTTCACGGCCAAAATCGAGCGACGGGTGATAGTGTCCATAAATGAGCCGGCCGGCCGCCAGCCGTTCGTGGCCGTGGACCACGAGCCTGTCGCCAACCAGGAAACCCTCGGGAAAATAGCGCTCGCCCAGCAATTTGCGGAGGCTGCCTCGATCGTGGTTGCCGGGGGTGACCGCGGCCAGATCGACTCCCGTTTTGGTCAGCCAGGCCAACAAGTCTTCTGCAAAAGCCGGCAATCGGCCGGTTTCGAGCAGGTCGCCGGCAATCACGAGCCGCTTCGGGCTGAATTCCGTAAAGAGGCTTTCGAGATCGACAATCGTTTCTTGCAGGCCGGCCGATGGCACGGCGTCTCCGCCGCCTTGGCGAGCGGCCCCGTAACCGAGATGGAGATCGGCCACCACGGCGGTCGCCGTGGGCATGTGGATCGCGGCGCGATGCGGGGTCAACAACCAGTCCGTGCAAACCTGAACCATGGCTCTTCCCATCTTCTCAAGATCTCCTACTTTTTAATCTAGTCACTTGCCTTCTCTATCAACCGGATCGTATTTGGGTTAACATCCGCCCTCGCAACGGCACGCTTGGCGAAAGGCCGCCGTAGAAGCTCCGTCCTTCGAGAGAATTTCTGGTTATGACGTTTTTTCTCCACGACGGCGACATCTCGGGGAGAACGTTGGTCTTCTTGGCGATTGCTTTGGTCATCGCCCTGGGTTTCGAGTTCATCAACGGCTTCCACGACACCGCAAACGCCGTCGCCACCGTCATTTACACCCGCTCACTGCGTCCGGGGCAGGCGGTCATCTGGTCCGGGTTGTGCAATTTCTTGGGCGTGCTGCTCGGCGGGGTCGGCGTAGCCTTCAGCATCGTCTACCTTCTGCCGGTCGATCTCTTGATCACGATCGGCTCCGGATCGGGCATGGCCATGGTGATGGCCCTGCTCCTGGCGGCGATTCTCTGGAATTTCGGCACTTGGTATCTGGCTATTCCGGCTTCGAGCTCGCATACGTTGATCGGTTCGATTTTGGGCGTCGGCCTTGCCGGCGCCCTGCTTTCGGGAAACAGCCTCGCTTCCGGCGTCAATTGGAACAAGGCCCGTGAAGTCGGTCTCTCGCTCCTCATCGCTCCGGTGTTGGGGTTCGTTCTTTCCTATTTCATGCTGCGACTTTTCAAGATTCTTGTTCCGAAGGCCGCCATTCATTTGCCGCCCACAAACGATGCGCCGCCGCCCTGGTATATGCGACTCGGTCTTGCTCCTTACCTGCACGGGCGTGAGCTTTGCTCACGGCTCCAACGACGGTCAAAAGGGCATTGGCCTGATCATGTTGATTATGATCGGCCTGTTGCCCAATCAATTCGCCCTCAACTTGCATTACGGGCGCGATGAAATCCGCGGGACTGTTCTGGTGGCGGAAGAGTTGGAATCGCTCCTGCGCCGGCAGACGCCGGCGGAGGAACAGGATCGCTTGAAGCCCCTGCTGGCGCAGCTGGCCCAAGTGCGGGCTACCATTGACGGCCGCACAGATTTTCGTGAGGTTTCGCCGGAGGATCGTTGGCAACTGCGTACGGATATTCTGCAGCTCAACGACGAATTGGCCAAGCTGCATTTGGCCGCGCCCAAGTCATTGTCGCAAGAAGATTGGGAATCGGTCGACAGGTTGCGTTTGCGTCTGCGCGGAGCCACCGATTACGCACCCACTTGGGTGATGGCGGCCGTGGCCGTGGCTCTGGGCATCGGCACCACGGTCGGCTGGCATCGCATCGTGGTAACGGTGGGAGAAAAGATCGGCAAGAAGCACATGACCTATGCACAAGGCGCCGCCGCCGAGTTGGTAGCCATGAGCGCCATCGGCTTGGCGGACGTGTATGGGCTGCCCGTGAGCACGACCCATGTGCTGGCGTCCGGCGTGGCGGGGACCATGGCGGCAGATCAATCGGGCATACAACTGGCCACCATCCGCAACCTGGCTTTGGCCTGGACGCTGACGTTGCCGGCTACCATGATCCTCTCCGGTTTTCTTTTTGTCTCTTCCGGGCATATTCACATGAAACCCGCCGTTGTGCGCGGGTCTCTGACCCCGAGCTGTGGTCGGGGACGTCATCGTATTTGCGTGAAGTCGTTGCGGTACGGGGTCTCGAGACCCGCGCACAACAAAAAATCTCGAGGTTTCCCGCGATCAAACAACCGGCGCTCAGCGTAATTGAGTGTTCAGGTATTTCTGAATCGCCAGCAACATATTCTTCGAATCCTCATCGTCTCGAAAACCGAGCCGACTCGCTTTGGCTCGCGATTCTGCATCGCTCAATTTGTCCACGCTACGGAAATAGAGGTACCACATGGCCCCGGCCGCTACGCCATCGCGGTCGTAGACGAACAGCGGCAGTGCATCCCGGTCGTTGACGATTTTGGCAAAGTCGTCGACGAGGGCGGGCGTCAGCGTAGCCGGAGACACATCCAGGCTGCGGAACTGCAAGCCGCGCTGGGTTGCCGCCTCGCGATCGGCCGAATCGTCTTCACCGGGAGCGCGCAAATGCAAAATCGTGCGATAGTTTTCGTGCTTGAGCCAGGAGAAGCCTTCATCGAAAGGACGCTGTCCGGAAGCCACCTGATCCCGAGCCATGGCGAATTGCGGAATTCCCTTGGGTGGAACGGGACTTGGCTGGCTCGGCTGGCCTGGCTGGCTTGGCTGGTTTGGCTGGCTCGACTGGCTCTGCTGGCTGGGAGGCGGAGCGGCTTTCTTCTTCCTTCGCGCGCGGCATAGTGGCCGGGCCGGGATCGTAAGTGGGGGCTTGGAGCTGCACAACGCTACGCGGTTGGTTCGAGTATCCGGCGGCAGGCGGAGGAGCTGAGCGAGCCCCGGTATCGGAAGGATAGCGCCAGACCGGAGGTTGTGGTCCAGGCGGATAGTTGCGAATCTCCGGCGGCGGTCCGCTGCACGGCGCCGGGCCCGAAACGCCTGCGGGAGGCAAATAGGTAGGCGCGGCTGACGGCGGCCCTGGCACGCCGACTCCCGGAGGCGGATAGGTTGCGCGGTTAACGGGGCGCTGCCAGCCCGACACCCGGAGGCGGATAGGTTGGCGTGGGAGGCGGCGGCGCAGCCAAAACTCCGGGTGGCGGCCCGCTGGGGGATTGAGGTTGCCGGCACGGGCCGTTCTGGCATCCGGCGAGGGTGGCCAGCACGGTTCCCGCGATCAAACTCGAGCCTAATGTATGCTTTTTCACAAGCTGCCTCTCTTGCCGGACGTAACGCCCAACTTGCGCGACTGGTTGCCGGACTGCGTCATTTTATCTCTTGGCGCTTGAGCAAAACCCAGATCGCACACAAGCATTTTGTGCGGCAGAAGGCCGATTTCTGCGGGGTTTGACGGTTAGTCAAGCTATGAAAGCGCGGTTGCGGGCTTACCCGGAACAGGCCAAGCCGCCAGTTCGCCCAAGTTGATGCGGAGGGAGAGAATGCAGAAGGGTGAGAATTGCTCAGAAATGGCAGTGAAGGCGACCTGGGCAATTACAGTGGCCATCAGGCTCCGCGTGATGATTTTCGTCATCCTTCGATGGGCGTGATTATTCCGCGAGAATTGTGGATTCAGTTCCTTGAACTATCCGTTGCCGCTCGCGAAGGCAGATTCGTTCGGCAACCGGCGTCCTTCATCACGCGGAGCGTGATGGCTACTGAAAGCTACGCCCAAACTTACGTCTGAATAGCGTCGAAGGCGACGAAGCCCAGGGGGCCAAAAACGAGCACGGGCAGCCAAGCCGCCATAATCGGAGAGAGGTATTCGCTATCGCCCAGGTTTTTGGAGGCGATTTCGGCGGCAAAGAAAACCGCGCAGATTACCAAGCAAAGACCCGCGCTGATGAACACGTTGCGGTTCTGATCGCGGAGGATCACCGACAAGCCCATGAGTACCAGGAGAAACCCGAGGAGAGGCCGCGTGAGACGGGTGTGAAAGAGGACGGCCATCGAAGCCAGGCGCGTCGATTCGGGGCGATTGAGTTCCGTGAACAATTGGTACGTTGAGGCGAAGACGAACCAGGTTCTGCTGCGCGTCAATCGATCGAAATCGACCTCTTGCGTGTGCAGGAAATATTTGCCCGGATCGATGTAGTCCAATACCGCCGAACGTTCGAGATCGCGGGGCTGGGCATCGGTGAGCAGCCAGCCGCCGCTCCCATAGGGGCCGTCACCTGGCGGCCTTGTAGAATGCTTCCTTCGCATGGATGTAGATGTCGTTTGGCGACTGACTGGCGCTTGCGGGAATCACGCAGGACATGTCCTGCACCATTTTTTGCTTGCGCATGGCGACGCGTGCAGAGAGATGAATCTCGTTGGGTTCGTAGGCTCCGTGAGGCTGGACGGCTTTATCGGTTGCGGGATCGTCGCGTTCGGTGAGCAGGACATCGGAAAGGTGCGGGATGACGAGCTCCTGATTGAGCATCGACAGCCCCAGCATGACGAAGGCGCTCAAGAGGACGGGGCGAACCACGCGGCGGGTCGATACGCCCGCCGATAGAAGCGGCGCCAGCTCGTTGCTGCGCCCTGCATCCAGGCAACGGTGAACATAGCCGCCAACATGACGATGGCTTCGCAAAGCTTGTCGAAAATGTGCGTAACGCGATAGGCGTAATAGACGATGATGCGCTGCAGTACGCGGGCCAGGCCATGACGCGAGTTGGTGAATTCGTCTATATTCGTGAACAAATCGACCACGATGTAGAGGCTCAACAAGCTCACGAGGACAACCACGTAAGCTTTCAGATAGCTGCGGATCAGCACGCGATCGTAAAGTGTCATGGGGATACCTGACGCCGACCGTCGGCCACGCTGATTCCTTCGGCACATCAACGCGAGATGCCCGACCTGTGAACGAACCATTTCTCAAGGGTGCTGCTCCAGCATGGCCGTATGGCGGCGCAGGCCGGGGCGATAGCTCAACACATATTGCGCGATGTAGTTGTTGTCGGCAGTCGACGTGAATTCGCCGAAGCCGTTCTCGCGTAGCTCTTCCCAAGCTTGCAAAGGCGTCCAGCCGTCGTGCTCCATGCGGTAGACCGCCACGATTACTCCGGTGCGGTTGAGCCCCGCATTGCAGTGGACCAAAATCGGGTATGCCGATGGATCGTCCAGCACCTCGAGAAACCGATCGACGGCGATGGGCCGCGAACTGGCCGCTTGTGCGCGCGGAATCAAATCGGGAGGTATGAAATAGCGGCGCACTCCCAGCCGAGCGACAAGGCGCTCTCCTTTTCCGTGTGGCCGTTGAGATAACTTTGCCGCACGTCCGGATCGGGGGCTTCGTCGCGCAGGTTGATGATCGTGCGGATGTGCAAACGTTCGACGGCGTCTTCGTATCCTTCAACCGTCATCTGGCCGCTTCGATAGAAAACGCCCGGGGTTACTTCACGGAGACGCTTGGTGCGTACGAAACTCGCGCGGTAATGAAATATGGGAATGGCGAAAATGAGCACGGCCAACGTGAAGACCCACCCAACGAACAAGGCCCATGGGATCCCTCCCTCTCGAGTTCTGCCGCCGCACTGAGCAGGCGCGGGTGGGATTCTGGCAAGATTCGAGGAAAATCGCAAGGCGAAGCGAGCTTCCTGCATAAGCGATCGTTCAACTTAGCGAGCCTTCGACTAAGTGAGCCTTCGATTAAGTGAGCCTCCCACGTAAGTGGGGGAGCTTACGGCTAACTCCCCCAACTTACGTGGGAGGCTCGCTAAATTCGCTGAATACCCAGGCCCGCTGCGTTTACCCAATGTAGTTGTCGCTGCCCAGTTCGTAGGCAACGGCTTGCCAACGCGGCGATTCTTGCGGAAGAAGACCGGTCAACAAAGCCGGGTTATCGGCCAAGAGATCGCGATCATCTTCGTCCAAATCGAAAACGAACCGGCGCACATCGACATGCTGTACCGTTACGGGCAAGATCGCCTGGAAGCGACGCAAGCGTGGAAGATCGAAGGGAGGGCTGACGAAGGAGACGAACCCGCCAGCCTTCACGGCGACATCGGAATGGCTCGCGACGCACGAATCGCTTTGGCCAGAAGTACGGACAGTGGCAAGCATGGAAGCCTCGAACAATGGAAACCTTCCTTTATCCCGTCTTAGTTGGATCATCCTCAATCCTTACCCAACTTGAGCAAATCTGCAGAGAAAAGCTAAAAAAGTCAGGAAATGCCCGGAAAAGTTGTAATTGTTTTACCCAGATTGCCGAAAACGCGGGGGTGGAACTACCCGCAGATTCTCGCGGGAGGCAGTGGAACGGACATTAGCGGCGGTAAAGCGCCGCAGTCCAAAAGAGGACCCGCGCAGCCTGGTAGAGCAAGCGTGCTTATTCCCCGAGAGGATGGACATAACCGAGTGGAGGCAAAACTTCCCGCTGACCATCGCGACGCAGCCAGATTCCTTGCTCGACACAAAGGCCGACGCGGGCAAGGGTAAGGCCTGGTATCGGCTGGCCCGGAGTAGCTCGCAGCCGTCAGCAGCATCCACGGCGAACAATAGCTCGAAATCTTCGCCGTCTCCCAGGGCATGATCGAGAGGCGGTCGAGCGTCGGCCATGCGGCACGCATCAACACTTACTGGGATGGCGTCTGCCTCGAGTTCGGCGCCGCAACCGCTTTCTTGGCATATATGGTGCAAGTCGGCGGCCAGGCCATCGCTGATGTCGATCATGGCGTGCAAATCGACCAATTCGTGAAGACGCAGGGCTTCGCGAACGCGAGGCGTAAAGGTCAGATGCTTTCCCAGGATGCTGCCGCCCAGGGAGCCTGTCACCATGAGCCAATCGCCAGGCTTCGCTCCGGAACGGCAGGACCGCGCCTTGGGCCGCGGCCTCGCCAAGCAAAGTGACGGAGATGGCCAGAGGGCCGTTCCAGGAATTGGTGTCGCCGCCCACGATGGCCGTATCGAAAGCGGCGGCGGTCTCACGGAGGCCAAGGAACAATTCTTCCGCCAGTTTGCGGCCGCCGTGTCGCGGCAATCCCACGCTGATTCAGCGCAGCCGTGGGTATACCGGCCATGGCCGCCATGTCACTCAAGTTTACTGCCATGGCCTTGCGGCCAATCGCCCGGCCGCCGGCCTCGAGCAAGAAGCAGCTTCCTTCCAAGAGCATGTCCGTCGTCGCGAGACAACCCACGTCCGAGCGCAGTTACAGGATCGCCGCATCGTCGCCCGGGCCGAGCACAACGCGCGGATCGGCGGCCGTTTGCTTGCGGATCCAGTCGATAAAGGCGAATTCGCCGGAGGATTGCTTCATGGCTAATACACAGCAAGACGACTTTGGGAACTCGCAGCAGCTTTGTGGGAGTTCTTCCTTACAGCCCCGGTAGGGGCGAAAGCCAATAGCCAGGGGCGTCAGCCCCTGGAAGAAACGATCTATAACCTAAGCCGCAGAGCGGCGAAAGAACTGTCGCCCCTACCGGGGCTGGATCTTCTTGCTGTAAGACCAGGGGCTCACGCCCCTGGCTATTAACTTCCGCCCCATCCGGGGCTAAATCGCTAGCATAGTGCAATTAAGGAGCTGTGAGACCAGGGGCTCACGTCCCAGGGTATTAACTTCCGCCCCATCCGGGGCTAAATCGCTAGCGTAACGCGTTTATGGAGTTCCAGGACGTTTATGGACTCATGTGAAACCGTTGCTGCACCTGGCCTCTCCATTTAAGATACTAAAGTTGCTGAACGCCTTGGGTGTGCTGCTCGCCACTAACCCCTAGCCACTGACCACTGCTCAGCTATGGATCAAACGGCCCCACTGCTTCCCGCAAGGAACGAACCCACGCCAGCCGCTGTGGATTTGAGCGGGCGAACGCTGGGAGAGTTCCACATCCTGCGCCAGATAGGGCAAGGGGGCATGGGGCACGTTTACCTCGCCGAACAGGTTTCGCTCAAGCGTAAAGTCGCCATAAAAGTGATGCGGCCTGACGTGGCGTTCAACGACGTCTCTTTTCAACGATTCAAAGCCGAAGCCGAAGCCATTGCCAAGGTTACGCATCCCAACATCGTTCAAGTTTATGCGCTCGGTGAAGAAGGCGGCCTGCACTACATGGCCCTCGAGTATGTTGAAGGCCGCAATTTACGCGAATATCTCTCCAAAAAAGGCACGACCGATACTCCGTTGGCGTTGAGCATCGTGAAGCAAGTTGCGTCCGCCCTGCAGCGTGCGTCGGAAATCGGCATCATTCATCGCGACATCAAGCCGGAAAACATCTTGCTGACGAAAAGGGGCGAGGTGAAAGTTGCCGACTTCGGCCTTTCGCGCTACTTGCAGGCCGACCAAAGCGACGTCAATCTGACGCAAACCGGCATGACAATGGGCACGCCGCTCTACATGAGCCCGGAGCAGGTCCAGGGCCTGCCGCTCGATGCCCGCACCGACATCTATTCCCTGGGCATCACTTGCTATCAGATGTTGGCCGGGGCCCCGCCTTTCAAGGGCAAGAATGCCTTCGATTTGGCGACCCAGCACGTTTCTGCGGCGCCCCAACCATTGGCGGAAATGCGGCCCGATCTGCTTCCGGACGTCTGCGCCATGGTGCACAAGATGATGGCCAAGGAGCCGTGCGCGGCGCTATCAAACTTGCGCCGACCTGATGCGCGACGTTTCCAAGCTGCGTGAAGCAGTGGCCAAGAAAACGATGACAGCGAGCGGCGCTGCGGCGGCGCCATTCGCCAACCACCGAACGCGGGCTCATCGCCCACGGTCCTCAGCAGCCGACGACCGCCGCTGTCGTCTTCTACTTCACAGTTCACGATCATTCTGCCCACGGTACCCAAGCCGGTTCTCCTGGGGTTCGGCATCGGCTTGCTCCTGCTCGCATTCTTAACAGGCGGCATGCTGGCTTGGCAGCGCTATCGGCCCACGGCCGAGAGCGCCGTCGGCGATGCACATCTTTCGGCTACCCAGAGGCAGGAGCAAATTCTCGTCGAAGGAATGGAGCAGGATGTCGATCCGGGCACGGAACGGCCACGCATCAACCGAGGGGTGACGAATCGGCTAGAGCTAGGTCAGCTCTACTTGGACCAGCGGCGTCTCGAGGAAGCCGACCAGTTTTTCGGGAATCTGGCGGCCAGCAAAGTGCATCAGTACAGGGTGCTGGGCCGTTTGGGGCACGGATTGGTGCTGGCCTATCAAGATCGCCCCAAGGAATCAAACAAGGTCCTGAATGAAAGTCTGAACGAATTGAAGAGGGTCCCTCTTCTAGCCAACAATCCGGTCCTGAAATATGAAATCGCCCGGGCGATCGGTTTCAACAAGGCCAACGCCACCCCAAGCGATCCTCTGCCCGCGGAACTCGAACCGCCATCTGCTGCCGGAGCGTCCCTATAAGGTGAAGTAACGGTACGAAGGCGCATAAAAACAGGTCCGGCTCGATTGAGCCGGACCTGTTTGGGTCGCTCTCATTCTTTGCAGGATCAAGAATCTTTCTTCAAGCTCTTCTCGATCATCTCGTGGCTCACTTCGCTCTTCAGCGTGACCGTATTGTTCTCGATCGCAACTTTCATCGATCCGATGATGTCGATGAGAGGAGCTAGCTCCTTATTGCCGCCGGTTACCGCCGGTAGGATCCCTTTGGCCGTTTCCAGGCCGGTCTTCAGTTGTTCGGAGATTTCCTTGGCGGCGTCCGCGGTCTTGGTGACGATGGCCATTACCATGCTGAAATCTTCAGAGATGGTGAAGCCGACGCTCAAGTTGTCAATTTTCTCGATGATCTTTTTGGCTTGTTCATCCTCACCGAGAGGCGATTTCGCGAAAATGGTGCCCGGCGCCACGATCCACATGCTCTGCGCCTGATTGGCCTTGTCGATCAGCGTCGCGATCTCCTTCCGCACAGCGACCTTTTTCTTGCCGGAAGCTCGATCGAAAGAGTCCAACACATACGCCTTGTCCGTGCTAAAAACGATCGTGTTCTTGTCGACCATTACTCCGTAAGCGGGTTTCTCATCACTGGGGTTCTTGATCTCGAGAACCTTGTGGCCGCCTTCGACGACAGCCTTGAAGGTCTTGCTGTCTTCCTTGGCCAATTCCAAGGCTTTGGCCTCGAACCGGGTGACGTCGAAGTTGCCCTCGATGATGATCGCTCCTTTGGCATCCTGACTCAAAGCAGGGAGAGCAACGGTGACGGGCGTGAAGATCTTTGAGCGGATCGAAGCCCAAGGCATCGAGGATCTTTTTCACTTGCTCATTTTTCTCAATCAATTGCTTGACGTGGGCAGCGCTATGCTTCTGAACGAACGGCGACTGAAGGATTTGCTGAACGTTCAAAACCATGACGATCTCGGCATCGTCAGGCAAGAATTTATTGACGTCAGCGGCTCGCGTTGGGATAGCCCAAGCCAGGAGCGCCAGCGTGGCCAGAACCATCTGCGAGCGGCGGGAAAACGGCATTCGTGTACTCCTTCGAGAGACTCTGAAAAACGTCCTTTTACGGAACCTGCCTTGAATACTTCGGCCAAGAGCCGCAAGTTTCACAGCGGGCATTTGCGCGCGGGTCACATGACCCGGCTTACAAGACACTTGAGATAACTGGTTTCCGGACAGGCAATGGCGACTGGATGGTCGGCCGACTGGCCGCGCAGTTCCAGAAGTTGGATATCGCGCTTTTCCTCTTGACCAAGTTTGCTCAAAACCTCGATTAACATGGACTGCGTGATTAGCCCAGAGCAACAACAGGTCACCAGAATGCCGTTCTTCGGCAAAATACGCAAGGCCAGCGCGTGGAGGCGGCGGTAGCCGCGGAGCGCTTCATCGATCGCTCCACGGCTGCGGGCGAATTTGGGCGGGTCCAGCACAACCAAGCCAAATTGTTCGCCGTTCAGCGCCAATGTGTGCATTTCTTTGAAAACATCCGCGCAAAGGTAGTTCGTTCGATTGGCGAAACCATTGAGCAGAGCGTTGCTTCGGGCCAGTTCCAGGGCGGATTCGGAGGAGTCGATGCCCACTACTGCCGTGGCCCCTTGTTGGGCGGCGTACAGCCCAAAACGCCCGAATAGCAAAAAGCGTCGAGTACGCGCCGGCCAAGCGCGTAGTGCGCAACCGCGGGGCGAGTGTCGCGCTGGTCGAGGAAAAAGCCCGTCTTCTGGCCGGATTGCAGGTTCACATGAAAGAGCAAGGCTGAATCGTGTATCGTGAGGTTTTCGGGCGGCGGCTCGCCCCAAAGCAGCCCGTCTTGCGAAGCAAGACCTTCCAGATCGCCGATGCCTTTCTCGGTGTCGCAGTAGATGCCGCGCGGCTGAATCAATTCCACAAGCAGCTCAATTATCAGGTCTTGCCGTTGAGCCATGCCGAGGGAAGTGAATTGGACCACGAGCCAAGCACCGTAACGGTCGACGGTCAAGCCCGACAAGCCGTCGCTTTCGCTGAAAATGAGCCGGCAAGCCCCATCGGGTTCGTCCAGGTGCAAGACCCGCTTGCGAAAGTGCACGGCGGAGGCGATGCGTTCCTCGAAGAAGGCTCGATCGAGGCTGCGACGTCTGGCGACCAGCCATAAAGGCGCACTGGCCGCAGCTTGCTTCGGCTGTTGAAAATCCCGCGAGCGACAAATTCACCCGTGCTGGAAACCAGGTCGACTACTGAGCCATCCGCCGGTTCGCCTTCGACGCCGGCAATGGTCGCCTGGATAGACCCAGGGATGGTGCGCATAAAAAGGCTTGGCATGGCGAGGCAACAGGATGACGCGGGGTAGCATTACGAGGCGGTGTCCTAATGAATTGAAGTCTCAGATTAAATCCGAAATTCGAATATCGAAATCCGAAACAAGCAGCAAATTCAAAATTCCAATTCCGAAAAAAGAGGCCACGCACTCAGCCATTCATTCTGGTCTTGGTTTCTTTCGAATTTCGATTTTCGGCTCAGCGTTCGCGCTGTTCAACCGCCTGAATGTAGGCAAGTGCGCGGTCGAGGTCGCGTTTGTTGAGCCGGCTTTTGAGGGCCGAACGTACGCGGTGCAACAGCTCGGTTTTGTTGATGGGTTTGGTGAGAAAATCGTCAGTGCCGGCATCCACCGCCCGTTCGATGTCGCTGAGTTGATCCATGCAGTAATCATGAGCACTGCGATATCGTGGGTTTCCGGGTTGGCCCGGATCCGCTTGCAGACTTCGAAGCCGCTGATCTTAGGCATCATGATGTCGAGCAAGATCAGGTCCGGCCGCCATTGGGCCACTTTTGCAGCGTCTCTTCGCCATCGGCCGCGGTTTCGGTTTCGTAGTCGCAGCCGGCCAAGTAGGCTTCCAGCAGCTCGACGCCTTGCGGGTTGTCGTCGGCGATCAAGAGCGCGGCACGTCCGGCTTCGGGCCCGGCGGCGGCGCCTGCGTTGGATCAGTTTGGGTCATTGGCTGCATGGCTGGCTCCTCTGGTGAGAAGCATTATAGCTGAGTGAAGGAGATAGGGAGGGGACGTGCCACGATCGTTTGGCCGCCAGCGCGGACCGACGCCGAGAAGGCTGTCGGCCTTTGGCGCGGACAGCATGCTGGCAGGTGTGCTCGTTTGACCCATAGTGCGGGCTTCGCCCGCAACCCAAGGGCAGCGTCCAACAAACCTGGGCCGAAAGGCCCCTCTTCTCCCCCCCTTGGCAAGGGGGGGTTGGGGGGGCCTGACGCGACGTGACCACTGACGGTAGAAATATGCCCGCCCTGATCTCCTGCAGGGGCGAGCTTCACCGCTTTGGGGTGACAAGATTCTGCTATCCCCCCCGCCCCCCCTTGCCAAGGGGGGATAATTTAAGGCTCTGCGCCTTTAACCTTGGGTCAAAATGCTTTAGGCAAAAACGCCGAAATTTCGGCGCTGAGAAATTCGGCTAGAGTCCCGCACGCCCCGAGGAAATTGGTGGATGCCTTCGGAGCCAGCGGCGACGGCTGACAGGCTCCATGGTAGGTTGTCAAGATTTGGCAACGGCAGCATCAATTCAGTGATGTGAGGCGTGAAGTCCGCCGTCGCCGCTGGCTCCGGGTTAAACGAGCTTTCGTCAGACGAAAAGCCCACCTGCCGTGCGGGTCAGCGTCTGAACTGCGTCGAAATATGACGACGGACTGTTCCCGGTTAGTTGCTGAATTCCGGCCGGCGCTTGGCCAACTGGGCCTGCAGCCGGGCGACGATGCTCGAATGCATCTGGCTGACGCGCGATTCGCTCAGGTCGAGGGTGGCGCCGATCTCCTTCATCGTCATGTCCTCGTAGTAGTAGAGGATGATGATGAGGCGTTCGTTGCGGTTCAGGCCGCGCGTCACCAGCCGCATCAGGTCGCGATTCTGCAACCGATGCGTCGGGTCCTCGGCCTTCTTGTCTTCGAGGATGTCGATCTCGCGGACGTCCTTGTAGCTGTCGGTCTCGTACCATTTCTTGTTGAGGCTGACCAGGCTGACGGCGGTGGCGTCGCCGATGCATCTTGTCGAATTCCTCGACGCGAGACGCCGAGGCTGTCGGCCATCTCGTCGGGTCGCGGCGGCCGGCCGAGGGCGGCTTCCAGCGATTTGCGGCCTCTTCCATCTTGCTGGCCTTGCTGCGGACCAGACGCGGCACCCAGTCCATGGTGCGCAGTTCGTCGAGCATGGCGCCGCGGATGCGCGGCACGCAATAGGTCTCGAATTTGACGCCGCGCTCGAGATCGAAGGCGTCGATGGCGTCCATCAAGCCAAAGACGCCGGCGCTGATCAGGTCGTCGAGATCGACGCCTTCGGGCAGACGCGACCAGATGCGCTCGGCGTTGTATTTGACCAGCGGCAAGAAAAGCTCGACGAGCTGGTTGCGCAACTCAATCGTCGGATGGGCACGGTAATCGTGCCACAAGCTGCTGGACATCCACGTCCACTGCGTCACCATGGACTCCTCCCTGATGTATGGCAAGCGGTGGCGCTTTCCCGCCCGCACCGCGCCCGGCAGCCTCTCCGCCCTGGCTGATGTTGCCTTTACGGAAAGCTGAGTCGGTCGCCCTGGTGTGGACGGCATTGCCCAATTGGGAAACGTTGAGAAGAGACGGCCCCTGAACCCTCAACAGCACGATGGGAGCCGATGGTCGAACGACCGCCTATCCCCCTGCGGTCGGCCTTCCTGGCCGGCATCCCCATCGACTGCTCCGGCTTGGCTCGATGGGCCTGGCCGCGGCGCCGTAGACCCCCCCGGGTCTCGGGCTGAGCCTTCCGAAAACGGAAGGCCCGCCGGGCTTGTTGGCCGATCTTTGCTGCCGGGAGAAGGCCCCGGTGGACCTGAATGCTTCCGGTTTTCCCCGCCTGCCGAACCCCCATCCGTGGCGGTTCCCCGAAAAGGAGAACCTGCCGCCTGGATGTTATCGACCACTAGTTTGTGATCCCTGCAACAAAAGTGGTCGGATTCAGGGTTGTTCGCATTTAATCCCCCGATTCATCGTCAACCTCCCGTAATCGTGACCTAGAGGGCGTCGTCCCGCGTCCCCTGCCTCGTTTACCGAGCTTCGCACCGGGCCCCCGACCCAACGCGGCCTCGACTTTCCCGGCGGCGGCATTGCGCAGTCGCACGCCATTGAGCCGGGTGAAGTCGACTACCGGGCAACCAAGGCTGAGAACGTGCAAAGAAAGAGTGGCAGGCACATACGTCAACACGCCTCGCCGTCAAGGTCAGGTTAGGAAGGGATGTCGCGGAAGATTTGCTCGAATTCGCCGGAGACACGCTCGAACGCCGCGACCAGTTCAGGATCGAATTGTCCCGCCGACTTGTGAGCGATTGTCGCTACGGTCTCGGCATGCGAAAGTGCCGCCTTGTGAGACCGGCGGCGGCGCAGGGCATCGTATACGTCGGCCACGGCCGTGAGGCGAGCGGCGGCGTGAATGCCTTCGCCCGCAAGCCGATCGGGGTAGCCCGTGCCGTCGAAACGCTTCGTGGTGCGATCGAACGATAGCCGAAGCGATTCCCAAAAACTGCAGCGAATGCCCATATTCCTGGCGGATGGCTTCCAGCATGCGGTCGCCGATGAGCGTGTGGGTTTCCATCAAGCACCGTTCTTCAGGCGTGAGAGGGCCGGGCTTGAGCAGAATGTGCTCGGGCAGGCCGATTTTGCCAATGTCGTGCAAGGGCACGCAACGCTCCAGTTGGTCGAGAAACACGCGATTGATCACGCCATCCCAACTGGAAGAGCCCTCAATGCGCTCTGCCAAAACCCGCGTATAGTGCTGCAGCCGCAGCAAGTGTCCGGGAGTTTCGCCGTCGCCGGATTCGGCCATCTTCGCCATTCCCACCAACATGGCGTCGTGCGCCCTGCGGACTTCACAGGTGCGTGCTGCCAAGCTGCTCTGCAGCTGGCGATTGGTAAGCTGCAATTGCTGCGAGAGGAAAGCAGTTTGATCCTGAGCTTCCTTTAGGCGCAGAGCATGAAGCACACGGGCGGGCAATTCACCAGCGCCCAGCGGTTTGACGATGTAATCGTCGGCTCCCTTATCCAAGTGCCTCGGCCAAGTCGTTCCTATCGCCTTGTCCCGAGACGATGATGATCTTGAAGATGCGGTGCGGGAAACGCCGGCGCAGCGCATGGCAAACCTCGTAACCCGTCATGCCCGGCAGCTGAATGTCGAGCAATACCAGATCGGGCTCGCATTGGGAAAAAGCATCGATTGCCGAACGCCCGTCGCTTGCTTCGGCGCACTCGAAGCCGTTGCTTTCCAGAATTTGCCGGGCAATGAATCGGATGGCCACCTCATCGTCGACGATAAGAACCTTGGCCACCGGCGCAGCCCATTCCCCGTGAGCGTCTGGCTCATCTTTTTGGTCCGAAGACGTGCGGCCCGCTTTGGAGGGTTGCCGTACGGGCAAAGGGCAGTATTGAGCGAAGGGCAGCAGGGTGCGATAACGGACAAGGGTTGGTTGGGTCGCAGGTCGGGGTCGCGAGCCAGCATGGAATGGAGGATATCGTCCAATTGAGCCGGGGCATCGGGCCTCAATTCGCGGAGGCGGCGCGGCGTGCCGCATTGGAGCATCTGCAATGCTTCGGCAACGCTGCGAGCGCGTTTGTAAGGCATTTGGCCGGTCAGCAGCCAGAACAAGCTGGCGCCCAGGCCGTAGATATCGGCTCGGCCATCCACGGTGGTAGGATCGCCGGCCTGTTCGGGGGCCATGAAATCGGGCGTGCCCAGGAGCGAGCGGTGGTCGGTGAGCTGGCTGCAGAACTGGCGCACCAGGCCGAAATCGACCAGTTTCACCTGGTTTTGTTCGTCGAGCAGAAGATTGGACGGCTTGACGTCGCGGTGAATGAGATGCCGGTCGTGCGCCTCTTGCAGGCCGCAGGCAGCTTGGCGAATCCATTCGCAGGCTTGGGGCACCTCGACGGGGCCATGCAGCTCGACATGTTCTTCCAGGTCGCCGCCGCGCACCAGTTCCATGACCAGATAGAGCAGCGCAGGCATGCCATGGCTGGCCGGAGGCAGCCGGCCGGCGTCGATCGCCGAAACGATATTGGGATGGTGCAAGTCGGCCAGCACGCGCACTTCCGAGTAGAATCGTTCGAGAACGGTCGCCGGACAATCGTCGTCGACGGGTACCACCTTGACGGCGACCTGTCGTTTCATGAGCATATGTTCTGCGAGGAAAATCACCCCCATGGAGCCGGAGCCCAAGCGATTGAGCACGCGATGATTGCCGAAGATCAGCCCATGCGTGGTGCCCACCATGACCCGATCGAGTTGATAATCCGTCAGTAGACCTGCCTGCACCAGAGCGCGGCCCAGCTGCTCTTCGTTCTCGATGTCGCCGATCTGTGCTCCGGAATGGCGCAAAAACGCTCGGAAAAGCTCATGGAGAGAAGTTGCAGTTTGAGCAAGTGATCGAGGAAGGCGTGAACTGCCGGCCGCAACGTCGTTGCAGCCGCGCCCGTCGCAGGGAGGCTAGCGGCATCGACGAGCGAAGGGGCGGACGGCCAAACGGTGGACTCATGGGTTGAGTGCATAGGCATCCGATTCAATCCTCCCCGGCTACCTGTTCCGCTTGGCAAGACGTTTGCAGTGATGGCGTTCAGGAGTACGCAGTCCGAAACGGCTCTAGCTGCGTGCAGAGATAGATGAAGCATAGGTTGACATTCCGGTCCGAGCAAAGATAGTCGCGTGACGAAGCCCTTGCCGGTACGGTGGCGGGACTTATCACAGAAAGAGACAGGGAACAGGGGTCAGGAAGCAGGAATCAGGAGTCAGAGGTTGTAAAAAAATCGGGACTGGTTCCGGCCACCCGTGGCGAATCCCTCAAAATGTGACGTGCCGGCCAGTGCCTGTCCCGTTTTTTCACGACCTCATCAGGAGAATTGGAAGCAGCTTGCTAGCGGATTACGGCCCTTGACGGTGAAAGATGAATTGTTGCAAAAGGTTTCTTGCGATGCAGTAATTCGAAATGGCCCTCAATGATACTAGACGAAACGTGGTAATCAACCTGGTAAGGAGAAAGAAATGAGAAGAATGGCGGCGAAATTTATTTTAAGTGCGGCACTTTTGGCCTTGGGGATGGGCGTGGTGACGGCTGCGGGCATGGCCGATGTCAAGGATGGCGTACAAGCTATCGCCGACGCCTTCGCGAAGGGCGATACCGATGGGGCCAAGAAACTGGCTGCCGACCTAGCCAAAAAAACGAGCGTCGAAGACGCCATGCATCTTTTTGGCCTGCGCAAAGCTGGCAAATCGAAAGGCTTCGGCGTGGGGGATGAGCCAGGCAAGGTCCTGCCCGATGGTATCGAAGCCAAGGTTATGGCCTTCAGCAGGAAAGCGCAAACGAAGACGGTGGTAGCCAAAGATGCCGACGCTTATGTCAAAATGGCCTACCGAGCGGCTGCTGTCGCTGAAATTGCCTTGAAAAAGGCTCCCGAAAAGGACATGGGCGATAAGAAAGTAAAAGATTGGAACACCTGGGCCACCAACATGCGCGACGGTTCGCTCGAACTAGCGGAAGCCTTTAAAGCAAAGGATCCTGCCAAAGTCAAAACGGCCGCCTCGAAGGTTTATTCGAGCTGCTCCAGTTGCCACGGCGTGTTTCGAGATTAGATGGGCCTATAGGCCGACGCGTCGAGCGAGGTATTTTTCCAATCCCTCGCTTGGCACGTTTTGAAGCTACGCTTATTTGGTTGGCGAAACCAGAAACACCTCTGAAGACCCCTGCCGGCTTGTCCGGCAGGTGAATCAGTTCGCCCGCTAAATCTTCAAATGCTCATCCCTCTACGACGCCTGCCGGCTCGTCCGGCAGGTGAAGGAGTTCCTGCGGTCAATGTTCAGCAAGTGAACTTTCTCACCTGCCGGGCAAGCCGGCAGGGGCCGCAAATCAATATGGTCGTTCCCCATTAGCTGCCGAACTTATTCACCTGCCGGGCAAGCCGGCAGGGGTCTGAGAAGCTGTCCGGTATCGAAAAGCACACCTTGCACAACTGCCTCGTCAGCCTCAGTTGCGTTCGCTCTGTTCCCGGCGATAGCGTCTGAGCTCATCGCGAATCATTTCGCGGCGCTGATCCTGAATCATTCGATAATGGCGTCTGCCGTAGCGGCGGATCGCGAAATAATCCACGCCGGCCAGGGTGACCAAACCGAGTAGATCGAGCAAGACGAAGATCCAAACCGTGGCGTAGAATTCGCCGAATTCGGCGTTCCTCCGGAGTCAAGTTCCCTTCTTCGCCGCGGTCGCGTTCCGCTTGCTTCTTGTTGGCTAGTTCCTGGGCCCGGTTTTCGATGAAAAAAGTGCCGAACAGCAGCCCGGCCATGGCGACCATGAGCACGGCAAGGATCATGCGCCGACCGGCCTGTTTGCGGAAAAACGCATGATCCTCAGGCGAAAGGGTCGTGTCGGCATTCGAAGTCCGCAAATCTTGCCACTGCTTCCACCCGGTGTAACCGGCAAGCAAAAGCAGAATGAGAATCAAACAAGACTGAAGGATAATTTGGGTTACAGTCACGAAGCTACGTTCCAATAGGAGAAGGGATTTCGATCGGCCTACTTCTGTCGCTCAATCCAGATGCTCAACACCTTGGCGACTTGAGCCATCGGCTCCGCCGAGCATTTTTCGGGCAGATCGGTCAATCGATGCCAGTGGGCGTAGTCGAAATCGATGATGTCCACCGACGGGATGCCTACTCGGTTGAGGGCCAAGTGGTCGTCCAGCACCGAGTCGCCGATCCGCTCGTTGAAGGCAGTGCATTTCTCCTTGCGTGCGATCGACCAAATCGCATCGACCATCGGACCGGCGAGCATCACCGAGTTTTCCTCTTTGGGAAAATGAGCGTTTTTGCCGCCGATCATGTCTAACAAGATTCCCCCCAAGTAATGGTACTTGGGCTGCTCCAAAATGTACTCGATGGCAAAATGCTCCGAGCCCAGGAAGTATTTGTCGTTTTCGGGATCAAAGATATATTCTTCGCCGTCGAAAAAGACGAAATCGACGCCAACTGCCGGCTTGAACTCCTTCATGTGATTGGCCCACTCCATGAGCAAAGCGACGCCCGATCCGCCGTCGTTGGCCTCAGGAATGGTCTATCCCAATCTGCCCGCCTCGGCTCCTGATCGGCGATGGGCCGGGTATCGTAGTGCGAACAGAGAAGAACGCGTCGTTCCCTTTCGGGATTCCAGCGCACGATCATGTTGACCATTTTCACATTGGGCCGCCCCTCCTGGCCGCCGGTGAAGGTTTGCATGGCAACCTGGCCGCCCAACTGCTCGAAGTGCTTTTTCAGGAAGGCTTGTTGTTTCGCCATTCCCTCGGTTCCGCTGATGCGTGGGCCGATCTTGCAGAGCTCTTGAAGATATTCCATGGTGCGCTTTTGGTCGATCACCAGGGGCCTGCTTGCCGAAGCCTGCTGCAGGGCAAGTTCAGCGCTCGCGGGCTCTTGTTTTGGCGCCGAGGGTCTCTTGTAGGGAGGTGGAATAATGAGAAAGCTCCCGCCTCCAAAGACCAAGATTGCCGTCAAAAGGATCAAGGTTCCGCCGACCGTGCGCGACATAACCGGTTTCCCGCCCAACAGGTCGGAGGTTGTGGATTGGCCTATTTCAGTCGTTCGATCCAGAGGCTGAGCACTTTGGCAACTTGAGCCATGACCGCCCCCGAGCAGTTTTCCGGCACATCGGTCAGGCGATGCCAATGCGGGTACTTGAAATTGATGATGTCCACGGCAGGGATGCCGACACGATTGAGCGCCAGGTGATCGTCGCTGATCTGATCGCCGAAGCTATTCTTGAACGCAGGGCAGTTTTCGGTCAAGGCGATCGTCCAGATGGTTTTCACCAGTTGATTGGCGTCGTTCCAGGAATTTCGTTCAATGGGGAACTCAGCGTTCTTGCCGCCGATCATATCGAGCAGGACTGCAGCGATGTAACGATACTTGGGCTGTTCCTTGCGATACATGCCGGCGAAATATTCGGATCCGAGGAAGTATTTATCTCTGCCGGGCCGAGGATCGAAGATATATTCTTCGCCATCGAAAAAGACGAAATCGATGCCGACCGCCGACTTGAAGTCCTTCATGTGGTTGGCCCATTCCATGAGCAAGGCGACTCCCGAACCGCCATCGTTGGCGCTCAGAAACGTTTTCTCCCAGTTCGACCGATCCTGTTCCTGATCGGCGATCGGCCGCGTGTCGTAATGCGAACAAAGAATGATCCGGCGTTCATTTTCGGGATTCCAACTAACGATCATGTTGGCCATTTCCACGGCAGGACGGCCCGTCTGGCGGCCGGTGAAAGTTTGGAAGGTGACCTTGCCGCCCAACTTCTCGAAATGCCTTTTCATCAGCTCTTGCTGCTTCTTCATCCCCTCCGTCCCGCTGATGCGCGGACCGATCTTGCAGATTTCTCTCAAGTACTCCATGGTGCGTTCTTCGTTGATCACCAGCGGATCGTTCCCAGGCGCCCGGTCGGAAGCAAAGGCATCGCGTGTGCGTTTCTGCTCTTGCAAAGTCGTCTCTTCAATCGGCGCGGGCAGATGATGCATGCGCCAACTGCCGATTGCCAAGATAGCCGCAAACACGATGAAGAGACCGCCGAGAACGCGCGACATAACCGGGTTCCTCCCAATCCGCCCGAGATTGCACTCAGACAGATTGTAACGCGATTTGGGTTTGCCAGCAGCGCGTATCCGCTGGGCGCGCCTTGGGTTTTGGCGTGCTGCTTCTATGCTAAATCGATAAAGCCGGCAGTGGGCAAACCGCTTACTACGGGAAAAAGGCAGCAGGAACGGAGCCCCGCCCCTGCAAGTCTACTGCGCTGTGGCGACTCATGCGGTACGATGGGCAGAAATTGAGAGCTATCGCACGTTTGCCGGGACGAAAGCAGCGGAGGTTATTTCCATTCATTCGAGCGTCTCGCGTTGCACCCCGCCGCTTCCCGTGCTCGTTACCGGCATTACGGGCGTCGCGGGCTTCAACGCCTTTCATCACCTGGTCGAACGCTATCCCGATCAAGTGATTGGCATTCGGCCGCAAAAAACCGGGTGGCTGACCGGGCCCGGTATCGTTGCGCTCGACATCGAAGACGAAGAGAAATTGCGCGAGCTTTTCGATCGCCATCAGTTTCGCAGCGTTTTGAACGCCATCGGCAACTGCGCTCTCAAGAAATGCGAACTGGACCCCGGCATGGCCCATCAGATGAATGTCGCCAGCGCTGCCTGTATCGCGGAAAACGCGTGTCGTCATCATTGCCGGCTGGTGCATCTCTCTTCGGACCTGGTCTATTCCGGCACAGGTGCGGGGAGACATAGCGAAACCGATCCCGTCGATCCTGTGACTATTTACGGCAAAACCATGGCCCGAGCCGAGGCGGACCTGGCCCAAAGATATGCCGGGCGCGGCGATTCTGCGAATTTCGCTCCCCATGGGGCCGAGCTTCAACCACCACGCCGGGGCCATCGACTGGATCGATTCGCGCTTTCGCAAGGATAAGCCGGCCACGCTTTATTTCGATGAAGTGCGTTCCTGCACCTACACCGACGATCTCAATCCCGTGTTCGAGCGCTTCCTGGCAGGCGACGAGCACGGTTGCTATCACCTGGGCGGCCCTCGGCCGATGACGCTCTATCAAATTGGTCAGATCGTCAATCGCGTGGGCGGTTATCTTCCTGAACTATTGCACGGTTGTCCCCGCCAGGCGGCCGGCCCGATGCCGCCCCGTGCCGGAAACGTGAGCATGTGCAGCGACAAGCTCATCAAGCTGATGGGAAGGGATCCCTTTCGACCGTGGCCCGTGGACCCTGAGTTGATGCCGGATGATCGCCAATGGCACGGGCGACGCGGCGAGGGCGAGCAAGGCTCGGCGGTGCGCATTGGGCGGCAGCTTTATCGGCCTGGGCTCTTCGTTTAGCCGCGATGTCAACACGCTTACGCGTTGTGCGCGGGTCTCAAGACCCCGTACCGCAGTATCGTCACGCGGTGAACGCGGATTCCGCGGCGCTGGATCTTGAGTGTGGTCTCCTGACCAGCAGCACGGACACTTCTGGCTGCAGGGATTTCGGACAACAGGGAACAAAACGCAATATCACCGTGTGGTGGTCAGGAGACCACGTACGGTGCAACATGTTGTGGCCTTCACCGATAGTTCGTCAAGTCGCCGCGGTGCGAGGTCATGAGACCTGCGCACAACGGAAGGAAATGGCTATCACTGCCGGCGTGAAGTTCGGCGCGATAGGGTCGCCGCTAAACGAGTCGCAGCGATAAACGAGTGCAAAAATAAAGCGGACTGGCTCCGCAGCTTGCCCTGCTGCATAATGGAGAGTCATGCGAACTCTCCCACCGAGCAGGTTCTTCTTGCTCACGCTTGTTCTGACGTTCATTTCTCATCCGGTCCAGGCGGACGATTCCCCTGCGCTCGAACTGGTGAAGTCGCGCTGCCTGCGCTGCCATAGCACCGAAAAGAAACGCGGCGAACTCGATCTGACTCGGCGCCAGTCGGCTCTGGCCGGCGGCGAAACCGGGCCGGCATTCGTGCCGGGCAAGGCCGCGTCCAGCCTGCTCATCAAACGTGTTACCGCTGGTGAAATGCCGCCGACGAAAAAGCTGGCGGCTGACGAAATCGATCTCCTGCGGCGCTGGATCGATGGCGGTGGCGTTTATCCTCAAGCTCCGCTCAAGGATTCTCAACCGATCTGGTGGTCGCTGCAGCCGCTGTCAAAAGGTGAACCCCCGCATCCGACTCAGTTTGGCGACTGGCCTCGAAACGCCATCGATTGCTTCATTGGCGCCAAACTGGCGGAGAAGAAGTTGCAGCCGAGCGGGGAGATCGATCGGGTCGGCTGGCTGCGTCGCGCCAGCTTCGATCTCATCGGCTTGCCGCCGACGCCAGAAGAATTGCAGGCTTTTGTCCGCGATTCGGCTCCCGACGCCTACGAGCGCCAGGTCGATCGCCTGCTTGCTTCGCCAAGCTATGGCGAGCGCTGGGCGCGCCACTGGCTCGACGTGATTCGCTTTGCGGAGAGCCACGGCTACGAGACGAATACACTACGACCCAATGCCTGGCCCTATCGCGATTACGTGATTCGGGCGTTCAACCGCGATCTGCCCTACCCACAATTCGTACTTGAGCAACTGGCGGGCGACACTTTGCCCAAAGCGGACCTGCTCGCGAAAGCGGCCACAGGCTTTCTCGTGGCCGGCTCCCACGACACTGTCGGCAATGCCACGTTGGACGGCAGCTTGCAACAACGCATGGACGATTTGGACGACATCGTCGCCAACACGGCGGCGACCCTCACCGGCTTGACGGTCGGCTGTGCCCGCTGCCACGACCACAAATTCGACCCGATCCCCCAGCGCGATTACTATCGCATGCAAGCGATTTTCGCCGGCGTCCATCATGACGAGCGGGCTATCCCCGTGGATGATGCCGCTGGTCGCCGGGCGGAAGCAGTCCGCTTGCAAGCGGAGCTAAATCGTCTGGACTTGCAGCTCGATCGTCGGCAAGCGAAGGCTAATCCTGCGGCCAAGAAGCCTAACCGGGCGCCGGTCAATGCCCGTCGCAATGTCGAGGTTTTCGAGCCGGTCGCCACGCGCAAAGTTCGCTTCGTCGTCGAAAAAACCACGGACGGATCGGAGCCCTGCATCGATGAGCTGGAGATCTACACTTCAGGAAGTTCGCCGCACAATGTGGCCCTGGAGAGTGCCGGTGGGCTTGGCAACGGCATCCTCGACTTATCCCAATTCTTCGATTCACCGGCTGGAGCACCTGAATGACGGCGCCTACGGCAACAGCCATAGCTGGATCTCGAATGAAAAGGGCCGCGGTTGGGTGCAGGTGAAATTGCCCAAGAAGCCCACGATCGACCGTATTGTCTGGGGCCGAGATCGCGAAGGTACATTCAAGGATCGCCTGGCCGCACGCTACCGAATCGAAGTCGAAACCGAGCCGGAACATTGGAAAGTCGTCGCGTCCTCGGCCGATCGAAAATCGGTTGGCAGTGCGGCTACGCGTGCAACTTCGAGCCAGGATGCCGCGCTCATCGCCAAGATACGAAACGTGCGTGAACGGCTAGCCACCCTGCAACCAACGCAGCGGATCTATGCAGGCACTTTCTCGAAACCTGAAGCAACCTATGTCCTCGTCCGCGGCGACCCAATGCGGAAGAAAGAAAAGGTGAGTCCTGGCGCCCTGAGCGCCGTCAAGCCCGGTTTAGATTTGCCGGCCGACACGCCAGAAGGAGAACGCAGGCGAGCGTTCGCCCGTTGGGTTGCCAACTCCGAGAATCCGTTGGCGGCTCGCGTTTTTGTCAATCGGATATGGCAGCATCACTTTGGCGTCGGCTTGGTCGGCACACCAAGCGATTTTGGCCGCAATGGCGAACAGCCAAGTCATCCGGAGCTGCTGGATTGGCTAGCCGGCCAGTTCATGCGTGAAGGCTGGCGCCTCAAGCCACTGCACCGGATGATCGTTTTGTCCGCCACCTATCGTCAAGCCAGCCGCATTGACCCTGCTGCCCAAGAAATCGATCGGCAGAATCGCTTGCTGAGCAGGCAGACCCCGCACAGGCTGGAAGCGGAAGCAGTTCGCGATGCCATCCTCGCAGTGAACGGCCAGTTGAACGAAAAGATGGGCGGCCCCGGCTATTTTCTGTGGGAGAAAGATTCGAATTACGTGGTGGTTTTCAAACCGCGCACCCACCTGCAAGCCGATGAATATCGCCGAATGGTGTACCAGTTCCAGCCCCGCTCGCAGCAAGATCCCATATTCGGGCTGTTCGACTGTCCCGATGGCGCCCTGGCAAAGCCTCGGCGGACAACCTCGACAACGGCGCTGCAGGCCCTCAATCTTCTCAATAGTGCTTTCATCGAAGATCAAGCGGCCCTTTTCGCCCAGCGGCTGGAGCGCGAAGCGGGCCCCGATCCGGTTCGCGAAATCAACCGAGCCATCCTCTTGGCTTTTGGCCGACCGGCCACGCCTTCGGAAACGGTCCACGCCGAGAGCCTGATTCGCCAATTTGGTCTGACGGCTTTTTGTCGAGCGCTTTTCAATGCCAACGAGTTCGTTTATGTCGACTAAGATACCGGTCCTGTTGCCGAAACCGTCGCGCTGGCTGGACCGCCGGGCTTTTCTCGGCGATCTGAGCCAAGGATTAGGCGGCATCGCCTTGGCCGCGCTGTTTGCGGAACAGGGCCTTTTGCAGGCTGGCGAAGAAGTGCAGTCCACCGTGGCGGCGCGGAAGAGCCATTTCCCGTCCAAGGCCAAACGCGTATTGCACGTCTTTTGCACCGGAGCGGTCAGCCATCTGGACACGTTCGATTATAAGCCTGCCCTGTGGAAGATGCATGGCCAGCCCATGCCCGGCTCCGACAAGCTCATTACCTTTCAGGGAGAGAATGGCAATCTGCGCGCAGCCCCTGGAAGTTCAAGCCGCGCGGCCGGGTCGGGAAAATGACCTCGGACCTTCTGCCTCATCTAGGCGAGTGCGTCGACGATCTTTGTTTTGTCCATTCGTTGACTTCGAAGACCAACACGCACGGCCCGGGCGAATGCTTCATGAGCACGGGCTTCACCACCGAGGGTTTTCCGAGCATCGGCGCTTGGGTGAGCTATGCCCTTGGCACCGCTAACAGCAATCTGCCCGCTTACGTTGCCATCCCCGACCCGCGCGGCGGGCCGCAGCAGGGACCAGCCAACTGGACGAACGGCTTCCTGCCGGCGGTTTTTCAGGGCACGGTTTTCAATGCCGATAAGCCGATCGCCAACCTGGCCAGGCCGGCCGACATCAGTGCAGATGCCGATCGGTCGACGCGTGCCTATATGGCTTTTTTGAACGAGGAGCATCAGAAACGGCACCCGGAAGACACCGAGCTTAGCGCCCGCATTGCCGCTTACGAACTGGCGGCGCGCATGCAGCTCCACGCTCCCGAAGTCAGCGATCTCGCCAGCGAAAGCCGGGCGACTCGGCAACTTTACGGCCTGGATGATGCCAACCCGATTCTGGCCGGTTTCGGCCGCAATTGCCTCTTGGCGCGGCGACTACTGGAGCGAGGCGTTCGCTTCGTCACGCTCTATAACGGTGCCTTCGCCATGGGCGAGGGGAACCTGAACTGGGACGGCCACCGGCGGATTGAATCGGACTACAACCGCCACGGCCCGATCTTGGATAAGCCATTGGCGGGATTGCTGCGCGATCTCAAAGCCCGCGGCCTTCTCGACGACACCATCGTGGTTTGGACGACAGAATTCGGCCGCATGCCCACGTTTCAGAAGGGGACCATGGGCCGCGATCACAACCCCAAGGGCTTCACGGCGTGGCTAGCCGGGGCCGGCGTCAAGGCCGGGTTTTCGTTCGGCGCGACCGATGAGTTCGGCTATCAAGCGATCGAAAACGTGGTGGATGTCCACGATTTCCACGCGACCATTCTACATCTTCTGGGCCTGCACCACGAAAAGCTCACGTTTTATCACAACGGCGCCCAACGTAGGCTCACGGACGTGCACGGGCATGTGATTCGGGGGGTGTTAAGCTGATCGCGGCGTTTGCTCAGGTCGTCCGTGGATTGTTTTTCGGCCCTATCCGTTGCTGAAGAATTCGGCCGTTCCCAAGAAGCTGAACTCGATCGACAATACATCCTGGGATGAGTTCACCCAACCAGCTATTTCTGCGGGCATGGGGGACTTCGTGCGATGCAGAACCGGAAAGAACAAACTTGCTTCCGAAACGGTCGGCGCCAAGGTGAACCCATAAAGCTGCTGCACCACGTCGCCGCGGTATTCCGCGGAGCTCAAGAGGGAGTTCGCCACGGCAGCTCGCCCGGAGGTCGCGAGCATGGAAAGCCAACCCGACACTTCAGTGTAGGAGCCGATGCGGCCCAACAACTTCACATATAACGAGGCCACATAACCAGCGTCGGTACCAGCCAAGTTGGCGAATTCCTGCGAAGCCACCATCAGGGTGGTGACCTGCTCGATGGTGGCGCCATTCATGAGCATGCCGACCAGGGCAGCCTGGCCGCCTGCGTCCGCAGCGCGCCCGAAGATTTTCTCGTAGAGCCCGTCGACAATGAGACCGAGCGCCTCCTGCGAGCGGCAGATGCCGTTCACCACTTGTGCCTGGGTCATGGCGCCACTCGCCAGAGCATTGACCCAGAAGAATGCGTCGCCACCCTGGCTGGTGTTGCCCGCACGTTGCAGAAAATCGACGTAGAGAGATTCGACGAAGGCGGCGTTGCCCGTCAGGCCACCCGATGTGTCCACGGTCACCTTGTTGACGGCGGCAAAATCCAGAGGCGTCGTGCTGCTGAACAAATTGTTCTTGGCGCTAATGCTAAATGCGGCCGTGGGTTGGGCCTCAGGACCACAATTGGCCCGTGGGAGGCGGTGGCGGCAGGGAGGCCGCGAAAATCGTTGGCGCCCGGACTGCTGCCCAAGACAAGATTCGATCCGCCGCCTAGATCAATATGGAGATTGACGGTGCTGGCGGTGAACTGAACCACAACACCCGTCTCATTCGTTTGGAAGTTGTTTCGGCTGGCTTGAACGTAAGTGGGGCTGCCGTCCGTCGCAATGAACAGTCCGGTGCCATCGCTCACATTGGTGCCGATTTGGTTATTGTTGATAAGGGCGATTTCCTGAACGGTGGTAGCTGAGCCGCTATATACCCGCAGGCCGACGGTATCGTGGCCGGGCAGATTGATGACATTATTATCAAGGATGGTTTCCTCGTTGGTGTTATTGGCCGAATTGTCCAGCCATATGCCTGTCACATTGGGGTCGGGATCGGAAAACGTGTTGTTCTGGACGGTCAATCCGGCTTCCGAAGCCGCATTGAAAAACAGAGCATTAAGGTCCGAGCCGGGCATGCCCAGAAAGGTGTTGTTTTCCACCAGGTCATGGGAAGCCGACAATTCCGTCGCGCTCGAGCCTTTGTAAAAGAGGAGGACGCTTTGCGGGCTGGAATAGTTGTTCCCGACGAAGAGATCGTTGCTGAAGATGTTGCTGCAGCCGGTTCCGGCGCTGGGGATGACATCCACCAGTCCGTCCAAAGGGCCGATCGGGACAGTGGTTTGGAGGGCGAACGTTGAGTTCGTCAATGAATCGGCGACGTTGCTGCCGCGGGGAAAGAGAGAGATTCCCGGGTTACCCGAGGCACTGCTGTCGATGATGGAGGAGTCGACGATGGTAACCTTCGCATCGAAGGTCAGGCTGCCCACATTGACCAGGCCCACGTTAACGTTGCTCAGCGTCAATCCGGCTTCGGCGGCCGGAATTTCGGCCTGATTGCTGATCGTGAATTGGGGAATAGTTGCCAGCGGCGCGGCCGGGTCCCCTTGAATAGTCAAGTTGGTCACTGCCGGCGCCATCAGATTGTCGAGGGTGACGTTTCCTGGCAGCGAGCCGGGCTCAATCTGGATGACGTCCCCGGTTTTGAGCCCCGGCGTCGTCAGAACAGACTGCAACGAGCCGAAATCAGTGACATTATCGGCGGACACGCCCAACGGGACGACAAATCGGTTATTGAGCAGCGTGCGTTCTTCGAGCGCTTCGAGCCGAGGCCGAGCGACGGGCCGGGGTCGCGGACGGTGGGCCCGGGCTTTGCCGCGGCATGGCGGAAGTCGAACGCTGGAACAGAGAGCGGAACGAAAACATAGCAGGATCTCCTCTATCCAGCTATGCACCGTTTGCCCGGCGATTCGCCGCTGGGCTAAAAGATTCTTGTGAGTCCGTTTGGGCAATGGTGCCCCCAGGTGCATTTCTGTAAAGTCGATAACGATCAATGGGTCTGCGGCTTGTACTGCCCCGGCGCCATGCGAAAACTAATGGCGATCCGATTCCAGGCATTGATGGCGGCTACTGCCCAGGTCAAATCGACCAGGTCCTTGTCGCTGAAATGCTGGCGGGCTCCTTCATAGATCGCGTCAGGCACGCCGCTGTCGCTGATGAGCGTGACGGCTTCGGTCCATGCCAATGCCGCGCGTTCTCGAGGCGTGAAGAAGGGCGTCTCGCGCCAGGCGCTGAGCGTGTAGAGACGCTGCTCGGTCTCGCCTGCGGCGCGGGCATCTTTGGTGTGCATGTCGAGACAATAGGCGCAGCCGTTAATTTGCGATGCGCGGGTTTTGATCAACTCCAGCAAGTTCGCTTCGAGCCCGCATTTGGCGAGATATTTTCCCAGGGCATACATCGCATTTTGCGGTTCAGGGGCCAGCTTTGCTGCGTTTAAGCGAGGTTCCATGGGTTGCTCCTTTTGAAGTCGAACGTAGCGGAAGTCGCAAGACTTCCGATGAGGTGTAGTGCTCATGTGTGTTGTGCGCGGGTCTCTGACCTCGCACCGCGGAATCGTGCCTCGGTTCGAGCGGATTGCGTCCTCCGCATGATGTTTGTGGTCTCCCGACCACCTGCACGGGCACTTCTTCGCTTTCATGGCGCGATCCCTCACACGCTCTAGGGCGTGTTCGCCGGAAGGGTGGTCGGAGACCACACACGGGACACAGTCCGCGGGCTTCGCCGATTATGCATGATGTCGCCGTGGTACGGGGTCTTGAGACCCGCGCACAACTTTGTAGTTAGTCTCCTTCTTATGGCTTCGCCTTTTGCTGCGTCACCGCGTCAAACCGCTTGGAAGCGAATACTTCTTCCTCGCCGTTATCCTTCTTGCGAACCAGCAGCCCCACGGCTCCTTCCACGCCGTCGATAATCTTTAGTCCGCGTTCTGGCCCAAGCACTGCGATCGTCTTCGTCAAGCTATCCGACTGGATGCCGTGCCGGGCCACGACCGTTGCGCTCATGCGGCCCACCAAGCCTAACCCGGTATGCGGATCGACAATGTGCGAATAGCGTTTGCCGCCGATCTCGACATATTGCTCGGCGTCGCCGGAGGTGGAAACGGCCTGATTGGACAGCATCAGGAAGCGGCTTGGCGTCTTCTTGGGATCCTCGAGTGGAGCGATACCGATGACCCAGCCTTTGGAGCCCGGAGGCGGATCGCCGACGGTAATGTCACCGCCGGCGGCGAGAAGCACATGGGTAATCTTCATTTTGGCCAAGGTCTCCAACACGGCGTCGCCGCTAAAGCCCTTGGCAATGCCGCCCAAATCGAGTTGCATGCCTGGCTTCAAAAGTTGAACGGTCCGGTTATTGGCATCGAGTTTTATGTTCTGGTAACCGACGAGAGCCCGAGCTGCAGCCAACTTTTCCGGATCGGGCATTTGATGCGTGCGCCGCGCCAGCCGCCATAGTTTGGTCAATGGCCCGACCGACATGTCGAATGCGCCATCGGACATGGCGGAGACTTTCTGGCCATACTCGAGAACGCGAAAGAGGTCGTCGCTGACCGGCACGGGCGGGCCGCCGGCTTTTTGGCAAAGCTGCATCAGCTCGCTGGTTTGTTTGTAATCGCTCAGGCGATTGTCCAACTCCGTGACGCGGGCGAAGGCGGCGCGGGCGGCTTGCTTGGCCTCGGCTTGGGTCGGGGCGAAAAGCACCAGGCGAAAAGTCGTGCCCATGTGCGGCTCGGTGAACTCGAACCGCTTCAAGTTCGGCTCATCGGCGCTGCTGCTATGCGTAGTGCAAGCCAGGAACAGAGCGATGCCGGCTGCGATATTTCGCCACATCTTGTAGAATCCCAGAATCGAGCTTGGTAGCGGGTTTAGGCCCAGCCAAGACCACAACTTGGAGCATAACAAAGATGCGCAGATTCTTGCAGTTACTTATGGGAGTTGCCGCCGGCGCCGGCATGTTGGCAGCCCTCGTCTTGGTGGGCGAGCCCGCGGCTTCTGGCTTCGCGGACGTCGCCGGCGCCAAGCCAGCCGATTACGAACAAACCTCGCCCGGGTCCGAGGTCAAGTTCACCATGGTCGGCATTCCCGGAGGAACGTTCGACATGGGCAGCCCCGAAAGCGAAAAGGGCCGTTCGCCAGATGAGGGGCCGGTTCACCCCGTGACCATTCGGCCTTTTTGGATGGAAAAGACCGAAACCACCTGGGACGAGTACGACCAATACTGGAAGACGATGAATCCCGCCAAGGAAGACGAAGAGTTTGCTAAAGCCGGGCTCGTCAAATCGCCGGCCGATGCTCTTACCAGGCCGACGCCGCCTTATGCCGACGAAACTTTTGGCCTGGGCCGAGAAGGCTATCCCGTCATCAGCATCACGCATCATGCCGCCATGCAGTATTGCCGCTGGCTGTCAATGAAGACAGGCAAGCCCTATCGCCTGCCGACCGAGGCCGAGTGGGAATACGCCTGCCGGGCGGGCACCAAGACGGCCTATTCGTTCGGCAACGATCCCGCCACGTTGGGCGACTATGCCTGGTATGCCAAGAATAGCGAAGAGCAGCCTCATCCGGTCGGCAAGAAAAAGCCCAACCCCTGGGGGCTTTACGACATGTACGGCAACGTCGCCGAGTGGTGCCTGGATAGCTACAAGCCGGATGCATATACAAGCGTTTTCGTTGACGCAGCCAACCTTGGGCCCGGTCAACATGCCCACGGCCGATCGCTTCCCCGACGTGGCTCGCGGCGGTTCCTGGGCCGATGGCCCTGAAAAGTGCCGCGTGCGGCTGCGCCGGGCTTCCGACAAAACCTGGATCAAGCTCGATCCGCAACGGCCGCAAAGCATCTGGTGGCTGACCAGCGCGGAATTTGTCGGTTTCCGGGTTGTGCGGCCGGTCGAAGAACAGGACAATTTGAAAGGCATCCGCTCGAAAGTGACCCGCGAGAGCCAGATAGCGGTCGCTCGATGCACGGCTTACCGTCGCACGCTTACACTTTAGTCCGCATCCTACCAGTGAGAACGAAGCTCAATGAGTGAGTCTCATCACGAAGAAATCGGGCCGCATCGCGCCGGGATTTCCTGAAAACCAGCGCCGCGGCCGGCGGCGCGCTGGCCGCCAATATGAGCTTGCTCGCCAGCGTCACATGCGGACGGCAGCGACGACATCAAGATCGGCCTGATCGGCTGCGGCGGCCGCGGCACCGGGGCCGCGGACAATGTTCTGCACGCCGCCCCGCACGTCAAGATCGTATGCCATGGGCGACGCCTTCAAGGATCGCCTGGAGGGCTGCCAGCAAAACCTTAGCCAGGATCGTCGCACGAGACCAGACGCGTTCAGGAGCTGGGCAACAAGGTCGACGTGCCCGAAGATCGCGTGCTTCGTCGGCCTGGATGCCTTCGAGAAGGTCCTCAACAGCGGCGCCAATTACATCATCCTGGCCACGCCGCCCGGCTTCCGGCCGATCCACCTCGCCGCGGCCGTGGCCGCGGGCAAGAACATCTTCACCGAAAAGCCGGTCGCCATCGACGCCGCCGGCATTCGCAAGGTGCTGCGCCTACGATGAAGCGCCAAGGAAAAGAACCTGTGCATCGGCGGCGGCACGCAGCGCCGCCACCAGGCGGGCTACATCGAAACGATCAAGCGCTTCACGACGGCGCCATCGGCGATGTCGTCGCCGGCCGCGTGCTACTGGAACCAGGGCGCGCTCTGTGGTGTCACGCCGCGGCAAGCCGGCTGGACCGATCTCGAGTACCAAATCCGCAACTGGTACAATTCCCCTGGCTGTGCGGCGACCACATCGTCGAGCAGCACGTCCACAACCTCGACGTCATCAACTGGGTCCTGAATGCCCATCCCGTCAAGGCCGTCGGCATGGGCGGCCGCCAGGTGCGGACCGATCCCGAGTATGGCGAGATCTTCGATCACTTCGCCGTCGATTACGAATATCCCAACGGCGTCCACGTGCTGAGCATGTGCCGGCAGATCGACTGGCTGCGCGAACAGCGTCTCCGAGGCCGTTCAAGGCACCAAGGGCAACTGCCAGGTCAACGCTACACCTACGACGATCAACGGCAAGGCGAGCTGGAGCCGCGGCAGGCCGAAAGCGACGTCGATCCCTACGTGCAGGAGCACACCGACCTGATCGCCAGCATCCGCGCGGGCAAGCCGGTCAACGAGCTGAAGAGCGTGGCCGAAAGCACGCTGACGGCCATCATGGGCCGCATGTCGGCCTACACCGGCAAGAACGTGACGTGGGACGAGGCCATGAACTCCAAGGAGGACCTGATGCCGCAAGAAGCTGGCCTGGAACATGAGCCTGCCGGAACCGCCGGTGGCCGTCCCGGGCAAGACGCCGTTGGTTTGAGAACGATCAATACCACCATCAAGAACTGTCGGAGCCCAGCGTTTCCAAAGTTGAAGCTGGTCCCGTGCCTTAGCCCCGGTAGGGGCGGCAGATAATAGCCAGGGGCGTCAGCCGCTGGTGAGATAGGGAAAGGCACAAGCCCCGGTAGGGGCGACAGCACTGTCGCCCCTACCGGGGCTGGACGTTTTTTTGATCTATTCCAGGGGCTGACGCCTACCCCTTTCAAGGTGCCTAGTGACCTGTAAGTCCTTGCTATGCTTGGGAATCTATCTCAAGGATGGCGAGGAGCTACTCATGGACGAAATATTTAGTCGGTTCGTTGCGGCATCTCCGTGGCCGTGATGGTACAGGCGACCATGCGGCGTGTTTTTTCTGACACGGTACTGGATGCTTGATTCGAGCGGCACGCCCAATCGCAGTATTTGCGTGAACTGAGTTTCAGCACCGTGACCAAACTCATGGTGGAGGTCGTGACGCGGAAGTATCGCTCCTTGCATGCCGCCGTTCGGCACGGACCGCCGCTATCGGTTTCACTGGCATCAATTTACAACAAGGTCAACGGCCTTGAAGTAGGGATTTCTCGGGGATTGGTCCACGACACCGGGGCCGGGGCTGAAGGTCATCATGGAGACCTTTGCAAACCGTCCTAAGTCCCAGGTGACCGGGATGCGCTTACGAACCCTGGACGGCAACTTTTTGGCGGGCACGGATCATCGGTTGGATAGTTTAAGCGGTTATGGGGCCGCAGCCCTGCCCGGAATGTCGCTCGTGGTGCGTGATGGCAACACCGGCCTGCTGACCGATATCATTCCTTGCGAAGATGCTTACACAAGTGAACGGGCATTATACCCGGACGTGCTGGCGCTGGTGATGCCCGACGATCTTTGGCTGGCGGATCGCAATTTTTGCACCATCGACTACATGGGGGGTATTGCCGAGAAGAAGGCGTTTTTCTTGATCCGACATCATGCCGGGACCAAACTGCAACCGTTGGGAAAGGAGCAGGCCTGCAGCTCCAACGCGAGCGGGAAGATTTATGAGCAACGCGTACGCGTCGGTTGGCTTGAATGTCGTTGCATCATCGTCCGGTTGAAGGAACCCTTGCGCGACGGTTCGACGGAACTGCGCGTTACTCGAACGTACCGGCCGAACGCTTGAGAGCCAAACGCGTGTTGAAACTGTACGAAACGCGTTGGCGGATCGAATCCGCTTTCCAGGAATTGACCGTAAACTTGCGTTGCGAGATCAATACCTTGGGTTATCCCAAAGCAGCGTTATTTGCCTTTGCTCTAACCATGGCGGCCTACAACATCCTAGTCGTCACGCGTGCCGCAATTGCCAGTGCTAATGCGACCACCCCGAGCGAAGCCGAGCAGGTTGAGGTGGCACTTTCGAGCTATTACTTGGCGAATGAAGTCGCAGCAGCAACAGAAGGCATGCTGATTGCCCTGCCTGAAGAGAGTTGGCAACCATTGGTGTGTATGCCC
>CAVVHZ010000018.1:0-13598 GCA_963748025.1 uncultured Gemmataceae bacterium
GATTAATTGCCACCAATCACGCGCGCGCCTATCGCGAGTTGTCGCTGCTGTTACGCGTCCGCCGGGGCGCCAGCTTTTCCCGGCGACATCTTTTACATTCATTCGCGGCTGCTGGAACGCGCCACCCACCTTGATAACGACGCGGCGGCGTTCGCTGACCGCCCTTCCGATCGTCGAGACCGAGGCACAGGACATCTCTGCCTACATTCCCACCAACCTCATCTCCATTACCGATGGTCAAATCTATCTCTCGCCGACGCTGTTCGAAACTGGGACTCTCCGGCGGTGGATGTCGGCAAGTCCGTTTCTGCGCGGTTGGCGGCAAGGGGCGATGGGCGGCCTACCGGAGCGGTGGGCGGGCGATCTCAAGCTCGCCTACGCCCAGTTCGATCGAACTGGAAATCCTTCGCCAAATTCGTGCACCCGCCTCGACGATCACTACGTGGGAAGACCATCAGCACGGCCGCGCATCGGGGCTCCATAGCAGCCGGCAATTCAACCTGTATCCGTCTGCCGAACAAATCGTCATCCTCCTGGGGATTCCCGGCGGCCGATGCTCGACCGAGTGCTGATCCGCAAAATGCGGATGAAAGCCGCCGAGAAAGGCCTGGCAGCGACGCCGCCGGAGCAGTTCGTCGCCCTGCTTCGAGAAAGACTGACCAGCCGAGCGGACTCTGCAGAGACCCGGATCCTGCAAAAAGTTGTGGGCTACGGCCTATCGCCCCACTCCTCAGCCAGAACCCGCTCCCGAACCCAAGAAGAACCCATGAGCGATACCTTGGATGGTCTGCGCCGCAAGATCGCCGGAGCGGGCGATTTGGAATCCGTGGTCCGCTCGATGAAGGCCCTGGCTCGCCGCGAGCTCGGACAATACGAGAAGTCGGTGCTCGCGCTTGCGGATTATTATCGCACGGTGGAACTGGGGTTAGCTGTTTGCTTGAGCAAGCGCGGCAGCTCGTCCAAGAGGCGAGAGGCGAGGAACGAGGGGCGAGCCCGAGACGCCAGCCTCCCCATTTCACCGCTGACCCATGGCCCTCGCCCCTCGATAGCCATCGTCTTCGGGTCGGATCAGGGACTCGTCGGCCAATTCAATGATGTGTTGGCGGATTTTGTCGCAAGGAGCTAGGTGCTCTGCCCGGCAAGAAGAAGATCTGGGCCGTCGGCGAGGCGCGCACGGTGCGCCTTACCGATGCCGGGCTCCCGCTGGTGGGACTCTTCGCCGTGCCGACTTCCGTGAACGCGATTACACCGCTCGTCGGCCAGATTCTCATCGAGAGCGAAGGGCATCGCGATCCGGGCGAAGTCACGCCATTTTACCTCTTTCACAACTGTCCCAGGGCCGGGGCGTGATAGGGACCCGTCAAGCAGCGCCTTTCGCCTCTAGACGCACAATGGGAACGGAGGCTGGCCTACTGCCCTGGCCGACCAAAAACCTGCCTGAGGTTGTCGGTGGCCAAGAACAGACGCTGCAGGCCCTCGTCCGCGAGTATCTTTTTGTTTCGCTCTATAAAGCTTGCGCCGAATCGCTGGCCAGCGAAAACGCCAGCCGCCTGGCCGCCATGCAACGAGCAGAAAAAAACATCGACGACCTGGTGGGAACCTTGAACCAGACGTTCCGCCGCCTGCGCAGACTTCCATTGACGAGGAGTTGTTCGAGGTGTTGGCAGGGTACGAATCATTGGCCAAACCAAAGACGAACTGAGGTATCAAATGACAGTTCAAACGAGTCTCCTTAAGAGCCAACCCACCTCGAACCCCGCGGGCAAGGACGGGGTTGTTGCCGGAGCAGCTCCGCAAGATCGATGCCTATTGGCGGGCAGCCAACTATTTGTCCGTCGGCCAGATTTATCTCTACGAAATCCGCTGCTGAAGGAGCCCCTGAAACTCATCGCATGTGAAGCCACTCGTGGTCGGCCACTGGGGCACGACGCCGGGACAGAACTTATCTATGTGCATTTGAACCGGGTCATCAAGAAGTATGACCTCGATATGTTTTACATCGCCGGTCCCGGTCACGGCGGCCCGGCACTCGTAGGCAACGTTACCTCGAAGGGACCTGGAGCGAATTTATCCGAATACCAGCCAGGACGAAGCGGGCTTGAAAAAACTGTTCAAGGAGTTCTCCTTTCCCGGCGGAATTTCGAGTCATGTTGCGCCAACAACTCCGGGTCGATCCACGAGGGTGGCGAATTGGGGTACTCGCTGAGCCATGCTTTCGGGGCGGCGTTCGACAACCCCGATTGATCGTCGCCTGCGTCATCGGTGACGGCGAAGCCGAGACCGGTCCACTTGGCCACCGCTTGGCATTCCAACAAGTTCCTCAACCCCATTACTGACGGAGTAGTGCTGCCGATCTTGCATTTGAACGGCTACAAGATCAGCAATCCAACGGTCCTCGCCCGGATCGAACATGAGGAATTGGAGCAATTCTGCAAGGCTGCGGCTGGACGCCTCATTTTGTGGAAGGCGATGACCCCGTCAAAATGCATCAACTGATGGCTGCCACCTTGAAAAGGCCATCGAGGATATTCGGCAAATCCAAGAGAATGCTCGGAGAGAAAAGAGACCCTACTCGGCCGCGTTGGCCGATGATCGTCCTCAGGTCGCCCAAAGGCTGGACGGGACCGAAAGTAGTCGATGGCCTGCAAGTCGAGGGCACCTTCCGGGCACACCAGGTGCCATCCTGGTGGACGCCGAGCATCCCGATCACCTCCAGCAGCTCGAGAGCTGGATGAAAAGCTATAAGCCCGAGGAGCTGTTCGACGAAAATGGCCGTCTGGTGGCGGAATTGGCTGAACTGCGCCGAAGGGCAACCGGCGCATGGGCGCCAATCCTCACACCAACGGCGGAGCTGCTCTTGCGCGACTCTGCGCATGCCGGATTTTCACCTCCACGCGGTAAAGCGGTGCCTGCGCCTGGAGCCGTCGACGGCCAAGATACGCTCGTGTTGGGCAAATTCCTGCGCGACGTGGCCAAGTTGAATCAGGATCAGCGTAATTTCCGCATCTTCGGCCCCGATGAGACATCTCGAACCTCTTAGGCGCGGTCTTCGAAGTCACCAATCGCCAGTGGGACGCCCGGGAAGCCAAAGTATGATGAATTCCTCTCGCCTGCGGGATGCGTGTTGGACTCGATGCTCAGCGAGCACCAGTGTGAGGGTTGGTTGGAAGGATATCTGCTGACCGGACGGCACGGGCTTGTTCAACAGCTACGAGGCTTTCATTCGCATTGTCGATTCGATGTTCAGCCAACACGCCAAGTGGCTAAAGGTAACCTCGGAGTTGCCTTGGCGTCGCCCGATCGCCTCGCTGAACGATCTGCTTGCCTCCCATGTTTGGCAGCAGGATCACAACGGTTTCACTCATCAGGATCCCGGATTCCTCGACCACGTCATCAACAAGAAGGCGGATATCGTGCGGGTATACCTACCGCCCGATGCGAACTGTCTCCTCTCGGTCTTCGATCATTGCCTGCGCAGCCGGCATTACGTCAACGTGGTGGTTGCAGGCAAACATGCCCTTCCGCAATGGCTGACCATGGATGCCGCCGTGGTGCATTGCACCGAAGGAATAGGCATTTGGCAATGGGCCAGCAACGACCAGGACGCCGAGCCGGACGTGGTGATGGCCTGCTGCGGCGACACACCCACGCTGGAAATCCTGGCCGCCGTTTCCATCCTTCGCAAGCACCTGCCCGATTTGAAAATCCGGGTGGTGAATGTCGTGGATCTGATGAAGCTCCAGTCTCAAAGCGAGCACCCGCACGGATTGAGCGACACGGATTATGATTCGCTCTTCACCAAAGATAAGCACATCATCTTTGGCTTCCATGGATACCCCTGGCTAGTCCATCGGCTGACTTACCGCCGGACCAATCACAATCTTCACGTTCGGGGGTACAAGGAGGAGGGCACCATCACGACGGCCTTCGACATGAGAGTGCAGAATGACCTGGATCGCTTTCATCTAGTGCAAGACGTGGTGGATCGTTTGCCGAACTTGGGCGCCAAGGGAGCTTATCTGAAGCAGATGGTGCAGGACAAACTCATCGAGCACAAGCAATACATCGATAAACATGGCCAGGACTTGCCGGAGATTCGCGACTGGAAATGGAGCACGGCCAACAGCCAACCCGCATGAAAAGCGATGCAACCCAGAGTAGGTTCGTTAGCGGAGGCGGAAATAAAATCACATCCACTTGATTTCCGTCATCCGAACCATACATTAATAGAGAGCAGCGGAGCATTGATGCCCTTTCGGGTGGCTATGCTCAAGTTTTCGATACAAGTCGGATGACTAGCTAAAGGACAACTCGGCCATGCCGAGGGGTCCGTTGACGAGTAAGCCGGCGTCGTCGAATACCTTAGGGTATTTGACCACGCCGGCTTTTTTCATTCGCGGTCATTGGCCGCAGAACGACTCTACCGATGAATAAATCCAAATCCGCCATGGCTCAGCAGATCGCCTAAGCAGCAATTGCCGTTCACTCATCAGGAGAGCTTCGTCATGAATTGGGATCAAATCCAGGCAAGGTGGAAGCAACTCAAAGGCCGCTTGAAGCAGAGATGGGGCAAATTGACCCACAACCCTTTGACGACGAGCGCCGGGAAACGCGAGCGGATTGACGGCAAGCGCGATCAACTTGCCGGGAAGCTTCAATGCAGTACGACCGCGACAAAGCCCTGTCGGAAAAGGAACTTGAGATATTCACGAAATCGCTGGAGCCGAAAGACACGACTCCATCCGTATTGAAACCATAATTCGTCCACTATCAGGAAGCGTTGCAAGAACTCATGCATTGGCTCACTTGGATTGGGTCCATCAACCTGTTAATGGCGTTCAACTATTATCTTGTGTTGGCATTTGTGGTCAGCACGGGAATTCGCGTGCGTATGTATCTGGCCATGGTTGGCCTGGTCTACGCCTCTTCGAGTCGATGGCCTAAACTCTTGGAATTGGTGAAGAAGCACAAGACGCTTCTCTTGGGTTGGCCCATGCTGCTTGCCATTGGATTAGCATTTGGCCTCATGGTGGGAAATTCATTGGCTATTCATCTGGTCTTTGATTCAGCAAAAGTGACCCTTGAGGAATTGTCGGTGCGCGGCTGCCGTGCGCGGCAGTTGTTCTCTTTGGCGGATTCATGCTTTTTCTGGACTGCTGGGGCATGTTAAGTGCCAAGCACTTCGACCGCACCGCTTTGGAGGTAAACTTGGACAGGGCCGAATCCTGGCTCGAATCGTGGATGGCCCCGGCGGTTCGCCTGGTCACTTTTGGTTTCGTCAATCCGCGGAAGATTGTCGGGAAAAAAGTGCAAGATCTGTTGGTGCAGGCCAACTGGATCATGATCGGGGGCCTGAGGCGCACCTCGCTACGGATGGGCATGCAACTGGCTCTGGGCCTCTCGTTGTGGCTCACTTGGGCATTCGCATTGCGGGTACCCGCTTGATGAACGTGTGCTGATCGCAACCGGAGTCCGTTGCAGATGAAATCACAGCCGCTTGTCGAAGATATTCAGAACTATGCCTTAAACATCGTCGATACGGTGCGCGAGCCTCTGTTGATTCTCGATACTACATTGCGCGTCCGGTCAGCCAACCGCGCTTTCTATCAGACCTTTCAAGTGTCCGCCGAGGAGACGGTGGATCAGCTGATTTACGAGTTGGGCAATGGCCAGTGGGACATTCCCGACCTGCGCAGACTGCTCGAAGACATTGTCCCCAAGAGTTCCGTATTCAACGATTTCGAGCTCGAACACACTTTCCCGGTCATCGGCCGCCGCGTCATGCTGCTCAACGCCCGGAAACTTCAGGCAGGCCATCACGGCGAATTGTTGGTCCTGGCCATGGAAGATGTGACCGTGCGCAAGCGGGCAGAAGAAGCGTTGCTCGAAGCCGGGGCGTTGCAAAGCGCCATTTTCAATAGTGCCAATTTCTCGAGCATCGCCACGGACGAGAAGGGCGTTATCCAAATCTTCAACGTCGGCGCCGAACGCATGCTGGGATACGAGGCCGCCGAAGTGATGAACAAAATCACCCCGGCTGATATTTCCGATCCGCAGGAAGTGATTACGCGCGCCAAAGCCCTGAGCACCGAGCTCGGGACCACCATCACGCCCGGCTTCGAGGCCTTGGTTTTCAAGGCATCGCGCGGGATAGAGGATATTTATGAATTGACCTATATCCGCAAGGACGGCAGCCGCTTTCCGGCCATCGTTTCGGTCACGGCGCTGCGCGACGCCTTGGGTGGGATTATCGGTTATTTGTTGATTGGCACCGATAACACCGCACGCAAGCAAGTGGAAGCCGAGCGCATGCTGCTCGATCAGCGCGCTTCGCGATCAACAATTCTACACGCGTTCGCTGATCGAATCGAACATTGATGCGCTGATAACCACCGATCCGCGCGGCATCATTACCGATGTCAACAAGCAGATGGAGGCGCTCACCGGCTGCACGCGCGACGAGTTAATCGGTGCGCCCTTCAAGGATTATTTCACAGACCCCGAACGAGCCGAGGCCGGCATCAAGCTGGTCTTGGGCGAAAGCAAACTTACCGACTACGAACTGACCGCGCGGGCCAGGGACGGCAAGGAAACGGTCGTTTCCTACAACGCGAGCACCTTCCACGACCGCGACCGGAAACTGCAGGGAGTGTTTGCCGCGGCCCGCGATGTCACCGAACGCAAGCGGTACGAGCAATCGTTGCAACAAGCCAATCGCGCCAAAAGCGTTTTCTTGGCAAACATGTCGCACGAAATCCGCACTCCCATGAATGCCATCCTGGGGTTTTCCCAGTTGATGCTCCGCGACCAGGACCTCACCTCCCGGCAATGCCAATACTTGGGAACCATCAACCGGAGCGGCGAACATTTGCTTGCCCTCATCAACGACATCTTGGAGATGTCCAAAATCGAAGCGGGCCGCACGACGCTGAATCCCTCCACTTTCGATTTGCCCGTGCTGCTCAAAGATCTGGAAATGATGTTCCGCCTCCGCACGGATGAGAAAAAACTATCCTTCGCGGTGGAGATGATCGGCGCCGTGCCGCAATACATCGTGACCGATATCAACAAGCTGCGCCAGGTTTTCATCAACGTTCTGGGCAACGCCGTCAAATTCACCGAGCAGGGTGGCATCCGCATAGGCGTGCGCGCGGAACGCGAAGATGCGACCGAACCTGTGCTGCGGGTAGAAATTGAAGACACAGGACCGGGCATCTCGCCTGACGATCAAGCCAAATTGTTCCGCCATTTCGAGCAAACCAAGACCGGGCAGCAAGCGGGGACCGGCACGGGACTCGGTCTTGCGATCAGCCGAGAGTTTGTGCGCCTGATGGGCGGAGACATTACCGTGAGCAGCCAGGTGGGCAAAGGCAGCGTTTTCGTGATTTGCCTGCCTTTGAAGGAAGGCGAGGCCCAGGAGGTTCAAACGCGCGAGCAGCCCCGGCATGTCTTGAAGCTTCAGCCAGGGCAAGCGAAGTGCCGCGTACTGATCGCCGACGACGTGGAGGATAATCGCCAACTGCTGGCACAGCTTCTGGCCCCGGTCGGTTTCGAGATTCGGCTGGCGGCCAACGGAGCGGAAGCCGTCCAAGGCTTCGAAGTATGGCGGCCGCACTTGATCCTGATGGATTTCCGCATGCCCGTTATGGATGGCCATGAAGCGATTCGGCGGATCAGGGCCTTGGCCGGCGGCAAGGAACCCAAGATCATCGCCGTGACGGCAAGTGCCATGGATGAGAACCGGCAGGACTTGATGGCGATCGGCGCCGACGATTTTATCAGCAAGCCGTTCAGGGAAATTGAGTTGTTCCAGAAGATTCATGCCCACCTTGGAGTGGAGTACCTTTACGCCGAGAATCCTGTCGCCGCGGCCCATGAGGACGGGGGCTTCGCTCACAACCGAGTCTCTGGCGGATTGGCCGGAGGACCTCATTCAGCCGATGCGTGAAGCCGTCATCACGGCAGACCTGGACCAGTTGCTGGCAAGAATCCAAGAAATCGAAGTTCGCGACCCCCACATTGCTCGGGGGCTGCGCGGCCTGGCCGAAGGCTTCCAATACCAGAGACTTCTCGATCTCTTCAGTACGGGGAGTCCCCATTGAACAATGAAAAATCAAAAAGGTGCGGAAGCCAACCTGCCAGTATCTTGGTAGTGGACGACACCCCCGCCAATCTTCAGGTGTTGGCCGGCATGCTCAAGGACCGGGGCTACAAAGTCCGGCCCGTTCCCAGCGGCAAGCTGGCGCTGCTGGCGGCGCAACGCGATCCGCCAGACTTGATTCTGCTGGACATCAATATGCCGGAGATGAACGGCTACGAGGTTTGCGAACACCTCAAAGCCGACGGCAAGCTCGAGGGGATTCCGGTCATCTTCATCAGTGCTCTCACCGAGGAGCTGGACAAAGTGAAGGCATTTGCCCTAGGCGGCGTCGATTACCTCACCAAGCCGTTCCAGATGGAGGAACTGCACGCTCGTGTCGAAACGCACCTGAAGATCCGCCGCCTGCAAGTCGAACTGGAAGAATACAGTCGCAACCTGGAATTGGCTCACCAGCGGCTCGAGTTCGATTTGGAGGCAGCCCGTGGAGTGCAGCGCGGCTTCTTGCCGCTGAAGATGCCTGAAGTTCCGGGATACGAATTCTTCGCCCACTACGAGTCGGCCCACGAGGTCGGCGGCGATTATTACGATTTTATCCTGCTGCCCACGGGCGTGTGGCCGTCCTGGTGGGGGACGTTGCCGGCAAAGGAGTGGCGGCGGCCCTGCTCATGGCCAAGCTCAGCGCCGATGCGCGGGTTTGCATGGTGACAGAGCACGATCCCGTGGCGGCCGTCACTCGTCTCAACTCCCTGTTGACGCGCTCAGGAATCGCGGACCGTTTCGTGACTTTGGTGGCAATCGTTCTCGATCCCCGGAGCCATACCGTCACGCTCGTAAACGCCGGCCACCCGCCTCCTCTCATTTACCACCGCGACACCCGCACCGTGGAGGAGGCGATCAGCAGCGAAGTGGGGGGCTTGCCCCTCGGCATCCTCGAAGGCTTCGAGTATGCCTCATGCCGGGTTGCGTTGAAGCCGGGAGACAGCATTCTGGCATTCACCGACGGCGTACCCGAGGCCATGAACGCCAAAACGTCCAGCTTCAGACGAAGGGGATCCTTGCCGCCGTGCGCGGCGAGAACTATGGCCCTCGAGAATTGGGCGAACGGGTGGTCAAGGTTGTGAAAGAATTCACTGCCGGCCGCAGCCAACATGACGACATTGCCCTCGTAGGCTTTGGCAGGACGGATTAGGCCTGAAGCAGAAATTCCGCGTAGGTTTCCCCACCTCCGGCGCCAGAGGTATTCATGGAACCCAAGACGAACGATGAAGCTCTTTTCTTGACGGTCGAAAAGCATGCCGAAGACGATCCGTTTCGATTGCTTGTGGAAGCCGTCAAGGATTACGGCATCTTCATGCTCGACCCGGCTGGAAGAGTTTCCACCTGGAACCCCGGAGCCGAGAAGAGCAAGGGATACAAGGCCGCGGAGATTATCGGGCAGCACATTTCGTGTTTCTACACCGACGCGGATAAGGCGGCGGGCAAACCCGAAAAAGGATTGCAGATCGCTCTGGAAGAGGGCCGGTTCGAGGAGGAAGGACTGCGCGTCCGCAAAGGCGGTGCGACCTTCTGGGCGATCGCCACGATCACCAATATTCACGACGCCCTGGGAAAACATATAGGCTTTGCCAATGTCACCCGCGACATCACGGAACGAAAAGAAGCCGAGGAAACCCTACGACTGCGCGACCGGGCCATCGAGTCGCTCGACCAGGGATTGTGCATCACGGATCCCAAGCAGCCAGATAACCCGATCATCTACGTCAACGACAGCTTCTTGAGAATCACCGGGTACGGCCGGCAGGAAGTCATCGGTCGGAATTGCCGATTTCTCCAGGGCCCGGGAACGGCGCCGGAGGCAATCGAGCAGATACGCACGGCTCTTGGTAACCGGCAATCTTGTTTTGTGGAACTGGTGAACTACCGCAAGGATGGCACCTCCTTTTGGAATGGTTTGTCCATCTCGCCCATTCGCGATTCCGCTGAACAAATGGCGCATTTTGTGGGCGTGCTGACCGATATCTCGCCGTTGAAACTCTTGGAAAAAAAACTTCTGCAGTCGCAAAAAATGGAGGCCATTGGCCAGCTGGCAGCCGGGGTGGCCCACGATTTCAATAATCTCCTCACCATCATTTCGGGTTATAGCGAGCTTTTGCTAGGGACGCTAACCTCGAACGACTCGCGGCGCGAAGGCGTCAAGGCGATCGCCGAAGCTGGGGAGCGCGCTGCCGGACTGACGCGTCAACTCCTTTCCTTCAGCCGTCAAGCCATTCTCGAAATGAAAGTGGTCGACTTGAACGAAGTAATTCACGAGACGGAGAAATTGCTCCGTCGCATGATCGGCGAAGACATCTTGCTGACCACCGTCCTCGATCCGAACTTGAGTCTCGTGAAAGTCGATCCCGGCCAGATGGGCCAGGTCCTGATGAATCTGGCAGTCAATGCTCGCGATGCCATGCCCCTCGGCGGCGACCTCACCATTGAAACGTCCAACGTCGAATTGGACCAAGATTATGTCGCCATGCATCCGGACTGCACGGTGGGCAACTACATCAAGTTGGCCGTATGCGACAACGGCGGCGGCATGAGTCCAGAAGTCCAGGCCCACATTTTTGAGCCCTTCTTCACTACCAAGAAACCGGGAAAGGGAACGGGACTTGGCCTGGCGACCGTGTATGGCATCGTCAAGCAGAGCGGGGGCAGCATCAATCTTTACTCCGAGTTGGGGCACGGGACGACCTTCAAGATTTACCTCCCGGCAATCACAGAACCCGAACGTTCGATCCCTCGCCCACAGAGTTCTGGGAATGTAACGGGGGGAACCGAAACCATTTTGCTCGTGGAAGACGATGACGCGGTCCGTGCCATCGGCGTACTCGTGTTGCAAACACACGGTTACCAGGTTTTGGCTGCCGATAGCGGCAAGCGGGCGCTACGAATCCTCGAGAAGCATCGCGAAAGTGTGCATTTGCTCGTCACGGACGTGATCATGCCCCAGATGAGCGGTCGGGAACTGGCTGAGACGCTTGGTGCGAAATACCCTAATCTCAAAGTGTTATACCTGAGCGGCTACACGGACGATTCCGTTATCCGGCACGGTATCCTGCAAGCGGAGGTCGCCTTCCTTCAGAAGCCTTTCACGCCTCTCTCGCTCGCCAGAAAAATAAGAGAGGTATTGGACAAGTGATGCAGAATCGCCAGTGAAATCCGGTCGGGTCTCGGTGCGCATGGAAGGCCGACACGTTGGGATTGACTGCACCACGATCATCCCGGCCCCATCAACCGCCGTAGAAACGCGATGCCGCCGGCCACGTCGGCGAGTTTGTTGGCGCTTCTTCGCGCTTTACGGTCAACCAGCCGCGATATTCGATTTCTTCGAAAATAGCCAAGAATTGCAGCCAATCGAGGTCGCCGTTACCCACGGCTACTTCCGCCGCCGCCCGGCTGGGGCCGGCTCGCCGCGCGTCGCGGGCATGGCAGATCGCCACCTTGCCGCGCAAAGCGCGCAGGCTTTCGTAGGGATCGAAGCCGTTGACCAGCATGTTGCCCGGATCGTAGCAGACGCCCAGTCCGCCGGTTTCGAACCGATTGAGGTAGGCCGCCAGCTTCTCACCCGAATCGAGCCCGGACTCGAGCGCCAGTTTCGTACCCGTGCGGTCGCCCTGTCGGCCTAGCGTCAAAAGCGATTCGTTCAGGAGCCGGGCCGCGGGAGTTTCTTCGGATTCGGGGAGACGCCCTGCTTGCGCGACGACGATCCGCGACCCAGATCGAAACTGAGCGTCAGGGCTTGCGTCAAAATATCGATGCGCTCCATGAGCCCTTCGGCAACGTCCAACCCATGGCGAAAGGGACAAACGAGCGCGGCGAATCGAGATTAAAAGTTTGCAGAAGATGGCGAAACTCGCGGCGCCCCGTTTGCGACAACCGGCGCGGCGACAGATCGCCCGTGGCTTGCAGCTCCACGCCCGTGGCGCCCATGCGGGCTGCTTCCTGCAAGCCTTTGCGCAGAGGCAATCCCAAACTTGCCAGATCGACGCCCAGCTTGAGACGGGTCATGATGGCTTCGCAACCGCGCAAAGGACGGCTGCCTCAGGAAGGTTCAGAAAGGCGTGGCGTCGGCAATGTCGTAGTAATCTTCCTCGACAGCCGGCTGCGCTTGTTGGACGAAATGCGAAAAGGGTTGCGCCAGCCGCCGATAGACGGGGGCCGGCAGCGAGACCGTTCCCCAGGCGCGGGCTGCGTACGCGCCGGTGCATCTGATAATCGTCCGCGGCGATGGCCCGCAGGAGATAACGGCGGCCGCGAAAACACCAGAGATCCTCGACGTCTTCGGGCAAGCGCACGGCCAAATCGATATCGTAGAGGAACAGCAGCAGGCCCTGGTAGCCAGGCCCGAAGAGCCGGCGCCAATAATCGAGAGCTTCGAGGTCGTCGCTGGTGGACCAGCATTCCCACACGGCCCGAGGTTTCGTCGGCGGTCCGGCGGGAAAACGCCGACCTTTGACGTCGATCAGCAGGTGTGAAGCGGTCGTGGCATGCACGATGAAATCGAGGTTCTTGAGCGACTTGTCGCCATAAAGCGCTCGGCGGGTCTCGTCGATGGCAATGTAGCTGAACCCGCGTTCCTGCAGGTAAGCCTCGAAAGCCGCTTCGTAATGGTTGCTGCGATCCATGCTTGCACAGTCCTGAAGCCGAAGTCGTGAGACTTCGGAATTCCAATCTATTCTTACAGTAGCCGAAGTCGTGAGGCTTCGGAAAGCAAAAGCGTAGTCGTGAGACTTCGGAGGCCCGAACTCTCACGAGCTCAGCTACAGGGAGACCGCCAAATCTGAACTCTCACGAGTTCAGCTACTAAGAATCCTTTCAACGGCTTCGGCAACGCCGGTCGTGGGCACGGCAGTCTCGGTGCGAGCGGCCAGGTTTTTCACTTTCCAGGTTCCTTGGGCGAACTCGTCCGGGCCCGCGATCAGTGCCACGAGGAAGCCGCGCTTCTCAGCGTATTGTAGTTGTTGGCCGACTTTTTTGGGCTCCGGAAAAACTTCGACCCCAAGCCGCGGGCTCGCAACGATCGGGCCAGGCCCTGATATTCACCAATGCGACTGGCGTCGAATAGCACCACCAGCACCTGCCCGGCGTGCCCGTTTTCTGCAGCACGCCCAGCTCTTCCATGGCAGCCACGAGCCGATCGAGGCCCAAGGAAGCGCCCACCCCGGGCAGCGATTGCTTGGTGAAGAGCTTGGCCAAATCGTCGTAGCGGCCCCCCGAGCAGACGCTGCCGATGCCGGGCAGATCGAGCAGGAAGGTCTCGTAAATAGTGCCCGTGTAATAATCGAGGCCGCGAGCAATGGCCAGGTCGAGCTGAAAGCGTTCCTCGGGAACGCCCGCCAGGCGCAACGCTCCGGTCAGCTCGCGCAGCCGGCGAATTCCCTCGGCGGCCTTGGCGTTGTTGCCAAAATGCCGCTCGCAATGGGCCAGAATCTCGTCGTTGCCGCCCTGCGTT
>CAVVHZ010000019.1:0-32064 GCA_963748025.1 uncultured Gemmataceae bacterium
CGATCTCAGCTATTCCATTGGCTTGGTTCTTGGACCGGATGGCACCGTGGGAGACGTGATATTCCTACGGTTCGCCTGCCTGGCAGGCGGGATGGGCACGGACGAGCGCGTGCTTTCCGTGGACAACAAACGCTGGTCGCTCGATGCTCTGGCGGCAAGCGCTAGCCGCGCATCCAAGCACCACGGCAAGATAGTCTTCGAGGTGGAAGGCCGAGCGGGGCGAAAAATGCTGACCGTCGCCTACAATGGACCGGGGGCGGCTTTCCCAGGCTGCAAGCCGATCCGGGCTCGATTTGATATGCTGGATGACGTTGTTCGCCCGCGTACTCCCGCCGTGCCGGTGGGTGAAAAGAAATAGCACAACCGACATGCCAGCTCGAGACTCCGACCTGTCCCTATTGCAATGCCCTGCTTCCGCCCGGACTTCCGTCCCTTCCTGGTCGCGGCGTCATTTGCCCGCGTTGCAGGAAGTGCTTCCGCACACTGCGGTAGTCCAGGATGCCGCTGGTTCGGCGCCCAGGTGATCGACACGACTCGATCCGAGTTTGTCAAACGCAAACCAAAACCGGTAGCCTCGATCGTTCTGGGGATCATGGTGGGAATGGCGACGCTCGGTCTGGTTTTTATGTGGAACACGACGTCCGTTCGCCGTTCCCGCGACCATTTGACGGATCAAACCGACCCGGAAACGCTTCACACGATTGTGTTGGCTCCGTCCGCTTTGCCTGCTCTGGGATATCTCCCTTCGGACGTCAATGCGATCCTTGGTCTGCACGCCGCCGAGTGCACGGAACAGGAAGACGGCAGGCGTTTTCTCAACGCCTTGCGCTCGCTTTCGGTCGGGGGCGCCGGCCCGCGACTCGACGCGTCTTACAGGTCTGCCCTGGGATCACATCGACCATGCTGTGCTGGGACTCCGGGTCGAAGACCGATTGATCCGCGCTTCACTTTGGTGGTCCGCTCGCGGCAGCATTTCGATAAAAACGCTTTGACCAAAGCACTCAACGCGGAGCGGAGCGATCGCGGTAAGCGCTGCCTTTTTAGGTTCCAACCGCAAGGAATTACGCTCGACTTAAATCTCTGGATGCCCGACGATCGCACCCTGGTGATTTCTCGGGCCCCGGAAGATTTCGATCTTGTACCTATGACGGCCAATCCTGGAATCGAGCGTTTCAATGCGGATTTGCAGGAGGTTTTTCGCGAATCGCTCCCTACCGGGATCATGGTCTGGCTCGCTGCTGCAACGCGCCATGGCGAACAAGTTTTGGCGCCGTTGACACTATCGGGCATGCTAGCCCAACGGGACCTGGAGAGTTTCGCTCCGTTGCAAAGACTTGGCGTGTGGCTTCGCGCCGAGAGTAAGCTAGAAGCAGCAGCCGACGCCGACCTGCGCGACGAGCCGGCTGCCACCCGGCTCAAAGATTATTTGGCTCACCTTGGCGTGGCCCCGGGACAAATACCCGCTGGTCTCGAGGCAAATGCGCAGACCGAGCGCCTGGCTTCGCAACTCAAGAAAAGCCTGACGGTGGAGCAGAAGGATAGTCATCTTTTCCTGAGAGCATCTTGCTCGATGGATGCATTTCTTGAGGCGGTGGCGAGGTAGCTGCGGAGATGTCAATACGGCCTGTGGCCCGGCTACGGCCTTTTCATCATCGCTCAGGCTGTGGCTGAACACATACTCCCGCCGGCCCATCCCGAACCGCTATTTCGTCTATTGGTCAGCTCTGGATAGAATGCGACGCCGTGGTAAGGAGGCCCGACGTTCGTTCTTTCGGCGGAGTTTCCCATGCGGATCGTGTCGCTCCTGTTTCTGCTGACAATTGGACGTTGGTCGCAACCTGGGCTCCCACACTTCAGCAAAAGGCAGAACAACCTCCCGCTGCATCCATGCCGAAGGTCGAGGATACCCAAGAACTGCCCATTAAGCTTCGGATGGAGGGGCCTCTTGCTTCTTGGGTTGGCTCCCCCTCGAGTCTGACCATAAGAATTACCAACTCCGGCGATAAACCTGCCACAGGTTTATTGCTTTCCGCCATTTCGAAAAGCAACTCGAGCACGAAACTAAAGCTAATCCAGTAGAGCTGCCGCTTCCCGAGCTTATGCCTGGGGAACTCAAGCAAATCCCCTTGGTGCTCACTCCATCGCAGCCAGGTGAATTTCTAGTGAGAGTTTCGCTGACCGGAGAAAAGAGCTTAGAGCCCGAGCCGAATGCAAGATAAAGGCCGACGTGGCCACGTCTTATGTGCCGCCGCAGGCGACTACCATGGGGCCACAAGCATTCGCTCATTTGTGTTCGCTCAAGCCCGGACACAGGCTAGAGGGATTGGCGTAAGTTTCCTGAGTACTGCCTATGTGCAACGCACGTATTACCCGGGCGGAAACGAAAAAGGCCCTCGGCCCAATACTATGAGCCGGTCACGTCGGAAATACGCAACGAATACCCGCGGATCAAATTCGCGCAATGACAGCCGCTGGGAAACGAGTCGATTCCCAGGAACTGACGAAGGCGCTCAAGCAGAAAACGACCGTATTGCTATTTTCAGAACATGAGACGATCGATCCATTCATCTTGGCAATGTTCAAGCCGGACACCTTGATACTGGTACTGCCTACGCCTTCCCAGCAGGTATCGGTCGCAGAGAAGGTGGTTCCTGTTCCCGTAACGGGAGAGGGAAAACTGCAGGGCATGCCATATACCCCGCTGAATCAGAAGTACAGAAGCAACACGGAATCGAGCGCGAATCTCCATGACGGTGGCCTGGTCATAAGACCCCCGCAACAAAGGAGGAATCCTACCGCCCCGAAAAATATGCCCCCCATGGATGAGGTCGCAGTTACCAAAAACCACCTTACGCCTTCAACATCTGATCGTGGCGCATGCCGCTGGGCGGGTCGTCGGCCTTGCGGACATTCGCAAGCGCGGTCTTGGCGCCGGCGTGCTGTTCGGCGTCGTTGTCTTCCCACTCGATGCTGACGGCACCGTCGAAACCGACGCGATTGAGCTCGATCATGATCTCCTCGACGCTGTTGGCGTCGCGGGCGGTGCCGGCCGTTACGAAATTCCAACCGTTGTAGCGATGGCCCATCGGGCGATGACCGCCCAGGCGGCCTGCTCGCGTGTGCTCCTTCATGACCTGCACGCCCTTGATATGAGCGCAATGAATACGCTCGGCGAACGCACGGATGAATTCAACGACCGAGACCCCCTGCCATTCCATGTGCGAGCCATCCAGGTTGAAGCCTGTCACGCTGGCGTAGCCAGCCTTGTCCAGCGCCTCTAAGTAATCGGTCGCCGATTCGATGTCGCCCATGGCTCGTTCGCTCGGGTGACATTCGAGGTCGAACGTGACGCCGTATTTCTTGCAGGCGTCAAAGACCGGCTTGAAACGCTCGACCAGCAGTTCGAGGCTGACCTGGCGCACGTCGGGGATGGCATGTCCAGCGATGCTGCCGGGCAACGGCGGAAACAGGAAGAAGTGGCTCCAGCAGTGAGCCGGCGAACCGACGAAGCCGGGCAGAGCAACCTTGCGGTTCTGCAGCTTACCCAGGAAATGGGCGAGCCTCACGCAGGCGAGCAGATCGTTCGTCGATTTCTCGTGGATTAATTTGCCGACCTCCTCCGGCACAAAATAGGGGTCAGTTCGCGGCGGCTTGTTGCCCTTGTTGCGCCAGGCTTTATAGGCTGCAACCGGCTCGCCTCCCACGAACTGCAAAGTCTTGGCGCTCGGCTCATCTCCCAAAGCTTGGCCTTGAAGGTGCGTCGCAACCGTGAAAATCTCCAGACCATGTTTCTTCGCCAGGGCGACCCGCTCCTTGGCGTAGGCCTCCGCGCCGGTATCGGTCGCGCAGCGGCCCAAGTCCAATTCCCAACTCGCTTCCTCCCAGCCGTCGAAACCAGCTTTTTCGATGAACGACAGCCATTGATCCATCGGCACATTGCCGAATTGACCGCGGACGAGACCGATTTGATGGAAAGAGCCTTTGCCGAAGCGGTGTTCGGATGTCTGTTTGAATCCCATGGGTGGCTTATCCTTTTCCTTTGGTGAAAGCATGAGATCCAAGCAGAGTAGCCCGTGCCTGCACCAACATGCAATGAGATTCGATCGCGAATTCTTCGAAGCGGTTTCGGGTATTATCCTATAAACCGCAGACCTCTCGGAAGAAGTGCTCTTTCGTTTAGCCTCGCTCAATTGAGAGCGCGGTCAAGCCCTGGAGGCGCTCGATTGCGTCCGGCTTTAAGCTTCAAATCAGTGAAACGAATTCGTGCGCCGCAAATTGTTAAGAGGATGGGACTTGTGATGATTCATTTCTGAGTCACTCAGATACCCTCCCTTAACAAGCCTTCGAGCACACTTGCGAAGGCGTGCATTCCACAAATCGCTACCTAACTTATGGTTACGAAAATCGCCCATTCGTTTCTGGAATGCGCTAAGGCGAGCGGCAGAAAAAAGTAGACCTCACGCTCCGCGTGAGGAACGCCTCACGCGGAGCGTGAGGTCTACTTTGGGGAAGCCAATTCATGCCGATCGCCTTAATGGAAATGAAGGGCTCTTCGGACATCCTGAAAGAGGTATGTGCGTTCCTCATTTCTTCCTGGCACTTTAAGCTATTGGAGATGCACGAAAATCGGGCATGTAGGGCAGCCCGTAGAAACTCGAAACCATATTTTCGCCGATGAAAGGCTGAAATGCGGACTGCCGGCATTGTGCTCTGTGGGGGACAGAGCAAGAGAATGGGTCAACCAAAGGCATCGCTGCCGTTTGGCGGTCAAACTTTGCTTACTCTCGTGGTGGAGCGAATCAGCGATGCAGTTTCGTCTGTTGTGGTTGTAGCCGCTGTCGACCAAGAGATTGATGCACTTCCCAAAGCGGCAAAATTGGTTCACGACGATGAACCCGGACGCGGTCCGCTCGCCGGCTTGGCGGCCGGCCTGGCGGCGCTCGCGGACCATTGCGACGCCGCTTACGTTTCTTCTTGCGATTCGCCTTTCGTGTCGCCTTTGGTCATCCGAAGAATTTTCGAGTTGCTCGGCGCTGACGCCATCTGCGTCCCTTACGTCGATGGTCGCTTGCATCCCTTGGCTGCGGTTTATCGAGTGGACTTGCTTCCTCTGGTGCGCAGCCAGTTACGCGCTGTCACGTCTTCGCTTAGCCGATCTCGTCAAGGAAGCGCCGACAAGGCTCGTCGGTGAAAATGAATTGCGCGATATCGACCCGGAGTTCATGTCGCTGCGCAACATCAACACGCCTGCCGAATATCAGCAGGCGTTGGTGGATGCTGGTTTTGCATGATGGCGATCCATCAGCCCACGAGCTGCTTCACCGGCTTGCCTTCAGGCACGAGTTCGACCGGTCGCCCGTCCGGCGTTCGGAACCACGTGTGCAGTGGAACGCCCAGTGCATGGTAAATGGTCGCCGCCAGATCTTGAGGCGCCACCGGCGAATCCAATACCGTTTCTCCCAGCGCATTGGTTTCGCCGACGATCTCGCCATTTCGCAAGCCGCCTCCGCCCATGCAGGCGACGCCTGCCGAAGCCCAGTGATCGCGGCCGGCCGAAGGATTGACCTTGGGCGTGCGCCGAAATCGCCGAACCAAACCACCAGCGTCCTGTCCAAAAGGCCGCGGTCGTACAAATCTTGCAAAAGGGCCGAGTAAGCTCGGTCCAGTCGTGGCAGTCGCGTGCTCTTGAGCGATCGGAAATTTTTCTCGTGCGTGTCCCAACCGCTATCCGTTACGGTGACGAAATGCACTCCCGCTTCGACCAGCCGCCGAGCCAGCAAGCACGCTTGGCCCAAGGTATTCCGGCCATAAGCATCACGAACGCGCGGCGCTTCAAGGCCGAGGTTGAAGGCTCGTTTGGCGGCAGGCGAGGTGATCAAACCATGGGCCTTTTCGTAGAAAGCGTTTCGCGCCTGCACAGGCGGAGCCGAGCTTTCAATTGTGCGTTGGTAGCTCTCCATTTCCTGCAGCATGGCGTAGCGGCGTTCGAGCCGGGTCTGCTCAGCGGCATTCGCCAAACTTAAATCGCCCACGCTAAACGAGCTTTTGTTGGGATCCTCACCAACCTCGAACGGATTGAATTGGTCGCCTAGAATGCCGGCGATGCCGCCGTTGAAGCGCCGGTCGATATTGCGTCCCAGCTGCACAAACGGAAACATGGCTCCCGGATAGCCTCGCTCCTTAGCGACCACCGATCCGTAACAGGGAAAGGCTAGCGACGCATTGAACGGATGGCCGCTCATCATGAGGTGATCCGCGGTCCCATGGCTGCCATTCTTGGGATCGTGCCCGCGGATGATGCTGAATTTGTCAGTCTGCTGCGCCAATAACGGGAGATGTTCGCAGAGTCGAACGCCTGGCAGAGTGGTCGGTATCGTGCTAAATTCCCCGCGAATCTCGGCCGGAGCGTCGGGCTTGGGATCGAAGGTGTCGATGTGGCTTGGTCCGCCCTGCATCCAGAGCAGGATGCAACTGACGGCTTTGCCAGGCGCAGGCGTCTTGCCGGTCGCCGCGCTTTGCTGAGCCTGGAGGAATTGCGGCAAAGATAGGCCAAAGGTCGCCAAGCCGCCAATTTGCAAAAAGCTGCGTCGAGAAATCCCTGAGCAATCGGGAGAGCTGCCGGTCAAAAACGTGAACATCTCTGTTACCTCATGGCGAGGCGATGGTGGCGGGGAGGCTGGAGGCGGGCAACCTACCAATCCTTGCCTTATTTTGGCTGAAGTCAAAGCAGATGTCCAATTCGTTTCTGAGAAATTGATCGCAACGGATTAGCTCTTCGTGCGTGCAGCGCTTCCGCCGGAGCGATAACCTTAAGGACCATGAACCTCGATTTCGGCGACAACCTTACGATTACGGCCCGTTTTGTGTTTCCGGTCGATGCTGCGCCCCTGCCCGGGGGCAGCATCACCATTTGCTCGGGACGAATCGACGCCGTCGATCCGCGCAGAGCGCGCTCGGCCGACATCGACCTGGGCAACGCCGCAATTCTCCCGGGGTTCGTCAATGCCCACACGCATCTCGACTTGTCCGGCTTGCGCGGTCGCACTCCCCCCGCGACGGATTTTGTCACCTGGTTACGGGCGGTCATTGGTCAGAGGCGTCAACAGGAGCCCAGTCAAACTCAAGGCGATATCCAACGCGGTTTGGACGAATGTCTGGCAACGGGCACCACGCTTATGGGCGACATCGCTGCTGCAGGCCAGAGTTGGGAAATCCTTGCGAAGGCCACATGCCGAAGCGTGGTTTTTTACGAATTGTTGGGGCTTTCCAAGCCGCGCGCTCATCAGAGTTGGGCCGCGGCCTGTGCATGGCTGCGCTCGTTACCGGCTTCTCCCCGCTGCCGGCCGGGAATATCTCCTCACGCGCCTTACAGTGTGAGAGCTTCCCTCTTCAAGGCGGCACGCCGGCTTGCCAAAGAACGCGACATGCCAATGGCCGTTCATGTTGCGGAGTCCGCTGCCGAAGTCGAGCTGCTCGCCGAACGCAAAGGCTCAATGGTTCCTTTCCTCGAGGAATTGGGTGTATACGACCCTTCGGGGTTGGTTGAAGCGCTACCTAGTCTCGTAAGATTTATCGGCGGTTTTCGACGCGGCTTGGTGGTTCACGGCAACTATCTCCGGGCTCCGGCGGACGTTCATCAAGGCATGAGCATGGTTTATTGTCCGCGAACTCACCACGCATTCGGGCACCCGCATTATCCCCTCACCGAATTCTTGCGCTCGGGAGTGTGCGTCGCCTTGGGAACCGACAGCCTGGCTTCCAACCCGGATTTGAGCCTGTTCAACGAAGCTCGATTTGTACGCCAGCACTACGAGGAAGTTTCTTCGAATGAGATCCTGCGCATGGCAACGCTGAGCGGAGCGGAAGCACTGGGTTGGGGTCAGGAGACAGGCAGTTTAACGCCCGGCAAAGCCGCCGATCTAGTCATCGTGGCAATGCCCGACCGGGAGGCCGCCAATCCCAGCGACCTGATATTGGACGAGGAGGCAGCGATCTGCGGCGTCATGATCGATGGCAATTGGTACAGCGAGCCTCCCGCGTAATTGAGCCTCCCAATATTGGCGAGGCTCTCACGTTGGTGAGCGTCTCATGTTGGTGAGCCTCTCACGTTAGTGAGGGGAGGTTGCGTGAAACTCCCCCCACTAACGTGGGAGGCTCGCTTAAGCCAACGTCGCTCGCTGAGACAACGGGGGAGGTCCGCTAATGCCAACGGGGGAATTTCGCCTTGCAAATTAGCGATCGCTCATGAAGTAATCGCGCGGGCTGCGGACATAAGGGTTGTACATGTATTGCGGCTGAATGGGCTGGGAGTTTTTCGCACCGGCGCAGGTAGGCGAATGGATGCAGTCGCCGATGGCGTGAATCTTGGCACTTACTTTCGCGTGCACGTCGCCCACCACTTGGCCCGGGCGCCAAGAAAACCATGCGTGATCGCCGCAGGCCGCGCAGGACGAACCCAGATGGAAGAGGTGGAGGTTTGCACCGATGTGATACGACGAGGCGGCGCCGCAGGTCGCACACCCCTCGCCAGAAACGTTGGCTATGATCTCGTCCGATGCACGAGCCGCAGTGGCAGAGAGAGTGGAGGCGGCCACGAGAACGGAGGCGAGCCAAAAGTGCTTTGCCTTCATGTGCGAAATCCTTTCCGGCTGGAACATGGCATCCTGATATTCAGTCGTAAGACTTACCGTGCCAACCCTACCCCACTTAGCTTCGAAAAGAGCCAAAAAAGGTAAGAAGTCGCCCCGGGTTTGGTGCCTGCCTTAGCGACTGTATCAATCCAACCCGGAATGCAGACGCTCGACAAATCTCGCAGTTCAATCGTACGCAAGTCCGGTTTTTCCAATCGATAAAGTCAGCCTAATTTGCCGCGTTCACCGATTCAAACAAGTCTCGATTCGACTCAGCATCTCAACGAGGGGCCGCTTTTCGCGCCGCAAGCGATGGGCTGATCGTTTTTCAGCCAACTCCGAACTTTCTTCTCGGCGGCGACGACGGTGCTGTGATTGCGTCCCCCGAAATAGCGACCTATTTCGCTGTGCGACGCCGACGTGTGTTTCCGGGCCAAAAACATGGCGAGCATGCGCGGATGACTCACGGACCAGGCTCGCTCCGTGCTCTGCAGGCTGCCGCGCGTGAGCTCCAACGCATCGCAGACGGCGTGATCGATATCCTCGATTCGCATCTTTTGGCCTACATGCCGCAAAAGATCGTTGAGGGCCTCGCGCACCGCCTGCTTATCGACCGGTCGTTGGCTCACTCGGCAAAAATGTTGCAAGGTGTGGAGCGCACCTTCGAGTTCGCGGACGTTGCCGCGTAGATGCTCCGCCAGATAGCGCAGAATTGCTTCCGGAACTGCGGGTTCTCGTCCCACTGCCTTGGCGCGGAGGATTTCGAGGCGGGTGGCGGCTTCAGGCGCCTGCAGGCTCCAGGAGGCTCCTCCCAAAAGCCTATCGGTCAGTTCGGGTGGAAAGTCGTCGCTAAGCCGGGGATGGCAATCGCAACTTACGACCACCATGCCGCCGCGATTGATGAGGGCATCCAAGGTGTGCAGGAATTCTTCGTGCGTGGCCCGCTTGCGTGCCAAGAATTGCAGGTCGTCGACGATCAAAAGATCGGCATCGCGGAAGAATTTCCGAAAGCCACTCAGTTTCCCTTGCTTTAGCGCTGCCAAGAAGCGGTTCGTGAAATCCTCAGCGGTCAAATAACAGACGCGCCAATCACGGCGCCTTTGCACAAAGTTCAGGGCGATCCCGTCCAGCAGGTGCGTTTTCCCCACCCCCGAAGGGCCGTGGAAAACCAGCGGGCAGGGCGCCTGCTCGGGGTCCTCCACCAAGCTCAAGGCCGCCGCGTGTGCAACGCGGCTGGCTGGCCCGGCAATGAAATCCTCTAGGCGGCGCCAGCGCGCGCCGCCTTTGCTGTCGGGCGGCCCGCCGCGGGAGGCCCTGCGGGCCTCGGCATCCTCAGTAGGTCGCGGCGGAGCAACAGCCGCGGGCACACCGGCCTGCAAGTCTTTGGCCTCTTCTTCGGCCTCGCGGGCAGCACGATACAGTTCCGCGTCGATGACGAAGTCGCACATCGAGCACGGAGCCGGTCAGTTCTTGGGCCGCTTCGCGCAACGCCGTCAGGAACGTGTTTTGCAGCCATTCCTGCAAAAAGAGATTGGGGACGCCCACGATAAGCTGTTCCCCCTGGCGGTGGATCTTCGTCTTGCCTTCGAACCAGAGTCGATAACGCATTTCGCCGATGCGCTGAACCAAATGCGGCTCAGCGCGGCGAGGATCGTACGGTCGCAAGTAGTCAATGCATTCCCCCGGCGCATAGGGGCAGCGCCGCTTTGGAAGAAACCCTTCCGCAAGAGAGATGCTGGCCCACCGTGGATGGGAACCACAGTGCACAGTCGACTCGGAGATCGAGAATTCTAGGAGCGGCGCATCAAGTTGTCACGCGCTTTTCGAGGTCGATCGGGAAGGAAGTTTTGGCAGGCGTCAGAAGGCCCTTTTCGCCTGACCATTTATGGCGTGCGCTGAATGGCAAGGCCACTTTTTTATTTGGTTGGCTCGTTGAAAACATGTCAACGCGATCGATCAAGGGACAGCTGGTGGCGCCGGCTTGGTGGGCCAAAGGGCCAAATAGACCTCGCGATAGTCGTAGAAAACGAAGCCTAAGTTCTCGTAGAGCGTTCGAGCGGGCCCGTTTCTTCGGTCAACCGACAAAGTCAGCTTGCTTTGCCCGGCTCGTCGAGCTTCCCGGATCGCCTTGTGGGCCAAAATCCTGGCGAAGCCCTGCGCCTGGCTGCAGGAACCACCCCCAGGTAACTCAGGTCCCAGCCACGCCATTCCGGGATCGCGGTCAGCAGGAGGACTGCAACGGGCAGGTCGCCGGCAAACGCCAACCACCAACGGTCCGGATCGTGGAGTCCCTGGGAAGTGTGGCCGACGACAATCTCTTCCATGGTGCGGACGCCGTTCAATTCGGGGCAATCCTGGCTTCCCTGGTAGGTTTTTTCGAGCGTCGATCGAAATAGCGCGGGATCGGCTTCGCGATAAGTCCGATAGCGAAGCGAGTCGGTAGGCCTGGCGGGAATGCGGGTCAAATCGTGACGCAAATACTCGAGCGAAGTAACTCTCCGAAACTCATTTCTCAGAAGCGATTCTGCCAGCAGCTGATCCTTTTCTTCCAACAAGCATTGCGCGATGCGGACGCCTTGAATGCGCAAGCCACGCATTGCAGCGCGTCATCAGAGCATCTTCAATGGCGCCGCGTTCAGCTCCCGGCAGAGTCTGAGGAGGCCAGACCAATGCGGAAGCGCCAGGCACCTCCAGCGAAATCATGGCCCCGACGACGCGGTTCGATTTGCTCGCGACCCAAATGCCTTGACGTTGCAGCTCCCCCAATCGAACCATGTCGATGCCGTGCAAAACGCGAGCTGCCCGTTCGCTTTCGGGTACGGCTTGAAAGATGAGCCGGAAGGCGTCGTTCCATTCCGTTTCAAAGGCGGGTCGAATCTCGGCGGCCAGGCTCATTCATTGTCCTCGAGGAAACGCTAATTTAGGCAGGAAAACAGCCGTCGCCGTTGGCTCCGAAGGTATCCCCCAACTTCCTCGCGGCGTGCGCGGATTTCAACCAAATTCCTCAGCGCCGAAAGTTCGGCGCTTTTGCTGAAAGCGTTGGAAACGAGGGATAAAGGCGAAGCCTTGAATTCTCTCCCCTTGGCAAGGGGGGGCAGGGGGGGTCGCAGAATCTGCACCCCCCAAGCGGCAAAGTTCTCCCATGAGGAGATCCGGCCAGGCGCATTTCTTCCGTGGGTGGTCACGTCGCGTCAGAACGAGCCATTTAGGTTCGCGGTTCGAACCCGCCCTGTGGATGATCGGCCCCCGCTCCTTTAGAATGGCCCCTCCATCGAGTCACAAGCAACAGGAGTTTCTGCATGGCGACGTCCTACGATGCCATTATCATCGGCGCGGGCCACAATGGCCTGGTCACGGCTTGCTATCTGGCGAAAGCCGGTTGGAAGGTCCTGGTGCTCGAGCGGCGCCATTTGGTCGGAGGCGCTTGTGTGACCGAAGAAGTTTTTCCCGGCTACAAAGTCTCGACGGCTGCCTATGTCAACAGCTTATTCCGCAAGCACATTGTGCGCGATTTGAAATTGACCGGCTATGGCTTTCAGGTCTTGGAACGCAGCCCCTCTTCTTTCTCGCCCTTTCCGGATGGACGTTCGCTGCTGTTGGGGCCCGATGCCGAGCTGACTCATCGCGAGATCGCCAAGTTTAGCGCGCACGACGCCCAGGCGTATCCCGAATACGAAAAGATGCTCGAACGCGTGGCGGCAGTGGTCGAGCCGACTTTGGACAAAATCCCTCCCAACCTGGTGCGTCCCGGTTTGGCGGACCTCTGGCAAGGGTTTCAACTCGGCAGATCGATGCAGGGCCTGGGAACGGCCATGGGAGAGGCGCTGGAGATTCTGGCCGGGGCCGCCCGGCCGATTCTCGACCGCTGGTTCGAGTCCGATCAGCTCAAAGCGACTTTGGCGACGGACGCCATCATTGGCGCCATGGCTTCGCCTTCAATGCCCGGAACCGCCTACGTTTTGTTCCACCATGTCATGGGGGAAACCAACGGTAAACGCGGCGTTTGGGGCTACGTACAGGGTGGCATGGGCGGCTTGACGCAGGCGTTGGCTGCCGCCGCGGGCGATTTAGGTGTCGACATCCGGTGCAATGCCGACGTGACAAAAATCGTGGTGCAGGATGACCGCGTCCGCGGCGTGGTATTGAAAGACGGCAACGATTATTCCGCCCGCGTCGTGGCCAGCAATGCCGATGCGCATGTCACGTTTCACAAGTTGCTCGATGCGAAACTGTTGCCGCCCGCCTTCGCCGCGGCGGTCGAGCGCATCAGTTACGATAGCGCCTCGCTCAAGATCAATGTCGCCCTGGCCGAATTGCCCGATTTCAAGGCCGTTCCCGGCGTGCAAGCGGGACCACACCACCGCGGGACCATACATATCTGTCCCGATCAAGACTATATCGAGCGCGCTTTTGACGATGCGAAGTATGGCCGTGCCGTCGAAACAGCCCATCCTGGAATGCACTATTCCTTCGGTCGTCGATCCCTCCGTGGCGCCGCCGGGCCGTCACCTGATGTCGATGTTCATCCAATATGCGCCCTATAAGCTTCGGGGCGCAACTGGGATGAGCTCGCGAGCCGTTTGCCGATCGCTGTTTCGATTTGCTCAACGAGTATGCGCCGAACTTCAAACGTTCGGTGCTCGCCAGGCAAGTGCTGACGCCTCTGGATTTGGAGCGCGTCTTCAACTTGACGGGCGGCAATATCTTTCAAGGCGCGATGCCGTTGCACCAGCTTTTTGCCTTTCGGCCGGTGCCTGGGTATGCCGACTATCGCACCCCCATCCGCGGACTATACCTGTGCGGCGCAGCCGCTCATCCAGGCGGCGGCGTCATGGGGGCCGCGGGAGCGAATGCGGCTCGGGCGATTCTGAAACACAAATGAGAGAGAAAACAAATTCGAAATCCGAATATCGAAATCCGAAAGAATACGGTGAGCTACCAAGGAAGTGCGCATCGGATTCCGAGTTTCGTAGTTCGGATTTTCCCCGTGTTACCAATCGAAAACCTGGAGCAAGTTCGAGTAATCGTCGGTCCAGACGCCGACTTTTTCGAATCCCTCGGTCATTGTCAATTTTTCCCAATGCGGCTTTCTTCTATCGATAAATTCCAGCAAAGATTCAGAAGGCACAAAGAATCCCAACACTGGCCACGTTCCAATATAAGGTGGAGATTCGGTCCATTTCCTCAGGGACCGCTGATCGGCAACGAGAGGCTTCAGGTCTGCTTTTTCGGCTGCCAGAACTATCCAATCGGAGGAAGTCTTCCCAGGGAAACCCACCTCGATGTTGTCGTATTGTTCCATGCCGAAAACCTTCAAGGCTTCTGATATTCGGAAGACTACGGGAGAGAGTTTGAGATAGCGGTTGGAAATGTGCACCACGAGATAGCCGTGGGGAGCAAGCTTCTGGAAGTACATTTCGAAGGCTTGCCTTGTGATCAGGTGAACCGGAATAGCATCCGAGCTAAAGGCGTCGACGATGATCATGTCGTAGGAATGATCTTTGGCTTTGGCCATTTGCAGGCGCGCATCACCCATGATGATATCGATGGGACACCCACGGCTTCTGCAGTCATCCAGGAAAGTGAAGTACTCCGGATTCTCGGCAATGCTGCGGACGAGCCTGTCGATTTCGTAATAAGTAAGCGTATCGCCTTCTTGGCCGTAGCAGGCAGTGGTGCCGCTGCCCAGTCCAATGACGGCCAGGTTTTTATGAGGGGAAATCTCGCGGGCGGCTGCAAACGCTTGGCCCACGGGCCCGCTGCGATAATAGTAAGTGATTGGCTCCTCTTGGAATTCCGGAAGCGTGAATTGCATGCCGTGCAAAGTGGTGCCGTGTTCGAGCCGATGCGCCGGATAGGGTTCTTGCGATTCTATGACCTTCAGGACTCCAAAGAAGCTTCGATCCTGAAAAAGCGGCTGGTCGTCGTGGGCAACGGCGAATGTGTGGCCATCCATTCTAATGCCATGATCGAACGCGAAACTGGCAAACACGAACGCTGAAACCGCGATGCCAAAGTGCAAGGGGCGGGTAGCGAACGCATAACAGATCAGGATGGGTGCGCGATAAAGGAAAATTATCAAGATCCGAGATGGACTGATGAAGAAGGCGGAGGTCGTAAAAACCTTCTTGGCAAGAATATCCTCTTCCGAAACTCGGAAGATGCGCCTCTTAAGCCAATCGTTTGTCGATGTGTAGGCATCGCTCACCCAGGTCACCGATTTGCTGAGTCCATTGCTTGCCTTGATCGTACCCTCGTTCAACCAATCCCAAGCCTTGTAGCCATAGGGATGAGACGTCTCCCCACCGCCTTCGTTCCAATTGAAATAGAGCAATCCATAAGCAGCACAGCCCAGAAGAAGACCGGCGGTCACATCTACGATGATGCCCCGCTCTATGCGGGGTTTGAGCCTAAAGAGCCTCTCCATCAACAACCCGGCGCTGGAGCTGACCGAGGGAACCAGAAAACAAGCAAGCACCATGGCGATTTCGTGCTCGATGACATTGCGGAAAATGAGGGGCGCCGCCAGGCCGTTGAATAAACCGCCCAAAACCCCGCCCAGCGACATCAAAAGATAAAACTCGGTGAGGCGGCTCGGCTGCGGCTTGGTACGGGCCAACTCGCCATGACACATCATGGCAACCACAAAAAGGGTGCCCAGATAGAGCATGATGGTCGTTTTCACTTCGGCATGCACTCCCGATTCCTGCATGAAAACGACCAGCAGAATCACCAGCGGCATGAGAGCGACAAATAGGTTGTGTAAGGTTGCCGGCCAGGCGCAAATACCAGAATGAAACTGAGAAGATAGATGGACAGGGGGATAACCCAGAGGAGCGGAATGGCTGCGATATCCAAGGTCAAGTAGGTCGTAACGCCGAGCATCAAACTGCTTGGAACGAATGCCAGTGCAATCCAACGCAGCCGGGTCCAGAGGGAAATTCTGACAGTTTCTGTCGCGTCCGGGATGGCCGCCTTTTCTTTGCGAGCTAGGCCATCGGCGCCGGCGGCGTCTACAGGCTTGCTCAGGGCGACCACCAGGCGGCAAGCCGCGAGCAGCGCCAACAAGACACAATAGCCGATCGCCCAGAGATTGACCTGCGTTACCCAGGTGTGGCCGTCTCCTTTTACGGGAATATTGGGTTCGACGAGGCTGGGATAGCCGAGCAGGGCCAGCATGCTTCCCACGTTGCTGGCGGCATAGAGGAAATAGGGATCGCGGGCCGAAGGATGGCCGGTTTCGGTGAACCACCTTTGCATCAACGGCGCCGTTGTGGACAGAATGAAAAAGGGGAGCCCGACGGAAACCGACAACAGCAGAAAGATCCACCAAAGCCACTGGATGGGATCGCCGTTGGGCGGCTCCCAATTTCGCAGGCTGAGCGGGAGGACTGCCAGCGGAATGAGCATGATCCCCATGTGCCACCAACCCTGCTTGCGCACTCCCATCCAGCCCGTGGATACATGCGCATAGGTGTAGCCGACGAGCAGCACGCCCTGGAAAAAAACCTGGCAGGTGTTCCAAACCGCGGGAGATCCCCCAAGTAAGGGAGGATCATTTTGGCAATCATCGGCTGCACGAGGAAGAGCAGCGTGGCACTCACGAACAACGTTATCGCAAAAAGAACGGGGACGCCTATCGCACTCAAAGGCAGTGTCCGGGTACCCTGAACTTTCAGAGTGGCTGTCTGGCTCATTTTTTGGGAATCTCTCTGGCAAAAAATCCGCAATGAATTCATCGAACGTGGGCAGGCGCCCGCAAGGGACCGTCATCGTCCAGGTTGAAACCCCGATGATGTGGATTCGTCGCGAAAATCAAATGAAATAGAGGGCTATCTTCGCAGGATACCGCCTTCGACGGCCAATTCAATTCCAAACTGGCATAGGCCGTCAAGTTGCGCCACAGGTCACTTGGCCGCGGCCTTGTAAAGATCCAAATCGCCTGTGCCGGTCAGCAGTGTGAAAACTTCTCGGATTTGGCTGAAGCCATAGCGCAGGAAGAAATGCGAATTGCGGCCGAAACTCTTGGCTCCGAGCACGAAAAAGTTCGCTTCCGGGGTGCGCAGCGATTCGGCCCCGGTAGGCGGGATGTCGGCCGACTCGTTGCCTGCATATTTGGCCAGCACATCCGCCAATCCCTTGGGGCCCATCGTGCTGAAGCTTTCGTGCACCTGCAATTCCCGAAAAATGTCGTTATCGGGCGAGTAACCGACGTTGGCGATCACTCTATCAACTTCCCAAGTTCGCTCCTTGCCCGCCAGCCGGCCATTTACTTTCAAGCCATGCTCGCCCACTTGCTCGATGCCGTCGATTAAGGCTCCTGAATGGAATTCGATATTGGCATCGGTCCGCGATGCCAAGTGATTGACATTGGCGGCCAGGCGATCGCGACCTTTGAACGGATCGTTCGGGATTCGCTTCAAGGGCTGCGTAACGGCTGAACGCATCAGCCAGGTGATCCACATCTCCGGATGCTGCTCGACCAGAACGGCCAAGTTGGCGATCGTGGTGCCGGCGGAGTAACCTCCGCCCACCACCATGATGCCCTTGCCGGCATAAACCTGCTTGCGCGTTCCCAACACATCTTCGACGCCGTAGGCAATCAGGTTGCGCGCCGGGCGTTCGCCTGCGGCCGGAATCCCGCCTTCGCCAAGCCAGCGATGGCGGCCATAAGTTCCGGTGCAATCGATGACGACATCGGCCTCCTCGGTCGTTTCGCGCTGTTTGTCGTCGCGGAGCAACAATCGGAACGGCCGCGCCGATCGCTTCGGATCGCCTGGTTTGTCGTGTTTAAGCAAGCCGCTCTTGCCAAGTGCCAGCACTTCGGTTCCCAAGCGCAGGCAGCCTTTGAGAAGCCCGCAAGCGGCCAACGGTTCCAAGTAGGCTTCGCGGTGCTGCCAGCCCGTAATGCATTCGCTGTCTGCCGGGAACGCATGTTGCGGGCTCGTCTCCAGGATGGCTCGGCGTCCCAGCCTAGTGTGGTTCATCCCGAAGGGCGTGAAGAGCTGAACGTGTCCCCAATGGCGCACGGCCTCGGCAGCCTGGCCGCGCTCGTAAACCGTTACCGGCCAGCCTAAGCTGCGTGCATAAAGAGCGGCTTCCAAACCGATCGGCCCCGCGCCGAGAACGGCTAGCCGTGCCGTCGTCGACTTGGCCATCCATGCAGTCCTCAAGAATTGATGCGTGCCCCAAAACTCTTCAGGGCCTGAAGCTGGCTGCCTTTTGCGGTATCCGAAAGAGGATTTCCTTCCAAGTAAAGCTGCAGAAACGGCCCGATGCGCTTTTCTCCCTGGGCATCCACTTTCAAGAGATTGATCAGAGGCGTCAAGTCCGTGATTTTGTTGTGTCGGATGATGAGCATGTTGATTTCTTTGAACTTGGCGAACGCCGCCAAATCGGCGATCTGATTGTCGCTCAAGTCGAGCGTTGAGAAGCGCGTCAGTGAAGCAATCGGCCCGATGTCTTTGATGCGATTGCGTGGCGCCGAGAGCGTCCAGAGCTTGGAAAGTTTCGCAACCGGCGTCAAGTCGACGATTTGATTCCCACCCAAGTAGAGCGAATTGAGCGCTGCCATGGCGGCGATGGCATCAATTTTGGCGACACGATTGTTTTCCAATTCCAGGTATTGCAGCTTGGTCAATCCCGCTAGCGGGCTGATGTCGCTGATCTTGTTGTCGGCCAGATCGAGCGATTGCAGATTGGTCAATTCGCGTAGCGGCTTCAGATCGGCAACCTGGTTTTTCGTTAGCTTCAGGGAAGCCAAGTTCTTGCACTGTTCGAGACCTTTGAGGCTGGCAATTTTCTTGTCGATCGCTTCGAGAATGTAAACGTTGAGCAGGTTGCTTTCGGTCAAATCGCCCGTTGGCTGATGCAGAGCCCGCGAACGGCCGCTTCGAGGTTCTTGTCCGTGAAGGGCGAGGGCACGGGAGCGGGCGGAGGCGTCGGCTTGGCCGCAGCCATCGCTTTCTTGGCGTCCGTCGCCTTCTTGGCGATTACTGGCTTGGTCCGTTGCCAAGTTTCCAGGTTCCGATCGTGCCGCCTTCAGTTCAGTCGGCCGGGTGACTCCAATTGCGCCCACGCAGATCTTCAATTGGTCCTTTTCTAGGGCGTAAATAGCGAGTTTCTTCTTTCCCTTGTCCGGCCCGTCGGTCAAATCGATGTCGAGCGTTTTGGGCTTCTTGGTGGCATCCAAGGTGTAGGCGCCATGTAGAGCCTTCTTGTCATTCACGAATGTCGACACTTTTCCGTGAACCGTGAGCTGGATCTTGGCCATCTCTGCAGAAGGGGTCGGCTTGCCATTGACGATGTAGGAAACCAAAGTCCATGGTCCTTGCATGGCCTGCAAATCTTTTTTTGCGGCTTCCTCCTGGGCGGCATCGGCGGCAACGAGGCAGGGTACCAGGATAATCCAAGCAAAACGAACGTTCATCGATCAGCTCCGGTTCAGGCGGGACCACGAAAAAGGCACGACTCAAGAGGAGCCGCGCGGGAGGTATGTCCGACAGTTTAGCAGGCGACTTCCCTCATTAAACAAGCTGCTGGCCAGAATTCCTAATCGTTTCTTGAACGGTCGGGCATTCTTTTCAGGGAAGCCGCCATTGTTAGAATGATCTTTTCGTGCCATCTTCGACATAGTCATCCACTTAGACCCAGCAGGCCTCATGAATTGGCTTATTATCGACGCGGCCAAACCCGAATTCTCCATGGGCTGGGACATCGTGCTGTTGGTCGCGCCCATCCTTTTGGCGGCCTGGTTATTCACGCGGGATCACCGTCGCGGGCCCCTCTGGTGGCCGGGGCTCATCGTCTTTGTACTTTTTTTGCCCAATGCCCCTTATGCGTTTACCGATGTGCTGCATTTGGTGTTCAAAATCCGCAAGCAACCTTATCTACCGGTCTGGGCCGTGGCGCTGATCGTAATTCCGGAGTACATCCTTTACATCGGGGCGGGCCTTCAGTCCTACACGTTTTCGCTTCTCCTCCTGAGGCGGTATCTCAGGAAGCACGGCCTTGGGCGATTTTTTCACGCCCTCGAGTTTGCGTTGCATGTCTTATGTGCTCAGGGGATTTTCTTAGGTCGTCGGCTGCGGCTGAATAGCTGGGACGTTTTTCGCGATCCGAGTCGCGTTTTCGACGAATCGTTGGATGCCTTCCATGTGAATAGCTGGCTGGCCTTCGTGCTGGTGATGTCTTTGGTTTTGTTCGTCTCGTTCAGAATCCTGGCGTTCTTGGATGGATGCATTTTCCTTTGGTGGCAGCAACGCACGAAGGTGGTTCCGGCCTTAGCCAATGGCCACGTTCCAGATCATCCACACGATGGCAGAAGGCATCACCGGCATTCGGTTTCCTAACAGAGTCGAAGTCCGTTTTTCAGATTCCTAACAGAGTCGAAGTCCGTTTTAAGGACGAGGCAGGTGCCATGCCCACCGCATTTTGGGTGGGCATGTGAGGCACAGGCCCGAAAGAAAGGTGGGCTGAGCGCTCAATAGTCGGGCACAACCTGCCCATCGGCCCGACCGGCCAGGATTTCAACGGTTTGTAGGTCGGTGTTGTCGCGAATGACGCGCACCGAGCCATCGCAAAAAGCGAACTGCACGTTGCCGTCGTGCCTGCTGCCAAAGGCTTGCGCCTGAGCCATTCAGACAATAGGTGGCGCTGTCGATGCCCCACATGACATCGCTAATGTAAACCGTGGGCCAATCGTCCAATTCCATACCGACCCACAACGCGCCGACTTTCCCCGCATTGTCGTCGAGAGGGCACTCGCCCAAAACCACGGTGTTCGAGGCGCCGTCGGTTATGTCCAAAAAGCGCACGTGGCTATTCTGAAAGAGGACGCCGCCGTAATCGAAATCGACCATGAATACCGTTGGCGTGCAGGCGCCGCAGACGCCCCGGTAGTTCGATTTGCCGTTGTTCCTTTTGGCGTCGTTCAAGAGCAGCCCCGTGTCGCTGGGGCAAACGAAAAGCGACAGAATAGTCTGACTCAATGGTGTTGCGGGGGCCGACTCATTGCCGTTGCCGAAAACTGCATTCGGCAATCCCAGCTGGTCGTAAAGCGGCTGCTGCTCAACATAGGGCAGTATCAGCGAACCCCAGCCCCAGCCGACGGCGAAAGCTTTGCCGTTGTAAGCCGGCGGAAAGGAGCCGAACGACGATTCATAGTTGTGCAAAGCCAGGCAGAGCTGTTTCAGGTTGTTCGCACATTTGATGCGATTGGCGGCCTCGCGAATGCGCTGCACCGCCGGCAGCAGCAGGCCGATCAAAACCGTGATGATGGCAATCACGACCAGCAGCTCGATCAAACTGAAAGCAGCACGTCGTCCGCGCTGCTGGAAGCGTGGGCATCAACATGAAGTACCCTCCGGCACCATTCCCCTGGTGGTTGCAGCCTAGGATAACGCCAGCAGGTAACCGAAAACAAGAAGTTAAATTTTTAACGTGACAGATACTGAAAAGAACTTGAATTAAACGTTGACGAGCCTGACAAACTCCCCCCACTTACGTGGGAGGCTCGCTTGTTCGATTTGCTCTCACACTCCTCGATCTCCACCAACTACGGCCCTATCGCCTGCCCGCCGCGTTCGCCGGTACGGATGCGGATGCAATCTTCAAGCGACAGCACGAAGATCTTGCCGTCGCCAATCTGGCCGGTGCCGGGCGTGCGGGCGGCGTGGACTATCGCTTCTACGGTCGCCTCCAAAAAGGCATCGTTGACGGCAATCTCCAGCTTCAGTTTCGGCAGCAATCTCACCTGAAACTCGGCGCCGCGATAGACCTCGGTAAATCCACGCTGGCGGCCGCAGCCACGCACGTCGGTGACGGTCATCAAGTAGACGTCGTTGTGATTGAGGGCATCCTGGACGGCTTCGAGCCGCTCCGGCCGAATGATGGCCACGACCATTTTCATGTCTTCACGACCTCGCTAAGGAGATTAAGAATCAAAGTAAGATGTTCCCAAGATTGGCAGTTGGAACCAGTTTGTTCTACGACCTCTGCCGGCTCGTCCGGCAGGTGAAGGAGTTCCCCGCTGGAGGCAGTGCGGCTGGCAAAAGAACTGCTTCACCTGCCGGACGAGCCGGCAGGGGTCGTCGTGATTTTGCCTCCCAAGTTTAGCTGCTGAACTTTCTCGCCTGCCGGACAAGCCGGCAGGGGTCGTTCCTTATTGAGGACCTCTTCGTACGGAGGTGATACCTAGCTAATATTCAAGAATCTGCACCCGGAGCGAGCCGCTCCCCAGCACCGGCCTGAACAGTTTGAGCAGGTTTTCGCGCACGGTGTTCGGGTCGCCGCTGCGGAATCGGAAGCGATTGCCTTGCACGGTCGTAAGGTGCGGATAGACCTCCTGGAATTCAGGTTTCGGCGGGGAAGCGCCCTTCTGGCACATTTCCGACCAAGCATGCATCACTTTGTCCATGTCTGCCCCATCGAACAGAATGGCGAAGCGTTTTTGTCCATTCGGCGGGCGCACTGCCGCTCGCGGCTCGGAAGAGCCGCTGCCCGGACTCAATTCCAGCTCGGGCCCGAGGTCAAAGCCTACTTCGCCATGCTCCGTCAGGTCGAGGCCGGACGTTTCCGCATTGTCCGTCGTCACGAAGCCAAAGAGCAGATCGACGAGCTTGACCAGAATCAGGGTGCCGACGAAGGCAAACACCACTGAAACCGAAGCCGCTTTGAACTGGGCAAGGACCTGGCCCATCTGGCCGCTGATAAACCAACCATCGATCGGCACGCTCTCATTGACCTTCTTGCGCAAAAGACGCCGGTCAGCAAGGCGCCCAAAAAGCCGCCGACACCGTGGACGCCGAAGGCATCCAGCGAATCGTCATACTTGAACACGCCCTTAAGCAAAACGGCCAGGTAACAAACGACGCCGGCCACCAAGCCGATAATGAGTCCGCCCCAAATATAGACGAAGCCGCTTGCCGGCGTCACCGCGACCAAGCCGGCGACAATCCCGGAGGCCAAGCCGAGTCCTGTCGGCTTGCCGCGATGCAGCCATTCGGCCAATAGCCAGCTCAAACCAGCCTGCCGCCGCCGCAGCTTGAGTGGCTGCGAATGCGCTTGAAGAGTTCACGTTGCTTCCGGTGGCGCTGCCGCCGTTGAACCCGAACCAACCGAACCAGAGCAGGCCAGCGCCGAAAACGGTCAAAACCATGCTATTGGGCTGGGTCACATACTCCGGGTAGCCGATGCGCTTCCGCAAGACCAGGATCGCAGCCAAGCCTGAGAGCCCCGCAGCAATGTGCACCACCGTGCCGCCGGCAAAGTCGATAGCGCCAATGCCGCCTTCTGCAGGCAGCTTGCCTAACCAGCCAACCAGATTCTTGCCGGCATCGGGCGTGCCGTCCCACCAATTCATGGCCCAAACCCAATGAGCCAGCGGGCAATAAACCAGGACCACCCAGAGCAAAATAAAGAGGCAATAAGGACCGAAACGGATGCGTTCGGCCAGCGCTCCGCTGATGAGCGCCGGGGTAATGATGGCGAACATGCCCTGGAACATAACGTGGGCATAAACGGGAATGTGCGTGTTGGCCAGGTAAGTATCAGGCCCTATTCCTTTCAAGAAAAGCAGATCGGGGCTCCAACCGATCCAGCCGCCTTGGGTGGTTCCAAAAGCCAGGCAATAGCCGATACTGATCCAGAAGACGCCTACCAAGGCCAAAGCAACCATGCTCTGCATCATCGTGGCCAGGATGTTCTTGCGGCGGACCATTCCGCCATAGAAGAGGGCCAAGCCGGGCACCATGAGCATGACAAGGCGCGCTGGAAATCAACATCCAGGCGGTGTCGCCGCTACGAAGCGCTTCCTCCTTGGCGTCATCGATCATCTTGACTGTGGCCGGCGTATTTGGCGGGAGGGGAGTATCGGCCAAGGCAGGGGAAAGAGAGATGGTCAGCAGAAGAGCGACTGCGGCAAAAGACAACGCAAGTTTCACAAGAACACCTCTTACCAGGAAGATCGGCGCTGCGCGTACTGTTAGCGCAGGAGAGGGAGAGAGCGCATCGATTCGCCTGCTCATAGCAATCGAGGTGCCGAAATAACGAAATCTCGAACAGAAATGTAAACCCTTACAGACGCTAGATTAGCACACATCGCATACGCTGCTGAATAGGCAGAACCACGTTTCTTCCGCCAGCGAATAGAGCATCGTTGCCTTGGTCCTGTGCAAAGAAGCTCGGAAGAATTGATGGCAAAAAGATGTAGGGCAGAAAGATAAGAGAATGGAATTATTTTTTTGCCCTACATCTTTTTGCCATGACATTTTTTTTCTTACTTTGCCGTCTTGTCTGCCTGCATCATTCCAAAGATGTTGCCTTCCGTATCCTTGGCGTAGGCCAACCAACCGATTCCGGGGATCGGCATTTTGGGCAGGGCAATCTGGCCGCCCTTCGCTTGGACTGCTTTGACGCTTTGATCCACGGAGGCCACATCGATCGTGCAAACGTAAGCAATCACGGCCTGGCCATCGATTGTGCCTTGCCGGCGCACCATGCCGCCGTTGATGCCGGGAGTGGAATCGGGACCGGTTTTGATGAGCCAGTAATCCATCGGCCCGTCCCACTTGGCGAATTCCCAGCCGAATAATTCGGTATAAAAGGCGACGGCGCGGCTAGGATCTTCGGCGTGAATCTCGAAGTGTACGACGCGACCCATGATTGATCTCCCTTAAGGGGCCTGCATGAGCAGTCTTCTACAGGCCAACAATCCTAAAGGAGGAGAAGCTACCTGGCAATCCGCAACCTCCTCTTTCTGAGTTCCGAGACTTTTTTGTGTTTTTCTTCTCGCGAAGTCCACGGATAATTCACGCAGCCTAGCGATATTATTCCAATCTCGCCCGTTGCTTTGCTTGGCTCGAGTCCGAAAAGGAATTGCATGAACCGCGCAACGCTGACCATTGCATCTCTTCTGGCAGGCTGCGCCTGCTTGATTGCCGCGATCGAACGAACCGATGATCGCGCTCCGGCCAAAGCTGCGACGCCTGCACGACAGCTGCCGGGCGTGCAGAAGAACGGGTCGGTTTTGTTGCCGAATCAGTGGTCGTTGCAACCGGCGGGAAGACAAATCGAGCTGGGCGATCTCCCTGTAAATGTCGCCGTGCATCCTTCAGGCGAATGGCTCGCGGTCTTGCATGCCGGTTATGGCGAGCACGAAATCCATATTGTGGACCTGCGCCGGGGCAGGCCGCGCGTTTGCAGCCGCGTCAATTTGGAGCAGACCTTTTACGGACTCGTCTTTGCGCCCGACGGCAAGCACCTTTACGCCAGCGGCGGCGAGTACGAGGTGATTCACGAATTCGCGTTCGCCGGCGGCCTGCTGTCGGCGCAGGCGAAGATTGCCTTGGTGAACACCAGCGAAACTTTCGTTCCAGGAGGGCTGGCCATCACCAAAGACGGCAAAGAACTGTTTGCGGCAGGAACCTGGGGACACTCGGTAATCAATGTCGCAGTAGCTCCAGGAAGCAAACCGCGACGCATTGAGTTGTCCAAGAACTGCCATCCCTATGGCTGCCTGCTCGACGCCAAGGAAACGCGACTTTTCGTCAGTCTCTGGGACCAGGCTGGGGTAGCGGTCGTCGATTCGCGCAAGGGCACAGTCGATGCGGTCTGGCCGACGGAAGCTCATCCTACCGAGATGGTCCTCTCGCCCGACGGCAAGCGCCTCTATGTTGCCTGTGCCAATTCGAGCAAAGTTAGCGTTTTGGATGCAGCCACCGGCAAAGCTCGCGAGACCCTTGCTTGCGCCTTGTATCCGCAGGGGCCGTCGGGCAACACTCCCAACAGCCTGGCCCTGACGCCCGACGGCAAAACGCTCTTTGTGGCCAATGCCGACGCCAACAATATCGCGGTCTTTGGCGTGGATGACGACGATCCCTCGGTGCCCAAGGGCTTCATTCCCACCGGCTGGTATCCAACCTCGGTGCGCTATAACGCCAAAGACAAACGCCTCTATTTCGCCAACGGCAAAGGGGAGAGTTCAAGAGCCAATGTGCAAGGGCCCAATCCGGCCGTGCCGCAAAATCTGACGGTCAAAGAGTACATTGCCGGGCTTTTCCACGGCACCCTGGGTTATCTCGACCTGCCTTCGGCGGAACAGATGATTCGCTTGACCCGCCGAGCCTACGCCTGCAGTCCGCTCGATCCGAAATTCGGCGTCACCGCCAAGCGGCCTGCCGGTAATCCGATCCCTGCCAAGCCCGGTGACCCCTGCCCGATCACGCACTGCATTTACGTGGTGAAGGAAAACCGGACCTACGACCAGGTGTTCGGCGACATGAAAGAAGGCAATGGCGATGCGAACCTGTGCATTTTCCCCGAGAAAGTCACGCCGAATCATCATCAACTCGCCCACGAGTTTGTCTTGCTCGACAACTTTTACGCCGACGGGGAGGTATCGGCGGATGGTCACGAATGGTCGATGGGGGCGTACGCGACGGATTTCGTCGAGAAAGTTTGGCCGCTCAATTACCGCGGCAGCCCTCTTCGCAAACTTTCGACCTATCCGGCAGAAGGGGTGCAGGATGTCATAGCCCGGCCGGCGGGCGGATATTTGTGGGATCGGTGCGCTGCCAAAGGCGTCAGCTACCGCAGCTACGGCGAATGGGTCCAGGATGGGGCAACGCCAAACCAACCAGCCAAAGCGCGAGTCAAGGCGCTCGAAGGCCACATCGATCCCGGTTTCCGGGGGTTCGATATGAACTACTCGGACCTGAAACGAACCGACCGATTTCTGTCGGAGCTGGCCCGATTCGAAAAAGAGGGCGAGATGCCTCGGCTCCAAATCGTCCGGCTGCCCTTCGATCATACTTCAGGCACGCGCCGCAACGCCCTCACACCTCAGGCGATGGTGGCCGACAATGACCTGGCCGTTGGCAAGCTCGTCGAAGGCGTGTCCAAGAGCAAGTTTTGGCCAACCACGGCCATATTCATCGTCGAGGACGATGCCCAAAACGGGTCGGACCACGTCGATGCGCACCGGACGGTGGCACTGGTCGCGAGCCCATACACCAGGCTGGGCCATGTCGATTCCAGCATGTATTCGACCAGCAGCATGCTGCGCACCATGGAGCTGATCCTGGGGCTGGAGCCGATGAGCCAGTTCGATGCGGCCGCCAGGCCCATGTATTGGAGTTTTCAAGAGAAGGCGGACATTCGACCTTACACCCATGTGCCGGCCAAAATCGATCTCGAAGAAAGGAACGCCGCCAACGCCTTCGGCGCAGGCTCTCTCCGACAAGATGGATTTCAGCAAAGAAGACGCAGTCGATGATTTGTTGCTGAATCGAGTCATCTGGGGTTCAGTCCGCGGGCCGTCCTCGACGATGCCAGCCCCGGTGCGGGCAGCCTTTATTCAGCCCCATCCCAAAGAAGACAAAGACGACGGACCAGAAAATCCGAAATCCGAAGATCGAAATTCGAAATAACCTCGAAAATCGGCATTCGAAAATGGAGTGGGCGCATTCTCTCGATCGTTTACTTTTCGGATTTCGAGTTTCGGATTTCGGGTTTTGTGCCCGGGAATGCTATTGCCCGCTGAGCAGCTGTCTTTATAATCTTGCGTTCGAGGCTTATCGGCTTATTCGTGAGCCCGGGCTGCAAGGAGGCGGCTACCTATGAGCATTACGCTCAATTTCTTCGAACATTCGTTTGACCGGGGCCGGAGACTGCAAGAGGCAGGCAGAATCAAGGAAGCCGCTGGTCTATTCGACCGACTTGGCCTTCACGCCGAGATACCGAATGAGCTCGCAGCGGAAGCGCTCGTTAGCCTCGGTCGGCTTCAACTAGAACAGGGCACCATTCAGGCCGCTCGCCGGACGGCCTCGGAAGCGTGCCGCCGCGATCCGTTTGCTGCCGAAGCTCATTTTTTGCATGCGCAGGCCTGCCTCGAAGGCGATGACGCCGATCTCGATCAGGCTTACGGATCACTCTTGGCCGCGCTAGAACAAGAACCGGAGGCTGCGGTTTTTCGCGCCGAGTTAGGCAAGATTCAAATAGCCCTGGGGATGGCCGAAGAAGGCATCGCCTCGCTCGAACTGGCCGTCGAATTCGAACCGAACAATCCAGCAATGCTGCGCGATTTGGTCGATGCCCTCATGGATTTAGGCCGTGAGGCGGAAGCATTCACGCGGGCTCGCAATGCTCTCTTTAGGTCGCCGCGCATTCAGGGTTTTCGCGCGCTCTGGAACGACCTGTGCTTTTGCCAAGTGGCCGACGAACTGGCCAGCACCGAAGAGCAGGTGCGCCAAAGCGAGCGGGTGTCGAAGCCTGCGCATTTTGCGGTTTGCGCCACTCGAGTCGAAGAAGACCGACAGCCGCATTGGGCAGCGGCAGATCCGCCACGATGAACCATCGCAGTTAGGTTCGCCTCATTTTCCCATGCCCTCTTCCAAAACGGATCGCCGGCGGGCTTAGAATGGCATTATGTTCGATGCCGCAATGACTGGCTGTTTGCGCAAATGGGGTGCCGCCCCATGTCTGCGGGTTTTCGGCAAAGCCAAACACGAGGCAGACTGGCGGGTTATCGATGTGGTCGCCAGTCGACGCCGCAACCGGGATAGCGGCTGGCCCCTCATGCACGGAACGTGCATTACTTGGACCTCGTCAGTCATTGTGGTGGGCTGGGATTTCGCTCGAGCATTTCTTGCCGAACAAATTCATCGACCTGCCACGCGTGAAACATTTGTCGAGGTCTTTGGCGGCCGGCTTCGAGACTTGGCTCGGCGAGCTAAAGCCGGATCTCCACCTAGTTGTTCCTACAGCGAAGTGATGGCCCACGAGTGCGGGCACACGGCCCAATCCATCCGCTTGGGTGCGGCCTACCTGCCTCTGGTTGGGGCGGTCACCTTGTTTCGCGAGGGCAATTACTGGTGGAATCATTGGGAGAACAACGCGAGTGCGCACGGCCTGATGGGCGGAATCGCAGAAATTGTAACGCCGGTGGAGCAGTGGCAGTGAGAGCAAGCACGGTCCAACCTATCTCGTTTAACCCGGAGCCAACGGCGACGGCGGGCAGGCTGTTCATCAGGCCATCTTGTTGAGGCGAGCGCTTCCAACTCCAGCGACTAGAGACGAGGAGTCAGCCGTCGCCGCTGGCTCCTGGTTAAACTCATAAGTCCGTCAGTTCGCTATCCCGCAAATCCGTCAGGAACATGTGCCCAGGCTTATGCGTGATCAGAAATGGCGGCTTGCACTCAGCGCCACGGCTTGCGGCGTCACCCCACATGCCCAAAAAACCGGTGTTTCACCGGGTCGGATCTCGACCGGGTCGCCGTAATCGGGACGGTCGATGTCGCGAATGCCGATGGCGCTTGGATCGCCGAAATGAATCGGTGCGCGCCATGCGCACGCGGCAGACGCTTGCAAATCTGCACGACTTCGATCACCTGCTGGGGAGTCAGCGGCCTCATCGACACGACTTGCGGACCTTGAAAAACCCCAGCCGGCCGGCAGCGAATGTTCGTCCTATACATCGGCACATTGCGGCCCATCTCGATGTGGCGCACGGGCAGGCCGGCTTGCAACATCGCACTTTCGAAGGTGAAAGAGCAACCAAGCAAGAAAGCTACGAGATCGTCGCGCCACCAGGAGCGAATATCCGTCGGTTCGTCGATCAACTCACCCTTCTGATACACGCAATAACGCGGGCAGTCGGTCCGCACATCGGCATCTGGCGCCACATCTTTCGGTATCGGCGACCCAGGTTCGGTTATGTCTAACAGAGGACAAGGTCGCGGATTGCGCTGGCAAAACAGCAAGAAATCGAAAGCCAACTCCTTGGGAACTGCCACCAGGTTGGCCTGAACGAACCCGAGAGCAAGCCCCGGAGTCGGGCCGCTCAGCCGACCGGCACGCGCTGCTTCCCGAACCTCTCGGGCTGCGCCATGGCGCAGTTTTTCAATCAGGGCATCGGACATGATGGAACTCCCTACCGGGTTGTTCGGCGGCAGCAATCTCTCGGAACCGTCGAAACGGCTCAATGTACCGGTCGAAAGGCAAGCCGTCGACGCTCAATGTCTGTTTGGCGGAGACACCGTCAACCAAAGGCCCTTGTTCGACCATGGCCTGCAAGATCGCGAACTCCTGCGCTTCTGCCAGAAGTTCTCGGAAGTCCGTTTGGCCTCGTAACAAATTGACGGCAAAGCCCAGCCCGTATGCCCCCCAATTGCTGATGCCGCAAACGATGAGATATTGGGTTGCAACGCGGCAGGCGATCAATCCGCCCCTAGCGATATTCTTGCGAATTACTCGCCAAGGGATCTTGCCCATGCCGATCTCATTCCCACCGTCGCCGATGCCGATGGTGACGATTCCAGAGTCCTGGCGTTAGCGGCTTCCACCAAAAGATGACCTGGCGCCATCAAATGTGTTATGTCGAGCCCGCGGATGTTATGCAGACGATCGCGATCCCCCTCAGGTATCTCTTTAAGAAAGGCTTCGAGCACGCCAAGGTTACCAATTGCCTGGGCCCGGATGGAGTCGACCGTGTGACTGGGGCCGACTCGTTCGGCGCGATGAAATGCGTCAAACCATCAGCCCGCACTCGTTCACGCGCCACTGCCGTGGTCAATTGTTCGGCACGATCATGCGCACATCGTCTTTCAAGCTTGCTGCCCGTAAACCCACTTCAACTGCCCGTACGCAAAAATCATCGGTATATATCACGATGCGCGTTCCAAGCGTTGCCAGAGCCCTGCGTGAGAAAAACGGCCCCTAGCGGCCCGTCCGTTTCGCCGCTGGGCGGCTCAGCATGGGGAATGAAGAAGCCGGTGAGGATTCCGACCGTTGCCTGCGTTGCCTTAGCCAGTGACTGGACGGCATGGGCGAAATCGTCCGGACAGGCGTTAATCAAATTCTTCGTGCGGATCGGAGCCCAGGCCACGCGAGCCTATGTCTTCTTGAATGATGCTGCAAACGGAAGGGAGCAGCGCAGGGGTTTCTTTCATGCACGGCCTCCGTGAAGCAGCTTGAAAAATCGCCTCTTCCACAAGGGAGGTAACTCTGCCGACAGGTAACGGGTTCATACCGAATGGGATGAAGAAAAGTCAGGCTGCGGGCGTGAAGTGCGATGGACCGCTCGAAAACGGACGTCGAGCCATACTTGGCATCGCCAAAAATCGGATGACCATGATTAGCCAGTCGCACGCGCAGTTGGTGCGTGCGTCCCGTCTCGGGCCCTAGCTCGAGCAGGGAAAGCCCACCGAAAACTGCTTTCCGTTCAAAATGCAATAGAGCTTGCCGGGCTCCTTCGGTGTCGGGCGAAACGACGTCGACGCGGCCTCGCTCTTTGTCTTTGCACAGCCAGTCTTCCAAGCTCCCTACCAGGCTAGCGACTTCGCCTTCCACCACCGCCCAGTAGGTTTTTTCGACTGTGCCTTGGCGGAATTGTTCACACAGCCGTGCAGCCGCCTTGCTGGTGCGGGCGAAGAGCAGCACCCCGGAAACTGGCTTGTCGAGCCGGTGAACAACGCCCAGAAACACGTTGCCCGGCTTCTTGTACTGGGTTTTCAAATAGTTGCGGACAAGCACATCACAAGTGTTTTCGTGTCCTTGAAAACCCGGCCGCTGACCGCGCCGCTTGGCTTGTCGATCGCCAGGCAGTGGTTATCCTCGAAAATGATCTGCAATTCGGACACGAACTATTCCCTTAGGGTCTGGTTGGGCGTTCTCCAGGATAACACAGGGAATAGGGGCGAAATGATCCAATAGACAGGGAAGCGCAGTGAGAGGTTAAGTCAATCGCCAGCGACCAAGGCCACAATGGAAAAACGATGCGCTCGATAGTGCGAAGCTCTCTGCAACTGTGCTGCTTTTTCTTCTTGAACGACGTCTGCGTGCGCCGGCGACGGTGTCGAGCACGCGTCGCCAGGGCTTGCCACAAGGTGCGGCCGGTAGTTCGAACAGTATGTGGTTTTGCCAGGCGTTGAACGCGAGGTAGATGTCGCAGTCGGGTTCGCGGCCCGTCAATTTGCCATTGAGGGTCATGGCCAAGCAGCGGCTGGCCGAGGAGAAGTCAGGTTTTCCCGGTTTGATCCCATGCCAGATTACGTCGCCAATCTCGGCCCCGCCGTGCTCCCGTCAAGAAGCGGCGGCGGCGCAACGAAGGATGGCGCTTGCGAAAAGCGATCAGCGATCGAGTGAAACGAAGCATTTCTGCATGAGTTCGACTCAGTTCCCAATCGATCCAGCTCAATTCGTTGTCCTGACACCAGGCGTTATTGTTCCCTTGCTGCGAGCGAAGAAACTCGTCGCCCGCCAGCAGCATGGGCACGCCCTGCGAGAGCAGCAAGGTGGCCACGAGGTTCTTGGTCTGGCGACGGCGAAGCTGAAGAATGGCGGGATCGCGAGTGGGACCTTCGATGCCGCAATTGGAGCTATAATTCTCATCTTGACCATCGCGATGACCAACTGAACGAAGGCGTAGACGTACAGA
>CAVVHZ010000020.1:0-59156 GCA_963748025.1 uncultured Gemmataceae bacterium
GGCTAGTTTTCCTTTCTCGGGGTTTGCTGAGTTTCCGCAATTGTGCTCCTTGTCCCTTTGCGTCGACGGGAATTAGCGATTGCACGCGTTAGATTTTGACGTCCGGTATTGCAAATAATTCGTTTTTCTTGGAAAAACATCACCCTCGACGGTCGGGACTTCCTTTCAGGAATTTAATCCCGGAGCCATCGGTGGTTCTTTTCTGACGAGAAGCAGAAAGAATTCACCGATGACTATGCTCGATGCAGCATCCACGCTGCCGACTGGTTGCCTTTTGTCACGTTTGTCGCCGGCAGAATTTCAGCGCCTATCGCCGCGCGTGAAGCTCGTCGCCTTGGATTTCAAAACTGTTCTCTTTGAGCCCAAGGCTGCAGTGGATTACGTCTATTTCCCGCTCAGCGGTGTCGTCTCGGCCGTTACGCTTATGTTGGACGGCACCGCCATCGAAGTGGCCACCATCGGTCTGGAAGGAATGGTGGGCCTTGGCGCGTTCATCGGCGTCGAGACATCGGCCTATCGTATGGTTGTTCAAGTGCCTGGCGAAGCATTGCGCATGACGACTACGGATCTCCAATCGGAAACGGGCTCCGACAGTCCCTTCCGGCGTTTGCTCATACGCTATCACGGAGCATTCCTCAAACAAATCTCCCAGGCCGTGGCTTGCAACGGCCTGCATCCGATCCAGCAGTGCTGCTGCAAATGGATTCTGATGAGTGCGCGATCGCGTCAATGTCGACGAATTCCCGCTCACCCAGGAATTCCTCTCGCACATGCTCGGTGTTCGCTGCGCCAGCGTTACCGAGGTTCTGCGGCCCATGCAGGAATCCAACCTCATTCGGAATCGGCGCGGAAGGATCACCGTGCTCGATCGCAAAGGATTGGAGGCGGCTGCTTGCGAATGTTATCGAATCATCAAGGAAGAATTCGAGCGGGTCTAATGGGATCAGCGGGCCTGCCGCTTGGACCACATGAGCACGAAATAGAAAGTCGGCGTCAGGAATATCCCAAAGAGCGTCACGCCGATCATGCCGCTGAAAACCGCGACTCCCAAGGATTCGCGCATCTCGGTGCCTGCGCCTTTGGCAACCACCAACGGACTGACGCCAAAAACAAAAGCCAGCGAAGTCATGATGATGGGCCGAAAACGGATGGCACTGGCCTCCCGCACCGCCTCGTGCAATTCCTTGCCCTCGCTCTGCAACTGACGAGCATATTCGACAATCAAAATGGCGTTCTTGCTGGCTAGTCCAATCAACACCAACAGGCCGATTTGCACGAAGATATTCACCGGCAGGTGCACCAAACACCATGCCTTCAACCGCGGCCAGCATGCACAGCGGCACCACCAGGATGACCGCCAAAGGCAGCCGCCAGCTCTCGTACTTAGCCGCCAAAACCAGATAGACAAACGCGGCCCCTAAGGCAAAAATCAGCAAAGCGATGTTGCCGGCCTGCACCTGGAGAAAGGTCATTTCGGTCCATTCGAATTTCACCCCCAACTGGTTCGCCAACGCCGTCATGTCGCGAACCACGTCGCCTGAACTGACGCCCGGGGCAGGATTGCCGTTGACGGCTGCCGAAGTATACATGTTGTAGCGCATGACCATAACGGGGCCGACGCTATTCTTGATGCGCGTCAGCGCCCCCAGCGGCACCATCTGACCCTGCTGTTGTGCACCTGCAACTCATCGATGATGGCGGTAGTCCCGAAACGGGGTGCCGCCTGGGACTTGCACCTGCCACGTGCGACCGAACCTGACGAACTGGTTGACGTAGAGCCCGCCCATCTGCACCTGCAGGGTGCTGAACACGTCTTTGATCGGCACGTCCAGCGATTCGACTTTGGCCCGATCGATATCCACGAACAACTGCGGCGTCGCCGCCCGGAAGATTGAAAAAGACGCCTCGAAAATGGGGGCTGTGCTGGCTTTGGCCGTTAGCTCGTCGGTGCTTTTTTGCAGTGCATTCAGATCCACGAAGCCGCGTTGTTCGATTTGCAATTTGAACCCGCCGGCATTGCCAAGCCCGTGAATGGGCGCGCCCGCAGGACGCTTACCAGCGCCCCTTCGATTTCCTTATCGCAACGTGTGCTGAATCTCCTGGGCGATGAATTCGTCGTAAAGATCGTGCGTGCGACGCTCGTCGAAATTGTCGAGCACCACGAACATCGAGCCCAGGTTCGAGCCGTTGGTGTTTAGCAGAAACGATTCTCCGGCAATTGCCACGGTATGGGCAATGCCTTTGATGCCAGGAGCATGTGCGGGATCTTGCTTGTCGCCCAGCACTATCTTGGTGATCCGTTCCATGATCGCCTCGGTCCGCTGCACGAAGGCGGCGTCGGGCAATTGGACGTTGACGAGCAAATAGCCCTGATCCTGAGTCGGAATGAATCCCGTGGGGGCTGTCGCCACGTGCCAGCCCGTCAGGCCAAGCATGCCCAGGTAGACCACCATGACCACCACGGCCAAACGCAGTGCTCTGCGAGATCGCCGCGCCGTACCAAGCGGTCACCCAGCCGAAAAATACGATTGAATCCCATTGAAAACTTTCGCAAGCCCACCGTTGAGCGAATCCGATGACGAACCAGCCGATGACGCCGCCGACAAACTCGCTGGCACGAAAACGCCGGCGTAATAAAGCCCCTCGTAGGCCCAATGGTACGCGTTGGAGGATGCCGCCGTCTCCGGCAAGGCTGCCGCTAGCCCAAACCGCGGCAAGATCGTAGGGATCAGTTTCAGCGAGACCCAGCCGCCGAAAATGGCGAAGATCCACCAGGGAAGGGCTTCCTTCTTATGTTCTGTGCCGCCGGCGCTTTCCTCAGTCCTGAAAATTGTGACGGCTCGCGAAGGGGTGAGGGTCAGAGGCGTTGACCGCCGAAATCACCATGGCAGTGGCGATCGTTACCGCAAATTGCCGGTAAAACTGACCGGTGATCCCCGGAACGAGCGTGCTCGGAAGAAACACGGCGCAAAGCACGAGCGTGATGGCGATGATGGGCCCGGTAATTTCATCCAACGCTTTGATGGTGGCATCGCGAGCGTTCAAACCGGTGGCCATGAGCCGTTCGATGTTCTCCAGCACCACGATGGCATCGTCTACGACTATGCCGATCGCCAGCACCAGCCCGAAAAGCGTCAGATTGTTCAGGCTGAATCCGAACATGCCATGACGGCGAACGTGCCGACCAGGGACACCGGTACGTCAATCATGGGCAGAATCATGGCTTTCCAGTCCTGCAGGAAGAACAGGACCACCAGCGCTACGAGCAATACCGCTTCCAAAAGCGTTCGAAAGACATCGTCCACCGATTCTCGAATGAACGGCGTCGTGTCGTGTACGATCCGGTATTCGAGTCCTTCGGGAAAATCGCCTTTCAATTCCTCCATGCGCGCTTTGACTCTCGCTGCCACGTCCAGAGCATTGGAACCGGGTAGTTGAAAGATCGCGATTCCCGTCGACGGCTCCCCATCCACCTTCGCGATCTGATCGTAATTCTGCGCCCCCATTTCGATGGTAGCGACATCCCTGACGCGCACGATCGGCGTTGCCACGACATCGATCTGCTGGTTGCCTCGAACCGGACTCGAGGAGGCGTGGTTGCCTGCATTGCCGCGCCATCGGTTCCCAAACCGCTTCCGAGATCGGTCTGCTGATTCGCCGGGCCCGCTTTGAGAATGATGTTGCCGAATTGTTCGACGGTTGCCAGTTGCCCCAGCGCGCTCAGGGTTAGTTGCAATTGTTGTCCGGGGGGAACAGGTTGCTGGCCCACGGCGCCCGCGGCCACTTGAACGTTTTGGCTCGAAATCGAGTTGATGACGTCGACGGCGGTGAGCCGCGGCGCCGCCAGCTTCATCGGATTCAGCCAGATGCGGCATGCTGTAATTGCGCTGGCCGAACAAATGGACATCCCCCACTCCTTTGAGCCTCGCCAATTCGTCTTGGATGTGGATGGTGGCGTAATTGCTCAGATAAAGATCGTTGAAACGGTGATCGGGCGAGACCAGGTTCACCGCCAGGAGAATGTTGGGCGATGTCTTTTTGGTGCTCACCCCTTCGAGCTGGACGGTGGGCGGCAATTGGGGCATCGCCAAAGCGACGCGGTTCTGCACCAGCACTTGGGCTAGGTTGGGGTCGGTGCCGATCTCGAAGGTGACGGTCAGGACATAACTGCCGTCGTTGGTGGATTGCGACGACATGTAGAGCATGTTCTCCACGCCGTTGACCTGCTCTTCGATCGGCGCGGCGATCGTATCGGCGACGACTTGGGCATTGGCGCCCGGATAGGTCGCGCTCACCTGGACGGTGGGCGGGATAATGGGCGGATACATGTCGATGGGCAGGAAGAGGATGCACACACCGCCCAGCAACAGTATGACGAGGGAGAGCACCCAAGCGAAAATCGGCCGGTCGATGAAGAATCTGGCGAACACGGCGGCAATTCTCCTGCTGCTTAAGGCGCTTGCCCCGTGGGAATCGGCATGTCGACCAGCTTGGGCGCGACTTCCACTCCCGAACGCATGTGCTGCAGGCCCTCGATCACCACGCGCTCGCCCGCCGCCAAGCCCCGCTTGATTTCCTGAAGCCCGTCGAAAATTCCGCCCAATTGTACATCTCGGCGGATGACGCGGTTGTGCTCATCGACGACAAAGGCATACTTCAGGTCCTGATCGGTCCCGATGGCGGTTTGACTGACAAGAAGGGCTTCATGCAGGGGACTGACTGCCAGGCGCACGCGAACGAACATGCCCGGAACCAACAGCCGCAAGCCCACTTTTGGCTTGGGGTTGGCGAAGATGCCGCGCACTTGAAGCGTGGCGGTGGAGGCCTGAAGCTGATTGTTGACGAAGTCGACGTATCCCTCGTGCGGATAGCCTTGTTCGTTGCTCATTCCCAGAAACACTGGGATTTGCGTACCTTTTTTGCGCACCGTCGGCAACTTGCCTTCCCGGATCAGATCGCGGACTACGAGCACGGTATGCTCGTCCACGTCGAAATAGGCGTACATAGGATCTTGCGATACCAGAGTGGTCAGCAAGGTTTGGTCGGCGACGACGAGGTTCCCGCGGGTCAGCAGGGTGCGGCTCAGCAAACCCGAAATCGGTGCCTCCACTTTGGTCCAACCCAGATTCAGCTTCGCTTGGGTCAGCGTCGCGCGCGCGGCTTGCACCGACGCATTCGAAGTGTCGCGCGACGCCCGGCTCTGCTGCAAATCCTCCAACGATTCGGAGCCGGAGCCAAACAGGTCTAAATTGCGATTGTAAAGCGATTCCTGATATTTCAGCTGAGCCTCTTGCAAACTCAATTGAGCCTGCGCCTGGTCGAGGGCGGCTTGATAGGGCCGCGGGTCGATTTCGTATAAGATCGCCCCTTTCTCGACTTCTGTCCCGTCCTCGAAGTTGATCTTGTCGAGGTAGCCGCTGACGCGTGCCCGGATCTGCACGGCCTGGACGGCGGCCGTTCTCGCCGTGAACACCTCGAAATCTTGCACTTTTCGCTGGAGGGGCAAGCTAACGGTGACGGTTGGAAGCTCTTTTTTTTCGACTGAGTTCGTTCGGCACCCCGCAAGCACTCCCAATAAGGAAAATGATGCCACGCTAAGAACGATTCGAGAGTTAAGGTGCACGGAGACTCTCCCTGGCGACGTCCCTCAACAGAGCAACATTTACCGCAATTGTCATACCAACCGTTTTGCTTACTTGAATTGGGCTGCCAGGCTGCCTATTGACTGTCTCGCCTTCGTGTGCGACTTTTATAAGTCCGTCATTCATCCAAGCATTGGTCCCCCTTATCGAGCAATGGGAATCTAGCCGCCATGCGCATCAGGAAACGGTCCGAACTCCGTTTGCATCTGGAACGCCTTGAAGATCGCGTGAATCCTTCCACCCCCACGCTGCTGCAAAATATCGCCTTGCCGGGCGCCTACCCGGAGCCGGGAATTTATTCGCCCGCGCCGGTCATCGCCGATCTGGATGGCGACGGCCTGGACGAGGTCCTCGCCACCGGCGGCAACGTTCTTTATGCATTCAAGATGGATCCCAACACGGGCCAGATGTTCATCGACCACACCTATTCCCAGGGAAACCCCCAGGGGCCGCTGAATTCCACGCCCGTCGTGGTTACCTTGCCGAGCGGACCTGCGGTCTTCCTCGCCGACGGCCACGGCAACATCTACGGTTGGAATGCTCGCACCGGCAATCTTCTGCCAGGCTGGCCTCAGAGCGTCGCCTACTACAACGCAGCCTTGCCGTTGCCTGGCGAAGTTTTCGCCGCCAATCAAATTTATGGTGGCCTGGCCGCCGGCGACCTCGACGGCGATGGCATCCCGGAAATCGTGGCCACCTCAGTGAATCACGAGGTTACCGCCTTCCACGCCAACGGCCAGGTGATGTGGCGATTCAGCAACGACGACACCATTTTTAGCAGCGTGGCGATCGGCGACCTCAACGGCGACGGCAAGAACGAAGTGATCGTCGGCGGCGATTCCAGTGCCTCGGTCGTTTACTGGAATGGCGGCCGCATCGACTGCCTGTCCTGGGACGGCAAGCGCGAATGGGTCAAGCAGACCGATCAAGTGATTTGGTCTTCGCCCGTTCTCGCCGACCTCTACGGCAACGGCAAGCTCGAAGTGATCGTGGGCACCGGCTACAACTATCCCACCAATGACGTCGCCCCCTTCCCCGGCAATGAGGTCTATGGCCTCGACGCCTACGGCAATAACCTGCCCGGCTTTCCCTATATCACCGGGCCCTCCTCGGTGGATGCACGCACTCGCTCCTCCGCCGCGATCGGCGATCTCACCGGCGGCGGCAGCCTCGATATCACCATCGCCGATGCCCAGGGCCAGCTCATCGCCATGAACGGCAACGGCCAGAATCTATGGACAGTCCAGGCCAGCAACCAGACGGATATGTACAGTTCGCCCATCATCGCCGACGTCACCGGCTCCGGCACGCCCGACGTCAATCTCGAAGTGCCAGAGGGCGAGATCAAGGCGTATTCCGGCGCCACCGGCGCCATGGTTTGGGAATATGGCGACGGCCTAGGACACTTGACGGAGCCGGCGATTGGGCACTTCCGTGGCGATTCGAGTTGGCAACTCGCCATGGTTTCTCAGGCCTTCAATGCGCAAGCCAACGAACTGTATTCGCCCAGCAACTTGCTGATCTTCGACCTCGGCAACAGCACGTTGACGCCGCCCTGGGGACAGTCCAGGCAGGATGCCACTGGAGACGCGGTTTCCCGGCCCAATGGGTATACGGTCTCGTATGTCACCGCCCTCTATCAGGGCACACTGGGACGGGCGCCGACAGCCGCCGAACTGGCGGCCGCGCTCCCGCTCTACAGTCACGCCCAAACGTTGCTTACGCCGACCTTGCAGTTCCTCGATAGCTCGACCACGCGCCAGGCGGAATTGAATGCCTTGTATCAAAACTATTTTGGCCGAGCCGTCGACTCGAACGGCTTGGCTTATTGGAGCGGCGTGCTCAACAGCGGGCAATCATTATCGTTCGTTGCGGCCAATCTGGCTTCGTCCAATGAGGCTTTCACTCTTTCCGGCGGCACCAATACGACCTGGGTCACACTGCTCTACAAAACCGCATTGAATCGCACCCCCGGCCCTGGCGAAGCCAGCTACTGGATCAACACGCTGAACGGCAATCCAACCGATCGCTTCTATATAGCGCTTGGCATTTTGCGGTCGCCTGAGGCAACGAACAAGGTGGTGGCTAAATGGTACGCCGGTTACATGCCAGGCGGCTTGACCACTGCTCCGGTTGACGACTTGGAGGCCCTGGGCTGGGACCTGCGCCAAGGAGTGCCCGAAGATCAAGCCATTGCCAACTTGCTCGTGAGTTCGGGCGACTACGTCTCAACGAATAAGAATGGTTCCTGGATTCGGGCGCTTTATCAGGACGTGCTGCAACGCGCCGCTAAGCCCAGCGATACGGCCAGTTGGCTAACGCAGATGGAGGCAGGGCTTACTCCCAGCGCCCTGGCCGCCGACTTCGTCAACTCAAGCGAATACCATCGCATTTTGGTGCAAACCTGGGTTCAGAAATATCTGCACCGAAACGCGGCCGCATCGGACCTCAGTTATTTCGGCGGTCTGCTCGATCAAGGTGCAAGCTGGGTAGGAGTTCAGCAGCTGCTGCTGACCAGCAGTGAATACTATGCCGTGCGGGCTGCCAACAACGTGGTCAACTACATCAATTCCGTCTTCTTTGACGAAGTCGGCCATCTGGCCTCCGCCGCACAGATCGCTCAGTGGGTAGCTCAACCAAACGTGCATACGCTGCTGCCGCAGGTATTGATGAGCACTCAGGAGTATTTCCTCTGGACGATTGGCGGCGACACCTTCTCCAGCATGTTCGGTACTTTCCTGCGCCACTTCGCCTCGACCCAACCCGACAGCAGCCGCCTCTACCCCGTGGGCAATATACCGTCCGACGAGGGGCTTGCCGCGCAGTGGGGTGCAGGCGCCCAGCCAGGCAATATTCTCGTAGAGATCCTCTCCTCGGCCGAGTATATGCAAATCGCGCGGGATAAAGCGTTCTGGACCGGCGCCAGGTGGCTGAGCTAGGACGAGGGCGCCTACAAGAGCGATCGGAAAAAATGACATGTAGCCGCGTTCGCCAGAACGCGGGCCGGCCGATAACTGCCGTTGCCTCGTCACGATACCGGGTAGGCCAATTCCCGGCCCGCGTTCTGGCGAACGCGGCTACATAATTGCGGCGCTCTAAATGCCCTCGATACCCCTGCTCAATCTCCATGCTCCCGAAGCAACGCCAATCGAATCCTCTCCCGAAGACCATCGAATCCCGGCTCGCGGAGCAGAGTCGCAAACTCCGGCCGGCCCGGCCCCATGGGATCGATCACCAAGCCCTCCAGAGCATACCAATTTGCCAACTCGGCGTTTCCGGCATGCATGGTCCTTAGCGCCGATTGAAAGAGCTGCCGACCGTGGAATTCCTGGGCCTGCGGTATCGCCAATGGCTTCAGGTCCTCGGGCAAAAGCTCAGCGATCGCCTCGAGCGCTCGACGAAAGTCCCGGGCGTTTTGACGAATTCGTTCTTGATTGTGGGTTAGATTGTCGTTGTGAATGCGATAACAGGCCAGCGTCTCCGGCTGATGATGCCAGTCGAACTGCAAAGCGCTGCGAACGTACCACTCCCATTCCGCAGTCTGTGGCAGATCCTCGCGGAACCATCCCACTTTCTCGAACGCCGTCCGATGATAGATGACCGCACACAAATTAAGCGGACAAGCCTGGGCCAGCCTAACGACGAAGCTCCGATCCATGAGGCCGGCACTCGCGGAACGGTTGCGGCGACCACCAGGCTTTGCGCCGCTCATCCCAGGTCGCATACATGCAAAAAGCCACGCCGACAGATTCCGGCGCCGCTTCGACCCCTTGCCGCATGGTGGCGTAGAAGCCCGGTAAAACCCAGTCGTCGTCGTGCAAGATGTGAATCCACCGGCCCGCGCCCTGCCAATCGCCCGGTTTGTGTTGGCCCGCTCGCCCAGATTCGTGTCGTTTCGCAAATACTGCACCCGTCCGCGCCCGAGTCCCTCGACAAATCCTCGCAGATCGCTCGGGCTGGCATCGTCGACGACGAGGATCTCCATCTCCTCCGGGCCGGGATCCTGATCGAGAATCGAATTGAGACATTGCTGCAGAAATTGGCGGCGCTCGTAAAGAGGTATGATGACCGACCAAAACGGGCAATTTAACGGGACAGGTCTAATTATCACTTCCCAAGACCTTGCCTGAAAGGGAAATTAAACGGGACGTGATGAACAATTAGACCCGTCCCGATTAGTCGCCCTGCAGTATTGCCAAGGGTTTCAGGTCCGCCGGCGGTAGTTGATAGATAGATTCGAGCGCCGGGCGAAAGTCCCGAGCATTTTGGCAAATGCGATCCTGATTGTGGGTCAGATTGCCGTTGTGAATGCGACAAAACGCAAGCGTCTCCGGTTGGTGATGCCAGTCGAACTGCAGAGCGCTGCTCACAACTGAGGATGCGAGATCTCCGGAAAGATCGGCTTGGCCGGCCATCTCTCCAGAAAGCCCTCATACGTCAGCCCCTCATTAAAGATACGAGCGCACTCCGTTCGCAGTAATTCATCGCTTATGCTCGACATTCCTGCCTGTAGCCAGACCTGGCGTCGGGTAGATTCGCCCAGGACAGCGGCATTGGTCACGAGATCTGCGACATCAAGCTGAATGACCGTCCCATCCGGATAGACCCCCGCGTTCCATAAGAAGTTGTAATAGGGATCGCCGATTCCCAGAGACCAGAGGCCCTTGATGAGAGTCACGTAGCCGGTCAGGGCCGCAATATTCTCTTCAAAAGTATGCGTCGCGATGTAATCCCGCAGCGGAGTGACCTTGTCCTGCGTGTAGTCGTTGCCGCTGACGATCTCGAGATTGCCAAACAGCTTCTTGGACTCCCGCGACATCGAAGACAGGCACGAGACAATTCTTGGGACCCCGTTAATCGAGGGCAACAAGATGCGCACAATCCTCGGCCAGACCGCCAATGCGCGCGCGCGAGCCGAATAGACGAATGACCGCAGCACTCGGTCTGGAATGGCGCGCCTGACCTTCAGGACTCGCCCATCGCCTTGGTCGTATACCCTATATTCCAGCCCGGACCCCAATCGAAGCATTCGCTCAGTATAATTATGCCGCCATCGGGGTCAAGGCAACTCTTGGGGAACTGGCTCTACGGCGGCGGTAGAAGCAACGGTCTCACCGTGGTGCCCATGACTCGGACGAGATGATAGACTCGCGTTTCGACGTCGCCAGCGTCGTTTCCTGAATCCGATGATCCCGTGCCCGAGGCCATGTAAGCGGACCTTCGACTGCAGGCGTGCTCTGGTATCGTCGTATGCTAAGTGGCACTCCGATCGAGTGGTAAAAGAACAGCGCAAGACACGCTCGGAGTGCTGCCGGCGAACAGCTCTACCCCTTACCCGAAGCTCCGAACGGGACAGGTCTAATTATTTCTTTACGAATCCTTGCTCTTGCCCGGCTCCTTCATCGGCCGGCCCCGGGGACGCAGTGTCGATTCCAGTCCCAGGCGCGCGCCGAACGGAGCACCCAAGGCAAGCTGCCGTAGGGTTGTCCACGCTGAACACTCCGGCGAATGGCTTCCATTTCCGCTTCCGTTTGGGGCTCGTTCACCAGCTTGAGCCAATCTTTCGGACAAGGCAAGGGCCAATCGCTCAGCAGCATCCGTTGTTCGGGCGTGCCCTGCAGCCTGCGCCACAAACTGCTCCACTGCCAATCTTGAGCATGTGCAACTAGCTTGGCACGAAGCGCGTTTCGTTCCACGTAGCGGGCGACTTGAAAAAAATGATCATCGCCTTCAATTGGAAACGATTTGTAGCGGCCTTGATAGAGATGGCCGTAACCCACACGCCGGCGGTTTTCTTGCCAGTTGCGGACGTGCGTAATCGTTAGTTTCTGCATGAAGGCACCAGATCGCCGGTCTTCTTGGGCCAGAGCAGCATGTGCCAATGATTTGGCATTAGGCAATACGACACGATACGCATGGGCCGGGTAAGCAGAGTTTTTTCGATCGTCCTCTCGAACGCCTCGTAATCTCCCTGCTTCAAGAACAGGCGCAACTTGCCGACGCCCCGATTCAGGACATGAAAGAGCATTTCCCCAGGGCGCTACCCTTGCTGTTCTTGGCATGAATTCATTTCTATCGAGCGGCCCGGGCTTTGTCAACAATTAGACCTGTCCCGTTAAGGTGGCTCACTTTATTTCCGTGCCATTTTGTCCCCGTCCAGTCTCAAGGCCTGTAACGAAAAACTCTCCGAAACGCGTCGGCCCAGGTTGGCGCCGTTCGAGAGCCCCTCTGGCTCGGCCTTGTTGCACGCCAAATCGTCGCCCTGCCTCAAGCTTTCAGATTCAAGCCTGAGAACGTTCATGTCACAATCCGCCCATCTTGAAAATTACACTCTTCTGCGACTAAAACACCTCTTCCTTCCCAATAACCAATATGTAGGTTCGTGCTTGGCCAACCACGTCGAAAAGGCATACAAAAAGAGCATAATAGACCCCAACTCCGTCATTCCATGCAGGTACTCGCGATGCCGAAAGTTCTTATTTCCGCCATGACTTTGTCCGGTGTAGAAGCGGAATATGCCGAGGTTTTGCGTTCAGCAGGGTTCGAATTGATCTACCCGCCCCGGCCCGTTCAACTTATCGAATCGGAAATGGCCGAGATGCTCGAAGGTATCTATGCCACGCTTGCCGGCTCAGAGCCTTATACTCGCAAAGTCCTGAACTCAGCCCCGCAACTTCGAGTCATCGCTCGCATGGGCGTCGGCTACGATGCGGTCGACCTGGCGGCTGCCACCGAGCATGGCGTGGCCGTTACCTTCACGCCCGGCACCAACCACGATGCCGTCGCCGAACTGGCGTTCGCGCCTCATCTTGGGGCTCGCAAAAGACCTGGTGACCCAACACCTGGGCGTCCGCGCTCTCAAGTGGCCCCGAAGAACGAATTTGCCCTTACGGGGACGAACGCTCGGCATCGCCGGCTTGGGGCGTATCGGCAAGGCTGTCGCACTGCGTGGGGAAGCCTTCAAAATGAAGCTAATGGCTTATGAGCCCTTCCCCGACCAGGAATTCGTCGAGCAGCACCAAATCAGGCTCGTGTCGCTCGAACGGCTGCTCGCCGAAACGGATTTCTTGAGTATTCACAGTCCATTGACGCCTGAAACGAAGCATCTGATCAACAGGAAGACGCTAGCTCTCATGAAGCCGACAGCTTACTTGATCAACACGGCTCGCGGCGGCCTGGTTTGCGAAGCGGATTTGATCGAAGCTTTGCAGAACAAGAAGCTCGCTGGGGCTGGGCTGGATGTTTTCGAGCACGAACCGCCTCTGGCGAGCCCGCTCTTTCACATGGACAACGTGCTGGTGACACCGCATGCCGCGGGAGTCGACTACCAATCGCGCGATGACATGGCGATGTCGGCGGCAACTTCTATTGTCAAGCTTTACCAAGGCGAATGGCCGGTGGAACAGATCGTCAACAAGGACGTTCAGTCTAAGTTCAAACGCTGAACCGGCTGGTTGCAGAACACAGTCCTTGAAGATGTATGAGAGTTTATCGCTCATCGTCTTCACAAGACCACACTCTTTCTGGGAAAAATGGGTAACAACCCATGTTCACCGCCCTAAACAGCGCAAACCGTCTCGTCCAGAAAAGGGAACGACTTGACTGAGCCTGTTGAATCATGAAGGGCAATCGCCACATGTTTGGCGCGTTGCTTCAAGACGAACCAACCATTGATGCATCTCCATCCGCTTTTGTCGATAAATACATTCCGCTTCCTCGAGCGAAACTTCGCGAAAGCAAACCTCGTTCCCCGCTCGCAATTGACCCAGCTTGTCGATGTCGGCGTAATGACTTGGGCGATTTTGGGATAACCGCCGATGGTTTGGCCATCGACGCCCAGGACGATGCACTGGCCGTCGCGCGTTACCTGAACCGTTCCTGGACAAACGGGTTCCGAGACAATCTCCGTTGGCGTCTGCGTCAGCGGCCGGCCCATCAGTCGCAGTCCCATGCGATTGCTTGCCGAGGCAACTGTGAAGGAGTGTTCAAGGAACTCTTTCTTCGAAAACCAAGCCGCTTGAGACCCCTCCAGCACGCGCAAGACCGAGGGCTCCCGATTCCAAATCCACGGCCCATGCACCGTGCGGCCTTTCGTGCTACCTGGTCGACACGCCAGAGAGTCGCTTGCTTGCAATGGCGTCAGCGCCGATCTGCTGGCCAAGATCAGGGGTGCATCGAACCCGCTGCGCACACAGAAATAGGCCCGAGCGCCCTGGCTGCATCCCCCTATTCGGACCAAGTCGCCAGGTTCGAGATTAAACGTATAGCCTGAGCGCAGCGCCCGTTCATTTCTAAAAAGTTCGAAATTGGCGCCCCACAGAACGCAGGCTAAGGAACAACCTGCCTCGAGGGTTGGACCTGACAAATTGATCTCGAGAGCCATAGTCGTCCGGCGCGTTGCCCACAAGGGCGTTGCCGATGGCAAAGGAGAAGCGATCCGCAGCGCCGCCAACCGGCACTCCCAGGCTTCGCGATCCGGGCCGGCCGCAATCGACCAGGAGCGTTTGCAATCCAGGCGCCAAAACCTTAAGGGTCATTCCGCGCAACCGGGTCGAACGGTTCAATGGAAAAACCCTTGCCTAGCAAACTGGCCCGGAGCGCTGCCACGAACGCCAGGGCATGCGGGTTATCCCCATGGACACACAGGGTCAGGACGCCTCGATCGGCGATGTGATGGTGCGCCTGTTCGGCAGCGAATGCGGGATCCTCCACGAAAGCATTGGGCTCACTTCGAGGAGTTAGCGACCCATCGGGACGATAGCGGCGATCGGCGAACCCCTCGGCAATGAACGGAACCTCGCCCTCGGCAGCGCGCTGCAACTGGGAGTCCGGCAGTCCCATCACAGGCAAATGAAATCGTTTCGCCGCTTCGATGATAGGAGTCGCAATGGCTCCGTCACGACAAGCCATGTTGTAGAGAGCTCCGTGCGGTTTCAGATAAGAGACTTTGCAACTCGCAGCCAATGAGAGACCGAAGAATGCCCCGACTTGGAAAAGGCACTCTCGATAGATCCGCTCGGGAGGCCAATTGAGTTCGCGTCTGCCGAATTCCTCTCGATCGGGAAAACCTGGGTGAGCCCCGACCTGCACGCGATGTTGCACCGCCAATTGCATTGCGGCGAATGTTTTCTCCGCATCGCCTGCGTGAAAACCACAACAGATATTGGCCGAAGTAATGAGAGGCATGAGGTCGGCGTCGTTGCCGCAGCCTTCGCCCAAATCACAATTGAGATCGATGTGCAAGTCCGTCATGTCCTCGTTCTCGCTTCGTGCCGCCGGCTCACGTTCCCTTGGGGCGGAACGCTTTCACAATCGATTCGTTTGTCGTGAGAAAAGGCCCTTCAAGAAGGTCGATGCAATAAGGGATTGCGGGAAAAACTGCGAGCAAGCAATCCTCGATGGCGCTGGGCTTGCCCGGCAGATTGACGATGAGCGACCGGCCGCGAATGCCGGCAATTTGACGCGATAGAATGGCAGTCGGCACGATTTTGAGCGACACAGCTCGCATCTGTTCGCCGAAACCATCGAGCAGCTTGTCGCAAACCGCTTCGGTCGCTTCGGGGGTGACGTCGCGTAGCGCGGGACCGGTGCCGCCGGTTGTCACGACAAGGCAACATTTTTCCTGATCGCAGAGTTGTTTGAGCGTTTCTTCAATGAACGGGCGTTCATCGGGGATGATGCGTGGCACGGGTTCCCAGGAGCAACTCAATATTTGAGTCAGACAATCCTTGATGGCCGGGCCGCCCAAGTCGGCGTAGAGGCCTTTGCTGGCTCGATCGGAGACTGTCACGATGCCGATGCGAATTGGCTGCGGATTGGTCATGGCTGTGTGGCCTTGCCCAGGTCGGCTAATGTCAGGTCCCGAATTACACCGCCGCCAATACGGCGTCGCTCATTTGCGTCGTGGTCGAGCTGCCGCCGAGATCGGGCGTGCGATGTTTCCCGGCTTTGAGAACGCCGGCGACGGCCTTACGAATCGCCTCGGCGCTCATGGCGAGGCCGAGAAATTCGAGAAGCATCCCGACGGATAGAATCGCCGCCAATGGATTGGCGATTCCTTTGCCTGCGATGTCGGGCGCCGAACCATGGACGGGTTCGAACATGCTGGGATGCGCTCGTTCAGGGTTGATGTTGGCGCTGGCCGCCAAGCCCACGCTGCCGGTGACGATCGCGCTGATGTCCGTGAGAATATCGCCGAACAGATTGCTGGCCACGATCACATCGAAAATCTCCGGTTTGCGGACCAAGTCCATGGCTGCAGCATCCACCAAGAGTGAAGAAGCCTGGACGTCTGGGTAATCGCGGGAAACCTCTTTGAACACTTCGTCCCAGAGAACCATGCTGAACGGCTCGCATTCGACTTGGTGATGGACGTCACTTTCTTGCGCCGTTTGCGTGCTCCTTCGAAGGCAGCACGCATGATGCGTTCGCAGCCGCGGCGGGTGAAGACGGCATTCTGAATGGCCATCTCGTTGGGGGTGCCTTGGTAAAGGCGGCCGCCGATGGGTGCGTATTCGCCTTCGGTGTTTTCGCGATAGACGAGCATATCGATCGAGCCCGGCGCCTTGTCCCGCAAAGGCGAGAGCACGCCGTCGAAGAGATAGGCAGGCCGAAGGTTTACGTACTGATCGAACCTTCGGCGCATGGGCAACAGCAAGCCATGCAGGGTCACTGAATCCGGAACATCGGGGCTGCCGATGGCGCCTAGGAGAATTGCGTCGTGTTTGCGCAGGATTTCCCAGCCGTCGGCAGGCATCATCACGCCGTGCTGCTTGTAATAAGCTGAGCTCCAGGGCAAGACATTCCACTCGATCGGCTCACTGTCGTGGCGAGCGATGGCGGCGTCGGCAACCTTGACTGCCTGATGGATGACCTCCGGCCCGATGCCGTCGCCTCCGATAACTGCGATGCGGAAAGCTGCCATTGCAACAATTCTCTGGAGTTCTTATAGATCCCGGATTGTAGGGCCGATCTCGAAAGGTCGGCAGCGTCCTCAATCTAGCCGGTGGGCGGGGCAGGTCAAGATGCGAAAGCGGCCCGACAAGCGAGTCCGGCACAAGCCAAGCCGCTGGCGGCGTGCAAGTTTCCTGGCTGCTGCCGGCATGCTGTCTTTAGCCGGCTGTTCGAGTCTCGACTCGAACACAACGGCTTCCGCTCCCGATCCCTTTTTGGGGCCGGAGCCGCGCCGCCGCCCAGAATTGCCGCCACTACAGCTCAACCTCAGCCCGGCGCACCGGCCGGGGCCTATGCAGGAGTGCTTGCGGCAGCTGCCGCTCCGAATCCGACCGTCAGTCTGGCCGCTCTGTGCCGGTGAGCGTGCATCCGACCGACGACCGGGCCGATCTCCGTATTGGCTCGCCTGCAACTCTGAACGGGCAAGGTTGGACGCCAACGGGCACAACGGCTGTTGCATCGACAGGGGGCCAGGCAACCTTGAATCCGCCCGACATGACTGGCACGCCGACCCGAACCTCGGCGCCAACACTCCTTACCCAGAACAGCAATCCAGCGCCGGCCGCGCAGAAGGCCACCTGGCCGCCGCCGCCCGTGCCGGAGCCAGCGTCCACCGCTCCCGTTCAGGCAACGCAAGATCCGCCGCATGCTCGGTTCTCGATCACCCGGCGACCATCGAGGCCGCCACGGCGGTGTTGAAGGCCAAAGGCGCACTTTGGCAGCGCACGGATCCCAACGGCGAGACCGGCGAATGGCTGTTCCGTTGCGGCATCGCCAATCCCAAAACCAACACGATCCATACCTACGAAGGCCGGGCCCGAGATCAGCTCGGCGCCATGCAAGCAGCCTTGGACCAGATCAACCAAGGCCAATAAAAAACGCCCACGAACCATATGGTTCGTGGGCGTTTTTTGTTTGAATTCATTCTGCCGACTTCTGAATTACCCGCGATCGATACGGGATTTCCGATTCACGCTCAACGATTTACGCCTCTTCAACGACTTCCAAAAAATTGCCGCCATTTTCGAAGAGCCCGTCGCCAACGGCGCAGGTCCAAAGAATGCGTACTCTCAGATTCAACGGTTCTTTTTGATCCAATTGGGGAATGAACACCTGGATCTTTTGACCCAAGAGACTGGATGCGCCCACCAAGCGTATGCCATCAACGGAGAGATCGCGGCTGAGGACCGTCAATTCACGATTGTTTTCCAACCGCACTTTGACCGTTTGCAAAAAATCGACGCGCCCTGACGCCGGCGTTCGTCCGATGCGTGGCTCTGTTTGTATTGGCGGATCAGCTCTTTGATGGCAGCGTTCACAACACGCCTTTGCCGTTCCGCTTGCAATCGCGGGCTGGCAATTGCGCGGCGCATGCCACTATTAGCGGTGGGGCTGGTCGATTCGGTGGTCGTCGATGCAATCATCGCTGGATCCTTGGCGGGAACCAGCCATTGGCTGGGATTGGTCATCCGCTGGAAGCGCAATCTTCCCGAGCTTTTCTGGTTCCTCATTCCTAAGCCTAGGTCACAATTCCGCCCTGAGCGTCGCCAATTGCGACTTTTCAGGGATGGGCTGCCCATTCGTCCACCTGTTCGAGAAACAAGCGCACCGCTTCGGCTTCCGTAGCGCCGCTGGCTTCGATGCGATGGACGCGATTTTCAGCCATCGGGAACATGCTCACGATTCGCACCAATTCCGCGCTGGGTCGCTGAACTTGCAGGCAAGTTGCCTTCAACAGTTCGAGCTTGGCGTGCAAAGCAGTCCAATCGGCATGACCTCGTTCGGACGCGGTTGCCGGCTTGTCGGAAGTGAGCCCCAATTCTTCGGGCGACGGCAAATGAAGCCTTTCGGAACTTGAGGCGACCATATCAACAGGCGCCGGCGGTTGCGGCCGCCGCACGGGCTCCTCAATGGCCAGAACTCTCGCTGGAATACGGTCCTCTCTGGCCTGGCCACGAATCTGTTGTCTCTGGGGCGCCGACGCTATCACTCTTCTGCCTTGTTCCAAAAAAGCCGCCATGGCATCGGCTTCGCAAAATCCCTCACGCCTGCCGAGCGTCCTTCCGGAACCGTCAAGGATCACCAAGGTGGGGAAACTGCGGACTCCCATCGAATTGGTCAAATCGCGCTCACGGTCGGCGTCGATTCGCACGGGAATGAAGTAATTATTGAGCATTTGTGCGATCACTGGGGCCCGGAAAGTGCTGGCGTCCAACTTCTGGCACCAAAAACAAGCGTGCGTTCCGAAATCGAGAAACAAGGGACGACCGGTTGCCTGGGCTTCGCGCCGAGCCGCCGCGAAATCGTTTCGCCAACCAACTTCTTGAGCTCGCACGGGACTATTCGAGATCAACACGATGACCGACGCCAGGACGGGCGCGAAGAGTTGACGCGTACGGGCCATGAAGGGTCCTCCTGCGGGATCTAAAGGCAGCAGCTTTCCGTGCAAGCTTGGCTTAACGAATCGTTTGGATCACCGGCCGTTGGATAGGTCGAGGCGGGAGATTTCCATGCAGCTCAAGCTGACGGGCGGATAGACGGGGAGCGCAATGCCTCTGACGAGTCGATCGAGCTTGCCTGGCAGTGCATCCATGCACTCCTGCAACTAGGCGATGTCATAACGATTTGATGCGATCGAGGTCAATGCCAAGCGGGAAAGGGGTAGTGGGTGGAGCGTGGATGGTGGCGGGATCGAGTAGGGTCGGCGACGGCGAGACGTGAAGGAAGATCGGAACTTTGACGAGTTCCGCTACACCAGCAATTGTCGCATTACCTTCCTGAAGGTGAGCAAATCAAGCTAATAGCGCTTGCACCACCTTCCCGTGCACATCCGTCAGGCGGAAGTCACGGCCCTGGAATTTGTAGATCAGTTTCGTGTGTTCGATGCCGAGCAGGTGGAGCATGGTCGCGTTCAGGTCGTAGATCTCCACCGGATCGCGGGTGATGTTGTAAGAGAAATCGTCGGTCTCGCCGTGGGTTATGCCCGGCTTGATGCCGCCGCCTGCCATCCAAACGGTGAAGCAGCGCGGATGATGATCGCGGCCGTAATTGTCGGCTGTTAGCTGGCCTTGCGAATAAATGGTCCTGCCGAACTCGCCGCCCCAAAGGACCAGCGTGTCATCCAGCAGACCCCGCTGTTTGAGATCGTCGATGAGGGCCGCGGAAGGCTGATCGGTGTCGCGGCATTGTCTGCGGATTTGCGCCGGCAAGTTATTATGGTGATCCCAGCCCATGTGATAGAGCTGGATAAAGCGCACGCCGCGCTCGGCAAGTCTCCTAGCCAATAGGCAGTTGGCAGCGTAGCTACCCGGCCTGGACACATCCGGACCATACTTTTCGAGAACCGATTTGGGCTCCTTACTTAGGTCGGTCAGCTCCGGCACCGACATTTGCATGCGATAAGCCAACTCGTATTGAGCGACACGCGTGAGAATTTCGGGATCGCCCGTTTCGTCGTGGCGCAGTCGGTTCAGCTCGCCCAATTCGTCCAACATCTGCCGGCGCGTCGAAGGAGTACAGCCCGCTGGATTGGTGAGGTAAAGCACGGGTTCCTTGCCGCCGCGCAGCTTGACGCCCTGGTAGCGCGTGGGCAAGAACCCGCTTCCCCAGAGCCTGTCGTAAAGCGGCTGATCCGTTGCCCCTCGCGATAACAATACGACGAATGCAGGGAGATCCTGATTCTCGCTGCCCAGCCCGTAGGCTACCCAAGCCCCCATGCTCGGCCTGCCGGCAAGCTGCGAGCCCGTTTGGAAGAAGGTCACCGCCGGGTCGTGATTGATAGCTTCGGTCTGCATGGATTTGACGATGCACAAATTGTCTACCAGACGAGCCGTGTGCGGCAGCAGCTCGCTCAGCCAGGCTCCCGAACGGCCATGGTGCGCAAACTTGAAGAGCGACGGCGCCACGGGCAGGCTCTTTTGGCCCGAAGTCATGGTGGTGATGCGCTGGCCCATGCGAATGGAGTTGGGCAGCTCGATCCCCCGCTTATCCTTGAGCGTCGGCTTGTAGTCGAATAAGTCCATCTGCGAGGGGGCGCCCGATTGAAACAGTTGGATTATTCGCTTGGCCTTGGGAGCAAGGTGAGGCACGCCGCCGAGCAGGCCCAGGGGACCAACTCTATTGGTAGCCGCTCGCGCCTGATCGCGGCCGAGTAAGGAGCCCAGCGCCATGGTGCCCAGCCCCACGCCAGAGTTCTTGAGAAAAAGCCGGCGGTTCAATCGATTCGCGAATTGCAGCATGTCCATCGCGGACTCCCATTCTTCATGAGGCGCGTCACTCTTTGGTGATCGTCTCGTCCAGATTCAGAATGACTCCTGCCGTCGCCAGATAAGCAGCCAGTTCCCGCGGGTCGAGGCCGGCATCGACTTTGCTCTCGCCGTGCCGGATGAAACTTTTTGCCGATTCCGGATCGGCATCATAGGTCTCACGATAATGTTTCAAACCGCGAGTCAACAAATCGAGCTCCGTGGCGCTCGGGCCACGGGCAGTCGCCCGCCGGAATCCGTAGGTGATCCGTGCCTCGGGCGTCTTTCCGCCCTCCTCAATCATGAGCTGAGCCAGCCTTCGAGCGGCTTCGACATAGGTGACATCGTTGAGCAGCTCGAGCGCTTGCAGAGGAGTGTCGGTGCGCGCTCGCTTCACCTGACAGATCTCGCCGCTGGGTGCGTCGAACGTCGACATAGATGGCGGCGGCACGGTCCGTTTGCGATAAATGTAAAGGCTGCGGCGATAGAGATTGGCGTCCTTATCCTGAACATAAGGGGCTTCGCCCGCCCCGCCCGCCAACTCCTCCCATAGGCCCGCTGGCTGATAAGGCTTGATCGAGGGTCCGCCGAGCTCATCGACCATGAGGCCGCTGATGGCCAGGGCATTGTCGCGCACGCATTCGGCCTGCAGGCGAAAGCGCGGCCCTCGCGCCAGCAGCCTGTTTTCGGGATCTCTTTGGATCAGGTCCGGCGTGGCCTTCGACGATTGGCGATAGGCGGCACTGGTGACGATTAGCTTCTGAAACGCCTTGACGTCCCAACCGGTTCGGACAAACTCGGTGGCCAGCCAATCGAGCAGCTCGGGATGCGAGGGGAGCTCGCCTTGCACTCCAAAGTTGTCGGCGGTCTTGACCAGGCCGATGCCGAAATAGTGCTGCCAATAGCGATTCACGGTCACGCGCGCCGTCAACGGATTGGCCGGATCCATCAACCAGCGCGCCAAACCTAGGCGGTTCGGCTGGGCCGCCGCCGGCATGGGCGAAAGGCAACCGGGAACCCCGGGCTGGACCTTCTGATTCTTATCGGGCATTTCGTAGCGGCCGCGTTTCAGGACGAAAGTCTCTCTCGGCTTTTTCAGCTCCTCCATCACCATCACAGTGGGAATGCGCTTTTCGTAATTGGTTTTTTCCTGGCGAAGTTTGGCAACTCGTTCTTGAGCGGCCAACAATGCCGGCGCATGCTTCTCGCGATAGAACCTGGTCAAGGCCTCCTGCTGCACCTTGGAGCGCTTGGCTGGAGGCGTCTGCACGATCCGATAGAAAGGTTGAGATGCGATCTCCAACACTTCTGCTGCCGAGAGCGTCCGTGGATAAACGCGTATGTCCGCCAACTCGCCTTTCAAAGCCGAAGCGGTTGAGCGTTTGCCCAATCGCAAAGGCTGCGTGGACGCAATCGTGGCCTTTAAGCGATTTTCTTTCACAGTCAGTTTGGCCTTTTGGCCATTGAGGTAGATCGCGATTCCCGAAGCCTTGCTCGTGCCATCGTACGTGACGAAGACATTGGTCCAGGCATCCTTCGGCAGCGCTTGTTGGGTCTCGACTTTGATGGCGTTTTCCGGCCACTTATGGACCAGATGCACCGCGACCTTGCCGCCTGTCACCAGCAGATCGAAGCCACGATAGTCGGCCTTGTCGTCCATCTTGCTCAAGATGGCGCCGTCGCCATTCGTCTTCGCCCAGCCGCCGTAGGAAAAACGATCGGTTCGTTCCAAATTGACGGCTTGGCCGGCATTGAGGAACGAATCCTCCTTGCCATCGAGCCGCAACGCCTTGCCCTGTGGACTGGCTGCCCAGGAAAGTTTGCTTCGGCTACTGTACTGTGCCTCGCCCGATTTGCCGTGCAGAAGCGTGAATTTGCGATCGCCATTGAGCGGGCAGGAGAATGACCAATCCGATGGGGCTTTGGGTTCGTGCGCAGCCTGTTCTTTTTCCCAACGATGTTGGGATTCGGCCAATGCCGATTCTTGTTTGTGCACTTCCTTTTCAGCTACCTCGATGGCAGCGCCGAGCTGGTGCAAGTGTTTTTGGTCGTGCGGAGTCGGGAGAGCCACCAAAGGCCCCGTGTTGCCGCGCTGCTCGGTGTAGACGCCCTTATCGTTGACACTGTTGAAGAAGCCAAAGAACCTGTAGAAATCCTTTTGCGAAATCGGGTCGAACTTGTGATCGTGGCAGCGGGCGCAGCCTACCGTCAGACCGAGGAAGACCATAGACGTGGTCTCGACGCGATCCACATTGTTCTCCACGCGCCATTCTTCTTCGATCGACCCCGCTTCGGTAACTGCACGGTTGTTGCGGTTGAAGCCGGTGGCGACCTTTTGCTCGAGCGTCGCCCCCGGCAACAGATCTCCTGCAATTTGTTCGATGACAAAGCGATCGAAGGGTTGATTGCGATTTATCGCATGGATCACCCAGTCGCGCCAGGGCCACATGGTGCGGGCGAAGTCGTTTTGGTAGCCATTGGTATCCGCATAACGCGCTTCGTCGAGCCAGTCCATGGCCAGCCGCTCGCCAAAGCGTGGCGACGACAACAGACGATCGACGACCGTTTCGTAGGCACTCGGGCTCCGATCGGCAAGAAAGGCGTTCACTTCTTCCAGCGTAGGCGGCAAGCCAGTTAGATCGAGCGTCACGCGACGCAGGAGGGTCGATTTTGTCGCTTCGTCAGCAGGCGCCAATCCTTCTTTCTCGAGTCGAGCCAAGATGAAAAAATCGATGCCGTTGCGAGGCCAAGCCCGATCGTGGACGGGCGGAAATGCCGGACGGACCGGCGTTTCGTACGCCCAATGCTTGCCCCACACCGCTCCTTGGTCGATCCAGCGGCGCAACGTTTCTATCTGTTCTGCGGTTAGCTTTCGGTTCGATTTGACCGGCGGCATCTGCTCGGAGGCCTCGGTCGATGTGATCCGAGCGATCAACTCGCTTGCCGCCGACTTGCCGGCCGCAATCACCGACAGGCCGCTCTTGGCTTGGGCCTTCAGGCAATCCGGAACATCGAGCCGCATGTGGGCTTTCCGGGCTTTTTCATCGGGCCCGTGGCACTGGAAGCAGTTCGCCGAAAGGATCGGCAGCACATCGCGGCTGAACTGAACGGTGCAGGCTTGTCCGCGCCGCGAGCGACTCCCGCGCTTAGCAAGACGAAGATCGCAATGGTCCGCATATGAATCTCGGTAGCTTTCGAACGGGCAAATAGGAAGGAAACCGGCGGGTTCAAGCAAAACGCGACGATTGTTGGAACGGGCGCCGTTCCCACAACGGGGGCAACTTGGACAAAGCTATTGTAACAAACAATCGATCCTTCCGTCCGTGTCCATCAGCGCTATTTTTTCGTGGCGGAAGCTGGGCAAGACAGCGAAGAGCACTTGCTCTTCGCGTCAAGCCTTGTTATATGGCTTGGCCCCTGAAATCGAGGCCGGGAGGTTGGCAGATGCAGTCTGTGCCCACTTGCGAATTGCCTGATGCCCAAGAAGCCGATCAGATCCGGGTTCCCTTCGGCGCAAAATGGCAATCAATCGGCCTGGCTCTTCTTCCCTATGGCGCGGTCGCCGTGCTTTCCTGTATTCTCCTCGTGTTCATTTTGGAGCTCTGGAAAGCGGACTTGCGCGTGGCCTTCGACGACCGTGGCGACTCTTTGTGGGTCAATAGCTGGATCAAATGCACGCAAGAAAATGGCTGGTTTTTGCACAATCCCTTGCTGGGCGCCGGGCGGATCGTATCTTTACGATTTTCCCATGTCCGAAAACCTGCATCTGTTTTTCATCAAGGTTTTGGGCCTTTTCCTCTACCCTTCCGGATTGCTCTTCAACGTTTACGTTTTGCTGATGTACCCGCTCACGGCCTGCACGGCGCTATATGCCCTACGCCGGCTGGGTCTGTCTACCGGCGTAGCGCTGGTAGGAAGCTTGTTGTTCGCGTTTTTGCCATTTCATCTCTTTAGGGCGCACCGTCACATTTTCTTGGCATCCTATTACTTGGTGCCATTGCAAATGTTGATGGTCATTCTGCTGGCGCGCGGCAGTTCCACAGTTGAAGGAGGCAACGCGACCGGCCGCGGCAAGATTTCGGGAAAAGCCTTTTTAGGAATGCTATTCGTCTCCCTGTTGGTTAGCTCGGGAGGAGTCTACTACGCATTCTTCGGATGTTTTTTCTTGCTGCTGGCTGGCCTCTACGCAGTCGTTCAATGGGGTGGTTGGAGAAATCTGGGCATCGCTTGCTTCCTCTGTTTTTGGACGAGTGTGCTTACCGTCGCCAACCTGACGCCTTCGATCCTCTACCACCGCGCGTTCGGCTTCAACGTTGAGGCAGTGCGCCGCAGTCAATTCGAATCGGAGATGTTGGGTTTGAAAGTGGTGCAGCTCTTGCTTCCCATCACGAATCACCGCATTCGCTGGCTGGCAGATCTCAAAGCTCGTTATCGATTCCAGGGCGTCATGATCAATGAAAACGATGCTGCCTCCTTGGGCTTGATCGCCAGCCTAGGCTTCCTCTTGCTCTTGGTTCAATTCTTGCGCTGGGGCAAAAACAATCGCTCCGAGCGGCCCGGGCTCGTCCAGACATTGGCCCTCCTCAATTTGGGGGCAATCCTACTCGGAACAATTGGGGGCTTCGGCTCACTTTTCAGCCTAATTGGTACGCCTTGGATCAGAGGTTACAATCGGATCAGCATCTATATTGGTTTTTTGGGCCTGGCTGCCTTGCTCTTACTTCTCGATCCCCTCTTGGCACGGCTGCGGCGCCGGTCCGCAACGGCATGGCTTTGCGCCCGGCCTTGGCCGCTCTCTTGGCGTTGGGAATCTACGATCAGACTTCGCCGGCCATGCATCCAGATTACGCTCAGATAAATGCCGAATTCGCCCGCTGTCAGGAGTTCGTCGATCGCATCGAAGCCAGCCTACCCAAGGGAGCGATGATCTTTCAGCTCCCCTACGTCAGTTATCCCGAATCGGCCGGTTATTTTCGAAGCGGGGGTTACGATCATCTGCGTCCCTATCTGCATTCCAGCTCCTTGCGCTGGAGCTTTGGGGCGGTGCGCGGCCGAGAAGGGGACAGCCTTGCTTTGATGATTGCGACCTTACCGCCTCGAGAAATGCTGGAGAAAATGGTGCTCGCCGGGTACGAGGGACTGTTCATCGATCGGCTGGCCTACCAGGACTTAGCGCAACACCTGGAAGCGACTTTCACCGACATGATTGGCGTTCGGCCCATGGACGGCGATGAGCATCGCTGGCTGTTTTTCTCGCTGCTCGACTATAAAGCCAAACTACGCAATTCCTATTCTCCGGAAGAATGGAATCGTGCATTCGCGGAATTGGCTCATCCGGTTGTGCCGCTTTTTGGCGCCGGGTTCAATCCCTGCGAAGGCCCGGCTAACGAATTATGTCGATGGTGTCTGAGTCGTGGCGAGGTTTTTCTTAGCAACCCCACCGATTCTGTTCGAGAGGTGGAGGTTGAATTCGCAGCGGATCGGCCCTTTAGCTTGGCAAATTTGCATGTTCAATATGACGGTGGAAGCCAAGATGTCGTGTTGGGACCAAAAGCGCAATGCACCCGATTCCACTTGACGGCTCCCCCGGGAAAGACACGACTGGTATTTACCTGCGACGGCAAGGACTACGTCGAAGAGTTGGACGATCCCCGGCAGATACAGAATATTCAGAGAGCTTATCGCCTTCTCAGTTTCCAGGTCAGCCCCGTTCGGGCTGTGCCGGCGCGGCAGATCACGTCAATCGGCGGCTCCAGGATTCCTCAGTAAAGAAGCTTTTGAGGTAGCCGCATTAGCCAGAATGCGGGGGCCGCCCCGCATTCTGGCGAATGCGGCTACCAACCACTTGAAATCACTTAGCGTACCGGCGCCATAGCGTGAGGTACCGAGCCGTGCTCGATTTGCTCGTGCCCGTCCATAGCTTCGGATAAATGCTGGCCCCCAAAGACTTCGATTGCCAACGGTATGGTGCTCAGTGCACCGATTCCGAAAAGCAACCAGCCGACCGTTTTGCGTTGCTCCTCCGAAAAACAATCTGCGTGCAAAAGAGCCAGCCCGGCGCCTAACGCCGCCCGCGTGCCGGCAACCATTGCCAATTCCGGCACGGTGATATGTGCTTCTCGCATGACAAATTCTCCCTTGGGCGATTAACAAGCTATCAGTTAATGACTAACTCGCATTCTGATCGAACAGAATTATCCTTTGCTCACACTCATTGCTAACGCGTTGCCATCCGCGTACGCGCAGCCTTTTGAGCGATCGCACTCCGTTCTTGCGGAGTCTGATGCTCGAGCCGCGTTTTGGCGGCTTTCCGCGCTATGGCGCATTCGTTCCTGAGGTGTCCGCTTGCGAGCCTGTTGGCTTGCTTGGCGGCCCAAGGCTTCAGGAGAGGCGGCTCCATGGCCTTCTCGCTGCAGCGCTTTGGAGATGGCACGGGAACGCCGCGGATTAACTTTATGCGCCACTCCACTCTGACCTTCTCGGCTAGCAAGTTCGGCACTGCGCCGGGTTTTCTCCGAAACCGTCCCCTTCTTGGGAGGCGGAAGCTTCACACCCGCCCGCCGGGCCTTCGATAGGCCAATAGCGATTGCCTGCTTGGTCGAGCGCGCTCCATGTTTCCCCTCGCGAATGTGATCAATCGTTTCCCGAACGAATTCACCCGCCTGCGTTGAAGGCGCTTTGCCCTCACGTTTATCCTTCCGAGCCCGTTCGATAGTCTCTTTTTCCGGCATGGCTATGCTCCCGATCGGACGAAACGAACTGTGCGGCCCCTAAACGAATATTGATGCAGATCAAGTGCCAGTGATGAGAAATTGCAGCTTTTTTAGCAGGCCCCCATCGGAAAACTGCTATTGCGTGTCCGCATCAACTGTATTAAGAGTCTCCATACAGTTGGAGGTGCAAGATGGAAATGCACGTTGATGTCGCGAGCCGGTTGCCGATTTATCAGCAGCTCGCCAATCAGATTCGGGAGGCGATCGCTCGTGGCGATCTGCAGCCTGAGGCGGGCCTGCCCTCGGTCCGGCAGCTATCCAAGGATCTGGTCGTGAATCCCAATACCGTTGCCCGCGCTTACACGGAACTGGAGCGAGAGGGGTTGCTCGTGAGTCGGCCGGGGAGGGGCATCTACGTGGCCCAGCCACGCATGGAGCTGACCCGCGCCGCCCGCGACCGCCGATTCACTGAACAGCTCGATCGCCTGCTCACCGAGGCCGTTCATCTGGGCTATTTGGCGGAGGAGGTGTCCGTGCTCGTAAGCCGGCGCATGAGGCAATTTCAATGGAACGTTGGCGGAGCCGCCTGAAAGGAGAATGAATAGTCATGGACGATGCCATCTCGACCTACCGCCTGACCAAACACTATGGCGGGCGCAAAGTCGTCGATACGTTGAATCTGCATGTGCCGCGCGGCACAGTTTATGGCCTTCTGGGCCGAAACGGAGCCGGAAAGTCGACAACACTTAAAATGCTCACCGGCATGGTCCGACCGGATCACGGCCGGATCGAACTCTTGGGCGCGAGCCTCGAAAGTCTCACGCCGGAAAGCAGGTCACGCATCGCTTACCTCGCCGAGGGCCATCCACTCTACACTTGGATGACCATTCGACAGGCCGTTGCCTTCACCCTATCCTTCTATCCCGACGCGGACCGTCAGCTAGTCGAGCAAGTGCTTGACCATTTCAACCTGTCCATGAAAGCCAAGATCGGCAGGCTTTCCAAAGGACAACGGGCTCAGTTGTCGCTGGCTCTGGCTATTGCTCCGGATCCTGAGCTACTTATTCTTGACGATCCTACCCTGGGGCTGGACACCAATGTTCGCCGCGATTTTCTGGAGTCGATGATCCAGATCATCCAGCGCCGCGGCCGCACCATTCTGTTCAGCTCGCACATTTTGGGCGACGTCGAGCGGGTGGCCGATCGGGTCGGCGTGATGATGGACGGGGTTCTCCGTGCCGATTGCCCGGCCGATCACTTCAAGCGCGCGGTCCGCAAGGTCATTGTCGAATTCGGCCACGAACCGCCCGCCATCCCCACGCTTCAAGGAATGTTGAACGCCTGGCATGTGGGCACTCGAGTCGAACTGGTCTTTGTTGGCTTCGGCGGCGCAGCGGGTCGAAATCGAAGGGCTGAATCCTCGGCGAATCGAGGTTCTGGAGCTGAACCTCGAAGACGCCTTCATCGAGTACACGCGGGGACCGCGGCGGGCGATGCCGGTCTTCTTTGGAGAATCATTTCAAGTCATAGGAGGACAGGCCGATGAAAGCATTGGCGCTCAAGGAGCTGCGTGAGCTGCGCGGCATCGCTGCTTTGGCTCTCGTTGCTTATTTGATGTTGGCGGCGCGGATGATGGGAGTGAAGGCATTCGATTGGGTGCCAGGCATGCCGCAAAACATGGAATATCCGCCTTTTTTGTCTGGTGAGTTCCTGAGCTTCTTCAGCCTCCTGACCGCGCTGTTTGCCTTGGCGATCGGATTTCGCCAAACGGCGTGGGAATCGTCGCAAGGCACCTATCTGTTTCTCCTGCACCGACCCATCTCGCGCCGGGCGGTTTTCATCATCAAACTGATTACCGGCAGCCTGGTATATGCAGGCTGCTCTGCGGTGCCGGTCATCCTTTACGGATGGTGGGCAGCGACACCCGGACGCCATCCGAGCCCGTTCCGGTGGTCGTGGACTCAGCAGACCTGGTGTTGGATCGGGATCATGTCACTTATCTATCTGGGGGCCTTCCTGAGCGGGTTGCGCCCAGCCAGGTGGTTGGGCACTCGGCTCTTGCCCGTGGTGGCAGCGATTTGCATTACGCTGTTTCTAGTGACCTCTTCCATTAGTCTTACAGCGCAGATTCCCGCAATGCCTGTGGCGCTGCTAGTGGCCGGAGTATTCGTTTACGCGATTCAATACGTGGCTCAAATCCGCGATTACGCTTGAGGAGGACAAGGTGTCATGATGACCAAAACTCTCATTCGACAATTGCTGCTTTCGTCGATCTTAGCTGTGGGAGCAGCGGGCGTTTGTGCTGTTGCTGGTTCCTGGGCTGTGGAGGTTCTACCGGGCACTGGTGACGAAAACCGCTTTCGTGGGGAGAGCATCGTCTATTTGAGCGATGGAACTCCCCTCAAGATGTGTCCCGTCGGCGACTCCGGCGAATTAGAGTATCGCGATCTCCAGGGAAAACCGGTGCCACCTCCCGTCGAAAAAAACACATGGGTGGTGCCCACCTTCCTTGGGACACACTGGGCGCCGATAGGCAGAATGGGATCGCCGCGACTTTCCGACGGCCAGACTCCTGCTGCCTACTGGTACCTGCTCAAAGATGAAAACAGCAAGGATGGCGCAGGCTACTTTGTTGGGTTCGACAGCCAGAGCAAGCAGCGCATCGGCTGCATGGGGCTTGCTGGTTTCCGCGAAAAGATGCCACCGCGAGAGGAATGGTTCTCGGGGATTCCCTTTAGCTCGGAAGAAATTCGACTGACCTCGGCAGACGGCCTCCATTGTTTAACCGCTCAGCTTGATAATCTCGGGCAATTTTACAATCGGCCGATAGGCGGTTCACTGGCCGCTTGGGAGGTATATGTACCGACGAGCGACGGCAAGCTCTACCTGACTGATCTGCAAAAGCGAACGGTGACGCTTGTCTATGATGGACCAGCCATTCGCTCTGGTTCGCTCTTGCTTCAATCCTCCGATTCTATCCGAGGCACGACTTGGCAAATCGCATTGAGGACCGACGACGAGGTGCTTATTCTCGATCCGAAGGGCCAGATCAGACACCGATTTGCCATCCCGCCGGCACTGAAAAATGAACATTTTCAAGCAGGCGTGACTTTGGAAGGCGAGGCAGTTCTGCAGTGGTCAGGCCCATACGATTCTTTGACGACGACGACAGATATTCGATTATTCAGGCTCCATAAGGATGGCCAATCGGATGAGACATCGCTAACGCTGAGTCACGGTGCAATAGGCCACAAGTTTCAGGTGTATGGTGGCTTAGCGATTCCATCCCCAATCATTCTCGCCAGCGCCATCGGATGCGATCGGGTTTCGGAGCTCGTTCGAAATCAATCGTTGACGATTGGTCGGGCAGTAAAGAAAGCAGCGACCGAGTATTGGCCAACCGTGTTGCTGGCGCTGGGCATATCCATGGTTCTGTGCGGCCTTACCTACCGCAAATTGGCTCGCTATGGGGCCAGCCGCACAGAACGAATCATCTGGCCGCTTTTCGTTCTGCTTCTCGGCCTGCCTGGCTGGATCGGCCACCGTTTCGGGCGCGCGTGGCCTGTTCTGGAAGCGTGCCCTGGCTGCAGCACGCGAACCCCGCGCGATCGTGACGATTGTGCGGCGTGCGGTGAAGAATTCCTGGCACCCGCGGAGTTGGGGACCGAGGTGTATGCGTGAAAGAGACGCCCCGCGTTTCGTGGCAGCTTGATCCGGAATCCTGGACGTTCAAGGGTATCGAGACGGTCTAGATCAGATCCAGCACCCGTTTGGCCGCTCTGGCTCGATTGCATTCCTGGCAGTTGCCGCGAATGATGAAGGTGTGGCCGGTAATCTGGAAGCTATTCCGCTGACAGACGTCGCGCAGAATAGCTTCCAGAGCCGGATTCTGGAACTCGATCATCTTGCCGCATTTTTCGCAGTAGAGATGTTCGTGCTGCGGATAGCCATAATCGTGCTCGTAAAAAAGCCTGGAACCGACTTCAAGCGTGCGCAACAACCCTGCATCCACCAGCTTTGCCAGCGTCCGATAGATCGTCGCACGACTGACGTTCAAGCCGGTCCGCTTCATCTCCTCGACGAGCTTTTCCGCATCGAAGTGTTCGTGCTGAGCGAAGATATCGCGCACCAGGTCGCGCTGCTGGCCGGTGAAACGCTGCGGCCGGCCCGGCTGGCCAGGTATTCGCGGAATTTGTTTTCAGGACTTTGTGCAACTTCAACTGCAGGCAATCTCACGAAACCGTCTCCGCAACCCGATTTGCTGAGACCGACAAGTGACGTGCGGCAGCCTCAGCAAATCAATAACGATTCTTATTTAGCTCATTATAGGAACTCTCGTTCCCGAGCCAATCGTCAAGCCTCTCCACCGGGCTTGTCCCGGTGGGTGGACGACTTAATGGCTAGATGTCCCCACGCGTTCCAACCGTCTCCGCCGGGCTTGTCCCGGTGGAACGACGACTGAATGGCTAGTATTGCAGACGGCCTCTTCCACAGGGTGTCAAACGACAGATGCTGTTCGCAGTATATCTCGATTTTATCCGACTTCTAGAACAGGCTGGAATTGCTGGAGCAGAATGTGAGTAGACGATTTTAGCCAAATAGTCGTTGGCCCACCGGGGCAAGCCCGGACGGATTGAGCCAGCGAGGGTTGACCCTTCCTGCAATCTAGCTTGCTAGTCGTCGTTCCACCGGGACAAGCCCGATGGAGACGGGGTGCGGCCAAATCATTCCTGTTCGAGTCGGCGGAAGAGCCGATCCAAGGCGATGGCGAGCTTCTCCGGCGTGTCGTAATCGCCGGCCGCGATTTCCCGGCGGATGCGCTCGATGCGAGCTTGCCGCTCGGCTTTCGTCAGCGGCGGTCTGGTATCCTGCACGGGCACGGCCCTATCCTTGCGATCCTCAGAAGCCGCGGAAAGGGCTTTTCCGGTACGCGGCGAAAGAGGACCCGTTAAACAACTGGGACCATGCCTCTGCATGATGCTGCTTCCTCCGGACGCTTGTTCGGCGCAAATGCCGACGCTCTCTTGAACGCCTAGTCCATCATAAAAGTCGGCAGCTGTCAGAATCAACCCTATTCGCCGTCAAGACGGGATCGCGCCACGGTAGCGAAGATGGGTTCGAACGATTCCGCGAACTAGGTTGCCACCATCCACCCAACGGCCTCGCCGGCCTCCGGCCGGTGGCTTGGCAATGGTTCGGCGGCTGCCGCCCATCGCTGGCTCAGGAGCCGGGTCGCTTAGCTCGCGGTCCCATGCTCCGTTCCTTCTTGTACTTTCTCTATCGTCGCGACTGCCCCTCGTCTTTCACCATTTTCTCACCGGCTTTCGTCCGCCAAGGATTCTGCGCAGTGCCGCCGAACGCTTTGAGCACAGCGTGCCTGCTCCTTCGGACAACGCGATAAGAGCAAAGAAGCCGCGCAACCCGAGGAGCGCAAGCACACGGGTCGATGCTGCTGCAACACCGTTCGGGGCTGTCCGCGATATGCGGTTCAATCGCGTTCGCGATGACGAGGAATTCGCCTTCGATACTTGACCATGCGCAAATGATTTCCCCGCTCGGGAAGCGCTTCGCAATGCAGCTCGTCCATCAGCGTGCGCATGAGGAAAACACCGCGGCCGCCAAACCGCATTTCGGCAGGATTTAGGCTGGGAACCGCGGCAAGATCGAAAGGTTCGCCCTCGTCGCGCAGGTTGATTTCGATGCGCTCGTCGTCGAGAGCACAGGCTATTTGCAACGATGCGCCAGGGAGATCGCGATGAGCATGGCGGATCACGTTGCTGACCGCTTCGTGCAGGGCCAGGATGATTGCGTCGGTCATTGAGTCGCTCAAGCGGCCGGCCCGGCAGACGCTCTCCATGAACGAGCGCGCGACTGCCAGCAGTCGCAAATCGCTGGAAATCGTCAAGCTCCAGGTCAGCGGAGTCAAGGACATGCGTGATTTTCCGTGGACACTCCGAATTGAGTCATCCCTACCTGGGCCGCAACGCCCAAGTCGCGGACGCCAGCGTGTTGAGAATGATGTCGGCGGCCTTCTGAGCCTGGGCCTTGGACACATCGAGATGGGTGCAGGCTCGAAGCGTCGTGGGCCGAATGCCAACAACAGAATCCCTTGGCCAGCAAGCAGCTCCACGACGTGTCTAGCTGTGCCGAATTCCGGGTCGACCTCGAACCAAACCAAGTTGGTTTCAACTTCAGGCGGCATCAAGTGGAGGCATGGCACTTCAGCGATGGCCCGCGCCAGTATACGTGCGTTCTGATGATCCTCCGCAAGGCGTTCGACATGATGATCCAGAGCGTACAGCGCCGCCGCCGCCGCCATGCCTGCCTGACGCATGCCGCCGCCCATTATTTTGCGCCATTTCCGCGCTTGCGCGACAAAAACCGCAGATCCCGCCAAGGCCGAACCGATGGGGGCGCCAATCCTTTGCTGAAGCAGACCGAGACACTGTCGAACGGCCGGCGCCAATCCGCCGCTGCGATGCCCGTAACGACGATGGCATTCCAGAGCCTGGCGCCGTCCAGGTGCATGGCCAAGCCGTTCTCGTGGGCCCATTCGCTAATTGCCTGGATCTTTTCGAGAGGATAGACCTTGCCGCCGCCATGGTTATGAGTGTTTTCGAGCGTTACCAATCGCGTGCGCACCAGATGATCGTCCGCGGGCTTGATTTGGGTTTCGAGTTGCTTGACGTCGAGGATGCCGTCTTTGCCTTCTATAGAAGTGCACGTGACGCCGCTGAGAATGGCGGAGCGCCGGCTTCATTGCTGAAGATGTGGCAGAGGCTGTCCCCGAGCACCTCGTCGCCAGGCTGCGTATGCACCTTGACGCAGAGTTGATTCGATTGCGTGCCCGAAGGCACGAACAAGGCAGCTTCCTTTCCCAGGAGCGCGGCCACCTGCTTCTGCAAGCGATTGACCGTCGGATCCTCGCCGAAAACGTCGTCGCCAACCTCGGCCGAGCGAATTGCGTCCCGCATCGCCGGTGTAGGTCTCGTAACCGTGTCGCTGCGCAAATCAATCGGCGGGTTCAACATAGTCGGGAATCTCGATTTTCTTTCGGAATTCGATTTTCGGATTTCGCTTCCGCTTATTTGTCGTCCGGCTTCAGTTTGTTTTCGAGATACCAAAGTTTGCCGATTTTTCGAAACGACATCTGCCTGTCCTTGAGGTCCTTGAGTTTAACGACGGCAGTGGTCTCGCCACCCTCCCAGTCGCCCTCTTTCAAGAAGCGTTTCATGTCTTCAAGCATCTTTGGGTCATCGGCAAACTTGGTTGCCATGACTTTTACGAACGCGTCGAAATCGCCTTGGTGGACGTCCCTGACCCGTTGATCCACCCACGCCGGCGCGGCCAGATAGGCGGCCACGTAGGGAAGGCGTTTGTTTTCGTAAGCGTCGATGACCGACGCGAGCGTTTGCTTAGCGCTGCCCTGGGGATAAAGCCGCGGGTTGGGCTGAACGCCGTAACGCGCGGCGCCTTGTCATCGTCATTCACTTGGGCGTGAGCTGGGCAGGCGCAACTAGTGCGAGGGCCAGCGCTAAGAGCGTTTGGAAACCCTTGCCAAGGGGGGGAGAATTCAAGGCCTGCGCCTTTTTCTTAAGTTCCGGACGCTCTAACAAGAATCGCATGATGTTCGCTCCTTCGTACATCCTAGGTCCCAAAATGTTCAGGCAAGCTACACGGTTTGTATCAGTTTCTGGGCATATTCGCAACGCACGGACTTTGTCAGGCGGACGCCGCTTTCTCCTGATCGATTCTGCTCCTATAATCCCTATTCCGCTAGACGCGAGGCTTGCCGCCGGGCCAAGGCCGCCTTGGCTTCCAGTTTTTCTAGTTGAAGGGGAATTCATGCCGATCGATTGGTCGCCGTTGGTCGAGTTGGTGGGGAAAAAGCAGAGTTTTCTGCTGACCACGCACATTCGGCCCGACGGCGACGGCCTGGGTTCCATGCTGGCGCTGGGCGAAACGCTCGCACAGCGCGGCGAACAGGTGCGCATGGTAGTGGCCAGCACCATCCCCGAGCATTATGGATTTCTCGATCCAGCGCAGACGCTTCAAGTTTTTCATGAGCCCGATGAGGGCCACCGGAAAGCGGAAGTCATCATCGTGTTGGATACCGGAACCTGGAATCAGCTCGGCAGTTTCGGCAAATTCATGCCCGAATCGAAGGCCGACAAGCTGGTCATCGATCATCACATGACGCAGGACGATCTGGGCGCCAAACAACTCGTCGACACCTCGGCCGAGGCGACTGGCCGCCTGGTGCACGAAGCGATCGTCGCGTTGGGAAGTCCCATCACTCCCCGAATCGCGAACCTGCTCTTCGTCGCCGTCTCGATGGATACAGGTTGGTTCCGCCACAGCAACACCACTGCCGCAACTTTCGGGTTGGCGGAGAAACTGATGCGCGAGGGAGCCAAACCCGACGCAACGTATCAGCAGCTATACGAGAAGAACACCTTGGGCCGTCTCAAACTGATGGGCCTGGTGCTGGATCGGCTCACCGTGACGCACGACGGTCGCACGGCCTACACGGAAGTGAGGACGGGCGACTATCTCGCCACCGGGGCAGTTCCTTCGGACACCGAAGATATGGTGAATTTTGCCCGGAGCGTCAATGGTGTCGAAGTCGCCCTCTTTTTCATGGAGCAGCCGCGCGGCGGCATCAAAGTCAGCTTCCGGGCCCGCTCCCTGGTCGATGTCTCGCGCGGTAGCCGAACAGTTTGCCGGTGGCGGTCATCGCTTGGCCTCAGGCGCCATCGTCGAAGGTTCGATGGAACAGGTTCGCCGGCGCGTTCTCGACGCTGTCGCCGCTGCTTTTCCTAAAGCCGTCTGAAAAAATAGGGATTGGCGCACCCCCTAGGGGGTTCTTGGCCACATTCTTTTCAGAGGGTCAACTGACTCATCCTCCTCGCTGGAGTTTGCTACCTATGACGACTGAACCGAAAGCCGATCCGGCCGAAAGCCGGCGCTCGTTTCTCAAATTTGCGACCAATGCGCTTGGAGCTGTTTTTGCTTTGGTGCTCGGCATCCCCGCTGTCGCCTACCTGATTGACGCGCGTAACCGGGCCGCGGCTCAAGGCGATTTCAAAACGGTCGCCCGGCTGAGCGAGTTGCCGGTAGACGTACCGCAGCAGGTGGTGATCCGCGACGTCCGCCGCGACGCTTGGACCATCCATCCCAACGACGTCATTGGCCGGGTTTGGCTGATTCGCCGCGACAAAGATCAGGTCGAAGCCTTCACCACCATCTGCCCGCATCTGGGCTGTTCGGTCAATTTCGAGGAGACGGCGCATCTGTTTGTCTGCCCCTGCCACGGCGGTACCTTCGACTTCGACGGGCATCGTAAAGATCTGCCAGGCCAGATTAACCCGGCCCCGCGCGGCATGGACCGACTCGAATGCCGGCGCTCACCGGCAAATCCGGACCTGATCGAAGTGAAGTATCAGAATTTCATGCAGGGCAAGGATGTCCCGATTCCCAAGACTTGATCGAGATAGTCCTTTAGGGCTGAAAAGCGTCTTCGATAGGGGCCAGTAAGGCCCCGTGCCTCCTTGCCAAAAGGGGGAGAAGAGAAAAACGAGGGTGAGCAACGTGCTTGGAAAACTCAGCGATTGGGCGCATCATCGGAGCGGCTTCCGCACCATTTTGTCGGCCTTGCTCATCGAAAACATTCCGGGCGGCGCCAAATGGCGCTACGTCTGGGGAAGCTGCCTCGCCTTCGTGTTCAGCATCCAGCTCATCACCGGGCTCTTGCTGATGACGGCCTACAGCCCCGGCGCCAGCACTGCCTGGTCCAGCGCCTACTACATTCAATATGAGATGGATTTTGGCTGGTTGATCCGCGGCCTGCACCATTTCGGATCGCAAACGATGGTGGTGCTGCTGGGAATCCACATGCTTCAGGTAGTCATAGCCGGAGCTCATCTGCCACCGAGAGAGGTCAACTGGTGGTTGGGGCTTTGTTTGCTGGCATCCGTGCTCGGCCTTAGCTTGACCGGATATTTGCTCCCCTGGGATCAGAAAGGTTTCTGGGCCACGCAGGTTGCCACAAATATCGCAGGCAATCTGCCGGGGATTGGCTCGTGGCTGCAGAAAATCGTCGTCGGAGGCCCCGTTTACGGTCATCACACGTTGACGCGCTTTTACACGCTGCACGTCGGCATTCTTCCGGCCCTCGTCATCGTGTTGACGATTGCCCACCTCGCCGTTTTTCGGCGTCACGGCGTCACGGCACCAGTATCGGCCAAACGACTCGCTGAAGGCGACCTCGACGAGCACCTTCCGGGCGACGGCTGGTTCTGGCCCGATCAGGCGTTTCGCGATATGCTCGTCTGTCTGGTCATCTTCGGCGTGATGCTCGGTCTGGTCGTGTACGGCCACGGCAATCCGTTGGAGGCGGCGAGCAACTCCGAACCTTCCAAGATAAGTTATGCTTACTGGGCTCATGCCGGGCAGTATGGCAAAGGCGCCAATCTCGATGCACCGGCCGATCCGGCCCGGCCCTATCCTGCTCGCCCGGAGTGGTATTTCCTGTTCCTGTTCCAACTCCTCAAGTATTTCGAGGGCGAACAGGAGATCATCGGCACGGTCATCATTCCCAACGGCGTGCTCCTTCTACTCGCGATCCTGCCTCTGCTGGGGTTCGGGCGCATGCGCAAATTCGGTCATGTTTTCGGGGTCTTCGTCGTGGTCTTGATATTGGCTGGCGCAGCTACTCTAACGGGCCTGGCGTTGCAGGCCGACCGCGCGGACACGCAGAGCGCTAAGCTGCTGCGCCAAGAGCAGGAGGAGGCGGAGCGACTGGCTACTCGCGCTGTCAACCTGGCTCACGCCGGCGTGCCGGCCGAAGGCGCTACCTTGTTGCTTCGCCGCGATCCGCAGACCCGCGGCCCCGCGCTTTTCCGCGAAAACTGCGCGACTTGCCACAGTTACGGGACATTCATCCCCAACGAAAAAGCTACTGCCAGCAACCTCGACGGCTTTGCTACGGAGCCTTGGATCGATCATCTCTTGTTGAATCCCGGCAGTCCGGATTTCTTCGGCCACACCAAGTTGACAACCATGCGCGGATTCATCGAGGAAACCTTCCCGAATTTCTTCATCCCTGCTGCCGATCGAGACAAGCTTCCTGCCGAGGAAAAACAGGCGTTGGAAAAGGACAAAGCGGATCTGAAGAAAATTGCCACTTGGCTGTCACTTCATCCACGCAACAACTCGAGTCAGCACGACACCGATGCTTTCAAAGAAGGCCAGAAGCTGTTCAAGGAACGAACCTGCAGCGGCTGCCATGCTTATGAAGGCCAAGGCGGCACGCGTTCGAACAAAGGACCCGACCTGACGGGTTATGGCGATGCGGCATGGGTGCGCGAAATGATCATGGCCCCGGGCAGCCCGAAGCGTTACGGCGAAACTAACGCCATGCCCGCCTTCCGCGATCTCGAAGGCCCCGATGCCGCCACCGTGCGACTCGAAAACGCCCAGGTTCGCGATCTTTTGGCGAAGGTTCCAGGCAAGGGCGATGCCGACGCCCGGCGTAAGGAAATCGACAGCGCCCACCGCCTTGCCCAGCTCAGCGACGTCGATCGCGAGATCATCATCCGTTGGCTGACGGGCGATCAGCGGGTCGTGTTTGGTGGGGATCCGGTGGCGCCTTAAGCTCCTTCTTCTCTACAATTGGCGGACAACCGCCCTGGCCGGAAAAGAGGCTGCCGGACATTCTGGCACGGATCATCAGTTCCGAAGCGGTGGTTGCTGCGGATAGCTTTCGCCCCGAGATCCCAAAACGGCTCAGTCAGATTTGCCAGCGATGTTTGGCGAAGAGGCCTGCGGAACGATACGCGAGCATGGATGATTTGCGAGCGGCGCTCGGGGACCTCACCTCTTCCTTGGCGTAGGTCGCAGCGCGAGTTCGTTTGCCCTACGCCCGAGTTTTGAAAATGCGCTTTTCTGAATTCGTGCTCACACCCTGCGAGTTGACTCCGGCAAACTGCCGGAATCGATTGCCGGAGTTGCATAGTCGTAAGATTCAATTCTCTTTTGAGATGCAACGAGGATCCTTTCACTCCGGCACTCCGGCAGGTGTCCCAGGGCCCATGCATGCGGCCAGCCAGCCAGAGAAAAGACAAGAGGCATAGACGCATGGATGGCGAACGTAAATATCTGCTACCAGAAGAGTTACGCGGAGGATTAGCACGACACGGGATGGAAGATAAATCACAGGCATTGCAAGGTCGTTGCGATTCCAATGAGTGGCGCAGTTATTCGGTTATGCAGACACCCGAAGCGTCAATTTCCTTCAGCCGACTTTCGATGTTCGGGAAAAACGAAAGGCGGCCCTGGCCGGCGGCGTGTCTCTGGATCGTGAAGGATGAAGCCCAGGTCTGGGCCATGAGCTCTCGACTTCTGTCCGATTGTCCCGCCGTCATCCAGTTGATTCTCGCCGACCGAATAGACGATCAGCGCTGAACTTTTGCGCACCATCCGCAAAGGCTGGCCTGAGAATGGATCCATTGGCACCGCTTTGAGATACCTCGGTTTCAGTTCGCCCAGATTCTGCGGCCAGCGCCGATTGGCCAGCCGAAAACGCTCCATGGCCACTGCAGGAACCGCGCAGGAGAATGCCGCATCGAACCGCCATTCCTCTTCAAGATATTTTGCGTACATGATCGGGGGGCCACTGAGAGATTTCATCCAGCTCTGCAGCCCTGCGGATTGGCGCTGGTGCTGCGCAAGGTAGTTTTGGAGGGCTTGAAAACGCTCCTCCACCGGCAACTGACCGATCGCGATTATTTCGTTGTAGTTTCTTAGCCGTACGCGCGTTCGCCCGCCAGATTACCGCAGACGAGAGTGGATCGAATCGCCAGTAAGAACCGAGTTGGCAAGTCCAACCCTGCTCCAGGGAAAAGCTGCGCATGCAATTCGCTGGAAGAAATAGCACCGGATTGAGCGTCTTCCAGCTCACGGTCCGTCAAGGCACGAAGGCCGCGCAGTGCACCCGAAAGTTTTGGTGCGGCTAGCTCCTCTTCCAATTCTTTTTGCAAAGCCGCTAGTTGCTGTTCCGAAGCGGCGCCACCGGCCAGCGTCCTTTCCAGCATGTCGATAGCTCGATCATCGATGGCAGCTCGTACCAACTGGGCAATGACGTCTGGCTCATCCTTCAAGGCCCGGCTGATGTGCAACATCGCGGTGACATCGCGAATAGCGCCGGCAATATTGCCATCGTGAAGGTAAACCCGCGCATCGGGACCCAGCATTTTCGCCACCTTCAAAACCTTAACGTAGACCGAGCCGGCTGAGGAGACGTTTCCTTGAAACCTCGGCATACTGGGGTTGCGGCCAAGGGGGAAATCGGCCATCCGCCTGACCATGCCAATAGCGACATGGGCCCGCTCGAGTTCGGCGCGCAAAACGCGGGTTTCCTCCTCATCCAAGAGCACGGGCGCCATGCGATCGTGGTTCTCTAATCGACTGTTTATGGCATTGACCGCTGCCTGCTGATAATCCAGGTCGTTGTCGAATTCCGGGAATCTCGGCGATGGCCAATTCCCGGCGGGCATTGCTTCAGCAGCCGCCGATACCTGCACGAAACCATTCGTTCCCGGCGGCGGCATCGGCGGACGATGGGCTTCGAGATCTTCAAGCCGCCAATTGGGATCGAGTTTGTCGGTTTCGGCTAACGCGAGTTTGAGATCCCGGATGCCTTGATAGCGCACAATCGAATATGAAATACCAACGATGGTTGCCAGTAGAAAAGCCAGGACGCCCAAGCTGATCCAAAGCCGGCGTCGTAACGCATTCTTGCGTATCATGTTGACGTTCCAAGGGCTGGGTGGCGGGACATCGCAGGCGCAAGATCGCGGCCGTAAAACCGCGACTGATATCGAGAGAGTAACGAGGGATGGTAGAAAAGGCCGAGCTTCTTTGCCGGCGTAGAGAATGGACTGTGAGTTGGACGACCTTTTGCAGGACGGGCTTTAGCCCTTCCGCCTGGGCCACGTTCAGAACGAATGGGTCAAAACCCGTCTTACGAGTTTAGAATTGCTAGCAGATTTCAAGGCCCGCCACGTAGAGGGCAACGAGTACCAGCTCTACACGGCGGACATTGTGGCAGAAGCCAATGTGACGGGGTTCATTTCTTCTTGGCTTTGGCAGCCGGAGCTGCAGCCTTGGTAGACTTGGCGGCCTTGACTTCCTTCTTCGGCGCCGCTTTGGCCTTCTTCTTGTCCTTGCCCTGGGAGTTGTTACCCTTCGCCATAAATGGCCTCGCTATAGAAGGCGCTGACAGAACCTGCAGAACGTGCTGCTAGTGAGCCCCGTACCTGAGGATTTGTTCTGGCCTACAAAAGTACATGAGCAACATGCTCGGTGGTATCGTAGATGCTAAGAACAATTTGTCCAGGCCGAAATCTTCGTAAGTTGTTGGGACGGGCCGGCAAAAAGTCGCTGTCGACCTTCAGTGATTCCTACTTTTTGCTTTGGTTTCGAAGGTCAGCCTTTGGAGAGGCAAGACTTCTTACCGGCCCGTGAAATGTTCTGTTTGGCAACTGGTTTGGCTCAAATCGACATCATGTGCTTGGGCCCGTTCGTGTCATCGTCTTACCTTTGCGGATGGCACTGATCTTACGCAGCTCGGCTCGTCGGCGCGCTTCGCAGGGCTTCTCGTAATACTTTCGTTTGCGCAGTTCTTTGGTCAGGCCGCTCCGTTCGAGAAGCTTCTTGAAACGGCGAAGGGCCAAACCAATCGGCTCGCGGTCATGGACACGCATTCTCAGAGGCATTCTTTTTCCTTAACTAGCATGGAGGAAGTAACCCACGACGCCATAGTCTTTGTTAGGGGAAGCGAGAGGGAGGAGCAAGCAGCGTGCAGCTGCTTTGGCTCCTCCTTTTCCGCCAGGAACAATTTCCTGCTTTGATCTAGGACGATACCCGGCGATTAGTAGCGTCGACCGCCACCGCCGCCACCGCCGCCGCCACCGCTGCGACCGCCGCCGCCGCCACCGTAGCCGCCGCGACCACCGCCGCCGCCGCCACCGAAGCCACCGCCCCGGCCGCCTTCAACGCGCGGCTTCGCCTCATTCACCGTCAACGCGCGGCCACCTGAGTCCGCGCCGTTGAGCGCCTGGATAGCAGCCTGTGCCTCCTGGTCGGTGCTCATTTCGACAAAACCGAAACCCTTGGACCGGCCGGTGTCCCGGTCCATAATTACCTGTGCCGACGTCACCGTGCCGTGGGCTGCGAACATCTGCTCGAGATTGCTGTCGGTCACACCATAGCTCAGGTTGCCGACGTACAGCTTCTTACCCATCTGCTGCCTCCAAGAAATAAGGCTGCCCGCCCAACAAGAACGAGCTAAGCCAAAGAACACTTGAGTAATGGACTCCGCCAACTGCCCTGGGGACGTGAATCGGCGGCTTGATTCACGCAGGCTTTGGTCAACCCTTTTCTCCCGGCAGCGACAGAACGGCAACCGGCTCCGGTTCAGGCATCGGCCCTTTCACTATCTGGAGAAAGTAACTACCTTTGTGCTTGCTTCGCAGGTCCGCGATTTTTTCATCCGCGGCCAACCGCTGATTATACTCGAATATTGCCACTTGCTTCATGCTGTTGTCGAACACTCCCCATCGGGCATAGACCCGGGCCGGGGCCTTCTTGGCACGCGGTTTGCGCACCTTGGCAACGGCCGCCTTCTTGGCCTTGGCCTTTTTCTTCTTTTTGATCGGTTCGCCGTCTTCGTCTAACTCTTCCTCTTCTTCTTCCTCCACGTCCGTATCTTCAGACGTTTCAGCAGCTATTTTTTCAGCCGCCTCGGCTTGTTCGCGAAGATCGTGTCGATTCAAGGTTCGCCGTGCCATGAAGGCCTGCTCTCTAAATGGACCCAAAACAAAGAGGGTTAATTCATTCGTTTCCGAGTCACGGTTTCAATCGGGGACTCTCCATTCGGACTCTTCCGGTCCGGCAGAAACTGAGGCGCTATCATGGGCCCTCGGGCAAACGTCCTTTGGGCAGCGAGTGAATATGGTCGGCCGTAAACGTCAGCATTTCGCCAATCTGCAAATTCGACAGCCCTGGAGATGCAGGCCGAACTGCCAACTTGCCCCGAAAGTCGGACCCTTTGACCCGGGTGATGCGCACCAGCACGGTCTCGCTGGTGACCGCTTTGGCGTGAGCCAAAAGCGTCAGCTTCACATAATCGCCGGCCCGCAACCCATGAATCGCTTCACGAAGTTCGACGTCATCGATGGCTGCGCCGCTTCGCAGCTGCTCAATGTCCTCGATCTCCACAGGCGTCTTCATGCAAGCTCCTCATAGCTGAGTGGTCATGGCTAACGCTGCTTCCGGCGCACAACTTCACTGCGACTTCACCGCAGATGGATAATGCCGGCTTAAGGTTGGTTCGGAAGTTACCACGTTGCCTTCGCCGTCGGTCACCAGGAAATAACTGTGAGCCACTCGTGCAGATGCAAGATTCACGCCAACCAGCACGTTTACCCGATAATGAAGGTCCCAAAGCTGGCGGACATCCACCCGTCGGAGGTCATCCGGTTGCCCAAGGACGCGAATTACCTGTCCGCCAATGATGGCGCTACGCTGCTCGTGCTTCTGGTTCTCTTGTTCTGCATGATGTTTATCTTGCTGTTTTGTCGCCATTGCCTCTCCAGTAGACCGAAAGAATGAACCCGGCCGGTCAACCGAGATAATCGAGCTCACCGCAGCGGCGGTGTGCGTTTCTGTTCCCGTTGCGTTTCGAAGCTTTAGTGCAGCTCGAAAACAAGCAGGCAATTGCCGCTGCCAGCAGCGGACAAGTCCCGCCTCAAATTGCCTATGCGTCGCTGCTTTCAAAGAATGCCGCATCCTGACGCCTTTTCCGGAATGTGTCCCTCGCCGAATTCTTTTGCAAGATTGCAAAGGATTCTTGGCAGAGTACCGATGTTCACCAGCGTTCCTGAGGGCGCCGCTTTCGTGAACAGGCTCCAAAATGCAGCGGTCAAAAGAAGATTAGCCTGAAAGATAGTGGTCGGCGTCTCTGTGTACGTTTGCGAACGGATATCCCGCTCCGCACACTTGATGGCCGCCAGATCCGAAGAATGGGTCTGGGGAGGTGGAAGGCACCAGGAATGTAGAGCACCGTTGCTATTGTACACGAACCGGAAACAAAGGACCAGCCCACAATTGGCAAGGAAAAATCAAGGAGAGGAAGCCAGTTTCGTTCCTGCAAGCTCGTTCTTTGCGCGAAGCCTGGGGGTGGTTGGTCGAGGGCAGCCCGGTCATTTTCGAGGTACATTGCGAATTGTTTTTAGCCATGCCGATGGACATCGACTTGAACGAAGGGGCCGCGCCAACCTGGCCCGACTTAGCGGGACCTGACCCGTACCGGCGCAGTTCCCTGCCCCACCAACCAAGACTGCGCCCGACACTTCAAGCATGCCCAGTTTTTGCGAGCCAGAAACCTGAAGTATTTGGAAAACAGCGTGCGACCTTGCAGAATTCCACAAATGCTGCAACGAACTTGCTCCTCGCTCAACAGCCAGAGCACCAAAGGGGTTGCCACGAAAGCGACCGTTCCAAGGATAAAGGGATGAGATCCAACCAAATCCATGGTGCACCTTCTGAGCTAAGAGATCGACAAACACTCAAGCTGGGAATCAGAACCTAGGTTAGGTCAGGCATCGGACCATCCCTTGCGCAGGCAATCCACGGCGGCTGCTTGCCGAATGCGGCCCATATCCCTCAATCGATGGTCCAGATCAATTAAGAAAAGCTCCAGGAAAGAGAGCAATCCAAAAGGAAGGTGGCCATCAGGCCTATTGCTTGCTGTTTATTTATACACGTCCAATGATGCCAACGCAACCAAGTGGATTCCGAATAGATGTCTATCCCTTTGGTCGCAACCCCTAAAGACGGCGGGCAGCAAGCCCACGCGTTCGTAGCCAGCGCAGGCATTTAGACAGGCTTCTCGCAGATTATTCCACCTGGTCCTAGGATGGAAAGGGACGGATTGTCCCCGCGACCGATACCTTTGCGGGGCCAACGCATCGGCCCTTAACGATCTCGTATCGTCCCAGGAAACTCATGTCGACCCTGCACGACCCTTATCGAGCTTTAAGGCATCGCGATTATCGTTTGCTCTTGGCCGCAGGCATACTAGCCAGCATCGGCGGCGAAATTCAGGCAGTAGCCGTCGGTTGGGAACTCTATGCGCGTACGAAAGATCCGGCAGCTCTTGGCCTGGCAGGATTACTGCAGTTTTTGCCCGTGTTGCTCCTCGCCCTCCCGGCAGGCTATGCGGCCGACCACTACAGCCGCCGGGTGCTCTTTCAGTTGCGCAGGTTCTGGAAGCCTCATCCTCGATCGGTTTGGCGATCCTGTCATTTCGTGAAGGGCCAGTCCCGTTCATGTTTGCGTGCCTGGTGTTGGGCGGATAGCCCGTGCAGTTCGTTCGCCTACGCGTTCGTCGCTCATGCCCCAAGTCGTGCCGGCAGAGGATCTCGGCAATGCCGTGACTTGGAACAGCAGTGCCTGGCAATTCGCCAACGTAGCAGGGCCGGCTTTTGCCGGCTTCTCTATTGCCGCTGCCCACGGCTTATCGGGCCCGACTTATTGTCTGGCGGCTGGTTGCAGCCTGGTTTGCGTTTTCTTGTTGATGCCCATTCGGCCGCGTCAGAGTGGAGCCGCGCCGCGTCTTCAGCGATCGATGTCGAGCATCCTGGCCGGGGTTCGGTTCGTCTGGCGAAACGAACTGCTTTTGGCGGCTATCACCCTCGATCTGTTCGCGGTGCTCTTAGGCGGGGCCACTGCTTTACTGCCGATTTACGCCACCGACATTCTGCACGTCGGGGCGGCGGGGCTGGGTTGGATGCGGGCGGCGCCGGCTTTGGGAGCATTGGTGGTCGCCTTGTTGCTGGCGCACGGGCCGCCCTTACGTCGTCCCGGTATCGGCCTTTTGCTGGCAGTAGGCGGTTTCGGCGCCTGCACGATCGCGTTTGGCCTTTCTCGATGGTTTTGGCTTTCGTTTGCGATGCTCGTCCTGACAGGCGGACTCGACAATGTCAGCGTGGTGGTTCGCGGCACGCTCATGCAAACGCTTACGCCCGATGAAATGCGTGGCCGCGTTGCTGCGGTGAATTCGATTTTCATCAGTTCGTCTAACGAACTGGGAGAATTCGAATCGGGAACGGTGGCCAGAATCTTCGATCCAGTGATTTCGGTGGTGAGCGGCGGCATCGGCACAATTCTTGTGGTTTTGGGAGTGATGTGGGTCTGGCCTCGTTTGCTTAGGCTTGGTCCGATGTACAGTCTCGACTCTTCCCCGCAGGAAACAACCGAAATAGCCGAGGCCATGCCCTTGGATGTCACGGATCGGCGCCCTGAATAGTGCGTTAGCGAATAATTCGGGTAGAATGCCGAACATGTGGTGTTACTAGCCCGTTCCTGCTTGCTCCTTCGCGAGAAACGAGTAGTGTTCGTATTCTTCGACACTGAAACCACCGGCATCCCCAAACGCTACGATGCTCCTCTAACGGACCTGGCTAATTGGCCGCGGGTCGTTCAGATCGCCTGGATGAGCTGCACGCCTGCCGGCGAAGAGGTCGCTAGTTGCGAAACCATCATTCAGCCTGAAGGGTTTCGCATTCCCGCCGAGGTTTCGCGGATTCACGGGATCACGACGGAACGGGCCTCCCAAGAAGGCCGGTTGCTTCTCGTGGTGCTCCAAGAATTCAGCCTAGTCGTCAAAGAATGCAAATCGCTGGTGGCGCACAACATCAGTTTCGATGCCGCCGTGCTTGTGCGCGGAGTTCTTGCGCGCAAGCTGACCAATCCACTCACAAGTCGCAAGCAAATATGCACGATGCTTACGACTACGAATTATTGCCGCTTGCCCGGATCGCACGGCTTCAAATGGCCCAAATTGATCGAGCTGCACCAGAAGCTGTTCGGCAAACCGCACGAGGATACCCATCGAGCGCTGGCCGACGTACGTGCCTGCGCCAAATGCTTCTTCGAGCTGCAACGGTTGGGGGTCATTAAGAGCGTTCGGTAAAAATGAAATAGGCCAGGCTTTCGAGCCTGACCTACACCCTCATTCTTTCCGTTCGCTCTACGTAGCTTTCCTCTCGGCTGTCGCCACCAGTCAAATCTCGAGCAATTCCCATTCCGCATGGCGCAACTCGAACGGCCCCTGAACCAAGCGACAAGAGCTCCGACCAAGGGCAATGCGAAGGCGATCAAACTTCGCCCGAGAAGCAAAGAAACGCTATCATCGCCGAGATTGCCGGTAAAACTCCAGAGAAAGAAGAGAAGCGAACCTTCAATAGTGGCAGCCGATGCGAACACGTAAAGGGCGGCCCGAAGCCAGGATCGTGAGCCACCAAATACGCCCAAAAGAGAGTCCGCGTCTTGAAGTACAGGAAGCCAAGAACGAAGGCGTTGAGGCCGGTCAGGAAACCCATGGCGACCATCACACGCACTGCCTCCTCTGCTACCCCTTCCTTAGAAACCAGGAGCGCAAGATAGGTAGGAAAGCCAACAGGAAAAAACCAGCGACTGTCACTGCCCCCACCCGCAGGGTATAGCGCCAGGCAGGCTCCGGTGCATGCCAGCTAAATAATCGCTCAAAACGTGCTTTGCCTCGCTCCATTCGTGATACGGAATCTTGCAATTCGCTTCTCAATCGAGCAGGATCTCCCAGGCTCGCGATCGCCTTGGCCCGAGCCAGGGCTTCCTCCGGTTGCCGTGCTCTTTCCTCTTCGTAGCTTGCCTGCAAATGAGCGAGCAACTCTTCGCGCATGCGATCCTTGTGATCGTCCAGCGCTCGGATGGGCCGAACGATGCGTTCGACGTGAATCATGAAATCGTTCATGCCTGCACCCCCAGAATACCGCCAACAATACCCACGAATTGCACCCAAGCTTCGCGACCGCTAGCAAGCTGACGTGAGCCCTTCCGCGTCAGCTCATAGACGCGGCGGCGCGGCCCGCGCCGCCCCGGTTGTGCCGGCTCCCAGCGGCTGCGGATGAGCCCCGTCCTCTCAGCCGGTAGAGAGCCGGATAGAGCGACCCTTCTTTGAGCTGCAGCGGCCGTTGCCTGCCTGATCCAGCCGCTTGAGAATATCGAACCCATGAGCCGGCCCTTGCTCGAGCATGGCCATGGCCATGGTTTCCAAGTGCCCGCGGAGAGCATCGCCTCTGATAGTTTCCATGATGGTATTATCTAGACAGACTTAATAGCTGTCAAGAGTAACTAGACAGACTAAATAGATGCCTTCTCAGGATGCTCGTTGGATTGGTACACCGTACTCCGTCGAGACGGCGTCGCCGGATACACGCCGCCCAGGCAGCCGGCTCTTGTTCAGCTAGCCTTAACGAAAAAATGCAGCCAAGGGGGGCCTTGGCTGCACTTCACTTTCGAACCATATTGCCAATGAAGAGACCGACCCCTCCCAACTCAAATCGAATTAAGTGTAGACGGTGCTATAAGCACGCGGTGCCGGGCGGCACGAACGACAGGCGGCAAGAGCTGACTGCCGAACCACCCTCCTGCAACGCTCAAACACACAGCGGCAACAAGGGTGGTGGCCACGAGCCCGATCGAGATTCCGGGATTGGCAAGCCTGATGCCAAGGAGTGCCGTAGCCGTGCCGATGCCCACAAATAGGCCTTGTTTGATGCCGTTGCTGCAAGTTGCGCCTGCAAAAGCGCTCCCGGTAAGAATGGCAAGGGCAGAGATCTCCCAGGCAACGAAATCGGCTTGAAAATAAGATTCAATCACCAATTTACCGCTGCCCATGTCGACCAGCATTTCGCGGATCGCTTGTGCACACACCACACCGCCCACCGCCAGCGGGATTCCCATGCAGACCCGCATCCAGGCGACGGGTCCGTCATATGCCGATCTTCGTGGACGGGCGCGTTGCATACTACTTTTAGGAGAGCGGAAAGCGGCCATAGGTTTATGGGACGGCCAGGCGACGCTGCCCGCCAGTCCGCCCGCTGCCCCGCAGCTTGCGAGCAGAACCAATTGAGCCATGCGCGGCGCAATTTCGCCAATAGTCAATCTCGCCCCTTCGAAGTACTGAAAGAGCAGACAACTGCACACAGCGACGAACGAGCCATACAACACGCCGCGCTTCTGACCGGCGCCGGTGAGCAAGCCGGCCAGAAACACGCTGAATATTTGCAGGCCATGCATCCTAACCAAGCCGTCCAGCCAGACGTTCAATCCCTCTCGACCGTGTTCGACGGCGATCAGCTTGGCAGCCATCAGGAAATCGCCAACGACATGGTTCATGCCTAACGCAAGCGCCATGCCCACGAACAGGCGGCCCCAAGGCGTATTCCTCCAAGAGGAAAAGCTCGGCCTCCTGATTTGGAAGCCGGAGATTTCCATCAAGACATATTGCAAACGCGAACCGCAAGTCGGACACGTCAGTTTTTGGACGTGTGCGATTCGGCATTGCGGGCAGACCATTGCCATGGCCCAACTCCTCTATCCCATCGGTAAAGCATGTCTATGGCGAGACGGGAGATCGGTACTGAAAAAAAGCTGTTCCTACCCGGGTTGCTCTAAGTCCCCGTATTCCGACTCTAGTTCACTTTTGCAACCGGCGTCGATGAATTTGTTGGTAGAATCCTCTAAATCGAGAATCTATTGTCGTTTGGCGCGATTTTTTTGCCTGCAGGAGAAGACGATGTTACCGCCGGATGTGGTGCGTCAGTTGCGACGCGTGCGCATTCGAGCCCGGCGGGCAGTCGATAGCCTGGCGGGGGGCAAATATCGCAGCATTTTCCGCGGCGTCGGGCTGGCGTTCGAGGAAGTGAGGGAATATCAACCCGGCGATGACGTTCGCGCCATCGATTGGAACGTGACGGCGCGGATGGGCCATCCGTTCATCAAACGCCACGTTGAAGAGCGTGAACAGACGGTTTTTCTGATGCTCGATTTAAGCGGCAGCCAGCAAACGGGGAGCGGCCCGCGTTCGAAACGGGAGGCTTTGGCAGAATTGGCCGCCGTGCTTGCCCTGGGGGCGGTTCGCGATCACGACCGCGTCGGGCTGATTCTTTTTACGGAGGGCATCGAAGTCTGCCTTCGACCGGCCAAGAGCAATCGCCATGCGCTGCGACTCGTGCGCGACATCCTTTTTCACCAGCCGCGCCGGCAAGGCACCTCGTTACGGACGCGCTGAGTTCTTGGCCCGCATTCAGCGGCGGCGCGCCGTGGTCTTTCTGTTCAGCGATTTTATCGACCAGGGTACGAACGCGCCTTACGGGGCATTGCCCGCCGGCACGATTGCATCGCCGTGCGCGTTACCGATCCCCTCGAACACGATTTGCCCAAAGCGGGATTGGTGCAGTTTGCAGATCCGGAAACAGGGGCAAGCATGCTGGTGGATACCAGCAGCGCGAAAGTGCGCGACAAGTTTGCCAGGAAAGTGAAGAACGAAGCGCTGCGGTGCGGCGTTTAGTGCAAGGGGCAGGGGCAGAACTTCTCGACCTGTCCGCGCCGATGGGGGACATCTGGATGCCTTCGCGTGATTTCTGCGATTGCGAAACGAGCGCAGGCATCGGCTATAACGGCTTCTTGTTCGTTAGTCCAACCTCTCGATGTGCGCCCACGCCGCAGCCAAAGGACAGACCTACTTCGAGCGCATACCACGTAAAGCACTGGTACTTGCCATCTGCTTGGCTGCCATTTTGGGCCAACCTTCATCGTTCTGGCCGATTTCAAACGCCACCAGCTGGTTGGCGATTTCGAGGCGAAACTCGTTTTGAGCACCGCTCCCTCCTCTGCGGAATCAGAGAATCATTGCCGTTCGCTTTTCGGGCGAGATTTTGACTTTGGAAATTACCGGCCCGTCGAATTTCGAAATCACCCTTCCCGAACCCCTGGTCCAATCCAAGAACTGGCAAACCACCAAGGCCAACCCTGCAGAGACGTCGCAGCTTGCTGACGGACGCCGGCGTGGGTGTAACTTTCGAGTCGAGCCGGACAAGCCTGGTCCCACCACGCTTCAGATTGCTCCCTTAACGGTGAAGTCGGCCGCGGGATCGCAAGTCGTCGGCTGGCCGCCATTATCAGTAATCGTAGTTACTTCGGTTGAGTCGCGTTTCGCCCGATGAATTGATCGAAAATGTGTCACTCGAGCCGTTCGAGGACTGGGAGTCGGGCAACAGCTATGTACCTCTTTGGATCGGGGCTTCGGCGGCTTGGCCTTGGATTTGTTACCCTCGGTTGCCTTCGCTACCTGCGTGCTCGCAGGCTCCGGCAAGACAGCCGCCGCCTGGATTCGCCGGCATATCCAGAGTTGCAGGCGCACAACCAAGGAACACCGGAGGGGATCACCCTCTTTTACAGCGAGCTGGCCGACCTGCTCCGATTATTCATCGAGCGACGATTCGCCGTGCCGGCGCCGAACCCCACCACGCGTGAGTTCCTGGGCGATCTGCAAAAAAACACCGCTTTAGAATCCAGTCAGCGAGAATTGCTCGAAACGATTTCTCAGTACGCTGCGATCTCGTCAAGTTCGCTCGCCAAGCCCCGAGTCTGGCGGATTGCGACGCTGCTGTGGAATTGGTGCTGAGGTTTGTGGATGAGTGCAAAGGCAATAAGACTAGGGATGAAGAGCCGGCCGGTGCCTCGAGCTCATCGAACGTGCTGCAGGCATTCATACAATCGCTCGACAACCAGATCGGCATATGCCTTGCTGGTGGCCAAACGGCGAACATTGGCGATAGTGCAAACCGGCAGAGAGTCGGGCAAACAAAATTCTCGAAGCACGGCCTCAAGTGAATCCGGGCCATGAGCATTTCGATTGTCCGTAAGCAATACTAGATGGTCTTTCTGGCAGCAGAGCCAGATCTCCAGATCGGTAGATGTCGACCTTAGCCCCAAATCCCGGAATCGGTAGAGCACCAGCCCTAAGTCATTCCAGAATTCGCTCCATTCCGGTGCTTGCATTAGGCGAACGAGATACTCGACTTGTCCAACGATATTGAAGTCAGCGAGGATGCCCTTTACCATTTTTCTCCTGGCGCCGCTTCTCCGATAGATCTCTCAGGCGGGCCATACGATCCTCACGGCTACCTTCGAACAGAGGTAATCGCAATCGCTGTTCGCGAATCCGCGTTTCCGTCCATTCTCGGATCAAGCGATCTTGTTCATCCAATTCCTGCTGGTGTTCCCGATAGTAACGCTCGACTACTGCAATCTCTTCATTCGTCAGTGTGGGCATCCAGCGGATGATCTCTTCGTAGGAGCAACCGTCCTGGAAGTAAGGCACGAGATCTTGGACAGTGATGCGGCTGGTAAAGAGCTGCAATCCACGGCCATGATCAACGATGGTGATTTGATCTTTCAATTGCTGTCCTCTCGATCCGCCCCGCAATGCAATATCACGTTTCCAAGAACTTGAATCTTGATCTTGCCATATCGGAAAATTCGCAACGTTGCATATCGTACCAAAAACAAGCAAAATCAGCGATCAGGCCTACCGCCCCTGCTGCATCTTGGGCAGCCCAATGCGGCCATAACCCGTCTCAAAATCGGGGCCCGGCGGCCCCAGATCGCTGGAAGCATCCAAGAGTTGACGGCAAATATCACGGCGCGGACCAGGATTTGTGTTCGGCCCAAAAGACGGCGGCCAGGCCGGCCGCCTGCGGAGCCGCCGCGGAGGTGCCCGCAAATGGCCGCGAGCGACAAAAGGTCATGAAGGGAACCGGGGCAACGATATCAGGCTTGGGATGTGCAGAATTGGGGCCGCAGGAACTGTAGGACAACCGCCGGCCATCTTCGTCGACAGCGCCGACGCCAATGACTTCGGGGCCGTCGGCGGGGAAGGCCACGCTGCTTTGCGGTGTAGCAATCTCGAGATCGGCGGACAAGGTGACCAGATGGAAACGCCCCGGCCCTTCAGCAACGCGCCGAACGCGAACGGCATAATTGCGGGAGTTTTCGGGGATCGAGCCACACGACTGCGGTCGAGCGCTCGCCTGCCGCTAACGAAGTCGTCTTACCGATGACGGCGCCCGTGTCGGCGTCGAAAACGCTCACTTCATAACGGGCCTTGCCGGGCGGCGCATACAATTCGACCGATACACGATCGCTGCCCCACGGCCTAATGCGATTACTGGTTACGCCTCCCCGCCAATCGTGATTCCCATCTCTTGCCTGAGCATATTCTCCTACCCAATGGCGCTCGGCAGTGTTGCCGGCACTCGCGAAGCAGAGCATGTCGCCTGGCGTTTTACCGTCGCCAAGCAGCTTGGCCAACTTCTTGTGCACATCGCCGCCGCCATCGCCGTCACTCCAACTCGGTGTAATGACGGAGCAGGACACGACCTGAGCTCCCTCACCTCGTGCCCATCGAACGGCAGATAGGAAGGTGTCGGGTTCATCAGGTTCCCAATTGGCAAAAATGAGCTCGGCGGCAGGCGCGAGGGCATGGATGACTTCAGCGCAAATAATGCCGTGCTGGCTGTTCCTTGGACTCTAGGTTGCCATCGTGACGGAAAGAGTGAACCTTGACGGTGGCCGGCAATACATCGCCTAAAAACTTTCGATATCCGCGAAAGCCCGAATCCAGAACTGCTATCTTGATGCCACCTCCCAAATGGGCGGCGCGGTGCCAAGGTTCGACACCAAGCCTGGCCACCTCTCGGTTGCGTTCCAGACGTGTGCTGCGCGTGCTGAAGCAGCGCTCGGCCGCGTGAAATCATCGGCGTTTTCGCTGCCACCGCGAGGAGATTGCAGGGAGGGAACAACGAGGAGAAGAGCCGTCAGTCCGAAACTGACGGAGAGCAAAACGAGGCGCGACAGGTTGCGATATCTGCTGGAGGCTCGCGTATTGTCCAAGCGCGACCATGGTCGAGCAAGGGACACCCAATCTAGGCAAGTCCAATTCTAAGGCAAAACTGCCACCTGCCAAGCAGCCGTTCCCTTCGAACCTGCTTTTATGCTAGCATGCCGCCTCGACTTGCCGGCTCACGCAAGATTTGCCGAGCCGGCTATCTGAGCTGCCAAGCCGAAGGAGGGGACTTTCCCGCTGCCATTCCCCTAGATCTGGTCCCTTTTTTGTTCAGGCTCGTAGTGCTGCGCATGAATCGAGTTTGGAAGAAGGAGCTTCCTGAATGATACTTCGCAAATATGCCGTTTTGTGCCCGATCCTTCTACTACTAAATGGTTTCTGGCTAAGTCCCGCTGCCCGTCGCTCAAGCAAACTCCGCCGTCGGATCTCCAAAGAAAACGATCATTCTGGCGGGACCTCTCACCGATCAGGAACTCCTGCGTCTAAGTGCGGCTGCCGGCGAATCCGTGCTGCTCTTGGATCGGCCTTATCTGGCTGCAGCCAATCTCCGATTTATGCAAGCATTTCGACCCGAACGGGTCATCCCGGTTGGCATTAGCGCCCTAAAAAATTCAAGAGCGCGAGGATCTCGCTGGGCTGCCGGTGGATGCCAATGGCTCCCAAGAATCGGTCTCCCTTCCGGGGAAGCCAGCTACCACGTTAGTAATCTGCCCGGCCGAACCACGGGCCGCCTTGTTGCAAGCGACTTGCCTTGCCGGCGTCCTTCACGCCGAGTTGCGCATTTGCGAAAGCGATGGTTCGGAGGTTGGCGAGCAAACCAGTGCCGATCGATTCGAGAAAGTCTACGCAGTTGGGAAGGCCGCTGGCGAATGTCGCCGCTTGTGGCCTGCAAAAGTGGCGAGCTTCGCCGACGCTCAAGCCGTAGCCGCCGCCTACGTGGCGCAACCTGCGACAATCGGGCGTGATCCGGACTCTGGTGGTGGCTGATCCGGGCGATATGGCGCCGGGCAAGGGAAGACTCTCTTCGCTGGCGCCTTGGGTGGCGCTGCAGAAACATGCGGCCCTGGTTCTCACCACTGAGGAAGGAACCGACGTCGAATCCGCAGTCTGGCGCAGTGATTCGCCAGCCCGGCCTCTCGCAAATCGACGCGTTGGTGCTGGTCGCCAACCTCCGGCAATCCCCATGGAGAAACGTCCCAATCCAGCCCCGGGCAAAGATACCGAGATTACGCTCGAACCGCTTACGCCCACCGGCACGTCGCTCTTTTCCTTCGCCATCGGCCGATTGTTTCACGAAGAGCCCGGCATGATTCCCCTGATGTTGGCCCGCGCGAAGCTCCTCCCCAAAGGACCGGCAGAGCGCAAGCGCTGATCGTCAGCAATCCAGGCGGCGGCCTGTCGCTTCTCGAATCGATTTCTCGCAATACTGCCAAGGAATTCCACAACCGTGGCTATCAAGCCACCTCGCTCTTTAGAAATGACGTCAATCCCGAAATTCTGCGAGCTCAATGCCCGATCAGGATATCTTCCTCTGGGAAGGCCACTATCGAACCATGGTCGACCGCTACGGCATGCCGAAGTGGAACGAACCGTTGCAGCCTTCTCTCGTCTTCCTGCAGAGCTGCTTGGCGCTGAACGAGAACGAGATGCGCACCCTTTTCGATCGCGGCGCTCTTGCTCTGGTTGGCTCGCCGACTGCGCACCTATTCGGGTTCCGGGGGAGCGTTCACGCTGTCGTTCTTCGATGCCCTGCTTTACGAAGAACGCAGCTTGGGTGGGGCTTTGCGTCAGGCCAAGAATTTCCTCATCACCTATGCCTTGCTCAAGGAAAAGAGGCTCGGCGCCGGCGCCAAGCTTGCGGCGCCAATCGTCGCTTGGCCTGGGCTTTTACGCTTTGGGGCGACCCTACCTTGAAACTACCTCAACCGCCCATGCCGTCCGATGCGTTGCCTATCGTTCGAGCCACGGTGCGGGGCGATGTTCCTTACGTTAACTCTTCCGGATGAAGCGTATCCCAAAGTGCATACGGGTGAGTTCGAGACGCAGCTTTGGCCCAACGCCCGGTTGGCCGGGCTCGTCACCAAAAATCGCGTGGACGACGAACGCCGCTTGGTGCCGATGCTCTACGCCGAGGTTGCCCTGCCCAAAGCGCCTTTGGGGAAGACGCCACGGCTCACCAGTCGCCTGCCCGATAACAATTGGGTCTTTGCCTGGGACGCACGTCGTCACACGGGATATTTGCTGGCCCTGCCCAGGGCCCACGAGCGCGAAAGAGTTCGCTTTCAAATCCATTGGGAAGACGACACGATCACGCTGAACTTGAAGTTGCTGTCGCAAATCCCGCGGTTTGTTTTCTGAGGCTGGGCGACCGGTTTGAACTTGCGCTGGTTCGGCCTCTGTCCCTGAGCCCGACGGGCTCGTTCTGCCAGCCCAGGCCAAAGGCCTGGGAACTCAGGAACATCAGGCTCCGACCCAGTATGGGTCGTTCATTTTCACCTCGCCTTAACCCTCTCGCTTGGTTGAAGAATCCGGGCTGGCATGAGCTGAACGGTCCCTTCAGGACCGTTGCTGGTTACGATCCGCTTACCCAGGCCTGACGGCCTGGGCTGTAAGAACGAGCCCTTTAGGCTCGTATGCCTGCCAGACCGTCGCGAACTACGCAACTGACTAACTAATGGGCCAAACGGGATCAACCTTTCTCCGCCGGATCGAATTTCATCACCCCGCCAACCGTCTTACTTTTCGTGCGACACGCGACCGCTTAGCGAAAGGGGAACGATGGCGGCGACTCGAAGATGTTGCCGCATCTCCTTGGTGGTTGACGTTCCCGGAATGTCTGGCTAGCATAACCGAGCCTAGTGGGAAAGTGCCGTTATCGGTCCTTCCTTCGTGTCAACCTTGCAGTCGCGATCTTTATTCGCCTCGCACTCGTAGCAACACTTACCTCGGTCAAAAGCAAACGAAGAGTGTTTGCGGTCGGGGTGACCTGGGTGTTCTTACTCGGAGCATGTGTTGCTGAAGTCTCTTGTCCGATCCTTTTAGGAGGTTTTGCGCAATGTCGAAGCTTCGTATTGCAGCGTCCGCGTTTGCCGTTTTGGCCCTGTTGGCTGGCGCTGTGGTCGCTAGCGAAAAGCTTGCTTCCGGCCCGCAACCCGGTGAAGAAGTTCCCGGTCCGTTCCATCCGCTCAATATCACCGGCGACATGGCCGGCCAGAAGCAGTGCCTCTATTGCAAGAATGGCTCGAACCCCGTTGTTATGATTTTTGCCCGTGACGTGTCGAAGCCCCTTGCGAACCTCGTCAAGAAGATCGACGCCGAAACGGTCAAGCACAAAGACGCCAAGATGGGCAGCTTCGTTGTGATGCTGAGCGACTCCGAAGACCTCGGTAAGCACCTGAAGGATTGGGCCGACAAGGAAAAGGTCGAGACCTGCATCTTGAGCATCGACAACCCGGCTGGCCCGAAGGGCTACAAGGTTGCCAAGGACGCCGACGTCACCGTCGTTCTCTACACCGATCACAAGGTGAAGGCCAACTTCGCCTTCGCCAAGGGCGAGATGAAGGATAAGGACGTCGAAGAAATCGTCGGCTCCGTCTCCAAGATTCTGCCCAGTAACTGAACCCTGTCCCCTCTCGGGACGCCGATAACCAACAACGCCGGGCGAACTAACCAAGCTCGCTCGGCGTTGTTTTTTCACGGATTGCGTTTCGTTTAGCCCGGAGCCAACGGCGACGGCTGTCAGCATCCCACACGGAACCTTGCTGCACGAAACTGCCGACTCGTAGTCAACGGTCGCCGCGGGTTAATCGAACGAGTCCTTCCGGCCCCAAAACCTAGTGACCGCCGGAATAAGCGCTACAAGCCGGATCGTGGCGCTGCTTGAGCCGACAAATCTGCAGCACACTTCCTCTTCGCCTCGACGCTGCTAGCGTTGAACTCAATAAAATCACTTCGGATAACCGCATTTTAAAGATTTGACCGCGCGACCGGGTAAATTGCTGGAATTCGCTTCGTTGATTACGTGAAGTAATGAAGCCGCGACCTTAATGACAGAGAGCGCGCTGGAGGTTGAACGATGCAATTCGCAAATCGGGTTCTGCTGATAACCGGGCTGGTCTCGATGGCTTTCGTGGCCTCTGGCTGCACGAATAAACCAAAGACCGCTCCGGAAACGACGCCACCCACGGTCACTGTCAGCAAACCGATCGAGCGCAATGTAACGGACTACGTTGATTTCACCGGACAAACCGATGCGATCTTCTTCACCGAGGTTCGGCCGCGGGTAACAGGCTATTTGGTGGGCATGCCTTTCAAGGAAGGCGCCATCGTCAAGAAGGATCAAGTTTCTTTCGAGATGACAGTGGGGATACAAGAGCGGCGCTGGATCTGGCCAAAGCCAGTGTGGATGTCGCCAAGGCCGCACTTATCAAGGCACAAGCGGACTACGACATCGGCCTGAACGTTCAAAAGCAATCGGCAGGGGCCATCAGCGAGCAGGAGTTGACCAGCGTTTGGAGCCCGCGATGAGGCCAAGGCAACGTCGAGGCCGCCAAAGCCACACTGGAAAACCTCAAGCCGAATTACGATTGGTGCAAAGTGAGGTTGGAGACCAGCGGCCCAATCGGCAAGAAGAAACGCGGCAAAAGAAGGGCGAGAATCCCGACGACAAAACCTTCGAATACAAGGAAGGCCAGATCGGCAAATACAACTACACGCTGGGCAACCTGGTAACCCAGGGGATTCGCAGGACAGGTTTTGACGACCGTGGCCTCGCTCGATCCAATGTCAGGTCTATTTGAATATCGAC
>CAVVHZ010000021.1:0-40656 GCA_963748025.1 uncultured Gemmataceae bacterium
TCCTTGGCCACCTCGGTGCCGGCACGGCCCATGGCCAAGCCCACGTCGGCCTTTTTGAAGAGCAGTGCATCGTTGGTGCCATCGCCCGTGACAGCCACAACTTCTCCAAGCTCTTGGAGCAGCCGGACCAAACGGTATTTGTCGAGGGGCGTGCCTTGCCATATGGCAGGCTCGGCAGTTCTTGCTTCAGGGTTTCATCGTCCAAAGCGTTGAATTCGGGGCTCGTCAGCACCGGCCCGCCGCCAGTCAGCAAGCCAATCTCCGTGGCAATCGCTCCAGCCGTCTCGATGTTGTCGCCCGTGATCAACTTCACGCCGATGCCTGGTGCCGGCACCGAGCTAACGCCTCCGGAACCTCCTCGCGCACCGGGTCGCGAATTGCGACATAACCAACGAAAATCAGCTGGTCGTCCAGCGTTTCTCTCTGGGCGACCAAGGCTTCCGCGGGCAAATCAGGGGCAACGGTCGCGTAGGCGAATCCAAGCGTCCGCATGGCCTGCTTGGCGGCTCTCGCCAGCCCCGCCAGAATCTGTGCCCGGAAAACCGGTGTCATGGCCTGCTGGCGACCTTGGGCGTTCAAAAAGTGCCCGCTGCGTTCCAGCAGCCATTCGGGGGCCCCTTTAAACTAAAGCAAGCCGGCGGCCCCTGATTCGATAACGGTCGTCATCCGTTGCGCCTCGGAGCTGAAGTTAACCTGCATCAGCGCAAGGAAATTGATTGCGTAGGGCCTGGTAATCGAGATTTCGTTCTTGAAGCCAAAAGAGCAGGATGCCTTCGGTCGAGTTCCCGACAGTTAATAATTCCGATCCTTTCCTTTCGAGATGGGCGGTCGAATTGATGGCCCCACTGAGAAGCATGGCCGCCAGTGGCGACTCGTCGGGAGCCGGCGCCAACCAGCGGGCGTCGCCTTGATCCGCTTCCAAGCCGTCGCAGCCGAAATGGACCATGCGACTGCGGTTTTGGGTGATGGTCCCAGTTTTGTCGGAGCAAATGACCGTAGTCGAACCGACCGTTTCGCACGACACCAGCTGGCGCACCAGACAGTTGGCCCGTGTGACCTTGCGCATGGCCAAGGCCAGCGAGACGGTGACGCTCATGGGCAGGCCCTCGGGAACGGCCACGACCACGATAATCACCATGTACATGAAGTAACCCAGAACCAAAGATGCGTCGTGCATCAAGTCCGGGAAGAATCCTTCAACTCGGCCCGGCCATATCAGGTTCCCCCACCAGATTCCTTGGACAATCTGGGCAAAAAAAATCGCGACGGCATGGCTGTAGCCGACCGTGCTGATTATCCCCGCTAGACGTTCGAGCTTCTCTTGCAGCGGCGTTTGTTCCTTGGCGAGATTCAGCTTGCGGTGAACCCGTTCCGCCTCAGCGGTTGCCGAAGTCTGGCCGCGCCTTGGTGCTGGTCTCCAAACTGAGCGTCTGCGAGCCGGCTGGCGATCTGCCCGTACTGGCGGTATTCTGCGCCCGACTGCGGCAAACCAGCATTTCACCCCGGCCTTCTCGATGACGTGGGTGCCCCGGAAGACGCAGCTCGGGCTGTCCGTTCCATCGGAGTTATCGGTAGCCTGCGGCGCCTTGGCGACCGGCTCCGTCTCGCCCGTTAGCAACGACTGGTCGACGTTCAAATCGTTGGCCAGCACCATGCGGCCATCCGCAGGAATCTCGTCGCCCATTTCCAACAGAATGGTGTCGCCGACTACGACGTCGCTCAACGGCAATGCTTGGATTCCTTGCGAACGTCGAATCTTGCAGCTAACGCTTTTGCCTGGCTTATTGAGCGCTTCAAATTCGCGGTCGCTTTTGTACTCGCTCAAGAAAGCCACGCCCGTAGCCAATATCACGGCAATCATCACTGCCAGGCCATCGAACGAAGCATGACCGAAGGCCAAGCCTATAGGCCAAAGGATCAGGGCCTGGGCCAAAGAGCAGAGCGGAAATGAAATGAGTACGGCCGCGTCGATGGCAAAAGTAAGCTGCACCCGCCACCCCCAAGGCGAACGCGAAACCCAGGCCCTGCGCAGCACCTGAGCGGCGGGTTCAGCAGCTCCACTTGCATCGAGAGCAAGGCGGCCGCTAGGAGAATCTTGATGATCGATTCGTCGAACTTCGCCAAAAACAGTTGCCAGAGCGGCAACCGCGGCGGGGCTGGGAGTTGATTGCTGCCGTGCGTACGACGGCTTTGCTCCACAAGATCGGGGGTTAGGCCCTGAGCTGCCTGAGGATATTCGTGGAGGGATCCACTTTGACTTCGCATGAATTACGCACGCTCGCCTACTGCTCCATAATCTCATGGGATTTCTTGTCGCAAAGCTCCTGGGTGCGCTCCTCAAAACGCTTCGTCAACAATGACGTCCTCTTTGCCCTTGTCGCGTTCGTTCGGTCGCTTCTTTGTTTTTTTCGGCTGTTCCGAGGTGTTTGTTGGCGTCGCGCCCAATGTTGCGGATGGCGACTTTGGCCTCTTCCGCCATTCTTGATGCGGGCGACCATTTTCTGGCGTTGCTCCCCGCTCATAGGAGGTACGTCGAGCCGGATGTTCCGCTGTCGCTGTTGGCGACATGCCCAAGTCGCTCGATGCAGTGCCTTTTCGGCGTCTTTGAGGGCAATCTTTTCAAAAGCCGAATCAGGATTTGCTGCGGATCAGGCGCGCCGATCGAGGCGATTTGTTTGAGCGGCGTCGTGAACCATAATATTTGACGCGTATATTTTCGACCAGGGCCGGCGTCGCCCTGCCGGTGACGAAGGCTGCGCAATTCGTCGCGAAAAACGCTGACCGCCTTCTCCATGGTTTTTCGGCGTCGAAGAGAACCTCATCGGGGCTCATTGCAGCTCTCCTTATTCCATACAGCCAATTGTCTACCGCGATTGTACAGGCAATGGACGTCTTTTTGCGAAGATAAGCGAATCTACAAGGTCAAAATCAAACGGCAAAAAGATGTACGGCAAAAAGATAATTCACTAATTTATTTTTTTGCCATACATCTTTTTGCCAGGGAGTATTTAGACTGACACAATCGTCCCCAGTTCGTGCCCTGCAATGGCTCGTTCGATGTTTCCTTCGCGTTTGAAGTTGAAGACCAGGATCGGCATGCCCGCTTCGCGGCATAGGCTGATGGCGGACATGTCCATCACGCGCAGGTTGTCGCGCATGACTTGATCGTAAGTCAATCGCGAATAGCGGACCGCATGGGGATTCTGTTCAGGATCGTCGCTATAAACTCCGTCGACCCGCGTCGCCTTGAGCAGAATCTCGGCTTCCAACTCGCGGGCTTTAAGGGCGGCAGCAGTATCGGTCGTGACGAAAGGATTGCCCGTGCCACCCGAGAGGATAACGATACGTCCTTTTTCTAGATGGCGTATGCATCGGCGGCGCACGAATGGCTCCGCAACGTTCTCGATGCGCACCGCAGTGGCCAGGCGTGTTTCGCAGTGCAAGCTTTCGAGGGCATCCTGCAGCGCTAAACCGTTGATCACCGTTGCCAGCATACCCATGTAATGGGCGGTAGCTTCGCGGATGACTTCGCCGGCGCCGGCGAAACCTGGCCCCCCGAAGAATGTTGCCGCCACCCACCACAATTGCCAGCTGCACGCCGGCGCTCGAGCACGCGTTTAGCTTGTGCGCGCGATGCTCAGCGTCTCTTCCATGCTGATGCCGCTCTTGCCGGCGGTGCCGAAGCCTTCGCCGCTGAGCTTGAGCACCACGCGTTTGTATTTGGGCGCGAGCGATTCACCGCCAACCGTGTCTTCCATCGGCGCTATCTCGTCCTAGGGGAGAAAACTTTCGGCTATTCTATCGGCGCAAGCCCGAAGCCGCCAGCGAACCGCTTCCGCTTGTGAGAAAACGACGCCAAGGTTACGATCCGGGGGCCATGGATGGAACCGCAACAGCATGTTTGCCTGAATTGCGTCCTGCCCCGACCGGGACCCGCACGCTCCCCTTGTCACGGACTGGCGAGTTACGGAGTCCGCCAGCTCAAGGAAAGCTCGTCGACTGGGTGGTCTTGGCAGTTCTGCTAGTTTGGCAAGGTTGGATGACTTTGAGTCTCTTCGGCTCAAGCGATGCCTGGGAAAACCTTCTCAACGACCAACCCATCGTCTCCGGCCGGCATCCGCTGCATCTCTATCACGGCTGTCTCGGCGCCCAATCTTTCTGGGAACGCTGGTCGGTGAGTTGTTTCGATCCGGCATTCCAGGCCGGCTATCCCAAAACTCCGGTTTACGATAGCGGCAGCCGGCCCGCAGAGTTTTTCCTCTTTTGGGGCCGCGGCGAATATCGACCGATGTTCTACAAGCTAGGACTGGCTGGCTGTTGGCTGTTGATTCCGCTCGGGCTTTGGTGCGCCGCTTCGAGCCTAGGTATGAGAAATGGCAGCCGCTCGTTGGCCATCATGCTCGGCATGCTGGTCTGGTGGGGCAAGCCCGCATCGGCTCTTTTGGAAGCTGGCGACCTTGACCTTCTGCTGGGCGGCGGCGCCTTGCTTTTGCTGGCTTGTTTATTGGCACGGCTCCACTGTCGCCCCAGCGCGTGGGTGTTCCTGGGCGTTTTCGCCGCCGCCGCTCTCAGCTGGTACGCGCAGCCCGTGCTCTGTCTGCTCTATGCTCCCATAATTCTCATCTACTATGTCAGTTTCGGTCCCCGCCATGGCGTCGGCTGGCACCTGGGATTGCTCATGGCTCAGGCTGGCGCCCTCATCCTGAACGGGTTTTGGTTGGTGCAGTGGTTCGAGTACTGGTGGATCCTGTCGCCTTTGCGTGTCGACCAGCCCTTCCTGGCCCATCGCACTCTGCGACTCCTCTGGAACTCGCCTCATTGGGGCGATCCTCTCGATCGCGGGCTGACTTGGATCTTGCTTTCTTTCGGCCTGGGTGGCGTCGCGATTTGGAATCAGACATGCCGGCGTCCGGCAGCGCGATTGCTCGGCTCGGGTGTCCTGGTCTTCCTTCTCCTCTCGATTGCCGGCGTCATTTGCGACCCGCTGACGCGCTGGTCCGCTCATCGCCTGCTCGTGCCTGCCCTCTTGTTCGCCTCCATGCCTGCGGCTTTATGTTTGGGGCTATTGGGCGCCGGCATTTTTCGGTTTGCCTGGAGCAGCCGGGCTCGTTTTGCCCTGATAGGGGCAAGCGCGACCGTACGCGCTGATCGTTGTGTGGCCGCTCCGAAGCAATGTGCTTGCTCGTTGTCTGCACGCCACGCCGCTGGCCGTGGGCTTCACCGATTCGCAAAAGGCATTCGTCCGGGCGATCGATCGTTGGACAACGCCGGAAGCCAGGATTCTGATCGAGAGCACAGGCGATGAGGAGGACGAAAGTCGCTGGTCGGCGCCGTTGCCGATCCTTACCGATCGCGCTTTTCTGGGCGGATTGGATCCCCAGGCGACCATCGAGCACGCGTTTGCCAATTTCGTACACCAGGACCTGGCGGGAAGGCCCATCGATCATTGGCGGGACGAAGAACTGGCAGCATTCATGCGACGCTATAACGTCGGCTGGGTGGCTTGCAAGTCCCCCGTCGCGGTGGCGCGATTCAATCTCTGGCATGAGGCAACGCAAATTGCCGGGCCGAGGAGACTGGCGGCATCTGGTTATACCGTTTGCCGCCGCGGTCTTTCGTTCTGCAGGGGCAAGCCAAGCTGCTGCAGGCCGACAAGCATTGCATTACGCTTGCTGATGTGGGGGCGGGCAAGGTGGTGCTGAGCATGCACTATCAAACGGGCATGCAGGTGTTGCCAAACCACGTCCAAATCGAAAAAGATCCGGATGCTTCGGACCCCATTCCCTTTATCCGCTTGGTGGTTCCGAGCCCCGTAGCCCGACTGGTCATTTTTTGGCGGGATCAGTGATGCTGACTCGTCGGGCTGACGCCTCGACGCTCGCCCTTAAATCGTTTTGCTGTACGCCACCGCTTCATCCACGAGCACGAACCCAAAGCGTTTGGCCATTTCTTGGCCGAAATGGTTGGTCGCGTCGATGTGCACTTCCGCAGTGCCAAAGAACTGCTCCTGCAGGTAACGGAGCATTTGGTAAACGAGGAACTTCCCCATCGCTTGCTTGCGTGCCCCCGGCTCGACGACCATTTCGACAATTCCTACCGCAGGCATCTGCCATTTATAGCCGATGCCGTCCATCTCCCAAACCGAGACGCGAGCGAGCGTTTTTTGCGTGACGCGCTCTTCCAGGATGAACTCGAACAGGTCGATCGATCCGAGCACGCATTCCTCAAACCAGTTCGTGATGCCGGTGCGCGGCTTGATGCGAACCTCGCAGCGCTTGCGCAAAGCGGCAAACCTCCCATCGACCATGACCAGCGGCTCGGTGAGATTGCGCTGCCAAACCGACTTGGAGGAGTGGGGAGCATAGCCGCGTTTTTTCAGGAAGGGATCGCCCGCGCTTTCGCTTCGTAAGATTCCCGAAAAGGCAGCGCCGCCGTATATCCCGAAATAGAACGGCGCCACCGGCCAGGTGCTTGCCGCTAACAGCAAAGTCGCCCCGGATTCTCTCAGATAGTTTTCGGAATGCTGGAGAAGCTGGCTACCAATGCCCTGCCGCTGAAAAGCGGGCCGCACCGCCATCAAGCTGGTTACGCCTAGTGTTCGGTCAAGCGCGCTACCATCGGCCGACGGACCGAAACCGGCGTGCGCGAAGCCAACAATTTGATCCTCGTCCAGGGCGACAAAGAACCCGCGCGGATCGAAAAAAGACTTGGAAAAGACGTAATTCTCCAGCAGCGAACTGTGCCGCAAGCGTGGATGCCTCGGCCGATCAAGGAGTCGTTCCAAACCTGGGTAATTCCCGGCGCATCCTGGTTGCGGAACTTGCGGAAGTGCACCACCCGAAGCGACCCTTCCAGCGATTTCGCGCTCTGGCGGCGCGGGACTTGAGAAGCAACTTAGTCACCAAGCTTGTTATGATAGGGCGCAACTCGCAGAAGTGTGCTTGCAAATTGCTCAACAGGATGAAAACATAGGGAGAAATGAATACCATGCTTGCTATTGTGGCCCGTGGGGCGGCCCTGGCGATTGGCCTCTGCGCCATCTCTATTCCCTGCAGGGCAGCGGACTGGCCCCAGTTCTTAGGGCCCGAACGCAACGGCAAATCGAACGAGACCGGCTTGACCGATTCCTGGCCCAAAGAGGGGCCGCCCATCTTGTGGGAGAAGGCAGCCGGCGCGGGGTTCGCCGGTCCGGCCGTTGTGGGCGGCAAGCTGCTCCTCTTTCATCGAATCGGTAACGAGGAAATCGTCGAAGCCTTAGTAGCCTCTAGCGGCAAAGAAATCTGGAAGCAGGCCTACGCCACCGATTATCGCGATCAATTCAACTTCGACGAGGGCCCACGGGCTACACCGACGGTCGCGGATGGGACGGTCTATACGCTTGGGGCTTCCGGGATACTTCACGCAATCAACTTGGCAGACGGCACGGTGTGCCGGCGCCGAGCGCTCAACGAGGATTATAAGGTCGCCCAAGGCTATTTCGGGGTCGCGACCTCGCCTCTGGTTGAAGGCAAGCTGATCCTGATCAACATTGGCGGTCCGGAAGCCGGCATCGTCGCGTTATCTACGGCCGACGGCCACGAGGTTTGGCGGGCGACCACCGACGAAGCTAGTTACTCCTCCCCCATCATCGCCACTGTTGGCGGCAAGCGTGTGGCCGTCTTCTTTACCCGCCTGGGCATCGAGCTGCTCGAACCGGCTACAGGAAAGGTTGTGTTCAGCAAACGTTGGCGGGCGCGGATAAACGCCTCGGTGAATGCCGCTAACCCCGTTTTTTCCGACAACCGTCTCTTTTTCACCAGCAGTTATGGAGTCGGCGCCATTGCCCTACGTGCCAAAGGCGACGGCTTCGAGACGCTTTGGCAAGGAGACGATTCTTTAACTTGTCATTACGGCACTCCGGTCGCTTCGAACGGCTTTCTTTACGGATTTGACGGCCGGCAAGAGGCAGGCGCCCGGCTGCGCTGCGTCGAATTGGACACCGGCAAGGTTCGCTGGACCGAAGAGGGATTTGGCTGCGGCGCACTGATTATGGCCGACGGGAAGCTTTACATTCTTTCGGAAACAGGGCTTCTCTTCTGCATCGAAGCCAAGCCCGCGGCCTATCGCGAATTGGCACGTGCCAAAGTTTTGGACGGCTTGTGCCGAGTGCAAATTGCCCTGGCCGACGGACGCCTTTTTGGACGAAACAAAAAAAAGCTGGTGTGCTGGGACATCCAGGCCAAGAAGAAACCGTAAGTGAGTCGAGCCTTACTTAGGCAAAAGCACGAAATCCGAATATCGAATTCCGATAGAAATTCGAATATCGAACACCGCAAAATTAGACGAAGATGGTTGCGATCTCTTGAATTTCGAGATTCGGATTTCGAGATTTTTTCGGATTTCGAGATTCTTTTGGACCTTCGGATTTTGCCATTGATGGAGATCTCCTTGATGCAACGAATCCTGGTAATTTGCTTATCGGCAGGGGCGGTTCTCACTGCCTCCCAAGCCCGGGCCGATATTCAGGTCTGCGCTGCCGTGCGCTCCATCACTCCCGCCAAAATGCTGCCGGTATCGGGTGGGATGGGGAGACCGAAACCCGCGACCGCAAAAAAAGGCGAGTTGACGGCTCGGGCGATCGTATTGCGGAAGGGCGAAACGTCTGTTGCCATTGTTGCGTTGGATCTTCTCGGCTTTCCTTCGGTGCTTGCAGATCGTGTTCGCGCCAAGGTCCAGCGCATCCCGGCCAAGAATATCCTGGTCGCCTCGACCCACACGCATAGTGCGCCGGATTGTTATGGCTTCCCGGATGGAAGTGGCGGCCATACCGGCGATTTGGATTACATGCAATTCGTCTGCGATCGGGCGGCCGAAGCGATCAACGCCGCCATCGACCACTTACAACCTGCCGCTCTCAAGATTGCCACCGGCGAAGCCAAGGGAAAGATCGCCTATAACTATTATGCGCCCGATTTGTACGACCGGCGTATGAGCGTCATCCAAGCGATCGGTCCGCAGGGCAAGACGATCGCAACGCTGGTGAATTATGCCATTCACCCCGAAGTCCTGGGCAATAGTGTCGGCATCATCAGCCCCGATCTGGTTGGCCCTTTGTGCGAAAAACTCGAATCGCAAACGGGCGGTCTCGCCATTTTTGTGAATGGCGCCGAAGGCGGCATGATTACCGCGGACAATCGCAATTTGAATCAGCCCCGCGATCCGTTGTGCGCTACTGGAACGATTCCCGAACGTGGGAGGAATGCTTGCGTATCGGCCACCTGATGGCCGATGAAGCGTTGCGCATCGTGAAGGACAGCCGGGAACAAAAAGATCCGACGCTTTTCTGCGCTTCGATCAGCGTTCGTTTTCCCGTCGAATCCCTGGAAATGTGGGCGGTGACCGTCCACTCGCCGCTCAAGTATCCGCATAACGACGATCATTCGATCAATGCCCGGATCAATCTAATCAACTTGGGCGACGTGCAGATCCTGACCATTCCCGGCGAAATGCTGCCCAACATTGGCTTTTATCTCAAACGCAAAATGAACGGCAAGCATCACCTCCTCTTCGGCCTAACCAACGATGCGTTCGGCTACATTCTGACCAAAGTCGATTTCAATAGCTTCCCGCGTTACGACTACGTATCGCGAACGTCCCTGGGAGAAATGACCGGGGAAATCTTGATCGAAAAATCGCTGGATTTCGTCAAGAAATCCCCAACTCCGGACAAGAGCGAGTAATATGGGTTGCTCTTTCGAATTGAAGGCCAGCATGATTGACCATAGGAGACGGTAATGCGGCGCCTACTCATTGCCTCGCATGTCATTTTAGGAGTGCTGATGGCATGCGTGGTCAATCCGCTGCACGCGGATGAACCGCAATCCAGCCACGTCACCGGGCAAGGCACTTACGAAATGAAGCGGAAGCCCGATTTCTTGCGCATTCAGGTTGAAGTGCTCGCCAAAGCGAAGAGCGCGAAAGATGCCCTGGCCAAACTTCAGGAACGCAAGCAGGCGGCGCGGACCAAGCTCGAGGGAATGGGCGCTGCGCCTGAATTGATCGAGTTCGGCGAACCTTCGGTCGTTGCCGAACAGGATCCGCGCGAAGCTCAGATGATGAATCGCAGGATGTGGATGATGCAGAATCAAGGCGGCAAAAAACCCCCGGCCAAGCCCAAGGAAGCCCCGCCGGTGGTAGTCTCTTGCAACCTCAAGGCACAGATTCGCCTGACAGCTCCGAGCCCGGGGGAAATGCTGATTTTGACGCACGGGCTCGAGGAACGGATCAAGGCGGCCGATCTCGGCGGAACCAAAGCCCTCAAACAGGGCGGGCCGCAAGAGGAAGAACTTGCGCAAGAAGAAATGCAAGGCATGATGAACGGTGACGAACAGCGCGTCCGCGGTCAGCCGTTCATTCTTTATGTCAGCAAGCTCTCCGACGAGGAGCGCATCCGTGCGGTGGCGCGAGGCGTTCAAGCGAGCGGAGCGCCAGGCCATTGAACTTGCCGGGGCGGCAGGAATGGTGTTGGGGCCCGTTTCCAAACTCGAAGAAACGCAAATCCAAAACAACGACGTCGAATTACCGATGGAGTATGTCTACTCGCAGATGGGCGGCATGCGCGTGCAACAAGCCAGCTTCGGGATCGACGACAAAAACATCACGGAGGCGATGGGCGCCAAGCCGGCGAAAGTGGTCTACCGCGTTGGGGTGGCCGCTTCGTTCGAAATGAGCGCCTGCGGCCACGCTAGGGGAGCGATTCGACTGGCGAGCGTCGAGGCGTCAGCCCGACGAGTCAAGCCCAAGACATTTCTGGCGCATTGATTCAGCTGTCGACTCTTAGGACCGGACGTTCGCGCTTTGAACAAGACATTTTTATGTAGACGACTCGGCGGGCTGACGCCGCGCCGCTCGCCTAGGAGCGATTCTTGGATCGCTTCCTCGAGCGCGCCATTGCCAGTTTCGCCGCACGCGTAATCTGGAAGCCAGGCTCTCCGCCAGCCATTTTTTCGAGCACATACTGCGCTTCCACGGTGCCGATAGTCTCCAAAACTTCCAGAGAACGCAAGATTTGCAGTTGTTTCGGAATGAAGCCGCCAGCGGCGGCAAAGCCCATGATCTGTTGCAGCCGGCGCCGTGCCTCAGCCGAGCTTTGATTGGCCAAAGCGGCTTTCAAAAGCGGCTCGGTCATCTCTAACTGCATCGCCAGGTTTTGCGCTGCCTCTTCTCTAACCTTGAAAACCCTGTTGTCGAGCGTATTGGCCCACCGATTTATCTGTGCCGCATCCGCGCGCGTAAAGGTTTGAGCCGATTTTCCAAGAAGGGAGCAGCATTGCGCGACGCTCGTACCAGGGCACGAATTGCTCGAAAAGCGATCCCTGGGTCGCTTTGAGCCAGATCGCGCCAATAGGCTTCGAGTTCCGCAGGCGTGGCATAAGTCTGGTCCGGCGCATCGGTCGGCAGGGCTCTCACGTCCCAAAGGATAGCGGTTCCGTCGCGGCTTGCGGAAGCCAGGGTCCGCCCATCGGGCGAAAACGCTACGGCAGACACGGCGTATTCGTGTCCCGCCAGCGTGCAGCGTTCGGCGCCCGTCGCCGTTTCCCAAACATGGACCTGATCGTCGCCACCGACCGCACCCGAGCTTCCGGAAGCCAGCATTCTGCCATCCGGCGATAAGGCGGCGGCCGCGATGCGCAGTTCGGCTTGATCGCCGAACGAGCGTAAAGGTTTCGCCGTCTCGGTTTTCCACAAGCCCATGGACTCGCCCCAGTTGGTGAAAAGCGGTTGTTTGCCGGTGTCCGTTTTCCACAAGCGAATCGTTTCTCCCCAGCCGGCCAGCAGTTGGTTGTCGGCGGCATAAGCGAGATGGACGAACGAATCCGTTTCAGGGCCACGAAAATGGCGCGTTTCCCGGCGCGTGGCCATGTCCCAAATTCTGACTAGACCGTAAACGTGGCCGCTGGCCAACGTTTTGCCATCGGGGGCGAAAGCGACATAGGAATACTCCAGAAACGGAGATCGTTGCCCGTTGATGTTCTGCACGGGAACGGCTGCGCCCACCAACGGCGCCATCGGTTTTCCCGTGGCAATCTCCCAAAGGTAGACGCCTTCGGTTCCGTAACCGCCGGCGGCCAGGATCTTACCGTCAGGGGCAAAGGTCAGGGAGCTAACCCCATTGGGCAGCCCCTCCAGCTCGCGCACTTTTTTGCCGGTGGCGACGTCCCAAGCGCGCACCGTGCTATCGTGAATGCCGCCCGAAGCGAGCAGCTGCCCGTTGGGCGAAAACACCAAGGTAGCAATGCAGCCTTCGGGCGTCTCCCACTGCCGGACCTTTTCTCCTCGGGCAGCATCCCAAAGTTCGATCGCATTGTCGTAGCCGGCCAAGGCCAGCAAACCGCCATCGGGAGAAAACGCGACGCTCAGAAGCGGATTGGATCCCGTTCCCAGGCGGAATCGAGCACCGGCGGGAACCCTGAATTGGCCTTGCGCAAAAGTGGCTAAGGTTAAAGAAAGGACGACGGCAATCGCCCATTGCCTTGTTCGCAAATGCATGGCCGCACCCGCTGCGAATAGGGTTTCGCGAATCGATTTCGAACTTCAGCTTCGGCGAGCGCCGGCCTCCGGATCTATTCCGGCGCTTGATTGTCGAACAAAGCTTGGACGCGCTTTTGCTCGTCGGTCGTGACGGGCAGCGCAGGCACTGCTAACCAGTCTGCCACAGGGCTCGCCGCAATGCAATCGATGCATTGGGCATCCGGGCAGCGGGCGGCGCAGTTGGGGCACACGCCTCGATTTTCGAAGAGATCGAAAGCGTGATCGCAATAATCGCAAGTCGAGAAGGCGCCGATCAACGGAGCCGCGCCACAGTGGGGGCAGGCCGCATTGTCGTGACGCGGCAGCTTAGCGACCGCTGCAATCGCCCGCACCGGCCAACGCCTGCCCAAGCCTGCATTCCCAGGAACAAGCCGATAAGAATGCCGAACTGGCTATTTTCTTTGAAAGCATAAACCAAGAACCCCGCCACGCCAATCAAGCCGATAATGCTAGCGACCATCACGCTGTGCAACTTGGCCGATCACGAACCAGAGCAATGCCAGCAGAATCCGGCCGCCATCCATGGGATAGATGGGCAGGATGTTGAAGAGGAGCAATGCCGAATTCATGTAGGCGATCGCTTCGAGGAGCTTGAACAGGTCGGGGTGATCGACCTCCAATCCAACCGCGTTGGCGAAGAGCCAGATCCCGATGGTCAGCGGGACCAATAACACATTGACCAAAGGACCGGCAGCCACGCTCCATCAGAGCGCCCCTGGACGGTTGGGCGGTCTCGATCAGCGCCACGCCGCCCAGCGGCCACAGAATGATGCGGTCCGCCGTACCGCCGACTTGTCGGCAGGCCAGAGCGTGTCCGAATTCATGCAGCAAGATTATGGAGAAAAGCGAAAAGAGTTCGAGCGCATTCCAGACGGGAGAGGTATAGGCGATCTTACGAGCAACGACCTCGTAGTAGGCGATGAACACGAACGTCCAATGCATGCAAACGTTGATGCCGAAGCAACGGAAGAGCAACAGCGATCCATTTTCGAACAACTTGCGGACTCCAAGAATGACGGCGGGCCGGCGGCATAGTCGGCCGGCCCAACTCGGTCTTAGCGATTCTAGCCACGAATCAGGGCTTGGCAAATGCAGCGGGGTCAACTTTGTCCAGGAACTTGAATTCGGTCACTTCTGTTTCCAGGAACTTCTTGCCGTCGTGTTTAACGACAATTCTCTTGGGGACCTTGACGCCATCCACGTCCTGGTAAGTGAGGATGAGCCGCTCTTCGAGTACATCCTTCTTCGCGTTGGCATCGTAGACCTGGCTGGAGATCATGGACAATAGGCCCGAATCTTTCGAGAAAAACAGGCTGGCATCGCGAAATCCTTGGCGTGCCACCTTCACCCCCACGACTGGCTTATCCTTGATTTTGCTCTCGCCCAAGGGCGTAATCGCGTAGTCCTTGTCGTCGACGAACTGAAGGGAACCAAGCTGCATCAGGTTCCTGGCCTCTTTGATTTCCCCAAGCATCTTGGCGTCGAATTCGGTCGTTTCGCCATCCACGCTGTTCCACGCTTTGCCGTCGTCGAAAACCGTGATGCTGGCTTTCGAGAACCCGTTGATTTCGAAAGTAATGATTTCCTTGAACTGTTTGGGCAAGTTGGAAATTGCTTCCTGTGTGAAGTTCAGCCCACCATAAAACTCCAGTTTTCCCTCGCTCTTGGCGATAACGGCATTCATCTTGGCCAGTTTTTCTTTGCCCCCATGAGCCTTGACGGCCTTTGCGAGGATGGTTTTGACGTTTTCTTGAGCGGCATCGCTTCGGAGACCAACCCTGCAATAGCCAGGGTCAAGGACAAACACGTGAACAGATTTCGCATTCGGAGATACTCCCGTAAGCCGCGACGCGGTTGTCAGTCGTCTGCATCATTCTCAGCCTAGGCAAGATGCTAGCTGTGGACAACGACATTACCGCCTGACCCGAGCGCGTGGCTCCAGATTACAATCACTTCCCCGCTGCGCTCAGGCCGGCTCCGCGCAAGGCTTGATAGATGAAGCCTTTGCTCGCAACTGGGCTGCCACCAGGCGTGCCGCTGCGAGAAGCACAAGCGCGAGCACAAGGGATAGTATTGGCAATTCGAAGAAAGCGGTGCGTAGTCCGATGGCTGCGGCCTCTGGCGGCATATCCGTCGGCTTCAGGACGACGACCCCCATTGCGAGCGCTGCCCGGCGAGAAAACCATTTGCTGAGCCAGCCGGTAACGGACGTGCCGAACGATCCGCCGATGAGATACATCACGCAGAAATAGATGGCCATCGCTTTGCCGCGCTGACGGGGCGTGGTCACGTCTTGAATGGTGGCATAGACACCGGGGTAGTAGATGCACGAAAGAAAATAGCTGAATAGGAAGCACAGAGCGCTTTGGTAAACAAGGCCCGCCTTGCAATACAGTCCCAAGAAGTAACAAATGACAGAAAGGAAGATAGCCAGCGTGGAAACTTCCAATCGACCACCCGGTCGCTTCGAGGCAACGCGGTCGCACAACCAGCCGCCCAGCAGAATTCCCAGCCCGCCGACGCCGTACGCAATCCCAAGTATTAGGCCGGCCTGTTTGACGTCTAGGCCGTGAAAACGCTGAAAATAGGAAGAGGAAAAAAAAGCGAACGCGTACATGTTGAAGTTATGAATGGCGCGCGGAAATCATGAGCAAAATCATGATTGGATTGAGGCAAAGGCTGCGCATGACTTGATACATCGATGGTTCGTCCGACTGTGGTGAAGAGGCCAGTTCTGGTTCCGGTAAGAACCATGCTATTACTCCGATGACCAAGCCGGGGATTCCGGCCAAGATCATGGCCCAGCGCCAGCTCAAGAGCTTGGCAACTTCGCCACCAAGCCAAAAACTGGTGCACATGCCCACGGGCAAACCCAACATGAATATAGACATCGCTCCCGCACGTCGAGCAGGTGGCGCCATATCGCCGATCAGTGAGGTGGCTACGGGCGACAGGTGGCTTCGCCGACGCCGACTCCCAGGCGGATGACAAACATGGAGGTGTAGTTCCATGCCACCCCTGAAGCAGCCGTCAGCAGGCTCCAGAGAGTTACTCCAATAGAGAGAATTCGCGTTTGAACGCCACGGTCGGCCCATTCTCCGAGAGGAATGCCCACAACGGCGTACAGCAAAGTGAAGGCAGTACCGATAATTCCCCACTGGAAATCGGTGAGTTCCCATTCCTCCTTGACTTGTTCGCCGACAACACCCGGAATGTTGCGATCGAAGAAATTGAGAGTGTTGATCGCAAAAAGGAGCGCCAAGAATAATATAGTAACGCTGCTTCATGCTGGTTTGGACATTTCAACTCATTTGGCAGGAGAGAGGGTTGCCACCTTGGGATTTGCTACTCGAAGCTTGCGAGCAACGACCTCGCGAAGCTTGCCGCCGAGCTGACGGTATGCAGGTTCACCGTCGAAGTTCCCCTGGCGGATCGATACGCAGAGACGGCGATTGCCTTCGCGCACCTGATTCCGGAGTTCGGCACGTGTGGCGGCCGGCGCAGCGGCTTCGCCCAACATTTCGCTCAACCAGGCGAGTTCCCACCGCAAGTCGATTTCCTCAACGGGCAGTTCGCGTTCTACGATACCCAAAACGTGAGCGGCTACAAGCGTCTGGAAACGCAAGCGCTGATCGGTCAACGCCGGCAATAGTTCGGTTTCCAAGAACAGTCTGGCGGCAGCAATTAGTTCTGTCGAATCGGGCCGGTCATGCATAACGCGTTCTCAAGGGATTGCCTGTGCCTTAGTCAATTCCTCGTCGATCAGCAGGAGCAGCTCGGCTTCCATTTCCGCCGCTCGACGACCGAGGCTGGCCAACTCGACACTTGGGGCTTGACCGCTCAGATGCCGATGCGCCTGGGAAATGCAACCGAGCGCCCAGCGAACGTTGCCCATGATTTCCCAATAGCGCACTGAGGATAATTCGACCTCACAACCGCCCGCAGCCCGGTAAGCCGCGTAAAACTCCTCGAATTGGCCGATTCCACCCAAATGCAGTTTGTCTTGGCCAAATCGCCAGGAACGCACGCATGGCCAGGCCAGGTCCTCGGCCGGATCCCCCACGTGACAGAATTCCCAGTCGAAGATGCCGCGCAATCCATCGGGCCGACCATGAGATTGCCGATGCGATAATCGCCATGCAAGGTGACGAGGCGCGGGCAGGGCGGCGCTTGCGTTCCAGCCAGCGCAAGGCCCACTCGAGCACCGGATGGGGTTCCCCCAATTCATCGAGTTGGACGCGAGCCGAGGCCACGGTCCGCGCCGCGGGGCTTGCCCCTCCTGCGAAAGTTGGCAAGAACGTAAGGCCCGCGCTCTGAGCACCCACTGCATGGATGCGCACCAATTGTTCGCCCATCTGCGCTGGCAGCAGGCGCCGACCGCTGGCCAGGCTGTTCTCCCGCACGATACGCCGGCCGACCGATTCCCCTTGGAGCCGATCGACGATAAAAAAACAGACACCCAGAACCGTGGGATCTTCGCAAAGCCAGCGCGGCCGCGCCAGGCGGACGCCGGCATCCCACATGACCTGCAAGATCCGAAATTCTTGGCCGCGACTCAAGGCATTGGGCTGAATCTCGCCACCCATATCGCGACGCAGAATCAAGCGGTGCATTCCGCCTTCCGGCCCACCGACAATGTTGGCGTCGAGCGACCAGGTATCGCGGCTGGCTCCGCCGGTCAGGCGGGTGAGGTTGCTGATTTGCACGGATCCACCGGTGGCTGCCCAGATAGGCTTCGAGTCGGCTGGCAAATTCGGCTATAGTCGTGGCGTCCGCCATGAAGCACAAGTTCCTGTCCGATTCGCACAGCAATACCCGAGGAAAGCCGATGTCCGAGTCCACCGAGCGCCGTCCTCTTTACGCACGCCGACTCTACCTGATGCGCCACGGAGATGTTAGCTATTTCGACGAACAAGGCCGGCCCGCCCCGCCCAACGACGTGAAGCTGACCCTTCGAGGACAGCAACAAGCGGAAGCCGCGGCTCAAGCTTTGGCCGGCATCGAGTTTCAACGGGTGATATCCAGCGATCTGCCCCGAACGATCGCCACAGCCGAAACGGTTGCCGGCAATCGCGGCATCCTGCACGAGCGTCGCAAGGGACCTGCGCGAGATCCAGCCGGGCCGTCTGGCCGACATTCCTCGAGAGGGTCTGGCCGATCATTTCTTAAAGGCTTTCAGTGAGACCATCACGCCCATCGCCCGGTTCCTGCAAGGCGAAACCTTTGGCTCGCTGATGGAGCGCGTGGGCCTCTTCTGGCGCGAACTGGCGGCTGACACAAGTTGGAATTCGGTTCTGGTGGTGGCCCATGGCGGGGTGAACCGCGCTGATTGCCCACGCTCTCGCTATGGATCTCAGCCTGTTCGGCGGCCTCGAACAAGACCCGGGCTGCATCAATATCCTCGACGTCGATGCCCAAGGCCGCGGGCTGCTGCGCCTACTCAATTTCAGTGCCGACGATCCGGCCAAGCGACAGCTGAAACGCACGACGATGGAGGATTTGTACGAGAGTTTGATGCGCGGGTTGCGGAAACGAACCAGCGCTTAGATGGCAGCTCTTTTCGTTTAACCCGGAGCCAACGGCGACGGCGGACAGGCTGCTGACGAGGCTATGTGGTTTTGACGAGCGCGGGATGCATGAAGTGTCCTGATGCGAGAAGTCCGCCGTCGCCGCTGGCTCCGGGTTAAACGAGATTCTCGCTGAGCACGTTCACGCCTCGACGCTCGCCAGCTTTTTTCGCAGATCTTCCACATCCGCTATCTCTTTGCGTATCTCCGCCCACGTCTCCTGCACGACCGGGTCCTCGCTCGCCGACTGATGCACGATCGCGTAATCGTCCCGGATCCGCAAACCGCGCTGGTCGTCCTTTGCCTTGCTGCGCTCGACGTCGCGGGCAAATTGCTCGAGCATGATCGGGAGTTCAGCGAGGGCCGCATAAGCGTCGCTGAGCTTTTCTTTCTCGGCCAGCCAGCGGCGCTGGCACTCCCAGGCGGCATCGTCGCTAACCACGCTCAAGACGTCCCGAGCATGTCGCGGATCACGCGGCAGCAGTTCGACCACGTGCTGGTACAGATAACGAAGGCCTGCAAGCCGCAGGAACCAGCGGTAGCCACGCAGCGCTGCGCCGCGCACTTCTTCCAGCAGGTAATTCTTGCCCAGGCCCTTGATGTCCTTTTCCGTGTAAACGGCTTTCTGGGCATCGACCGATTCCAGTCGGCGGCAAGCCTCGCGCATGAGGTCGTACATCTCCGAACGCAGAATCCGGAAATCGATCGCAAGCCGGCGGGCGTGGTTGCGTTCTCGGTACTTGCGCTCGTTGCGCTTTAGCGTGTACAAGCTATCGGTAAGCAGCCAGGCCGGGATGATCTGGTTGAGCGTCGGCGAAAGGTGGGGAAAAGTGTGCGTCGGGCTGTTTATGAGCGAAAACGGAAACTCGACGCGCTGTGGTGAAGTGGTCACGCTACAAGCCAAAACCGAGTACGGCGCCCGCGTGAAATCGGCCGGGAAGCGAACGTTGACGCCCAGGCCGATGAACATGCCTTCGCCGGGCCAAAACTCCTGATCCGGAGCCCGGCCGGTGTGATTGGCGCCGACGTTGGCGCCGCTGCTGATGTTCCCCTTGCCTTCGGGCCAGATTGTGGAAATCAACATCGACTGATGATGCAATGCGACAAATGCCCCGAGAAGGCAAGAGCCCACTTCGCCTCGGCCGACAACGCTATTGGGGCCCAGCAAACTATCGCGAAGCGATCCCTGATCTTGAACGCAGGCGTACTCGGCCAGTAGCGAGTTGTGCACCGTGGCACCTGATTCGACGCGGCTGCCCCATTGCAGAATCGAGCTCTGGACGCTCGCGGCTCCCGAAACGTGGATTGGTTCTTCCAGGGAGCTCAGCAAGGTCGATTCGGCGATGAGTCGGCAACTGTCCGCTTCGGCCCCGGAACCAACAAAGGAATTGGCAAGGGTTTCTACTTGAAGCAGCCGCGAATCCGCACAAAGAATCGTGCGATCGTAACTCGCCAGTGCACAATAATCGGCACGAAGGGCTTCATAGGCGGCGACTAAGCCGGCCTGGGTAGATGTCGCCAACGCAGTCGCGGTGGGAAGGTCGATCTCGGCGTAAAGGGGGATTTGCCTGCCGTGCCGCTGGGGCCCGACGGCAATCGTCGTGTCTGAGCCAAACGTTGTCGTTCCTTGACAGACGATTCGGCCACAATTCCAGACGACGGTTCGTTGACCGACGATAACTCCTGCCATCAAGCCGACGCGATCGACGAGAGCCTCATGGCCGATGACGCAATGCGAGAGAACCGCGTCATAAATGCCGGTCGGTTGCTGCAAGCCGCTCACAACTTCGGTGTCGCCCGTGAACCGACCCAGGACAACGTTTTCGAGAAATCGGACGCGCGCGATACGTTGGCATTCCAAACCCACAGCGACGAGAATCTTCGACCAATCGAGTGCGGAACAACCTGCTGCCTGAAGCTGCTCAATTTCCTGAGGCTCAAGTTTGCGAAGCTGGCAATCGCCAAGGGCAAATTGACGGCCGCCGTCCTTGCGCACCTGAGCAAGCGTAGCCAGGAAACTACTCTCCAAAAGAATCTTGCGGATTTTTTCTGGGAGTAGATCAGTCACACAAGTCCCCTGACTCAGTCGTTGGTTGTGTCACCGGCGAGAATATTGGTTCGCCAATAGGCCGAGTGCGGCCCGCGAAGTACACGTTCGGGAACGTCCAACAACTTTGGCAAATCGTGAGCCAAGTTGGTGCCTGGACAAAACCCGAGATCGCGTTGCGTCGTGGAAGTATCGGCAAGGCTGAAGCGAATGTCGCCCGGCCGGGCACGCGTGAACATCGGCTTCAAAGTCGTATCGAGATGCCGGCCCATCATGCCCAGAAGGCCCAGCAAAGTCGTCCGCTGCCCGCTGCCGATGTTATATGCCTTACCAGCCGCCCGAGAATTGGCTGACGCCAAGAGGTTGGCTTGCACAACGTCATCGATATGGACGAAATCCCGTGTCTGCATGCCGTCTCCAAAAATGAGCGGACGCCGAGCCGCGGCCACCGCCTCGACAAACGCCTGGAGAACATTTGCCGGTTCATTGATCCCTGCGGGCTCACGGCCGTAAACGTTGAATTGACGGAGACGAACGGTTTCCAGACCGTGATTGTCCATGAACGCCGCACAGTAGTTTTCGCCGGCAAGCATGGCGACGCCGTGTGGTGAAATCGGCTCGAGCGGGCTGTCTTCCGCCCTAGGCAATCGACCGCCGTTGCCATAAACGCTGGCACTCGATCCAAAAACCACTCGCTTCACAGCATTCTCCCGCGCCGCGATCAGCACGTTGAGCGTCCCCTCGGTACCGATTCGATTGACCGACAGAGGTTCTTGGATACCGTCGATTATCGAGCCCAAACGGGGCTGATGAAAAATCAAGTTGACGTCGCGGCAAGCGGCGCGAACCAGATCGAGGTCAAGGAGGGAACCTTGGAAAAAATGAACCCGCTCGCGGACGCGCCGCAAACGCGGAGCAACCTCCAGGGCTGGCGTATCCAAGACGTGAACGATGGCGCCCTTGGCCAAAAGAGCTTCAACCAGGTGTGCGCCGACAAATCCTGCGCCACCCGTCACCAGACAGGTTTCCATATGGCTACCGAGGGGTTGCCCTCTGGGCCTGCTTGCGACTGCACATCATGAAGGATGTGAGGTCCCCAGTCAGGAACAGGCCGAGAAGTCGGTCAAGGCTTCGGAACCACCGGTTTCGCTCGCGTGCGCATGCTCAAACGAAGGGGGTGACTTCGCCTTGCGGGCCGAGGAAAAAAACCGATGGGGATGTCCCAAATACCTTCAATGCGAATCTATACACGACGCTCTCGGCTAGCGATCGGAGAGATGTTCGCCGAGAGCGAAGGATTGGAGAGCGAAACGCGTGCCGGAATGGATGGAGCGACTCGTAAAATTCCTAGTAACTATTTGCAAGCCCTTATCAAATCAAACTTTGCCTAATCGCCGCCAAACAATCTCAACTCGAGACGATGCATTTGAATGCATCCTGCCAGATCCTGAGTGTTAATCAATCTTAGCGCTCGAAAACTGGCACAGCTACATCCCGCGGGTAATTCCCATCGTTTCGGGTGCTCCACGGCCTGTACGACACAGGCGCTCAAAAAGGAGCTCAGCAGCGTCGCTCTCATGGCGGCTCTGCTCAGTTTCGCCTGGCTAGTCAACTGCATGGAAACCACCCGCGGCCTCGGACACGAAAAGCCCCGGAAGAAACGCCGCCGCGCTCCAGTAGTGGTCAGTGGCTAGTCGACGAGGTAATCGTTTCGTGCTGACGATTCACTATCTACGATCCACGACTCAGCATCCACAACTTCACGGTTCTTGGCCCTAGAGCCAGCCTAGAATGGGGATTGAAACGCCGTTCAAAGGCCCTGCCGGCTCGTCCGGCAGATGAATCAGTTCGCCCGCTAGATCTCCAACTGCTTGATGAGCCAAACATTGGGGATATTAAGTCGGTTGATTAGCCGAAGAACTTCTTCACCTGCCGGACGAGCCGGCAGGGGTCCTTCGGAACTTAGGAAAAGCGACAACCGATTCGGTCGCCGTCCCGTCAAATAGCGCGTGACAATTCGGCTGCGAAAGGGCTTCTTACCGGGACGAGACGTGGGCGGCCAACCGCAGCGATCCATGACCCCAACTTGACGCTATCAATGGATCCACCTACGATAACAAGCTTTACGCCCGTTCAGAGTCCCTCGAAGGGTTAGGTCCATGGCTGTACCCAAGCGAAGAACATCCCACGCCCGTCAAGGCAAGCGGCGCAGTCATTTGCACTTAGAGCCGATCCAGATCCAATATTGCAGTCGGTGCAGTGAGCCGGTTTTGCCGCATAAGGTTTGTCCCAATTGCGGTTATTACCAGGGCCGAGCGGTGGTGGAGATGGAGGAGGAGAAGTAATCCATGCAGATCGCGCCGATGCGATGGGCGGCGATTTTGCCCCCGGCCCCATCGTTGCCGGCGCCGTGAAGGCCATTGCCGCCGATCCCGAATTGCGGGTGATTCTCGTCGGCGATCAAACTCAGATCGAGAACTGCTCGTATCTGGGGTGCCCCGCGAGCGCATCGAGATTTTCCATTGCACGCAAATCGTCACGATGGAAGAGGCTCCGGTCATTGCCCTACGCAAAAAGCCGGACAATTCGATTAGCCGTTGCTGGCAACTTCTGGCCGAACGAAGGTGGAAGCCATCGTCAGTGCCGGGAACACCGGCGCCATGGTAGCCGGCGGCCTGCGGCTCGCCGCTTTCTCAAGAACGTGCCTCGCCGTCCAGGCATCGCCGCCCTGATGCCCACGCTGAAAGGGCCTTGCGTGCTGCTCGATGTCGGCGCCAACGTCTCCCCCAAGCCGACGCACCTTTTTCAGTACGGCGTCATGGGCAGCATCTACGCCCGGCATATATTGAAGCGTCCGCAGCCCACGATCGGACTCATGAACATCGGCTCAGAAGAGCTCAAGGGCATGACCTCGCCAAGGATACCCACAATCTTTTCAAGCAGAGTTCGCTTAAAGATTCCTTCGTCGGCAACGTCGAGGGACGAGACATCAATCGGGGCGTTTGCGACGTCATCGTCACCGATGGTTACGTCGGCAACATTGTTCTCAAAGTCAGTGAAGGCGTAGCCGATTTCGTGATGAAGATGGTTGGCAAAGAGCTGATGGGGACTCTCGATGCCGAGAAGGCCAAAGGACTGCAGGCCCTGCAGGCGCTGCATGAGCGCTACGACTATAGCTCCCAAGGCGGCGCTCCGCTCTTGGGAATCGACGGCATATGCATCATCTGCCATGGCAGCTCCGGCGACCGCGCCATCATGAACGCGCTGTTGATGGCCGCCCAACACGCCAGGGCCAAAGTCAACGAACTCATCGTGAAGGAACTGGAGTCGAGCCCGCAGGCACCGCCCGACGAAGAATAAGCGGAGTGCATGGAAGGGTTCACTACGGGAGGCATTATGCCCGGTTACGCCTTTCTATTTCCGGGTCAAGGGGCACAAACTGTCGGCATGGGTCAACAGGCTTGCTGAGATTGCGCCGGCGGCCCGGCAACTTTTCGACGAAGCCTCGACCCTCCTTGGCTACGACCTTTATGCGACTTGCACGCAGGGACCCGCCGACAGGTTGCAGAGCACAGTCATCAGCCAACCAGCGATTTATGTTTGCAGTTTGGCGGCTCTCGAATGCCTGAAGAAGAACGATCCACCCGCCGTGGAGAAGGCGACCGCCACGGCAGGCCTGAGTTTGGGCGAATACTCGGCATTGGTTTTTGCCGGTGCCTTGAGCTTCGCGGATGGCCTGCGCGTCGTGGCAAAACGCGGCCTGGCGATGCAAGCAGCTGCGGACCTGAACCCTGGAGCCATGCTCAGCGTGCTTTCCGTCGAAAGGGCGCGAGTCGAGGAGTTGGTCGCCGTCGGCCCGAGGCGACGATTTACTGGAGATTGCCAATTTTTTGTGCCCGGGAACCTCGTTGTTTCCGGCTCGCGAGCGGCCTGTGATGGCCTGGAAGCAGCAGTGAACGAGGGGGGAGGTCGCACCATTCGACTTGCGGTTGCCGGGGCCTTCCATACGAAAATGATGCGGCCCGCCGACGATGTGCTGGCCGAAGCGTTGGCTACAGTGAAAATGAACTCGCCGCGAATGCCGGTTTGGTCGAATGTCGATGCCAAGCCGCATACCGATCCGGCGGAAATTCGAGCACTCTTGGTTCGGCAGGTGGTGCAGCCGGTCCTGTTTGAGGATCTGTTGCGCGGTTTGCTGGCCACGGAGTGCGAACGGTTTTACGAAATTGGTCCCGGTCGCGTGTTGGCCGGGTTGCTCGAATCGCGTTTTGCGAAAAGCCGATTGCGTAAACATCGGCTGCTAGAGGATCGTGCCAGGTTAAGTTAGCTTGCCCAGCTTATGTGCACTGTGGTACATAGTGCTGGGCGTCAGGACCGAAGCCGCGCGTCGGTCTGAATTTATTGCGCGGTTCGCTGACATCTCCATCGGAGGAATCTATCGTGGCTTCTGTTGAAGAACGGGTCATCGAGATCGTCTGCGAGAACCTGGGCGTGAACAAGGAACAGGTGACTGCGCACACCTCTTTCGAGGAAGACATCGGCGCCGATTCGCTCGACATCGTCGAACTGGTCATGGAACTGGAAGAAGAGTTCGAGATCACCATCCCCGACGATCAGGCCGAAAAGATCAAGACCGTCGGCGAGGCCATCGACTACATCGAGCGGGAGCAAGCCAAGAAATGACCCGACGCGTCGTCATCACGGGCATGGGCACGGTCAATTCGCTCGCGTTCCGACGTGCCGGGTTCTGGTCGGCGCTGTCTGCGCGGGCAAGAGCGGCATCGGCAGCATCGAGCAGTTCGACACGTCCGCTTTCAAGGTCCACTTCGGCGGCGAAGTCAAGAACTTCAATCCCGAAGCGAGCTGGACTCGAAGACGGCCCACGGCTGGATCGCTTCGCCCAGTTTGCCTTGGTGGCCTCCATTTACGCGGTCAAGGACAGCGGCATGGATTTCTCCAAGGAGGATCCCTTCCGTTGCGGCGTCATCGTCGGCAGCGGCATCGGCGGGCTCAACGAGTTCGAGGAGCAGCACGCCCGCTACATCCATGGCGGCCCCGACAAGATCAGCCCGTTCGTCATTCCCGAAAATGATCCCCAACGCGGCGGCCGGGCAACATCTCGATCCAGTTCGGCGCTGGCGGGACCGAACACCGCCGTGTCGACCGCGTGTGCTTCGGCTGCCAACGCCATCGGCGACGCCTTCCGCGCCATTCAATGGGGCTACGCCGACGTCATGATCACGGGCGGCTCCGAATCGGTCATCACCAAGATGGGCCTGGGCGGTTTCATCGCCGCTCGCGCTCTTTCATTGCGCAACGACGACCCGACCAAAGCCAGCCGGCCTTTCGATCATGGACCGCGATGGTTTCGTTCTGAGCGAAGGCGCCGGGCATCGTGATTCTGGAAGAGTTGGAACAGGCCCGAAAACGCAGTGCCACCATCTATGCCGAAGTGCTGGGCTGCGGGCAGCACGGCCGACGCCCACCACATCACGCTCCGCACCCGAGCGGGGCCGGCGCCGCCGAGGCGATGCAGTCGGCCTTGAGCGATGCCAAACTCAATCCCGAAGACATTCAGTACATCAACGCGCACGGCACCAGCACGCCGCTGGGCGATGAAGCCGAAACAAAGGCGATCAAGGAGGTTTTCGGCAGCCACGCGCGCCAAGTTGGCGATCAGCAGCACCAAGAGCATGCTCGGCCATCTGCTCGGCGCCAGCGGCGGCGTCGAGTTGATCGTCTACGGCGCTGACGCATTCGCAACAGCGTGGTCCATCCGACGATCAACTACGACACGCCCGACCCGGCTTGCGACCTCGACTACGTTCCGAACACGGCCCGCGAGATGCGGGTCCGCCACGCCATTTCCAACAGCTTCGGCTTCGGCGGCCACAATTGCTCGCTGGTCGTCGGGCGATCAAGTAACTTCCGAGCCGCGATCGTATGAGCGGAGTGCTCATCGCTCCCTTCGATGCGGTCTTCGTCATGTCCAGAAATACTCCCATGACGACTCCTCTCGACGCGCGGCTCGCGACGCTCGAAGCTTTACGCCGCAAGAAATCGCTCGCTATCAGCCGGCATCTCATCATGCCGGAAGTCGGCATGGACGGGCAGAAACGCCTCAAGGCGGCCAGCGTGCTGCTCATCGGCGCCGGCGGTCTCGGTTCGCCGCTGGGCCTGTATCTGGCGGCCGCCGGCGTCGGCCGGATCGGCCTGGTCGATTTCGACGTGGTCGATTTCAGCAACCTGCAACGGCAAGTCCTCCACGGCACCGCCGGACGTCGGCCGGCCGAAACTGCATTCGGCCACGCGACCGGCTTCAGGCCATCAATCCCGAAGTGCGGCTCGATCTCTACGAAACGCATCTGACATCGGCCAACGCGTTCGAGATCTTCCGAACCTTACGACATCGTCATCGACGGCACCGACAATTTCCCGACCCGCTACCTGGTCAACGACGCCTGCGTGCTGCTGAACAAGCCAAACGTTTACGGCAGCATCTTTCGCTTCGACGGCCAGGCGTCGGTGTTCTTTCCGCCGCACGGGCCCCTGTTATCGCTGTCTCTATCCCGAGCCGCCGCCGCCCGGCGAGGTGCCAAGCTGCGCGGAGGGCGGCGTGCTGGGCATTCTGCCTGGCCTGGTCGGCTGCATCCAGGCGACGGAAGCGTCAAGCTGATGCTGGGCAAGGGCGAGCCGCTGATCGGCCGGCTGCTGCTCTACGATGCCTGGCAGATGACCTTCCGCGAGTTCAAGGTCCGGCGCAATCCGAAATGCCCCATCTGCGGCGATCAGCCGACCATCACCCAGCTGATCGATTACGAACAATTCTGCGGCGTCCATCCGCCCGAACCAGAGGTCACACCGTGTCAGCAGAGCGACATCACCGTGCAGGAATTGAAACAACGCATGGATCGCGGCGAAAAGCTGTATCATCCTCGACGTGCGCAATCCGGAGGAGTTCCAGATTTGCCGCATCCCCGGCAGCACGCTCTTGCCGCTGCCGGAGCTGGGCACGATTCGGCGAACTGGACCGCAACAGGAAATCATCGTCCATTGCAAGAGCGGCGGGCGCAGTGCAGAAGGCAGCAGTTCCTGCGCCAACAGGGATTCATGAACATCCGCAACCTGAAGGGCGGCATCCTCGCGTGGGCCGACCAGCATCGATCCCTCGATGCCGAAGTATTAGCGAGGAGCAGCAGATGGCGGTTAAGATCGACTGGCTCTACCACCGAAAGAATTGCGTGTCCTGCCAACGAGCTCGCGATTTCATCGAACACGAGCAAATAGCGGTAGCCGATCAGGCAGACGCCCGAAAGGACCGGCGCGATCCCAAGCAGTGCCTGGCGCTTGCAAAACAGGCGACGAAGCATCATCGTCGCCAAGGGCCAGAAAGTGGTCACCTTCGACATGAAGAAGGATCCGCCCGACGACACTACTCTGCTGGCCCATCTGATCGGCCCGACAGGCAATTTGCGGGCGCGGCTATCTTGAAAGGCAAGACCTTGCTCATCGGGTTCAACGAGGAAGCGTATAGAGATGGCTTGGCCTAATAAAGGGGACGCGGCTGGGACGCGGCTCTTTTTCGCCACCCGCCACGCTCCCTTTGCGCGAACAGAAGCGAAAAAGAGCCGCGCCCCCTTTATTGGGTCCATGGTGGCGGCGTCCCAGCCGAATTCAAAATCTGCTCGCTGCTGAATGTCGCGAGTGTCGAGCCTCAATTAAACAATCCTCGCTAATTCGCAGATCAGCCGCGAAGCGGCCGCTCATGTTGTGCGCGGGTCTCAAGACCCCGCACCGCGGAATCGCCGTGCCGCAGGAGGAATCCGGCGCCATCCGCATCACGTTTGTGGTCTCCCGACCACCTAGGCGGCGATAGCTGGATTAGTGCTGAGCCAAAAAGCGTTTCTCACCCGCGCAGGTGGTCGGGAGACCACAAACGGGAACTTGCAAAGATGTCTTCGCCGATCGAGCGTGAAGAGCCCGCGGTGCGAGGTCATGAGACCTGCGCACGACAGAGCAAGGTCATGAGACCCTAGAGTTCCAGAGTTTGCAGGATGGCAGAGCGCCCCTTCCTGTTTGGATTGCATATTTCGTTTGACAACCCGCCTTTCGGAAGAGATCCTCAATCAGTCCAGAAAACCAGAATTACGAAGGACCCGAGCCATGGATGGCGGCCGATTGTTTGCGGAGCAGGCGTTTCACGATAGGCAGGCGGCTGATCGCGCGAAAACATTCGCGGAATCGCCGTCGCTATTGACCGTGGCCGACGAGGCTTACCTCGATCACGAATCCTGGATCCGGCCGGCCTTCGCTAAACTGGGACCCCTCGAAGGGTTGCGCGTTCTCGATTTTGGCTGCGGACACGCGATGGCGTCTGTCGTGATGGCCCGGCAAGGGGCGAGGGTAACCGGGTTCGACCTATCCCGGGGTTACTTGGCCGAGGCCCGTGAGCGAGCTGCTCATAACCGGGTGGAGCTTGGATTGGTCCAAGCCGATGGTAACCGATTGCCCTTTGCGACAGCATCATTCGACCGCATTTGGGGCAATGCCATACTGCATCATTTGGACATGCGGTCGGCGGCTTCGGAAATCGCTCGCGTGCTGGTCCCCGGCGGACACGCCGTATTTTGCGAGCCTTGGGGTGAGAACTGGCTCCTTCGCGTGGCTCGTAATCGGCTCTGGTACGCATCTAAGACCCGAACAGTCGATGAGGAACCACTTCGACAGCGGGACGTTGATTTCTTTCGGCACCGTTTTGCGAAAGTGGAAGTCCAGGGATACCAGCTGTTATCGATGGTAGCTCGCGTCTGGAAGCGGAGAAGGTGGTCAGCAAGCCTGGAGCGTTGCGACAAGTTTATCCTCGATCGCATCCCCGGCTTACGGCGTTACTGCCGTTACGTTGTGTTGACACTCGCGCAATCGCGCGATTTTGCGTTCGATGTTGCCGGCCCGATTCAAACCCACCAGCATGGAACAACCCCACCAATTCGTTCCGCCTGCCCCAGCGAAGCCTGATCGGTTCGCGGCCTGGCCTCGCTCGGTTCAGTTTGCCACGGTATCGTTGGCGAGCATATTCATTACGCTTCTGCTTGTCAGAGGCCAGGCTCACTGGTCGTCGGCCGCCCGCCCATTGGAACTCGACACAGACATACCCCTGCAGTTCCGCATAGACCTGAACGAAGCCGACCGAGCTACACTCCTGCAAATTCCAGGCATCGGCGAAGCCATGGCCGAGCGCCATCTTGAGCTATCGGCAGGCCAACGGCCCTTTTCGCAATCTGCAGCAACTGCTCGAAATTCACGGCATCGGCGCTTCGACGCTCGAGCGGCTCCGTCCCTGGATCGAGGTCAAAGGGACCATCGCCGCGCCTCTGGTTCGCGTCAGCTCAACCAAGAAGCAAACGGGCATGCCACGCGTGGTCGGTCCTGCGAAACCCGCTATCGCAGGAGCGGGCAAGCCCGCTGTGTCCAGCGGCAAAGCTGACGCGCTCACGGGACCGATCTCGATCAACACCGCATCTCTGGATGAGCTTCAAAAATTGCCGCGGGTTGGCCTAAAACGGGCTCAGCAGATCATCGACGAGCGCACCAAGGCGCCGTTTCGCAGTTTCGACGATCTCCGCCGGGTTCCCGGCATCGGCGCGAAGACATTGGAGACTATGCGTCCTTGGATTATGCTGGATTCCGTGGGGAAAGATGCACACGTAGATTCACGGAAGCCTGACGGCATTCGTTAGGCAGAAGAGCAACGCATGACCGCCAAGTTCGAAGTCGTCAGCCCCTTTCAACCGGCAGGGGATCAGCCGGCCGCAATCCAGAAACTGGTCGAAGGGTACCGAAGCGGCCAGAAAAAACAAATCCTTCTAGGAGCCACGGGCACTGGTAAAACCTTTACCGCGGCGCACGTGATCGCCCAGCTCGGCAAACCCGCGCTGGTGCTATCCCACAACAAGACCCTGGCCGCACAACTCTACAAAGAATTCAGAGCCTTTTTTCCCAAGAATGCGGTCCACTACTTCATCAGCTATTACGATTATTACCAGCCCGAAGCCTACATCCCGCAGCGCGACATCTACATCGAAAAAGATGCTCAAATCAACGAGAACATCGATCGTTTGCGATTGGCCGCAACCAGCGCCCTGGTGAGCCGCGAGGATATCGTGCTCGTTGCCAGCGTCTCGTGCATCTACGGCTTAGGCTCGCCCATCGATTACAAACGCATGATGGTCAGGCTCGTGCGCGGGGAAGTCGTCGATCGCGACAACGTGCTCCTCCGCCTGGTCGATATTCAGTACCAGCGCAACGACGTCGACTTTTCGCGCGGCACCTTCCGCGTTCGCGGAGACGTGGTCGAGGTCTGGCCCGCTGCCGAGGAATACGCTTTTCGGATCGAGCTGTTCGGCGACGAGGTCGAGTCGCTGGTGGTCATCAATCCGACCAGCGGCGAATCAATCAAGACTCTCGATGAAATCTACATTTATCCCGCCAAGCATTTCGTCACGCCCGAAGACCGCATCAAGCAAGCGGTTGCTGGTATCGAGAAAGAGTTGGAGGATCGCCTGGTCGAATTGAAACAGCAAGGCAAGTTGCTCGAGGCCCAGCGCTTGGCGGCCCGCACCCGCTTCGATGTCGAAATGCTCCAGGAAGTCGGCCACTGCCCAGGGGTGGAGAACTACTCGCGCTGGTTAAGTGATCGCAAAGCCGGCGACCCGCCGGACACCCTCATGAGCTTCTTCCCCGACGATTTCGTCATGATCGTCGACGAATCGCACGTGACTCTGCCGCAGGTGCCGCGGCATGTTTGCGGGCGATCACAGTCGCAAGTTAACTCTCGTCGAGCATGGATTCCGGCTGCCCAGCGCCTGGACAATCGCCCCCTCCGCTTCGACGAGTGGGAAAAGAGGCTGCAAACCACGTTGTTCATGTCGGCGACACCGGCCTCTACGAACTGGAAATCTGCGGCGGCGAAGTGGTTGAACAGGTCATTCGCCCCACCGGTTTGATCGATCCAGTAATCCACGTGCGGCCGGCCCGCGGCCAAGTTCCCGATCTCATGAGTGAGATCAAGAAGCGAGCCGAACGCAAAGAACGCGTCTTGGTCACGACCTTAACGAAGCGACTGGCCGAAGACCTCTCCGGATACCTCAAAGAGGCGGGAATACGCTGCAAATGGCTTCATTCGGAGCTGGATGCCATAGAACGGATGCAGATTCTGCGCGAGCTCCGCGAGGGCGGCTTCGATGCCCTGGTCGGTGTCAATCTCTTGCGCGAAGGCCTCGATCTCCCTGAAGTATCGCTCGTGGCAATTCTGGACGCAGACAAGGAAGGCTTCCTGCGCAGCGGCACCTCACTTATTCAAACGATTGGTAGGACGGCCCGCAACGTGAACGCGGAGGTGATCCTTTACGCCGACAAGATGACCGATTCCATGCAAAAAGCCATGGAAGAAACGGAACGCCGCCGAGAGATTCAGCTTGCCTACAACGTCAAGCACAACATCACGCCCGAGACTGTCCGCTCGGCTATAGGCTCGGGAATCGAAGAAGAAATCGCAGCCCACAAGTATGTGCAGGAGGTTGCTGGCCAGGCAGCGGATAACTACGATCACCCAAGAATACCTGGAAGAGCTACACGGAGAAATGCTGGCCGCTGCCGCCAATCTCGAATTCGAAACGAGCGGCTCAACTGCGAGACAAAATCGCCAAGCTCAAGGGCGAAAAAACGGCGACGGCTCAAGTCAAAAAGAAAGCGCGGGAGGAGGCGGTAGCACGGAGCTGCGTCGAATTTACTTAGGGGATTCGGAAAAAGGACCGGGGAAATAAGGAGTTTCTGCGGACCAGTCAACATCACCGGCCCTCGCCCATCAGGAGAGAAAGCCAATCAACAGCTCCCTCTCCCCTTGCGGGAGAGGGTCGGGGTGAGGGGTTTTCCACCTGACCCCAAAAAGTACTTTTCACTCTTTCCGGACGCCCTTTGGGTGGTCCTCGGGTGCCTTTGCCAGACGCTGCAGCGCAGCCTTCGCAGCAGCGGTTTGCAGGGCAGCCGAGCGCCCGGGCAAGCTTTTCAAGCAGGACGTGCGCTTCCGATCCGTCACATTGTTCCAGAATCTCCACTGCATGCAGTTGCCGCCTGAGCCTGGTCGATTTTGAGGGATTATTTAAGTCGCGCAAGATTTGAATCCGCCGGCGCACTTCGAGGGACGGATTCTTGGCGAGCAAAGCTTTAAGCCGGGGTTCGGCTATGTCGCCAACCTTTTCTAACGACGCCATGGCGGCCTCACGTACCGCAAACTCTTTGGCGTCCAGCTCATTCAACCACTGATCTAGCTGATTTGTCGGCACCGCCTCTTGGGGTTTCAGTTTACCCGAGAGAAAGGGCACACTCGACTTGGCGCAAAAATCATTTGCCAGGTTGCAGTTGTGGCTTTGACATCGTTTCCATCCGCCAGCTCTTCCCAGGCCCTTGTCAATTCGGCAGGACCAAGGGCGGCAGGAGGAAACGGCCTCGGAACTCCAAGGGGCTTTCTGGGCCAAAGTTTCTCAGCCGCCGCCGGATCGATTGCTCGAAGCGTTTCGAGTCCGTCGCGGAAGTCAATCAGAACGGAGCCCATTAACACCCGGCCAAGCTCAGGCGCCAAAGGCTTTGCTGCCGGTCCGATGGCCCTGAGAACTTCTTCCAATTGGTCAAGCGTCTCTGGATGCTTTAGCAGATGATAGCGCAGACAGGGTAAGACTGCCGGATGTCCGGGCTGAATCCGCCACAGCGTTTCCGCTGCCACCAAGGAAAGCTGATGCAAGCTATAACGGGTTTGGGAATCGGTGAGTTGCTCTTCAGGAGTCAAGGTCAGGAGCTTGACCACAGCAGGAATGGCGGCCCTGGCAGCGGATCCCATGCCGCCGAGTGCCAGCAATGCCTTGTCGCGAACCAGCAGATCCTTATCGTGCAAAGCCTCAATCAGGCTCGGAATTGCTGGCCTGGCGTCGAGCCCTAAAGCAACCAGGGCTTTTGTCGCCTCCTTTCGCGAGTCGGCGTTGTCTCGTTTCAAGACTTCTTGCAGCATCCGGAGCGCCGTCCGTGTCAACTCCTCCGTGGATAAATGACTGCGTCGGTCGAGTCTGGCCAGCGCCGCGGCCGCCAGCGCCCTGCCGACCAGTGACGAGTTTTTCGCATAGTTGCCTTTCACCATCTGGACCAACATGTCACGGGCTCGGGGTACCCATCAATGCCAATGCCTCGAACTCATTGATAGACTGACGCTCGTATGACCGTCGACGCTCGGTAGGGCCAACGATGCGTTCCATGACTTGAATGGGACGTTCATAAGGTTTGCTCTTGATGGCGTTGGCAAGCGCCTCGACTGCTCCAGGGTCTTGATCGATCCGCCATAACGCCAGGGCCGCTGCATTCACCGACGATTCTTCCAAGCGCCGAACGGAGCAGCTCGCGACAATCGTTGCAGAGAAGGGATAGCATCGTGCGCGGCTGGCCCAAGGCGGCCCAGTATCTGGACAGCCCAGGTTCCATAGGTCATGTGATCGTCTTCCGCATAGGCAATCAGATGATGGACAAGCGGGGCGGCATGCGGTCCGAGCTCCTCGATGAGAGTTATGAATTCTAGGGCGTCGGGATTTGATTCGTTAAACGATTTCCGATCCACCATGAGTTCTGCGAGAACTGGGACGATCAACCTGACTGCAATGGGGCGGTCGAGTTTGAAAAGTGCTTTCGCGGCATTGAATCTTTCCGTGCGATCGTTTGATTTCAAGAACCCAATCAGCGTGGGGATCATGAAACGGGCATCAGGTCCCATGTCAGCCAGGAGGGGGATGATATCTGTCATTCCGTCCTGGACGAAATCGCTTATTACGTTTAGGCCGGCTGGCCCCATACGCGAAATCAGTCCGGCAGCGTACCCCGCTTCAATCCAATCCCTTTGCACCTTATAGTCGTATTTCAGGCAAGCTCGTACTCCGGGAAGCGAAGCCGGGCGACTTGACCCAATCGAAGTACTGTTGCGATTCTTAGCGAGTTAAGCCCATCGGATTCTTTCGGATTCGAGGCCGATTTGAGCATGCTCTCGTTCAAGGCGGAAGCAAGTTCTTGCCGGGACGAAGCAGGAGTGGCGATGCCCGAACCAATTTCGCCGAGCGCGTAGAAAGCTGCAAACTGTTCCTTCACCGAAGCTTGCCTGTTTTGCGTCATGCGGAGAAGATTTGGCAAAGCTCCAGCAGCACGCCCGCGAAAACGAGCAAGCGTCAGAATGGCGTCAATTCGCAAGGATTCGTCGTGCTGACTCAATTCCTTGATCAGGATGGGTACCGGGGAAGCAGCCAGCGGATCCATGATCGACAGCGCATGGCAGTGAAATTCGCACCAATGGATCCTGGTCCTTGAGGGCCTCCTGAAGAGGGACAACGGCGTCGCCAACCCCCGGAACAAGTTGAGCAAGATCCAGGGCGGCGGCCGCCTTGATTCGGCTGTCTTTATCCCGGAGCAGCGTAAGAAGAGTCGGCGCCATTTCTGGGCCGCCCTTGCCCCAGCCGACGAAATAGGCTGATTCGTCGTGAATCGACTCCAAATTGAGAATCTTCAAACTCGCCTTGATGCGCCAGACATGCTCCGCTCCGCCGGGAAGGCGGTGCATACTCGGGGAAGAATAAACATCGTTGCCATCGGGCGGAATGTATGCAGCAGTTATGGTTACTTCCTGGCCCTTGAGGATGGCCAGGACTCGATCGCGGAACGTTTCCGCGGCGCCGTAGTAGGTTTTGGCGTAATCTCGATTGAAATGAACGTCTTCCACTTTTCTCTGGGTTATCTTGCCGTGGTAGTACCAGGCATGCCCGAGGCAGATCGTTTCCTGTCGGCCGGTGAAGCACAGAGCCAGAGCCCCCACGCTCAGTTGCTTCAAGGCTGCCTTATCGTCCTCGGAGGAATCTTTGAAATGATGGGCGAGAGTTACAGGGCACCCGGTCCCTTTTAGATTTGTCACCTTCTTGTAGGTGAGCGTCATTCCATCTGAGCTGATGGAAGAAAGCTCGTACATACCGATGACCGAGGAATCCTGGATCAGCTGACCCAGGGAAGTCGCCGAGTCAGGAATGAATACTTCCTGCTGTGCAAATGAGGGGATTGGAAAAAGCAAAAAAACGGCAACCGCCAGCGTTGTTCGCAATGGGCAATGCATGGCAATCCCTCGCGTTCTGGGCCATTCCTCCGTGATCGCAACCGTGGCAGATTGGAAGTGTACTGCGCAAATGGGCCCGACAAAAGCAAAGAGTTGGCGGTCGCTGCGTCCGCCAATCAAATCGTATTGTCGGCCAAATCGTCTCGACCTGCCGCCAGTATCTCGCTGGGCGTACTGAGCCGTAGTTCAATCTCGCCGAAATCGTCGGCTTGCTCGAGGTGGATCTTGCAGCCGCGAACCAGCTCGAGCAGCGCGAGGAACAAGCCAACGAGCCGGCTGCGCTGATAGGGCGGCCCGAATATACTAGAGAATGGCACCGTCGCCGTTTCCGACAACTGCGCCAAAATCGCGTCGCAGTAAACGTACATGGGGGTCTGGTCGACGATGATCCTTTGCGGCTCCAGCGACAGCGTCTCACGCATCAGGCGGCCGAAGGAACTTACCAGGTCCCATAGCTCGACTTGTGCAATGGTTGCTCGGCAACCGACGTGGTCGAAAGTTCCGTCGCCTGACGCGGCAAGCGACTGGCCTGTTTGTCTGCGAATTCCTCCAAATGGAGGGCCGCATCCTTGAATTTCTTGTATTCGACGAGCTCGCGCACGAGTTCTTGACGCGGATCGGGCTCGTCATCGGACGCCTCGTCCATCCGAGGCAACAGCATGCGACTTTTGATCTCCATGAGCGTGGCGGCCATGACCAGGAAGTCGCCGGCGCGTTCCACGTCGACGACTTGCAGCACCTGAAGATAGTCGAGGAATTGATCGGCTACCCGAGCGATGGAGATATCGCGGATGTCGATTTCTTGCCGCTTCACCAGGTAGAGCAGCAAATCCAAAGGCCCGCGAAACGTTTCGATGTCGACCTGATAGTCCATGCGGCGCCCTGTTCTCGATTCACGGAAGCAGTGCGCCACTGCGCAACGTCCGTACGCGAATGGGGCGTGAAATGTTCTACCATGCCCACCTGGCGATAGGCTTCGTAGCCAAGCGGGCCGAGCTGTTCCAGTTCGGAAATGGGTAGCTGGAAGCGCTCGCGGTAGAAGACGATGTCCTCCGAACTTTCGGCTTCGGCCAGATCCGCGTCGGGAAGCGCTCCTTGTGCCAACCGGCGAACTTTCTGTCCCGATACATTCATCGGTGCAGCAAGTATGGCGATTTCCGAACTCTGCTCGCGCGAAAAGCGCACAGTTTGGGCGCTGCCTCGGCAAACATGTTGATCAAGTCCTCGCGAATTTGGTCGTCTTGCTCATACTGAGCCAGATAAACGTCGGATACTTGCGTGTTGCCAATTCGTCCGCCCACGAAGTCGGCGGCCAACCGCAGCATCGCCCGTTCCAGTTCTTTGAGTCGATTGGCCGATCCGAGGCAAACCTGTACGAGACTGGAGAAATCCTGATTAATGAGTAGTTGGACGCGCCGGTCCAACTCGTTGATGTCCGCACGCTCAAAGCGCTGCCGGATTGCTTCGACCGATTCGGCCAAGGAACGGCAGCCGTCGGGAAGCAAAGTTCGCGTAAGCATCGGTTTCCGATTGCGACAGGTTTTCAGCAGGAGCATCCTCCAGCTTCCGTTTCATTTCGAGCAACCGCTCGCGGCAATAATTCACCTCGCGAAGCTGGTCGGAAAGCGAGCGCAAGCTTACGTAAGCAAAAAAGACCCTTTGCAAGACGAGTCCCTGGAGGCGCCACCGCGGGTAAGCCTTCATCAACTCGATCAGGTTCGGCAGAACATTGGGCGTACGGCGGGATTGAGCGGAACCCGTCAAACTCTCCATCAATTTCGTCAGCCGCTCGCGCACATCCTGCTCGCACATTGATTTCTTTCAGTAGCGGATCGTAGTCCGTGCAAACGCGTTCGATCGTGTCCACGAGTCCGCGAAAAGCTGCTTCGGCGCCTGCCAAGCGATATTCGGGTCGTTCAAGCAAACTAACCGCAAAATAGGCTAGCTTTAGGCTCCAACCGTTGACGGTTGCCTGGGCCACCTGAACCATCGGTTCTATCAATGCTCCCGGCTGGCGCCGATGTACTCTTCCGGCCGGCCTAAGACTTCTTCCAAGCTGCGGTATACGTTAGTCAGCGTTTGTCGTGCCTCGTCCAGCCGGCTGATGTCCAACGAATTCAAAGGCTCGGTCAAATTCGTAAAAAGGGCTTCCGGAGAACCGCCGAGCGTCTTCGCGCACGTTTTCTGCAGCGTTTCAATGAGCTGCTCAGGATTCAAGCCCCGAAGCGTCCACTCCTCCGCCACCAATCGGGCAATTTCGTCCTTGATCGGCGTGGCGTCTTTGGCAAGCCAGCGGTCCGCCAGATTCAAACACAATTGACGAGCCGTCTGCTGTAAGAGCGTCTGCCGGGGCAACGAGACGCGAAATAAACCAAAAGTCTGGTAGACCAGGCACCAAGGTTGACGCGGCAGAATCGAAATGCGGTCGCGTGTATCATCGGCGACGCGCCCCAAGGGCGTCACCAAGTTGCGGTACAGGTAGTCGGCGGCCAGCCCGGAGATTTCGCGCAAGAACCTTCCCTTCGTTCTCCTCGGGAAGTTGCAAAAAGATGCAGCGGGCGAAGGGCGGCTCCTGATCGTTGAGCGGCCGCTCGCGTTCATCGTACTGGGCCGTAAATGACGTGCCCGGGGCCGAAAAGTGATTGAGTTCGGTCAAGGCAGCAAAGGTATTACCCAAGCCCAGCGTCCTGGCGGGATGTCTATCGACCGCTGGCATGAGGAAGATGCCAATGATCTCAGGACTTTCGTGGCCAAATGTGACATGAGCCGCCTGACCACGTACGCCACGTCGAGGAACATGCCGCTTCCCGAGCCGCCAGCCAAGCCGCAGGCAATGTAGACCCGCGGGCGCATCTCGCAGCCCCAAACCGAGCGGCGCCGAGGCTTTGTTCAGTCCTTCGCGCTCGTCCGACAGATTTCCAATTCGGCTGTATTCGGCGACTTGATCGTGATAGTTGTCGACGAACGCTAGGCGTCCCAGCGCACGCAGGCCCGTGGTCAACATGTTGGCGGAATGCGATAGAGCATCTTTGGGTCGAACCAGCCGCCCATGCGATTCTTCTTCTTCATGTAATGGCTCGGACGGTTGAGCCGTGCAAGAAGGAAGTCGCTCATGGTCATGAAGGCAGAGGGATCCGACTGTAGCCTGGGAGTGCGGCGGGGTCGGTGTCGATATGAAGCACGCGTAGGCATTCGGGCAATCCCGCTTATTAGAAGCGCTTGCGATTTTTTCGACGTAACGGTTGAGGACACCCAATCCCAATCCGCCTAGGCCGATCACCAGGGCCGGGAAAAGTACGCCGTCGCCCTCGAGTTCTTGCCGAGCTTGAGGAAGATTCACACGCGGTTCCGGTCTTTGGCATCTCCCTTTTCGCCGGCTTGGATCCATTGCGTTTGTCCCGTCGGAGCTACCTGAACTCTTGGCGCGGCTCCCTCGCCATCAACGATGCTCGGCGTCGATTGGTTGCCACGATCCAGCGTTTCCGCCGCACTCTCGTGGGTGGGGGCCAGCGGGGCCAACGTCGAGCCTGCGCGTGGAAAGGGCAGCATCGAGGTAATCGTCTGTGCTGCCTCTGAGCCGGAAGGGCGGCTAACCTCGCCACGCTTGCCGAGGTCCATGCATGTGGGGAAGCGCTTCGTCGGGGTTCTTGGCTAGGGATCGACCGATCGCTTCCCGGTCCCCCGGTGGGAGCGGTGCGAGGTTAGGCGCCGATTTCAAATGCTGTTGAATAAGCTGCGCCACGCTAGAACTTACGAATGGCCTGGTGCCCGTCAGCAGTTCCTGAAAAACGATCGACAGGCTGTATTGATCGCAATACCGGCTGACCCACCCGTCAAAAGTTTCCGGCGCCGCATAAACGGGCGTGACGCCGCCCGTCAGCGAAGCCATCATTCCTGCCAGGTCCTTTACGAGCCCAAAATCGGCAACTTTGACGTGGTTGTGCACCAAGAAAAGGTTTTGCGGTTTGATGTCGAGGTGTTGCAACTGGTACTCGACATTCATCATGTCGAGAGCTTCGGCGCTCTCTTCCATGTAGCGCAGCAGTTCATCGCGAGGAATTCCCGGCAAGCCGGTAGCTCGGCAATCTTTGAACCGGTCGAAGAGATTGCGATCGGCCAGCTCCATAACGATGACGAGCCGGCCTTCCAGAATATCGTAACGCTCGAGGGAGAGAATGAACGGATGACGGACGGTTTTGACGCGGCTCAGAGCTTTCAGCTCTTGTTCTGCCGCTGTCCTTCTTCATCGCTAGAAGTTAAATCGCCATAAACGAATTTGATGGCTTTGAGAATACCGCCCGGAGCCATGGCCTTCCAGACTTCACCAAAGCCGCCGCCGCCAAGCCGTTCGATCAGCTTGTAGCCGGGAATTGGTTCGGCCTGACTGGCTATCCGAAGCGCCATCGGCACTTTCCTTGGACGTGCATGCTCGCGGGAGCCGACTTGACCACACGCATGGGAACCCGTGAAATTCAGACCTGGTATAACTTAGCTCCGATCAGGTGCCGCCGCAAATCGTTCGATGCTTTCTATTTTACCATTTGCTAGAACAATCTGTGGAATCCTTGTCGAATTAGGCAAGATTCTGAGGCCCGGCCGATCTTTCACGCCATAAGTTATTTCTGCATGATAAATTACGTTAAGTGAACTATTTGGAATGACCCAATTGCTCATTAGTGTGCGAAATGCCAGTGAAGCCGCGCTGCAGTTATAGGTGGGGCCGACCTAATCGACATCAAGGAACCATTGTGCGGATCGCTGGGGCAGGCCGACTTTTCAACTGTTAGTGAAATTGCTGCCGCGATTGGTGACGTAAGGCCCCTCGACGCCGGCCCAGGGTGAGTTGTTATGCGAAAAACTCTGACCCGCCGGCTACTGGCCTCAGGTTCGTGAAATGGGGCCTTAGCGGCTGTGCAGACATTAGCAATTGGCCCGATCTTATCGCCAAGCGGGCGGCAAGAGTCCGAGTGGCAAATCCGCGTTCGCCTGGCTGTCGGCGTCGCCTATGCCGATTGGCATCGCGCCCAAGCTCCGAACCCCGTCGATGTTTGCCTTGGGGCGGCTAACGTGCCTTGCACCGTTGTCCTTATCGATACCTGGATCAAAGATCGGATCCAACCTCCTCCGGTGGCTTACGCCGGGTCAGTTATGGGACCTGCGGAACAAGTGCCGAGCCCACGGCTGCAATGGCGCTTGCCGGCGGGATCGATTTCGACTCTTTGCCGATCGCCCTCGAGATCGAGCCGGATTGAGCAATACGTAGCTGAGGAGAACAGGCAAATAAC
>CAVVHZ010000022.1:0-97772 GCA_963748025.1 uncultured Gemmataceae bacterium
AAGTGACCTGAACACAATCACCAGCCAAAACGCGAACGCGTGCTGGTGTCGGCTCATGCCGGTAACGGATCTTCGCCTGGCAGACGAACTCGGCGCCTTCTGGCGGATCGGACAACCAGTTGATTTTCGAGCCTAAAAGGCCCTCTGCCAACAAATCTTCCTTGGGCCCCAACACCACTTCACTGGAGCTGGGCACGATTTCCAAAACGTAACGCCGTTCGCCGAGCGCCACGCCGAGCCCCTTGCGCTGGCCGACGGTAAAGCGTTCGATGCCGTCGTGTTCGCCTAACTCGTGTCCGGCCCGGTCGACGAATCGGCCTGGATTCGAAGCATCCGGCCGCCGTCGCTGAATCAGCCCGGCATGATCGCCATCGGGCACGAAACAGATCTCCACGCTATCCGGCTTATCCGCAACGCGCAGCCCAGCCTCCCGCGCAAGCGCCCGAATGGCGGGCTTCTCCATGCCGCCGATCGGAAAAAGCAATTTGGGCAGAATGGAACGGCGAATGCCATGCAGCACGTAAGACTGATCCTTGGCCGCATCCGCCGCGCGATGCAGTTGAGGCTCGCCGTCGCGCCATTCGATGCGGGCATAATGCCCAGTGGCGATGAAGTCGGCGTCGAGCTGCTGGCCATAGGACCAGAGCTTGCCGAACTTGAGCCAGTTGTTGCAAACTACGCACGGATTGGGCGTTCGGCCTTTCAGATATTCGTCAGCGAAATAATCGATGATGCGCTCGAAGTCCTTCTCGAAATCGAGTGCATAAAAAGGCATATCGAGCTGATCGGCCACCCGTCTGGCATCGCCGGCGTCCAGTGCGCTGCAACAACCGCGGGTGCGTTCGCTCGTCGTTTCCGGATTGCCATGCACGCCCGTGCGCATGAAAAGCCCAATGACCTCGTAACCTTGCTTCTTCAGCAGGTACGCAGCCACGGAGCTATCCACACCGCCACTCATCGCCAAAACGACGCGCCCGGGCATTCTCTTTTCCTCGACCGCGGTCCTTGAATTCTGGTTTAGTATAGGGCTACGTGGCAGATCGAACAAAATCACAAATAGAGGCAGTTTCGGGGCAAACGGGCCGAACGGTTTCAGAAGGTGCAAATGAGAAATCAACTTGATAATTGCCGTAAAGGCCAATCAAAAAGTAAGTTGTGGCCAACAATGGTTCGAGGAGCGTTCGAACTTACGCCTCGAGTGGGGTGTGTATAAGCTAGGTGAAACGATCTTTCGCAAATGTTAACCACGAAAGAGCTTATGGCAGAGAAGTTCGTTTCAAGGGTTTTTTCTCAGAGAAACGAACAATCCAAGCGATACGTGGGAAATATGATTTTCAATCGCTTCCTGCCCCGTGATTGTCGACGTTTGTTGAATTCCACGCGTCTCAGGCACTTCGGCAATCTATACCGTTTGCAATAACTGAATTGGCTGGGTCGGGTAGGCAATCCGCCTTTGTCGATTGCCCTGCCAAGGAATGCCCGGTAGACTCCCTTAGGACTACGCCCGTGGCCAAGAAGGGATTCAGCAGTGTACAAAAGTCTTGCTCTCTGCTTGCCGCTCTGCCTAGCCATTGGCTCCGACCGAGTCCAGAACCTCACCTCCGTGCTCAGTCATCCCGCTCAAGTTTCCAAGGAAGCTATGCCGGTCGACGATCCGGTCGGCTTTCTCAAAGAATGCATACGCCGTTTCGACGAGCGGAACGTCGCGGGCTACGAGATGGTCATGCTCAAGCAAGAACGCCTGGGCGGCCAGCTTCAACCGAGCGAAGAAATCGAAGTCCACTATCGAACCAAGCCGCATTCCGTAGTTCTCAAATGGATCAAGGGGGAACGCAAAGCTACCAGCGCGATGTTCGTCGAAGGCGAGAACAACAACATGTTGTTGATCCATCCGGCCGGCATCGCGGGCCGGCTCATCAAGGTGGTGGAGTGCGATCCCGAAGGCGAGGATGCCAAACAATCGGGCCGTTATTCGATGCGCGAATTCGGCCTGCGGGCGACGATGAAGCGCACCCTCGGCGGGTTCGAGCGTGCCAAAGCGTTGGGAACTTCCAAAATGCTCTATTTGGGCGTTCTGAAAGTTAAGGAATTGAACGATCGGCTTTGCTATGCTTTCAAACGCATCGATGCACAGCCGCAAGAGGACGGTTTCTCGGACGTGACGATTTATATCGACAAAGAAACTTGGATCCAAGTGGGCACGCTGCTCAAGGCAGACGATGGCAAGGTGATCGCCGAATATCTCTTCCGGGACATCAAATTCAATCCAACATTTAAGCCCGAACAGTTTACTCGGGCCATTCTCACGCAATAGGCACACCACGCATGGCACGCACTCTCGTCATTCTGCTCTTTAACGATGCCGAGGTGCTCGATTTCTGCGGTCCGTTCGAAGTCTTTTCCGTTTCCAATTACTTCGGAGAAACGCCGGCATTTCGGGTGACCACCGTTGCCGAACATTCGGGACCTGTGCTCGCCAAGAATGGCTTGAGCGTCAATCCGGAGCATTGCCTGACAACCTGCCCCAAGCCCGATATCCTGCTCATTCCGGGAGGGAAGGGCATGCGCCGCGAGATGAACAACCCGGTCATCATCGATTGGATCAAGCAAGTCGCGGCTGGCTGCGAGTTGATTCTCTCGGTTTGTACCGGCTCGATTTTGCTGGCCAAAGCAGGGCTGCTGGACGGGCTGGCCGCCACGACGCATCATCAGGCCATCGACCTCCTGCGCGAGACGGCCCCCAACACCGAAATCAAGCAGGATCGCCGCTTCGTGGACAATGGCCGCATCGTCTGTTCGGCGGGCATCGCCGCCGGCATCGACATGAGCCTGCATGTGGTTGCGAGATTGTTGGGGAAGGATGTCGCGGCGAAGACGGCCGCGTACATGGAATATCCTTGGCATGAGGCGGATGGTTAAGGAAAGCCGACTATCAGGATCTTGATCAAGCAGCGCTCGGAATGACTCCACAGTTAGTCCTGCATCTCGAACAATCCCACCCATTGTGAACGCTTTAATCGGATTATGCCTGGGAAGGGTGACCTGTCGAATCCCGTTACCCATGACAATGTGTTTGCCCTGACGGATAATGGTGAATCCGGCCTTTTCGCAAGGCGCGGACAGCATCAAGATGATGAATCCCCGGAATGTTGGGCACTATTACACCGCGACTTCTACTTCGCGAACATCCGCGCTTTGGAACTGGTCATCCAGGGCCGCCAGGTAACTCGCGGATTGCATCCCGCATGTTCTCCAGTGCCTCTGCATCGCTGTCACCTTCCGACCAGCAGCCCGGGATGCCGGCACCGAAACGCTGATTCCCTCGTCAGTACGATGCAGCACGACCTTGTATCGCATAATTTCTTCCTGTGGAGGAGTGGAGGCGACAGCATCGTCGCCTCGTCGAATTCTATCGCGTTCGCCAAGGCTCTGGTAGGGACTTAAGCTTGCATCCACGTTCTTTAACATGGCCAAGGCCGTCATTTCTCCCGAATCTCCTTCATTCTCATCCCGCCGCCGACTAGAATGCCCTCCAATGAAACAATCGCAGGAGTCCGCTCGCAAAACCCTCCGAAACGCACGGTGCGAAGCCCTTACCGTAGCCGTCATCGTTCTCGGCGCCCTCGTTTGGACCGTGGGTTATTGCAGTCTGCGCGGCTACCAACATTCTCCCGACAGTTGGCTGATCCGTAGCGGGTTAGCCAGGAATCGGACCAGTGACGATCTGACAACCTACGGCGGCATTCCCGATTGGATATTCATTGGGATCGTCCTTCCCTGGGTCATTTGCACCCTACTCACCATTCTTCTGAGCTTGCGGGGCCTGGCCGACGACGACCTGGGCGCCGAGCAGGAGACCGCTGACCCGCATGCCTCTTGAAATCCCTTCGCAGAATCTGCAAGTGCTGATCGCCTTCGCGTGCTATCTGCTCGGCGTGGCATCCCTGGGGCTGATCTCGCATCGGTTCCTCAAAAAGGGCGATTTCGTCAAGGAATATTTCATCGGCAACCGCGGCCTGGGGCCATGGGTCCTGGCTTTCACCGTTGCCGGCACGGCCATCAGCGGCGGCACCTTCATGGGCTTCCCGGCGCTCATCTATTCCAAGGGCTGGATCATGGCCCTGTGGATTTCCAGCTACATGGTGGTGCCGCTGACGGCCCTGATTCTTTTGGGAAAACGGTTGAACCAGGTCGCGCGCATGACGGGAGCCGTCACGGTCTCCGACGTTTTTCGCGATCGCTTTCGCAGCCCCACTTTGGGAATTCTGTCCACGCTGCTGGTCTTGGGATTTTTGAGCGTAAACCTCATCGCTCAGTTCAAGGCTGCAGGTTTTGTGATGAAAGAAGCCCTGCATCTGCCACCGGGAACCATCGAGCTGCCGATCCTGGGGCAAGCAATCGACCGGGGATACTTCTTTGGCTTGCTGATTTTCGCCGCCACGGTGATCGCTTATACCACGTATGGCGGCTTCTGGGCCGTCGCCTGGACCGATGTTCTCGAGGGCACGGTCAAGCTGCTGGGCGTGATTCTCATGGCGGTGTTGGCTTTGTCTGCAGTTCCATCCATCAACGGCATGACCGGGCTAACCGCTGCCACCGAGCACTTGCGCCGGCAAGATCCCAACTGGTGCTGGGCCGGGCGCCAATAACTTCTTGCCGCTGGGTATGGCATTTTCGTTTTTTCTCATGTGGTCGCTGACCACGCCTGGCCAGCCGCATTCCATGGTCCGCCTCATGTCGTTCAAGGATGCCCGCAGCCTGAGCCGGTCGCTGCTGCTGGTTTGCGTTTATTATGTCATCACCTATGGATCACTCGTGGTGATATTTATCTGTGCCCGAGCCATCTTCCCGACCGAATACCTTCAGGGCACAGGAACTTTGGGAGAACCCGACAGCATCATGCCGGCCATGGCACTGAAGGTGGCTCCGCCTCTCATCGCGGGCATGCTCCTAGCCGCTCCCTATGCCGCCATCATGTCGTCGGTGGCTGCTTTCCTGCTCATGATTAGCTCGAGCCTGGTTCGCGATATTTATCAGCGGACCATCAATCCTGAAGTGACGCCCCGCGTTCTCAAAGTCACCAGCTATTTCGCCACGGCTTTGGTCGGAGCATGCGTGCTGGTCGGCGCCCTCCATCCGCCCGATTTTCTGCAATACATCATCGTCTTTACGAGCACCGGGTTGGCCTGCGCTTTTCTAATTCCGATGTTGATGCTGCTTTATTGGCGGCGTGCGACCGGCCCCGGCGTGCTGGCCGCCATGGTGGGGGGACTTTGCACAGTTTTACTCCTTTATGTCGCGGGCTGGACCGATGCGCTGAGTCAAGACGCATTGGCTCGCTATCAACTCAATGGTGTTGGCCCGCCTCCTGCGCTGGCGCAATGGCTCCAAGAACATCTGCGGGGATTATCGGGATGGGGCGAGCAGCGGCCGACGGCGCTCGCACCGCTTTACCTCGGCGGTGTCGATACGCTCGTTTGGGGATTCTTGGTTTCGATGATTCTGGGCATTAGCGTGAGTTTGAGCACGCGCGGCGATCCGCAGCTGATCGAACGCTACTTTCCGAGTGAGCGTGCAGGAGCGTGAGGTGCCCGAAGTCCGGCTCAGCACGCCGGACCTACTTCATTTCGCCCTAAATGTTGCGTCGTCTTCAAACCCGCCGCATGACCAGGGCCGCGTTCTGCCCGCCGAAGCCGAAACTTGTCGACATACCGGTTGCCACGGAATAATCGCGTGCGCTGTTCGGCACATAATCGAGATCGCAATCCGGGTCGGGAGTGGTTTGGTTGATCGTCGGCGGCAATACGCCTTCTTGCAAGGTTAGGGCCAGGGCCGCTGCTTCCACGGCGCCGGCTGCTCCAATCAAGTGGCCGACCATCGATTTGATGCTCGAAAGCGGCAACTTGCGGGCCTTTTCGCCGAACACACGCTTGACGACTGTCGTTTCCATGAGGTCGTTGAGCCGTGTGCTGGTGCCGTGGGCATTGATGTAATCGACGTCGTCGGCGTCGACATGGGCTTCCTTCAGCGCCCATTCGAGCGCCCGGGCGGCGCCGCGAGCCTGCGGATCGGGCTTCGTGACGGCGTAGGCATCGAAACTGCTCCCATAGCCGAGAACTTCAGAGTAGATTTGGCCCCCGGGCTTTGGCGTGCTCGTATTCTTCCAAAACCAGAACGCCGGCGCCTTCGCCCAGTACGAAGCCGTCGCGCCGACCATCAAAAGGCCGGCTTACCTCGGCAGGCGGCCGGTCCGCGCGGCTCAAAGCGCCTAAAGCCGTGTAAGCCAACAGGAGCAGCGGATCCTGTCGGCTATCGGCTCCGCCGGCCAAGACGATGTCGGCATCGCCGCGGCCGATCAGCCGGAACGCTTCACCGATGGCTTGAGTGCCGGCAGCGCAAGCCGTGGTGATCGTGCTATTGGGGCCTTGCGCATTGAGCGCCAGCGAAATATGGGCGGCCACCATGTTGGGGAGTTGCCGCAAGATCCAGAGAGGGAAAAGCACCGATCCGCCGCACTTGCCGAGCTTGGCGGTCTGCAGCTTGCCATCCTCGTCGCAGGATTCTTTGATTGCGGAGGCCAGCTCGCTCAAATCGACCGGAACAATGCCCGTTCCCATGACCACGCCCAGGGCTTCTGGGTTCTCTTTGGCTAGTTCCAGACCGCTGTCATCCACAGCCAAGATGCGGCGCCGACCGCAAATTGCATGGCCCGGCTCATGACCTTGATGCTTTTGCGTTGGTTCGCGGGCAGATAAGGGGTCACGTCAAACCCGTTGACCTCGGCAGCGATTTGCACGGGATGCCCGGAAGCATCGAAGCTGCGGATCGGTCCGACTCCGCTCTTGCCTTCACGACAGGCCGACCAGAAGGCTTCTTTGCCCACACCGATTGGCGATACGATTCCCAAGCCGGTAACCACAACTCTGCGCATGGCAGTGATAATCTCTGTTTTGAACCCTGCCCTTGCTTCGACTACGCCAAAAACGCTGTTCTGCTCCAAAAACACGGGCAGAAGACTTTTTGACCTATTTTCCGCAAAGGCCGTGAATTCACTCCCTTACCCATGGCCCGAAGTTCCATCGGAAAAGGCGGCCGTGCCTGCCAAAACGATATGCCTAGAACACTCAGTCAATCTACTTCACCTAGATTGCCAAAGTCTCCTGGACTATTCAATATTAATGGTGTTTTTCTAAGAGAATGCTGGGGGATATAAGCACCCAGCTTGATCGATCTGAAGGGTTGGGTTGACTGGTTGAGATTTGTTGAATGTGAGGGATTGATTGAGCAAACCATGGTCGGTGCTTAGACGCCAAGTAATCTTTGAGAAGCCAGGCTCAGATGGAAGAAGGGTAAGCGATTATGTCTCCGTTCAGTGAACTTTCGACTCGGCTATGCGAAGCCTTTCCCGAGGCTCAGCTCATCGAATCTGGGCCAGTGAACCCGGACTGGGTCGGCTTTCTCGACATTACCTACCGTGGCAACGTGCTCGTAGTCCAGTGGCAGAAGGATTGGCACTTTGGGGTTTCTTCGCCTAATGGACACGGCTATGGAGAAAAGCCCGACGAAGTGTTTCGCACGGTAGATGAAGCTGCCACCAGGATTACCGACCTCCTCCAATCTGGAACGACCACAGCCCCGCCTTCTGAGATAACCTCGCGAGAACTGCGGGCGGAAAAACAATTTACTCAGACGTTGCTTGATCGCAAGGTAGGTGCTCTGAACGGCTAAGAATGGTCAGATTCTCGGCCTGAATGAATTCCGGCTGTTCCTGGCTCCTCTAATGCTTACCATGGCAGTAACTGATTTCGCGTCTCGCGGAGATTTGGGCCATGGCTTGGCGATTTGTGATCGCTTTGACGCTGCTTGCCGGGCTGCAGCCGGGCATGAGTGCGCGTGGCTCAGAATCCGTCCAACGATGAGGCCTATCTGCGGGCGGCCAAAATAACTCCCGATGCCAAGGGCCTGCTCGAATACTTTCAGTCCCGCTCTCTTCGCGGCGAGCAAATCGGTCACGTCGAAAAACTTCTCGACGACCTGGGAAACTCGCAGTTCAAGGTCCGAGAGTCGGCGACCAATGAATTGGTGGATTCGGGAACGCGGGTGCTTCCGGCACTGCGAAGTCGCATCCATGACCCCGATCCCGAAAGACGGCGACGAGTCGAGGCCTGCATTCGCGATATCGAGCGCAGCGGCGCGACCAATGTTGGCCTAGCCATGCCCGCCGCCCGCATGTTGGTTCGGCTCAAGCCTCCCGGCGCCGCCGATGCCTTGCTCACGTTTCTCCCCTTCAACGAAGATGAATGGGTGGAAGAAGAAGTTCTTACGGCTCTGACGGAACTGGCTCGCGAGCAACGCTCGCTCGATCCGGTGGTTCTGGGCTTCTTGAACGATCCGCATCCTTCACGGCGCAGCGGCCAGCGCACTGATGGCCGGAAGATCGGCAGAGCCGGAGCATCGACTTGCCGTCCACAAACTTCTGCAAGACACCGTTCCCAACGTGCGCCTCCGTGCAGCCCAGGGCTTATTGGCCGGGCACGATAAAGAGGCCATTCCCGCTCTGATTCACCTGGTCGGAAATGCACCCTCCGGAATCGCCAATCGAGCTGAGGAAACGCTCTTCCGCATGGCCGGCGGACACTGCGCCAATGCTCTCGGCGAGTACCTCGGGTTCCAGTCAGCGGCGCAATGAACGAGCCTGGACCGAATGGTGGCGCGATCATCAATCGCGGCTCGATCTGAGCCATTGGGATGAGGAACCGCACGATCTCGGGCTGACGTTAGTCGCGGAGATGGACAGCAATCAAGTTTGGGAATATGGCTCCGACGGCGCCGTAAAATGGAAAATCAAAGGCCTCAGCGGGCCCATGGACGCCCATATTCTGCACAATGGCCACGTCCTTATTGCTGAATACGAAGGTAAACGGGTTACCGAACGCGATTTGCGGGGCAATATCGTCTGGACCCGTCTTGTTGACGGAAACCCGATTGCTTGTCAACGGCTCAACAACGGCAACACCTTCGTCGCCACGCACCATTCTCTTTCGGAAGTGACTTCGGCAGGCGCGGAAGTCTACAATCACACCCCCTCGAAAAGCGTTTTTCTTTTCGAGCGCCAGAGGCTCAGCAATGGCCACATCGTCTACATCGCCAATCCGGGCATCATCGAGGAATTCGATCCCGCCAAAGAACAAGTCATTCGCAGCATCCGGCTCGGGAATGATTTCGGCGGCTGGTGCAGCGTCGAAGTGCTGGCCAACGGTGCTTTCTCATTGCCCTTTTTTCCGAAGGCAAAGTGCAAGAGGTCGATGCTGGCGGCAAGATCCTCTGGCAGTGCCGGGTGCCCGGCGACTGCCACGCCACGCGTCTGCCCAACGGCAACACGCTGGTGGCCAGCATGGTCCAGCACAAGGTTCTCGAATTGAACAGCGATGGAAAGGTGATCCGTGACCACGTCACCGAAGGCCGGCCCTGGCGCGTGCATCATCGCTGAGCTGAAGGATAGCGATTCACCACGCGTTTGACGTATGCTTCATATTGAGTTTGCACGGCTTTCAAGTCGCGGCCGAACGCATGCTGGAAATCGGCCAGGCGATGCTCGGGCGTGCTTCTCTTGGCCAAGACTTCCAGATAGTCGCGAAGTTTTGCCGGCTTTTCCTCCATCAACCAGCGAAAAAGAGCCCAGCTCTGGCCGTAGGCTTGCAGCACGCTGCTTTCTTCACCCCTGGGACTAAGCCATTTGTCGCCCGCGAGCATGGTCGTTAGCGGGACCAGACCCGATTTGGCGGCCAAGGCTTTGCGAAGCGATTCTATGCGCTCTGGATTCGGTTCCCCAATGCCGAGCCACGATCCCTGTTTCGTGGCCTCGCAATAGGTTGCCAGTCCCTCCGCCAGCCAGAGCGGCGTGTCGGCGGATCGATTCAAAAGCCCGCAGTTGAACGACAGCTGATGCGAGGCCTCATGCATGATGGTGCTGATGTTGTGGCCCTTGCGAAATTCATCCGATTGCCGATTGATCGCCTCCATATAACGCTGTCGTACGGGTGGGGCGGCAATGCGCTGGCCCTTCTCTTCGGCCTGCTTTTTCGTGACGATGAACTCTTTGTTGGTGCCGAAATCGTACATCGCCAGGCGATTGGTTCTGAAAATGTAAATTCCCGTCACAAAGGGCGAGACCTTAGTGCCGATGAAATCGTTGAAGCTGGATTGCGATTGAAAAACCACCTCGTGCAGCTTGCCGACCGGCTCTTGCAGCTTGAATCCCTTGCTCCGGAAATGCTGGAAAAAAGCCGCATAGAGCAATTCGCAATTGCCAAGGCGCAGCTCGCTGAAACTGTTGTCGGCATTGCTCATCGCCAGGTAATGCTGGCTTTCGAAGCGAATCATGGGCTTCAAGCGATGCTCGCGCTCGAATTGGATCACCTCCCTTTCGAAGGCCCGATCAAGCGTGCGATCGTCCGTCAGCAGCTGAAAGCCGCTGCAGATGACGAAGCAGCCCGGTCGTGGATCGTCGTCCAGAAGAGCGAGGCGAACCGTTTTGCCGGCAACGGCTTCCACGTTCCAGCAATATTCTTGGAGCTGATTTTTCTTGGCGCCAGCAGATGATCGACCGGTTGCCAACCCTGATCGACGCGCACCCGCTTCGGGATGAGATGTTTCCCTGCGGCGTACATTAGCACGTCGAGATCTTCGCTCGGCTTGCCGGGTTTGGCGCGGATTGCAGCCGCGAAACAGTGTATCTCTTTCGTTCCCGGCGGAATCGGCACGGCTGCGTGAAAGAGAGCTCTGCCGTCTTTTGGGGCGTTCTGGCTGCTGGCACGCATTGCCGTAGAGCCTGTAGCTTTACCGTCTTCCGTCCGAACTTCAAAACCGTTGCCCTCCCAGCCAATCAAGCTTGGTGTTCGGAAAGCCAGGTCAACATCCGCCGGTCTGTCGGCGCCACCAACGCAGATCAGCAGCAAAGCAAGACCGATCATTAGCGAATTGCTCCAGGGAGGGGATGGCTGTTTGGGACAGAACGGCGCCGCAGGCTTGTGAGAAGTATGGCTCAGGAATGGACCAAAAACCAAGCGAGCGGTAGAGCGAAAGGATCCCAAGACAGCGCGGGGGACTTCTGGCAAGCGCTTGGGGCTCTTATAATCAAAGGGCAGCCGAAGGAACTCCAGGAGGATCGAAGCATGGTCGCTGCCGCGCCGAGGCCTGGATCCACGAGGAGGGCGATGAAACGAGCGTTGTGGTCGATTGGAGTGCTTTTTGCGTGCCTGGCGGCGCCGTCGACTTTGCGTGCGCAAGCCCCGGTTCGTGAAGAGGGGCTCTTTATCGCTTTGCAGCCGCCCATAAGCCGCGATGTCGTCAATCGCGTCAAGGCGGCTACGGAAGCGTGCGCTCGAGGCCAAGGATCCGCCCATTCGCAAGATCGTTTACGATTTCAACCCAGGTGGGCGAGCGAGCACGTCCACGGATTACGGCGATTGTCGCGATCTTGCCGACTATTTGTTGAAACGCCGCACCATCAAGACCATTGCTTTCGTGCATGGCGAAGTGACCGGCCATGCGGTGCTTCCGGTCCTGGCTTGCCAGGAAATCGTCATGTCGCGCGACGCGCAATTGGGCGATGCTTTGCGGGGCGCAAGGAGCCGCTCGAAGAAGATCAAATCCGCTTTTACGAAAACGTAGCGCACGGCCGCCGGCCGACTGCGGTCATTCTGAAAATGATCGACCCGGCCGTTAGTTTGGTGGAGGCGGCGCGCATGGAGGGAGGCGGCGCCAAGACGTTCATCGATGCCCGACGCCGGACAGAAGAGCAGAAGCGCGGGATTCTGGCGACGAATAAGGAGCCGATCGTACCGGCCGGTGCTATCGGCCTTTACGACACGATTCTCGCGCAGCAACTTGGCCTCTGCGATCTATCGGTGGAATCGCGCAACGCTCTCGTCGAGGCCTACTCGCTGACTCCTAACAGCCTGCGCGGCGACCCCTTGGAGGGACGCGATCCGATCGCCGAACGCGTCGTAATCAATGAACCGTTTACGCGTGCGCTCCAGGAAACGTTGGAGCGGCGCATGCGCCAAGCCATTGGTCGACGCGGCGTCAACGCGTTCGTGCTGCGGCTCGAGTCGAGCAGCGGCGATACGCTGGCCGCACGCGATTTCGCGGAATTCCTTCGCAAATTGAAGGAGGATGAGGGCGGGACCTCCCTCTTGACCATCGCCTATGTGCCCGATCGCGCGCCTGGCGCTCTCGCCATCGTGGCCATGGGGTGCACCGATATTGCCATGGGCCCTGCGCCGAATTCGGCGATTTCGAGCCTCTTTTGCAACAGCGCGGCCGCGGCGATCCGGGCGAACGTTTCAACATGCTCCAAGAATCCATGGTCGGGCTGGCTCACAATCAAGGCTATTCCGAATTGGCGGTTCGCGGCATGCTCGATCCGGACCTAGTGATTTACCGGGTTCACAGCCAGAAGGGCGCCGCTCAATGGCGGCTGCTGACCGACGCCGAGTTGGCGGCCGACCAAGCCGGGCCGCGCGTGTGGGATGAAAAAAGCAAGATGCTCATCAAGCCTGCCGGCCGGCTCTTGAAGATGGACGCGAACATGGCGAAGGAGCTGGGCTTTTGCCGGCATATCGTCCCTAGCGAGCAGGAACTTTACCAGATCTATGGCCTCAAGAAAGTGCGCGACATCAGCTTCGATTTCCTCTACGACTTGGCCAAGTTCCTGCGCTATCCGCTGGTCTCGATCGTGCTCATCATGGTCGGCGTTACTGGGCTGATCCTCGAGCTGAAGATGCCCGGCGTTAGCTTGCCGGGCATTGTCGCGGCAATCTGTTTCGTCCTCTACTTTTGGGCCCAATCGCAGCTTGCCGGCCAAATCATCATGTTGGCCATCCTGCTTTTCGTGCTTGGCTTGATCCTCATCGTGCTCGAAATCTTCGTTTTACCCGGCTTCGGCATGGCCGGCATCAGCGGCATTGTGCTGGTTGTCATTAGCCTTGGCCTGGCGACGCTGGAAAAACGTCCGGAAACCAGCGTGGAATGGCTAAGCTTCGGCCGCACGCTCGGGGGCGTTGGCCTTGGCTTGTTGGGGGCCATGGGATTGGCAGGCATGGTTGCCTGGTATCTGCCCAATATTCCCTACGCCAATCGCCTGGTGTTGCGACCGCCGCAGGAATTGGCCGAGGACGAAGATCTGGGAATCGAAAGCGTGCCCGGGCACCTGGCATCGCTCTTGGGCGCGATCGGCTCCGCAGCAACTACCTTGCGTCCCGCGGGCATCGCCCGGTTTGGAGATCGCTTCGTCGACGTCGTCAGTGAAGGGAACCTGATCGAGATGGGCAGCAGAGTACAAGTCGTGGAAATCGAAGGAAATCGAATCGTCGTCAAGGAAATCTAGGTTCGTTTCGGGTAGAGTCTATGCCATGAAGGCGCTGCCGATGCCGCGCCCGTCGCAAGACGACAAGAGTACCAGTACCGACCGAGCCTGTGACGCATGACTCCATCGTTAGGACTCGCCTATACCTTGATCGCAGTCGGCGTGGTGCTTCTGATTGCGGAAGTGATTCTTGGCTCCGGCGGAATCCTCTTCGGCTTGAGCTTGGCCGCGATCGTCATTGGCGTGGCCATGACGTTCTTCGTGAGCAACGATCCGACCATCGGCTTGGCGACCTTGCTGGGCGTTTTCTTGGGTGCGCCGATCTTGGGAAGTCTCCTGGTGAGGCTTTGGCCACGGACGCCTTGGGGGCGGCGGATGGTTCTGCAAGGGGCTCAGGAAGACTCGACGGTTGCCCAGATGCCCGTGAATATGGAGCTCGAACATTATCGCGGCCAATTCGGCCGAGCGCTTTCGTCGTTGCGACCTTCAGGCGTTGCCGACTTCGACGGCAAGCGCGTTGACGTGCTTACCGAAGGCGGCCCGGTCGAGGCAGGGGAGATGGTGCGTTGTCTGGAGGTTCGCGCCGGTCGGGTTATCGTTCGCCGGGTCGATCCTGTCGACCTCAAAACATTGGAAGATGAGCCTGGCAACTAATACTATTTGACCGCGAACGCATAAACTACATTTGACTTGCAACAATCAATCTGGGGGAGTGAGCCATGTCGTCGCTCTTGGGCGCCGAGGGAAGTTTTGGAGAGAGCTGGCCTTGGATTTTGGCGGCCATCGTTTTCATCTTCGTAGGGATGATCGCCCTGGTCTTCTTCAGCTTCTTCCGCATGTGGATCCAAGCCTTTTTCACCGGGGCCCGGATCTCGCCTTTCGACTTGATCGGTATGCGCCTTCGCCAAATTGATATGCCCCTCATCGTTCGGACCAAAATCGCTCTCGTCCAAGCCGGCGTGCAGGTGGAAAACAACGACTTGGAAGCTCATTTCTTGGCTCGTGGCAACGTCGCCAAAGTCGGCGCTGCGGTAATCGCGGCTCATAAAGCCGGCATCGACCTGCCCTGGCGCATCGCGGCGGCCATCGATCTGGCCGGCCGCGACATCCTCGACGCCGTAAAAACCAGTGTCAATCCCAAGGTCATCGATTGTCCCGATCCCAACAAAGGCCGGCCGACTTTGGATGGCGTCTGCAAGAACGGCATTCAGCTCAAGGCACGGGCTCGCGTAACGGTGCGCACCAAGCTCGATCGTCTCGTCGGCGGCGCTACAGAGGAGACCATTATCGCCCGCGTTGGGGAAGGCATCGTCAAGGCCATCGGCAGCGCCGAACACCATACGGACGTGCTCGCCAATCCGTTGCTCATTTCGCAGGCCGTGCTCAAGAATTCGCTCGATTCGCAAACTGCTTTCGAAATCGTCTCGATCGACGTGGCGGAGATCGACGTGGCGCGAACATCGGCGCAACTTGCAAGCCGACCAGGCTAGCGCCGATTTGCGCGTGGCCCAGGCCCGAGCCGAACGCAAGCGCGCGGAGGCCGTAGCCCGCGCCCAAGAAATGACTGCGTTGGTGGAAGAAAATCGGGCCAAGGTCGTTTTGGCGGAAGCCGAGATTCCGCTGGCCATTGCTCAGGCTTTCAAGGACGGCAGGCTAGGTGTTATGGACTATTACAATCTGCGCAATCTACAATCCGATACGGAAATGCGCAACGCCATCGCCGGCGCCGGCAACCGCAAAGAAAAAGTGGATCGCCCGCTTGGCTGAGAAGGGCCGCCTCAGTAGCCATCACGCTCCGCGTGATGAAGAATCATGTAGCAGCCGGACTTGAATCATCATTGCAAGGCTGGCCAACCCATGAGTCGCCAAACGCCGAGAGAGAATCGCCCTGAATAAGCTTTGCGAATGGAAGGGTGAAGATAACGAATCACGCGGAGCGTGATTACCACTGACAGTGGCCATCACGCTCCGCGTGATGAAGAATCATGTAGCAGCCGGACTTGAATCATCATTGCAAGGCTGGCCAACCCATGAGTCGCCAAACGCCGAGAGAGAATCGCCCTGAATAAGCTTTGCGAATGGAAGGGTGAAGATAACGAATCACGCGGAGCGTGATTACCACTGACAGTGGCCATCACGCTCCGCGTGATGAAGAATCATGTAGCAGCCGGACCTGAATCATCATTGCAAGGCTGGCCAACCCATGAGTCGCCAAACGCCGAGAGAGAATCGCCCTGAATAAACTTTGCGAATGGTAAGGGTGAAGATAACGAATCACGCGGAGCGTGATTACCACTGACAGTGGCCATCACGCTCCGCGTGATGAAGAATCATGTGGCAGCCGGACCTGAATCATCATTGCAAGGCTGGCCAACCCATGAGTCGCCAAACGCCGAGAGAGAATCGCCCTGAATAAGCTTTGCGAATGGAAGGGTGAAGTTAACGAATCACGCGGAGCGTGATTACTACTGACTGATCGAGTAGGAGTCAGAGCGCATGAAAAACTTCAATTTCGAATGGGTCGTGCCGGTTATCGTGTTCATGGTCTTCGTGATCGGCAATATCATGCGCATTCTCAACTGGAAGAATGAACAGGAAAAGAAGGCGGCCAAGCGGCCGCGCGAATTCCAAATTCCTCGGCGGCCTTCCGCAGTTCAGCCCAAGCGCCGACTCCGATCCCCCCCTAATGGTGGAGGCCGTGTTTCCAGCGATAGCCCAGCGGCCGATGAGCCAGCCCCCACGACCGAGCCGCCTAGAAAGCCTACAGCAGCCGCCGCGCGTGCGGCCGCAACCCGCCGCGCTGCCTGAGGAAGTCCAGCGGGCCATTCGCCGAAATCGGGCCAAGGCGCAAAAGAAGGAAAATGTACGAGTGGTGGTCGAAGAAAAAGTCGTTGCCGTGTTGGCGCCGGCGACGCCGAGACAGACACGTGACGATGTTCCCAACGTGCCTGCCGTCGTTTTGCCCGAAGGCGGGCGCCGGCTACCTCTGCTCTGGCCATGTCCACCGTGGTTGCGGAGCTTTTCAAGTCACCTGAATCCGTCGCCCGAGCGATGGTTCTTCAGGTGATTTTTTCGCCGCCGCTTTCGCGGCGCAGGTGACCCTCCGAGGACAACGATATGTCAATGCCAGGTTCCCTAATCATTGAATTGGAGAGGGAAGATGACGGTCGATGGATAGCCGAATTGTCTTCCCTTCCTGGCGTCATGGCCTACGGCCAAACACAAGACGAAGCCATTGCCCGCGTTCAAGTGCTGGCCCTGCGAGTCTTGGCCGACCGGATCGAGCACGGCGAAACCGCGCCTCAAGTACAGTCAGTTTTCACGGTTTCGCCATGAGCAAGTGGCCATCTTCCAAGGCACGTGTGGTTCTCAGAGCCCTTTTGCATATAGGTTGGCGAATCGAGCGCCAAGTCGGCGGATCTCATCGAATCCTAGCGCGTCTCGGCTGGCCTGATTACGTCTTTGCCTTCCACGACAATGATGAAATTGGCCCGCGGATGCTATCCCGCATCGCCAAGCATACAGGCCTAAAACCGGGAGATTTATAACCGGGCGTAAATCGACTGTAATTGAAGGATCGATGCGAATGAACGCTCGCCATTCGATCATTATCGTGACCATTCACCCGGCATTGCTTTAATAATGCATGCTGTCTATACTCCTTGCACTTATGCCAGGATGGCATGAGCCCATCGGCTCGAGGGAGGGAACCCATGGCCTTGGCGCCTCCGACGACGGACCACTCAACCGGTGCGCAGACGATTGCTGCGCCCCGGCGCGTTAGGGGCCCGGCTGCCACGTCGCGAAAGAACCCCGTTCTCTCTATTGTCATTGTCAACTATTGCCTGTGGGAAGAAACGGGCAACCTCGTCGAACAATTGGCCGATTCGCCGGCCATACGCAACGGCGACGCCGAAATTGTCGTCGTCGACAATCACTCTCCGCCTCATCCCTTGACGCGCCGGCTGCTGCGCTGGCCTGGCGTTTCCTTGAGGCGCTGGGAGAAAAATCGCGGCTTTGCCCGTGCCGTAAACGAAGGCTGCAGGCTCGGCGAAGGCGAATGGGTTCTGCTTTTGAACCCCGATATCAGCGTCACGCCGTCGTTTCTCGAACAAGTTCTGGCCATGCTCAGCCAGCTTGCCGGCGAACAGCCCAAGGCCGGGCATCGTCGGCTTTCAACTTCGCAATACCGACGGTTCCAGGCAGCTTTCCTTCGGCCCTTTTCCGACTTTATTGAACACCCTTTTGCGGCTGGTCCTGCCCCGCGAGCGCCGCAAATATAACATCAATCGAACTGCCAAGCGGTTGCGCGTGCCCTGGGTGACAGGCTGCTGTCTTCTGCTCAACAGACACTGCCTTGAACAACTGGGCGGACTCGATCGCGATTTCTTCCTCTATTACGAAGACGTCGACCTCTGCCGCCGGGCCGCGGAACATGGTTGGAGCGTCTGGTATGAACCGCGCCTGCGGGTCACGCATCACCAGCCTCTGCATTTGCGGCCTGTGCCTGCCTATCTTGCGCTTCTTGACGCGCCACGCTTTGATGACTTATGCCCAGAAACATTGGCCAGTTTGGCAGTTCCAAACCTTGGCCCTGATCGTGCGCGCGGAAGCCGAGCTGCGGACTCTTTGGGCACGCTCGCATCGTAACCGCGAGGAGGTTCGCCTCTTCAGCCGGCTGGGCGAGTTGGCGGAGCATTTGCGGGCCAGGCGTCCGGAGGCTGCCCAGCGCTGCCTGTCTGCCGTAGTGCGTCTCGAGGGACGCAAACGTGCTTCCTAGCCTGTCTATCGTCATCCCAACCCATCAACGGCAGGACCTCCTGCGGGCCTGCTTGCAATCAGTCGAAAGTCTCGCCCCTCCAAAAACCGACATACTTGTCGTTGACGACGCGTCGCCCGCCAGAGGCGACCTCTCGCGTCGTCGCCGAGTTTCCTCGGAGTCCGTTGCATTCGCTTGCCGTGCCGTGAGCGGCTTCGCCGTCGCGGCCAACACAGGGTTGCGCGAGGCCCGTGGAGAAATCGTCGAATTTCTCAATGATGACACGGAAGTGACTGCCGGTTGGGCCGAACCCGCGTTAACTTGCTTTGAGAATCCGCGAGTTGCGGCGGTCGCTCCGCTGGTGCTCTTTCATCCGGCGACGCAGTCACCGGCGCCCGCCGCCAACTGCGTCTCGACAGCGCCGGCGACCGCTATTACCGCGGCGGCGTGGCAGCCAAACGTGGGCATGGCCAACCGTTGTCTGACGAGCATTGCAAGCCGTGCCTGGTCTTTGGCGCATCGGCGTCGAGCGCGTTCTATCGACGGGCAGTTTTGCAAGAACTAGGTGGCTTTCCCGAATCGTTCGGCGCTTATTTCGAGGATGTGGACGTCGCCTTCCGTCTGCACTGGGCCGGATGGCAAACGCTCTATCAACCTTCTTCCCGCGTCTATCACCATGTAAGCAGTTCCTACGGCAAAAAGAATCGCCGGCTGCTCGAAATGCAATCGTGCAACGAAGAACGTGTCTTCTGGCGCAACATCCCGCGTCATTCACTTTCTCGCGCTCTCCCCTTGCATGCAGCAGTGCTCGCGGCGAAAGCTTGGCGCCGCTACACGGAGGGCGAGCTACTTCCCTTTCTGCTGGGCCGTTTCCGCCTGCTAACGGAGCTCGGCGAACTGCGCCGCCATCGCCGACTGCTTCATGCTATGAAACCTCAAGCCGATTGGGACGGGTGGCAAATTGAAGCGAGGTATTGGCACAAGTAATAGCGCCCGGACAGCCTAGTTGTTGCGGCTCCCGAGCTCGGCAAATGCAGTATAATGCTTCCATTGATAGCAATCCCAATCTCTTGATAAGGGCCGAAGTAGGCGACATGATATTTTCCTTGTGGGCAATCGTGCTCCCGTTTCTGGTGGCGGCTCTGCTTGGAACCCTTCTTGGAGGGTTGATCGGCGCGTTTGTCCCCGGACCCAAGAATCGCCATAGATTGCGGACGACACTTGGCGCATCGGGCGGATTCATGGGAGCAATAATCGGAGTCGGAGTTGGCTTCGCCCTCTTTGGAAATCTCGAACCGACCATTGAGATGAGTGTCGTTTGCGCCTTACTCGGTGCTGGTAGTGGCGTGCTAATCGGTGCTTTGCTTAATGGTCCCTTGATCGTGGGTTGCCGATCGTGACAACCATTGACCAGTTCATTCCACACTTCCGCTCGATCACTGATCGAGGTGGTTGGAAATGGCGGTGCAGGATTCGAACAGCATGAGGGCCTGCCAAACCACGCTGACAAGGCCGAGAAGGTACAGCACGAACCAATAGCTGTAGGCAACCGCGCCGTAGACAAACCAGGATGGCGGCAACGCCAGTTGAACAAGCAAAAAGAGGATAAGCGTCGCCAGTGCCAGAAAAGCCACCCGCGGACAACTGGCGGCAAGGTCCCGCTCGCCGAGCGCCAGGGCGACTGCCTGAAGGAAGAAGGACAGAATGATGATCTGAATGGACACTTGCCAGAATGCCCATTGGCTCAGCAGAATTTGCAGGCGCCATTTGAAAGGGAGCTGGAATTCGAATTGCGGTTTGGATAATGCCTCTTTGTTCCCCGCCTGTATCTGCTTCATGGTCTCGGCAACCTGCTTCTTGACCTCCTCTTGCATTTGCTGCACGGCTTCAACAGACTTCTTATCCAGCTCTTGACGGCGGGACGATTGTCCTGAATCTTGTAACGCTTCGAACGGCGATCCCCACATCGACCGTAACGTGACGGTGAGAGTCAAGCCGACAGCTATCACAACGAGGTTGGCTAGAGCCAAAATTCGTGCAGCTCCTTGTACGGGCACAAAGGCACATAAAATGTAGCCAAGGATAGGGAGAGCTTGAAGCGCGTAAATCAATGGGAGCCAGATCGATATCCTGAAGGTGCCCGCAACGGTCGTCAGGATTACCAAGAACAAACAAACGCCAATCTGAATCAGGCCGAGCCGAACCATGCGCCAGCCGGGGGCGCGGCGTAGCTGTTCCGAACGCTTGGCTCTTTCCGCGGCGAGGGCGTTTCCGGCTTTCGGCTGCAGCCGGTTCAGCATCGCCGTCATCCTCTTCGGCAGGAGGCTTTGCCTTCTTGGGCTTTCGAGCTTCCGCATCGGGCTCAGCCGCACTCGACTCGACATCGTTCTCGGTCTCGGAGGTCTCCGGAGTCGGGATGACGACGACCGCTTTACAGCCGCCACAGCGAACCTTTTTGCCGGCTTTGTCCACGGGGGCTTTCAAGGTTGCCGAGCACGACTTGCATTGGAATGTGATGATATCCATGCACGACTCCGAGTTTCCCGCACCAGTCTGACGAATCTGCCTCAGAAACGGAAACGCATCGTTTGCACGACGCTCAAAAAGAACAGCGAGACGATCACGGCTATGAGGATGGCAATGGCCGGATTGCGTCTGACCCACTGAGTCGCGGCATCCCACGGCCGGCTGCGCTTGGCCCGGACCGGTTCGTCGGCGCAGAACCGCCCCAAATCATTGGCCAGTGCCCGAGCGCTGGGATAGCGCTCGCTAGGGGCTTTTTGCAGGCACCTTAGACAGATGTTCTCCAGGTCGCCCGGTAGATTGGGCCGGAGCAGCCGAGGCGACACCGGATCGTCGGCGACTACCTGCATGATGATGTCGAGCGACGTGTCCCCTTGAAAAGGCGGCTGACCGGTCAAAAGCTCGTAGAGAATGGCTCCCAGGGCGTAGACATCGGCCGCCGGACCGACTTGCTTGGCCTGGCCGGCCTGCTCCGGCGCCATATAGCTGGGCGTACCCAGTACCGCATCGCTTGGCGTCTGGCACCCGGACGTGTCCAGTTGCCTGGCCAAACCGAAGTCCGTTATTTTGGGCGCACCGTCGGCAGCCAATAGCACGTTGGCCGGCTTCAGATCGCGGTGGATGATGTCACGCTCATGGGCATGGTGAATGGCCCTGGCTAAAGTGCGTACCAGGCGAGCCGCTTTGCGAGGCGGCCAAGGGGCGCCATCGAGTTTGTCCTTCAGACTGCCCGCCTCCAAAAGTTCGAGGGTGAAGAACGGGTGCCCTTCCGATTCGCCGATTTCATAAAGCCGCACGATGTTCGAATGCTGCAAGCGCGAAATTGCACGAGCTTCTGTCCGAAAGCGAGCCAAATCCTGTTTCTCAGCATGGCCGCCGGCCAGAATCATCTTCAATGCAACGAGGCGACTCCCTTTGACCTCGCGGGCCTTGTAAACCACGCCCATGCCGCCGCGACCGAGAACGTCCAGGATTTCGTAACCCGCGACTTTGGGAAGAGCTGTTGCGCCAGGGTTGCCGGCACAGGCAGACGCCAGCGGAACGGCCAAAGACTTGGGCTGAATCGTAACGGCTTCTGTTTGTGCATCTCGAATCAAGCAGGAACGTGCTTCTGCCATCGTGCCTGGGGAGCCGCAAACGGGACAAACTGCACCTTGGCCTGGCTTGGCGGCATCTGCACCCCATTGATGGCCTTTCCCGCAGATGAATCGCCTGGGCATGTGAGTTTCCCGAGTGCCTGATCTCTGGAGTGCAATTCGCTCTTCTCGTTCCGATTCGTTGCGCGGCGTCCTTGGCTGCTGCGAATTCCTGGAATGAGCTAGCAAGCTTCACGATATTAAAGCTGGAATGCGACTCCTCGTCTAACACAATTCAAGCTTGAAGGAGAAACAGAAAGGCTTGAGTTCAAAAGGAGTCGGCAAGACGGTCGAGCAATTGCCAATGTTCAAGGGCATCACCCAGAAAGGCCAGTCGATGAACACGTTGAGGCCGAACACAATTTCCAGACTGAGCCCATCAGCCCGATGAGAACGCCAACGACAAGATGCTCTCCTGCCTGGTACCGCGTGAGGATTTTTTCGAGCATGATCCGCCTTTCCTTTCCATCTCGGTTCAAATAGGTTGGGCCAGAATCCCTCCATCTTCCAATCTCCCACCCCTCGCTCCGGCTAACCTACTCTAATCCCACAACGGATTGTCACAATCAATGAGATGTATTGATATTCAATCTGGCCTCACGAGGTTTGGAGATGCCCCAGAAATCCAAAAGCGTCAGAGGATCCGGAGCACAACCAACCTTAAATCCTCACGCCAGACATTGTGCGGATGCTCGAAATCTTCCGCAACAGCATTTCCGAAGAGGCTTTCGTTTGCGTTGTGCGCAAACTGTTGGAAAAAGCCGAAGCCGGTGATACCAGTGCAGCCAAAACTCTCATTTCTTATGTTGTCGGCAGGCCTCTTGTAGCCCCGCATCCCGACTCCATAGATCGGGACGAATGGGATCACTATCAAAAAGACGCCATGAACAAGAAGGAGCCGGCCGTCGTCTTGAACTCCCTGCCCACCCACGTGGGCAATGACGTTGCCCGCGTAGCGCTGCCCATCATGACCGAAGCCCGAACCAATGACCTGGCAGCTTGCACGCTTCGCTAAAAAAAGCCGATATCAAACGGCAAAAACCATGTGAAAGCGAAGCAGCCCTCCACCTCCCCACCGCACTCCACCAAGAAGGAGCCGTTACGAAACAGGAAATAGAACAAACTGCCCGCTCAACGGGCCACCTGCCACGAACGCACAACCATCCGCGATCTAGGACGGAACAACCATCCACCATGCACCGGCCACCATCCACCACAAAAGCTGATGACAAAAAAATCGAAGGCAAAAGGATAAGAAGAAGGCCAGAGCATTGGCCTTGCGCCCTTGGGCCGAGATCCTTCTTGTGGCGCTCGTCGGAAGTGCGTAGTGTAAAGGCGAAACTGCAGCCGTTGCGGCTTGCCTTTGGCGGTTTCGCCGCGTGTTCAATTCTCCGTTTTTCCGGGAAAACCATGACTGCCACATTGCTTACCCGCTGGTTGACATCCAATCAACACCGGGCCAAGAACACCCGGCTTCTCAATCCAAGTAGGCGGCGAGTTCGCCTGCTGCTGGAAATTCTCGAAGGGCGCGATTTGCCGGCCCTGTTAACGATTGCGCCCACGGTTTTAGAGGCCAGTGTTGGGGCCCCGATCGGATTGCACGCGCTCACAGCGTCGGGAGGGGAAGGTGTCCTGACCACCTATCTCGATGCTTCCGCAGGCCTAGCTTTTCCGGAAGGTTTGGCGTTCGACAGCAGCGGCAACCTCTACGCGACCAATTTTGGCAGTAGCACAGTGAGCGAAGTGACGCCCGGTGGGACAGTCAGTACCTTTGTTCCTTCTTCCGCCGGCTTGTTCGATCCAGAAGGTTTGGCCTTCGACAGCAGCGGAAACCTCTACGTGGCCAACGCCGGCAGCAACACCATAAGCGAAGTCACGCCCAATGGACTGGTTAGCACCTTCGTCTCTGCATCCGCCGGCTTGTCGGGCCCGATAATCTGGCGTTCGATAGCCGCGGCAATCTTTACGTAGCCAACTTTGATGACAATACCGTGAGCGAAGTCACGCCCAGCGGGGCCGTTAGCACTTTCGTTCCCGCTTCGGCCGGCTTGTCGGATCCAGAAGGATTGGCCTTCGACAGCCATGGCAATCTTTATGTGGCCAACTATGGCAACAACGCGGTCAGCAAAGTGACGCCCAGTGGCATAGTCAGTACCTTTCTTGCATCTTTCCCTAGTAATCTGTCCTATCCGATAGGTCTGGCCTTCGACAGCAATGGCAACCTTTACGTGGCCAATCATGGCAATGGCACGGTGAGCCAAGTGGCGCCTAACGGCACGATCAGCAGCTTCGTTCCAGCATCCGCTGGCTTGACTAACATTAATGGTTTGGCCTTCGACACCGGCGGCAACCTCTACGTGGCCGACGGAGGCAACAACACCGTTTCAAAAGTGGCGCCAGCCCCACCGAGCTTTACCTTATCGACCGCCGACGCCGCCAATTTGGCCGCGATCGGGCTGACTCTGAATCTCGACGGAACCTTTTCGGGCACTTTGACGAGCGTGCCCTCGCCCAATCCGATCAACTTCACGGTCAATGTCGCAGATACCCTCGGCGACTCCGGCTCCAATGTGATCACCCTTTACGTCACGCAGCCGGTTATCTACCCCACGAGTTTGGAAACGAGCGTCGGCGCTTCAACAGGATTGCCACCCCTTGCCGTGGCGGGACAGGGGAACGTGATCTTCTACTATATCACTGATAGTTACGCTCACTTTTTTCCACAAGCTATAGCCCTGGATGGCGACGGCAACTTCTTCATGGCCGACCCAGGTAGAAACTTAGTGAACGAAGTGGCGCCCAACGGCACAATCAGCACGTTTATTCCTGCTTCCGCTGGCTTATCTGAACCAGAAGGCTTGGCCTTCGATAGCAGCGGCAACCTTTACGTGGCCAATTTATATAGCGATACGATTACGAGCGTGACTCCCGCCGGCGTCGTCAGCACCTTTGTGCCAGCCTCTGCCGACCTGTCAGGCCCAGATGCTTTGGCCTTCGACAGCAACGGCAACCTCTTTGTGGCCAATGCAAATAGCAATACAGTTAGTGAAGTGACGCCCAGCGGCGCGGTCAGCACGTTTGTTCCGGCTACCGCTGGCTTGTCCGAGCCAGGAGGTTTAGCTTTCGACAGCCAAGGCAATCTCTTTGTGTCCAACAGTGACGCCAACACGGTGAGCGAAGTGACGCCCGGCGGCATCGTCAGCACGTTCGTTCCCGCAACTGCCGGCCTTGCTGATCCCATAGGCTTGGCCTTCGACCGCCACGGCATCCTTTACATCGCCAACCACAATAGCCTCAATCCGGTGATCGAAGTGACGCCCGACGGTACGATCTGCACTCCCGTTCCACAGTTCGCCTCCTTACCCGAAGCAGAAGGTTTGGCCTTCGACAGCAACGGCAACCTCTACGTATCGAACAATGGTTTTGTCGACGTGGCCAAAGTCGGCGCCCTCCGCGCCTAGTTTTGCCATTTCGGCAGCAGATGCCGGCAGGTTGTCCGCGATCGGGCTGACACTAAATGCTGATGGGACTTTTTCAGGCACGGTCACGAGCATGCCTTCGGTTAATCCGCTGACCATTACAGCGACTTTCACCGATGCCCTCGGTGACTGGGGCTCCGCAAACATCAGCCTGATGGTCGACCAGATGGTCGAGCAGGCACCAGCGATTACCAGCGCCGACGGCACGACTTTTTCCACCGGGGCGGTCGGCTCATTCACAATCACGGCGACCGGCTCCCCAACTCCGACATTAAGCGAAGTGGGAGCTTTGCCCGACGGCGTCAGCTTCAACACCGCCACCGGCATCCTTCACGGCACGCCCTCCGCCAACATGGGAGGCATCTATCCTTTGACGTTTACGGCCAGCAACGGAATTGGCAGCGATGCCACTCAAGATTTCACACTGACCGTGGACCAAACCCCGGCCATCACCAGCGCCGCTAGCATCAGTTTCGCAGTGGGCACGGTCGGCTCTTTCACCGTCACGGACAGTGGCTTCCCGGCACCGACCTTAAGTGAGAGCAGCGCCGATGTTTTGCCTGACGGCATAACGTTCGATGCGGCAACTGGCGTCCTGAGCGGCATACCGGTGGCAGGCAGCATCGGCACCTATTTGCTGCACTTCACCGCGGATAACGGAAACGGCAGCGCTGCCACTCAGACTTTCAAATTAAATGTGACCGGCTTGCCCGCGAGTGCTGTCGCAACCTTACCTGTCTTTTCACCTCGGACTTTCCAAATAACCTGGTCGGGGACGCCCGGTTTTGGCGCAACTGGCATCGCCTCCTATGATGTTTACTCTTCCGTTGACGGCGGCCCTTTCACGCTGTACCTACACAACACAGAGCAAACCTCAAACGATTTTGGGGGAGAAGACGGATTTACTTACGGTTTCTACAGCATCGCCACCGACAATGCCGGCAACGTGCAGCCCACGCCAGCCACTGCCCAGGCGACGACTACGGTGGACGCAACGCCACCGACCAGCAGCGTCCAGTCGCTTCCGGCATTCGTGAACACGACTGCTTTCACAGTTTCATGGTCGGGCAGCGACAACGCCGGCGGCTCGGGAATTGCGTCCTACAGCGTTTACGTCTCGCACAACGGCGGCGAGTTCACACCCTTCCTGACAGACACCACAGCGACTTCGGCGACGTTCAATGGTGAAGACGGCCATAGCTATGGTTTCTATACCATCGCCACCGATAACGTTGGTAACGTGCAGTACGCGCGAACTAATGCCCAAACGACAACTTCGATCGACACCGCGGCACCGAGCAGCAGTGTCCTGGCCCTTCCTGCTCTGGAGAATTCAGCTGCTTTTGCCGTTTCGTGGTCCGGCAACGACAACGTGGGTGGCTCGGGTATCGCGTCCTATACCATTTATGTTGCCGACGACGGCGGTTCGTTCATGCCGTTCGTGTCCAACACGGAGGGGACCTCTGCTACGTTCGCAGGTCAAAACGGGCATACCTACGATTTCTACAGCGTCGCCACGGACAACGCCGGCAACGTCCAAGCAGCGCCAACAAGTGCCCAGGCGACCACGACCGTGGATGCCACCGAGCCGACCAGCGCGGTTACCGGTTTGCCGCCTTTCACGAAGCCCAGCTTCACCGTGTCCTGGACCGGCCAAGACGACCCAGACGGGCCTGGTATCACATCGTATTCCATCTACGTCTCCGATAACGGCGGAGCATTTACGGCTTGGTTGGCCGCAACGACGAACACGTCAGCCACTTACCAGGGCGCTTCTGGACATACATACAGCTTCTATTCCGTGGCCACCGATAAACTAGGCAAGGTGCAGGCGACCCCAACGTCGGCTCAAGCCAACACCAAGACCTTGCTCGATACGCCTAGCAAGCAATATGTAGACGCGGTATATAGCTCCGTGCTCGGGCGAGCGCCGGACCTGACGGGACTCGATTACTGGAGCGGCCAACTCGATTCGGGGGTGCCTCGGTCTACGCTCGTCAACCTGATCGATCATAGCGCCGAATACTTCGGCACGATTATCCAGCCGGCCTACGTCCAATTCCTCGGCCGAGCCGCCGACCAAAATGGACTTGCCTACTGGACAAATCGGCTGGTTGACGGGATGACGGATGAACAGCTCGAAGCGGAATTCATTGGATCCGCGGAGTTCTACCAAAACGCGGGCGCGACGGATAAAGGCTGGGTGGCCGCTTTATATCAAAGTTTGCTCTCCCGGCCGGCCGATCCAACGGGAGAGGCATACTGGGCAGGCCAACTCGGAGACGGTGTCAGCCGCGATTCGGTGGCCTATGGCTTTGCCGCCAGCCCTGAGCGTGAAGGTCAGCTTGTTTCAGCGGAATACAAGAAGTATTTTGGCCGAAGTGCCAGCGGTTCCGAGATTGCTTACTGGGTGGGCCAATTTTCGAGCGGCGTCACCAACGAAGACATCGTCAGCGCATTCGTTGGTTCGGATGAGTTCTACTCAGACCATACGTCCTAACGTGCCCCGTTTGACACCTAAAATCGGGCTTTTAGCAAGTCCGGTTTCTCATTTCCGGGTTACCGAGCTATAATTCGGGAAGGAACGCCCGGGACTTATGGATCTTGAGGAGATTGGCCATGAAAAGGCTACACCTGATCGCCACTGCCGTTCTGGCAGGCTCGCTCGGTCTGCCTGCGGTCGTTCAAGCCCAAGTCGGCATTGCCGGGTCGGGCGCCAGTAACTACGGCATTTTTGGGGGCGGCACCAACACCGGCGCGTTCGGTCGCAGTTCCGGATTCGGCCAGTCCCAATCTGGTGGCTTTAGCGGAGCTTCTTCCAGTTCCTTTGGGCGCTCAGCTCTCGGCGCCGGCGCAAGTCCCACCTTGAGTCCGTATTTGAATATGCTGCGGCCGGGAAGCGCTGCGGTGAATTACTACGCCTTGGTGCGTCCGCAGGTTCGTCAGGACGCAATCAATACCCAAACTACGACCACCATGCAACAAACGGATCGCCAGCTAGCCGATCAACAGCAACGGCTGCGCCAGGAGGTCGATCAAACCCTGGCCAATGCTGATTTATCGTCGGGCGATCAAAAGGCCGGGACCGCCGGTCAAGCCAAGCCGCGGCGCCGCGTCAATGACGAGGCGGATGCCGATTTCCACGATTGGGCAAGCGATTTCAGGCAGAGTAGCCAGAGCGGCGCCAAATCGGCGCGGGACAGCCGCCAGACTGAAGCGAACCTGCGCAGGGCCAAAGAATTGAAAGCGCTGGAGGATGAACTGGCAAGTGACGGCAGCACGACCGCAGCGCCCGCTTCACAAACCGCCGGCGCGCGGCAGAATAATGCGCCTTCGAGCCTTAGCTCCTACCGTTCGCCAAATCATTATTTCCCAACGCCAGGAGTTGCAGCCAATCGCTTGGGCACGCCTCGCTAGTCGCGAGCGAAGGCAAGCTGACTCTTAGCGCGAGTTCGCCTCGAACTCAATCCCGGATCTATTCAGACGAAGCCCCGGCCGCTTTTTGCGGCTGGGGCTTTTTTCATTTCAGGGCAACGTTTGCATTCTGGACAGGCATTCGACAACTGTGCTAATCTGTCAAACAAAAGAATAAAGGAGCGATCGTGCTGGTCCTGATCCCCATTGCGTTGAGTCTTAGGGAAACCCCATGAGCAAAATCAAACCAAAGGCCGTTGCCCAGCCGCTCTACAACCTTCTGCCCACGAACCTAAAAGGATTTGATTGGCTCGCGGAGCTTGCCCTGGATTCTGCGCTGTTCGTGGAATCATGCCACCGACCGAGTGTGGCGAAAGCTCGATCCGAAACTGTGGGAACTCACCCATAACCCTTGGGTAGTCTTGCAGACCGTGTCGCCGGAGCGGATCGAAAGCGTCTTGGCCGACGCCGCATTTCGCAAGGACGTCACAAGCTTGGCGAAGCTCAGGCGGCAGGAAATGGGGCGCCGGCGTGGTTTCAGCAGAATCACGCGGAGAGTTCCTTGAACAGCGTCGCCTATTTCAGCATGGAATTCATGTTGAGCGAAGCGCTGCCGATCTATTCAGGCGGGCTAGGCAACGTGGCTGGCGATCAGCTCAAAGCAGCCAGCGATTTGGGCGTGCCTGTGGTTGGCGTGGGGCTGCTCTATCAACAAGGCTACTTTCGCCAGGTCATCGACAAGGATGGGCGCAACAGGCGCTCTACCCCTACAACGATCCCGGACAATTGCCCGTGGCGCCGTTACGCCACGCCAACGGCGAATGGCTGCGCCTGGAGATTGCCTTGCCGGGCTACTCGGTCTGGCTGCGCGCCTGGCAAGCCCAGGTAGGGAGAGTGAAACTCTATTTGCTCGACAGCAATGACGCGGCCAATTACCCCGCTCATCGAGGAATAACCAGCGAGCTCTATGGCGGCGGGCCAGAGTTGCGACTCGAACAAGAACTGATTCTTGGGATCGGCGGCTGGCGGCTGCTCGGGGCGCTGGGCATTCAGCCTCAGGTTTGTCACTTGAATGAAGGGCACGCGGCATTCGCCATTTTGGAGCGGGCCCGGACCTTCATGACCGAGACCGGCCAGCCCTTCGAAGTTGCCCTGGCTGTCACCCGAACGGGAAACCTTTTCACCACACACACGGCTGTGCCGGCAGGCTTCGACCGCTTCGCTCCGGCACTCATTGAACAATACCTTGGCCGCTATGCCCAGGAGAAGCTTGATATTACGGTTCACGATCTGCTGGCGCTGGGCCGCCAGAACCCTGACGATGCGGTCGAACCGTTCAACATGGCCTACTTGGCAATCCACGGAAGCGGGGCCATCAACGGTGTCAGCCGCTTGCACGGCAAGGTGAGCCGGCAGATATTTGGACCGCTTTTTCCACACTGGCCTGAGGCGGAAGTTCCCGTGGGCCACGTGACCAACGGCGTTCACATGCCGAGCTGGGACTCGGCCTCGGCCGACGAGCTTTGGACGGAGTTCTGCGGAAAGGACCGCTGGCTGGGAACGGCGCAGACCTTGGAAAAGGACATTCGCAGCGTTTCCGACGACAGGCTTTGGCAATTTCGCACGGCTGCCAGCCAGTCTCTCGTCGCCTACGCTCGCAAAAGGCTGGCAGGACAACTGGCCGCCTCCGGCCCGCGCCCGACGCGGTTGAGCAGGCGAAACGGCTGTTCGATCCCAACGCGTTGACCCTGGGGTTCGCACGGCGTTTCGCAACCTACAAGAGACCGAACCTGCTGCTGCATGACCCGGCGCGTTTGCAGCGAATCCTGACGAATCCCGAGCGCCCCGTCCAGCTCATCATCGCCGGCAAAGCCCATCCCAAAGACGGCGCGGGCCAAGCATTGATTCAGGAATGGATCCGTTTCATACGCCAATCAGAGCATCGACCTCACGTGGTCTTCTTGAGCGACTACGACATGTTGCTGACGGAGCATCTCGTGGAGGGAGTGGATGTCTGGATCAACACGCCCAGGCGGCCCTGGGAGGCGAGCGGTACGAGCGGCATGAAAGTGCTCGTCAATGGCGGCATCAACCTCTCCGAATTGGACGGCTGGTGGGCCGAAGCCTATACTCCCGAAGTGGGGTGGGCGTTGGGGGACGGCCGCGAGCATGGCGACGATCCCGCCTGGGACGCTGCCGAAGCCGACGCGCTCTACAACCTGCTCGAACGAGAAGTGATTCCAGAGTTTTATCGTCGGGACGCCAACGGCATTCCCACCGCATGGCTCAAACGTATGCGCGAGAGCATGGCGCGCTTGACGCCGCTCTTTTCCGCGGACCGCACCGTGCGCGAATACACCGAACAACTCTATCTTCCAGCTGCCGCTGCCTACCGCGAACGCTCCGCAAAGAAAGGAGCACGCGGTAAGAAGATAGTCGATTGGCGGCAAGCTTTGGAACAGAAATGGGGCAAGCTGCACTTCGGGGAAGTAAGGGTCGAGACGCGAGGCGAACAGCACTTCTTCGAAGTTCCGCTTTACTTCGACGACTTCGACCCCATGGCGTTACGCGTAGAGCTCTACGCCGACGGGCTCATGGGCGGCGCCCCTGTGGTACAGGAGATGAAACGCGATCGCCAACTGGCCGGCGCGCCCGGCGGCTATCTTTACTCGGCGACCATAGCCGTAGACCGCCCGTCGGCGGACTACACCGCCAGGGCCCGCCCGTTTTGCGACGGCGTATCGGTCCCCCTGGAAGAAGCGCGCATCCTGTGGCAGCGGTGATTGGGCCGACGGGAAGGGAAGAAACCAAGACAGAGAAAGCCACCGCGATGGCAGGCCTTTTCATCCGTTCTCCAGCACCCACTGAGTTGCTGCGTGGACAAGTTCCGCGCCGTCGCTGAGGTCTAATTTGGCCCGGATGCGATCGCGATAGGATTCTATGACGCTCAGGTGCAGTTGTTCGGCGCCCAGAGCGGTCTTCATACCCTGGCCGATCAATCGGAAGACCTCCAGTTCCCTATCGGTCAACGCATCGACGACCGCGCTCGTCCGTTCGGGTTGGCTGGCGCCGACGGTTCTGTGCAACATACTTTGAGTCACCCCTTCGCTCAAATAAACTTTCCCTTCTCGCACGCGCGAGCCATCATCAGCAGATCGCGGGTCGGTTCGCTGCTGGGTACGATCAGGTAGCCATCGGTGTTCCCGAACAAATGGAGAACCTCGAATTTGGGGTTGATGAGCGCCGCCGGCGGTGCGAACTGGGTCAGGAGCAGACGGTGGGCGACGTCGGCAAAGCTGGTCGAGCGGGTTGGGCTCCAGTGGGTCAGGCGTTTGGTCGGAACGGGCGAATCCAAGGCAGTGGCGATCGGAATCTCCACGAGGGGTCGCGAAAAAAACTCGTCACGCTGATCAGGAGGTCGTGGAACAGGTGTTTCACTTCCTCGGGGTGCTCGCTCCTAAAAGCAACGTAGGCATCGATCTGACTCTGATTGCTCAAACTCATGCGCCGCTCGATCCTACGCGCGAGCATCGGTCTGCGATAATAGCGGAAATCAAAATGGGTGGCGCGCGCACCAGGGCCAGGATCTGGCCCACGTGGACCAAGCCCTTGGGTTCTTCCGCCAAAGTCTTGGTAACGTTGAGGTAATAGTGTTGCAGGTACTTGATAAGCGCATCGGGCATTTGCTCGACGGACAGGACATAATCCGCCAGACCGGTGGCAATGGCGTTTTCGGGCGTCCGCGCGTACTCGGCGGTTTTCGGGTCCTGAACCATGGCCATGCCGTCCGCAGCCTTGACGGCCTTGAGCCCGTGCGAGCCGGTTCTGCCGGCGACCGGGGAAGTTGCTCAGTCGACGAAGCGGGCGTTCCGATCGGGCGCGTGGGCGGCCCGGACTGCTCGGCAGTGCTGACTGGGCTCTCGATCTTCTTCTCAGCCATCTTCGGGACCTCGAATCCTTCAATCCGTGCGACGCTCGACCGCCAGGATTGCTGCTAGGCCAAGCTTGGGGTTTAGTATAGCCCCCCGCAATCGAAAACGATTGTCAGGGTTCCCCCCGTACGTTTTGCAGTGCGCTCCCCGACTGTTTGGCGATCGAGGCCATTGAAAGGACCGCGCCCTGAGAACGCTCAAATTCGGCACACTATATGCTTCACATTGTGGTGGCTCCAGCAGTTTGTATGAGCTTGATCGGTTGCCACGGGTTTCACCGGGTAACCTGTTGGGCTTTTTCGCTTGCCACACCGGCGCGGCCGAGGAGGTGCATATGGCCTCACACGCACGGAATGAATGAGAACGCGAGCAAACACCAGATTGTTTAGAGGCTTACAGGAGATACGCATGTCCGCCGAACTTCAGCCGGCAACTGCTCAATCCCGCCATTCCGAGTCGGAAGTTTTGCAGGTGATCGTCTACGGCCATTCCGCGTTATTGTACTGGTGGCCGCTCTGGGTGGCAGGATACGTCATGGCCTTGATGACCTGGATGCACCATGACGTGGTGACATTCGACGGGAAGGCGGAGTGGTTCTATCCCAGCCAAAATCTAGGGGTGGTCTACGCCCTGCTCATGCTTATGTTGATCGCCATTACGAGTGCGCGGGTCCGCGGGATGAAGGGAGCATTGATTATAGCCGGGTTGGCATTCTTAACCCTCTTGTTCGTCCACATGAATTGGTGGGACCCCATTCTGGACTATCTTGGCCATTTATCGATTTACCTGAGCCTGGGCTTTTATCTCTTTTCCTCCAGCTTGCTTTGCATCGCTTGGTTTATCACCGTTTTTTTCATCGATCACATGAGCTTCTGGAGGTTCCGGCCGGGCCAGGTCACCCACGAATATTTGGGGGGCATCGTGGATAAAAGTTGGGACACCGACAACATGATCTTCTCGAAACGGCAAGACGACCTCTTCCGTCACTGGGTTATCGGCCTCGGGTCAGGCGACCTACTCATGCAAACGATGGGAGGTCGGGGAGAGTCCTCAAACGTCCAGAATGTATTGCTTGTGATTGGCAAGATTTCCAGGATTCAGCGACTAATCGCGACCAAACCCGATGAGCCGGGACAGGCTTGATTCCCTACGCGCTGAGTAACTCGATCGGAGTCATTTCCCGCCAGTGAGGGTCAGCTGGGCCTTAAACTATCTCAGCAGCAACCGGCGCGCGCTGTTGATCCCCGAATTTTCCGACCCACCGGCCACAGAGTTGATTGCCAAAGGAGCCTTGCCCTGAGCTGCGGTAAGGTCGAGGGCGTTTTGAGTCCAGAGGCCGTTGCCGGCGAATCTCCCCTCTGGCGTGTGTTGACGATCATAGCCAATGCCCTTCACGTGCCGGATCAATGGTTGGAAACACTCGCTCTTCGGGGCCCATTGGCCACTTATGCTAAAAAGGAGTTTTCATGCCAATCCTGTTAAGCGACCATCCGGCCACCGGCAGTCCTGGGATCGACCCGCGCCTGGACGCGCAGCGACAAGCACGGAGTAGGGACCGCTTACGCGGCGTTGAGCCGGGTCTGGTTTACCGTCTCCAAGGGAATCCTGAACGAGGTTTACTACCCGACCATTGATCGGCCGCAAATACGCGACCTGCAATATCTCGTTACCGATGGGGAAACGTTTTTCCGCGGCGAACGCCAAATGGATAACGCCCACGAAAGTCTGGCCCCTGGCGCACTGGGTTACCGTATCGCCAATGTCGATTCCCAGAGAGAGTACCGAATCGTCAAGGAAGTGATCGCCGATCCGCACCGGCCCTGTGTGCTCATTCACACGCGGTTGGAGGGCGCACCGGCGGTGCTCGCCAAGCTGCGGCTCTTCGCATTGCTCGCGCCGCACCTGGAAGTCGGCGGCAGGGGCAACAGCGGCAACGTAGTCCAGACCGACCGGGGTAAGGTATTGACGGCGACACAAAGGCGGCGCCTGGCTCGTGCTGGCGGAACAGAAGGCTCCCATTCGCTTCACCTTCCTTTGGACGACCTCGGGACATTGGGAGCGGCGAGATTTCCAGGTTGGCGTGGATAGGGGGGGGCAACGAAGGGGCTCTGGAGGCTTCGCATGGCCTTAGGCCAGCCAACGCAAGCGTCGGGGTTTCCCCGACACGAAGTGTAGACCGCTCCCCGACTGGTAATGCCTCGAATGCCAAGCTAATCTAAAATCTTCAAATCGCTGCCATGCCCATTGACGTTCAGAAGGCGGAATCAGCCAAGCTCCCCAAAGAGAAGCGTTTGGTCTCAGCGCATCTGCCGATAAGACACGGAAGCATTTTCGAGCCAGGGAAGCCAGCGGCAACGCTCGTTAGTGGGGGGAGTTTACGGCTAACTCCCCCCACTAACGTGGGAGGCTCGCTAGAAATGTCCACGTTGATATAGAAGAGCGCTATCATTGTTTCCGGACGTTCTAACGAACCTTCGAAATGCCCACCAGAAAACTGACAGATGGGAGCTTCGATGCTCCCTGAGTGGCTAAATGAAAAGATGGGGAGCAGATGCGGCATTGGAAAGGACAATCCATGGTGAGCTAAGCACGGGTCGAAAGGCAAGGAGATCAGCAAATCGGCATGGATGCCCGGTCGGCCCTGCAGATTGGAACCCGTCCCCTTTTCCTCGTCATTTACGATCTGAAGAAAATCGACATAGGCCGGCTGGCGCGTGCAGTGGTGACTCAGAACCCCGAGGGAAGCACGTTCACCGTTTCCCTCGTTCTGGGCGTGTACGACACGAGAATAGATCAAAGTCGCTCCATACAAAACGCCATGATCGATGCCTTGCGGGGCGTATCGGGAGTGCAGTCGGGACTCACGACTTATGATCCTGCAACAGATCGTGCCATCATCCATCTGAGCGACATCGGCGCCGCAAGGCTCTACGATATTATCAACGCACTCATGATCAACGGAATTTACGTCAAGAGCATTGATGAGATTTGACTGGGTTGCGGGAGAAATCGTGCAGTCGATTGTGTGAACGAGAGGGGCAAATCCAAGGGTAGGTTAGTGCCAGGCGGCCGAAAGGGACGGCTGGCGCACCGGGTCACGCAAAGGGTACGAGATTTGCTCATCATTCGCTAGTGATCAATCATCGAATTTTTGCTGCCACACGTGCTTCCCTGAATGGCGCCGGCAAGAGCAATAGGGGCCTGGTTCAAAAGCACGTACAAGACGGATACAGCACAGGGCGAACGCGTGCGCCGCCGTCCTATGCAACCCATTACGCTGGGGGATGGTTCTTCCGCAAATGTTTTCGGGTTAAGGAGAAATCCAATGAGACAGGCGTTACTTGCGTTGGCGTTTTGTGGTCTGGTGGTGAGCTTCGCGCCGGCTCGCGCGGACGATACCCCGGCTAAAAAGCAAGGGGCAGCGAACCAAGCAGGGACCAAGCAAGCTTATCTGGGCGTCGGTGTCGAGGTGGTGCCCCAAGCCCTGGCACACCAGATGTCCGGCGTCGTTCCCAAAGGTCAGGGGCTGTTGGTGGAGCAAGTCGCCAAGGATTCGCCGGCCGCCAAAGCAGGTCTACAGCCCTACGACATCTTGCTGAGCTATGCCGGCCAAAAACTCTCCACTCCTGAACAACTGGTGAAACTGGTCCGGGAAGGGAAGCCCGGCCATGAAATTGCCTTGGAGTTCGTGCGGAACGGCAAGTCCGAATCCGGCAAGATTACCCTCGGCGAACGCGAGGTCGCAGGCGGGCTGGATCAAGAGCATGTGTTCCGGTTGCGTCCCGACGAGCGCTTGCGCGATATGTTCGAGGATTACGAATTGAAGAATGGAACCAACGCTTGGCAAGAACTCGACGGGCTCAAGCTCACGCGTCTCGATGCCCAGCGCTGGCGAGCGGAGGTCGACTATCGCTCCGACAACGGGAAGAAGGAACACAAGGCGTTCGAAGGAACTGGCGAGGAAATCCGCAAGGACGTTCAAAGCGAGAAGGACCTGCCCGCCAACGAGCGCAGCCATCTGCTTCGTGCGCTAAACCTCCACGAACCGGTATTCGAGTTCCATTTTCCTGCCTTCGATAAAATGGGGCTCGATTCGGGGGACCGGCCTTGAAAGGGAGGGCCGGTTCGCACCTGAGACAAGAGAGCTAATAGGGCAGGATTGCTTGGCTGGCGATCCTGACCCGGAGGTCGAGAACTTTGGTTCTCGGCGCTGGCAAATTGGTTCCCAGCGCCTTCTTCCTGCTAGCCGGATCGAGGCCAAGCACTCCAACTTGGCGATGATGATCTTACGAAAGCGACGAGATTAAAGGGCGAACTGCGATGATCGAGAGAATCCCGTATTTGCCGGCAAACGCAGTCGGCTTTAGCGCCAAGGGAACGGTGACCGCAAATGATTACGATTCCGTCATAATTCCAGCGGTGGAGGCGATGTTCTCCGGTCGGGACAAGGTTCGGCTCCTCTATTACCTTGGCGAAGAATTCAAGGGATTCGAAGCCGCCGCCATGTGGGACGACACAAAGTTGTACCTTAAGCACCTCGCAGGGTGGCAGAAAGTGGCTTTCGTATCGAATGTCGAGTGGATCCACTGGGCGGTCAAGATTTTCGCCTTGGCAATGCCAGGGCAAGTCCGCGTGTTTCACAACCACGAATTTTCAGCGGCAAAGCGGTGGCTCAGCGCGTAACCGCGCCTGCCTTATGAAATGGTTCGCGTAGGGCATTCCCAGAAAACAATTGTCGGGATCGCTTGATCCGGGACTTCCTGGCGGGGACGGAGGACAAAAGGCAGCCTCGCCTCGAGCATTCATCCAATTCATTCGATGAACTGGACGAAGGGCGCGGGGGAAAATGGGACCAGCTTGGAGGGGACTTAGATCGAATGGACCATCACCAAGTCCAAGGATGCCGGCACAAAAAAGATTGCCGTCAAAGCATAAGCCGTCTGTTAAGCATCACACATTCGGCTGGGGAAGTGAACCGAGTGGTGCCCGACCGTAAGGCTATCTCTAGGGATTGCCGCCTCGAGTAGGGGCTTGTTGAGCGGAGAGTCCGTTTCCGAGAGATTGCTCCAACCCAACCGGGTCCCGGCTGCCGACCATCTCCTTGGAGGATTGGTAGCCGGGGCTTTGCACATTCTGGGCGGGTGCTTTCCAGGAGGCAAGGAACCACAATGAACGACGAGGCCGAATCGAAGGATAGGCAGGATTCAGACTCAGCCATTCGGCAAAATGCTCTTTCCACAATGCCTTTAGCCGAGGGGCGAGCGAAATTTAGTTCGCGTCATAAAAAACTGCTGAACTGGGTTCCGATTGCAATTGCGATCGTCGGCGCCCTGTTGGTGATTCCAGAGTTCCTGCAAAAGTGGTATTGGATGCGGCAACTCGACTACGACGGCATTTTTTGGACGCTTTTTTCCATCAAATTGGGATTGATCGGCGTCGCCTTCACCGGGGCGTTTCTCTTTTTTTGGCTTAACCTTCGCCAGGCGGCCAAAAAGGTTGTCGCCCTGGAAGAACGAGAAACGGTCGCTGCAGCCGGCGCTGTGGAAACGCGTGTCTTCACCGTACGCGGAATCGCGATTCCCTGTAGCATTGCGAAGCAAAACACTGCCTTGGTCGCCGCAGTGATCGGGGCTTTCTTCGCGTTTGGTTTCTATACGCACTGGGACACTTATCTGCGCTTCCGTTATGGTGGCTCCTTGGAGATTGCCGACCCCATCTTCGGAAAGGATGTGGGGTTTTATCTCTTTCGTCTGCCGTTCTACCAACTTCTGAAGAGCAGTCTCGTCATCCTGACCCTTCTGACGATTGCCGGCGTCCTATACGAATTCGCATTCTTCGAAATCGGGCGCCTCCGCCAAATGCGCCAGAGCGGCATCTGGAGAAATGCCTGCGCCGATCTCTCTTTGCTCCTCGTCGTTTTGGCTGCTGCATTTGGATGGGGATACTATCTGGATCGATACGCCCTAATGTACTCCACCCGAGGAGTGGTCTATGGAGTTGGCTATACGGCAGATCACGTTACCATAATCGCCCAATGGATCATGATCGGCGCCTCGGCCGTGGCCTGCCCACTTCTGGTGCTCAATTCCTTCCGTCCGCGCTCAAATGCGCTAGCTCTTGGAGCAGTGCTATGCAGTGCTCAACCTTTTGGGCATCTCCATCGTGCCGGCTCTCGTTCAAAAATTCGTGGTCCAACCAAACGAACTCAGGTTGGAAGTCGCCGTATTTGGCGAACAACATTAAATTCACTCGCAATGCTTACAACTTGGATGTCATCCAAGAAATCTCCTACCCGGCGCTGGAGGACCTGACCGCCGCAGCCATTGCCCGCAATCGAGGCACCATTCGCAACATTCGCCTTTGGGATTCGCGTCCCCTGATGCAGACTTACCAGCAAACGCAAGCCATACGTCTTTATTACCATTTCTACGCGGTCGATGTCGATCGCTACCATTTGACAGACGGCTATCACCAAGTGATGCTTTCGACCCGCGAGCTGTCGCCCGAGCTTCCCGCTCAGGCACAAACGTGGGTGAATCAAAACCTGGAATTCACCCACGGCGATGGCGTCGTGATGAGTTTTGTCTCGCAAAGCACGCTCGGCGGATTTCCGAAGTTCCTCGTCGAAAACGTTCCTCCCGAATGCTCGTTTGGCCTGAACATCACCCAGCCGGCCATTTATTTTGGCGAGGGAATGCCAGGCTCCAAGATCGTTGCGACCGGCGTCAAGGAATTCGATTACCCCAAGGGCAATCGCAACGTTTACAGCAGCTACGCGGGAAAGGGCGGCGTCCCGCTCGACAGCTTCGGCAAGCGGCTCCTGTTCGCCTGGACGCAAGGCGACATCAACATCTTGTTCACTTCTTCTCTCAACGCCGAGAGCCGCATTCAGATTTGGCGGAACGTGCAGGAACGGGTGGCGCAAATCGCACCGTTCTTGAAACTCGATGCCGATCCTTACGCTGTCGTGAGCGAAGGCAAACTGTATTGGATTCAGGACGCCTACACTACTTCGAACCATTATCCCTACTCGAATCCGGAAAACGCCGGCGTGGGGCGGCGGGTTGAACTACATCCGCAATTCCGTGAAAGCCATCGTCGATATGTACGAGGGCACGGTGTCCTTCTACATCATGGATCCCAACGATCCCGTGTTGGCCGTTTATCGGCTGGCTTTTCCCGGCGTTTTCAAGGACCTGGATCAACTCTCCGCCGATCTCAAGCTACATCTCCGTTATCCGCAGGATCTCTTCGGAATTCAAGCGAACCAGTACGAGAGCTTCCACATGACGGATCCTCAAGTTTTTTACAATCGCGAGGACCTGTGGGTCCCACCCTTGGAGAAGTACGGTGGCAAAGTGGCTCCGATGGAGCCTTATTACATCCTCATGAAACTGCCCGGGAGCGAGCACTTGGAATACCTGTTGATGAGTCCGTTCACGCCTCAAAAAAGAGACAACATGATCGCTTGGCTGGCTGCCCGGTGCGATTTTCCCCATTACGGAAAAATGGTGTTCTACCAGCTTCCAAAAGAAAAGCTCGTCTACGGTCCGAACCAAGTTTCGGCCATGATCGATCAAAACACGACCATCTCGCAACAACTGACGCTTTGGGACCAAAAAGGCTCGGGGGTCATTCGCGGAAAGCTGGTTGTCATTCCGATCGAGAATGGCTTTCTCTATGTGGTGCCTCTTTATCTCCGGGCTGAGGGGACGAATTTTCCTCAGCTCAAGCGGGTCATCGTGGCGATGGGCAACAAAGTGGTGATGGAGCCTACGCTCGACGAGGCTCTGAATGCGCGGTTCTCTTCCTCGGGCATCCCGCAAGCGTTAAGTGCGGGGCCAATTGACAACGCGAAAGAGGAAAAAACCAGGGCTCAGCTTGCGACAATTCAGAGAGTGCTCATGTGCTCAATGCCCTGCTTCATGAGCCGGCGGCAGGTGCGCCGGTGAGGTGGGCCTTTCCCAAATGACAGCTCTAGGAGCCTGAAGCATGGTGCTTTGGGCATAACCAGGGTAACTGTGCAAAGAAAGGCAAGGAATCCAATGACCTCTAACACGAATTCCGTCCTGGCCATATTCCTTCTGGTCGCCCACGGGACGGCGGACGAGGTGGAACTCGCCGGAGAGATTCTGCGTCGGTCCCGAGCGGAGACGACGACCGTTCACGTCGCGCCGGCCCATGTCAGTGTGTAACAGCCATGCTCGAACTTTCCGCATTTGAGGCATTTCTAGGCCGAATTGTGTTCGCGGCAAATACCAGCGAAAAGGAGCGTCTTATGTTTCGTTTAGTTCTCTGTCCGATAGTGTTGATGAGCTTATGCGTCGGCTGCGAAGCCAAAACAGCCAACCAAGCTAAGGAAGCCACGATCACCAAAGTGGATGCCAACAAAGGCACGGTGACCGTCAAGATGCAGAGCGATGGCAAGGAAATCGACAAGACCTTCAAGCTGGCCGACAACATCGAGTACGCGGACAGCACGGGCAAGGTGGCGAACATCGATATCTTCACTGCGGGCGACACGGCACTGATCGTCGAAAGCAATGGCACGATCACCAAGATGAAGAAGAAAAATAGGACGGAAATCGCCAAAAAGTCAGAGGCCAAGGACAAAACCGAGAAGGAAACTAAGGTAGCCGACGTGGATTTCATCCAAACGGCCGACCAAATCGATTTGGCGGAGACCAAGCTCGGCAAGCTTGCTGAGGCAGACGCGGCGAGCGAGGCGGTCAAGAAGTTTGGCGCGGACAACATGCGCGACCACTCGCTCATGAATCAGGAACTTCGGAAGATCACTACCAAACAAGGCGTGGTGCTTTCGGAGAAGTTGGACCCAAGCATCAAGAGTTGTTTGACGAATTGTCCAAATTGAAAGGGAGCGCATTCGACCAGGCTTACGCCAAGGACATGGTTTCGGGACACCAGAAAGCCATCGAACAGTTCGAAATGGAGGCCAAGAATGGGCAGGATGCCGACGTGAAGGCTTGGGCCGAGAAATCCCTCCCGACCTTAAGGGAACATCTGGAGTTGGCCCAGGCCGCAGTAAAGGATGTCAAGGGGAAATGACTTCCATTCTCTGGTTCTCCGTTTGGAAAATTGCGGGATCGGAGAACGTGTAGAGAGCTCAAAGAGGAGCTGGTTCATGGCCGGCGCCTTATGCTGCTTTCCCTGGCTTTGCGGCCTGCCCGCAAAGCCCGCGGCTGCCAATCCTTCTCATGGGAGAAAGTGTCGTGCCCAAAAAGGCTTTGAAGGAATTAGCTCTAGGGCTCTCAGTTTGTTGGGCCCTTCAGGGACAGATTTTGTCGCTGCTGCACGCGCAGCCGCCTTCCCCGCAGAACCGGGCGGCCCCATACAAAGGTCTCGGCCAATCAGCCCGTCTCCCGCATCCGGGAGAACAAGAACAAGGGAACAGTCCTTATGAAGGGCACGCCCGCACATGATGGATAGTTCATTCATCGAAAACGAAAAAACAACGGGAACCCTTCGCGGGCTCAGTGTGGCCGCGGTCGTTTTTTGTGGCCCTTGGGAGAATGCCAAACGTTGCGTCGAAGAAGAGGAAGCGTCAACAAAACTCGAGAAACTAGGGTGCTTCATGACAACTTCAAAAAATCCTTCCGTAGACTTCGTGCTCACGCTGACCGAGGAGGAACGGTCGCACTTGTTGAACTGGCTCGAGCAAAGGCAGCGCACCACGCTTGTCGAGGAACATCGCACCGAAACCGCAAACTACAGGGAATTTGTCCTCCAAAAAGAGGAATTACTCAAAAGTTTGATTAACAAACTTCGCCGCAATTGACGGCCCCCGAAAAGGAGAGCATGTGGAAACCGAAGCTCTCGCCCAAAACTTGGAACATCTGTGCCGTTACTGGGAAACGCAGAGCACCGCTGCTGCCAGTCGAGAAACGCCGCCTCCCTCCCCACGCTTCACAATCGCCCTTTCGCGTGAGGCTGGAGCCATGGGAACTTCGATAGCCCGTGAAACCGGCAAACGTTTGGGGTGGCTCGTCTACGATGACGAGCTGCTGGCAAAGATTGCTCAAGATATGGGTGTCCGGGCGGCTTTGCTGAAGAGCGTGGACGAACGGAGCCTGAGCTGGATTACCGAAGTCTTCGAGGCCAGCATGCCCACGCGCGACACGGGCGATTGGGACTCGCCGCCGAGCGAAAGCGCTTATGCACACCATTTGATCAAAACCGTGCTCGCCTTGGGGACGCATGGCGAGTGCGTAATCGTCGGCCGCGGCGCAGCCTTCATTTTGCCCGCCGAAACGACGCTTCGCGTTCGGTTGGTGGGTAAGTTGCGGGAGCGCGTTGCGGCCTGGGCGCGCGCGTGCAGAACATTCCGGAGCGAGAAGCGGCTCGTCACGTACGGGAGATGGACCGAGAACGAGTCGATTTCGTCCAGGACCATTTTCTGAAGGACGCGACCGATCCGCGAAACTACGACCTCGTCCTGAACGCCCCGCGTCTCTCGGCAGCCCATAATGCTGAGGTAATAATTGAGGCGCTGCATCGTTTTGGGAACCAGGCCCTCGAGAAACCAACAACCGCGTTACCTTCTTGAAGAGGCTCCCTGTCTAACTTACTTGCGGCGAATCCCCTTCTTAGGATGCAGTGATGAGCAACATGGAATTCGGAGTTCTGGGCGTCTTGGTGCTGGCCGTCTTTTACCTTTTCACCTGTCTCCGCGTCCTCAAGGAATATGAACGCGGCGTGATCTTCCGCCTCGGCAGGGTCGTGCCCTAGCCCAGAGGTCCCGGGTTGATTTTAGTTTTTGGGCCGTTCGAGACGATGACGCGCATCAGCTTGCGAATCGTGACGACAGTTATCGAGCCTCAGGACGTCATTACCAAGGACAACGTCTCGGTCCGCGTGAACGCCGTGCTCTATTTCCGAGTTGGCGTCCGATCAGAATTCCACCATTATCTTCCCGTTGCCCTTGGAACCGTTGAAACCATTCATGCAAGCCGGTCGTGAAGTCGCGGGCAGCCGCCGCGCAGACGAACGGTCGACCCGAAGTTAACGCTACGGTGGAAGCGAAGCGTTAGGCCCGAATACGGAGCTCATGCCATCCGTGTCTCCCTGGGCTGACCGCAAAGGAGAACGAAAATCGTGTCTATCGTCGAACCCGGCGATGCCGGAGAAGCGAACTTCGCCGGCTCGAAGAGGAGAAGCTGGCCGACCTCCGTGACGCTGTGCAAGAGGCGTCCGAGGAGTCTTTTCCCGCCAGTGATGCACCGTCCTGGACACCGGTTACGGGCGTCGGGTCGCCGGTTTGTGAAGAGATCGTCCGACATCGGGGCCGCTTCACCTTGATCCGAAGCACAGAAGGACTGTGGTGGGTGATGACGAGCAGGCGAGGCTCTGTCTGGTATTGGCGTCCCGAACTAGGGCTGTGGGAAGCCGTTTGTCGCGCCTATGCCACGGAGCAGGAGGCAACGGTCGGCCTCGGCGAGGCCCTGGCCCAGGAGCAGGACTGAAGCCTGCAAGCACCACAAGGAAGGTGAAATGGACGTTCGGGCTGGCATCATATCTGCACAAGAGGTCCAGTCGATAACTACCCGGGAGGGTGACGCATGTTGGATTACGTCAATGACGTCTCCATAGAAGGGGCGGCCCGACGCACGCCTAACAAGATCGAGCAGACGGTGGAGGTTGCCGTTTTCCTCTTTCTCATCGTTCCGTCCATGACGTTGTCGCTGTTCGCAGTTCGACAAGGCAACCTGCAGTTCCCGCTCGTCGCTTCGGCGACGATCCTTCGCGATCTGGCCCTGGTCAGTCTGGTTTGGTTCTTTCTTTGGCGGAACGGGGAACCTGTCAAGCGCATTGGTTGGAGCTGGCGTCATGGAGGCAAGGAGTTGATTTGGGGCGGCGTTCTCTTCGTGCCCTTTTTCGTGACCGCCTCGCTGGTGGAATGGGCCATGTTGCGGCTCGGGTTGTCCGCACCGGGGACGTCGCTCCCCTCTTTCTTGCGGGAGCGGGCCTTACCCGAAGCGCTTCTTGCCGTGCTATTGGTCAGCGTCGTCGCTGTGACGGAGGAAACCATCTTTCGCGGTTATCTGTTGCTCCGTTTTCGGACGATTCTGCAAAGCACTAAAGCGGCTGTGGTGCTGTCCTCGTTAATCTTCGCTCTGGGCCACGGCTACGAAGGCTCAGCGGGCCTGGTGACGGTCGGCGCCATGGGAGTTATGTTTGCAGCGGTTTACCTGTGGCGCGGGAGCCTCATTGCTCCCATGGTGATGCACTTCCTTCAAGACTTTTTGGGCATCGTCCTGATACCGCTCTTGGGGTTGAAGTGAGGGAAGCAAGTTTCGGGGCCGTGCGCTGGCTCGGAAGTTGTTTCAAGAGGCTCCAATCAGTACGTGGGAAACCGGACCTCTTCACAGAAAGGAGGAGCATCGTGTTTGGAAGTAGCTGGCAGATGTTTCGCATCATGGGAATCCCGGTGCGTGTAGATGTGAGTTGGCTGATAATCTTCGCCTTGGTGACGTTAAGCTTTTCGGAGGGTTTCCCCTCCATCCTGCACGAGTATTTCCCTGGGGATACGTCCCAATTGGCTCCCGCCGATTACTGGACCATGGGCCTTATCACGGCCTTGGCCTTCTTCACTTGCATTGTCTTGCACGAATTCGGTCACGCCCTAGTGGCTCGCAAACGCGGAATGCCTATCACGGGCATCACGCTCTTTCTGTTCGGCGGAGTCTCCGAATTGGGTGAAGAGCCCAGGTCCGCTGCGACCGAGTTTCTCATGGCTGTTGCCGGCCCTTTGGTTAGTGCCGTCTTGGCAGCAGTTTTTTGGGTTGTGGGAAGCGTGGGCTATAGAGGAGGCTGGCCGCATCCGGTCGTCATCGTTTTTGGCTATCTGGCCACCATTAACGGAGTCGTGCTAGTTTTCAATCTGGTTCCTGCCTTTCCGCTCGATGGCGGTCGGGTGCTCCGCTCGATCCTGTGGGGCATCACCGGCAATGTCCGGCGGGCAACGCGCTGGGCTTCCTCCATCGGCCAGGCGTTCGCCTGGATACTTATTGCCTGGGGCGTGATGCTGTTTTTTTCTCACAATTGGATGGGGGGGATCTGGAGTGCTCTTATTGGTTTGTTCCTGAATGCCGCGGCCAAAAGCGGCTATCAGCAAGTGCTGTTGCGGGAGGCACTCCGCGGCGTGCCGGTACGCCGATTCCTGAACTCGGAACCGATCGTGGTGCCGCCTTCCCTCGATTTGCTTCATTGGGTCGACGACTTCGTTTACCGCTATCACCATCGCGCATTTCCTGTCGTGTCGAACGGCAGGCTGGAAGGACTGGTTACGACCGAGGCTCTGAGCCGCGTTCCTCGCCAGGAATGGGCCGAGCACACCATCGGCGAAGTCATGTCGACAGACCGGGGGGCCACGACGATAACGGGCGAAACAGACGCGCTGGAAGCCCTTGGAAAGCTGCAGCGAACGGGAGCGAGCTGCTTGCTCGTTGCCGATGGGGATCGGTTGCTTGGCATGTTGAGTTTGCAGGATCTGATGCGATTCCTGAACCTCAAACTTCAACTGGAGGGAGAGGATGACGCGCGGCCGGGGAGCGGGTCATGGGCCGACGATGCAACGGACCATCGCCCTCATGTAGTCGGGACCAGGCGATGAAATCACCACGGTTGACGCAGTTGCTCCAAGGCTTCTCGGAGTGCTTTTTTTGAAGAGGAGTCTCGTCATGGCAGAGAATTCCGTGGTCGGCATTTACAAGAAACTCAGAGAAGCGGAGGCTGCCGTGATGTCCTTGGCGACGGTGGGGTGCCGTTGGAGAATATCTCGGTCATCGCCAAAAACTTCGAAGACGAGCAGCGGGTTCACGGGTATGTCGCGGCGTCGGACCTTGCGAGGCGCTCCGCAACCGCAGGCACTTGGGCGGGAGGAATCTTCGGCGTGTTGTTCGGGGTAGCCTTTGTGTGGGTGCCAGGCTTCGGACCGCTCATCATAGCCGGTTCGGTTGCGTCTATGTTACTTGGCGGCGTCGAAGGGGCCATGGCTGGAGCGGCGGTGTGCGGGGCGCTCGGTTGGTTGGTCGGCCTGGGCATCTCCGAGGAAAGAATTCTCCACTACGAAGCGGCAGTCAAATCCGGCAAATACCTCGTCATCGCCAAAGGCGGTGTGGACACGGTTAACAGAGCACACAAGATTCTCGGAGGCTCAAACGCCGAGCACCTCGATCTGCACACGCCGGCGCCGGCCTGACCCGTGTGCATGCCAGTTTTGAAGGTGCAATCGAAGGCTAGCCCAACTTCCCCAACCTTTGACGTAAGTCGTTGGCCCACAAAGGCCGGACCGCCGATTTTTCCACTACATCGGCTTTTTGATTATTTTGTTGGCCCCCACGGTTGTAGCCGGAAGGGTAACCGCAGTTGCAAGCGCTCGAGCAAGATCTGCTGATGTTCCGTCGGACGGGAGATGCAGCGTTGACGGATTTCGGTTCCGTCCCGCGTGGGTAGGACGACATCCACCAAGCGGATCTCGGCGATCTCATCCAATACCCGTCGCGGCTCATCGCCCAGTCCCGCCTGGCGGCAGACCTGCCCGAGAGTCTTCCACAGGACATAGGCCAGGAAGCAGATCAGGATGTGCGCCAGCACGCGTTCCTCTTTCTGATGCCAGATCGGGCGGATGCTCAGATCGGTTTTGTGAATCCGGAAGGCCGCTTCCGCCTCGGTCAATTGCATGTACGTTTTCCACAGTTCTTCGTCCGTCCAGTCGAGAACGTTGGTTCGCAGCAAGTAGCAACCCGCGCTGAGAGTCGGCCCAGTCGCGCACCGCTTCGATCTTGTGCCACTGCAACACGGCGCCGCCATCTTCACGCCGGTCCACCTTTACTTCAAGAGTCGCGCGCGCGCGTGTTTTGCCCGAGCATCCGACCGACTTCCCGTTCCACTTTTTGAACATCGCGTCGCTGGTTCTGGCACCGTGTCGCCATGGCGCGCAGACGCTCTTCGATTTTCTGTTCGAAGCGACGCACGATCGCGGCATCTTTTTGCACGCGATCCTGACTGCGGCAGAGAATAAAAATTTCTTGGTCCGAAGCGGTCGTTTCATGGATGGCCCCTTCTGTCGCGGGTTCCTCCTCCTCGCGTGGCGACCTTCAGCAGCTTGACCTCGATCCCTTCGCGGATTTTGTGCCAGTCGTCGGCCAGCAATTCCTGTTGGTACTTTTTGAGCAGGCCTTTGGGCGTGCCCACCAGGTATCGCCGTCGCGCCTGACGCAAGAAGGTCAGGTTCTTCTCGCTGACCATGCCCCGGTCCATGACCCAGATGCGGTTGGATTTCCCGTAGCGTTTTTCCATGAGTTCCACGATTTTTTCGACGGTACTGACGTCAGCCGTGTTTCCCGGAAACACTTCGTAGCCCAGCGGCATCCCACAACGCGACACCACCAATCCAATGCACACTTGCTTGCAATCGCTGCGCTGATCGCGCGAGTAACCCCGCTGGGCCATCGGAAAATCGGCCGAGCCTTCGAAGAACGTGCTGGTGACGTCATACAACAAGATGTCGTAATCCAGTGCGAACAGGCTCCCCATCCGCTGCTTGAGATGAACCTGCAAAGTCTCCTTGAGTGGTAACAACTCATCCAGTGTGCGGTACAACCGATTGTCGTCGACACGCTCGACCGGCACGCCCAATAGTTCCGGCAGCGCTGTCTTGGGATACCACTGTTCCGCGGTATGCAGTTCGCTGGACGGCTCCAGGAGTCGGGCAATCACGAGGATCAGCGCGCTCAACGACCAGGGAACGTGTTCTTGGCCCGAGGCGATTTCGCGTTGCAGAAAGGCATCCAGTTGCAAGCGGCGGATCAGTTCCAGCGCCAACCACGGTCCGCCGAACTGCCGGCAGTTCTCCACGCGAACTCCCGCGGCGTTGACTTCAACCCAGCGTGGCTCGGGTGTGGACTCCGCTTCGTCGAACAAGTTCCTTTGTCTACCGCTTGCCGAGCCGTTCTGAGGCGACGAGTCCCCATCGGAGGACTCGGCCGCCTGGAGCACGCCGAGTCGTCCCGCTGCGTCCAGTTTCCCGAGCCAGGCAACCACGCGTTGGCGCGGTCCACGGGCTGTGCGGTACGACTCGACGAGGGCCCAGCAGGACTGACGCTTCCCCTTGATGAGTCGGCTGCATTGACGAATGAACATACCCGAATCGTACCGGGCTCAACAACCTCGCCAAGACGACTTGTTGTCACTACAAAGCGTTGCCGACCGCGATCGGCCAATATCGGCCAGCCTCGGACCGACGCGACAAGACTTACGTCAAAAACCGCAGTAAATTATTTTGAAAAAAATGATTTCCAGCCTTGGGCTGGGGAAGTTGGGCTAGGGAGTACATTGCCATGCAAACGAACGAAATGGAAGAAGCTTTGTCTCCGGATCACTTGCGGCGGATGGATGCTTATTGGCGGGCCGCAAATTATCTGTCGGTTGGCCAAATCTACCTGTTCGACAATCCGCTCCTGAAACGGCCGCTGACGATCGCGGATATCAAGCACATGCTCCTGGGGCATTGGGGCACCACCCCCGGGCAGAACTTCATTTACTTGCATTTGAACCGGGCAATCAAGAAATTTGACCTCGACATGATTTACGTGTCCGGTCCCGGGCACGGCGGCCCCGCCGTCGTGGGCAACACTTACCTCGAAGGCACCTACAGCGAGATTTATCCCGACATCAGTCAGGATGAGGCCGGGCTTCGCAAACTCTTTGTGCAGTTTTCCTTTCCCGGCGGCATTCCCAGCCACGCCTCGCCGGAGTGTCCCGGCTCCATCCATGAGGGGGGTGAGTTGGGCTATTCGATCAGCCATTCGTTCGGGGCGGTGTTCGACAATCCCGATCTCATCGTCGCCTGCGTCGTCGGCGATGGCGAGGCGGAAACCGGCCCCCTGGCCACGTCGTGGCATTCCAACAAGTTTCTCAATCCGGGCACCGACGGCGCGGTATTGCCGATTCTGCATCTCAACGGCTACAAGATTTCCAACCCGACTATCCTGGCCCGCATCGAGCATGAAGAACTCGACCAATTGCTCCGCGGATACGTGTGGACACCCTACTTCGTGGAGGGGCACGAGCCTGAGTTGATGCATCAGGCCATGGCCGCGACGCTTGATCGGGTAATAGAGCAGATCAAGAAGATCCAGCAAGAGGCCCGTGTCCACGGAAACTTGACGCGGCCGCGCTGGCCGATGATCGTCCTGAATTCCCCCAAGGGCTGGACGGGGCCAAAGGTCATCGATGGCCTGCCCGTAGAAGGCACCTTTCGCGCTCACCAGGTGCCGCTCTCGGACCCGGCTACCCATCCGGCGCACCTCAAGATGCTGGAAGAGTGGCTGAGGAGTTATCGGCCGGCGGAGCTCTTCGATGAACGGGGCCGGCTGAAGCCGGAGCTGGCGGAACCGGCGCCGAAGGGCCAACGGCGGATGGGCGCGAATCCACACGCCAACGGCGGCATGCTTCTCCGCGATCTGCGGATGCCTGATTTTCAGGAATACACAACCGCCGTTCCCAAGCCGGGGGTGCTCGGCAACGGTGACACGTTGGTGCTTGGGCGGTTCCTCCGGGATGTGATGAAGTTGAACGCGGAGCAACGAAATTTCGGCTCTTTGGCCCGGACGAAACGGTCTCCAACGGCCTGGGGGCCGTCTTCGAAGCAACTCGACGCCAGTGGGACGCCCGCACCGTGCCCAACGACGAGTTCCTCGCTCCGGCCGGCCGCGTGATGGAAATCCTCAGCGAGCACCAGTGCGAAGGGTGGCTGGAGGGCTACCTCCTCACGGGACGGCATGGGCTTTTCAACTCCTATGAGGCATTCATCCACATCGTCGATTCGATGTTCAACCAGCACGCCAAGTGGCTGAAGGTCACTGCCCACTTGCCATGGCGCCAGAAGATCGCGTCGTTGAACTATCTGCTGGCCTCCCACGTGTGGCGGCAGGACCACAACGGCTTCACGCACCAGGATCCCGGTTTCATCGATCATGTGGTCAACAAGAAGGCAGAAGTCGTTCGTGTTTATCTTGCCGCCCGATGCCAACTGTCTGCTGTCGGTGATGGACCATTGTTTGCGCAGCCGACATTACGTCAACGTCGTGGTCGCGGGAAAGTACCCGGCGCCGCAGTGGCTGACGATGGACGCCGCCGCATCATTGCACCCAAGGCATCAGCATCTGGCCGTGGGCGAGCAACGATCAGGGCGCGGCACCCGACGTGGTCATGGCCTGCTGCGGCGATGTGCCCACGTTGGAGACGCTGGCCGCCGTCTCCATCATGCGCGAGCATCTGCCCGAGCTGAGAGTCCGTGTGGTCAACGTCGTGGATCTGATGAAACTCCAACCGCAAAGCGAGCATCCGCACGGCCTGAGTGATGTGGAATTCGATGAGATCTTCACCCGGGACAAACACATCATCTTCGCGTTTCATGGCTATCCCTGGTTGATCCACCGGCTGACCTACCGCCGCACCAATCATCACAACTTGCACGTCCGGGGTTAGTAACCGTTCACGGTTAGATACGATATTTCGCACTGCGCAGGGTTTGGCCCAGTTCGCGCCCGAGCGTTGGAACGAACGTAGCCATCCTGAGGAGCGAGTAGTTTTGGCGGGGTGACACTGACTTGGCATATTTCGTGAGAGTGTGTTTCAGCGACTTCCCGGTTGTCATCAACCTTGCATCCACTGCAGCACGCGTCCCCTATCTGCCTGCATCCCATGGGATACTGGACCGGATTCCAAACCCTCCTTGGTCTTCTTTGTCAATTCCTCGAGGACTCTGGAACCAACGACGGCGCCGGTTGGTTCTCGAACCAAGCGTTGATCGCTGCACACAAGAAATCGTATACAGACTTCCCTTGCTGGACGCAGGTGGCGATGACGGTCCAGATGCGCTCGCTCCAGCGCCGTCCACCTTCGCTGCGTGTCCCTTGCGTTATGTGACGATCAATCACCACGAAGCGGATTGCCTGTTCGGCCAGGTTGTTCGTTGGTTGCACGCCCGGAGTGGTGATGAAGGTAAAGTACGCCGCCCCGTGTTTCCGAAAACGCTCGGCCATATTTTGGCCGTGCTGCGTCGGAGGCGCTGCTTCCAACCCCACTTGCATGACCTGTTCGCGAACCATTTCCAGATACGGTTGAAAGACCTCTGCCGGCAACTCCGCCTGCTGATGAAATACTGCAAACAACTCTTTTAACGCCAGACACAAAGCCTTCCCATACTGCTGATCGCGTCGGTCCGGCAGCGTCATCAGAAACTTCACGTCGCGGATCAGATGGGCCAGACAGAACTGCAGGCAGACCGAGCATTCCTTCATATAACGCCGATACGCCGAAAAATAGTCGCAACCCACGACGCCGGCGAACTCGTGGCCCAGCGTGTCCATCAACACTTCGGCATTGCGGTGCGCATCAATGCGATACAGCGTGTACAACTCGGCACGGAAACACCAGGTCCACCAAGCCTTGCCATTGTCCTTATGCCCCGTTTCGTCCACATTTACGACGGCTTCCTGCGGCAACAAGTCCAGCAGTTCTTCGTAGGGTTTCTCCAGAGCGGCGCTTACCTTGCCGATAATCTTGCTCAACTCGCCTCGGGAAATTGTCACTCCCACGACATCGCGAAGAAAAGTCCGGATCGTCGAAAACGAGGCATGGCAAGCTCCTTTCAGGTAGGCGATCAGGGCGGTCAGTTGCGGACCCACCAGACCGCCCTTTTCAATGTGAGCCGGCATCGCCGCCCTGAAATTTCGTTGGCAATGGGCGCACCAATAATCTGGACTGGTGTGTTCTTCGACTGTCAGGGGTGGCTTGGTGATTTCTATTTGTTGCACGGTCTTGGCGAACCAACCATTGCGTTGCAGATGACCACCACAGCCCGGACAGGCCTGAAGAAGATGCTCTTCGAAATGGGTAACCTGCTCGGCAGGAAACGGTTCGCGTTCGTGCTTGGGGTGACCGGGCTGGCCACCAATCTTCCGCTGACCGGAACTATCCGCCGGCGGGGGCATAGGGGGCTTGGCGATGTCCGAAGAAGGAGGTTTCGACGAGGTCGAGGAGTTTTTCAGGGCGGCCGCGAGTTTCTGCGCAGGTCCAGCAACTCGGCCCGCAAAGACTTGATCTCGACAGCCTGCGCTTCCACCAGGCGCTGCAGCCGAGCGCATTCTCGACACGACTTCCTTGCGTGCTTGCTCATGAAGCTACATGATAGCAATCAGCAGCTGCAACGTGTATCCCAGCGTGAACGGGTACCGGGGTTACAAGGAAGAAGGGACCGTCACGACGCCATTCGACATGACGGTACGGAACGACATGGACCGCTTCCATCTGGTGATGGACACTATCGACCGCGTGTCGCAGACCGGCGAACGAGGTATCTATTTGAAACAGCAACTCAGCGATAAACTCGTGGAACATAAGCATTACATCGCCAAGCACGGTCAGGATTTGCCGGAAATCCGCAACTGGAAGTGGGGGGCTGAGGGCGAATGCACTCCCGAAATGGGGAAGAAATGCATCTGACATCGGCCAAGGATTTGCACCCTACAAACATGCGGCGTGGTACAGTCAGAAAGGACATCCATCATGAAAGTCAGCCCCGAGGAGCCAAACGCTGCCGGGTCGAAGCCAGGAACAAAGCCTGCGGCGCCGGACGATTTGAAAACTCTGCCCATGGCCGAGGTGGAGAAGAGATTGGCTTCGTTGCCCGCTGGCCTCACTCAGGCTGAGGCGGAGAAGCGGTTGATCCAATATGGGCCGAACGCAAATTGAAGAAAAGAAAACCAATCTGCTCTTGAAATTCCTCAGCTATTTTTGGGGCCCATTCCGTGGATGATTGAAGTGGCAGTGATTCTGTCGGCTGCTGGTCGGACACTGGCTCGATTTTGGCATCATCTTCGTTTTGCTTCTTTCCAACGCCGTGGTCGGATTCTGGGAAGAACACCAGGCGGGCAACGCCATCGACGCCTTGAAGGCCAGGCTGGCGATCCTGGCAAGAGTCATACGCGATGGCAAGTGGATAAACCCGGCAGCGCAGCGGAGCTGGTGCCCGGCGACGTCATCCGCTTGCGCTTGGGCGACATTGTGCCGGCGGATGCGCGCTTGCTGGACGGCGATCCCGTGGAAGTCGATCAGTCGGCGCTGACGGGAGAATCGTTGCCCGTCACGCGCAAGCCGGGCGGGGCGGTGTATTCGGGGTCGATCATCCGTCAGGGTGAAATCGACGCGCTGGTTTATGCCACAGGCACGAACACTTATTTCGGCAAGACGGCGCAACTGGTGCAGGAGGCGCACACCGTCAGCCATTTTCAACGGGCCGTGATGAAGATCGGCGATTACCTGATCGTTCTCGCATTGGCTCTGGTGGCGGTGATTATTTTGGCCGGCTTGTTCCGCGGCGAACCGATGCTGTTCGCGAAACCTCCCCAGGATCCGGTACTCTTATTCGCCCTCATCCTCACGGTCGCGGCCATTCCCGTGGCCATGCCCACCGTGTTGTCCGTGACGATGGCCGTGGGCGCCCGCCTGCTGGCCAAAAAAGAAGCGATCGTGACCCGGTTGGCGGCCATCGAGGAACTGGCCGGCGTGGACGTCTTGTGCTCGGACAAGACCGGCACGCTGACGCAGAACAAGCTGACGCTGGGCGATCCGTTCAGCGTGAACGGTATTACCGGTGACCAGGTCATTCTCTGCCGGCGCCCTGGCTTCGCGCGCGGAAGATAAAGACACCATCGATCTGGCCGTGATCGGCGGCGTGAAGGATGACAAGCCTTAAAGAGCTATCAAGTGCTCCATTTTCTGCCCTTCGATCCGGTGCACAAGCGCACCGAAGCCACCGTCAAGGGCGCGGACGGAAAGCATTCAAGGTGACCAAGGGAGCGCCGCAAGTGATCCTGGCGATGGCGGCCAACGCCGGCTGGTGAAAGCCCGCCGTCGAAAAGGCCATCGAGGAATTCGCCGCACGCGGCTTTCGTTCCTTGGGCGTCGCCCGGGCGGACGGGAACGGCAAATGGCAGTTTGTCGGCGTGTTGCCCCTGTTCGATCCGCCGCGCGACGCAGGCCAAGGCAACCATCGCCAGCGCCCGCCAGATGGGCGTCAAGGTCAAGATGGTCACGGGCGATCAAATCGCCATCGCCCACGAAACCGCACGCAACTGGGCATGGGCACGAACATCTTCGATGCGAGCAGCCTGGGCGACTCGAAACACCACGAGACGGCCGAGATGGCCAAAGCCATCGAAAAGGCCGACGGCTTCGCCCAGGTTTTTCCCGAGCATAAATATCACATCGTGGATGTCCTGCAGCGGCGCGGCCACATCGTCGGCATGACCGGCGACGGCGTGAACGACGCCCCCGCGCTGAAAAAAGCGGACTGCGGCATCGCCGTTTCCGGCGCCACGGACGCGGCCCGCGCGGCGGCCTCCATCGTGCTCCTCGCCTCCGGCCTGTCGGTGATCATCGACGCGATCAAGGAAAGTCGGAAAATCTTCCAGCGCATGAACAGTTACGCGATCTACCGCATCGCCGAGACGCTGCGCGTGCTTTTCTTCATGACTCTCTCCATCCTGATCTTCAAGTTTTATCCGTGACCGCCGTGATGATCGTGATGCTCGCGCTCCTCAATGACGGCGCCATTCTCTCCATCGCCTATGACAACGTTCGTTACAAAGACACAGCCCGAGGCCTGGAACATGCCGCTGGTGCTGGGGATCTCTACCGTGCTGGGCATTATCGGCGTCGTGGCTGCGTTCGGCCTGTTTTATCTGGGCGAAGCGCGTTTTTCACCTCGACCGCGCCGCATCATCCAGACGCTGATGTACCTGAAGCTGTCCGTGGCCGGGCACATGACGATTTTCCTGACGCGCACGCGCGGCCCATTCTGGTCCATCCGCCCCGCGCGCATCCTATGGGTCGCCGTGCTCGGCACGCAAATCGTAGCGACGTTGATTGCGGTTTACGGATTGCTCATGACACCCCTCGGCTGGGGATGGGCTGGGTTCGTTTGGGGCTATGCTCTAGCTTGGTTCTTGCTCAATGACCGCCTAAAGCTGCTTGCGTATCGGATCTTGGATCCGACACAAGCGCCGTTGTTAGCCACAGGCAGATCGCGAAGTGGAACGGTTTCGGAGGCGGGGGCTTAGTCGATTTTTAGGGAGCAGCACATTGAAATACGTAGATCGCTTCAAAGTGGCCCCGGGCGGCAAGCCGAAGCTCGCCGACATCGACCCCGGGTTCAAGGACCACCACGAAAACCACAAAGAGGCGGCCAAGGAGATCGAAAAGGACCAAAAAAAGCTGCGGCAGCTGCAAGAGCTGCTTCACGCCGATGGTCGATTTTCGATGCTGATTTGCTTGCAAGGCATGGATACCGGTGGCAAGGACGGGACCATCAATCACATCCTAGGTGCAATGAATCCTCAGGGCTGTCGAGTTGTAGGGTTCAAACAGCCGAATGCTGAGGAGTTGGCGCACGATTTTTTGTGGCGCATCCATCGAGCTGTTCCAGCCCGGGGCGACGTGGCCATATTTAACCGCTCTCACTACGAGGATGTGCTCGTCGTTCGCGTCCACAATCTGGTCCCGCAGACAATTTGGTCCCAGCGCTACGATCAGATCAATGCTTTCGAGAAGGGACTTGTCGAAAACAACACGCACATCCTCAAGTTTTATCTCCATATTTCCAAAGAGGAGCAACTGGATCGCTTCAAGCAGCGGCTCGACGATCCGGCCAAGCAATGGAAGATCAGCGAAGCCGATTACAAGGAACGAGAGTTCTGGGACGACTATGTGGCGGCATACGAAGAGGCACTGTCCCGCTGTAGTACCGAGCAGGCGCCGTGGTTCATTATCCCTTCGGATCACAAGTGGTTCCGGAACCTCGCGATCGCACGCATCGTCGTGGAACATCTGGAAGGATTGCACCTGCAATTCCCCGCGCCGTCCGTAAATCTGGAACACATCCGCCGGGAATATCACGCCGCGAAAAGGAGCTAGACCGGCTCGGGACCGTAAACTGGGTGTCTGCACTGCTCGTCGTCGAACGTCCGGGAAAGATTCTAGCCAGGAGCGCATGCGAAATGCTGGTGACCCCCGAGAACAATCGCAGAAACCTTGTGCATGCCGGCCTGGCTTGCCGGCGCGATCGCGGCGCCGCTGGCCATTGCGGGCTGGTTTTTCCCCGTTGCACTTTGCGGTTTGTGTCTTTGTCCGCTCGTTTTCTGGTTGGTCCGCAGGCGTTGCCTTCGGCGCTTGGAGGTCATGAAAAAACCATTCCCCGATGCATGGGAGAATATCCTTCGTTCTCATGTTGCGTTCTTTCGAGCGTTGCCGGAACCTGAGAAAGAACGCTTCCGCCAGCTCGTCAAGGTTTTCCTCGACGAAGTCCGCATTACCGGTATTCGCACCGATGTCGATGAAACCGTTCGGGCTTTGGTTGCCGCCAGTGCCGTGATCCCTATCCTCGGGTTTCACGATTGGGAATATCACCGACTTGGGGAGGTGCTTATTTACCCCGATTCATTCGGGGAAAAGTACCAAACCTCAGGGAATGACCGTAGGAACATTCTTGGCATGGTCGGCCTCGAGCACCTGAGTGGCGTTATGATACTTTCGAAACCGTCTCTTCTCGGCGGGTTCGACAATCCATCGAGCACCGACAATGTGGGTGTGCACGAATTTGCCCACCTGGTTGAGAAAGAAGAAGCCGAACATGGGCTCCCCACGGAAGTTCCCTGGCAGGCAGTCAAGCATTGGATAGGTTATGTGGCACAAGAAGTATCCCATCCATCGAACAAGCGCCGCTACCTAAAGAGCTACGCTTATACCAACGAACACGAATTTTTTGCCGTTCTGGCCGAATATTTCTTCAAATCGCCGGGGCTATTGCAAAAAAAAGATCCTCAACTGTATGCCATGCTCCGCGCGATGTTCCATCAGGACACCAGATCCTTACTACGCCTGCCGCCCCCAAGCCGTCGGCGTTACGGTCGGAACCAGCCCTGCCCATGCGGGAGCGGAAAAAAGTACAAGCACTGTTGCCTTCTAAAAGCCGCTGAAATGAAGGCGCCCTATGCCGCTTAGAGAGAATTGCGACTCGAACTGTTGGAGAGGAGAACCATGACAGCACCTGCAACTGCTCGTGATCTCGGTGAGCCGGAAATTCAGCGGGTTTTCCAGACCAAGGCTGAAACGAAGGCTTTTTACGACAAAATCAGCCACGTCTACGACCTGCTGGCCGAGCACAGCGAAGGCCCGATCCGCAGGGCCGGCTTGGAGCGACTAGCTGCGCAGCCAGGGGAAAAGGTTCTCGAAATCGGCTTCGGGACCGGTCATTCCCTCGTTTCCCTTGCCCAATCCGTAGGCCCGGCCGGAAAAGTGTTCGGTCTCGACCTCTCGGAGCGCATGCTCGAAGTGGCTCGCGACAACTTGAATAAGGCGGGGCTGGTCGATCGCGTAGAGCTTTCTTGTGGCGACGGCGTAAAGCTGCCCTATCCCTCCGATTCGCTGAACGCGATCTTCATGAGCTTTACCTTGGAGTTGTTCGACACTCCCGAAATTCCCAAGGTCTTGAATGAGTGCAAACGCGTTCTCCGTCCAGGAGGGCGAATCGGCGTGGTTGCGGTTTCCAAAGAGGGCGAAAACGGCGTAATCTTGCACGTCTACGAATGGAGCCACAGGCATTTTCCCAACTTGGTGGATTGCCGTCCCATTTTTGTTCGCCAATCCTTGGAAGCTGCAGGCTTCCGCATCGAGCACGCCGAAAAGAAGATGATGTGGGTGCCCGTGGAGGTGGTTCTTGGCGTCAAAACGGGAGATAATTGAAGAGGAGCAAAAGATGAAGCTCACTTTGAGGAGTACAGGAAATGAGCGATCAGCCGATTCTGAAAGCTTTTGCCAAACACGCGTTCCTCGCCGACCTAGATGACCGGCATTTGATGATTCTGGCGACCGGCGCGAAACCATTTACCGCAGCGCCGGGCGAGTATTTGGGCCGAGAACGTCAGACGGCGGAGCATTTCTATTTGATTCAATCGGGCCACGTGTCCATTGAGACGAAGAAGCCGGACGGCCAGGTGGTTCGCGTGCAGACCGTGGGCCCGGGGGAGGCCGTCGGTTGGTCGTGGCTGGTTCCCCCACACCTTTGGCAATTCGATTGTCGCGCCATCGACACCGTGCAAGGCGTGGCTCTCGATGGTGAATGGCTGCGCGAGAAATGCGAACAGGACAATACTCTAAGCCATCACCTGCTCAAGCGACTGGTCGCAGTCCTCGCAGGCAGACTTTCGGTGGCCCGACTACTGGTGTCGGGCGTAGATCGCCGGTAACCGCCCCCAAACGGTTACAGGCCATAATATGGTCAAGTTTATCGCCACCAAATGGAGAAGCGCATGCGATCCTGTTTTATGCTAACGATCGGCCTTGGTCTTTACCTTGCCACGGCCGGCTCTGCAGCGGACGATGCTCCCGAAGCGAAGACCGGCCTGAAAGTTGGCGCCCGTGCCCCTGCGTTCAAGCTCAAGGATCAGACCGGCAACGAACGAACTCTCGGCGAGTTTCTCAAACAGGGTAAGGTCGCCTTGGTGTTCTACCGCTCCGCAAGTTGGTGACCGTATTGCCAAAAGCAACTGGTTCAGCTGCAAGCCGACCTGAAATCGATTCAAGATACGGGGACTTCCGTCCTAGCTATCAGTTACGATCCCGTGGATGTACTGGCCAAGTTCGCCGACAAACGAAAAATCGCTTTCCCGCTGCTATCCGACCCGGGAAGCAAAACGATCGTTGCTTACGGCTTGCTCAACAAGGAAGCCAAGGGCAGGGCAGCCGGCGTCCCCTACCCTGGAACCTTCCTTGTCGACAAGGAAGGCATTATTCGAGCCAAGCTCTTCCTCGATGGCTATCGGGAACGCCACTCTACGGAGGACCTTCTCAAAGCCGCCAAGGCCATCAAGTAAGTTGGCCAACTGCCGAACCCGGGCTCGAGTTCTGCCTCGAGATTTCGGCAAAGATGGCTTGGTTCACCGGCCTTCGCCCGTCCGTTCGATTTCGCTGGCGTGTGGTGGGTCGTAGAGATATCCCTTGCGCATGCACGCCGCGACAGAACGGAGTGAATGACCAACTCGAGGTTCGCACCGGGAGGGGGCGACAATTCCTTTTCCAGCGCGGCTACTTGTTCGGGACCGAATGCGGTTTTTGACATGATCTCTGCGATTACGACCACGGTGTCCGAAGTTTGCTGAAATCGTAGGTCGGTAAGTTCGGCATTGGGGTAGGCGTTCAATGCGTGGATCAATCTCAGGCGAGTTTCGCGTTCGAATAATTGAGTCGTCAGCGTCATGCCGAAATGCAAAGCGAGCACCAAGCCTAGAACCAAAAGAGTTCCTAGGCTAAAAGCATTTCGGATGAGGACGTTATGCCCGGGTTCGGAACGGAAAGTCAGTTTGTTGAAGCCGCACGCCCAGAGGACCACGGACGAACCAAACTGTATGGCGACGAGGTTGGTTGTGAATAGTATGAAGGCGCCATACGCCAGCTGGGTTTCGCCTCTTCCCAAACAGAGACCGCACGTAGCGAGGGGTGGCACCAGGGCGGTGGCAATGGCAACGCCCACAAGGCCTGCGCTCGAGCGCGGCGTAGCCGTGGCGTAAGCTCCTGCAGCACCTCCACCGAGCGCGATCATCAAGTCGAATAAGGTCGGCTTGGTGCGGGAGAGTATTTCCCGGGTCAGCGGCACGTCCCGGTGAATGGCGCCGATCAAGAGAGCTATGCCTAGGACAACGAATATCCCAATGGCCTCCGCTATCATTGCGTTCCTGAGGAGGCGGTTATCGCCAACCACCAAGGCGAGTGCAATCCCACTGATCGGCCCGAGCAGGGTGGCAATGACCATGGCGCCAATGACCACTGCATTGCTGTCTTCCAGCAACCCATAGCAAGCGACTACGGTCGCGAGCGCATTCATCATCAGTAACGCGGAATCGAATACCGCGTTCTCGTGAATGAGTTTGCGAACGGCTTCATGGCTCCTGCGCAGTTTGACCGAGGGATTGAAGAAACGAAAGTGCATGGGTGTTCAGCGCTTTCTGACTGATTAGTGGCCCAACTCTTTGTGGAATCCTGCAACCTCGGCAGACACGGGGGGTAGGCAATCGGAATCTAGGGCCGTCGACCTGCCTCTAGATCTTTAGGGCTTCGCCACGGTCCAAGGACGCCTCGCAAGTGAAGACGACTTGGCCACCGCGGTCCGGTTGCTGAAGCGTGTCTACCGCCGCTTCGAGGATTTGTCATGACTCCGTCTTTACACAACGCCTACGACCCGTCTCAAGACCAGTGCTGATACCCCTCCACTGAACCGAAGATGTCGGCCAAGAGAAATTGGTCCGTCTGGCCCTGCGCCAGCTTGGTCACCCAATAGGCCCACTCCGCTGGGCTGCCCGCATGACTCAAGAATTCCGGATAGTAGCCACCCCAGTTCGTCTCGGGGTTGTAAGGCGTCCACGGACCGCCCTTCACCAAGTCGGTCCGGTATTCGTTTGAACTCAAGAAAGCGAAAGCTGCATGAGCCCTAGTCTCGCCTTGGTTCAGGTTGGTAACCCAGACCTGAACTTCGCCGGCTGAGGCAGTCCGGCCCAGCATCTCCTGATACAGGCCTTGCACGAAGCCGGAGTTGGCGCCGCCCTGATCGGCGAAGTACTCCGACGAAGATAGAATCATAGCCGTCACATTCTCGATCGTCTCGCCGCTTTGCAGGATACTTACCCATCCGTTGAGCCCGGGGCCTTCGGGTGCACGTTGCAAGTAATGCTGGTAGAGCGCGGTCATGACGTCGGTCAAGTACTCTTTGCTGCTTTCGATGGCCAGGACGACGGCGGCCGGCGCCATACCGTTGTTGAGTGCATTGACCCAGAATTGGCCCCGCCTTCGGGGGCGCAGTTCAAGAGAAGCTTGTAGATGTTTCCCACGTAGACCGCGTTGAGGGAGGAACCCGTCCATGGGCCGAGAGCGACGGCAATCGTCGTCTGGCTGGTGCTCTGCATGCCAAAGCCGAAGGCCGAAGCAAAGCCGCCCTGGTCATCGTAAGCGAAGGCATAGGACTCGTTGTCGATGAACACAGCAGTTCCTTGAACGGCAGGGTTGCCGTCGGATAGGCGTTGCTGTGCATGAACGCGGCGTAGGCATTGGCCTCGTGGCCGGAAGGATAGAAATGGCTGGCGGTGGTCCATGCCGTTGTCGTGTCTCCCGAAAAACTCACGTCGGCGATCCCGCGATTCAGAGCGGCGACCAACTGGTCCTCGATATTTCCCAGGGCCGATCGCTGATTGGCGCTCAAGGCCTTTCCGGTAGTCGGGTCGAGTTGGTTGGCCGCGTCGTCGAACGCTCCGTCGTTGCCGAAAACCATCTCGCCGGGCGATTCGGACGTCGCGGTAATCCAGGACGGGGCAGTCTGCACTGTGCTCGCCGTTAGATTGGAGCCGGCAGGCCCGCCGTCGGCAAAGCCGTTCGTGGTAAAGAAGGGCTCGTAGACGTAAATCGTTCCATCTGCGGAATTGGTGAACTTTAGAACGTTGTAAGTCTTGCCGCTATTGGGGTTGTTGTCTGAACTGACGGCGGTGACGGTCGTCGCCACACCGGTCCACACGCCATCGGTCGAATCCAGCTTCAGATTCAGTGTGGGCGCCGCCGGGTTTGCATGCTGCTGCTCGAACAGGTGGACAAGGGCTGCATTGAAAACCGGGGCGAATTGACCTGACGTGTCCTCCCCCTGCCCGATGTACTCGGTCGGGTTCAGAATTCCAAAGGGCGGCGGGCTGCCCGGCCCCGAGTTGTTCACGATCAGTGAGGCGTAGGGTGAAGGCGTCGACATGGGGCCGGGGGCCGTCGCATTGACGAAATTTGTGTAGGCCGTGAAAAAAGTCTCGCGGTTGACGCTCGGCGTTACTCCAACCGAGGTCGATTGGCTTGTGGTGGTCTGGCCGGTTACCTCCAGAGGCATGCCGAACTGAGTGACCTGCGACGTGTCGATGTTCAGAGTAGGGAGATGCTCATAGGGAGACGGCACTGAGGTGGCGACCCCGTTGGCATCGAACGTGAACTCGACAATGTCGTAGTAGCTGGTTGGGGGAGTCGGCGGCGACAGACCATTGAGGGGAATGGTCGGCGCGGTCCCGACCGCGAGAAAGATATTGCACGAATTCGTGGGAATGAAAGGCAAGGTGATCGTGGTCTGGCCTGCTGAAGTGAGCGGAAAGAACGGCAGGTTGCCGACGCTCGTGGATGAGGCGATCGAATAGGCCCGTTCGCCAAGCTCAGGTAATGACTCACGCCGCCCACGGACTGCCAGGAAACGCCATACGAGATAGAGTCCGGCGGATTCGAGCTGCCCGTCAGTTGCGTATTGTCGGTAAACGCGAATTGGAATGGCGAAAGGCTGGCGCCGGGCAAAACTTGAAAGATCGCCGGGTAAGTTTTCTGCAAGGTTCCGGTCGTATCGGTCGCGCCGGTGCTGGTAGCGAAGGTGCTGCTCGAGTCGAGGCTGCAACCGAGGAAAGCCGGACTTCCAAGGTCATTCGGGTCCGAGGTGGTTGTGGACGTGTACTTTATCGTGGCCACGCCGTTGGAAGTCTCGACATATAGGTCGCCCCCGCCGGACGGGAAGTTATTGATGTCCGTGGTGGAGGTGATGTCTATGGTGGCATGGGGCAATGAGGCTATGTTTACCCCGCCCATGCTCGCCGTGAAATTCGCGGCGAACGGGACCGCCAGCGCCGGAACGAGTCTGGTCTCGAGCTCCTCCGCGAACAACCTTGCTCGCGAGCGCTGCCGATCCGGCCGTCCGAGGCAGTCACTGCGAAGACCCGACTCGAGTTGCCGGCGGAAAAAACGGCCGTCGTGCAGCCGGCTGAAAAGCTTGGTCCAGCGTGACATGAATCCATTCCTCCGAATGTGAAAATGCTCGAACCCATGATGAGCGAATAGCGCCGTTCGTGATTGCCGGCAACGCAACGAGTCTCTGCAGTACACGAACGTGGATGCAATACTATCTCTGAGGCGGTTGCTCAGGCCATAGCAAAGTAACTCCGGCGTTACGTCTGGGCAGTTTGCTGACCCTCAGCCGCCCGGGCAACACCATCGAGGCCGACCACGTACCCAAGTTGCTGGAGGGGACAAAACAGCACGCGGATGCCTCGCGTCGTAATCGGCGGTAGCCAACTGACACCGAAGCGATTGCGAAAGATAAAACACTTTGCTCGCCAAACTACCCTTTCAATGCCCCGGCCTTTACTAAATCGGTGTGATATATTCCTTGTTCGGGCCGCTGGCAACTGCGTCCGTGAGGGTGTCCCCCGAACTGGCGAATAACCAATCCCGGCCGGCCCCGCCGGTCATAATGGGGAACTGCACGGTTGGGTCGAGACTCGTGATTTCGAACGATTCGTTGCCGCTCCCGCCGTCGAGCGTCGCTGTCGGCACGCCGGCATAGGTGATTCCGGCGGCTCCTGTGCGCATGATGGCGCCGGTGCAGATTGAGTACGTGTCGTTGGCGGCGTTGTTCTGGTCGGTCACCTACTGGGAGCCGGTGTCGCCGTTGATCGGCACCGGGCCGGCTATGGCGTCAAGGTTAGCGCCAAAAACCTGGAGAATCGGGGGGACGACGTCGAAGGCGTCGGCGCCGAAGCCGGCGTTTATGGTATCGGAAGTGCCGGCGCTCGTACTGGAGATGGAGTAAACACTGCCGCTGGCACTGGTGCCGTTGAGTACGACGCCGGCCATGCTGGAGTAATCGATCTCCGCAACGGGACAGAGAATCGCGCCGGCCTGGACGCTATAGGAGCTGGTTCCATCTTGCTCGCTATCAACTGTGAGGCTGTCGGCGCCGTTGCCGCCGTTGCCGGAGGCGGCCCCTCCGTCAGCGCCGCCGATGCCCAAAACAATGTCTGGTTTGTGGTTTCCACTACCAGGAGAACCCGGGAAGCCACCGCCGTGCGGCACGGAGTGTTGGACGGCGGTGGCATAGATCTCGCCGTAGAGCGAGACGTTCGCATTGCCGGGCTGATCGTTCCCTGCGGTGAAGAGCAAGGCGGCTTGCCCACCCAGGCCGGGGCCGAAATGAATAGTCCGGAGTCCGGGGATTGTGAGCGACACTGCCGTCCTTGTTGATAAGCTGTCCGTCAAATTGGGCTTTGGCCGAGCCGGGCGTGCTGGCCGTGGGGTTGACCACGGTGACCGCGTAGGCGTCGATTTGCCCGCTGCTGAAATTGCCGACCAAGAGGTCGCCGCCGACACCGCTGACACCGCCGAACTGCTGGATAAAAGCCAATCCCCAGGGTGATTGGAGGACAGTTCCGATCGTGCCGTCGGGCGCCTTCGTGTCAGAGGCGATCTGTCCTAGAAACTGGCCGTAGTTGGTGAACACGGCAACCGCCCCACCCTGGAAGTTGGGGCTTCGATATGTGACGAATAGATCGTCATTGTCAGTGCCAGCGCCCAGCGAGAGGTCACGGACGCCATAGGGGATAAACCCCGTGGGAAGATCTTTATCGATGAAGGGTTCGTTGACGGGCTTACCCTTGGCGTTGTTGAATGTGGTCACCGGTACAAAGGAACTATTGAAGACCTGGATCCCCGGGTTCGTGCCCTCGTTGGCGGCGTAGATGTAATCGTTACCGTTGACGGTGTCGATGCCGACGGCCAGGCCGGTGTACTCCGCCGTCGAGGTGGTCGTGGGGTTAGGGAACACGATCTGGGCGTTGGTCGGGTTGACATTGGATATGGCCTCGATGGTGCCCTGGAGCGTGTCAAAGATGTAGGTGGCCTGAACGTTTTCGCCGTCGGGCAGAAAGAACGTGAAGGGGGTTCTGCTCGTACTTTGGACCACGCCGGTAGGGCCGCTCTGTTCGCTGGAGCCGACCGTGGGGATCGTCACCGCCAAGTCCTTTTTGTCCTTGACCGTGCTGCCGTTGGGGCTGATCGCGTACACCGTGGCCTTGCCCGAACCTTGGTCGGCGACGTACACGTCAGGAGGAGGCTTAATATTAGGTTGCTGCGGGAAGTTTATGTCCCAGGGGTTGACCAGATTCGGGTCGGTTTTCAGGGCCATCCCCTTAACGTTCGATACTAGGTTGATTGCCGTGTAGTAGTCAAAGACACCGACGGTTGGCACGACGCGCCCTTCCAACTGTTCGAGGAGCAGCCTGCGCCTGTGGCTGCTACGTTTGGCCCGCGGAGTAAGACCTGGGGAAATGAATCGGCGCACAGAGGGGAACAGGCTACAGAGTCTCATGGCTTTTACCCCTTTCTTGTGAGAGATACGGATTACTGCAACACGACCACTTTGGAAGACCTTAATGAGCTCGCGTTGAGCCCGGAACATGGCCTCGTGTTCGGCGCGCGGACCAACCTGGACCGGCGAACGACGGGGACTCCCCGCCGACGGCCGGTGAAATTTCAGCTTGCCGCCGAATGTCCCCAGCCGCTTGGTTTTCGATTCTGAAGGAACTTGGCTTTCTTCCCGGCTACTTGTCCCTTACGCCAAGCAATGCTTCCGCTTCGGCGCGGAAGCGATTAAGATCTGTTCGTTGTTCAGCATTTTTCTCCAGGTCTTGCCGGCTCTTTTCCATCCACTGCACCGCCCGGTTGTACCACTTGCTGGCTTTTTCTTTCTCCCCGATCTGCCAGTGAGCCATTGCCAAGAAAAACGTGTTGAAGCTTTCCAGATGATCGCCCAGCAGTTCCATTGACCTGGTCAAGGACGCAATGGCCGGCTTCCAGTAGCCCGCGCGATACTGGGCCACGCCGAGCGTGTTCCAGAGGTTTCCGTCGTTTGGGGTTGTTTTCACGGCCTTGCCAGCCAACTCGACGGCCAGCATTGGATTCAGGACTTTGGCATCCGGACACGTGGCCATAAGCCAAGCCAGCTGGTTCTGGTAAGAGTGTGATTTCGGCTCTAGCTCAAGGGCCCTCGACCAATCGGCACAGGCCTTGTCGTATTGACCAAGGCCGTGGTACACGAGGCCGCGGTCGTAGAAGACTTCAACGTACTTTGGATTTAGCTCGATGGCTTTGGCGAAGTCGGCGAGGGCCTTCGTATTCTGGTGGACGCCCCAGTAACCCCAGGCCCGATTGTGCAAAAACACGGGGCTCTTCGGGTCCAACTCGATGGCCTTGGAGCAATCGGCGATGGTCTTTTCGAATTGGCCGATCTGGAGGTAAGCGTGACCGCGAGCGTTCCAGGTGCTTGCGCGTTTCGGTTCCAGGTCGATGGCCTTCGAGTAATCGTCGGCGGCCTTTTCATATTGATGATCGTTGAGATAAGCATCGGCCCGCTCCCTCCGGGCCCGTCTGTCCTGGGGATCCAACTCCAACGCCCTGGAGTACTCCGCAATCGCCTCCTCCCGCGTCCCCTTTTTCTCCAGAAGCTCGGCCACGGCGCGGTGCGCTGTCGCGTTTCGAGGACGGAGCACGACGGTCGCCATGTAATAACGCAAAGCATCCTCGTAACGGGGCGGCCGGCAAGCATCGACGCTAAGCCAGCCCAGAGCGTCGTTGAGCCAAAAATCATCCGGGTTTTGCCGATGCGCTTCGTGGAGAACGGTCATGGCCTTCTCCACCGCGCCCAGGTCTCGCAAAGCATATCCAAGGAGGTAAGCCGTCGCGGGCGCATACCTGGCGGATTGGGACTGCGTCGGCCAGATTCTCCAGTGCGGAACGATCATCCCTCAGAAGCGCTTCTCGGAATCGGTTCCGCCATTCATCCGTATCCGCTTGGCGGGCAATCTTCAACCAATTTTTGCCAGGACGGACCATCGTCGTCGGCCGGCCCGCTTCGCGCATGGCCGCCCATTCGTCCAGTGCCCGTACCAGGGCCTGGCAAACGCTCGCACGACCAACGCGACTTCGCGGCTTCCGCGGGCTCGAGAGCATCGACATCGATGCCGAATTCGCGGAAAGCGCTGGCAAACCGCGAATCTTGGTTCCGGCCCCAGAAAAACTCTTCCTCGGCCTCCTCTTGTCCTTGGGCTGCCTGCGCCGCAGCGCCGGACTTACCGCCATGCGCCGGTCCTTGGTAAATCTCCTCCAAATGATGGGCCATGGCGACTTCTCGCCGTAGGTCGAGCAAGCGCGGGGGACGAGCCGCGCGGCCGGCAGATTCGAGGAGCTTGTCGGCCCGCTCCACTTCGGCCAGCGCTTCGGGCCATTTCCCCTGTTCGATAAGAGGTCCGGCCTCGTCCAGGGCACGGCTCACCTCGCGATCCAGTGCCGCCTCGCGAACGTTCCGGTCGTGGGCAATTTCCTGGTCCCGCGCTTCCCAATCGCGCACCACCCAGCCGATCCCAACGCCTAAGGAAGCGATGAAAAACAGAACCAGGCCAGCCAGCGAAAGGCTGGTTTTGTTTCGCCGTGCGAACTTCCGCAGCCGATACGCGGCCGATGGCGGACAAGCAAGCACGGGCTCGTCTTTCAGAGCTCGTTGCACGTCCGCCCCGAACGCGGCTGGCTGTCTCATAGCGGCGGTTGCGGTCTTTTTCCAACGCCTTCATCACGATCCAGTCCAGCTCCCCCTGGACGAGCTGGCGCAACCGTTTGGGGTCGCTGCCACGCTGGCTGCAAACTGTGTCCGTCGCCTGTCCCAGCGTACTGAGTCGAGTGCTGGGCTTGGCGGGCTCTTCCTCTCGAATAATCCGCCTCACCTCGTCATAGTCAACGCCGCTCAAGCGCTCCCTGTCGAATGGCGTTTTGCCGGTAAGCAACTCGTAAAGCAGCACGCCCAGCGAATAGATGTCGCTGCGGGTATCGACATCGACGTTGCTCAGCGCCGCCTGTTCGGGAGACATGTAAAGCGGCGAGCCAATTAGCTGGTTGAAGCCGGTGAACAGCGTCTTGTCGGTAAGCGGCTGGTCCAGCGCCTTGGCGATGCCGAAGTCGATCAGCTTCGGCATCGGCTCGCCGTCGTGGCGCGTCACCAACACGTTGGAGGGTTTGATGTCGCGATGGATGATCCCCTTATGATGGGCGTGCTGCACGGCCCGACAAACACCAAGGAAAAGCTCCAATCGCTGTCTGGCCGTGAGCTGGTTCTGGTCGCAATACTCGGTGATGGGAATGCCTTTGACCAACTCCATCACGAAGTAGGGCCTGCCGTTGAGAGTCTGTCCTGCATCGAAAACCGTGGCGATGTTGGGATCGTCCATCAACGCCAGTGCTTGCCGCTCCGCCTCGAAGCGGGCCAGGACTTGGATCGTGTCCATTCCGGGCTTGAGCATTTTCAAGGCGACCTTTCGGCGCACCGGCTCCTGTTGTTCGGCCATGAAGACGATCCCGAAACCCCCTTCGCCGATCTGCTCCAGCAGCTTGTAGGGGCCGATAACCGAGCCCGGGCCGTCCCCCTGAGGCTCGTCCCGCGTGACTTCCGGCTGGTCCGGCCTGCCAAGGAAGTTGCCGGCGTCCTGATGGGCCCGCAACAATTCCTCGACGCGGGCACGCACAGCAGCGTCGGCTCCGCACGCCTGATCCAGGAAATGAATCAACTCGCCGGGCATTTGGCGGCCGATGGCTTCGAGAAAGATCGCTTTGGCATCGGCCTTTGGGTCGTTCATGGGTGGTCCCCGATCGGGCTCCGATATGCAATGCCCCGTTGGTGGCGAAAACCCGCCAAGAAATGTTGCGAAATTCAATCGGCGTCTTGGCCGTCGCCTTGGCGCAGGCGAGCAAAGAGCCAGGCTCGGGCATAAGCCCACTGCCGCTCGGCCGTTCGCATGGCGAGACCAAGTGACGCGGCGGAGTCTTTTAGCGTGAGGCCCGCAAAAAACCGCAAGTTCACCAGCTGGGCCGCACTTGGGTCCTCCACAGCAAGCAGGGCAAGCGCTTCGTCAAGTGCGATCAACTGTTCATCGCTGGATTCCAGCGCGAATTCAACCTGGTCGAGGCCGATCCTATGGCGGTCTCCGCCGCGTTTCAAACGTTTATTGTCTCGGCGCGATTGAGAAGTATCCGCCGCATCGATTCGGCTGCCGCCGCGAAAAAGTGTCCGCGACTATCCCAGCGTTGTGTCTTCTTGACGTCCACCAAGCGTAAATACGCTTCGTGTACCAGCGCGGTGGCCTGGAGTGTCTGTCCCGGTTTTTGTTGTCTCAGTTTCTGGGCGGCCAGTCTCCGCAGCTCATCGTAGACGAGCGGCAAGAGCTGGTCCGCGGCGTGTGGCTCGCCTTGCTCGATGGCTGACAGAATGCGGGTGACTTCACTCATGTGGTTAAGGATAGCCCCCTGCAAGATGGCCGGCAAACGAGGTACCGGGCTTGCGAAGTGGAAAGATCGCGCGACGAAGACAAGCACCTTTTCGAGGCACAACGTCATTGAGCTCTGACCAATTGGCCAGAGTTGGAACCTTCAAAAAACCAATTTAGGCCATTGTGTTGCAAAAGGCATTTCAACTCTGGCCAAATCTATCCGACACATCAAGCCTTGGCCAAAGTGCAAAATGCACAATCGCCGGCATCGATGTTGGCAGGTCAATGGATTGCATGGGACGGCAGCACTTGGATTCGGGCTGTGCTGTAACCGTCCTGTAGGTGCTTCTGAACCATGCCAGCCAGAGGGCGGGTTTCTAATGCAGTATCTGGAGACGGGCCGTTTGCTCATGCACATCACCGTGCTGGACAACGGCACGCTGTTCGCCGCCCGGACCGGCCCCAAGTACCAACTCTACGAAACCTGGTCACGGTCGTCGGAAGCAGAGAAGTACCTGGCAGAACTCTTTGCTCGCTTAGAAGCTGGCGATCAAGACCCATTCGCTCCATGACTTGTGATGGGTTTTCAAGCGCGAGTCGAAGGTTTTCGCGGCCTCTGATACGGATAGCGCACCTGATACTCGATTCTCTGTTTCACGCCCTCAATGATCTGATCCACCGAGTAACCGGGTGGCTTCTGGCTCGGAGGACAGGCGACAAATGTTTGCAGGAACTCCACGGCTTTGTCCACGCTTTCGTTGATGGCAGGAATGTGGTGGCTGGTCCATAGGTAATACCGATCTGAAGTGACATCGGCCCGTTCGTACGGATCCATCCGCAGGTTGTAGAGTTTGGGTACCCGCAGATTGGTGAAGGGGTAGGCCCAGATCAACAGGTTGCCCGGGGCGCGCTGCTCGCCGAACACGAGCTTCCACTCGCGCAGGCCTCAGGTGGCCGGAAGACCGAGTGCCTCGCGAGGAGGAAATCAATTATGCCGAGATGGACACGGGGTCGGTCTGGATCTACGCCGCATGGCTGTTCCAAGGCGGTGGTGCAAACCTCCGGAGAAGCAGTTTGTAAGAGAGACCCGGTGTCTTGGAGGCCCTAGGTTTCTGATCTGCATTGACCTTCGCTTGGAATCGGCCGAGCCGGGCTGCATCTTCTTGCCATTTAGCGCGGTGGCTCGCGCCGAAAGTCGCGAGGATCCTTCGGAAGCTGATCGATCCGCCTTTCAGCGTCTAATCCCCTCGTGTCTTCCAGCCCCGGCCCCAGGATCACGGTCGAACCGCTGGGACGATCCAGGGCCGCCTTGAAGTCCTTCCACTCGTCCCCACTCAGGATCTCCTTCATGTTCCGCAGCAGTTCCGCGCGTGCCTGCTCCGTCAGCTTGCGGACCTTCTCCTCGTGCGCCTTCACGGCGGCCATGGCCCGATCCTTCTTATTGCCCGAGAGTTTCAAATCGTCCACGATTCGCTCAATGCCAAGAGGAGCAAAATCAGGGCCGAACCCGCGGCGAGAGGTGGCCCGAGAGGTGGCCAGCTTCTTGATCTCATCCCTGTCGAGGGCGCCGTCCTTGTTCGTGTCCCCAAGATCGATCAGGAACTGCATCCGCTCGGGCAACTCGTCCTTGGTGATCTTGCCATCCTTGTTCTTGTCGAACGCCATCAGCCGTGCGACGGCGTCATCCACACCCAGGCCACCCGCAGGACGCGGTTGTCGAAAGAACTGTGGCGCAGAGTCTGCTTTCTGGTCCGGAGCCTGCCGTTGAAAGAACTGCGGTGCAGAGTCTGCTTTCTGGTCCGGAGCCTGCGCCAGCGCCGCTCCGGTGAGAAGAACGCGCCGTCAAGGCAGGCACCAGCAACCGTTCAATACTTCGCATGCCTTTACTCCATGGAGGTCAGAGCGACACGTCATTGGAATGGGTCTGAGAACTTCGGATCGGTAACAAATCTTTGGTCGGTGAGCGTCTTCAGGAAGGCAATGAGGGCGGCCTTCTCGGAATCCGTGAAATTGAAATGGCGGGGCGCAACCTCCGTACCCGGGGCAAGGGCCGCCAGCGGTGCGGCATTCAGGCTGGCGTAGCTTGATGTCAAGGTTGGGGTGTGGTTTGACTCCCTTACTGTAGTGATCGATGACCTTTTCGAGGGTGTCGAACCGTCCGTCGTGCATGTACGGAGCGGTGAGATCGACGTTGCGCAGAGAGGGCGACTTGAAGCGGCCAATATCGGGGCCGTCGAGAGTGATGTCGCCAACGCCGCCGTCGTTGTTCTTGAAGTCCGCGTCGAGGCCATCGTTCGCCGGGGCGATCATGACGAAGTGCGCAGTCTTGCCCAGGCAGGTGGCAGATGGCACAGTTGCTCAGGAAAAGAGCCTTGCCGCGGTTCTCCTGGGAGGTGAAGCTGGGGAAGTCGTCGTGCGCGGAAGTCACCTTCGCGCAGCCCCTCGTCGTAATTCGACTGGTAGGAGCACCATTGAGCGCAGGAACTGCGCCAGGGCCTTGCCGATCCGCTCTGGGGTGACCTTGCCGTCGCCGAACGCCTTCTGGAACAGCTCGGGATAGTGCTTATCCTGGGCGAGTACCTGCATCAACCGCGTCAGATCCTGACCCATCTCGATCTTGCTTTGGATCGGTACGAGCGCCGCTTCTTCCAGGCTGCCGGCCCGCAAGTCCCAGAAGAACCGGCCCTGGGTGGAGTAACGTAAGTTGGCCAGGCTCGTCGAATGGCGGTCGGTTCGCTTGCCATCGAACCCCTTGCTGAAGCGGTTCGGATCGGCGAAGGCGTGCTTCTGCACATGGCAGGAACCGCAGGAGATGGTGTTGTTCGCCGACAGCCGGGTGTCATAGAAGAGGACACGTCCGAGCGTCGCACCTGCATCGGTGACCGGATTGTCCTTCGGAGAACGATCGAAACTCCGCGCTTCGGGGGTCTTGAAGTTGGCCGGCAAGTCGAGGTCGGCATAGTGATAGGGCGTGGCGGGCAGGTGAAGCGCCCGGGCCGTGGGCTGGGTGACCGGCGTTTTGTCCTTCGCGCCACGCTGGGAGACGCCCCAGGCGAGACCGACGCCGACAAAGGAGCCCGCCAGCAGCCAGACCGCGGCTGTCATCTTGGTTTTCATGAGCCACATACTGCTAAGCACTCCTTCGGTCAGAGCGGCGACCTTGACTGAGATAACGCCCTTTTCCACCGCTTGCCCCGCCACATACAGGCTCGCGGCCTTGATCGTGGCAGACGCCAACGTCGCCGGCAGGTACGCCGAGGCGGTGGCCGAAGGCCAAGCCGTGGCGAGCAGGGCCGCCGCCGGCCCCAGCCCGCGCCGCACCAGTCGAGCCCGCAAGAGCGATCTGCCTCGCTCCAGCCTTTCTTTCAAGGTGCTCTTGGCCAGTCCGAGTTGTGCTGCGGCCTGGTCCTGAGTTTTCCCCTCGAGGTAGCAGGCCACCAGGGGCACGCGGTACCGCTCGGCTAATCCATTCAACTCCTCGTGCAGGATCTCCTGCATTTCCCGCCAGGTTAAGTCGTCCGGCTCCCAAATCGTCCGCGTCGGTGCATGGGCCTCTCTCTTCCGCCTCGTGGCCAACTGTGCCCGCGCTTTGACGGCCGTCCGATAGGCGACGCCATGCAGCCAACTTCCGACTGACGCCGTCTTGCGGATCGACGGACGTCTTGCTAGCCAGGACGAGGAAGGTGGCCTGGAAAGCGTCCTCTGCGTCGGCGTCATTGCCGAAAACGCCGCGGCAAACATCCAGAACCATTGGACCGTGCCGGCGGAGCAGCATTGCGAAGGCCGCCTCGTCTCGATGGTCACTGAACTGCCGCAGCAAATGCTGGTCGGATAGTTGCCGAACGCTCTCGTCTTCGACGAGCCGGCGGATCCACCGGAGAATCAGGCTGTACTCTGCCTCGGCCATGATGGGGTACCCGTTGGGCAGAAGCAACTCTCCAACTATATAGTTCTTTCAGAGGCGGGGAAGAGCCGGTTTTTCTTCAAGCTATCGTGACATTCGGCCTGCATGAAGCCAACTTGGCCGGTTCCGCCATGCTCACTCGCCCCGCAGGCTGCGGTTAGGAGCAGGACGCGACGGACAGTTTGGCCAAAGTGCAAAATGCACAATCGCCGGCATCGATGTTGGCAGGGCAACGGATTGCATTGGGCGGCAGCACTTGGATTCGGGCTGTGCTGTAACCGTCCTGTAGGTGCTTCTGAACCATGCCCCTTGCCACTCCGGCGAATTGATTTTGCCGGAGTCAAAATAACGCAAAGCTCAGTCAAATAAGTCTTTGTTGGTCGCAGAACTTCACTCCGGCAGTCCGGCGGGTATGTCAGGAGTCACGCCGGCGAGGGCACAGCCGGACAGCTTGGCGGCTGAGTCTGCACACCACGAACGCCAGAGTCCATGTGCCATTTTTTAGTTTACCGTCCAGTGACGGTCAAAACGAAGTCAGTTGAAGGGAATCTAGATGAGAGCTTGATACCGGCACGCTATCGGCCGCCAGGACCCGCTGCGAGTACCAGCACTACGATACCTGGTCGCGTTCGTCGGAAGCACGGAAGTACCTGGCAGAACTCTTCGCTCGCTTCGGAGCCGGCACTCAGAAACCAACCTGCGCCTGCTCATGATTGCCCACGCCAAGGATCAGGAAGGGGGGAATGAGCGCCGGTTGCTGGATCTCTTGGCGGAGGCGCTCGACTTGCTAACCGCCATGCATGAGAGGATCTGGCTGACCACGGCCGAAAAGCTACGCAGCTGCCATGAACTGGCGGCACCGCTCACCAACGCTATCTGGCTGCGGGCCCGCGACGCTCGACCGTGGATGGAGGAGTATAGGGCGTTCATGGTGAAGGTGCGGCAGGAGAAACGGCGGCAGCGGTTTGCCTTACAGCGGGACTTTGTCGCCGAGCGGCTGCATGAGCTGTCCGAGCTTGTGCTCTTCTCGCCCACAGAATCTCACCAGGCTGCATAAAATGGCTTAGGGCATTCGGAAACAATGATGCGTTCCGTCACCGGCGGGCTTGCCCCGGTGGGACGATGACTGTTCAGCTAGAAAATCTGTGCGCAACTCGTCACCGCCGGGCTTGTCCCGATGGGACGATGACTTTCCGGCTTAGTTCGCGGAATGCTAACGGTTTCGGTATGGCGAATAGCCTCACAGTCGGCGCTTCCACCGGGACAAGCCCGGCGGAGGCGAGGGAATCATTCTGATTAGACTAGCTAGCAAGTCATTGCCCCACCGGGACAAGCCCGGCGGTGGCACCGGAACCATGCTTTCCCGTTCCTGAACGCCAGTCCTGCCTCATTTCTTCCGAACGCTTTTAGGACAAACGATCGGCGTCTGAAGGTATGAATCCCCTTCGCTGCCCGGTTTTCCGCTTGCTAGGCCAATCTAGATGCGGCTAATTGAGATAATTGGGACACTCCATTTTACATACCCACGCACTCTCCATTCCTCGTCCGGCTTCGCATGGCTCTAGAATCCGGCGGAGCGTTGGAGCAGAGTTGGCGGCCACTTGTTAGCGAGACACTGGCAGAAGGAAGGTCGGAGCAACGATGATTACCGACTTCCATGCCAAGTATATCGCAGATGACCTGACACGCCGCTGCGTGTCCGACAGCGTGGAGAAGTTCTCCGCCGTTCTGTCCGGTGCCCAGCTTTTCCAGCCTTCTGAAAGAAGTCAAGGACCGTATTCAACAAGCCCAAACGCGGGCGGTCCTGGCCGTAAACACCGAACTGGTTCGTTTGTACTGGGGTATTGGGGCACTGATCGACTCGCGGCAACGACATGAAGGGTGGGGCGCCGGCGTGATTCCGCGGCTTGCGCGAGCTTCGCAATGAACTGCCCGAAGAAAAGGGCTTCTCCGAGCGGAACATCAAGCTGATGGTACAGTTTTCCCACGAGTATCCTGACGCTTTCGTGTCTCTCGCCTCAGTTGGGCAACCGGCGGTTGCCCAATTGCCAGGCACCCCAGAAGGGCAACCACTGGTTGCCCAAATTCCGTGAGCGCACAACGTGCACCTGATGCAGCGAGTAAAGAACAAGAATGACTGGCTTTGGTACATGCAACAAACGCTCGCCAATGGCTGGAGCCGCAATGTCTTGCTCGCGATGATCCAGTCGGATGCCCACAAGCCGTATCGACCTGCTGTTCTACCATTTGAAGTTGCGCTGCTACGTGGTGATCGACCTGAAGAAAGGCGAATTCAAGCCCGAGTACGCTGGCAAGATGAACTTCTACTTAAGCTTTGTCGATGACCAGCTTCGTCACGCCGCCGACCAACCATCCATCGGCCTGATCCTGTGCCAGGACCGCAACCATGTCGTTGCCGAGTACGCACTTCGCGGCGTGAGCAAACCGATTGGCATATCGGAGTATGAACTCACCCGTGCCCTGCCACCGAGCCTACAGTCGGCTTTGCCGAGCGTGGAGGAGATCGAAGCCGAACTGGCTGAAACCACGGCGGCGCAGGAACAGTCGGAAAAAGCGGCGAAGCCGAAGGCCGCCAAGACGACAAAGCGAGTCAAGAAAAGACAACCGAAGAAGGGCCGCGCAAAATGACTCAACACAAAAATCGATCTAAGCTCGTCCTACTCCGGCATACGTCTCCTTAGGACGACGCTTCCACATCTGGAAGCGATGCTTCATTCGCTATTGGCTGATGCTCCAGCCCGAGAGATGTCGCGCCTTTTGAATACCGGCCCCTTTGCGTGGCGAGGAATTGGACCTGGCCGACCTGTCCCTTAATTTGCCTCGACCAGCGTGATTTCACCGTCGACCGTTACGTCAGGATCCGGCACCTCAAGATCATCCCTTCTCCTGGATACTAAAGACCGGTAAAACGGCTTCCCGTGGCTTCATTGGCCAGGCCGAAGTCATTTTCGAGTATCGCTCGACTCCTCGGCCTGGCCCAGCCAATCAGCGCGAAGAATTCAGGCTGGGCTTTTTGGCTTTCTATGACCGAGTATGGGAGCTCGTAAACCTGCGGAATGACAAGCAGCATTTCCAGGAAGGCATGCTGATGCACCCCGTGCCGACGTTCAGCGAAATCGCTGTACGCGAGGCGCTGCTGAATGCCATCAGCCATCGAGACTATCGGCATCAGGGCTCAGTCTTTGTTCGGCAGTTTCCTCGGCGGATTGAGATTGTGAGCCCTGGAGGCTTTCCGCCCGGCATCACGGCGGACAACATTCTCGACCAGCAACTCCCTCGAAACCGGCGCATTGCCGAAACTTTTGCCCGCTGCGGCCTGATAGAACGGTCAGGCCAGGGAGTTGACCGGATCGTGGAGGAATGCGTCCGCCACGGAAAGCCGCTCCCGGACTACTCTCATTCCGACTCGCATCAAGTCTGGTTGACGCTCCAAGGGGAAATTAAAGACGAGAGCTTCCTGAAGTTTCTGGAACGAGTCGGTGATGATAAGCTCGCGACCCTTGATCCGCACGATTTTCTGATTCTGGGGCTGATCGCATCCGGCCCAACGATCCCGCCTGAACTACATCCACGCTTACAGCAGCTCCTCGATTTGGGCATTCTGGATCGTACCGGGCGGGGGAAGGCAATCCATTCCAGACGGCTTTATCCGTCAACAACCAAATCAACGGCGAAGGCAGCGGAACGCCAGGTAGCCCGAAAACTCGCCGCGGTATTGATACAAGAGCGAATCGAACGAAACCGTGACGAGGGTACGCCGCTGCATGAATTGCTTGGCGTTTTACCTTCTCTGACGCGAGATCAGGTCAGAAGTCTCTTGAAGCAGCTTCGAGCCGAAGGAAAGGTGAAGGTAGTTGGCGGCTCGAAGAACGCTCGATGGTTTCCCGCCGCCAATGCCGGATTTGGGTCAGAGAATTCCCAATGAAGACCTCCCAAACGCAATCCCATCGGCACAGGCCAGCCGTAACCGCCTAATTGACAAGGACTATCGGCGAACGGATTTGGGTGGAAGAATCAATACGAATGATTGGGTTTGACCCAAAAACTGGCCGGAGACGATTTCTTGCCGGCGCTATCTACCATCGGTATCCTTTCGAAGATGGAATCGGAGGGAGCCACAAGCATGATGAGGCATCCAGCGCCGAAGAACTGGCATTTAACGTTGGAACTGCCGGCTTCAATTACAACAGCAGGACAACGGGCTATCTAACAGGCGGAAGCTGATTCTCCTCAAACCAAGACCGGATAGCAGTGAATACCTTTTGTCTATTCCCTCGAATGCCTTGATCGCAGCTGGCCAGAGCAGCATATAAGGCTTCTGAAGTTCCTCCGGAAGCGCACACCACCAGGCCAACGCTCAAGTCGCGTTCTCCCCAGTATCTGGAGACGGGCTGTTTGCTCATGCACTTCACGAAGCTGGACAACGGCACGCTGTCGGCCGCCAGAACCCGCCGGAAGTATCAGCACTTCGATACCTGGTCGCGTTTATCGGAAGCAGGGAATTACCTGGCCGAACTCTTTGCTCGCTTTGGTGCCGGCCAGATGTGGCCATTGAGCCCTGCGTAAGGAGATTCCTATGCACCCAATGCCGTTTCGCCGCCCCGAACTCCTTGACGTGGCAAACCAGGCTCAGACTATTGCAGGCCGAACCAAGCAGGAACGGATGGCAGTCGCGTTTCAATGGGTCGCCATGATTTCCATGGCAGCGATGGGCGTGACTGCGGTTTCCAATTTGGTCCGCGAAGCGCTATACCCGAATCATCATGACAGGGGCAGAGGCCGCGGTTGAGGTTCGAGGTAGCAGCCTGATTTCGTCGTTGACGAACAAGTTAGGAAAAGCAGCAATATACTTTAAGGTCTCCGGCCGAATCACGGTCCGACCAAAGGACCAACCGGCGACGCAGGTATCATCCTTCCGCAATTCGTCGCAAATCTTTCTCCAATATGCGTACACAAGGGAAGATTTCCAGGCCTTCGTTGAACGCTTTGCTTATACGATTCCAGCCGTCGATGGGGAATGATCCCTTGCCGACAGCGATGCAAATAACAGGAACGCTCAAATCAACCGGCCCAGCTGAAGACAGGCCGGCAATCATGTCCAGAAGCGCCCCGTAACGCTGAACCTGGAGTTCCTTGGATTCATGAGGGTGGGCTTTCAGGAAACGCCTCACCGCCCGCACGTCTAGCGTGATTCCGAGGAAGTTGAATGATTCCTCACGTTCGGTATCCCATTCAATAAACATAGTTAGCAACTGATTGCCCTTGCAGCAGTTTCTCCGCGTCTTTCTCGCCAAGAACGTGGATCTTTCCGTTCCATACATGTTTTTCGGCCCGAAGGCCCTGCTCACGAAAGAGCGAATAATTCGGGCACCGCGCAAAGTCGTAACCGCCAGGGCCACCCAGCCCGAGTTTTCGAACGCCATGTGGCAGTTATTCGCCACGTAAGGGCGAAATAAGCCGAAAACAGCGTCGACCTAGGCGTGAACGCAAAAAGGACATCGGAGCTGGCAGACGAGTGAGGATCGATCTATGGCATCCCGTGTTGCGCCATTCGCTTGCTGAAGATCTCGCCATCGCACAGCGATTGCTGCTCATCCGTCAAATCTTGCTGGTTCGGGTACGGGCACTAGCTCTCGTCGGACTATTCGCGCTCGGCTAGCAAGAAAGACGTAAGTGCGTCATCCATTACTTCCAGATAGTTGACCTGGTACCTGGCCTCAAGCAAATGTCGCAGTTCCTTGTCAAACTCCGCTACAGCTTTACTGGTGGGATTATCTCCGTCCATTTGCGACTCATTAAACGCTAGTTGCAACTGCAATGAAAACATAATCTCTTCTTCAATGTTGCGTTCCGACTCTTCGTGAACCTCAATCTTAATTATCTGATACTCGGCTTCGAGATACTCGCGCAGCTCCTCAAGCAATTCCGTCGCACCAGTGGTCGATTCCAGTCTCAGCCAGATCGCCATTATGTAATCGTAGTACTTAGCCATGTGAAAAGCCTCTTGCCCCTACCGCCGAGGGTCGTGCTTGGGCAGCCAAACGAGCACAAACAACCTCAAGCCCTACCTGGCAGTCAGTGTATCGCCCTATTCCGCAGCTCATTTACTGGGCAAGACCGCATTCCCTGCAATGCTTTTCCAGCGCGGGGAGGCTTGGACGGCTGCCAGGTTGCTTGGGAAGTCGAATCCGCTTCCTGCTAAAGCTTTCGTAAGCGGAGCCTTTGAGGCTGGGTGAAATAACCGGCTTCATCGTTTTGACATTTACCGCCATCAATCCAAGGTCGAAGAGCGTGTGCAAATCGGCTCGGAGAAGCAGGCCGTTGCAAGGATGATCAGTCTTCGTGCCTTTCTTGTACGGGACGATGTGAGCGGCCTCCAGGACGGCCTCCACGTCGCATCCGGTAATTGCGCAACGACTCTTGTAAGCCCTTAACAAATGTCTTCGGAAAGCGGGCTGGCCCCTTCGCACCACAAGGGATGAAAGAATCCGCTCCCGGTCATCCTCCATCTCGGATGGATCGAAGGTACCCTCAGCATTGAGTTGCTTCTCTACCGCAGCCAATTGAGTTTTCGTCGCTGAAAGGTGGTTGTCCGCGGAGGTGAAATCGCCTGAAAACAAATCGTCAAGACGTCCGTCGAGTTCAGGGTGCTGCCTGTGATATGCTTTCCTTATTTCATCGCATTGTTCAGGCGTGAGCCGCTGGATGGTGCTTGCGACGAAGAAGTTGTTCGAGCAGTTCCACCGGCTTTTGGACGCGCCAATCAACCAGGCGCGCTGCCGACGCCACCATTCCCCCTCGCCGGGAGCCGGAACGGGGTTTCTTGGATTCTCCGGGTGCAGATATTCGCTCACTATCCTGCCAATTCCGACCACAGTTCTTGCACCTTTGTTGGCGACAACCACATCGGAGTTTTCGACAACGTGGACAAAACGCCAAATGGTCCGGGCGGCACCTGTTCCGCATCCCTTCCGCTTACCGAATTCTTTCTTTAGTGCTTTGAGAATATCCTTTTCGCTCCGATAATTCTGGTAATCTCCTATTTCCCAGCCAATAACAATGCAACCGTGTGTTCGGCAGATGTCCCAGTTATTTGCGTGCTCACCGGGTGCGATCTTCCATATCGTGGCCATCGGAGCGCCCTTTTGATTTATGAACTGCAAAACCACTTAGTGTCTCGGGCTTTCCTCAATGTCCGCCATCATCAGACGATGGCGGCCCTGGTTACTTCCTTTTCAGCGAATTCCGAAGCCATGAGGTAAATGAACTGGGTGGGCTGGTCGTTCAAGAACGCCTCGATGAAGGCGCCGTAACTACCTTGCAGAATCCTGTCGAAATGATGCGGGCGATACCGCACGATCGACCCGAGGTAATAGGTTATCGCGTAGATTCCAAGGATTTGGGGAAGCACTTGGCCGTGTTCGGCTGTTGGTGCGGGATAGCAGTAGTACTTTCGGTACGGAGGAGCGTTCAGAACCGTCCGCCACAGGCGGTGCCGCACCGTGGCGACAAGCGAAGGCACCTCATCGGATGGCCGGTGGTTGTAGGTCACCGTGTTGAGCTGCTCAAAGCAGAGGAGCGACCTGTCGCCGGCATTGCGCGAAAGATTCACCGCGTGGAAGTCGTTATGGATCCGCGAGCGCCGCCAGGAATTCGCCGTGACCGAGGTTAATACGCTTCAGATCGTCAGCGAAAATGAACAGCCTCAGCCAGATCTGCTTATGGGCCACATCCTGCACGAATTCAAGTTGCTCGATGGAGACGAACCTCTCATCCTCGCTGCTGCCCCTGCCCTCGACCCACAAACGGTGGCCCGGCACGACTTGCGGCAGCAACGACATGAGGTCATATCGAAACGCATTGCCCGGGATGTGGTCGCCAGAGATCGCGAAGAGCAGTTCGTCGAACACCTTGATCTTCTGGTTTCCAGGGGGAACCAGTCCCGCAGCCGGTGTACGCTCGGCGTTGAGCCATGCGTTCACCAACTCGACGTTTTTCGGCGGCGGGTCGAGTCGCTCTGACAGGCCGTGAAAGGCGTTGTTCGCTTCATCCCGCTGGCGGCAGCAGAGCACGAAGGCCTTGGCCAAGTTCATCATGCAGTAGTACATGAGCAGCGGTTTCGCAGCTTTGACGCCTGACTGTGCCGCCCCGTAGAAATCCTCCGCCTGCTCGAGCAGGGCGAACGCTGCATCTTTTGTGGCGGCAAGGCAGCGCCGTTTCGAACTCCTACGGATCACCGTCCAAGGGTCTGTCGCAAAGACGCGTGTGCCAAGGCCGTACCGCCGCGTCGTCCGCTCCATCGGCCAGAATGAGAACTCCAGCGGGCGGTCCTTCACGCGGAGCCGTTCGCCTGCGCGTGGCTGAGGTAGCGGAGGCAAATCACTTCTCCCTAAGTTACCGGACTGCTCCGTCAAGGCGCGTGTCGGACCGCCTGGGATTGCAGGTGTGTCTAGAATAGCGGTAGCCTTCCGGGAACTCAAGCACCCCAAGCGGGCGATTGAGCCTGGAAGGTAGTCCGCACGGTCAAGTGCAAACCCACTTTCCATCCCGTACAATCCAAGCAGATTTGCTGCCTGCCTGGAGACTCGCCAATGGGAGAGCCACATGGCGAAGAAGAAGACTATAGCCATTCTGTGCACGTATTGCGGCAAGGGAGCCCGGCCTGTCACCTTTGACGATCCTATCCCGAAAACTCTGTGGAAGGGAACGATGAAGGGGCGTGCGCCAAAAGCCCAGAGCTGCACGAAGTGCAACAACCACTCCAACGAATCGCTGCTCAAGCATTTCTTCACGGCATTGAACAGTGATTTTCACGATGAGACCATTGCCCACTTCAACGACCCTAGAGGCAAAAAGGACTTCCGGACATTCAAATCACTCTGGCGGGAAGTTAGCGGCCAACTCTACCTGTTTGCTGACCGTAAGGTAACGGCCAAGCTTCGGAAAATGTTCCGTGGCCTTCGCCGCTACATGCTCAAAAAGACGTGGTTTTATTTGCCAGCTCGCGCCTTCTACCTGTTCCAGATCAATCGAAAGGGCAACCACTACGAGACCCGAGCATTACCGCTTCGAGTAAAAGGCCCTAATCCGGCCTTGATGGTCCATCCCGAGTTCTACAAAATCCTGGAGGAGCAGTTCCAGTATTCCTTCGGGCCGTTTCACTACGACATAATAGCCAACGACGAAGATGGCATGATCATGGCCCTTAAATACGCCCACGACGAATTTGCCCACCTGGGTAACCAGTTTTACCTGGTCTGTTATGTGCCCGCCCCGCACCTTGATGCACAGACGAAAAAGGCGTACAGTGACCTCAAATGGCCCGCTAAAAAGTAACCCGCAAAAAGACCAAGCAATTCTTCCTCAGCATGGCGGCTCAGTCGGCGCCACCTTGAACGCCAGAGTCCAAGTGCCATTTTTGAGTTTACCGTTCTCGGACGGTCGAACTACTGGATAGTCGAGAGGTTCAAGAAAAAATAAGGACGCGGTCCGGCCGAACCATCCGCAGCAGCAGACCGCGGAGGTAAAATGGATTCTGCGAGTTAGACGTTTCCGCAGAGGGGCAGTCAAACGGGACAGGTCTCTTTATTAAAGAGACCTGTCCCGTTGTGCGCCGTGTCAAGGTGTCGGTCTTCAGTGGGTGCAATTCCCCCCCGGCAACTGTTGCTCCAGCCGGTAGCAATCGGGGCAGTGCTGGCGGTAACGCCAGCTGCCGAAGCCTCCCATGGAAAGGGCCGTTAAGCGATCCCGCGAGCAGTCAGGCCGTAACGTAGAGTGAACGCCGAGCAGGCCTCGAAAAGTCTAATGTGGGAGCCGACCCAGCAATGGGATGGGGAAGGCCGCCGTCGCAGGTTTCAGGGGAGCAAAACGATCCCACCTGCGGTCCCACCGGGGTAATGGCGACGGCATGTCTGCAAAGGAGATGCGACGCAACACGGGAGATCCCCGGCGGTGCGGCAGCGTACCCGCAACCGGACACCCGCGAGGGACAGGCCGGGCCGCTTGGGAAGTCGGAGAGGTTCGTAGTACCGTGCGAAGCCGGGTAACGCCGGTGGAGGGAAGGGGCCTCTGTTTCAAGGAGAACGTCTCGAAGTGGGAGAGCCGGAGATTGGTGTGGGCCTGGCAACCTCCCGAAGACAAGGTTCGGAAACTGCAGGAGACGTTACATGCCAAAGCCAAGGGAGCGCCGAGTTATCGGTTCTACGCTGCTGTACGACAAGGTGTATCGTGCGGACGTGCTTGGCTCATGCTTACGAATGCTGCCGGGCCAAGACGGCGGCAGACCGGGAGTGGATGGCCAGACGTTCGACGACATCAGAAGTACGGCGTCTGGCGCTGGCTGGGTGAACTGGCGGAAGAACTCCGGAAACAGAAGGTATCATCCGCAGGCCGTCCGGCGGGTGTGGATCCCGAAGCCGGACGGCAAGCAACGACCGTTGGGCATTCCGACGATCAAAGACCGAGTCGTGCAGATGGCTGCACTGTTGGTCTTGGAGCCGATCTTCGAGGCCGACTTGCAGCCGGAGCAATACGCCTACCGACCTGGACGCAGCGCGCTGGGACGCCGTTGCAGCAGGTCCAGGCGTTGCTTGAAAGCGGGGCATACGGAGGTGCTCGACGCGGATTTGAGCGGCTATTTCGACAGCATCCCGCATGCCGAAGTTAATGAAATCGGTGGCCCGTCGCGTCAGCGACCGGCACGTGCTGGCATCTGTTGAAGATGTGGCTGGAAGCACCGGTGGAAGAAACGGACGAGCGGGGGCGGAAGCAGCGGACGACCCGAAATAGGGACGAGGGCGGGGGACGCCGCAAGGTGCGCCGCTGTCGCCGCTATTGAGCGAACATCTACATGCGTCGGTTCATCTTGGGTTGGAAGGTGTTGGGCCACGCAGGGCGGCTGACCGCCGAGCATCGTCAACTATGCAGATGACTTCGTGATCTGCTGTCGAGGCACCGCCCGCGAGGCGATGCAGACGATGCGGGACATGATGACGCAACTGCGGTTGACGATCAACGACCGGAAGACGCGGCATCTGCCGCGTGCCCGGTGGTACCTTTCGTTTTCTCGGTTACACCATTGGCACATTCTGGTGGCCAGTCACGGGAGAGTCGCGTACCAGCCTGCGGCCTTCGCCGCAGGCGGTGCAGAAGCTCTGCCGATCGCTGAACAAACAGATGAGCCGGCGGTGGTTGTTTCTGTCACCAGAGGAGATGGTGAAGAATCTGCATCTTCGGTTGACGGGGTGGGTGAACTACTTCCAACTGGGGCAGGTAAGCAAGGCCTACCGGGCGGTGGATCAACACGTCCGGTATCGGCTCCGCAAGTGGTTGTGCGACAAATACCAAGTAAGGGGGTCGGGGTATGCACGCTTCCCCGACCGCTACCTGGCTGAAGAGCTGGGTTTGCTAACCCTGCTGGAACTCAAGTGCAACCTCCTGATTGCGAAAGTCTGATTCTGATCCCAAAGCCGAATGCCTTAAACGGGCACGTTCGGTTTGACGAGCGGGAAGTGGAAACGGAGTATGGCATACGGTACTTAGCCACGAAGGGGAAACCCGGATACACGGAAATACCGCCGCCTAAACCACCGCGCCACTTCTCGACTCTACTGACTGCCCCCCCGTTTGACTGCCCCATGGCGTTCTCCCTTCTGAAAAGATCGGCTCAGGCGTGGAGGACGATGCCGAACGGTCGGCGACGGCGCAATGAAAAGCCTGCTACCACGAGTAGCAGGCCGGTGTCCGAGCCATCACGATCAAGCGGATTTTCGGGTGCGTTTGGCGGGTTTAGCCGGCGGGGCCGGCATTCGTTTCCAGGACGAGCCACCAGGGCTCGCTGCTGCGGTACAGATTGAACTCCGGGTGCCCCTCGGGCGGGCCAAGAAGCTGCCAGGAGATCTTGGCGACGTACGCGGGAAGCGCGACGACCGGCGGGGGCTTGAGACGATCGAAGTTGGTCAACTCGAAGAGTGCTTTGTCGATCCGGCCCTGGCCGAAGTTCGACACGAGCGGATTCAGCTTGGCCTCGATTTCTTCGAATTTGACCCCTTCGTGGCGGATGGCCCTCACCGTTTCGTACAGGGACGGCTCCTGATAGAGCCGCATGAGCAGGGATTCTTCTTTATGGCGTGCCTCCTTCGTTGAAAGATCGCCTCAGACGAAGTGGAGGCTGTCTGAGAGACGTGAGAGGCGGCAAGCGAGCCGCTAGACATCACGCAAAACTGTCCCGGGATGTATTTGGGAACGGCTGTTGCTTATCGTCTTGACAGTACGATTGCGACAGGCAATCTTCAGCAACCGGCAATGAAACTGCGTGGGGCCATTTGCCCGTGCTTGTTTTTGACGTAAAATGCAGGGTCGGGCTCCCGGCACGTTGCATCGCAGGCCGAAAGGATTACTTCCCTTGCCTTTACGTCTCCCGAATCTCTCTGAGGCGGGATGCGAACTCTTCGTCGCCTGTGGTCAGGCGGTGACTGAGGATCGCCGAATTCTCCAGCTTCTGCGGAAGCAGGAAGACTGGATGGTTGCGAACCCGCCTGGGAAAGCAAAATCTCTATGTACGGGCGGGCTTTGGCGGCAAGAACGGCAAACATTGTCACGTCGATGTGGCAAAACCAGATTTTTTCGGGAAGGAAAAACCGAAGATCAGTCATAAGTTCACCGACATAGAAGACCGCCTTGAACCACTGAAGGGCGTCACTGTCGAGGTAGAAGTTGAAGGATGGTTCAACCTGATCCGGAGTCAGCTTCCCCCGATCATTCGCATCGGCCAGTTTTCAGTATCTTCGGATGGCGTCACAATCCGCTCGACAATGGGTAGATTGTCCGTGAGTGGGACGCCCGTCTATGCGATTACCTGGATTGTGGGGGGAGAGGAGGAAGATGCAAAGGCCCTCATTCATCTTGAGGCAAGAGTGTCCATCAAAATTGATGACGATTATGTCGTGGATCTCTTCTCAATGTTGAATTCGGCGTATCGCACATTTGTATCGAAAGGGGTTCCCGATGGCCGACCTGATGGAGAAGCTGAGAGAGAACTACGAGAAGCACGGTCCAGCGAGGGAGGAACCGAAGCATCGTTGGAAAGCGAATCTGAATGAGATTCCTACCCGCCATGCCACTCCTGTCCGCGGCTGGGAGGGAGCATTTGATACGGCACTAAGCCAGCTCATGGAGCAAGCCAAGCTCGCTACTGAACGGCATTTTCCCCGGGTTCTGCAAATGGAGGGGCAGGTCTCCGACATCATGAGAACGGTGAGTCATATTCACGATCGCATCGGTGCGCACGATGCTGAGTTTGTTTCCCTGAAAGCTGCGGTTCAGTTTCTGACGGACAAGTTGGCCGGGAAGAATGCGGAACCAATCGCCAATGAAGGATCGATTGAGAATCGATTCCGCACATTGGCTGATGCTTGGCAGGCCGATTGTGCATTCATGTCGTCGATAACGGACATGTCGATGATCCGGCGTATCAGCAGATTATTGGTTTGGGAGAGAGGTGGTTCCGCTGCTGCTCCGAGAATTGGAAAAAGACCCCAACCAATGGTTTTGGGCGTTGAAGAGTATTACAGGCGTCGATCCAGTCCCCGAATCCTGTCGCGGATACATGCTGGAAATGGCCCGGCACTGGATTGAGTGGGGGCGTGCCCAGGGATATCGGATCTAGCATGTCGATATTGTCCGCGTTTCCAAATCTTGGTAAATCGCCCTGGAAGGTCACGAGTAATCCGGACAGGGTATATAACTGCATCGCTTGGGCTGCCGGCCAGCAACACGTTCGCTGGTGGCCCGATGCGATGGGATTGGCTATTGGCCTCCGGCAGCACCGAGAGCCGAGACGATAGATGCATTCCTTGTTGCATTTGAATCGATTGGTTACTCTCGCGGAGCCGACGACAGCTTCGAGGCTGGATTCGAGAAGGTCGCCATCTACGCTTTGAATGGCGCCCCAAAACATGCGGCTCGGCAGATTTCCGCTGGTGTGTGGACAAGTAAGCTGGGCGACGCACAGGACATTGAACACACGCTGGATGGGCTCGCGGGAAACATGTACGGGACTGCAGTTCAGTTTCTGAGCCGTCAGATACCTATTCCGTCGCCATGAGTGGTGATAGGCGATCTTATCTCAGGTGTCTCGGCGAGCCTCAAACTCGTCGAATAGGGCTGGCTAGGCCCCATTGAATTCGTAGATCGCTTGGTTCGGATGCTTTTCGCAAGGAGGAATCCAGTATCTTGGAGTTCATCCACCATCAAGATTCCAAATCGGCGCATCACTAATGACCGAATAGTCGCGCCATACGCGCGTGTCGCCGAGAAGTTGCCTGGCGAGCAATGCGGTATCAGCATGCGTAACCCATCCGAATTGTTCCCAGCTTGTTTTTTTTGGCGTTTAGCAAACCGCCGCGGTCCTTAACGGCTACCGGTTCGACGGCAGATTGATAGGAATCAAGCGAGGCGGCGCCCAGGTATGATGGACCTGCCTTAGGAATGGGCGGACCACATAACGGTATAAAAAAGCATCAATGGTCCCCACGAAGTGAGGGTGCGTGAGGTCATGGCCAACCTCTTTTCGAATTTCCTGACCACCGATGGAATAAACCACCCGGTAGCAATCCTTCGCCGCCTTGCTGGAGGTTCATTTGATGGATGCGGGCTCAGGCCCTGGGGTCGCGTCCCAGACCTGGAGCGGCAGGCCAGCTTCGGCCGACTCGCGGGCAGGGCCCGGACGCCGCGTCGGCGCCAGGAGAATGAGCCGATGCCCGTCCTCTGTGAACGCCACAGAAGTCATGCCGGTTCCCGCGCGGTTGCCGGACCCGGTAAGTGTCATCATCTCATGGCCGGTCGCCGTGTCCCACATCTTGACCATGGTGGTATTCGCGTCAGAAAGACGGGAATGCGTCATGGCGGCGATCCGCCGACCGTCCGGACTGAACGAGGGGCGCGAGAGGGCGCCTCGGCCGCCCGCTGGTCCGAGGAGTATCCGACGCAGGTCGCCGGTCTCGGCGTCCAGGAGTGTGATGGCCAGATTCGCCTCTTCCGCGCTCTGCCGTCTGCTGGTCCCCGCGCTGACAGCGAGGAGCGTACCGTCCGGGCTCCACGCCACGGTGGTTCCCGGGGTGCCGTCGAGCTCCTTCATCAGACGAACCCGGCCGTCCGCCGCGTCCAGCACAGCCAGGCTGCCGTCCAGGTGGCCAGATTTATTTGAACCAATGATGGCGACCCGGCGGCCGTCCGGGCTATAGGCGCCGGAACCGCCCAGCGGGTAGTCGAATGCTTCGAAGTACCAGAGTTCCTTGCCTGTGGTCAGGTCGTACCCCTTGATGGTGGCCGGCAACTTCTCGCCGGCGCTCGGGCGGCGTGAGACGGTCGCCTGCCTGCCGTTCGGGTCGATCGCCACCCAGCGGACGCCGGGCGGTAGTTTGATGTGGGCTGCTTCTTTGCCGCTCTGCGTTTCCCATACGGTCAGGTCGGGGCTTTGCTTGTCGACAGCCGGGGCGGCGTTCATCCTGAACCCGCCCGCGGAGGGCTCACGCAGCGCGCCGACGAACTGGCTGTTCGGGCTGAACACGAACGTTGGCCGCCACGATGCGCTCACCCCACGGTCGTCACGCATCGGCAAGGTGCGGGACTTGCCCGTGGCCAAATCCCAAATCGTGGGTTGGCCAACGCGCGATCGGCGCAAGGCTGGTGGAAGATCGCCGACGTTCTGATGAGGACCGGCAACCCACCGCGCGTTCGGGCTGAGGGCCTCTCCGGAAGGCCGCGCGTTGGCCCTGGAGAACGATGGCTTTCGCCGGGTTCGCGACCCATTCCTTGAAGTTTCCGAGGCGGTCCAACGAGCGCAGCAGGGATCCGTCTGGGGGAAAACGCCAGCGACAATACTGGGTCGGAGTAGCCGCGGAACCGGTTCAGCCGCGGCCCGTCGCCGCGTCCCGCACACCAGCGAAATCCGCTCCATCATCACGACCATCTTGCCGTCCGGGCTGAAGCGGAGTGTGGACGACGAGCTTCGCGCGCTCGTCGGTGGGACGAGCTCGCCGGTGGCCAGGTCCACCAAATAGCAGTCCTGTACGTGGGCGGCGGCGTGGGTGGAAATGACGGCCTTGGCGCCAGACACGGTCAGGCGCGGATTGAAGAACCCTTCTACCGTCAGGTGTACCGGAATCTCGCGATGGTAGTGTTCCGTCCCGGTCGTCGCGTTCCAGGCGCCAGGTAAACCTGTGATTTCGCACGGTCACCCGCCCAGCCGATCAGTCGTTTACCGTCGCCGGTGAACTCCAGTTGAAGCGACGCCTGTGTCGAATTGGGGCAACGGGCCAACTCTTTCCCGGTGGCCGCGTCCCAGACTGCAATGGGCTGGGGACGTATGCCGCCCGCGTCTCGGCTGCAATCCTGGAGACCATCGGGGCTGAACACAACGCCGGTCGTGCCGGGTGGGGGGGTAGATGCACTCGACCCGGCACAGTTCGGTCACCGGATTCGCTTCCAGGTCCCAGGCGTGAGCTGCGCAGCTTCAGCGAGGAGGGAACCTGCATCGAAGTCATCCTGGGTCGGACTTCGGCGACCGTTGCGAGGAACCGCCGTCCGTCCTGGCTGAAGGCGAAGCCGAGGATGACGTCTTTCTCCTCACGGTGGTCGACGAGAACCCGGCCAGTGGCGACATCGACCACTCGGACCTGCGAGATGCTTCCGTCAATAGGCATGAAGACGTTTCCTTTCCCGCCCAAGGCCAGCGCGACCAGCTGCATCGCGACTCAACAGAAGGTCGGACCCGGCACGGAAGGGGGGAGTGAATGCGACAACAGTTCCGCGCCGCTCGACGTATCGAATACTTTCAGAAGCGAGTCGTTCCCCTGGGGGGCGCTGTTGTCCGGGCGCCAGGATTCCTTTGGGGGCACACCAGGGGCGAAACCGACGTGGCCCCGCCGCAGGGTTCTCAGGGCGACCCGCGTGCCGGATTCGTTCAGCGCGAAGTTGGTGGGGAGGAACGTGTTGGCCTCATGGGACCGGATGACGAGGTTGCGGCGTTCGCCGTTGATTTGGCGGTCCCGGTCGCGCCACTCGAATCCGTGGTACTCGTCCGCGTGCCGGTCGAGGAGTTGGCGACCTGGGCCACGTTGCCGGCCTCCCACGCGGTCGGGATCACCTGCATGTCCCAGGCGTACTGCTTCTGCCGCTGGTCCTGTTGGGCGAGCCGCAGTTTCTCGTTGGCAGCTCGCGTTTCTAGGGCGGCCTTTACGGCGGTGGCGCCTGCTCGGCTTCCGCAACCAGCACTTCTCTTTTTCATCGCGCTCGGCAATGGCCGCGGACCTCGGCGTGGCTCGCGTCTTCGGCGGCCTTTACAGCGGTGACGCACTGCTCGGCTTCCGCGACCCGTCACTTCTCTTTATCGCGGATTCGGCAATGGCCGCCGACCTGGCCTGGCTGGCGGCAACCGCCAGCCAGGCGCTTGCTGCCGTAGCGACCAGGAGCGTCGCTGCGACCAGAGCGATGGTTGTCAGGGCAGCCTTGTTTCGGCGAGCCAGTTTCCGGAAGCGATACCAGGCCGACGCCGGGCGGGCCTCGACCGGCTCGTCGGCCAACGCCGCACGTCCTTCGCCAGTCCCGAGGCGCTGTCTCGTACCGCGCGGGTGCGGTCCTTCTCCAGGCACTTCATGACGATCCAGTCGAGCTCGCCGCGGACCAGCCCGGCGAGCTTGCGCCGGCTCGGTCCCGCGCTGCGCCGACACCGCCGTCAGCGTCGCGCCCAGCGAGGTCAGCCGCGTGCTCGGCCGCGGCGGCTCTTCCTCCCGGATGATCCGGCGGATCTCGTCGAACGCCGCCTTGCGGAACCGCTCGCTGGTCGAACGGCGTGGTGCCGGTCAGCAGCTCGTAAAGCAGCACGCCCAGCGAGTAAAGTCGCTGCGCGTGTCGACGTCGAGCCGCTTGATCTCGGCCTGCTCGGGGCTCATGTACAGCGGCGTGCCGATCATCTGGGCGAACCGCGTGTAGATCGTCTTCTCGGTGAGCTGCTGGCCGACCGCCTTGGCCACGCCGAAGTCGATCACCTTGACCACCGGCACGCCGTCGTGCGGGGCCACCAGGACGTTCGAGGGCTTGAGGTCGCGGTGGATGACGCCCTTCTGGTGCGCGTGCTGCACCGCCTGGCAGACCTGGACGAACAGCGCGAGCCGCTCGCGCGGGGTGAGCTTGCTCGCGTCGCAGTAGTCGGTGATCGGCACGCCGCGGACCAGCTCCATGACGAAGTAGGGCCGGCCGCTGTCGGTCGTCCCGGCGTCGAGTACGCTGGCGATGTTGGGGTGGTCCATCAGGGCCAGGGCCTGCCGCTCGGCCTCGAACCGGGCGACGACGTCGCGCGTGTCCATGCCCGGCTTGATGACCTTCAGCGCGACCTTGCGGCGGACCGGCTGGTGCTGCTCGGCGACGAAGACGAGCCCGAAGCCGCCCTCGCCGATCTGCTCCATCAGCCTGTAGGGGCCGATCAACGTCTCCCTCACCTTCGCTGATGACGGGCGTGGGGGGCGGTCTCGCCGGCGGGGCGGCCGGGCGGCCCATGAACGACCCGGCATCGCCCAGCGCGTACAAGAGATTTTCGACCTCGGCCCGAATGGCCGGGCGACCGGCGCAGCGTCGTCGAGGAACGCGCTCGGCCGGCGTGGTGATCTCAGGGGCGCGGACCGAAGAATCGGACTTCACATCGGGGGTGGGCGGCTCATGGCATGGCTCCTCGAAGGGTTGTTACCCTTACCGTGCGCTTCTGCGTCGATCAGCGGCTGCCAAGTAATTATCCGCCCGCCGTTCGCTACCCGGGCCCATCTCCGCCCAACTCCGGAACAGCCAGGACGGGGGCGAACGCCCAGTGGCGATAGGCCCTCCGGTCGGGACGCCGAGAAGTCCGCGGCATCCTCGAGTGTGAGTCCGGCAAAGTAGTGGAGCTTCACGAGTCCGCCGCATTCGCGTCCCTCGGCGAGCAGGTCGAGGGCCTCGTCGGACGGCGAGGAGTCTCGAGCGGGGCCGCCGGGGTCGGCGTCCGGAAGCTCGGCTCGTCCGAGCGTCACCGCCCCGCTCGCGCGCAGCTTTGCGGCGAGCGGATTCGACAAGGATGCACGCATGGCCTCGGCGGCCGCGCAAAAAGTGGCCGCGGCCGTTCCCATCGCGCCGGAGTTCCCGACCGGTGAGCCGGACGTAAGCCTGGTGGACAGTGGCCTGGAGCGTTTGACCAGGGCCGCTGCAGGGCCAGGCGCAAGGCGGCGAGTGTTCGACGAGCAATTCGTCGTAGACGAGCGGAAGCAGTTCCGCGGCAGCCTTCGGGTCGCCTGCCGCGGCAGCGTCGAGCATCTGTGTGACGTCGGACATGCTGGTGAGTGTAACGGTTCCGAGTGGGAGGGAAATGGCTAAACGCCGAACTCTGTCCTTCGGGCATAGTGCGGGCAATCCAATTCCTTCTGCACCAACCGATTCACGCGAATTCAGGCGAAGCATCTATGCACCGTTCATCATTCGCTCTAAAGAAGCGCACCGTGATTATTGGCTGATCCATTTGTCGCAGCACTCGCGAGCGCGAGACATGATGGTCGGCCTCCACTGGCTGGTCAGTCGCCACGCAGGGTTGGCGCAAGACATGAAATCGGATAGACTTGCGGAGTGTCGAAGAAAGTCAGGCGATATCCCGTTGATGCCTGAAAATCCTTAGGTCAGGGAGCCAATGCCACTGTGCGGACGTTTTGCGTCCGTGAAGCCAAGATCGGCAATGCTAAGGGTTGTGAAAAATACATCGCCGATAACGTCCGAGATTTCGACGTGAGCTGCCAAGTCGCGACTTGCGCCATATACATCACTAGCGATATATAGTTTTGATTCCGTGAGTAGTGTATCTTTCGAAATCCCTCCGATGGTCAGAGTCGCAAAAGGTTTCAGCGAAATATTGGACATAAAAATCACCTCTCTTTCTGCAAGAAATTGTATTATATTTAATCTCCAGAGTCAATAGCGGTGAGGGAGGGATTCGAACCCTCGAAAGGATTTGCTCCTTTACGGTTTAGCGAACCGAGCGCACTAGGCCTCTATGCGACCTCACCTATGCGAGGAATTATACCACAGTTTTGTATCTTTTCCAATGTTTTGGATTTGATGAGCCGATGATTTCCATATAGCGTTTTACCCCCGCGATGCTTTCAATGCGGATATGGACTCCGGCTTTTGATATGCGGGCATAAAATCCTTCGTTGGTCAGAAAATCGTGGACTGTTTTGATTAGTGGGGGAGAAGAAGACGAAAAATAAATTTTCTTATAGGCATACATTTTGCCATTCACTCGATAGCGATGCGTAAACACGCTGCCATCGGTGTCCACGAGACCGCGAATGCACGCGATCATATAGTCGCGATTTTCTTTTATCCAATCGGGGATATCGAATCGTTGTTTCACTCTACCATCATGGTTCCGATGAATTCGGCCAGTTCGACAGATTTTTCTGGCTTACGAAATGGCAGTGGGTGAAGGGGGAAAGTGCTATCCAGTTTGCCCATTTCCTCCCACCATTCGAGCCATTTCTTTTTTCTAAATTCCTGATCACCTCCCACGACGCCATATTTTTTATAAGCAGCGTCACCTCCCAGTTTGCCTGCCTTTGTGGTGTACCAAAATGGATCTTCGTTGCGCACCCTCTGGTAAGCGAATTCTTTCTTCAGATTTTACATTCATATTTTAAGTGTGAACCTCGCCGCGAAAATGTCAAAGATTATTTAATGAAGTTTGGGGATAATGGCTTGTTTTTCCGGCGATTTTGTGATATTCTTTAGGCGATGGAGATCAAGGTTACCGTGCAAACTGCAAATGTTGCGCAGAAATCGGCCAAGCTTTGCCGCGGCCGCCTATTGTTGTTGTCATTGGTCACGTTGACCATGGCAAGACGACGTTGCTCGACTTCATCCGCAAGGCGAACGTTGCGGCGCGCGAAGCGGCGGTATTACGCAGGCGGTCGGTGCCTACGAGATCTTACACGGCGCGGCTGGCGCGGCGGGCGCTGCAGGTGCTGGCGCGGCGGCGCGCAAGATACGTTCATCGACACGCCGGGCCACGAGGCTTTAGGGCGATGCGCTCGCGCGGCGCGACAGTTGCGGACCTCGCGGTGCTCGTCGTCGCGGCGGACGAAGGCGTGAAGCCGCAGACGAAGGAGGCGATAAAGATCTTTGCGGAGACTGAGACGCCGTTCATCGTTGCGTTTAAGAAAATCGACAAGCCGGGCGCGAACATTGAGAAGGCGAAGGGCGATCTCCGCAGGCGGGCGTGTTGCTCGAGGGCTATGGCGGACAGGTGAGTTACTATGGCATGTCGGCGAAAACCGGCGAAGGCGTCGGCGATTTGCTCGATCTGATCTTGCTTGCGGCAGACGTCGAAAATTTGACATACGATGCGGCGGCGCCGGCGAGCGGCTTTATCCTCGAAGCACGGCGCGATCCGCGGCGTGGCGTCGAGGCGAGCGTCATCATCAAGGATGGCGTGTTGAAGCGCGGCGATCCGATCGCAACGCCGACGGCAACCGGTAAGGTGAAGATTTTGGAAAATTTTTAGGCAAGATAGCTGCTCGGCTCGAGCCTTCGGCGCCGGCGATCGTTATCGGATTTGAAACGTTGCCGAAAGTTGGGGAGGAATTCAAGGTGGAAAATGGAATAATGGAAAATGGAAAAGGAAGAGGGGAAGGAGAAAAAAGCGGAGAATGGAAAATCCTCTCCATGAATCGCGCCCCATACTTCAAGAATCCAACGCTCAATTTGATTTTCAAGGCATCCGACGCTGGTTCGCTCGAAGCGCTCGCGTCGTTTTATTGGGTATCGTGCCTAAGGATGGCAAGGATTTGCGTATCGTTGACGAGTCGGTTGGCGACATTACGGATGGCGACGTGAAGCATGCGCTCGCGACCGGCGCTTCGATCATCGGCTTCAAGAATCGCGTCGCGACCGGCGCGCACAATCTTGCCGAGGCGCAGAGAGTTAAGATCATCACGTCCAACATCGTCTACGAGCTCGCGAAGGCCGTTGAAGATTTTCTCACCGGCAAGCGCGGGCCGGCGTCGCAGGCGAACTCGAAGTGCTCGCGGTGTTCAACTCTGAAAAACTGGAGAAGCAGCTCGTTGGCGGGCGCGTGCTCACCGGCACGATTCGCGGCAAGGCGCCGTTCGAGGTGTTGCGCGTTACGCCGGAGGGTGAAAAAAATATCACTGGCCACGGGAAGATTCTGACGCTACAGGAAAAGAAGAATGAGATCGCGCAAGCGGAGAAGGGGAAAGAGATTGGGCTGCTGGTGAATTCGGCGATTTTATTGCAGGTCGGAGACAAACTCATCGTAAAAAAATAAACGGCGGCGAGCCGCTCATCCCATGCGCTTTCATCGCACCGAACGCGTCAGCAAGTTAATACGCGAGGAGCTTTCCAAGATCATCATCAAGGAGATGGAATTTCCCGGCGTGTTGGTGACGCTTACGGATGTCAGAGGTGGACAAAAAAATGGAGCATGCGAAGGTGAGCGTCAGCGTGTTGCCGGAGACTGGCGAGGAGCACGTGATGCACGAGCTTGAGCGCCGCGCCGGCTGGCTCCAGCATCTGCTGTTCATCAAAATAAACATCCGGCCGATGCCGCTGATCGCGTTCCGCGCGGATCACGGTTATGAAAATGCGGCGGAGGTTGAAAGGGCGCTCCTGAGGGAATAGAAATTTTCGGTTGAAAATTTTCGCAGTAAGTTTATAATTATTACACATGGCGGCATGGCGAAAGGGCAACGCGGCGGTCTGCAAAACCGCTATACGCGGGTTCGACTCCCGCTGCCGCCTCGAAATGATAAATTGAGAAAAAGTGAAACCAGAAGATTTGTGGTATGTTGTTGGTTTAATAGCAACTAATGGTGATCTTAGCATTGTGTTTACAGGATGAGTCGAATGGTAAATTATGGTGGTGTGCTGCGTCCGGGTGCTGTAATTGGTAGCCAGAACTGACTTAAAATCAGTTGTCCGAAAGGACGTGTGGGTTCGAGTCCCACCCCGGGCACAAAGGCATGAAAAAGCAAGTAGTCATTATTCATGGCGGCGATTCCTTCAGGACAAAGGAGGAATATTTTCGGGTTCTTAAAAAATCCAAAATTGATTTTAGGAGATACACATCGGAAAAGCGTGACTGGAAAGACAATCTGCGAAAAATAGTTGGTAGTAAATTCGACGTTATTACTCCAGAAATGCCAAACAAAAGAGATGCCAAATATCTCGCGTGGAAACTATGGTTCGAAAAGTTTATTCCTTATTTAAGCAGTGGGGTTGTCTTAATCGGTCATTCGCTTGGCGGAATTTTTTTAGTTAAATATTTGTCAGAAAATAAATTCCCAAAATCAATTCGCGCTACATTTCTTATTGCGCCGCCCCATGGAGAAGGCACATTCACCCTTCCTAAAAATTTTAGGAAATTAATAAAACAGGGAGGGAGCATTTTTCTCTATCACAGTAAGGATGATCGGATCGTGCCGTTCAAAAATTTTATAAAATATCAAACGCAATTAACCGGAGTGACAACGAGAATATTTAAAAATAGAGGACATTTTAATCAAGCTGGTTTTCCTGAGTTGATAAAAGATATATCAAATCTTTCTTAGCCGTGCCCGAGGCGAGAGTCGAACTCGCATGACCTTGCGATCGATGGATTTTGAGTCCATTGCGTCTGCCATTCCGCCACCCGGGCTTATATCTGTCAAATCGTAGCAAAAATTTCTGTTTAAATCAACCGTATGCTATACTGATCTCATGGATTTATCTTCACTGGTTCAAAACCCGACGGTACTGTTGCTGGTTGCGCTCTGGACGCTTCCTTGGAAGGGCGTCGCTTTGTGGCGATCGGCGCAGCTGCGCGATAAATGGTGGTTCATCGCTTTGCTTATTTTAAACACGCTCGGGATTTTGGAAATCCTCTACATCTTTTATTTTCAGTAAGCGGAAGGGTCTCATGAAGGGTTTGGCTTTTTCGAA
>CAVVHZ010000023.1:0-186723 GCA_963748025.1 uncultured Gemmataceae bacterium
ACACACACACACACACACACACACACACACACACACACACACACACACACACACACACACACACACACACACACACACACACACACACACACACACACACACACACACACACACACACACACACACACACACACACACACACACACACACACACACACACACACACACACACACACACACACACACACACACACACACACACACACACACACAAAAAAAAAAAAAAAAAAAAAAAAAAAAAAAAAAAAAAAAAAAAAAAAAAAAAAAAAAAAAAAAAAAAAAAACTGGCTGGCTGCTGGCCGGCTGCTGCTGGAGTTGATCGAAGTTTTGTAGTTTTGGGGCAGGGTGCTGATCCGCGGCGTGCGTCCGAACTCACCGGCCATCACCACCAGCGTCCGCGGCAACCGGCCGCTCTCGTGCAGATCGTCGAGCAGGGCGGAGACTGCCAGATCCGTGGGCGGGAACAGATAATCCTTCAAGTGTGGAAAAATGTTGCCGTGGTTGTCCCAGGTTTCGTCATTTCCAAGGTTCACTTGCACAAAATTGACGCCGGCCTCAATCAATCGGCGGGCCATCAATAGCGACCAGCCGAAGCTGTTGCGGCCATAGCGGTCTTGCGTCTTGGCATCGGCGCGAGTGACGTCGAAGGCTCGCCGCACGCGCACGTCACCAAGAGAGAAACCGCGGCCTGCCGATAACGATCGAAACGCTCTGCCACGGCCGAGCGCTCGAGCCCGCGCTGCTGGCGTTCGACCTGGCCGAGCAGACTCATCCGATCGTCCAGCCGGGGCTGCGTGACGCCCTTCTATTAAACTCAAGTTGGCGCCTGGAAGACGAATTTCGACCGATCCATGCGGCCCGTGGCATGGTGGAAAGCGTAGGTGGGCCAAGTGCCGTACGATTTCGGATCGTAGGGCGCTGCTTCGATGAACCAGGGGTCGCGCCGCGAGCCCATAATGCCGGCGAATTGTCCGGGAATGACACGACCGGTGTTGTGAATCAGCCGCTCCGGCAACACCGCAGCCGGCGGCAGGTTGTTGCGCGGGGTGCTCACGGCCCCTGCCACCGAGGCGATCGAGGGCCAATCGGTCGGCTTGGGCTGATCGTTCGAAAAGCCAGCAGGCAAATCGGTACGACCGGTCAGCATGATGTGATGGCTCGCCGAGTGGTCGTTCGAACGGTGGGTCAGCGAACGGACCAAGGCATAGCGTTCATGCGCGCTGCCAGCAGCGGCAGATGTTCGCAGATTCGTATACCTGGGGTGCGCGTGGCGATGGGGCGAAATTCTCCACGAATGCCGCTCGGGGCATCGGGTTTGAGATCGAAGCTGTCGAGCTGCGCAGCCGCCGGACAGAAATATGAAGATGACGGCTTGGGCCGGGCTCTCTGGGAGTGCTCGCGGCCGCTTCGGATCGGAACGCCTTCCATGATCCATCCCCAAGCCTAGGATGCCACGGCGCCGGCTTGCAGCACGGCACGGCGGTCGACTTTCGGATGGTGGAAGATTGGATTGGAAGGCATGGTTGGTTCTCCGTATCGAACACTTGGCGGGGCAATTCCTGTAGGACGGGGGACGCTATCCGCTAGGCGTAGGATAAAGGACATAGTACTCGGTCCTGACGGGGAATCAGGGCAAGATGCAAAATGGACGGTTAAAAACCCGTCCTACGCTCAGCGCCGGCACCCTTACAAGCCCCTCCACTTCCCATCCCTTGCGATAAGTCGCCTCTACGAAAGCGTTCGCTTCGTTTCACATTCGTCACCTTGAGGTTTGGCCCATCCCAGTTCAGCGTGGTCTTGGGAAACGCGTCGCCAGGCAGCCGAGCAGGACGGATTCCGTGAGCGGGCCGGAATAGCTGAAGGGCGTCGATGTCGTGCCGTTGCCTCGGCAGGCTTCCACAAATTGCAAGTAGTGATCGTTGCCGCCGGGGTTTGGCATCGTGTAGTCTTTGAACTTGTCGGCAGGCAATAACACGGGGGCCGCGATATAAGGTGAATACAACACGCCATCGGTGCCGACATAGATCGAGCCCTGATCGTTGAATTTGCGACCAGAGAGTAAGGCTTTGATTTCAGCCGGCGGCCGATTGTCGCCGTTATACCAGTGGAGCGAAAACCCATCGGTGGTGTGAGCCGTGGCGGGGAAAGCGTAGACCACCTTGGCGTTCAAAGCCCAACTGTCGGCATTGGGAGCCTCGCCTTCCGACCGCACGGATTTGGGCATGGTAGAGCCAATGAAGTGAAGACTGGGTCGAGGATGTGGCAGCCCATGTCGCCAAAAGTGCCGGTGCCGAAATCGAGCCGCTTACGCCAACCGCCGGGATGATAGTAGCCCTTGATGAAGGGCCGCGTGCCGGCCACGCCTAGCCACGCATCCCAATCGAGGCTGGCAGGTATGGAATCGTTACGGTCGGGGCGGGGATTGCGATCGCCCCAATCCTTGCCGCTCCAACTGTGAACTTCTTTGACCTTGCCTATCGCCCCGGCTTGAACGGTGGCGACAACCTGGCGGTGGACTGGTGCGAGTGAATCTGCGTGCCCATCTGCGTAACGAGTTTCTTCTTGGCAGCCGTCTGCGTCAACTGGCGGGCTTCGTAAAGCGTTTGCGTCAGCGGCTTCTGCGTGTAAACGTGCAGCCCTTGCTGCATGGCCCGCATCGTGATCGAAGCGTGCATGTGATCGGGCGTCGACACGTTGACCGAGTTCAGGGTCTTCTCTTTGTCGAGCAGTTCGCGCCAATCCTGGTAAACCTTGCATTCGGGGAAGCGCTTCTTGATATCGGCAACTCGGCTCAGATCCACTTCGGCGACGGCGACCAGCTTCAGGTTCTTGCTCGCTGCCAAGGCATGGATGTCTGACCCAGCCTGACCCGATGCTCCGAAACTGGCGTGGTAGACGGTTTCGCTGGGGGCCGCGGTGGCATGTGCCCTAAACACAAAAGGAGCGGCCAAGCCTGCGCCTGCGAACCGCTTGAGCACCGAGCGACGCGTGATCCTCGAACTTGTCATGAACTGGTTCCTTCAACAGACAGGTGTGAAATCGTCGTTCTCTTGGTCAGTGTATTTTCAATTTGACGTTCGCGAGCGCCACCACGGTCGCCCCCGACGGGAGTTTTCCTGTGGCCCGAAATTGCAGGTCCTTCACGGCAGCAATCTTCTCCGAAGCGTCGACCAGAACATTGACAACTACCTCGTTGCGGGCTCGCCTCAATGTTCGCCGTTTTCGCCGAGACGCCTTTCGTTGGCGTGAGTTCCACTTGCATGGATTCCATAAACTGAGGCGTTCGCACCAGCGTGAATTTACACGGCAACAATGAGCCGGGTCCAGCAATTACTTCGTGTTGCGCGGGCCGCAGCAAAGCGAGTGTCGGCATGGTGCGGATCATGTTGCGATGATCGGAGATGGCGAGGAGCGTCTGTGTCTGGCCCCATTTATCGGTGAAAGTGGCATACCCCTGAGCGTAGGGACGGGAATGATGTTGAATGCCCACGTGCATATTCTCGGGCAAATAGACGAGATTATTGAACTGCGTCACGCCCGGCGGCACGATGGTTTCTATCACATCGAGGCCGTCCAGGTCCTGAACCTGCCGATCGCAGAGCTGGATCGTAATGGGCCCCTTGAAGCCATTCAAGCGCTCCACTTGCATGGCATACGGATAGATGGTTCCCCGATGGGCATACTGATAGGCTTCGTTGCAAGTCAGCTTGAAAATCGGTTTGTGCTGAATGGTGAGGGCTAACTCGTCAGCAAAGGGCAAGCGTTCCCATTCGTCCCGGCTGACGCCGACAGGTGTGACACTCGCTGAGCGTTCAATAGTCTTGCCTGCGATGGTTGCTGTGCCGATCAAACGGATAGTTGCGTCAGTCGGCCGAGTATCATCTTTGGCCGCCAGAGCAATTCTGAGACGCGTTTGACCGGCGGGGATTTGGCGTAGGCTCGATGCGGACGCCCTCGGGCAAACCTTTAGCGTTCAGATTGATTGCACCGGCGAATCCTCCCAAACGATGCACGCTCAGGTCGAACTCTGTTTTGCCGCCTTGCACTACGTTGACAAAATCGGGTTCCACGCGGAGTTCGAAATCGGGTTGCGCTCGGCGCACCTCCAACCGATAGATGAAATCCGGTCCGCCGCTTGTGCCATATTCGAGGTCGCGCAAACGCAAACGATAGTTGCCATCCGCCGGCGCTATCCAGTCGATGAAGCTTTCGTGATTGGCGCTATCGGCCGCGCTGGCCTTGGCCAAGATTTGTCCAGTCATGTTGAAAAGGGCCAGTTCGGGCAAGGCGGCGGAAGTTTCGGGGAATGGCCGGCAGCGAATGGAGATGGCCTCATCTTTTTTAGCCGTGAACTGCAACCAGTCCTCCGCTGAGGCTGTCCGGAATTGGCCATGGGCGATTACCGGAGGAGTCAGGGCCAGCGACTGGTCAGGGGAGTGGTGGGTATCGGAGACTACCACCACGGGATTCTCGTCGGCGAGCAAGGTGATCGAGTCGTTCAGCTTGAACGGGCCGGGAACGCTGGGGAACTTCACGCGCTGCGTAACGGCGCGTGGAGAACTTGTGCCGGTAAGCGTGTAAGCCAAGCAGATCGCCCGAGAGTCCTGCCTTGCCAGCCGGTGGCATGGCGTAAGCGACGAACGGAGCCGTTGAAACTGTCATGCGGTAGACGTACTGCGGCCCGCCATGAAAGCTCACGTTCGTAATGCAGACGCGGTAATCGCCTGTTGCAGGGCGCGGAAGGCGATAACCGGATCGGTGCCGGCGCGGACTTCTTCCACTCCCATACGCCGACCGGCAAGATCGGCGATTTCCAGCACTGGATCCAGAGGCGAGCCAATTCGGGCAGCCAGAACATCAAATACCACAACTTCGCCCGCGCGGGCCGAGAACTGGTAGAAATCCAGGTCTCGCTCCCCGGCAATCTGGCCGTTGACCACCACAGGCAGAGTGAGCCGCTCGGCTCGCTCCGGTTCGGAATTCGGCTCAGTCTCGATGAATTCCGGCAGATCACCCACGATGAAGGGCCGGAGTTGGGTGCCGCCCCAGGCACTGCTGACGCGCCAAAACTTTGTCCCCAGCGGCGCATCCGCGGCAATGCCGATGGTCGATTCCCATTCGCGTGGATAGGTCATCGCCGCGCCGCCGCCGTCGGCATCGCGCGGCAGCCTCTCGGCCGACGATTCGTAGTGAGGCGAGATGCGGGCGCCTAACACCGGTGGGGCTGTCACCCCTTCCCCACGTAGCGCGAACTTCATGCCGGGCACCCAGCACTCGCCGCCAACGTGAACCGAAACGGTTGTGCCGCGGCGGCCGCCCGCCGGGAAAATGTGCGTGCTGCAAGGCTCGCGCGACGGTACGGATTGGCCCCATGCCGGAGACAAGGGAGCCAGCAAAGCAAGCGTGAGAAGATAATAGCGAGAGGCGCATGCCACTCCTCGGAGATTACGCTCCAAACAACTCCAACACCGGTTTGCCGCCGCCCGCCAACTCAACCGGCCGGCCCAAAGGCGTATGCAAGGTAGTCGCAGGATCAATGCCCAGGGCGTGCAGGATAGTCGCCGCCATATCGGGCGGTGTAATTGGCCGGTCCGTCACGATGGCGCCGATTTTGTCCGTCGCGCCAATCACCACGCCACGCCGCGTGCCACCGCCTGCCATCACGATCGAAAAAGCGTTGGGCCAATGGTCGCGCCCGGCCATGGAATTGATGCGCGGCGTGCGGCCGAATTCGGTCGTTACCACGACCAGCGTTGAATCGAGCAAGCCGCGCTGATCCAGATCGCAGACCAGGGCCGCCAAAGCCCGATCGAAGCCCGGCACCAGCAGATCGCGCAAACTCTTGGTGTTTTCTCGATGAGTGTCCCAGTGGCCGTTCTCGATGGTCACGAACCGGCTCCCGGCTTCGACCAGCCGGCGGGCCAACAGGCAACATTGCCCCAGGCTTGTGGAACCATATTGCTCGCGCAACGATTCCTTTTCCCGCTTGAGATCGAATGCTTCCTTGGCCTTGGTGCTCGTCATCAACGAGTGGGCTCGTTGGTAAAACGTGTCCAACGAGCGGATGTCGCGATTGATTCCTTCGGCCTGGCGCTCGAAACGATTGATTTCGCGAAGAGCCTCCTGCCTGAGTTGGCCGCGGGCTTGCACTACGCCTTCGGGCAAAACCACGTCGCGTACGGCAAATTCCGGCGAAGCAGGATCCGCCTCGATGACGAAGGGAGCATAGGTGGCGCCCAAGAAACTTGGTCCGCCGCTCCGCAAGAAGCAGGGCACTGAGATATAGGGCGGCAACGTGCCCTGGCTGCCGGCCATGCGCAACCATGGAACCCAAGCTAGGGTGAACGTTGTTGTTCTTAGTTGAATTGAAGTCGCCGGGCCCCGGCGTGTTGCCGGTCATCATGATGTGGTAGCCGCGGCCATGATCGCTATCGCCATGCGTCAGGCTGCGCAGAATGGCCAGCTTGTCGGTCACTTTTGCCGTGTGCGGCAGCAGATCGGTAAGCCCGATTCCGGGAACGACGGTCTTCGATCGCCTTGAAGTCGCCGCGAATCTCCGCCGGGCGCCGGCTTTATAATCCCACATATCATGCTGAGGCATGCCGCCCAGGAGAAAGATGAAGATGCAGTTGACATCTTTTTTGGGGGCAGACCCGGCCTGCGCAGCTTGCAGGCGCATGAATTGGGCCAAGCTCAGTCCGGCAACGCTGCCCAGGCGCAGGAAGCCTCGCCGGGAAATCCCGTCACAGAATTCTGGAGTCATAGTCATCTCCATCACTGGACGAATAGAAACTCATACGAGTTCAATAGAGCCCACATCAGATCTTGTGCCGCCTGTTCGCGCCTTTCCTGATCGAAAAGCTTGCGCGCTGACGCGCTTCTCCCTGACTCCCGGTTGCCGGCCCAGAGCTGCCAGACAAAGCTCTTCCACGATGGCATCATCAGAGGCTCGGCCTCTGGCCAGCCGAGCGATTCGGCCCGTTGGGCTGGCGATTTTGCGCTCGATCTCTGGTGCATTCATGAGATGCAGACACTGGGCCATTGTCGGTTCGCTCGAACGGCCGCATTCACAGGGGCTGACGCGCTCGGAACGGCCGAAAGCGTCGAGGAAATAGGAAGGCAGGCGATTGTCCCAAAGGTCGATTGCCCTGGTTCCGCGGGGCCGACCGGGAAAGGCCTCTGGACTCTCGGTCACTGCACTGATCGCATCGAGCAGCACTTCGGCAGGGAGCCGTTTGGCGCGATAATGGGAATAGTTCTGGTCATCGTCGGCATTCGTTGCATTCGGCACATTGGAAAGCTGGTAAGTGCGCGAATTGAGGATCAGTCGCGTGACTGCTTTTAGGTCGATATCTGTAGGCGACCAGTCGATCGGCCAGGTAATCGAGCAACGGTTCATTGGTCGCGGGATTGGTGGAACGCAGATCGTCCTCAGGTTCTACCAGGCCACGACCCAGGTAATGCTTCCAAAGACGATTCACCACCAGGCGGGCAAACCACGGATTGCCCGGTTTCGTCATCCAGTCCGCCAGTTGGCGTCGCGGGTCCGTGTCGAGCTTGCCATCGAGCACCGGGCCGCCGGGCGGATGGGTGGGCACGATTCGGCTGGTCCGCGGGATGGCCATCTCGTGGAAGCCGGTCTGCACGACCATCTCACCTTCGCCCTGATAGGGCTTGCGTTCGATCCCATTGAAGAACCCGGCCAGGCCGTAGAAATCGTCCTGCCCCCAGTGTTCGAATGGGTGGTGATGACACTGGCGCACTCGAGGCGAATACCCAGGAATGCCTGGCTGACGGCTTTCGTCACATCTTCGGTAGTCTGAGCGGCCCGGAAGAAGTTGACCGGCCCATTTTTCGCGGATGTCCCGGAAGCCGTGATCAGCTCGTGGACCCATCGATCGTAAGGTCGATTATGGGCGAACTGGTCGCGCAGCCAGCGATGCAGCTCGAAAGCGCCGCGGTCTCCTAACTTATCTCGATTGACGAGTAGAATATCGGACCACTGCAAGGCCCAGTAATCCGCATATTCCGGCGCTCGAGAACCGCATCGATCCGTTTTTGCCGTTTGGCAGGATCCTTATCTGCGAGAAATTCCCGGACTTCGGAGGGCGTCGGCAAGGTGCCGATTGACGTCGAGGTAAGTGCGGCGGAGAAATGTTGCGTCGTCACACAAATCCGATGGCACAATGGCCATTGTCCTCAGTTTGGCCCAGATCAGTTCATCAACCTTATTCTGGAGGGCCACGGCGGGAAAAGCGGGCTGATTGCCAGGCCGAGGTACTCCAATCCGAATTACGGCAACCTGCCCCACGTAGTTAACGGTGATGGCGGCTTCGCCTGGCGCGTGGCCAGTGTGAACGTGCCCGCCGCGCTCCACTTCGGCAATGTGTGTGGCGTTGCTGCTGTAGCCGGCAGCCGCGGTTACGTCGCGGCTCGTGCCATCTGAATAGAGGGCGGTGGCCAAAACCTGCTGGTTGGCCTGGAAGCCGAGGATTCGCTCGGTCGGGCTCACGCGCAAGCCCACAACGTGTGGGGCGTCCGCCTTGCCAAACGGCATGCCCTGTTCGATCCAGGCCTTCAGCAACTGATAATCGGCGGAACCCAACTCGATGCGCTTGCCGCCGCCGTGCGGGCTTTGGCCGGTGGGTTTGCGCAAAACCAAGCTCTGTTCGGGCGCTGCGGGGAAAACGCGCCGGCCTCGCGATTCTTTAACGAGAGCGTCGTAATCTGCTTGCGGATCGAAGCCGAAAACCGAAAGCTTGAAGCCGTTTTGTCCGGAGGCCTTGCCATGGCAACCGCCGCTGTTGCAGCCTAGCTTCGAGAAGAGCGGCACCACGTCATTGCCGAAATGAACGGGCGGGTAGCCGGCGAAATCGCGGACCCGGATCGGGACCCGCGTGCTGAGCTCACCAACGCGAAGGGTCAGGACCGAGGCTCCATCCCGCTGCGCATAAATCACCCCGTCAACCACCCTGGCGATGCCTGGCTCCGCCATCGCAGACATGCAGAGGTGCGTCACATCGATGAGTTTGCCATCTGCCGTTGCGCGGTGACCAAGATTTGCTGTTGCCGATTCGCTCCGGCGAGCAAGATTTCGTTGGGCTCAACGGTCAAGGCGGTTAGCGATGGCAATCCTTTAACCGGGTTGCCGGGGGATGGCGGACCGTCGGCCCGGCCGACCTGTGCCAAACAAACGAGATGCAAAGGGCGGCTGCAGAAATCGAATGGAATCGGAGAAAGCCGGCAAGTTCCGGCACAAAGCATGTGGGCCGCATGGAAACCATCTCCAAAGCGGGCACGGGAGGCGGGAAGGAAACGAAGGCGGGCACCTTCAACCAGCGCGGAGGAAAGCAGTATACCGGAAGCCGGTGCAGTAAACAACGATTCGAACAAAAAGGGACGCCGCCTCGTGGATTCTGCTCTGGACAAATGAAACACCTTCTGGCATAGGGCTGCCAACTACTTCAAAGATCAGAACAATCGCCCATTGACCCCGGCAACGGGGGAGTTCGCCATGTTTCGATACGGGACCTTCCAGTTTACGTATCTCGCGCTGTTTGCGATGGCCATCGCTTTGGGCTGCAAAACGCCACAGAACCCAGTGATCGAACCACCCCCCCCGGATTTCAAGGCGAATGAAATCACTTATGCGGAGAACGATGCCTTCGATGCCATGTTCGAATCGGCATTGATTCGCCAGGATCCTGTGATCGTGGTGTGCGCACCGATTTCCGCAAACCGGAGTGGGGGCCGCACCTCAACGCCTGGATAGCTGCCTGGAACCTGGGCGGAACGACTGCGGGCCGGACGATCCGGGGGCAATCGCCATTTCCTTCGATCGTCGTTGATGGCGACAGCATCCGCGAATTTCGCCTGCTGATTGGCACTCTGATGACTCGCGTAGATGACCTGGCCCGCAATGGTTCGGCCTGGTGGACGGAAGATCGCATGCGTCGCGCCGTATCGACTTGCTCAAGCCCTACAACTTGCGTTTCCACAAGGGCGAGGATGGGACCATCCGCTAGTCTTCTTCAACGGCAACTACGCACGCTATTACCCGGCTTACATGCAAAGTTTGACGCGGTCACACGAGGCTGCCGGATCCTTGGGCACGCACCTTTGAGTGCACAGAATGCAAGCGGCTGTTGACGGCTAGAGGCCAACAAGGCAATTGAACCGATTGGCTTAGCGGATACCCAGGCTCTCAATCCTTTTCACTTCATCCGGCTCAAGGCGGAAGTCGAACACTCCAAGATCGCCCCGCATATGCTCCGCATTGGTGGTTCCGGTCAGCGCGATCATGCCGACGTCGAGCGCAAATCGGTAAACGATCTCGGGTCGCGTTCGGCCATGGCGTGCCGCGACCTGGGCTAGCTCGGAGCGGGCTAGCACATCTCGATTGGCCGTGAGCAGCGAGAATCCTTGGTAGATCATTTCATTGGCCGCGCAGAATTTGCGAATATGCCGATCCCAACCCTGATTCGCATAACAGCGGTTCTGGACAAACCGCGGTTTGACGCGCGCCGTCTGATAGAGAGCCTGAAGTTGTTCGAGACTGACGTTGCTGACACCGAGAAAATGCGTGCGGCCGCTGTCGTGGATCGATTCCATTGCCCGCCAGGCTTCCCAGTCTGCCGTCGCCAGACCAATTCGCTGTGTGGGGCCGTGAAGCACGAACGAATCGATTCGCGACTCCAAGATGCTTAAGTGAGCTGGCGAACGATTGCTCGACTTGGGTCGAAATAGGAGCTTTCGGATCGTAAGGCAGGCGATGATCCTGCCCTCGTTGAAAGGTGAACTTGGTTTGCAGGAAAAGCTCGTCTCGGGTCAGGACACCGGCGGCTACGGAAGCGGCGATGGCCTGCCCGACCGCAGCTTCATAATAATGGCGGCGCTGGTTTGCGGTATCGATACCGCGAAAACCCTCGCGTCATGCCAACTCGGTCAGGCGCTGCGTTTCGTCTTCCTTCCAGGCGGTGCCATAAAACATGCGGGGCACTGGAACGCCATCGAGGGGGAGGAAGGGGTCGGTCATGGAATTTTCCATAAAGGAGCCATGCGATTGCTTCAAAGTTTGGGAGCCAACGACGCCGGTGGAATTCCACACCCAAATTGACTCGCCAGTTCAGCTTTCGCCAACGATTGTAGGACCCTGCCAGGTTTCTGGCGGCGCGGGAATGGCGGTGTAAACCTCCTTTGGGGTAGAATGGCAATATGGTGCGATAGTTCTTGCTCCTTGAGATACACGGTTTATGCCCGCGAAGGACTTTTATCACGACATTCTGTGCCGCGCGCTCGTCAAGGATGGCTGGACGATCACGGACGATCACGGACGATCCGTTCCGTCTCGTCTGGGGAAAGCGCGACTTCTATGTTGATCTCGGTGCAGAACGAGTCGTGGCAGCAGAAAAAGCAGGAAAACGCATCGCCGTTGAGCTGAAAAGTTTCATTGGTAAGTCTTTTATTCGCGATCTGGAAGTGGCTCTTGGCCAATTCCTGCTCTACAGATCCATATTAGAGGAAAAGGAACCTGATCGTTTATTGTTCTTGGCGATTCCGAACGAGCCAGCCGAAATGCTCGATGAACCGATCGGTCAATTGCTGATTGCCAAGCACTTGATACAGGTCATGGTTTTTGACATTCAAAAAGAGGAGATAATCCGATGGATCCCGTAAGCACTCTCGGACAAATCGTTGAACGCATTCTCACCGTCTACACAAAAATCCCCTATGCGCACGGCGAACTTCGCTGCGAAGCATTATTCGACCGCGAGCACGACCGTTATGCACTCATTACGCTCGGCTGGGATGGAGGTAAGCGTGTCCATTTCTGCCTTGTCCATATCGACATCCTAGGCGATAAAGTATGGATTCAACACGACCATACCGAAGAAGGCATTGCCGACGAGCTGGTTCAGGCGGGGATTCCCAAATCGCAGATCGTGCTCGCCTTCAGATCGCTGGAGATGAGAAAGCTTACGGAGTATGCTTTCGCTTGAAACTCATCAAAATGGAAGCTTATCGCTCAATCGGAAGTCTGGCGACTTTCGCTATCTCTTGGCTATCGTGGCAACAGCAACTCGGCATCGTTCACCCACATCACGAAAAACGGGTGCTTCGCATCACGTTTTTTCAAATATATCAAGAACGGCCGATCGAATTTGAAGTCTGTCGGCGCGGATCTGATCCACTGATGACTTGGTGGTCACTATTGCGCTGGAAGTTGCGGCAGCGCCTTCGATATCAAGGAGGAATTCAACGTCCTGATAAGTATTTTTCAGATACTGAGCCCGGCAGCACTCGTTTAGAAGGGGCCGTTTGGCGCCGATTAGCTCCCGAAATTGGTGACGCACCCGCCAGTGCATGAACGGTACGAGAAGGGTTTCGTCGAAGCCTAATTTATCGCTCTTCGCGTTTTTGAGTGGGTCATTTTGGCAGTTTTGGCAGCATGCAGGATAGGATTTTCAGTCGGAGGTATTCCTCGTCGCGGAAACCGTATGCCCTTCTCTGGATAGCCCGAACCTTGTTGTTGAAGCCCTCTACGAAGCCCAGGGGAACCTTATTCTCTTCATGGCAATAAGCTTCAATGCCATCCCAATGGATTGCTACCATCTGCGCAAATCTCTCGAACGGCTGCAGTCTCTGCCAGCGTAGCGACTCTCGCCACTGATGGAAAAACATTCTCGCCCAATAGGGACTGGTGTAGTCCCACAGTTGTCCGAATGACTCCTTAAGGAGATAGGCCTTGTTCAGCCGCGTGTTGGCCTTGAACAAAAGCTTCAGAGCCGCGCCCGTCGGCTGTGAGATTTCCCCAGTGCGACAGCAACGTGTACCTGAGCCCCTTCACGAACCGCCGATCCTTGCCCGACAAACGTGCGTACTCGCGCTTACGAACCTTGTCCATTGCCTCGCCCAGATGCTTCAGGATGTGGAACTTGTCGTACAAGATCGTCGCTTGCGGGGCGTTGCCATTTTTGAGGGTCGACGTTCGGAACGCTGACCACATGTCCATGACGGCCAATCGGATTTGTCCGCATTTTATCGGCCCAAGCCAGGCAAAGAACTCGTCCATGCTCGCTTCGGAACGGTCCTTGCCACCAAACCAAATGGCCCGGCCCCGCTCCAAGTCGCTGACCACGATGCGATACTGGTGCCCCTTCGCAATGGCGATCTCGTCAATGCCGATTACGCGAGGCGCAGGGTCTCCAGCTCGGCGGAGTTGCTCGCGCATGTACTGCTTGTCCAGTTCCTTGACGGCGTGCCAATCGAGGAAGAGTTCCTCCGCTATTTCCTTGACGGGTGTTTCCCGACAACGCCGACCCACGTAGAAGGCGAACCGCTTCGTGTACATCGGATTGTCGGCAAGCCAGTCCAATCGTTCGGTCTTCACGCCGCCGCACCGCAAACACTGGATTCTTCGCAAGTAGAATTGGAGATAGACACGCTTGTCGCCACAAGAGAGATCCCGAGCACGCCGAGAGCGCTGATCGTAGCGAGTCCAATAGAGCTGGCCACAGACGGAACATTCCGTTTTTTTTGACGGCGGCGCAGCAAGATAACCACTGACCCAGGATCACCAAACATGCCTCGGATGCGGGGGTAAGGAACAAAACCGGGGAATCGGTAGAGGTCATACAGTTGCTTGAATTTTGCCATCGCAAAAGTATGACCAAATTTCGCTCCGACGAAAAGAGCATTTAATCCGATAAATCACAGGGTCTCGCGCAGGGGAAGGCCAAAAACCACCCACTCGAAAACGCGAAGAACCAATTTATCTTCCTTACGGTTGCGTGTTGATTCGATCTCGGCTTGATATTTCGCCATTTTTCCCTGAAGGTCGTAGATGGTTTCCGCCAACGTTGCTTCGGGCTTCATAAGGGCAAGCACGATCTCGTTGGGTTGTGACTCTAAGGATAGATCGAGAGCAAATTCTAAAGCAACATCTTTAGCATATTTGGCATAGAGTATCCCTACCTGCCTACGAACTTCGAAGGGAACCGTCCTGCTTCCTCCGGGTGGTACGCCAAAACAAGCAACTGAGGTTTTTTGTCCGCGACCGTCCGTAAACTCGATCGGCTCCGGGTTCACCTGAAAAGGGTGCGCATATTTCACGCCGGCGCTCAGGTGTGCAAACGCAGTGATTGCCGCTTTGTCGCCATCCAGGTCTGGCAGAGGCGTCCCCGGGAATCTCTCGTGCATTTCGGATCGAAGCTTGTCAATGACCCCATCCCGGTTGAATCCCGCCACCGCGTACACGGAATCCGCCGAGATGTCGGAAAGCGATTGTTCCGCTCGATTCAATCGGTCGGCGGTTGGCTCAGCGCCTTCGATACGAATCGGTTCCTTGACGATATCCTGTTTGAGCTGATTCCAGGCCAATTGAAACGAAGAACACCAAAGAACCGATTTTCCCGGCGGCATTGGCGTGTCAAGCGTGGGCACGATCACAAGATCATGAAGACTGCCTGAATCTCCATCGAAGGACAGCGGCGGTGGCGGATAAGGACGCGATTGCTGCCACCAATAGCCCAGGCAGAGGAGGCAAAGGCCAACGACGATCCAAACCTGCCAGAAGCGCGAGAAACCGTGGTGGTGGGGAGTGGACATGAGATGCCTCTTGTCGCACGCTCCGCTGCGCGTCGCGGCTAACCGGAATGGTCAAACGCGCTTGCAGTCTACCATGAAGTGACCCTCACGGTTTCGCCCGAAACGGCTTGTTCTGCTCGTAAAGCTTCAGGCGGGCACTGGCTTCCGCGCCGTTCCGTTTCGCGTAGGCAGGGTCCTCGAGCGCCTTCTTCTGCCACTGAATTGCGTCGGCGAACTGTCCATCTTCCGCATAGGCCGCCGCAAGGGTGGCAACATAATTCGCATTCTTCCAATCGGTGAGTTTGCAAGCCAGGTTTGCATAAGCGACGGCTTTCTTGCCATCGCGCACCGATTCCTTGGGGCAGGTCGCCTGCAGCCAGGCGGCATTGGCGTAAGCGACGGCGTCTTTGCCTTCGAGCAGGATTGCCTCGTTAAAATCGTTGATGGCCCGTTCATAGTCCTTCTGACTGCGATAGGCATTGCCGCGATCGTTATAGGTCACGAAGTTCTTGGGATCGAGGCCAAGGGCCGCAGTGTAGTCGGCAATCGCGCGGCCAAACTCCTTCTTGCCGGAAAAAGCCAGGCCGCGATTGTCGTAGGCGAGAGCGTAACGCGGGTCGAGCCGAAGGGCTTCGTTAAAGTTGGCGATGGCTCGATCGTAGTCCAGCTTATTGGCGTAGGCCAACCCACGGTTGTTATAGAGCAAGGCCCAGCGCGGATTGAGGCGGATGGCTTCGGTGTAATCGGCGATGGCCAGGTCGTAGTGCTTCATGTTGTTGTAGGTCAAGCCGCGGTCGTTATACCAAGCGGCCGTGGCCGGCGAGAGCTGGATTGCCATGGTCAAATCTTGGATGGCCTTGTCCATCTCGCCCTGGTAGCGCTAGACTACGCCGCGGTAGGCATAGGCTTGCGCATCGCCAGGATTGGCTTGAATGCGGCCCGTAAAATAGGCAGGCGCCTGGTCGAGGAGCACGACGTCTTCCTTGTTGAACCAGCCCGGATCGCCATCGTTCCCGACCTCGAGCCAGCCGTTCTGCGTTGAACGAACCCTTTGAACGATGTTCTTGCTTGGAACCTGTCTCTGGACGCCATTGGGCTCGGTGTAGTTAACCTTCACATCGTTACGCTTGGCGATGATTAGCTTGTCGACCCAGTTTTGATCGTCCGCCCGGACAGCGCCGGAAAGAATCAGGTGGCAGATAAGAACTGTCAGAGACCCCAGAATAAGCCGGCCGCGCGACATGGCGATATCCTCGAGAAAGAGCAGGGAGTGATTCGATCAAGTGAGGGACAAAATGCTTTTCAGCGGGCCATTTTTCCGCGGCCCGCCATCCATGTCAATAACGCTCGTGTGTGAGGGGCTTGCGCGAAAGGGTAAATGACCGATCCGTCGGCTGCTGAGCTGCATTACTTATTGACGGCGGCATCGTTGTAGCAATCATCGGAGGCGAGGAATCCGTCGGCGCGGATGGGCTCCGACAGGTCCGCTGTCAAATGTCCGCTCCCTTACACGGCCGTGAACCCTCCATCTAAGGAAATCTCGCCCTGAAACGAATTTGACGACCGTAAGTCAATGGGCGGATTGCGCTTCTGATCTTTCGTTTCTCTACTGCTCGGACACCCCTACTTCTACTGCCTTCGGCTTCCTCCGCGAAGGCGGCCAGTTCACAAGCCTCACCCTCACCTTTGGTTACGGAAAGCGTTCTTTCGTTTCTGGAATGCGCTTTCCGGAAAACTACAGTTTTTTAGGCCGCCCTGATAGCTTGCAGTGTCCGTCCCCCCCGTTCTTCCGAACGCTTCAATGGAGTGATTTTCATGCTTTCGGACGCTCAAAGGATGACCGGATTCCGATGCGTATCCCCAACCCAATCTGATCGGGGATCCGCATCAGCCTCAATCCATCTTTGCCCGTGAGAATCAGAAATCGACCGAAGCCGAGAACAGGGTATCGAAAACGGCATCGACCGCCGGCGCCTCATCCAGCCGGTTAGCCGCCGACCGCAAAGCAAACAGCAATTCCTCCGAGAGGCCTAACAACTTTGGTTGAGGAGACGCTCGCATCGACTCAATCTCAAAGCGAGAATTCGTCGCTTGCGAGATACTGTCGTTATCGCCAAGGTTGACCAGGGACTGACTATGCGGCGATGCATTACCAAAGCTATCGAATGAGAACACGACCATTGGCCGTTTGACCGCGATAGTCGCCGCCACCGTTTCCGAGTTAACCCGCGGAGGCAAAGATGGGCTGGGGTCGGCGTTGCCGGAAAGGGCAAACTCGTCCACGATGAGCGGGGCGCTCAGGTTGCTATTCCCGGACATGTTCAACGCTGCCGAGGGGAGATAGACGGTTCCGTCCGGTCCGAACTCGGCATAGCCGCTGAGCGTCATGGCATTAGCGTTGTCGCGCGATTGCATGACGCCAATGCCGGCATAAATGCCGCTGGTGGGCGCAATGAGCGCCACCAAGCTGTTGCCGCTGAGATTGATGCTGCCGAATTTACCCCCCGCGTTGGGGAAAGCACTGCCGGCGTTATAGATCAGCACGCCGTTGCCGTGCACCGTCGCATTCAAAGAGATGGAGAAACCTCCACCGGCGATGATATAAACGCCAGGGTTTAGCACGAGGTTGGCGTTGCCCGAAACGATAATCTGAGTGTAGATGCCGGGATTGATGGTGGCGGAGCTGCTACCGGCAAGATCTTCCGAACCTTGAACCGTGCCGCCGGCCGGCGCCGCCAACCCGGCAAGCGGGTCCGCCAGTGCCGGGCTTCCGGTGACAGGCGTGGGATGAAAGGCGGCAGTGCCCGACTTTTGTACGCCGCCCACCACTCGGATGCTGGACGCGGTCAACTGAGCGTTGCCGCTCGCCTGGAGCGCGGTCGCAGAGTTCGAATCCACAATGACCGGGCCATTTTCGGTGATCTTCGCATTGCCTGAGAGGGAGAGGGCGCCGCCGGCATGTGGATCGAGCACCAGGATTGAGGGGAGGACTGTCTGCGTTAGCCCGCCACTGCTTGATTGGAAGATGACGCCGTAAGCGCCTGCAAAATTGCTTCCCCCACTGTACAAGGCGGTGATGCTATTGGCGCCAATGGTAAAAGAAGAAGTCGTCAAAAAGGCGCTGCCGTTGGTGAGCGGGACTGTACCCAAAACAACGCTGGTTGTCGTATCGATGAACTCCACGCTGCCTGTCGGTGTGCCGGCGGCCGGTGTGGTGGCCGCAACGGTCGCCGTGAACGTAACAGGATTGGCCGAAGAACGACGGATTCTCAGAGCTGACGCCAGTTGTGACAGTCGTTGAGAGCAGCAATGATCTGGAGAACTCGGAGGTGTCTCCCGCCGGATCGGTGGCCGTGGCCGTGATCCACTGTCCTGCCACGTTGCCGATGGAAAGTGAGGCGTTGAACGGCGCGCTGCCGCTGGCATCTGTCGTGATTGTGGTGGAACCCAGATAAGTCTGCCCTTCACCATAATAATGACCATCGGTAAAGAGATGCCCAGGGCTGGCGTTGGCGTAAAATCGAGGGTGATCGTCGTGAACGGTTCGGCAGTTTCGTTGAAAGTGCCGCAAATTGACGTACTGCTGTTAGAACTGCTCGCCGAAGTCAGTACCGGGAAATTCTGGAAATTATTGGGGTTGTCCGGAGCGGAGTGGCCTTCCGAATCGTTGAGCGTGACTCCATCCGGACCGGGCACAGGGCTCAGCGTGTTGAGATCGTAGTCGCCGCCAAGGTCGATTCCAAGTCCAATGTTATCGTGGATCGAATTGTCCCTGATGGAATTGCCCGTAGTGTTGTCGCCTGTGGTGCTGTCGCTGACCACCCAAACCCCGGCAAGGCCATTGAAGGCGATCGTGTTGGGCAACGTGCTCGCCAACAGACCCACCCCGCCGATCTGATTGTTTTGAGCGGTCCAGGCAATGGCTATTCCCGCGCCGCCATTACCAAGCGGGCCAGCCCCGGTGGCGTCGGCGCCGATGTAATTTCCCCCAACGACATTCTGACTGGCACCTGCGAACATTATGGAGATGCCGGTTTGAACATTGCCCGAAATGACGTTTCGATCGCCGTAATCGTTTAGTCCGTTCGTACCGATCCAGTTCCCGGATGACTCGATACCAAGCCAAACGAATTGCCTAATGCGAACGTGCCGGTGACGTCGGTGCCAATGTAGTTCCCTTGGATCCGGTTCCCCGTTGAGCCGAGAATACTTATTCCAATATCCCCAAAGCCTGCCTGGCCGGAAATGACGTTCCCGGCTCCTGCCAGGGGAGCATCTGAGGAGTTCGTATCCGTACCACCGATGGTGTTGTTGTTTGCCCCATTCTGGACAATCAGGCCACCGCCGCCGTTGGCCAGGGCTGCCGTGCCAGTCGCGTTGGTGCCGATGTAGTTGCCATCGAGAAGATTACCCGATGTGCCGGAACCGCTGATCACCACCCCATTCTGGAGATTGCCAGAGATTACGTTGCCCGATCCCGGCGTTGTCCCGCCGATGGTGTCATTGTAAGCGCCGCCCTGGACGAGAAGGCCATCACCGGTATTGCCTAATGCCACTGTGCCGCTGATATCGGTGCCGATAAAGTTGCCCGCCACCACATCTCCGGTGGTCGGTCCGAAAGTGGATATGGAGCCATCTATAATGATGCCGGTACCGTTGCCTGAAATCACATTGCGGGCCCCGATGTCGTTCCGCCGATCGTGTTGTCGCCCCCGCCGAATTGGCTGGCAACGCCAATCTGGTTGCCAAGGGCATTCGTGCCGGTCCAGTCGGTGCCGATGAGATTGCCTTGCACTTGGCTCGAGGACAGGCCGCTCTGACCATCGAAAGCGATGCCGGTGACGTTGCCCGAAATCAGGTTGCCGATCCCTGGTTGCCCAACCGAGCCGTCCGAAATAACGGCCCCTGTGCCATTGGCCAGCGTTGCCATACCGAGTACATCGGTGCCGATGTAATTGCCCTCAACCTGAATCGCCGGCGAACCTGCATAAAGGTCAAGCCCAAAGCCGTTGCCTGAAATGAGGTTGGCTTCGCCCGCACTGGGGCGCATTGCCCTGAGAAATTGGCTGACCGTCATCTGTTCCACCGATCAATTCCGGTGTCGAGAGGTTATTGTCTCCCCCAATGATGCCATACGTATTGCCAACGGCCTTGGCGCCGGTAACATCGGTGCCGATGAAGTTGCCTTCCACGATTGCGCCGCCGGCGCCGTTATATACAAAGATCCCATAGTAATTGCCGGATATGAGATTGCCGGCACCTGGCGTCGTGCCACCCACAACTTCCCCAGGCTCGCCAAAGGTGAGGCCCGGGCCTGTAGGCCCATTGCCGAGGGGGAGCGTGCCTGTCACATCTGTGCCGATGAAGTTGCCTTCGATTACCGTTCCGGAGGCATAGGCTCCCTCCGGAGCAACGCCGGCTCCATTGAAGTCGCCGCTATTGCCGGAGATAAGGTTGCGATCCGCGGGCGCGTGTCCCACCCACGATATCGTTGACGCCTTCTGCTGCGACTCCGCCCGTATTGCCCAGAGCCTGAGTGCCGGTGAAGTCCGTACCGACGAAGTTACCCAGAACAGTGTCGTTTGTGCCAGTGACTACGATGCCGAACCCTGGACAGGAGTTGACAACCAGCCCTTGCACAGTGGAGTTGTTGCCATCGAGCTCCAGTCCATTCACCCCTTCCGGCCCTTGGATGAGATAGCCCGCCGGTCCAAGGTTCTCGCCATTCAGAACAATCTTCAAAACGGCATTGTCCCCATATAAATCGGAGTTTCCCGGCGCTACACCGACCTTGCCCACTCCAAGCAATGTGTTGCACGAGGCTCCAGGTTGACTGTAGCCGTTGACGAAGACGGTGTTCTCGACAGAAGGCAATGCCGACAGGGGCGAAATGGTGGCGACGCCCGTGGTGGCGTTGAAGCCTCCGCCCGTGTCGGTGTCGGCACTGATATTGAAATCGATTTCGTCAATTCCCTGGGCGTTGGCATACTGGCCGGTATGGTCACAATTGATCTGATTGATGGCGTCGCGAAATGAACCCGGCCCGCTGTCGGCCGTTGTCGTTACGGTGTATGCGGAGGGCACGAGCCGATGCTCGAGCTGTTCCAGAGAGAGGCGGCCCGTGGCGCCTTTCCGGGTCAGAACCGGTCGCGGCCGCCTGCTATGGGTACGCGGGGGAAAGGATTGCAAGATGCGAACCCAGGAATCGGAAAACATGATCTATCTCCAATGCAGAGGCGGTCTGCAATTATCATGTAAAGGACAACACCCCCAGCGCGCAACCAAGCGCTGAGGAGTTGCCGGGCCGGTGAGTGCGTTGCTTGGCGGCTACAACTCACCGGCCGCTTTTCCTTGCTTGCGTCGAGTCGAGATCTTGCTACGCCGACCACCCTCGGGTGCGAGAACAATTAACGAGGGTAGCTTCCCGCTACACCCTGCCTGCGGAAATGATCAGAAGAGTTACGGCGAATCTCTGGAATTGTGGTTGAAGCAGCCCGTAGCAGGAAGGGGCTCGTTTGTGAGCATGGCCCACGCGGAAACCTGAAGCTTACAAGCATGTTCGCTTGTGGTTATGCCCTGGCGAACCGCTTCACTCATGCACTTTGTCCCAACCTGCTGTCTGCCACTGGTAAATGAAGGCTGAGTAATCAGTGCCTGGTTTTTTGTGAATCGTGTAAATCGTGCGCCCATCCCCGGAGAACACCATGTTGATGAACTCAAATTCGGAAGGCAACTTGATGTCCAGCATCTCATGATCCATCGTCAGATTAACAATCCTCAGAATCCTGTTTTCCAGCACGCAAGCCATGGTCTTGGCATCTGGGGAGATGCGGACAATGAGGATATTCGCATGATCATTTGTCAGATACTGTTTCAGACGGCGACCAGATTCGAGGTCGAGAAAGTAGACCAGATCTCCTCCCCAGCAAGCAATCTGATCCATGGATGGTACAGATGTCGACGCACAGGGACCTCTGCTTGCTGATAAGGATTTGTAGATTGGCTCATCACCTCCTTCCTTCCAAGAAAGTATGGATAACTGGCCTTCCTTACTCTCGCATAGAATGCCGCCTTTTACTGAACAGACTAATCTCACGTCTCTTCGGTCCCGGAATTGGCCTTTGCCGATATGAACTATGCCCATTTCGAACTTGCCGTTGCCGATCAGCACCAGGCGGCTATCTGGTGAAAAACTCATGCCTGCAGGCAGCAACCAATTCGGCAATTTGACTTCCTGGACAACATTTCCGGTAAGCAGATCCCAGATTCGGACCGTTAGGGTTGACTCGTAGCAGACTGCAGCGCCGTAACGACTGTTGGGCGCTATCGCGAGACACTGAACCTCAGATTTAATTGGCTTTTCCAGTATGCGATGAAACTTAAAAGACTTTGCGTCCCACAGTTTGACAACATTATCTACAGTGCTGGTAAGGACCCAATGACAATCTGGGGAAAACGCGACGGTGTTCACCCCGGCTTTTTTGGAAAGGATTTGGTTCGAATTCGAGAGTTTATGACTTGGAAGATCTTCAATTGTTCCGTCTGCTCGGCCGACCAAAATCCGCGAGCTGTCCGGTGAAAACACCAGCCCATAGGCGGGACCACCGCCTAGTGCTTCAAATGATTTTGACGGGCTGCCATCTTTAGTTTCGAAAACTCCCAGTTGGCCATCCTCGGTCGTTGCAGCCACAAGTTCCCCGCTGGGAGAAACGGCGACGGTTCGGAGTTGACGAGAAAACGGTTGTTGCCAAAGGATCGAACTATCGGCAATGCGCCAGAAACGGAGGATGCCATCACTGGCAACCGTTGCCAGACAGTCCCCCTCTCTGGTGAAAGCTACGCCATGAATGTATGCCCCTAGATGATTCAGTTTCCACGAGTAACTCAAATCGAAGGGGAATCGCCAGATCGTACAAAACGACTCTATTCTAGTCGCCAAAGCAATTCGGTCGGTCCGTGGCGAAAGGGCGGCACCGTACAGAAAACTATTCGATTGAATCTTCTTTCTGGATCTTTCCTCTTGTTTCTCGATGTCCCAGATAATGAACGTGCCAGACTTATCTCCCGTCACTAGCGCTTTGCTATCGGGCAAAAATGAAGCGAATCGGACCTCATCCTCGTGCTCCTTCCAAAAGGCCACCTGTTTAAAGGTTTTCCTGTCCCACAAACGTACCGTCTTGTCGTCGCCTGTCGTCACGAGCCATTTGCCATCTGGAGAGAAAGCGGCAGCGTTTACGTCGCCGACATGATTCGTAAGCGTCTCAAGTAACTTGAACGTCTGAGCGTCCCAAACTTTGGCGGTTCCGTCTTGGGAAGTGCTGACGAGTTGGGTGCCGTCGGATGAAAAGACGAGGCGATGAACAGCCTTACCCGGCTCATGAGCCTGAAACCAATATCCTGGGTGAACGAGCGCCCAAAGGTAATGCCATTCCCAGCCGCGTAGATCTTCCTCCCCTTCTTCAGGCCAATGCTGGTTCAGGCGGGCCTCCAATTGGGATAAAGTCAGCCTCTCCGAAACTTTGCCAATCTGGGCAAGATCGAAACCGTAGTAGGATTTCCTGCGGCTGTTTCGTTCCAGCGCCCTGGCTTGATCTTCGGCATTGGCAATTCTGAAGGATACTTGTGATTGTTCGTGTGCGATAAATACCAGGCTGCCTGCCACCGAGGCAAACACCGCCAGTAGCACCGCTCCGGTGGCTGTTACCAAAGCGGCATGTCGCCGCACCCACTTGACCACCACTTCAAGAAGACTCGGCCTTCGGCCCTGAGCGGTTTGTGGTCCAGAAATCGCCGCAGGTCGTCTGCCAATTCGCGGGCGGATTGGTAACGGTTGCCTTGCTCCTTGGCCATCGCTTTCCGCACGACGGTGTCCAGCTCAACCGGGATCGATCGCTCGATTTGCCGTGGGCCGGGGGGCTCCTCGAAAGCGATGCGACTCAAAACATCCTGCCGGTCTTTTCCCTCGTAAGCAACTTGGAGAGTCAATAGTTCGTAGAGCGTCACGCCCAGTCCGTAGACATCGCTGCGGGCATCGAACGTTGCGGACTTGCCGAGAGCCTGTTCGGGGCTCATGTAACGCAAGGTGCCGACCAAGTCGCCGGTCGTGGTCATGCCGGCGTCGGCTTGTAGACGGGCCAAGCCGAAGTCGGTGACCCAAAGATGACCCCGATTATCGATCAACAAGTTGGCCGGCTTGATATCGCGATGGAGCACGCCCTGCTCGTGGGCATGATCGAGCCGCCTCTGCCGCTTCGATGCCGAGCCTGGCGATGGTGCGATAGAAAGCGGAGCTGCGACGCGCATGATCGGTGGAAAGCTGAGCCAGCGGCAGCGTTTCGTCCTTTGTTCCCGCGCCGTCCTTTTGTGTGTAACCTGGCCTTCCAAGGCTGTTATGACGTGCAAGGAAGCCAGTCCCACGTTTTCTGCCCTCTGACTCCTGATTCCTGACCCCTGATTCCTGAATTCTGCCCTCTGCCTCCTGACTCCTGTCTCCTGACCCCTGATGTCCACCCTCCGCCTTCCCCCCGACCTCGCTCAGTTCCACAATAAGTTCCGCCAACGTTCGGCCGTCTATGAACTGCATGGCGAAAAAGTGCACCCCTTTTTCGCAGCCAACGCCGTAAACGGGAACGATGTGCGTGTGATGGAGCTGGGCCGCGGCCTGAGATTCGATTTTGAACCGTTGCAGCGTTTTGGGGTCGAACGCGGCAGCGAAGGGCAAGACCTTGAGCGCCACTCTGCGATTGAGCGAAAGTTGCCAGGCTTCGTAAACGACGCCCATGCCACCGCGTCCCACTTCACGCAGGATGCGAAAGTCGGCGAGCACACCGGCTGCCGGGTTGTGGGGATCAAAGCAGGGCGATAGTTCGACCTCGCCGTTGGAAGCCGAGGCTCCCAGGTCCGCAAGCACGCGCATGGCAGGCGCCAGCTCACGGAGGGCGGCGGCTTGCTCGGGATGTGCTGCCGCCAAAGCTTCGATGTCGAGGCTCTCTCCTGCCTGCAAGCGGCCTATTGCTTGCTCGATCAACTCGATGGTTGCAGTCAGCGACTGGTCATTGGCAAGCGAGGCAAGGCTGTCCCGCGAGTTCATTTTCCAACCTCGTCGACGAGATCGTCAAGTTGCTTTTTCAGACGCTGCAAAGCGCGGTACTGCCGAACTTTGACGGCCACCTCGCTTATTTCGAGGACCGCAGCTATCTCATGGATGGAGAGCTGTTCGACAAAGCGTAGCAGCAGTACCTCCCGGTCGATTTCCCGAAGCTGCAGCAGGCCGGCTTGCACGCGCATGTGCAATTCGCGCCGTTGAGCTTGCTCGCTGGGGCTCCGTCCGATGGCGACCAAGCGTTTGGCCAGGTCGGCCGCGGAATCCTCGGGAATCTGCAATGCCTCGCGGCCGATGTGGCGACTTTTGGGTCCGCACGTGCCATTCGTGCAGCTTGTTCAGGCGTTCCACCGCGAGTTGACGCAGCCAAGCGTAAAACGGGATCGGCCGGTCAACCAGATATTTGGCCAACCGTTGGTGAGCCATCACGTAGACCTCTTGCACCACGTCCGAAGGATCGAGACGGGCCGCCAGCCGGCGATCGAGGCGCAACGCGACCATCCGCTTCAGTCGGGCGCGATGCCGCGCAAACAAAGCATGCTGCGCCTGCTCGTCGCCGTGACTGGCATTGTCGAGAAGTTCGTCGGAATCGGCTTCAGCCCGGCCCATGGGGGCGCACTCCTTGAACACTACCTGCCGAAGACCGAAAAATGGTTACCTTCTTTTGGCAGAACTCGGGAGGCTTGTCCACGAGATTCCGCAACGGCAACGGCTCCGAAGGTATCCACCAACTTCCTCGCGGCGTGCGCAGATTGTAGCCGAATTCCTCAGCGCCGAAAGTTCGGCGCTTTTGCGTAAAGCATCGGGAACGAAGGCTAAAGGCGAAGCCTTGAATTCTCCCCCCTTGGCAAGGGGGGGCAGGGGGGGTGCGCACGAATCTGCACCCCAAGCGATAAAGCTCGCCCATGCAGGGGGATGAACGGCCGTCTTTGAAGATTTCTTCCGTGCGTGAGTCCGTCGTGACCCGTTCCGCACTCCCCCCTTTTTCAGACCCCCCCCAACCCCCCCTTGCCAAGGGGGGGAGAAAGACGGGCCTTTCGGCCCGGGTTTATTGGACGCCTCCCATGGGTTGCGGGCGAAGCCCGCACTATGTGTTCGACGTTCGTTCAGACAGGATTGACAGGATTGACAGAATGAAAAACCCAAGCATCGCCTCTCGAGTTGTGCCCGGGTCTCAGACCCGTACCACGGCACCGTCCTGCTGAGCGAAGGAATCCGACGCGATCTGAATGCTGTTTGTGGTCTCCCGACCACCTACGCGAGCAGGTCGACGCCCTTGGCATTTGGGCTCGGCACGAATGGAGCCTTCGCCCGCAAAGGTGGTCGGGAGACCACAAACGGGACATGGAGTTGTGGTCTTCACCGATCACGCGTGATGCGACCGCGGTGCGAGGTCCGGAGACCTGCGCACAACAAACTGCACACAACAAACTTAAGACAGGATTAACAAGATTGACGGGATGAAAAGTCAAGAAATCATCGTTCTCGCCTTTGATCCTGTGAATCCTGTTCATCCTGTCGAATTCGGGGCCGGCTAACCTGGCAGGCGTCAGGGGCTATAGACTACGATATTATTTGAGTAAGGTTGCGCCAGCGTTCGGAGCAGGGGGAGTAATCGGCCGTTAGCAGACGGTTATCCGGGACCAAAAACGGCAGCTGCCTAGGCCAAGTCGGGTGGATCTTGGGGTAGGTCCGTTGTGGAGATGAAATTCTCAGAAAAGTTAAGCGAAATCTTCGGGGAAGACTATCGCTCTTGTCCGGCAACGAGTAGGGAGTGTGGGCTTCAGCCCACACGTGTGGACTAAAGTCCACACTCCGAATCCATCGTTCCGATGGGCAGTGGGCTAGCAACCAAACGCTTTCTTGGAGGCCCGGCGTGAAGCATAGGACACGACGATCGTAGGACAGGCAGCTTGCCTGTCCCTTCGCTACACCGACAGGCAAGACTGCCTGTCCTACGATCATCAGGCTGCCAACCATCACGAACAAAACCCACATTTCCCATTTGGTGCGAGGACGCGGACAAATCGCTCCCTGCTCTTCACCCTCCACGCCTCAGCCTCTGCCCTTTAGCGTTTTGATTCCGGTATCAATGCCTCGATGCCGATTCTGTCAACTTTCTCTGCCGGCAGAACTTTGGGATCCATGTGCACAGCGTTGCAGGCTTACCGTGGGGCCTTCCAGAGCATAATGTGTTGCACCTTTTTGGCGACCCAGATCGCCTTTGCCGAACCGTTCCCGACCGAGTTCCATCCCAGCGATAGATCGATCGTTGACGCAACCAGCGCCGCCGTTGATGTCCGCATCACGGGAGGGCTGAGCGCGATTGCCAGGGCCGATGCCCTGACTGCCACACCTCGCCGGTCGAGTCGCGACCGCAGCCGCTCGCGCCCTCGGGCCAACCTGGTCCGCACCGTCGCCTCAGGACAGCGAAGCTGTTCTGCGATCTCTCGGTTGGTCTTCCCTTGGAAACAGCTCAAGATGAGGGGCGTTCGATATTTTTCGGGAAGATGCACCACTTCTTCATCGAGAATGTGTTGAAGCTCTCGACCAATGCTTTCTTCCAACGGACCGGCAGAGTAGGGGGGTGTAGTCTCCTGATTGGCAACGGTTCGAGGAGCCCGGCGTTTCAGCTCAAGGGCCGTCCGAAACGCAACTTTGTATAGCCAACTGGAAACCGAGCCGGCGTTTCCAATAGATTGCGCTTTGCGGGCAAACGTCATGAAGGTCGCTTGGAAACCGTCTTCAGCATCCTGTGCGCAACGGGTCACCCGCTGGCAAACGTTCATGACCATGCTTCCGTGCCTCCAAACCAAGACTTCGAAAGCGGCGTTGTCGCGCAGGCGGATGAAGCGTTCCAACAACTCGGCATCCGTCAGTTTACCATTCTGCTGGACCGCTGCCGTCCGGTTCAGATATCTGACGACCTGTTCGAGTCCTCGGCCAGCCATCGATATCCTTTCGCGAATTGGGTGACCTTTGCCGTCTCAATAATAGAGGAAGGAAGGACGATTATTGTTTCGGGATTTTACGCTAATCTGTGGTAAGCCGACGCGCCAGCTTCAAAGTTGCGATTTTTATGTTGTACCCATTAGAACGAGATGCTAGACCCCTGCTGGCTTGCCCGGCAGGTGAATCAGTTCGAAGGCTAGAAACCTCCAAAAGTCAATCGTTTGCGACCCCTGCCGGCTTGCCCGGCAGGTGAAGGAGTTCTTGCAGCTTGCGTGTAGCCCGGGAACTTTCTCACCTGCCGGACGAGCCGGCAGGGGCCGCGGAAAGGGGCTGAGCGCTCTGTTAGCTACTGAACTTATTCACCTGCCGGACAAGCCGGCAGGGGTCTGAGAAACCGGCAAACAGTTCTGTTTCCTCAAACGATCTTGCACGCCTCGTCAAAGCTTAGCCGGGGATTGCGCGGGAAGAGTTTGCTGGCATCGCCGTGTCCCAAGTTGCAGAGGAAGTTCGATTTGACCGTCGTTCCTGCGAAAAAAGCCTCATCCACTTTCGCGTTGTTGAATCCCGACATTGGACCGCAATCGAGTCCTTGAGAGCGTGCCGCCAACATGAAATAGGCGCCTTGCAGGGACGAGTTTCGCAATGCCATGACTTCGAGCACGTTTGCCGGCAGGTCTTTGAACCAGGCCTTGGCGTCGGCTTGCGGAAACAGCTTGGGAAGCTGCTCAAAGAAATGGCTGTCCATGCCGATGATGGCAGTCACAGGCGCCTTCATGGTCTTGTCCACGTTGCCGGCGTCGAGCGCGGGTTTCAGTTTCTCCTTCGCGGCCGGCGATTTCACGAAGACGAGTCGCATCGGGCACATGTTGGCGGATGTGGCGCCCATCTTGGCCAGGTCGTAAACCTTTTGCAGCAGCGCATCATCCACGGGCTGGTTCAGCCAGACATTGTGCGTCCGCGCTTCGCGGAACAGGAGATTCAGTCCCTCGTCATTTAGCGTTTTGTTCATTGCAGTGCTCCTTCGGGTGCTCGGAGAATGTTCCTTGCCCTAATTGTGCATTCGCATCGACCCGGCAGACCCTATTCTGTCTTGAACGCCTCATGGGATTCATGAATCACATTTCAGATTCCCTACGCGAAGAGAGGCGCTTGATCGTGACCTTTCCGCCAGCCCGGATTTGCATTTTCAATTCGAAGCCTTTCAAGAGTCCCATGCCGACGAGCGGGTCGGTGTCGGCTTCATTGACAAGAACTCGCTGAACCTTCCCGTCCCAGTCCACCGTAGCCTCGAACACGTCAAAAAGGCATTCGCTGCCGTCAGCCAAGGTGCCGCGGCCCAAACTCTGCCAAGGCAAATTCAAGGAAATGATAAGCTAAGGAGGCAATGTAAGCGTCGCTGTATAACCAGTATCAATGACTGCTTCAACTTCGCGTTCCAACCCATTAGATCCTTTTATCCGCAGCCGGATGCGGCCTTCATCGGATTTGATCACGCCTGTTATCATAACGACTTTCGCCACTCCCTACCGCCAAAGCGATGCACAGAGCGCGAACCGATTCTTACGATCCAAATCTGCGCTCCGGGAACTCGCGAGCGAAGGCGGTCACAAGCCTCGAGCTCGTCACCGTCAATCTCGTGGGCTCCACTCTCGATGTCGATAGCTGCGAATTTGCCTCCGTCCTCGGTTTTGAGTTGGGGGCTTATGTCGTTTTCGTAAATGCTGTCGCCCCGTTGGGCGAACTCTTCCTTGCTGTAACGGCGTTTGGTATCTGCCATGATCCACCTCCGGATTAGGGGAAGTCATTGCCGTTCGATTACTTGTCAGGAGGCCGGCATGCCCCACCCACTTATCTTACTGATCGATCAATCGCCTTCATGCCTAGCGACATGATAGCGCTCGCCGGACGTCGCACCTTCCAGCAGAATGATTGCCGACACGCGGAGGCCGCCGTTGCCCAGAGCCCGTTCAATCATGGTTGTTTCCTTTCCTGGTGCCGCGAGCGTACATTATTCTACGTGGTCCGCGGGCAGTTCTATGTTCTACGGATGAGGAGGACTTGAAATGAAGATCAAGCGAAAGGGATCGGCTTCCTGGCAAGGCGGAATCAAGGACGGTAAGGGAACCATTTCCACCGAGAGCGGCGCACTGTCCGCTTATCCTTACGGCTTCGCCAGCCGCTTCGAAGGCCAAAGGGGCAGCAACCCGGAGGAGCTAATCGGCGCCGCCCACGCCAGTTGCTTTACGATGGCTCTTTCCAAGATTCTGGGCGAAGCCAACCTCACGGCCGAGAAGATGGACACGTCGGCAGAAGTCACCCTGGAACAAGTGGAGGGCGGTTTCGCCATCACCACTATCCATCTAACTTTGAAGGCCAAGATTCCGGCGCGGACCAGGCGACATTCGAAACTCTCGCGGCCAAGGCCAAAGCCGGCTGCCCGGTTTCCAAACTGTTCAAGGCCAACATTACCCTGGAGGCGACCTTGGTCAGCTAGGTCGACAAGATAGGAAAGAAAAAAGGCCAGCGAACTGGGCTTCGCTGGCCTGACCCTTCTAAACTCCGCTATTTCGTTGCATCCGCGAAGAATTCGTCGGAGCCGATAAAGGACGTGACAATCACTTCGTTGGTAGCGCCCATGCCATATTGGCCCACCCAGTAAGCGATTTCGGATTGCGAAGCGCCGCGGCCGAGATAACGTTCGTAGGTTTGCAGCACGCGGTCGCCCAGTCCTTCCTGGCTGCCGGTGAAACCGTTGGCGACTTGGTCGCGCGATTCGCCGTTTTGCAGAACGCCGACCCAATAATTCTCGCCGCTCGAATCGGGCTGCCTGCCCAGCAACACTTGGTAGAGCGCATCGATCCAGTCTTTGTCGGTGCCGCCGGAGTTAGCGAAGAATTCGTCCGAGGCGATGAAGCCGGCCTGCATTTGCTCGTCGGTCTCGCCGCCTTGCAGTTGTTGTGTCCAGTACGAGAGGCCGCTCGCGTCGGCGGAACGATTCAGGAATTCCTTGTAGGCAGGTTTGATGACGTTGGTCTGATAGTATTCCGCGCTATGGGTAAGCTGCGCCGCCACGGCACTGCGGGCAACGCCCGAATCGAGCTGGCCGGACCAATACGACAAACCGCTGCCGTCGGCTGGTCGCAACAGCAGTGCTTGGTAGACCGCTTCGATGTAACGTTGATTGGGCGTGCCATCCTCGTTGTCGATGGTGACGGCGGTCTTGGTGGTTGTGCCCAACGTGCCTGAACCCGCGGTGAGGGAAACCGTGAACGTCAGATAAGGCGTGATCGTCTGATCTTCGAGAATGGGAATTTCGATGGTCTGACTGGTTACGCCCGGAGCAAAGGTTAGCGTTCCGTTGGTGGCCGTGTAATTCGTGCCGGACTTGGCGGTACCGTCGCTCGTGGCGTAGTTGACGGTGATCGAACCAATGCTGCCCCCGGTTCGGTTGACGGTCAAAGTAATGGAGCCTGCCGTTTCGCGGACGTCGGTGGCGGCGGTGCTTAAGGACAGCACGCCCGACTGCCCGGAGTCGGCATCGGTAACGGTGAGAACGGCAGCGGCCTGGCTGCCCAGGCTGGCCCCGCCGGTGGGACTGCTCAGGGTCAAGTTGATCGTCTGACTTCCGACCGCGATGCCCGCGTCGAGAATCGGTATCGTGAAGGTGGCGCTACTCTGCCCCGCAGCAAAATCCAGCGTTCCGCTGGTGGCCGTATACCCGATGCCGGCTGTGGCGGTGCCGTCGCTCGTGGCGTAGTTGACGCTAACCGCGGCCCCGTTGCGCCGGTGCGCGTAACGGTGATGGTAACCGTGCCATCCGTCTCGTTGGCCGAATAGGTTGGAGGATTGAACTGCAGCGTTCCACCATCCACCACTTCCGTAATTGCCTGAGCCGAGCCGGGTATCGGTTGTTCGTTGCCGACGTTGTCTGTGGCAACGCTGTAGAAACCATAGGTGTGGCCTGAAACACCTGTGAATGTCGCCGATGTGGCAGTGGCGTTCGTTTCGAGGAGGGTGAAGGCCCGCCGTCCTCGTTCTCATAGACGTCGTAGGTTGCAATTCCAGAGCCACCGGCGTCATCCTGGCCCGACCAGTTCACGGTGAAGCTGGTGCCACTGACGCCGGGAAGGGCGGTAACGGTGCTGGTGGGCGCCCCAGCGTCGATCGTGAGCAGGTCTTCCTTAGTTGGATCGGTTCCCTTGCTCGCGTCGTCGTCATCTACCTGGTCGGTGGTGATCACGGCGTTGCCGTCAAAAACAATCGCTGCAACGTTTCGGATTTCCGTTCCGGTCGAGAGATTCGGCTTGGGGGACACAACATAACTGATGAATCCTTCGCCGCGGCCGGTGCCGTCTTCCGGCGGCAGGAAACCGCTAAGCGCATCAGGCGGCAGATCGGTCTCCGGGTTGAGCGATTGAAAGGTCGCGGTGACGAGGCCCGTGGCCAGGTCGAGGCTCAACTGAATCTGCACGTCGAAGGTTTCGCCGTTGTAAGTCATGGGAACGGCAGTCTGGAAGAAGTGCCCATTGGCAGCGGGCACGTCGATGATGTTGTCGCCGAATCCCAGACTGGTGAATTGGAACGTGCTCCAATCCAGATTCGGATCGAGCTGGTCGGTGACGGTGACGAACTGCGCCGGCGCTGTGGCGGTTGGAGCGTTCTCGAAGTCGATGCGGTAGGGAAGGGATTGCGTTCCGCTCGTTATGAATCCTCCGTCGCCGAAGCCGCGGGGGCCGACGGAGTCGTTGGGATCGTGCGAGAAATCGACCGGGCCAATGATCTCCTGGATGCCGGTCGGCAGGTGATCGTAGACCCACTGGTCATAGGTATGCTCGACTCTAAGCAGCCAGCCAATTCCCGTTCCCACAGCGACTCCAACGATGACTCCCCCGACAACCGCGCCGCCCCCAACGCTAGCGCCTCCTGCCGCAGCGGCTCCCCCTGACGCTGCCACAGTTGGAGCTAATACGGGCGTAGCTACCGTGACAGCACCTTCTCCGGCAGTCGCGCGAATTCCGGCCTCCACACCTGCCTCTGGAACTGCAATCCCGTTCAAGCGAGCCAAGTTCTTCAACTTCGCCAGGAGGTCGAGCCCGTTCGATGCTGACGGATTTATAAGGTACTGCCTGCCGATTTGATACAGGACCCCAAATCCAATCTTGCCACTGTTCATCAGCACGGACCACAACGAATTGATCTCTGAATTGACGTTAGGATCATAGAGCAGCGGCGCCGAAACCAAGCGGGTCCGAAAAGCTAACTGAATTATTCAAAGCGAATTCATACTGGTTCGTGCCGCCTGCGATGCCGGCGGGATCGCGTTGCATGAACCGGCCAATGATCGAGTTGTATGAACGGAACGGCATGAGGTACGATCCGGAGCCGTTGGCCGTGACCCCAAATTTGCCGCTGAACGTAAACGGGTTGTTGATATTTCCCGTCTGCGTGAGCGTGCTGCCGAACGCCGCGTACGTGTAATGGTCGGCGCCGCCTGGTCCGAGCAAGGCCACCGTGTTGCCGTTGGCGTCGAAGGTGTAGTTGGCCGACACGCTGCTGGCATCGACCCGGCTGGTCAGACCCAGTCCAAAGGTGAAGTGCGCAGCCGAGGTTGCCCGCGCCGTCCATCTGAGCGACGACGCTGGTGAGGACCGGATCAATCAAATACTGCGAGGTCTGGCCGTTTGAAGTCGCTGCGACGCGCTGGCCGAGGGCATTGTACTGGTAGTTCGTTGCGCTCCCCGGCGCGTCAATGCCCACCAATTGCCCGACAAGGCTGTAGGCGTAGCTCGTGTTCGCGCCGCCGGGCGCGGTCGTGGAAATCAGGTTCCCGTCCGCGTCGTACTGATACGTGGTCGTCCCCACTCCCGCCGTGGAGCTGGAAGTGTACTGGTTCATGTTGTTGGTGACGTAGGTCGTCGCAACGCCGTTGACGGTTGTGGAAATCCGATTGCCGGCAGCGTCGTATACGTACTGGAGATTTTGTGCGGGGACGCCGTCCGGATTGGCGCCGTTGGGCGTGAAAACCGCCTGTGTCAATTGCCCAATGGCGTCGTAGCCATAGGTCCACTGGCCGTCGATCGTCGTTTCGGAAGTACACTGGCCGAGGTCGTTGTAAATGTAGTCGAAGCTCGAATTCACCGTCCCTGCGGAGGCGTAATTGACAACGCTCTTCACATTGCCGGCCAGGTCATACGCGTAGAGGGTGTAGGTTCCGTCGCCCATCAGCGTCTTGATGAGTCTGCCGGCAGCGTCGTAGCTGTAAGTGACGATGGGGCTGTTGGAGCCGTCGGTCAATCCGGCCAGCTGGCCCAGGGAATTGTACTCGTAGTTGACCGTGAAACCGGTCTCGTCCACCATTTTGATGCGCCGCCCCGCCGAATCGTAGGTGTACTTCAGGTAAGTTCCGTTCGGATAGTCCACCTCGGTCAGAAGGTCGTGCCCGTCGTAGATCAAAGTCACGGTGCCCGATGCATCCGTGGCCGTTGCGAGATTGCCGTGCGCATCGTAGGTGTAAGTGGTCACGCTGCCGTCCGACAGGGTGGCGGTATGCACCTGGCCGGTCGGGTAATAAGTGTACATCGCCGTCGTGCCGTTGGCGTCGGTCGCGTGGAGGAGTTCGCCGATGGGGTTATAGGCTGCCGTCTGTAGGGTGCCGTTGGCGTAGAGAGTGGAGGTCAGATTGCCGTTTTGGTCGTATTGGTACTGGGTCGTGTTGCCCTTCGGGTCAGTGATTGAAGTTAGCGTGTTCAGGGAGCCATACGTGAAGCTTGTAACGTTGCCGAGGGGATCGGTGGATTGAACGAGGTTGCCAGCAGAATCACGCACGAAGGAATAGACCTGGCCCTCGGCGTCGGTCTCCTGGATCATATTGCCGTTGCCATCGTAGGCGAAGACTTCCACATTCCCGAGGGGATCGACCGCTTTGCCGAGAAGCCCGCGGTTATCGAAATAGAGAGTTGTGGTGGCGTTATCGGCATCGGTGGTGGCGACGGCCCCCAGGTCCGGGTAAGAGTAGAGGATGGCCTGCGCTCCCCCATTGACCGAAGATTGGTCGAGCCGACCTGTCGCGTCGAAGCTGAAATCGACCTGCGTTCCATCCGGGTTGGTGACACTCACCAGGGCGTTGGCGATCGCCGGGTTGCTGCTGTTGCTATAACTGTATGTGGTTGTGAATCCCTCGTAGTTGGTTTCGGAGATCAGGAAGCGATTGGTGGCGTCGTAGGTGTAGTTGGTCGTTTGTCCGTTGGAATTCGTTATGCTGGTGATAAGCCCAGCGGCGTTGTAACTGAGATCAAGAAACGCCCCCGACGTATCCGTAAGGCTGGTCAGGAGCCCGTTTTCATAGCCGGCGGTAATGCGGTTGCCGTTGGTGTCCTGGACGTAGGCGACCCTGCCATCGACGAACTCCGTAACCTTGCCGCCCAGCTCGGTCAGCGTGAAGATATTGTTGCCCAGGCTTGCCAGGACTCCTGAATCACCTGGTTGGGCGAAATAATCGCTGCCGCGGCTGTCCGGCTGGAAAATGCGCGTGGCCGTGGCTCTCGTCCGTCACGTCGACCGTTCCGTCCGATTCGACTGCCAAGGATTGGCCCCAGCCATCACCCAGGACCCAACCATAGCCAAAGGGCCCAAACACGTAGTGGGACGCGATGTTCGCGGATATAGTGCGGCCAATCTCCAGCGGCAAATCAGGTGTCTGCGCGTCAATGTCCACTGCCGAGCTGAGGACTACATCGTTGAGGCCGTTGGCTTGGTTCACCTCGAAACCCAGCAGAGTGTTGAAGTCAATGACGTTATCGCCGAGTTTACTGAGGTAGACGGCGTTTTGATCCACGACACTCACAACGGCGCCCCAGGTGGCGCCTGTTTGCGCCTGGAGGTTGGCGTAGATGGCATCCCACGCGGCCTGAGAGACGCCGGGTAACGGCAGGCTTTGCTTGAGGCTGGTCCAGTCAAAGGGAGTTGAGTTATCCGCCTTGACGACGCTGAGGTTGAACTGCATGGGTGGGTAGCTCAGGTCCCAAGGCTGCTGCCAGCCCGCATAGTAGACCGGAACTCGTTCGGATTCGCCGGGATTGATGACGCCCGGGGTAGCTCCACTGGCCAGCAGCACGATGACATTGCTGAAGCCGGCGGGAACTGAGGAGGTCCAGAAGCCCTGCGTGACCAGGGACGCATCTTGTGTTAGCAAAGCGCTGAATGTCGTTGTGCCGTCGCCATGGGTTTGCGACGGAGCGAATACGATAAGCGGGGCCGGCATCGGCACGTCGCCGGTATTGCTGTATTCGATGTAGAACGTGGCCGGGATGTGGTAGCCCACACTGTTCGGAATGACGACGTGCGCCGTGAAATTGGCCTGGCCCCCCTGATCGATCGTGATGGCATTGGCAAGCGTTGTGACGCCTCCGCCGGCCTCGGTCACTTTCACGGCGTAGACGCCGGCTGGGACGGAACCCGCCGCGAAGGTTGCGCTGAGCTGCGTCGGCGCGTTGAAACTCACCGCGCCGGCGGGAAAGGATGTGCCGCCTGACGAAACCAAGCTCACCGCTGCCGAGCTGTCGAAACCGGCGCCGGTCAACGTCAACGTCGTGCTCACGGAAGTGCCCGAGCGGTTCGGTGTAACCGCCGTCAGGAAAACGCTCGATTCGGTCGCCGTCAAAGTGAAGCTGCCGGCGGCGGAGGCGTAGAAGTTGTAGACGAGGATGTAATAGGTCCCCGCCGCCGCCGTTGGAATCGAGAGCTGTTTGTCTGCCGATGAACCCGTGTAGTACAGCGGATGGAACAGATCATGGGTCGGTATCGTTCCCAGGCTCTCATACAATTCATTTTCATCGGCACTGTTGCTGTCGGTGAGCGTGAGGTTCACCTGGCCCGGCTGCGTGATGTTCAGCCGGAAGAGCTGCGATTGTCCCGATCCTTGAATCGGCAGCGTGATCGGCGCCCCCAGCGTCAAATCCGTGATGCCGGTATTTGCAATCTGAAACGCATACGAGCCCGTTTGCCGCTGCGTGCCGTGGGCTTTCAGGGTATAGGTCCCTGCCGTCGGCAGCGTGATCGAGTTGGAGCTAGCCGTCGCGTTCGTGAAGGCGGTGTAGCCGTTGGGCCCGGTTAGATCGAATTCGAGCGCCGGATTCGAGACATTGACGAGATTGAACTGGACCACCTGCCCGGCCGTGCCGGTGAAAGTCCAGTTATCGATGCTGAAGGGATTGTCGATGCTGCCGGCGATCGTTTGGCCGAGCGTCAGGGCGGCGGTCTGCGGCGTCGCGTCCCAGGCGGTGATGACGTAATTGCCGGCGCTGTTGGGCTGCCCCGCGGTGCTTGAATCTGGATCTGGTACTGCTTTTCAATGTTGGAAATCAGGAAGCCGGTGGACGGCGTGATGGCGCCGGCCAGGGTGACCTCGGCCCCGGTTTGCGTGTTGCTGCTCGTGCCGAGCGTTGTGGTGCCGTCAAGGAGAGTCACATTGGCGAAGTTCAACGTCGGCGTCAGCGGCGGAATCGCGCTGTTGGCCCCGGTAGAGACGGTGATCGTGATTGCTTGGTCGGCGCGAGCGAAGAACGTCCAATCGTCGGTCGTTCCGGCTGCGAGCGTGCCGACGGCTGGCGTATCCAAGGGGAGAGCCGCCGCTGGATAAGGGGGTGATCGTGCCGTCGAGTACCGTGCCCTGAATGGCGGCGCTGCGGGTATAGAGATGCAGGCCGTTGAGATCGAGCTGGCAGCCCGCTGGCACGCTGACGCTGTCGGCGTACACGGCCTCGGCGCCGGTCCCCGCGGAGTTATCGCTGTCGTCAACAAGTTTAACATAAGTGGAGTTCGACAGGGTCAGGGTGTAGTAAGCGAAGTTGTCCGCGAAGCCCGCTGCGACGTTGCCGAGGTCCTGGCTCATGGCCTCGAGGGTCTGGGCGCGGCGGCGGTGCCGCCGCCGTTGAAGTTGACATCGACGGGTGCGAATTGGTCCGCGTTGGTCGTGCTGCCGCTGAGGCTGCCAAGGATATTGAGCTCGGCTGACGCGTTGCCGGTGACGACGCCGGAACCGTTGACGATGAGGCCACCGTTGAGGTTGAGGGCCTCCTGACGAATGTCGAGCGTGCCGGTGTCGATGAGCTGCGGCGTGACGTTCATGGAGCCGTTCGCCGCCGATGCAGCCATCACAAAGGCGCCAGCGTTGACGATGGTTCCCGCTCCGTTAAAGTCGCCGGTGCTGCCGCCCAAGAGCACCGCGCCGGCGGCGATCGTCAGCGTGATTCCTTGGGGAATCGTGACGTTGCCGGACAAGGAATACGGGAGACTCTGTGCCACCCAGGTGGTGTTGCCGGAGAGCGTACCACCGCGCACAGAGATGCCGTTGACGGTGTTGCCGCTGGCGCTGGCGCCGCTGAGGGTAGGGTTGGACACGGCGTCGTCCAGTTGAATGGCCAGACCGTTATTGTTCAGGAACGTGTCCCCGGTGAGGGTCGGGCTGCTGGCCGCCAGTTCGATGCCGCCGACAGCGGAATTGCTGATGGTGCTGTTGTTCAGCGTCAAGCCGGCATTGTTGGCATAGATGGCGCCCCCGGCGACAAAGCCGTCGCTGCCGGCATAGCGCACCGCCACGTGATCCAGGAAATTGCCGGTGCTGCCGTTGTCGAGAAGGATAGCGAGCCAATCGCCGGCAGCCGGACTTGTGTTGCTCCCGTCGTTATTGGTGTCGCCAATGGCGCTGTCGTCGCGGATCGAAGTGAAGGTGATCGGCTGGGATGCGGTGCCGGCGGCCAGGAGGGTGCCTTTGACTTCGAGGTCGTTGTAGCCCGTCTTGAATTTGACGACCTGGCCGGCGCCGATGGTGAGGGTGACGCCGGTATCCACGGTGACGCTGCCGTTGATGAAATAAGCGACGCTTGGGTTGTTCCAGGTTGTGTTCGCGGTGATCGTGCCGTTGTCAATCGAGACGCCGTTGGTTGGATTGTTGGTGAAGGTCAAGCCGTTGAGGACGGGACTGGACGCGTCATCCATGCTGATGGCGGGCCCGAAGTTGTCCTGGAAAGTGACATTGGTCACGGTGGGGTTGCTTGCCTGAACGCGCAGACCGCCAAGTTGGCAGTCGCTCAGGATGCTGTTGGTGATGGTGGCGCCGGCGTGATCGACGACGACGTCGGAGTCCGGCACGAAGGGATCCGAGCCGGCGTAGCGCACCTCGACGTGATCGAGAACATTGCCAGTGCTGCCATTGTCGAGATAAACCGCATACCAATCGCCGGGCGACGGGGCGCTGGCGTTGCCATCGGCGTTCGTGTCGCCGCCCGCGGTATCATCCTTGAGCGAGGTGAAGACCACCGGATTAGCGCTGGTTCCCAAGGCCTGCAACGTGCCATGCACGTCTAATTCGCCGCCGGTCTTGAACTTGACGACCTGGCCGGCCCCGATGGAGAGGGTAGTGCCTGCCGCCACGTTCACACCACTGGTCACATCGTAGACAATGCCGGGGCTATTCCACGACGTATTGACCGAGATGATGCCGTCGTCGATGGCGACGCCGTTGATTTGATTGTTCGTAACCGTCGTCCCGCTGATGACAGGGGCGGAGGCGGCGTCCATACTTATGGCCTGCGCCCGTGTTAGTCTGAAAAGTGTCGCCCGTCAGAATCGTGCTGCTGCCAACCAGGCGAATGCCGGCCGTGGACGAGTTGGACAATGTGCTGTTGCTGATGTTGGGGCTATTACTGTCCGCCTCCAATTCGCCGTAGGCGTCACTCCCGCCGAAGTCCACGACCACGTAGGTGAGCACGTCGTTTGTACTCGAGCCTGTCAACTGCACCTGGTTCCAATCCCCGGGCTTTGGGCTGGTGGCCGAACCATCGTTGTTGGTGTCCCCACCTTCGCTGTCATCCCGGATTGAAGTGAAAACAATTGGTTGCGTAGCAGTGCCGTTGGCCGTTAAGGTGCCATCGACCGTCAGGCTATTGTAGCCTAAGTGGAACTTGACGACCTGGCCGGCGCCGATGGTGAGTGTTACACCTACTGCCACAGTCTCGCCGCCCGGCAGATAATAAACGATGCTTGGGTTGTTCCAGGAAATAGTACTCGAGATGGTGCCACCATCGATCGACACGCCATTGATGGCATTGTTGGTCAGCGTGGCGCGCACGGATGGTAGGGCTGGAGGCAATATCCATGCTTATGGCCGCCTGCGTGTTACTCTGAAAGGTGTCGCCCGTCAGAATGCGCGGCTGCTGCCGACCAGGCGAATGCCGGCCGTGGACGAGTTGGAGAATGTGCTGTTACTGATGGTCGGGGAGGTGTCGTCCGCCTCGACCTCGCCGTAGGAGTCATGGCCGTAATTCACCACCACGTTCGCGAGCACGTCGGCCGCGCTCGTATTGGTAAACTGCAGTTCATTCCAATTGCCGGGCATCGGGCTGGTGGCCGAGCCGTCATTATTGGTGTCGCCACCTGCGCTATCGTCCCGGAATGAGGTAAAGACGACTGGTTGCGTTGCCGTGCCGTCGGCTGCTAAGGTGCCATCGACCGTCAGACTCTGGTAACCTAGGCCGAACTTGACGACCTGTCCGGCGTCAATGGTAAGGGTTGCACCAGATGCCACAGTGAGGCCTTGGGGCAAGTAATAAACAACGCTGGTGTTGTTCCAGACGGTGGAAGCCGAGATGGTGTTTCCGTCTACGGAAACGCCATTGATACTGTTGTTAGTAAAAGTGGCAGAACTGACAGTGGGCGAGGACACATCGTCCATGCTCAAGGCCGAACCACTGCTGTTCTGGAAGGTGTTGCCCGTAAGTGTGGGTTTGACTGCGTGATGCGCACGCCCGTCGAGCCCGAGTTCCTAACGACGCCATTCGTGAAGCTCAAGGGACTTGCGTTGTCTATGATTTCGGCGCGCCGCTACCGCCGCCATAGGCGATATTGACGTCGTTCAGCGTGCTTCCCGTGCTGTCGCTGCTGAAGGTAATGTTGCCCCAATTGCCGTTGGTGGCGGTGTTGTTGCCGCCTTCTGGGGTATTGTCGTTGATGGAAGTGATGATAATTGTCTGGCCGGTAACCCCCGGAGCCAGGAGGGTGCCGTCGACGTTCATGCTCGTGTTATTGTCGAACTTGACGACGGTTCCAGCCTCGATGGTCAGCGTCTTGCCGGCGGGAACGTGCACGTTGCCGACAATTTCCTGCACCTGATCGTTTGTGAACAGTGGGCCCATGCTCCCGCCCAGGCCATCGTAAATATCGCCCGACCACATGGTCGGCACGATGCGCACTTCGAGCAGCTCGAAATGGGGTGTATACTTTGATTGCTTTCGCTGCTGCCGGGCATGTTCGACGGCGTGGTTTTTTCGAGAGACATGCCGGATTCTGGAGAGGATCGACATGATGGTTTCCCTGGTTTAGAAATGCAAATTCGTCTGCATGAAAAGATGAAGAATGAAACAATGAAACTCGGAGGCAAAAAGGTTGTGCAAGCCCATGAAGACTCGTCGGGCTTACGGAGGCGGGGAGCCCTCCATGAGCTTGCACAACGAGATTCCCAGGCGAACGGATAGGCGCAATTTACGAGTCGGCACATGCAAGTCGTGATTCACCCGCGAAACTCGTTCGAGTCGCGGAATCCCGAAATCAAGTTCGTTGGCATGGTTCTTGGTGACGAATGGAGCGGTGCCGCAAGCTAAACCAGCGGCGTCGGGCGCCCGCCGCAAACGAGTTTGGTAGTTTTCAATACATCGCCCCTATCCAGCCTGGCGCCGCAGCGTGGCCAGGAGCGATCAAATCCGCCCGCAGAGGTAACTCCTTTTCCTTAAGCCCATTTCATGCCGCGATCGGACGCGAAAAACTCTCGTTTGGGCCAAATCGTCGTAAATCTTGTTGCTACTTAGCTTTTGACCGGCGAACGGCGGCGGTTTAGAGTAAAAACCGACCGACTCGTCCGTTCATCGCCGGATTTCGGGCTTAAGGAGATGCGTTCATGGCGGAGTTCGCCGAAGCCGGTATAAGGCTTTTGGCTGAGGCGCGGCGCAGGTTCTGCCGAAGCACTTGGAAACGTGCTCGAGTCGTGTCGCCGCTATCTGCTCCTGGTGGCCGAACGGAACCTGGATCCACAGCTGCGCACAAAGGAGGGGCCTCCGACTTAGTCCAGGAAACGTTCCTCGAAGCGCAACGCGACTTTGCGGGCTTTCATGGGAACTCCGAACAGGAATTGCTAGCGTGGTTGTCGCGCGTGCTGCTCAATAATCTTGGCAATTTCTCGCGCCGTTATGTCGACACAAACAAGCGCGACGTCCGACGCGAAATATCGCTTCAGGCTGGGGATTCGTCAACGGCGGCGGAGCGCGGTCCTGCGGATTCGCTGCCGTCGCCTAGCGGCGCGGCGATGCAACAGGAGCAGGCTGAAGCTCTGGGCCGCGCCCTCGAAAGGTTGCCGGACCATTATCGGCGAGTCGTGATGATGCGCTTCCAGGAAAATCGCTCGTTCGAGGAGATTGGGCTGGCGATGCAATGCTCGGCTGACGCTGCCCGCAAATTGTGGTCGCGGGCCATGGAGCGGCTTCGTTTGGAATGTGAAAACTTGTCATGAATTCCGATGACGCTACCAAAGATGAAGAGCTATTCGATCTATTGCTCGCTGCGGCCGACGAAGCGCATTGCCAAAGGCATTGGCGAACTCCCTGCTTGCCTCGAAACAGGCGCCGTCGGAGTTGCGCCCACGACTGCAGCGGGAATTGGCCTGGTGCCAACAAGTCCGACAACTCTGGTCCCGCGCTACCCATTCAACCGGGCTGCATCCCCCGTCGACGGTGCACGCCACGGCCCATGCTGCCCCTAGTTTGTCGGCAACCAACATAGGGCATTTTCGAATTTTGCGGGAACTGGGCCGCGGGGGCTTTGGCGTCGTTTTTTTGGCGTACGATCCGCGCTTGAATCGCGAAGTGGCTCTGAAAATCCCGCGGGAAGCGACGCTTTTTTCCAGCACCTTGCGCCAGCGGTTCCAGCAGGAAGCTCGCGTTGCCGCCAATTTGGATCATCCGAACATCGTCCAGGTGTACGAAGCCGGCGAAGAAGACGGCATCTGCTACATTGCCTCCGCCTACTGTTCAGGCACCGATCTGGCCGCATGGCTGAGGAAGCACCCCACGCCGATGCCGGCCGACGCGGCTGCGGCACTGATTGGCGCCCTGGCTGATGCTGTCGCCCACGCTCACGCCCGAGGGGTTTTTCACCGCGACTTGAAGCCGGGCAACATCCTGTTGCAGAGAAGCAGAGAGGAGAAAGGAGAAAATCGAAGAAAACAAATCATCGGCGGGGAAGGGGGACCTGCAGCGAATTCTGCCGACGACCGACTACCGAAGACGGACTACACCCCTTCGCCTACTGATACCTTCGATCCGATCGCAGGCTACCTCCCCAAGATTACCGATTTCGGGTTGGCCAAGCTGGTGGAGGACCAGGCCGCGAGCCTGGCGACGACCGGCCCCACTGCCAGCGGGGCTATCATGGGTACGCCTGCCTATATGGCGCCCGAACAGGCTGAAGGCTCGAATAAAACAGTCGGCCCGGCGGCGGATATTTTCTCCCTGGGGGCTATTTTCTACGAGTTGCTCGTCGGCCGGCCGCCGTTCCAGGGGGACACGCCGCTCGAGACGTTGCTGTTGGTGCGCACGGCCGACCCGGTGCCCCCGCGAAGATTGCGGCCCAAGCTGCCCCGCGATTTGGAAACCATCTGCCTCAAATGCTTGGCCAAGGAGGCACCTAAACGCTATGCCAGCGCGCAAGGATTGGCCGAGATGTGCGCCGCTATTTGGCCGGCGAGCCCATTCAGGCACGGCCGGCATCGGTTTTCGAGCGGGCCCAGAAATGGGCCCGGCGCAGGCCGGCACTGGCCGTTCTGGCGTTGGTTACTGCCATCGCGTTGCTGGCTATTTTCCTGATCGTGAGCATTGCCAACTTTCGGCTTCAAAAACAACGCGATATTGCCGAGAGCAATCGGGAAGAGGCAGAGTCGCAGCGGCGCCGGGCCATCGCACACCTGAAAGAAGCTCGTGCGGCCGTGGACCAACTGCTGACGCGCGTCGGTTTCGAACGCTTGAGTGGCGTTCCCTACATGGAAACCGTTCGCCGCGATCTTTTGCGCAATGCGCTGCAGTTCTACCAAGGCTTCTCCGAGCAAGAGAGCGACGACCCTGAGGTACGCTTCGAGACAGGCCGGGCGTGGAGGCGTCTGGGCAAAATCCACGAAGAACTGGGCGACTCGAAAGCGGCAGAGCAGAGTTACCGGACCGCGCTGAAGATTCAAACGCAGTTGCAATCCGAGTTCTCCACCCGCCCAGACTTCCGCCAAGAATTGGCGGCGAGCCTCAATAATCTCGGCAATCTCCTCTGGAAGAAGGACCCGGCGGCTGACGAGATGCGCCAAGCCATTCTTCAAGCCGTGGATTTGCAGGAAAAACTTGTCGCAGAATCTCCTCAAACCGCGAGCTATGGCCAAGAATTGGCTGAAAGTTACGATGCACTGGGCCGCCAACTTAATAGCAACGGACAAACGAAAGAAGCGGAGGCTGCCTTTCGCCGTGCCGTTGGGATTTTGCAGGCTGTGGTTGCCCATTCTCCGGGCGACAAGATCTACTCATTGAGCCTGGCAAGTCGGAGGAGAAACCTGGCCGTATTCTTGGCCCGCCACGATCGTTTGCAGGAGGCGGAGCCTGTTTTTCGTGACGATTTGCGGTTTTGGGAGAGCATGGAAGCCGAAAGTCCCTCGAATCCGCGTTTTGTGGGACGTGCTGCCGATGCATCCAAACACCTGGGCACTCTGCTCATCAACACCGGCAGTCCCAACGAAGGCGAATCGCTTATTCGCCGCGCCATCGAACGTTGGCAGCGTCTGGCGGATGAGTATCCTAAGGTGCCGGAGAACCATGAACTTCTCGCCTCTGCCAAGGAAAAACTGGCGCGGCCACCTCGCGCAAAAAGAATATGCTCAGGCGCGTCCGCTGCTCGAACAAGCTATCGCCCATACGCAGACTTGCGACAAAATCAGGACACCAAAGGTAAGCCAGCGCATCCTTCTCGGCTCGCTGACATGGCTGCTGGCGGACGCCCAGCTACAACTTGGCGCTTACCAGGCTGCGTCTGTGAATGCCGAGAAGCTGCACGCGATTTGCTCCGATCGTTGGCAAGAATGTTACCAGGCGGCCCGGTTGTTCAGCCGCTGTATACCGTGTGCGGAACACGATAAGCAGCTATCCGAAAACGCCAGACTTTCGGACGCCGACCACTTTGGGGCCCGAAGTGTAGAGCTGCTTCGTGAAGCGTTTCGCCTTGGCTATGAGGACTTGACGTTCGTCAAGAAAGACCCAGGGCTCGACGTGCTGCGCTCGCGCGACGACTTCAAGAAGTTACTTGAAGAACTGGCCCATAAGTGAGGGCCGCTCCATGCCTATTGGCGGGGCCAAATCCGGCGGGCATGAAGCCCGCCGCTCGTTAATCCGGCGGGCATGAAGCCCGCCGCTCGTTCAGCGATTTCTCGGGAACGTGGCTCATCACCCATTCGCTTAGGGCTGTGATGGTCAGCGAGGGATTTACGCTGAGATTGACAGGAATGATGGATCCATCCGCGATGTAGAAGTTCTCGTATCCAAAAACCCGGCCATGACGGTCGATGACGCCTTCACCGGAATCGCTGCCCATCGGGCAGCCGCCCAGAATATGTGCCGTCGACGTCAGGTTCAGCACCACCTCCGGAAAGTTACTGGAGGCGTCGCCGCCCATTTTGTGGGCCAGTCGCTCGGCCACCTCATTTGCCAGGGGAAAATACTTTGGCACTTTGGCGGAGGAGTTCCACACAGAACTGATCTTTTGCGAGAAGGGCCAATACCAGCGCCGCCGCAAAGCAAGTCTCATGTGGTTGGGCAAAGATTGCATCACCAGCAAGATGCCCGAACCTTTGGCCCAGCCAACCGGATTCGCAAAACGCAGGAACTTGAGCGGATGACGGAGAATCGTTCCCATGAACCGAAGCGGCCGCGGCCAAGGCGGTCCGCCGCCAATCAAAAGCGTGCTCAAAAGCGACATGAAGTCTTGCCCTTCGCCATAGCGAACCATTTCGATGTGCGTGTGATCGTCCGGTTTGAAGCCCGAAGCAATCGCGATCCCTTTGGAGTAATTGGCGTCTGCGCCGCCGGCTCCGGCTTCCCACCAGCGCTTCGCTATTCGTGCGGACATAATTGCCGACCTGGTCGGAGATTCGCGGCAGCCAGCCCTTCGACTTGCATTTCAACAACAGCGGAACGGTGCCCAAGACACCTGCGGCGAGCACGACGCCTCGAGTACGAAATCGGCGGCGGCGTTTGAATAGGGGGTCCGTAATTTTGGCAGTATCGATCTCGTAGCCGCCTCCAGATGACTCCTGGATACTCCGAACTTCGGTTTCGGGGATAACCGTAGCGCCCTGTTTCTCTGCCAGATAGAGGTAATTCTTGTCCAGGGTATTCTTGGCGTTGTGGCGGCAACCGACCATGCAGCCCCCACAATGGACGCAACCGGAACGATCCGGCCCGGCGCCGCCGAAGTAGGGATCGGGCACTGGTTTCCCAGGCTCCCCGAAGAAAACTCCAACGCGCGTGGGCTGATAAGTTGCTTCACGTCCCATGTCCGTAGCAATCTCGCGGAGCATGTGATCCGTTTCGGTTTGGCATTCGGCCAACGTCACACCCAACATGCGTTGGGCTGTCGCGTAATGTGGGGCCAGGTCGTCTTTCCAATTCCCGAGCCTGCGCCAGCGAGGATCTTCAAAGATGCCGTCGGGCGGAATCAAAAGCGTATTGGCATAAACCAGGCTGCCGCCGCCCACTCCGCAACCGTGGAGTATCAGCACATCGCGCAATAAGGTAATCGCCTGGATGCCGTAACAGAAGATTCTCGGAGCCCAGAGGTACTTGCGAACATTCCAGTTGGTGCGAGGAAAATCGCTGTTAGCCCACCGTTTGCCCCGCTCCAACACTGCTACCTTGTAGCCTTTTTCGCTGAGCGCAAAGCCGACACGCTGCCGCCGAAGCCCGAACCGATAATGACATAATCGAAGTCAAATTGACTCATGATTGCTTTCAGAGGCTCGTCCAACCGCCTTCAACAAAAAGTCTTCCAGCTCCCGAACTGCCGCGCGATTGTCGTAGAGGAGGTGCTTGTTGGCCAGAATGCGCTGGTGAACTGATCGCCTCCAACCAGGATCGACGCCAAGACGAAGAGCAATGCGTACGTATTCCTCAGGATCGTTGGCCACACATTCGGCTATACCCATTTGCTGGTAGCAAGCATAGGTAATTCGGCCGCGCATCAGTGGGCTTGCCAGCGTGACGACAGGAGTGCCAAAGGCAAACGCCTCGAGGCTGGTGTTGCCGCCGCCAAAAGGGAAGGTGTCGAGCAATACGTCGGCTACGGCTTGCAGGTGCAGGAAATCAGATTGCGATTGCTGGGGAAGAAAGAGGATTCGCCGATATTCTTCGGGAATGGAGCGGCGAAAACGCTCTGTCAGCAGCTCCTTCCAATGAGTATGGGGGCCAGAAAGCATTACGATCAACCCCAACGGATCCTCCCGCATGATGGCGAGGAGAATGGCATCGATATCCGGGTGAATCTTGTACAAACTTTGGGTGCACACATAAAGATGCACATTTTCGGGCAAGCCAAAATCTTGACGGCTCTTGGTCGGAGCGGGCAGCACAGGCTCTTCGTAACAAGTATTGAGGTGTTCGAGCCGAACCAGTCGCTCCGTGTAATGGTCATCGGCATCAGGCGGTTCCATAATTGCGTTGGAGAGAAAGTAATCCACCGAGGGAATGCCGGTAGTGGCCGGATGTCCCCAGGTGACGCATTGCACAGGCGCCAGGCGAGCGAAGGCCAAGAAATAAGTGAAGGGATCCATGCCGATATCAGTGTAGAACAGCACATCCAGACATAGCTCGGCGATCGACTGGCGTGCCGCGTCCAGTTGTCGGGGCAGCGTGATTACTTCATCGGCGTCCTCTTGAAGCGATTGTGACATCGAATCGGTGGGCCCGGCAAAGCGCAACAAGACCACCCGAAAACGCTCGCGGGACAAGTAGCGGATATAGCCGGCATTCAGCTTGGCAATGGTGTGTCGATAAAAGAAACGGGACAGGAAACCGACTCGGATCGGTCGCCCATCAGTGGAGATTCGGCCTCCGGGGATGCAATGTGCCGCGGTGAACTCGAGCTGTGGCGTGGCGTTGGCATAAAGCTTAGCAAGGGTGCGCATCAAGTCGCGATCGTTAGCGCCCTGGTAGACGAGAAAAAAAAGGGCAACCACAAGTGTGTTGTTCCGGGGCCGGTAGAGTCAGTTTTTGTTCCGCTAAGCTCAACAACTCGGTTTGCAGGCGCGTGCGTTCGTTGTCGATGGCGCTACGCCGATTGGTAAATGACGGGCAGAAGCAGGGCGGAACGAATGCTGAGCTCATCGCTCGGTTGAATCGCCATTGCTCTGTCCAGAGCGATGCGGGCTTCAGCGGTTTTTCCTTGAAACTCCAGCTGCTGTGGCCAGCATGCTTAGCGCGGGGACAAATTCCGGTCTGAATCGTAGTGCTTGCTGCAGGCAAATTTCGGCTTCGGCAAACTGCTGGCGATTTTTCAGGATCGCCGCCCACTGATAATAAGCCTCCACAAACTGAGGCCTGATGCGTACCGCTTGGCGAAAGCAGGCCTGAGCCTTGTCCAATTGGCCAGTGCTCTGCAACACAGCGCCTAGGTTGTAATGGGCAGTGGCATAGTTTGCGTTGCTGGCAATAGCCTGTTCAAAACAAGCTTGAGCCTTCGCCAGATCACCGGTTCTGTGCCAAACCGATCCCAAGCCGTTGTGGGCCTCCGCATAGCTCGGCTTGAGGATTAGCGCGCGTTCCAGACACGACCGCGCTTCGGTCAATTCTTGCTTGGTTATCAGCACGTTGGCCAGGTTATTCCAGGCAATGGCTGAATCTGGCCCTAAGCGAATTGCTTCTCGAAAACAAGATCTCGGCTTCGACGGCCCGACCTTGCTCCATGAACACTATGCCCAGATTGATGTGGGCTTTCACAAAGGTAGGCGACAGCCGAAGAGCCTGCTCGAAACAAGCCTTGGCCTCGGCTCGTTTACCCTGAGCCCGATAAACCTCGCCCAGGTCAAGGTGGCAATTGGGATCAGAAGGCTTCAATGTAATTGCTTTATCGATTAAATCGAAAGCCTGATCCAATCGGCCTGCCTCCAGCTCAACGATCCCGAGCAGGTGCAGGGCCTCAGGTTGGTGAGGATCGACTCGCAGAATCTGTCGATAAATCTCCTCCGCTCGAGCGGATTGGCCGGCCCGATGCAATTGGAGGGCCGTTTGCAAGAGCTCAGCGTGCGAAGCCATAAAGAATTTCCTGCGAGCATCCGGCTTGAAGGTTCATTTGGGCGGAGTCATGCTCAGAAGCAGATTTCGATTTTCTACCAATTTCGCGGAGCATTCCAGCTCGTCGGCGGGCACGCCCCCCATTTCGTCTTTGGGGCCCGTAGCGTACTTGAGCTCCATGGTATGTTCGCCTTTTTGCGGCAAGGTAAGGGCGCCTTTGAAAACGGTGCCCTGCATAGAATCCGACGGCATGAGACCGGTGGCAAAATTGAGATAGATCGCCACCTGAAACGGCTTCGTTCCATCCCCGTCGAGTTTCGCGTTGACGCGAAACTGGCGGCCGTCGGTCGTAACCAATTCGCCGATGCGTAAATCGGTATCTTTTGCTCCCCCTTGTTGGTGGGGAAGCCTCCGCCAGGCCAATACGCCCGTCATAACTTGTTTGTTCTGGCGTTTGAACGTCACCAACCACTGCCCCAAGCGTGCTGGCTCGCGAAGCGATGACTGCCGACCGGGACTGTCTCGGTGATGTAGTGAGCCTCCCAACATTCGGCCAGAAAGTTGTAATCGACCAGAGTGTAACCGTTGTACTTGACGACATCTTTCCAGCCCGCGGCCAGCTTGTTGGCCGCGTATTTCGTCGGTCCCCATTGATTCTTGACGATGAAAAACTTTCTGGCGCGGTCATAGCCAACCATGAGCATGAAGTGATTGACGGAATCCCCAGAGGTCCCCGGCTTCAGTCGCCACACGGGTTGTCCCATTGCCGAATCGTCACGATTGCTGTGAAGCCTGACAGCGAAGATGATTTCGTGTCCCGCAGCCAATACTTCCTCGAACTTCTTCGGGCTTTTCAATTCTCCAGGGCGAAAGCTCTCGAATTTGTCGATCCCATATTTGGCGTTGGCTCGTGCCGCCGGCGGCAGAATCCCTGGATCGAGGTTCCAGCGATTGAGCACGAATTGACTGAACGGTTTGCCCCAATCGTACTTCTCCATCCCCATGGCCTGTTTCGCCGGCCCGGGCTCCTGGGAGTGATAAGGCATATCCTGCCAACGAGAGATCGCATAATGAGTGAGAGGCCCCATGCCGTTGCCGCCCCCGACCATGCTGTACAGGTTTTCGGCCCTGTCGGTCGTATCGTTACTGCTGCCGCAGGTGACATTCCGTAGCCAGATCAGATGTTCTACGGACAAATTGACGTTGATGCCCTTATGCTTGTAGCCAGCTTCTAGAGCGGCCACGGGTGGAAAATAGGGACAACTATCGCGCCCGCCCTGGTTCTTGATCGAAGTCTGAAACTTCCGTAAATCCACAATCGGCGGGGGTTCGGCTTTGTCGCCCTTAGCAGGTTTGGGATCCGAAACACCAAAGGCGTAAAGATCGACGCCAGCAGAGTCGTCGGTCCAGGCCCCGTGGGACGATGCGGGCTGCACCAACCCCATGCCGATCAAAGCCAGGCTCAAAAGCATTCGCCTCATCGATTCGTTCTCCATCCGGCCTGCTGCAACTCGGAACCCCAGCGCGATCGCGTCGCTAGCATGACGCACGCAGTCGCGTCTGCTGCGCCTGCCATTCCCCTAGCCAACCTACCACGGCCTCTGCCCACTTTTCCACAGTAGCAGTCCCTCGCCACTCCAGAAAAACAATGCGAAGGCCAACAAGCTCCAAACGGCTTGCACCCACACGCCTTGCTGGTTGATCTTCGAGCGAACTGCCAGGCAGGTCAACGGAAATGCGCATGGCAAGCCGAACAGAAATGCCCAGCAGACGAACATGCCGACGGTTTTGCATAGCTCGAAGTAGCCATAACACAAAAGCAAGAAGCCGAGGATGGCCAGGCGGGCCAACCAGCCATTCCAGCGGTTTGGTTGATGTGCCGCCGCCATGCAAACCAGCACCGTAACGTGGAAGACTGCGTAGAGCGATACCGGCCAGGTAAAGAGAAGACGATCCAAGACGCTGCTGAGTCCGTTTGGCCCCAAGAAACCCAGCACGAAGACCAGTCCCCAAAACAGGTATGCAGTGGGAATTCCAGTGATTGTCAAGCACTTGGTGATCGCCAGGACCAATAATGTCACAAAAGCGCTGCCCCGCAAAATGCGAGCAGTAGGCATGAGCAAAACCAAAGAGTCATCTCTTCTAGAGTGGGTGCGTCATTCGGATAGTCTCGCTCCCGGCTGATCAGCCAAGCCGCGTCAAAATGCCAGGACCAGGACTTATGCACGAGATCCGTGGCAGAAACGCCGGCAGGCAGGTTCTCCGTGCGACCCACGAATAGACAAACTGCCCGTGAGGGGCTGCGCAACAAGAGGCGACCTTGCCAGAGAGTGGGCGGCGTCCAGCAGATTTCGTCCTCGAACAATTGCACGCGACTTATTTCTTGATATGCCGCAGGATCGGCATGGGCCAAAATCAAGCTGCCCGAGTCGTTGAGCAAAAAAAGCTTGCCATCTGCCGCCACCAGCGAAGCCTGCCCGACTCGATCCGTCGACCAGCAAAGTTTTCCGGTGGCCCAGTCGAGGCAACGAAACGAACCGCGCGAGGGCCTATGCGGACTGGCCTGCAACTGTTTCAGATTGAAACCAAAGATTTGTCCCTGGTACAGAACGCTGGAAACGATATCGTTGCACAGTTCGGAACTCGACCAGCGCAATTTATTGGTTAGCGAACCGTCCAGGCCTGCTTGGAGTTCCGAGCACACTGCTGCCTGGCGAAACGGAGCGGCCAGAAACAGATGCGGCTCCCGATATAGCGGCCAGGCGGAATGCTCGTCATACCCGGTGGATGATGGCTGACGGTGCCGTAACATCCCGGTAGCGGCTTCAATCACCACGAGAGAGTTCTGTAAATAGCCGACAATGCAACGCCTTCCATGGATCGTTATGGGTATCGCGGGGCAATAACTGGCCGGATCGGATCCTGCCGTCCAAAGGATTCGACCGTCGTCGACATGCAAGGCGACGATGCTGGCGGAAGGGCCGCCGACAGGAAGAATCACGCGATCGTCTTCCACTAATGGAGTAGCCGCATAACCGAATTCACAACCCTTGCCCTGAAACTTGTCGCGCACATTCAGCGACCAAAGCGAATAGGCCCGTTCGGGCATCCATGCAGCCAACCAGGCCCGAAGGAGAACAATAGAAAATCTTGCCGCGATACCATGTAGGGGATGCATAGGGACCCGGATAGGCGCCCCCGGGTTGCCAGGCCCAACCGTAACGGGTTTCCCAGAGCGTGTTGCCCGTATCCAGATCGAGGCAGATAACCGTTTGACCGCCAAGAGTCTGCCGCTGCGTGTAGACTTTGCCTTCCGCGACAATGAACCCGGAGTACCCTTGGCCCGAATCTGCGCGCCGAAAGCCGAGGCGGCCCTTGGCGGGCCAAGCCTCGACGAGGCCGGTCTCAGAGGATACGCCATCGTAGTTTGGGCCGCGCAGATGAGGCCAATCGGCCAGGGCAGGGGGAATCAGACAGAAGTGGAGAACGAGAGCCAGGGACGACGTCGCGTTTTGTCATGAAAGAAACGCAACCAGTAATCCCAGTTCTGTGCCACTTGCGCAGCGGGCAGTAATTCTATCAGAGAAGACATCACTTCTCATCGAACAGCGGCAAGAGCTTCGTGTCGGGCCGTTTGGCTGGCGTCGTAAAGTCGAGCCCCAATCCTTGGTGGGTGGCATAGCCGACGAACTCCCAGTCGTTATCACGGAGCAACAAGCCAACGCTTCCGCGGCGATTTTTCAGCGAATTCTGGGCCTGCTGGCACAGCGATCATAAACGTTTTGCCAAATCGCATAGACATGTTAAAATTTTAACGCAATAATAGCCGCCTGAGAGTCCGGTGCGGCCGTTTTGCTGGATGGCGATTGGATTGCCTTGGCGAACAAGCATCGCAAGGCGCTCCTGTGAAACTAAAAGGAAAGGGTAAATGAGCAAGCTCAATAGCCTTGTTGTCGGCGTGCTGGCAATAGCGACTATGACGACCGGCGTTCCGGTCCAGCGCGGTCTGGCCTTGCTCGCGCCACCGACCGGCTGCCCGGTAGCTGCGGTCCTTACCGTGGAGGGCGGCGCCCCGGATGCAGAGCCGAGCCAGAAGATCAAAGCGTTGGCGACCCGAATCTGGGCTATTACCGAGGCGGTGGCTAAGTATCACGACAAGCCGTGCCTGCGCGAACAATTGCTTGTCGCTGGTTCGAAGCGCTCTACTTGGCTGCCAAGCTGGATGTGCCAATCGATCTGGAAAAACGCTGTGCAGAGGTGACGAATGCCGCTCAGCTGGCAAGTCTAATCGATGCGCCGTTTCACAAAGCGGATGCACCGACTCAAGCCAAGTTGGAACAGGCATTGCTGGATGCAGTCCTGACCAGCATTCCGGGGAAGGCATCCCTGGTGGACCCGCCAACCAAAAAGGAACTGGCGGTGCAGGAGCAAATCAGCGGCAACCGCTACGTGGGCATTGGCATTGCCTTGAGGTTGAGCAAGACGGATGTGAAGCCTGTGGTAACGACCACGATTCTGCACGGCTCGGCTCGGAAGGCCGGCATGAAAGCTGATGACATTATCGAATCCGTGGATGGCAAGGATACTCGCGCCATCCCCCTTGCTCAAGTCGTGGATTGGCTCCGCGGCGAGGAAGGATCATCGGTCACAGTGGTTGTTCAAATGACAGGTACAGCGGAGAGCCGGAAATATACCATAGTTCGCGCCAAGGTGCCTTTCGAGCACCTGTTTGGTTTGCACCGGATTGCCGAGGAAGAATTCGATTTTCATGCGGAACCGCAGGCCCCAATTGCCTATTTGCGCGTTGCCAGTTTTTCGAGCAGTACGCTCCATGAGTTAAGACAGGCCGAAAGAAAACTGTGCGAGTAGGCTACCATGCCTTGGTGCTTGACTTGCGCAATAACTCAGGCGGCAGCCTGCAACATGCTGCACTATTCTGCGGCGGTTTGCTCGACGGCAGTCTCATGTGGACGACGAGGCAAGACAGAATTTCAGCCGCACAAGAGTTTCGGGCGGATCATGAATCGCTCTTTCGCGATTGGCCGATGGTTGTGCTCATCAACGGTCAAATGGGCTCGGCCACGGCATTGGTCGCCGCAGTGCTTCACGACAATGGCCGCGTCGCTCTGGTAGGTGAACCGTCTATCACGGATGGCTATGTCAAGAGCGTGGTCGAATTGCCTGGCGAAAAGCAAGACTTGGTTTTGGCGACCGGCCGGGTGGAACGTCCCAAAACAGGGGCTCGGTTGGCCCCTGCAGCCCGATATGGTGGTGCGCTGAGCCCCGAGCAATCGAAAAAGGTTGTGCAGTGGGCACAAGAACAGGAAGTCACCGATCGCAAAATCGATGTCCATGCTAAGCCGCCAACCGACCCGCAACTCGCCAAAGCTACTGAACTATTGCAGGCGGTGCTGGCCAAAACAGCTGTCTCGAAGAGGCCCTGAGGCATGAGCATGATCTTTCGATTTGTCCTGATTGCGGTTCTTGCAGGTCGGCGCCTGGGTCTTCCACTGCTGGATCGGCCCGGCTGCCGTGCTCGTTCCAAGCGGAAGGATGTGTCTGGCACGGATAACCGGGCCGTTCGCGACTCCGCATTGAGACGGCCCATCGCTCTGGCTCAATCGAAGGATGGCCACTGGCTGTTCGTGGCCAACCAGCGCAGCGGCAGCATCTCGGTTATCGATCTCGCGAACATGCGAGTTGAAGCCGAAATGGTCGTGTGTCGAAAGCTTGCCGACCTCGCCATCACAAGCGATGGCGCCAATGTGGTGGTGGTCGATGAAGAAGCAGGCGAATTGGTGGTGCTCACTCTTCAAGGCTCGAAGCTGGCCCCAAAGCATCGTCTGAAGGTCGGCGCGACACCCGTAAGCGTTCAGTTGAGCCGGGATGGATCGCGGTGCACCGTGGCATCCCTATGGCCGTGCCAACTGACGATTATCGCGCTGGGGAAAAGCCACGCATTGTCACCATTATTGATCTGCCGTTTGCGCCACGCAATCAGTTATTGGTCAACGATAACAAGCTGGTGGTAACCGAGGCATTCGGCGGCCGCCTGGCGGTCATTGATTTGCGGTCGGGTACCATTGAATCGGTGCGTTCAATTCCCGGTCACAACATTCGCGGCTTGGCTCTGAGTCGCCGACCGACGACATTTGTTGCTTACCAATCAGATGCTCAATCCGCTCGGCCGGTGCAACGAGACGACATCCACTGGGGTAATCTGCTCACGAACAACGTTCGTTCGCTAAGCCTTGTTTCGGTGCTGGGCCCAAGGCCGATTTGCTGGCCGGTAGCGACTTGCTGCACTTGGGCGAAGCCGAGCACGGCACAGGGGACCCTGCCGGAGTCGTGGAAAGTGGCGGGCACTTGCTTGTCACCCTCGCAGGTGTGAACGAAATCGCGGTAGGCCGCGAGCCAGGCGATGCGTGGCATTATGTGACGGTGGGCCGTCGACCGACGGCATTGCTGACAAGCCTGGATAACCGGCGTGCCTATGTTGCGAATACCAATTCGGATACGATCTCTGTTGTGGACCGCGAAAAACCCAATGTGGTTGCCGAAATAGCTCTAGGGCCAACACCTGAGTTGAGTTCGGCTGATCGGGGCGAGGCCTTGTTCTATGATGCCAAGCTATCGCATGACGGCTGGCTGAGTTGCCATAGCTGCCACACGGATGGCCACACCAGCGGCAAACTTGCGGACACTTTAGGCGACGGCACCTACGGCACGCCTAAGCGCAATCTTTCCCTACGAGCGCGGGTGACACGGCGCCCTGGGCATGGAACGGGAGCATGACGGAGTTGGAGAAACAGGTAACCCAATCGATCACCTCCACCATGCAAGGTCGTAAGCCGAGTCCCGAACAGGTGCGCGATTTGGCTGCCTTCATCAAAACGCTTCCACCGGCCCCGCCCCAATCATTGGCTTCAAACAATGAGGCGGCGGTCAAACGGGGAGAGGCAATCTTTGCCAAGAACAACTGCGCCCGCTGCCACACGCCGCCGACCTATACTTCCGCCGGCTCGTACGACGTCGGCATCAAGGATGAAGCCGGACTCAATCACTTCAATCCACCTTCGCTACGCGGCGTAAGCCAGGGCGGTCCCTATTTTCATGATGGCCGAGCCCCCACACTTGCGGAAGTGTTTGTGCGGCAGAGACACCAGCTGAGGGGCGAGCTTACCAGGCAGGAGCTGGATGATCTGCTGACGTTTTTGGGGACGCTGTAGCCCGAGCGTGCCCGGATATTGAGCCGAGGTGCATCATGAATTCCCCAATGACGAACCAATGCTGCGCGCCCTATTTTCCGGTAGCCGATCTCGAGAAATCTGTCGATCACTACGAGCGGGTTTTGGGCTTTCATCGTGACTATGTAGGTGGCAAGCCGCCGCGGTTCGCGATCCTGAGTCGCGATGGACTGCCCATCATGCTGCGTCGTCAAGAAGAGTACCAAATGGAAGAGTTCGCGGTTCGCGACCGCGAAGGCTACGTTCTCCGGTTTGGGCAGCCACTGAATCAAGCTGCTCCTGACAAGACGTGAGGCGCCAGCGAGGGGTCTCGGGCAGACCAGATCATGCCAAACAGGAACAGAATCGTTCAACAACTGCGGCCTCGATCGGCGGGCTTTGGTTTGGGTTAGTCTCCGGCCGCCTTGCTGCTGGCCGGAATCGGTTTCGGATGCTATGTCGGATCCACGCGATTCAGGCGGAGATCCAATTGCAGGATGGCATAACAGCGTTCAGCGAAGTGCAAGATTTTGTCTCAAAACATCACAGGTGGCCCCGTTCTTGGGAAGAATTGGAAGCAGAGCCTCCACCAGATAGTGCGAGCTGTGGGGATTGGAGGTTGAACTGGGCACGAATTCGGCAACACGTGCAGATCGATTTCGAAATCGATCCAAAGAAAATCGGCTCTCAGGACCTCAAGCGTTTCAATGCTGTCAAGCCGGTCGCTCGAAACTACGACTACAATCATTGGATCATGTCGTTGCAATTTGAGGTTCGCAAATCGATTCCGTACGATGGGGAAAGGTGAGGTGAGCGGCTTTGCTTAGCTTATCGCCCTGCCAAGCGATAGGCAGCATCCATTTTTCTTTGCCATCCTGCCCATCTTAATCTCGCGCATTGAACCTGCTCACTCGTGACTCAGGATTTTCTGGCCGTCGCGCCATTGGCGGGGTTAGAATCGGAGAATCCATGGATCAATGAATGAGGGGGTAACCTTCACGGCCGAAGCGAAAGGCAACTTGTAACGCGATGAAAAGATCATTCCCTATTCTTGCCTTCGGCTACTTCCTGGCAGTGTTCGCGCCTAATGCGAACGCCGACTCAGTAGCTTCGCCATGGTCCTATCGAAAAGGCAGCGCCGACGGCAAGTTCGTCTTTGTGATGCTTGCCCCTACCGTTTTTGAGACCGAGTCCAAGAACCTTCCGGATGAGATTCGTTTGATTCGCGAGAAGTACAAGCGAAGCGGTCTATACCGAATCGACGATTCCGACGCGCCAATTTGGACGGTAGATTGGTATGAATACCCTTCCGGGCTTGAAATTGCCTCCGACGGCACACATTTGACTCGATGGAATTCTTCGCCTTACTTTAATCGAAACGCTCCTGCTTCTCCCCAATACGAACAGAAAGTTCTGAGTTTCTATGCCAACGGCAAACTCCTTCGGGGCTACAGCGTGAACGAACTCATCAATAGGCCGGCGGCGCTGGAGCATTCTGTGTCGCATTTCCGGTGGTTGGATCGAGAAGAATTCGATGACGCCAAATTGGTCTATACTCTCTGGACCAAAGAAGGAACCTGTTTTGAATTTGATGTCAATACCGGTGAGATCGTCGATCGCTCGCAGAGCCAGATCGTCAGCTTAGCTTCGAGTTCGATGGCAATTTGGATCGTTCCCCTCGGCATTCTGCTTTTATGTGCCGCAACATGGGTTTTCTGTCTGATGAAATGGGGACGACTCCGCACCATCATAAACTGGTAGGAATTCAAACCAGCGAGCCTCCCACGTTAGTGGGGGGAGTTCGCGGCTGACTCCCATAGGCATCAACTTAAGAGTGAATTGATCTTTTCAAAAAAAGGAAGTCCTTCCACAATCACTGGTTAGTGACAAACAGTGTTTGGAAGAAGGAGCTTCCGATGGGGATTCTAGCCAAGGTGGGCGCCTCGATGCAACGCTTGTTTGGTGAAGTTGCTCGGGAGGCGGCTGACGAAAGCGGCGTGATCAAGCGAACACGGATTTTCACGCCTATCTCGCTGGCCAAGACGTTTGTCTTGGGTTTCCTGCAGAATCCGAGGGCCTCGGATGAGAAGTTGGCTCAGATGGCAGCACAGTGCGGTGCAGCCGTGACGCCCCAAGCGATCGAAAAACGCCATACGCCGCAGATGGTTGCCTTTATGAAGAAGCTGTTTTGCGAAGCAGCCAAAATCATTGTTAAGTCGGATAAGGCCTTGGCGCCGCTCCTCGAACGGTTCGAGGAGGTCTCTTTGTTGGACAGTTCAACAAACACGTTGCCTGACGACATGCAAGGAGAGTTTCGCGGTTGCGGTGGCAGCCATGGCAGTGGGGCAGCGGCCGTGAAGTTCCAGACCGAATTCTGCCTGCGTAGCGCTGCCCTAACGTGCATTGATCTTGAGCAAGGCCGCAGTCCCGACGGTGCTTCGAGCCGGCAGCAGGCCCGACGCGGCAAAGGATCGCTACGCATCAGCGACTTAGGCTATTTCAATGTGGGCGTTTTCGCCGAGATGGTGACAGCGGGGGAGCATTTTCTCTCGCGTTTGCAGTACGGCACGCATGTGTTTTTGACGAACGGCGAGGCGGTGGATTTGCTGCCTGGCTGGCGAAGCAACGCGGGCCGTTTGTCGACCAATCGATCTTGCTGGGGAAAGCACAGCGTTTGGGATGTCGCTTGATCGCTTGGCGATTGCCCGAGGAACAAGCCAATCTCCGACGCCAAAAGCTGCGTCGAGACACGAAGGAGAAAAGGGGCAGCGAGCCCTGCGCAGGGCGTCTGGCCTGGTGCGATTGGACGATCCTGGTGACAAGCCTACCTTTGGAAATGTTGACGCCAAAAGAAGCGGTCGTTTTATATCGGTCGCGCTGGCAAGTGGAGTTGCTATTCAAACGTTGGAAATCCCAAGGCTTGACAGCTGAACTGAGTGGCTCGACAGTAACTCGGCAGATGGTACGCGTTTGGGCGAGGATGCTGGCGGTCCTCTTGCAACAATGGATAATCGTCGGAACCATTTGGGGCGATCCGACGAAGAGCCTGTCCAAAGCCTACGAAGCAGTCCGCGACTTTGCCGGCCGCTTGGCGGGCGCAATGAAGGATGCGGCGGAATTGGAGTGCGTGCTCGAATCCATCGCCAAAACGGTTGCAAAGACCTGCCGAAGAGATCCACGCTCTAAGCCCGGGACATTTGAATTAGTTAACGACCCAGAGCTATTGGAGTTCCGCTTAAGTTGATGCCTATGGGGGAGTTCGCGGCTGAACTCCCCCCACTAACGTGGGAGGCTCGCTGAATTAAGAGTAGTTAAGCTCGCAGTCCAAACTAGACCTCAATCAAGGCGCCACCGCCTTGCTCGCTTTCACCGGGCCGTAGAAGCGCCACTCCGGTGGCTTGTCCGGCGAAAGCTGCTGCTTCGTCAGGCTGGCGCGCACCATGGTGATCGGGATGCGGTTTTCTTGCAGGACGGCGTCGTGGAAGGCGCGGTCGGTCATTTTTCCGGAATCTACCAACTCCTTGTGCAGCTCGCGGAGTTGCAGGCCGCCCAGCATGTAGGCAGCTTGATAGAGCGGGCCGTAACCGCCGGTGAACGAACGCCGCACCTCGGCGGTGGCGTTTTCGCGCTCGTGGCCGACGCGGGCGACCAAGAAATCGACGCACTGTTGCGCAGTCATTTTGCCTAGGTGGTAATTCAGCGAAAAGATGATGCGGGCGCAACGGTGCATGCGCCAAAACAGGAAGCCGACTTTGTCTTCCGGCGTCTTGGGGAAGCCGCGATCGTAAAGAACGAATTCCCAATAAAGCGACCAGCCTTCCGTCCAGAAAGGGGTCGAAAACATATTGCGGTAACTGCGATAGCGGGGCGTCATGTACGCCTGGAGACCATGCCCGGGAAATAACTCATGATGCACCGTCGCCCGGGAGAAGGGGATGTTGTTCCCGCGCAGGCTTTGCAGCTTGGCGTCGTAGGCCATGGAATTCGTCGGGAAGGAAACGCTGATGACTTCGCCGCCCGTGAAGAAGGGGCTCACTAGCTGCCGTTGCGGCGTCATCATCTGCATGCGCCAGGTTTCGCTGGCGATTTCGGGCACCGTCACCAGGTCGTATTTGCGAACGTAATCGATCGCTTCCCAGGCCAGGTCGCGGATCACTTCCGGCTGATGTCCCGGCTCCACGTGCATGGTCTTGGCTTTTTCGACGGCTCGCTTCCAGTCATCGCCAAATCCGAGTTCATGCGATGCCTTAAGCATCTCGGCATCGCACCAGGTGAACTCTTTCTCGGCGATGCCGATCAATTCTTCGGGCGAATAAGGGATCATCTCGAAAGCCAGTTCGTCCAACATCGCCTGACGGCCGATCGGCCGCCCTTCGATGGCCAGCTCGTTTCCGCGACGTCGACCACCGCCGGCGCCGCCTCGATTGGGAGTAGGGTTGTTGGCGCGTTTCAGCTCGTGTTGGATTTGATTTTGCAGTAGCAGGTAATCGATCTGCGCGTCCCTGCTGAGCGCATCGAAGCTCAGTTTGCGCAGAGCGACCTGCCATTCGCCGTAGAACTTCTTGGCTCGAGCCTGCCGGTCGGGGGTGCGTGGAGCGTTAATGGGGGGAGCCGCCATGGTCGAAAATCTGCCGCCTATAGTGCTTCGGCCAGCCTGGTATTTCTGAATGACGGCTTGAAATTCGCTTTGCGGGAAAGCCAGCAACTGGGCCAAGTCAGGGACGTCCGACTCCTTGGGCAGTTTCTCAGGCGTTACTGTTGAGTTCGCAGCGGGAACAGTCGTTTTGACAACAGTTGCCGTTGCTTTTGGTGGAGCAGAGGTTGCCTTTTCCGCAGATGCCTTTGCAACGGACGCCGCTGCCTTGGTTTCCGTTTTGCCGGGTTCCTCAACGTTCGTTCGCAAGAGCGCGGCGTAATCGAGAAGTGCCTTGTCGGCATTCTTGTAGGGATCGGCCATCCACCACATGAACATGGGATCATAGCCATCGTAAAAGCCATGCCAATTCCGCAGGGCAGTGCGGAGGTCCCTGACGGCATCGGCGGCCCGCGTGCGGAGTTCTTTGGCTGGCGGCGTGCCTCCTTTGCCATCTTTTGCCAGGCTGGCTGCCAGTGCCTTGTGCTCTTGCGCTACCTGTTTAACCACTTCGGTAAGAACGCCGGCGGCCTTCTCAGAATCCAATCGTTCCATGCGCCGCCGGCTGTCTTCCAAGCCGACGATGGCACTGCCGAATGGAAGCAAGAAGGCGACTTCGGCTTGCGCTTTCTTTTGCTGTGCGAGCTCGTGCTGGTGGCGTTTGTTGGTTCCCTGAAGCTGTTTCAGTTCGGCTCGAGCCGTGTCGGTCAGTTTGCTGCTATCGAGTTCGGCGAGGGCTTTCGACCAGTCGCCATAAAACTTTGCCATGCGTGCCTGACGGCCCGGCGACTGAGCCACGACATAGGTCCTGTTTAGATTGCCCCGGTCCGCTTCGTAGCGCTGCGTGACCATGCGGATAGGGCTGATCGGCTTAGCAAGCAATTCTTGAAGGTTGGGTACAATGGGTTCCGGAGGCTTCGCCGGCTGTGCGGCGGCATCTTTCTTACCTGCTTCCACCTTGTTTTGAGCAGGCGGGGCGGTCTTGTTCTGCGCAGGCGGTTGAGCTGGTGCTTGGGCGCCCAATGCCGCCAAGCAAATCATCCCACGGAACAGAAGGGGCAACGCGGCTTTCATCGTTGAATCGTCCTTCGCAAATACCCGGGTGGGGCCTCAAGAAACGTGGCGTGCTGGGTTAAATTGTAAATCGGCGGGAGCTAGTCGAACATGGGGAAGTTTTGGAATCATCGCGAAGGCGAATCGCAATTACCAGACAATTCCGATGACAAATGGGTAGTTGTTCTTTAGGAGATTCATTTTTCGGGCATTTCACCGAAAACAATCTCTGCCCGCGTTTGAAGGCGCAGTTACAAATAAACGAATGCGTTTGGGCTCTGTTGACCGAACCACCCGCAGTCGCCTCCAGGGTGGCGTTCTCTACTCTTAGGATTTGGTAATGCTCTCTCCTTTGCTAATGCTGGCCAGCTTGTTCCTCTCTGGCTCCCCTCTCACCGTTGAAGACGCCAAGCCTATCAAGATTCTCTTCTTGGGCGACGACGGGCACCATCGGCCGGCAGATCGATTTCGCGATCTGCAGCCGGTGCTGGCCCAGCGCGGCATCGAACTGACCTACACGGAATCCGCCGCCGATCTCAACCCGGGCGCGCTGGCAGGCTACGACGGCCTCATGATCTACGCCAACACCACGCGGATCACTCCGGAGCAAGAAAAGTCCCTTCTCGATTTTGTCGAGCAGGGAAAGGGCTTCATCCCGCTTCACTGCATTCCTACTGTTTCCTGAACTCGCCGAAATATGTCGCTCTGGTTGGCGCTCAATTCTTGAAGCACGGAACCGGCATCGTCCACACGACCATTGCCCAACCCGAACACCCCGTGATGAAAGGCTTCAAAGGCTTTTCAAGCTGGGACGAAACTTACGTGCACACCAAGCACAACGAACGCGACCGCGTGGTGCTGGAATTTCGCGAAGAAAACGGCGTGAAGGAGCCCTGGACGTGGGTGCGAACACAGGGGAAAGGCCGCGTTTTCTACACCGCCTGGGGGCACGATGAGCGCACCTGGACTAACCCAGGATTTCTTGCCTTGGTCGAACGCGGTATACGCTGGACGACGCGGCGAGATCCGACGGTCGTATCGAACGAGCCTACGCCCATCGCGGTCAGCCCTTTTCAGAAGCCATTCAAGGCTCCGGAAATGACGACTCTGCGCAAAGATGTCAAGCCCTTCGAATATGTCGACGTCGGCAAGAAGATCCCGAACTACACACCGCGGAGCCGGGCCTGGGGTGTCCAGGGCGAGCCCTTCAACATGATGCAAAAGCCGCTCTCCCCGGAAGAGTCGCTCAAGCACATGGTGGTTCCCAAGGGCTTTCGCGTGCAGCTGTTCGCTTCGGAAGCCGATTTTGGCGGCGGCAAGCCCATCTTCATGAACTGGGACGAACGCGGCCGTCTTTGGGTCGGGCTGACTTACGACTATCCCAATGAGCTGCAAGAAGGTCCGGGTCGCGGGCACGATCGCATCGTCATCTGCGAAGACACCGACGGCGACGGCAAGGCCGACAAGTTCACTGTGTTCGCAGAAAAGCTAAGCATTCCCACCAGCCTGTCGTTCTCGCGCGGCGGGGTCATCGTTTTCGAATCGCGCCAGACCGTTTGGCTGGCGGACACCGACGGCGACGGCAAAGCCGATCAGCGCAAGTTCCTGTTCGGCACCTGGTCGATGCGCGATACGCACGGCGGCGCCAGCAACATGCAAACCGGGCTCGATAATTGGATCTGGGGCATGCAGGGTTACAACCCGTCACGTCTCACCGTCGGGGGCGAAACCGTGCAGATTCGCCAGGGTTTTTATCGCTTCAAGCCGGACGGTTCGAAAATGGAATACGTTCGCTCGACCGACAACAACACCTGGGGCTTCGGCATGAGCGAAGAAGGGATCATCTTCGGCTCGACGGCCAATCGCAACCCGAGCGTCTATATGCCGATTCCCAATCGCTATTACGAAGCCGTGCGCGGCTGGACGCCGAGCACTCGTGTTGCAAACCATCGCTGACACCTATCTCTTCAAGCCGATCACCGACAAGGTCCGCCAGGTCGATCAACACGGCGGCTATACGGCGGGCGCGGGCCATGCCCTATACACCGCTCGACATTATCCGCAGGAATACTGGAACCGCACGGCCTTCGTGAATGAGCCTACCGGACATCTGGTGGGAACCTTCGTGCTCCGCAGTGAAGGAAGCAATTTCCGTTCGAATAATCTCTTCAACCTGCTGGCAAGCGACGACGAGTGGACTGCTCCCGTCATGGCCGAAGTCGGGCCCGACGGCAACGTCTGGGTCATCGATTGGTACAGCTTTATCGTGCAGCACAACCCGACACCGGCCGGTTTCCGAACAGGGAAGGGGGCTGCTTACGAAACGGACCTCCGCGACAAGCAGCACGGCCGCATTTACCGCATTCTCTACGACGGCAAAGACCCGGGAAGCGCTCAGGTCAACAGGTTCACGCTGGAAAACGCGACGCCCGAAAAACTGGTGGCGACGCTCAAAAACGACAACATGCTCTGGAGGAAACATGCTCAGCGCCTGCTGGTCGAGCGCGGCAAGCAGGACGTGTTGCCTGCCCTTTATGCGTTGGTTAAGGATAAACAACTCGACGCCATCGGCCTGAATGTCGGCGCTATTCACGCTCTCTGGACGATGCAGGGGCTGGGCGCGCTCGACGGCAAGAATTCTGAGGCGGACCAGCGTGGCCTATCACGCCCTGAAGCATCCATCGGCGGGGGTTCGCCGCAATGCGGTGCAGGTGCTGCCGCGCACTGCCGAATCTGTCGCCGCGATTTTGAGCGCCGGGCTGCTCCGCGACCCGGATGCTCAAGTGCGCCTCATGTCTCTCCTGGCTCTAGCGGACCAACCAGCCGAGCCTGCCACCGGAGAAGCCGTTCTGGCTGCGTTGAGCAATCCGCTCGATGCCCGCGACCGTTGGATCGGCGACGCGGCGATTTGCGCTGCCGCCAAGAACAGCGAGCATTTCTTGCGGGCGCTGGCAGATCGAACGGTTGCTTCACCGCGTGTGCTGACTGCAGCGACGATCGTGGCCGATCACTATGCGCGCGGCGGGCCAGCCGATTCGATTGGCGCGGTCATCAGTCGCTTAGCCGACGCCGATCCAGCAGTAAGCGAAGCGGTGGTCAGGGGCTTGGCCAAAGCCTGGCCGAGCGGCAGCAAACCTGCGCTAGATGACAAATTGACGGCGGACATGGAACGCCTTCTCACGCATCTGCCGCCGGAACGGCGCGGTTTGCTCATCAAGCTGGCCATGGCTTGGGGCAGCACGCGCTTCGAGAAACATGCGGCCGAGGCAGCCATCTCTCTCTTGGCACGCGTGAAAAACGAATCGTTGTCCACTGGCGATCGATTGGCCGCCGCCCGCGAGTTGATTGGCAACCAGATGACGCAATCGGCCCCGGTCAAGGGCTTGCTGGAACTGGTGACTCCCCGGGCCACGCCTGAACTCACCGCCGGAATTCTGGCTGCGGTCCGCCTGAGCGAGGCCCCGGCAGTAGGCGATATCGTTATCGAGCGGCTGCCCGTGTTGACGCCATCTGCCCGCGCGGCGGCAATCAGCGCACTTTTGACCCGTCCCGCGTGGACGAAGAGTCTTCTTGACGCTGCACAGGCTGGCAAATTCCAGTTGAGTGAACTGCCTTTGGATCAGAAGCAAAGTCTAGTCGATCACCCAGATCGCACGCTTCAGCGGTGCGCCCGCCAACTGCTAGCTCGCGGCGGCGGCCTGCCCAACCCCGATCGGCAAAAAGTGCTCGACGATTATATGGCGATCACCAAAGTGAAGGGCGACGCTGTCGCGGGAAAATTGGTCTTCAAGAACCAGTGCATGAAATGTCACGTTCACGGCGCCGAAGGCAATCGGATTGGACCTGATCTCACCGGTATGGCGGTGCATGGCAAGGATCATCTGCTAACCGACATTCTCGACCCGAGCCGGAGCGTGGAAGGCAACTTCCGCGCGTACACGGTGACCACAAAATCGGGACGATTCCTGACCGGTATTCTTGCCGGTGAATCGCGTACTGCTATCGAGCTGTTCGATGCCGAGGGTAAGAAGCAGACGGTGCTGCGCGAAGAAATCGACGAGTTGGTTGCCACCTCCAAATCGCTAATGCCCGAGGGATTCGAGAAACAACTGAGCCGCAAGGATTTGACGAACTTCCTCGAGTTCTTAACGCAGCGGGGCAAATACTTGCCGTTGCCTCTGACGAAAGTGGCGACGGTGGTCACCACGCGCGGCATGTTCAATGACGAGAGCGCGACCGGCGAACGTTTGGTGTTCGCGGACTGGCTGCCCAAAACATTCGCGGGGGTTCCCTTCCAGCTCATCGATCCGGAAGGCGCTCGTCGACCCAACGCCATCATGCTGCGCGGCCCTCTGGGCAAGCTGCCGCCGCGCATGCCAAGGGCGGTCACGCTGCCCGTCAATGCACCGGCCCGGGCGATTCATCTGTTGAGCGGCGTGAGCGGCTGGGGATTCCCGCTGGGAGAAAAGGGCTCCATCTCGATGATCGTGCGGATTCACTACGAAGACGGCAAAACCGAAGATCACGCTCTTAAGAACGGTATTGAATTCGCGGATTACAACCAGCGCGTGAACGTGCCTGGCTCACAGTTGGCTTTTACCCTGCGCGGCAAACAGCTTCGCTACTTGGTCGTGCACCCCGAGCGAGCGGCACAAATCCGCGACGTCGAGTTCATTAAGGGCTCGGACGACACCGCACCGGTGGTGATGGCGGTGACCATTGAGGCGCCGGAGTGAGATGAGGGGCGACCCGGAAGTTTTGAAAAGTCATTGGCATTCATGCATGCAAGTTTAACCCCTAGTGCGGGCTTCGCCCGCACCCCAAAGGCGGCTTCCAACAAACCTGGGCCGAAAGGCCCCTCTTTCTCCCCCCCTTGGCAAGGGGGGGTTGGGGGGGTCTGACGCGACGTGACCACCCACGGTAGAAATGCGCCTGCTCTGATCTCCTCATGGGCGAACTTTACTGCTCTGGCGCAGATTCTGCGACCCCCCCTGCCCCCCCTTGCCAAGGGGGGGAGAATTCAAGGCTTCGCCTTAATCCTTCGTTTCGAACGCTCTAAGGAAAAGCGCCGAACTTTCGGCGCTGAGGAATTTGGTTGAAATCCGCGCACGCCGCGCGGAAGTTGGTGGATACCTTCGGAGCTAGCGGCGACGGTTGCCAGGCATCTGCTCGGTCCGTGTGGCACAGGCAACAGCAGCATCCATGCGATAATCGAAGGCGACACGTCCGCCGTCGTCGTTGGCTCCGGGTTAAACGAAAGCGCTGACTTTTCCTTACGCGTCAAATCACAAAACCCCAACCCGCCCGCTAGCGTCACGCCCTATCCCAGCTGATAATGACCAGGCTCGAAAATCGATTCATTTCATTTTCACGAAGGGGGAAAACGAACCATGAAGAAATTTGCATTGCTTGCTCTCGCCTCATGCTTGGGCCTGGCGAGCGCAGCGGTGGTCCGCGCGGACGACAAAAAGGCGGGACCCACGCTGGACACCATCAAGAAACTGGCCGGCGACTGGGTGGAGGTGGGTAAGGACGGGAAGCCGACGGACACAATCGTCTCGAACATCCGCGTTACCGCGGGCGGCAGCACGGTTGTGGAAACGCTGTTTCCCGGCACCCCCCACGAAATGTTGACCGTTTACAACATGGACGGCAAGGATCTAGTTCTGACCCATTACTGCATTCTGGGCAATCAGCCGCGCCTGCGCGCGGCAAAGAGCGACGATCCCAAAGTCTTGAATTTCAAGTTTGAGGGCGGCGGCAACATCGACCCCGCCAAGTCCAATCACATGCACGAAGCAACGATTACCCTGGTCGACGCCAACCACATCAAATCGGTTTGGACGCGTTGCGACGAAGGCAAACCTTGCGAAACGAAAGACTTCTCCTTGGTGAGGAAGGCCAAGCTTGCGGCTCCCAAAGCAGGCGTTAGCCAGTAGGCTGCACGCGGTGCCGGCATGCCTCCAGCGTGCCGCATCCAGCTAAGATTGTCCGAAAGGATACCGTCCATTTCGCGAATTGGACGGTCCCCTTTTTTGCATGGGCTTATAATGAAAATTCGTGGGAATGGCACCATCGTCTACAACGCGGGAGAGTTGGGGCATGGCGGGCTTGGAAGCTAAAGGCAGAATCCCTTCCACCGCGGCCGATCCGCCTGACCCATCGTATTCGAGCACGCTGGAGGGAACCAAATGCGACAACCGTTTGGAGCTGCCCACCGCCCAGGCGCCCAGCTTTCGACCGGTCGTGCAAGGTTCATCCAGCGAGCATGGCTTTCCGAACGCGGGAGAGCAAATCGGTGATTTCGAGTTGCTGAAGATTCTGGGCACAGGATCCTTTGGCCGGGTTTATCTAGCTCGGCAAATTACGCTCAACCGTGAAGTTGCCCTGAAGGTTACCGCCAATCGCGGTTGTGAAGCGCGGCACCCTTGCGCGGCTCGAACACGATCACATCGTGCAGGTTTTCAGCGAGATGCTCGATGGCGAGCGCAATCTCCGCCTGCTGTGCATGCAGCTTATCCCCGGCACCACGTTGGGCCGAATCATATCCGAAGTGCAATCGCGACCGCGCCAGAATGGAGCGGTCAGGCGATTCTCGAAGCGGTCGATCAACTGACCGTGCATGCAGCCCCCTTTCATCCGGCGGCTCTGCGCGATCGAGAAATGCTCGAAGACGCCGACTATTTTCAAGCGGTTTGCTGGTTGATTTCGCGGCTGGCGGAGGCCCTCGACTATGCTCACAGCCGCAACGTGCTTCATCGCGATATCAAGCCGGCCAATATCCTCGTGAACCATTATGGCAAGCCGTTTCTGGCCGATTTCAATCTGTCGCTCCGCGTGCTGGACGAAGAGGCTGCGTTAACGCCCATGGGCGGCACTTTGGCTTATATGGCTCCTGAGCATCTCGACGCGTTCCGCGGCGAAGAAAAAGCGGCGGCTGAAGCAGTCTGTGAGCGGGCAGATATCTATTCCCTCGGCATGGTCCTTTTCGAGATGCTTGCCGGCGAGCGGGCCTTCGGCGATTTACCGGCAGCAAAAGATGGCAGCGAATTAGCAAGAATGCTGGCGGAACTGCGCCGCAGCATGGTCCCCTCGGTCCGGAAGATCAATCCCGATGTTCCCGAATATCTCGAAGCCGTGGTCTCGCGCTGCTTGATGCCCAGGCCGGAAGATCGTTACACAAACGCCAGCGTGCTGGCCCGCTCGCTTGATGGTTGCCGCGAGCTGCGCCGCATTCAGCGCGAGTTGCCGCCACCTGGACCGATCACCCGGTTGGCCATGCGACATCCTTTTGCTCTTTTGGTCGCCTACGCCCTTTTGCCGCACGTCCTCGGGAGCGCGGTCAACATCTCCTATAACTCCCTGCAAATCGCCGGCGATTTGAGCCCTGCGCAGCACACCGTCTTTCTCCGGCTGGTGTTGGCTTACAACCTCATCGTCTATCCGTTTTGTTTCTGGGCTTGCTATCGCCTGGTGGCCCCCGTTTGGCGAGCCTGGCGGCATCGCGGCATCGAACACAAGGAGTGCCCCGAGCCGACCTGGAGCCGGCGCCGGGCATTGTCTCTCCCTTTGTGGGCCGTCGGAATCGCTTGCCTGGGCTGGCTCCCCGGCGGCATTTTGTTCCCGGCAGCCATTTCTTATTTTGATGGGCCGCTGGATGCCGGCCTTTTCGGCCGGTTCATCATTTCGTTCACGCTCTCAGGGCTGATCGCGCTCACTTATTCTTTCTTCGGCATTGAATTCGTTGTCCTGCGGGTTCTCTATCCCTATTTCTGGCCCAACGTGCGCGATATTCAACAGGTCATCAGCCAGGAAATTCGGCCACAGGATAGACGCTTGAAATGTTTTCAATTGCTGGCGGGCGTGATCCCGCTTGCCGGAGCATTTTTGCTGGTGGCCGTTGGGCCGGAAGTCTCTAGAGAGCGAGGCTTCCGCCTGCTGCTTACCGCTCTTATCGTGCTGGGTATGGTTGGCTTTGGCGTCGCCATGTGGGTGAATCAGGTGCTATCGGCGACCTTGGCCGTTTTGACGAAGGCGCCAGGGCCGGCCCGTGGAGTGGAGCCGTTACCTGGGTCGGCATCAAGCCGGTTAGCCTCCGGCACGAATTATCGTTTGTCGGAAAAAGCTTGAAAATGTGCGTCGAAGGCACCATATCTATAGGGCAGGTTCGTAAAAGGAATTCGTCTCCGCTTTCGGAAGGAGCTGGTCATGGGGAAGAAGGAAGCGACTCGCCAACGGCAACTCGCCAAGAAGAAATCCAAACGGGACAACAAGCGCAAGGAACTGGCGCGGCGGACCTCGCAAGATCCGACGATTGCCCTGGAGCACATCGCGTCCACTCCGGTTTACGATGCGCAGATTCCCGACGGGCCTGGTCAAGGCCTAGGCGTCGCCTTGATTGCGAGGAGGCTCCTTGACGGCCGCATTGCTTACGCTTCGTATTTGCTCGACACCTATTGCCTGGGCGTCAAAGACACTTTCTGGCAAATAAAATCACTGGCCGAATATCACGAATTCATTGAGCAGTCTCCGCGAGTAGGTCGGTTGCGCAAGGCCAGCGGGGAATGCGTTGCCAAGCTGGTGTTGGGCGCGGTGGAATATGCCCACGCGCATGGATTTTCGCCACACGAAGATTTTCGACACACACGGAAATTGTTGGAAGGCATCGATCCTGCCGCCTGCACTGAAGCATTCGAGTACGGCCACAATGGCCGGCCCCTGTTCATTCAAGGACCGTACGATACGCCGGCCCGCGTCAATCAAATCATGGCGCGTTTGGGAGATACGGGAGATTCCGTGCTCGGGTCGCCTCCTCCACCCAGTGGCTTGTTGCGAAGGAACCGTAAGGGAACTGATGCCCCAAGCCTGGGAGAGCTTTATGAAGCCTTTGCCGACGACGAGGATTCGCAGTCGCAGGATCTGATCGAAGACGAGGATCTCGACGACGAAGACTTAGTCGACATGAGAGAACCAGATTCCTCAAAGTAATTGGGTTAACCGCGACGCGCAGCGGAGCGTGACGTAAACGCTCCGCTGCGCGTCGCGGCTAACCAGAGGTTCGAGATTGCACAGCCTGCTTTTGTTAGAATTTGCGGTTGCCAGCCGGAGTCTGGTTCGTTAGGCTTAGTCCAGTTTCCTGCCCGTTAACCCGCCTGCCTGCCGTTTTGTTCCCGCCATCCTCCAGCAACTCTTAGGAGGTCTTGCCAATGTTCACGCTTTGGGGTCATCGGGGTAAATCGTTTTGCGACGGACTCAGTCGCCGGAATTTCTTGCAGATCGGCGCCTTTGGTGCCGGGCTCAGCCTGGTGGATATCCTGCGCGCTCGCTCCGCCTCTGCGGCGTCCCCTGGGCCGGCCGCTTCGCGCGGAGAGCGAAAGGCCAAATCGGCCATCATGATTTACTTGCCGGGCGGGCCGTCCCACATCGATATGTACGATCCGAAGCCGGATGCCCCGGTCGAATTTCGCGGGGAATTCAAGGCGATCCCCACCAGCGTTTCGGGCATCAAAATCTGCGAACATATGCCGCTGCAGGCTCAGATGATGGACAAGCTCTCCATTGTCCGGTCGATCGTTGCCAACGAAGAACATAGCGATTCTTATCTCATGACCGGGTTCACCGAAGGCGTGAACCGGGCAGCCGCGCAGGGACAGCATCCTTCTTTCGGCTCCGTCCTCTCCAAGCTTTGGACCGGGCCGGCGGATATCCCGCCCTTCGTTTCCCTTCGCGGCATGACGCTGGGCACCGAACCCGGGTTTCTGGGCGTCGCTCATCGGCCCTTTACGCCGGATGGTCCGGGTCTCCAGAATCTGCACTTGCCACGCAACGTAAACGTCAATCGGCTCAACGAACGTAAAGACCTCCTCGGCCATTTCGACACGATCAGGCGTGAGATCGACGCCACTGGAACGATGAAAGGCATTGATACTTTCACGCATCGGGCGTTCGACATGATTGCTTCGGCGCCGTGCGCAGGGCCTTGAATCTACAGTTGGAGGACCCGCGCGTTCGAGACCGCTATCAAGGGGTCGAGCAATTCCTCACGGCCCGTCGCCTTGTGGAAGCCGGCGTCGGCTGCGTTACCTTAAGTTACGGCGGCTGGGACACGCACAGCTCCAACTTCAAACAGTTGCGTCAGCAATTGCCGGTTCTGGATCGAGGGATTGCCACGCTGATTGGCGATTTGCACGAGCGCGGCATGCAGGACGAGGTAGTTACTGTATGTTGGGGCGAATTCGGCCGAACGCCGAAAGTCAATGGTTCGGACGGCGGGCGCGATCACTGGTCTCCGGTGATGTCGGCGTTAGTAGCCGGCGGCGGACTGAAGATGGGGCAAGCAGTGGGGGCGAGCTCCGCTCGCGCCGAACTGCCGAAGGACCGTCCCTATAAAGTTCCGCAGTTGCTCAGCACGCTTTACCAGGCCATGGGCATCGATCCCGTGACGACCTTCCCCAACGGCACCGGCCGGCCGATCTATTTGTTGGACGATCGGGAACCGGTGAGAGAGCTGCTTTGAGACTTCATTGACGAGGCTTCGAACTATGTGTTTGAAGCCCCGGATGGGGCGAAAGTTAGTAGCCAGGGGCGTTAGCCCCTGGTACGAGTTTCCCAGTCTGCCAAGCCCCGGTAGGGGCGAAAGTACTTTCGCCCCTACCGGGGCTTTTGCCTATTCGCTGTTCGTCCAGGGGCTTACGCCCCTGGCTATTTACTACCGCCCCATCCGGGGCTGGAAATTCAAGATCTGCCTCGACTGCGACTTGACCTTTTTTCTGAATTCACACCGTCGGATGAACCCACGGCGCTCGATAAGGCCGCCTCAGCAGCTTGTTGGCTTCTTGATCTCCGACGATTTGCTGCGTCGCCGCATCCCAACGTCAGCGACCGACCCAGCTTCATCGACATATTGGCCAGGATGCAACTGGCCGTCGAGATATGGCCCTGTTCGATGTCGGCCACCGGCTTGCCGCGGGTGGCGATGCTCTTCAACAAATCGACCATGTGGCCGCGGATCGCCGGGGCGACATGCTTTTCCAGGTCCTTCTCGGTTTTGTCTTCGGGATATTTCTCCAGCTCTAAGACCACGTCGCGGTGAATCGACCGCCCGTTACCGAAGGGCGTGAAATCGAAGCTGTTGACGCTGGGCTTGAGCGTTCCTTTGTCGCCGTAGAGCGTGGCGCCCCACGGATATTTCGGGATCGGCTGGATGGCCCCAGGTGCGATGCTGCCAAACCACGTCGAGATCGCCAAAATCAAAGGTGGCCGTCTGCGTGTCGGAGATGTTGGCTTTGCTGCTTTTTGTCGACGAGAATGCCGCCCGTGGAACTGATGCGCTTGCGGCCAACCCAGACCGAGCATCCAGCGCACCATGTCGAGCATGTGCACGCACATGTCGCCGACGATGCCGTTGCCGTACTCCATGAACGCCCGCCAGCCGCGCGGATGCACCAGCGCGTTATAAGGCCGCATCGGCGCGGGGCCGGTCCACATTTCATAATCGAGATAGTCCGGCGGAGCGGTGTCGGGCGGATTCTCGCTGGTGCGCATGTGGTAATAGCAATAGATCTCGGCCAAGCCGATCTTGCCTAGCTTGCCTTCCTTGACGATGTTGTCCGGGCTTCGATCAGGTGCGGCGTGCTCCGCCGTTGCGTGCCCACTTGCACCACGCGTTCATGTTTGCGGGCGGCGGCAACCATGGCTTGCCCTTCGACCACATCGACGCTGATCGGCTTCTGCACATAGATGTCGGCGCCTGCCTCGACAGCCGCAATCATGGGCAGCGCATGCCAATGGTCCGGCGTGCGCGATGAGCACGATGTCCAGGTCCTTTTCCTTGAGCATGTCGCGATAGTCGGCGTAGGTCCGCGGCTTTTTTTTCGAAAGTTGCCGAGTGGCAACCATGTCGGCGGCGTCGGCCAGCATTCTCTTATCTACGTCGCAAAGCGAGACCACCTCCACCGGCGAGACCTGAATCAGGCGAAAAAGGTCGCTTTGCCGTACCAACCGCATGCCGATCAGGCCGACGCGTTTGGGTTTGTCATCGGCAGCGACATAATCTCGCGAAGCCGCCAGGGCAAGTCCCGCGGCGCTGGTTTGCAAAAAAGTTCGGCGATGCATCTCGATCCTCCTGCTAGCTGAAGATGTTTGCTACTAATCGTTAGTCTAAATCGGGGGGAGCGCAGGTGAAAGTGGCTAAGAGGGCCGCCTGAATTATTTCCTACTGCAACCGGCTCTCAATACATTTCCGGCAACGTCCCGGCTTCGCGCCGTGCATAATAGCAAGACCCGATTCCGGCCGGTCGACTATTGCCTTCTGGCGGCCGTAACTGTTCAAGATTCGGTAGATCAGGTGGAAAACTCATGAGTTGGCGATACAGCGCCGGTTCATGGACCTCAGCCATAGCGATGATCCGGAGCCACATTCTCCGAAACTCTGTCGATTTCTCGTCGTCGAGACGAAGTAACAAAATCAGGCGACTGGCGTCGGGCGTGCGAGCCTCGAGTTTGCCATCCGGAAGAACCTCAACATTATCATGCACCAGGACCTGGCCAGGATCGGGAATATCAGCATCTGTCTTCACCCCGTTACAACGGGTGCAGCAGTAATAAAGGTTGTCATATGATCCGGAGTGTTCCGGATAGTGAATGGTCGGCAGGAAGTGATCCAAGTCGAAGGCCCTGGTCGTCCTGCCCCACTGCTCGCGGACCAGACAATAGACGCAACGAAAGCTGAATTCGTCGCGGAGCCATGGTCGAAAGCTAGCGTACTCGGCATAGCCCCTGGGGCCGTGACGACGAATGTGAGGCAATTTTGGATAACGGAATGGATTCATCCGCCCCGCGCCGCTTCGGCTTTGACTAACAATTGGTCGTAAAGCCGGCGAGTCGCTTCAAGAGGAAGCGGCGCCACAAGATCGAGGTGCTCAGTCATTTGATGCTGCAGGATATCCAGTTCTTGCGATTCTTCTAGCGTCAGCGTGCCGTCGATTTTGCGATCGATGAGAAAACCCCGCCGAAGGTTCTTTTCTGACGTCCATCGCCTTTCGCCCCCCGGTTGACCGTTGTCACCGGGCGGCAGCGGGGTAAGTCGGGCTACGGCACGCCCATTCACTTCCACGAGGGTCCCTTCGGGATCTGGTGGAAGCGACAGGAAGAACTGTTTGACAGCTTCACCTTGTGCATTAAGTTCGATATGAGTCATATGCGATTCCAGAAAATGAATGCCAAGGCCGCTCGACGAGGATCACTACAGATTATAGTGCCATTTCGAATCGGCAAAGAATCAAAAGCCTTTCCTCGGCCCAACTGTCAGGACAACCGGCCAAGCTCACGTAAGAAAACCTCAATTACTTGGTGAGTCCAAAATCCCCCGCCAGGGTTCTCCACCCGCTATGGATGTGATTCGCCGGGTTCTTGGCGGAATCGGCCTGGACGTTCAAGAATTCAATGACGAAAGTCGGCCCCTGGACACGGTAGGTGTGCGGCTGTCCCTGCTCGAACTTACCGGCATAGGCGAAGTAGATGTCTTCTGGGGCGGCTTTGGTAACTGCGGCCATGTTCTTGTCGGCGACGTCGTCGGGCATGCGATCCGCATACGTTCGCACCAGCTTGACGAGCAGCTCCATCTGCTTCGGATCCATCTGCTTGAGCGTCAAGCCCACGGGCTTATCGGCTTTGGGACCCTTGGTGTGCGTTTTGATTTCGGGGAACTGCTTCGATTGAAATGCGACTTTCTTCTGATCTCCGTCCAACGTGGCGATGAGGTCCCGGGCGGCCTGATCGACTTGGAAGATAGGCTTCTCACCTTTACGCGGCCCTTGCATGACAATCGCGGGGTTCGACCCGAAAACGGTGGGCGTCGTGGAAACGATCTTGCCGCCGTCGAGGGTGAAATTGACAGTCAGATGATGACCTTCGAAGCGGAAGCCCCATTTCCCCGTGTGCGAAGGTTCGCCAAAAATCGTCACGAAGTACCAGCCCGGATTGCGCACCATGGCGCCGCCGGCTTCCAATTCCTTGAGAAGGTTCTCGAAACTCATGATCGTGTTGGCGCTCTCATAACCGCCGGGGCTAAGTGCCGAGCGGAGGATGGCCAGGGCAGCGGTCTTTTGTGCAGCGGTCATCAGTTCCAGGCGGAGTCCCTTGCGCGTGGAATGTTTCTCCTTGTCTTGCAAGGGCACGAAATCCCAGTCCTCGCGTTCTGGAGCGTCGAAAGGGAATGTGGCGGCAGTGCGCTGTTGTTCATTTAGCGAGGCAAGAAATGTTTGGGCTGCGTTCGCCATCCGCGAACCTGCCGGTTGGCGTTCCTGGGCAATCAAGCCCACGCCGGCCAAGAATCCTAAAGTTGCCACGGCCAAGCCGATTCGCCAAAGCTGCTTCATGGTCACTGCCTCCCGCATCCACGGTTAAGAGCCGTTTTGCAGTGTATGGCTTGCTCGCGACCATGTCCATTTGGAACCTGGGCTCGCTCATGGTTTCAGCCAAGGAACAACTTCTTTGGCCAGGAAGCCGGGCATGACGGTGCCGGCGTGGCCGCCCGTGTTGCCTTCCCAAATCTGCTTGGGATACCAGGGAAGCTGCACGAGCCTGGCGTAGAGCATGCGATCGTCGGAGTCGAGGTTCTTGGGTACTGCGAAACCAACGTAACCGGCACTGGGGCCGTAGTACCGATCCATGGTGCCAAAGTGTTTCGTGCCCCAGCCCAGGATCAGTTGATCTTTGCGCGAATAAAAAGAAATGATCCCGTTGATGGTTGCTCGCAACGCCGGCCGCAGGTCGTAATTGGGAGAAACCGCTGCGCCGAGGAGAACGATGCGCTCGATCGATTTTTCGGGCAGCATCTCGGCGGCCGCCAGCGCCAGAGCAGAGCCACCGCTATGGGCCAGGATATAAACCGGCCGGTTCGGCTTCTCGAGTTTTACCTTGCGAATTTGCTCGGCCAACTCTTGCGCCTTCATCATGCAATGGCGGGTGTCTTGAAGGTCGAGGAAGAAATGACCTTTGCCGTGCGTCCAGACGAAATCGCGAATCTCGTGCGGCAAGCCCGCCTTGGGAAATGCGTAATGGGTCGAAATTCCCATGAGGCCAATACCGCCCACGCCGCCCACCTGGAAAACCGTGCCAGGCACGATGGTGGGGTCGGGCTTCGAACCAGCATGGGCGCCAAGCGCCGAGGCGGCCAAGGCAAGGCACACGAGTGCGTAACTACGAATTGGCAGCATTCCTGACATCACTCACCTCCCTGACCGAAACCAAGGCTCTATCTGCAAAGCTCAAGCGGCCTGTTGCGTCAGCAAACGATCGGAAACAGTCACCGATTCGGCGGCATGACGGCTGCCAGAGCAAGCCGACACCGCTCAACCAAAGCCAAATCCCGGCATACATTGCCAAACCGAGGTCGCGAAACAACTCCAATCCTTCGAAATTCGGCAAGGCGTTGGCAATGACATTGATGGCGAAGAGCAGGCCCAATCCTAGGCTGATTCGCAGGTCGGCACGCTTTTCCCATTCCGCCAAAGTAAGGCCCATGATGAGAAGGATGCTAAGCGTGAAGTAATGCAAATGACAAATTGGACTGAGGAACAGCATGCAGAGCACCAGGCAGGCAAGCAGCACCAAGCTATCGAGTCCATCGCGCTGACGGTGCCATCCGTAGGCCAGCACCGTACACAGGGTGAAGCCCAAGCCAAGAAGTCTGCCCGTCCACACCACGGCCTCTGAAGCATGATTGGGCCGATACCAGCGGTGCGGGTACAGCGTGTTGTGAATCGTGGCCTGAAACGACTGGCTCGCCGTCGCCGTGACGTCCAGAAGCTCGCGCGCTCGGGCCGGATGCGTGCTCAATCCCAGGCCCGGGGCGAGGACGCCTTCGAAAAAGCTTTGATAATTAGAAACCGCCCGCGAAGGACCGAGCGCCAACACCGGAATCGCCACGAGCCCGGCAAAGAGCCCGAAACCGCAATAGATCAAACAGCGCCGATCGCGCCGCCAAAGCGGAAACAGCAGTAAGAACGCCGGAATCACCTTGAGACAAATGGCTCCCGCCAACCAGAGGCCGGCCGAACCGCTACGGCCGCGGATCGAGCTGGCAGCCAATCCCGCCAGAAGGAGTAGCAACACCATGTTTACCTGGCCGCGCATGAGCGACAGTCCCACCGGCGGCAGGCAAACTAATATGGGCAACAGGCGCAGATACCACCAACGCCTGCAGTAAGCGGGTTGACCACGAATGTCGGGGCGCGTCGAATTCGCCTCGAGCGCGCTGGCCAACAGATGCACGGCGAAAACCAAGCAGGCAATGTTCAAGGCATACCAAATGCCGATGGAAGCCCAGAAGGGGAGCAGGCCCGCCTGACTTTCGTTCGGTGGCGCATCCGCCAACGGCGTCATGAGAATGGCGAAAAGTGGGGGATAGTTGAAGTGCCAATGGTTGTCGTCGGTCACGTCGTAGATGTCGGCGCCCGACCTGACGGCCCAGGCAGCTCGAAAGAACACTCCCGCGTCGCCCATGCGCCGGTGCAAGAAGACCGAGCGCAGTTCCATGACGGCGCCAAAGATGATGACCACGGCGGCCAGGCAGTAAAGCCCGACCCTTTCCCAGGTCGCGAGTCGGTCTGTTGCCTTACCGCTGGCCAAGCTGGAATCCTTTCCGGGCCGTCGGCTCAGGCAGCCAGGCGCCGTTGGTTTTCTGCCGACAGAGGCATGCTCGGACGGCAGTCCCCGATCTCTCGGAACGCTCGAAGCAAGGCGACGCCGGACAGGAGCAGCGTGCCGGCGGGCTGTAAAATAATGAACCCCCGGCGAACTTCTGCGGGAAACCAAACGCCGATGTGCGCCCCACAAAAACAAACCAGACTGGCCGCAATCACCGGAAACTCGAACCGATACCAGCGCACGTTCCAGGCGTCAAAAACGATCCACGCCATGGTCGGCGCCAGTATCAGATACGTGGACGATTCGGTGGCCGGCCCCAGCAGCATCATCCAAAAGGAGGCCAGGCCCAGGCTGAGCATGGTCAACTGTCGAACGTTCATGCCGGCCCATTTAGCCCACAAGCACATGGCCGCGGCTCCGGCTGCGCCGAGCCCCTGTATAACGGTGTAGGCTTCCGACGAAAAGGGGAGTTGAAAAACGCGGACCAGAAGCCAAAGGTCTCGATAACAAACGGGCAAAGCGGCGTGCCTACGATCGTCCATGCGGACGACTTCGATCCATTGGCGATATTGACTCAGCAGATAATCAGGCGGCTTGACGAGAAGCGGCAGCGCCAGGCCGATCAAGAGTGCCACCGTTAGCCTGGGCAAAAGCTGTCGTGGGAAAGATAGGACGAGCAACAAGCCAAAGGCCAAAGGGTAGACTTTGAAGAGCGTCGCGATGGCAAGGCAGCAACTGACCAGCGTCCACTGCCCGGCACAAACTCCCGCCGCTGCGATCAGCAGCATGGCGGTTACGACCGTGTTGGCCTGGCCGTTGTTCAGATTTCCCGCGGCAAAGGTGAGGACGAGCATGCTAGCCAAAGCAAGCTGACTGGGGCCGAACGCACGCGGCAAGGCGCTGCGCAGCCACCAGAGCAATCCGGCCACGATCAATGCGGCGTTCAGAGAAAGCCAAACGATGCTGCCAAAACGATCGTGCAGCCTTGCCAAGGCTGAGAAAAACATCGTTACCGAAGGGCTGTAACGATAAGGATCCAATCCTGGAACGTAATGATTGGGAAAATACATGTCTTCGCCGCGCTGCCAGCAGTGCGCGGCATCGGCGAAAATGGGATAAACGCTGTGCAAGGAGTGGGCAACCAGGAGACGAACGACCAACCCGGCGAACACCAGAAGCCAGCACAGAACAGCGATTCGTTGCCAGCGTTTGCCCGCCTGGAGAGCATTTGGCGCTGAATCAAGCTGCATGCCTGGCACTCCTGGGGGCTCGCGCCAGAATCTCCGCCGGCTTCGTAATCGCCAGATCTGCTTCTTGGCAAGCCTGGGCAAAGGCAAGAGAACGCAAGTGTTCGAATTCTTCAACGCTGCGCTTGTACGCGACCGTCGTCTGCAGTGCAATCGCGCCCTACCAAGCTCTGGTCCCAATGGCCGGGATGACAAGTCAGCTCAACCACATCACCTTGAACGAGTCGAATCCAGCGCCTCAGGTAATCGGGATCCAGAACGGATTTCGGCGTCGATATTCCCGCCAGCGTATCGTTGGTCGGCAGATTCGCCTTGGACAGCGCCGCCCGATGACGCCGACCATGCCAGGTTAGGAAAAGCCGCTTGAGCCTTCCTCCCGGAACGCGGCAGAGCACGCCGAATCTCTCCGTTACGCGCCGCAAATAAGGGCGCGGCTCCAGTTCGGAGAGAATTCGCAGCATCACGCGATCGACGGGCGGAAAGACGTGCAGGTGGTGGTGGAAATTGACCAGGCGAGGCGGCGAGCCGGTCAAGTGAATGAAGCGCTCGAGTTGGACACGCAGCTCTTGCTCGACCTGAGCGGCGTCGATTTTGCCCAGTGCCGATCGATAGAGGAAACGGCCCAGGGACTGAAATCTTCCGTCGGCGTCGACCAGGCTCGGGACGCGCTCGGGCGCCAAAAGCGGCCGATCGAGGGTCAAGCAGGGATGCCAGCCAACCTCGAGCGGACGGTCTGTCGCGCCGCCAGGCATCTACCGCATGCTCGGCATGCGGGGAGTTGACCAGGAGAACGGTGCCGGTGACTCGGCCCAGTTTTGCCAGGTCGAGAATGCCTCGACTCGTCTCTGGGCCGATGCCGAAGTCGTCCGCGATAACCAGCAGCGAGCGAGTGCGCTTCATGGATGAGCCCGGGACTTTGGCAGCCGTTCCCAATGGGTCGCGAATAAACTGGCACGCAACTTCAGGCAGCAGCGGCGATGTCGGATTGCGAAGGAGGCTCGGTTTGGGGCAGCGGCATCGAGTTTTGACTCTGACGCACGCGCCAGATTTCCGCCAACATTTTGCGAGCCGCGTGGAAACCGGTGGTGCTGGCAACGTCTTCGAACCGTACCGAGACCGGAATCTCCGCAATTTTCAGGCCGGACCGGACGCTTGCCGAAAGCAATTCACAATCGAACCCGAATCCATTGCATACCAGGGGAGGCAGCAGCAAACGAGCGGCCCGCGCGGTCATGCCCTTGAGGCCTGCTTGCGTGTCGTAAGCCGGTATCGTCAGCAGCAACCGCACGATCAGAGAAAATACCCGGCTCTGAAGATGACGCCGGTAGGCGTACCCTTGCAGATGCGGCGGCATAATCAAGCGACTTTCCCGATGCGTTCGCGAGGCAATGGCCAGATCAGCGCCCTGCATCAGGGCATCGGCGATGCGATCCACGTCATCGAAGTCGTAGGCCAGGTCAACATCGGTGAATAAGCGATACTGGCCCCGGGCCGCCAATAAGCCCTGGCGAACGGCATAGCCTTTTCCCTGGTTCTTGGCGTAACTGAGAACGCGCAGCGAAGCGTTTTGTTCTTGATTGAGCTTGGCAAGTCGTTCGGCGGTTCCGTCCGTGCAACCATCGCAGACGAAAATGATTTCCCAGCTCGATCTGCGCTCGCGCACGAAATCGCTCACTTTGCGCCAGGTGCGTTCGACGAGCTGGCCTGGGTTGAAGGCTGGCAAAACCAGACTCATCAACGGAGCCTCTCTCGAATCGATCGACTGGGATTCCACTTCCGTACCCCCTCGCCGGACCGTTCCGGCCTCCGCAACGGGCGCGCTCGAGCGCATTCCCTGCAAGTGCACGGCTTTACCTGAATTGCGAAAATGGGTCAAGATAAGCCGGCCTCCCCAACGCAAGCCTGGCGGCTTGGGCAATTCGGATAATTTCAGTCCCTTTTGGCCGCTAACTATGCAGACTGATGATTGCCTGGATTACCCGATTTCTCACCCGACTGGTGCGCCGCTCCATCTCTTAAGATTCGCCATCCAAGCATCCGGAACCTGAGCTAATTTGCGTTCACGGCAAACGCCGATGTTGGACATGGCTAAACAGAGAGGGGCAGCGCATGGTCTTTCGGCTCGTCATCGTCATGCTGAGTCTGGGTTACTTGGGTCAGGCTGTTGCCATTGGACAGAGCCCTAATTACCAAAAACAGTCATTGCCCGCCGAATATGGTTCACAACATGATTTGCCCGGCGCCAGGCCGCGGCTGGAAAAACTCGAATCGTTCGACCAGGCCAAAGCCGAGCTTCGGTGGGGGCAGGGGGGCTGGCAGCTTTGGGCAGGATCGGTCTTTCTCAAAGACTTCGGCAAAAAAGAACAAGACGCTCGAACCGTTCTCCACCTGATTCGCGAAATGCGTCTCGATACCCGAGGCCGTTTGGGCGCCCCTCAGGCAGTCGCCGAATACTGGTTGTCCGCCGGCAAGCCGCCCAGCGTCGCGCCCGATGGAGCGCCGCACGCTGGCCTTCGATCCGTCGAGTCTAAGCGTGGTTCAGGTAGACGGTCAGTGGATGTTGCGCGAACGGCGGCGCACGCTGCTAGCATTCGGCGCCAACGAAGCCGAAGCACGTCGGGCATTGGAAGTTTTCGAGCACTATCGATTCGATCGCGTCGCTTTTGTCGGTGCGCCAACTCCATGCTTCATGTACTTTTTGAGCGGCGGCGATGAGATGCAAGAGAAGCGGTCTCGGCCGGCGGAGCTGCAAGAATCGTTGAAGGATGCCGCCAAGCCGATCCACGTAGTGAAAGCCGGGGCTAAACCTACCGATCCGAAATGGTCGGGGATTGATCCCCGCGCCGGCTCTCAACTCCTGCCGCCGGGCCGGCAACTGATTCAGGTCAGCAGCCTACCGGGCCAAACGGTTGTGCCCGGTCAGGTTCCCTTCAACTGGCAGCGCGCCCGCTTGCAACAAATTGGCGATTCCTGGGAGTTGATCGCGCAAGACGTGACCATCGCTCGTTTCGGCCCTGACGAATCCACGGCCCGCGAAGCGCTGAACGTTATTACGCCATTATCACTTTACGGAACTCTGCCTAATCGGCGGCGATGAGCCGAGCTTCAGCTATCTGCTGGCCAACGGGCGCATGCCCCGGGAGCTTCGCTTTGGCGTTTCCAGTATTGCTTTCCATCCCGAACGCGTGGGCGTCCGTCAAGTCGGCTCCGAATTCATGGTGGAGGAAGAAGGGACGCGCATTCACAACTTTGGGCCCCGCGAAGAGGACGCCCGTAGCTTGTGCGAGTTCATCCGCCAGAACAACCCCGATCATCTCTGTTGGGTCGGCTCCGACCTCCAGCACGCCATGGTCTTTTTCGTGCGCAGCTCGCTAGCCCCGTTCAATTCTCGCAATGACGCGGTGCGCAAACCGTAGCCAAGCTTCCAAAATTCACTTGTCTGGTCCGATAGCCCGTGATTGATTCAAGTAAGGGTTTTCGGCGGTTTCCGCTGCGCGCGGGCTTCGCCAAAAACAACGGAACTTGGACAGGAGGAAACTGCAATGGCAACGCGCGTGCAATGGCTGGGTCATGCCTGTCTTCTGGTGGAGACGGGTGGCCTGAACATCCTGATCGATCCCTTTCTGACCGATAACCCAGCCGCCGCTGCCAAGGCCAATGCAGTGCCTGCGGACTTCATCCTGGTTTCTCACGGACATGGCGATCACGTCGGCGACGCGGTGGCTATCGCCAAGCGAACCGGCGCTACCCTCATTTGCAATTACGAAATGGCAGGCTGGTTTCAGAAACAGGGCGTCGAACGCGTTCATGGTCAGCAGCACGGCGGCGGCCACGGCTTCCCATTTGGGCGCGTCAAATTGACCTTGGCTTTCCACGGCTCGATGTTGCCCGACGGCAGCTATGGCGGCAACCCTTGCGGTTTCCTGATCACGCTCGCGGACGGCAAGAAGATTTACGATGCCGCCGACACCGGCCTGTTCGGCGACATGAAACTGATTGGGGAAGAAGGGATCGACTTGGCGATTCTTCCCATCGGCGACAACTTTACGATGGGCCCGGACGATGCGCTACGAGCAGTAAAGCTAATCCAGCCCCGCAAAGTGCTGCCGATCCACTTTAACACCTGGCCCCTGATCGCACAGGACGCCGCCGCCTGGGCAGCCCGCGTCCGCGCGGAGACCAAGGCGGAAGCTGTGGTGCTGAAACCGGGCGAGTGGATGGAGGTTTGAAGCCGAATAGTCGCTTAAGTAGGTCCCGCGAGCCGAGCGGGACGGCCGAATCGTCACGCGCCCGGAAAGCAGTCATCGCAAACAGCAATGTCAGTGCGGATGCGTGAAGGCCCCGCTGTCCGGCTCGGCTCGCCGGACCTACCCTCCAGCAATGCTCCCCTGTTCAACTACTCGCACTCCGATATTTCCTCAGCGAGTAGCGGAAGAACTGCCGGCTCACCCACAGCAAAACCACAGCCGCCACGGCCATGAAGACTGCGGTCCAGGGGTCGAAGACCTTCATCATCACCCGGGCCGGCACATTCACTACCAACAGGATCGGGACCACGAACCAGAAGAACCAGCCCAGGGCCACAGCCCAAACATTGCCCATGTAGATCTCGCGCGGGTAGCGGACCAGGCTCGTGAACAGCCACCAAAGCTCGTAAAGGCTTTGGTTGCGCATGAGCCAAACGGAGGTCGAAGTTAGAATCAGCAGGCAACTGTAAGCGATGGCGATGCCGCAAGCCAGCATGGCGAAGAAGAGCCCGACGTTCAGGAAATGCACGCTGACGCCTTGCTGGTAAAGCGCGGTAATCATCACCACAAAACCGAGCAGGCAATTGGGCGCGGTCGACCATTCGATGTTCTTGCAAGTCACCAAAAACTGCTCGTCGATGGGCTTGAGCAGGTAGTAATCGAGATCCCCGGTGCGCACCAAATCGGCAAAGGAATTGCAGTTTTCCAGGAACAAGAGCTCCATCAATCCCTCGACGGCATAGAAGCAGCCGACGAAGAAGAGATACTGCCACTCCGACCATTCGGCGACGAGATGAGTCTTGGTAAAGATAATGCGATAGAAGGCGAGCAGGATCCCTAGCCAGATCAACTCCACCGCCATTTTGACGACGAAATTGCCGCGGAAGGCCAGCTCGCGCAGCAAGCCGAATCGGGCTAGCGCCCAGAAAAGTCGCAGATACGCGCTGTGCCCCGTGCATGTCATCCTCCGTAGGCGCTGTAACGCCGCAATCCTGCCTTGTAGAGCAAGCGGGCAATCAGGATAAAGCCCAGCGCCCACGCCAACTCGCCCAGCAGGCCCCATACGAGCTGCATGCCGTGAATCTTGCCCAGAAAAATCATCGTTGGGAAGTAAGCCATGTATTGGAACGGCAACGCTTTCAGCAGCCCGCTCCAAAAGGGCGGCAGCAAATCGAGCGGAAACATCTGGCCGGAAATGAAGAAATTCACGGTGTTGATGACATAAAGGAACGACGTTACCTCGAGAAACCAAAAGCCCACCGTGCCGATGCAGGCTTCGAAGAAGAACCCGACCAAGAAGCCCATGATGAGCGAAACCAGGTAGGCAAGAAGCGTCAAAACATCGGGGAAACCGTCGAAGTAGCCGCGGCAGAGGAAAAAGAGCAAGCCGTAGGGCAGGGCGGAGGTAATGATGTAAGCGATCTTGTGGGCCACTCGATAAGCGACCAGGTAGGCCAGCATGTCGATGGGCTGCAGCAGATATTTTTTCAGCGAGCCGTCGCGGATGTCGCGGGCGATGCCGGCCGCCAGGCCGGGCATGCTCGAAAACATGCGGCCAATGTGCACCAGCAGCAGATAGGCGATCATTTCGTTGCGGTTGAAACCGGCGATCGACGTTTGCCCGGCAAAAACGGCCTGCCAGAGCAGGATCGTCGTTACCATGGGCAAGAAGCGCAGCAAAGTCGAAAGAATGAAATCGAAGCGATAGGTGAGGCGCTCGCTGAGCGAAACGCGCATGATCTTGACGTACTTCCGCACCCGGCGCAGAACGCCGGGCGTGAGCGGAGTTCCTGGGTCACTCGGCAACGATAGCGCGGTCATCTCGCGGCCGAGCCTCCTCAAAAACGCGGGCGATGACCTGATCCAAAGGCGGATCTTGCACGCTCATGTCGACCACGGTGTAGGCATCCAAAATCGCGTTCAAGACCTGGGCGACGGCGCCTCGATCCACCGAAAGGGACGCGATCGGCCCTTCCTGGCTGGTGATCTCGCCGAAGCGAGCCAAATCGTCGGGCGGCTTATCGCCTTCGAAATGCAGCTTCACCAACTTGGCTCGGCCGAACTTGTCGGTGATGCCCTTCAGCGGTCCGTCATAGACCAAGTGACCGTGGCTGATGACCAGCACGCGCGAGCACAGGGCTTCGACGTCGCGCATGTAATGGCTGGTCAATATCATGGTCACGCCGCGAACGCGGTTATATTCGCGCAAACATTTTTGGATGCTCGCCTGGGCAATGACGTCGAGGCCGATCGTGGGCTCGTCCAGGAGGAGCAGCCGTGGCTGATGCAGCAAAGCCGCGATCAACTCCATCTTCATGCGCTCGCCCAGGGACAATTCGCGAACCGGCTGGCGCGTCAATTCCTTGACGCGAAAGAGATCGGTCAGCTCGTCGAGGGTTTTGTGAAAGCTAGAAGTGGGCAGCGAATAAATCTCGCGGTGCAACTGAAAGCTGTCGGCTGCCGGCAGGTCCCACCAGAGTTGATTCTTCTGCCCCATGACCAGGGCGAACGCCCGCCGGAAAGGATCTTCGCGATTCCACGGCGTGTAGCCGAGCACGCGCGCCGACCCGCTGGTCGGGAAGATGAGTCCCGAAAGCATCTTGAGCGTGGTGGTTTTGCCGGCGCCGTTGGGGCCGAGAAAGGCCACCATCTCGCCAGGCTCGATGGTGAAGCTCACGTCCTCGACGGCTTTGACTTGCTTGTATTGACGGTTGAACAGCCCGCGCACCGCGCTCAGCACGCCCTCTTTCTTTTGCGCCACGCGATAGGTTTTCGTCAGGCGCTCGGCTTCGATAATGGGCATGAACAGAGCAATCTGCTAGCGGTGCGGGGACGGTTTGGCGATATGGACTGCTTGCCCTATCGATCGCTACTTACTGGGTGGCGGCGGTGCGGCAGCTTCCGCAGTCGCTTGGCGCAACGGCCCGCGATAGGTGATCCGGCCTTTTGTCAAATCATACGGCGAAACCGCCACGGTGACCGTATCACCAGGCAGAATGCGGATGAAGTTCTTACGGATTTTGCCTGCGATATGCGCAATAATTTCCAGGCCATTCTCGAGCTTAACGCGAAATTGCGTGTTGGCGAGGGCCTGGACTACTTTCCCTTGTGCTTGAATCAGTTCCTCTTTCGGCATATGTGTTCCCTTTATCCCTATTCGACCATGCTTCCCGACAGCAAGATTTGACCCGGCGCGGCTCAAATTATTATACGCTTCCTGGTCAATTCTGTCCCTGCCAATAGTGAACAAAGAATTACCGACGCGAACGGCGAACCCGCCGAGGCAGATGTTGTCTATCATCCCGGCGATCGATTGGGGAAAAAATAAAACGAAGCAAAGAAGGCTTGTTATTATGCGGCTGCCCTGGTGCGTCTAGGACTGGGGGACGGGTTTTCAACCCGTCCAATCCGTGGCGTTGCAGTGCGGACGGGTTAAAAACCCGTCCTACAAGTTTGCCGGCATGGTGTGCCGCAATCGAGGAATTGCTCCATGAACATCGCGGAGAGCCGCAACCAATATGGCAACGAGGTGCTGAACCAAGAACACTTGGATGCCGATCCGCTGCGCCAATTCATGCGTTGGTTTAGCGACGCCGAAAGCGCTTCCGAATCGGAAGCCCAGGGCATGGTTTTGGCCACAGTGGATGCAGGAGGGCGGCCATCTGCACGCATGGTTCTTTTGCGCGGCTTGGATAGCAGGGGCTTCATCTTCTACACGAATTTACAGAGCCGCAAGGCGCAGCGAGATGGAAGCCAATTCGCACGTGGCGCTGGTGTTTCATTGGCAGAAGCTCGAACGGCAGGTACGGATCGAAGGCAAGATCGAACGGGCGCCGGACGACGTTGCCGACGCCTATTTCCGCACGCGACCGCGCGGCAGCCAGCTAGGCGCTTGGGCATCGCCGCAGAGTGAGATCATTAGCGGACGAGCCGAGCTGGAATCGCGCATCGCCGAGGTAGAAGCTCGCTTTGGCGAAGGTCCGATTCCGCGCCCGCCGTTTTGGGGCGGCTATCGCGTGGTCCCGGCCCGAATCGAATTCTGGCAAGGCCGGGTTTCTCGGCTGCACGATCGCTTCTGCTATCAACGTCAGGAAGGCGATAAATGGTCGATCGTGCCGCTGGCGCCTTAAGCCGCCCCGGACCGCGACCCCGCTGATCCGACGAAGGGCCGGAGCTCGTTTAACCCCTAGGAGCCGGCGGCGACGGCTGTCATGTCCCCGGTCAGGTGGCATGTCTTGGCGAGGGCTACATCCGTGCAGTGATGTGAGGCAGCAAGTCAGCCGTCGCCGTTGGCTCCGAAGGTATCCCCAAACTTCCTCGCAGCGTGCGCGGATTCTAGCCGAATTCTTAGCGCCGAAGGTTTGGCGCTTTTGCTTAGAGTGTTGAAAACGAAGGATAAAGGCGAAGCCTTGAATTCTCCCCCCTTGGCAAGGGGGGGTAGGGGGGGTCGCAGAATACCTGCGCCCCAAAGCAGTAAAGTTCGCCCATGAGAAGATCAGGGCAGGCGCATTTCTACCGTGGGTGGTTACGTAGCGTCAGACCCCCCCAACCCCCCCTTGCCAAGGGGGGGGGAGAAGAGGGGCCTTTCGGCCCAAGTTTGTTGGAAGCCGACTTTGGGTTGCGGGCGAAGCCCGCGCTATGGGTTAAACTAAAGAAGATTTTGAAGCGATCAATACTGTTTGACGCAGGCTTGCCTGCTCACTTGAAAGGGGGAACATGACGCGACGAGGCTGGGTTGGGGCGGCTAGCATATTCCTGATTGCGGCTGGCGTGGGGCTTTATCTGCTTATGAAAATGGGGGCGCGCGAAGTCCTTGTAGAGCCCAATCGTCCGTTGACTTGTGCCATCGATGCCGAAGGCGGCGCGCCCTACGCATCCAAAGATCCGGAAAATGAAAAAGCTTATCTCGGGTTCGAAGTCGACCTAGCCAAGGCCCTGTCGCGCGAACTGCATCGGCCTATCGAGCTCAAGCAATATGAGTTCTCCCGGATGTTTGCCGGCCTCGATCGCGGCGATTTCGACATGGCCATGAGCGGCTTGGAGATCACGCCTGATCGCCTCGAGAAATACCCTTTTAGCCGGCCCTACTACATTTACGATCTCCAACTCGTCTGCCGGGCGGACGAGAAACGCTTCCATTCCCTAGGCGATTGCGTCGGCCACAAAGACCTGGTCATCGGCACGCTGGAAGGGTGTGCTGCCGAAAGGCTGTTGGACAAGCTGGGCATCACCAAGCGTATCTATCCCGGCCAAGTCGAACCCTATAGCGATTGCGCTTTGGGCCGCATCGATGGCGTGCTCCTCGATTGGCCGATCGCCATCTATCACGGCAACAAGGACCCGAAATTGCATTTTGCCGGCCCACGCATCGAACCTGGCTATTACGCTATCGCTTTGGCGCCTCAGCAAGCCGGCCTCAAGCCGCAATTGGATGCGGCCATTGGCCAGCTTTTGGCCAGCGGTGAACTCCAAAAGATCTACGAAAAATGGCGATTGTGGACGCCCGACCAGAAGGAGCTAGCGAGCGACAGGGTCCGCAAAGCAGCCGATCCGGAATCGCAGGTGGGCACGGAGGAAAGCGCCAGGTGGACCTTCAGCCGATACGGTAAGGCCCTCGGCTTGTCCGCGCTGGTGACCATCAGCCTGACGCTCCAAAGCATGGCTCTGGCCATGGCGATCGGCTTGGCCGTCGCCCTCATGCGCCTTTATGGCCCGGCGCCGGTACGCTGGCTTGGGCTGGTGTATGTCGAGTTCTTTCGCGGCATCCCGGTCATTCTGCTGCTTTACTTTCTCTATTACGGGTTGCCGGGGATGGCCCGGCAGTTGGGGCTGCCGATCGGTTTGAACATGAACGCCATGTCCGCGGCCATCCTGGGGCTGGGGCTCAACTATGCGGCCTACGAAAGCGAAATCTATCGTGCCGGCATCGGCGCGATTCCGGTCGGCCAGTGGGAAGCGGCAGCTTCCCTTGGGATGTCGGCGCCGTTGACGTTCAAGCGGATCATTCTCCCTCAGGCGCTGAGATTGATCCTGCCGCCCATGACCAACGATTTCGTGGCCCTGTTCAAAGACACGAGCGTGGTCAGCGTCATTGCGGTCGTCGAACTGACGAAGGAGTACGAGATCCTCTCGAAGTCGAGCTTGAAATATTTGGAAATCGGGGTAGCCACGGCAGCTTTGTATCTGCTCATGTCTGTGCCGCTGGGCCATCTATCGCGCTACCTGGAACGACGGTGGAGTGACGAACAGTAGGGAAGGGGGTGAGTCGGAGTGGAAATTGCGGTGCGCGGAGTGTCGAAGCAGTTCGGCGATCGACTGGTTCTCGACGGGGTCGAGCTAACCGTGCGGGCCGGTGAAACCGTCGCCATCATCGGCCCCAGCGGCGGCGGCAAGTCTACGCTGCTGCGCTGCTTGAACGGTCTCTGTTCGTTCGACCGCGGTGAAATCAAGGTCGGCGATCAGGTTCTGAGTCCGGGCGCCAATGGCAACGGCGCTTCGGCGGGCGTGCGGCGTATGCTCGGCATGATCTTTCAAGATTTCCAGCTTTTCCCTCATTTGACGGCGCTGCAAAACATCATCGAAGCACCCGTGCAGGTGTTGAAGCTTTCGAAGGACGAGGCATTGGAACGCGGCCGGCGTTTGCTCGGTCGGGTCGGCTTGGCCGACCGGGAGCAAGCCTATCCACGGCAGCTTTCGGGTGGGCAGAAGCAACGGGTGGCTATTGCCCGAGCGCTGGCCATGGCGCCGCGCGGCCTGCTCTGCGACGAAATCACCAGCGCGCTCGATCCGGAATTGAAAAACGAAGTGTTGGCCGTGATCGAGGACTTGAAGCGCGACGGCTTGACGCTCGTCATGGTGACGCACGAAATCGGCTTCGCTCGCCGAGCTGCCGATCGCATCGTGGTCCTCGCCGGCGGCAAGAATGTCGAAGAAGGCCCCGCGAAAGAAGTAATCGACCATCCGCAAACGGCGCGAACCCAAGAGTTTTTGCGCTGTGTGCTCGGGTAGATCGCCAATCCGGCTCGGGCATTTGTCACCCCGAATGGGGTGAAATTGCAAAGCCCAGGGCAACACCCTGGGTTTTCAGCAGCAAGAAAATTTACCCTGAAAGGGTTAGATAAACCGAGGCCACGCTGGCTATACAACCCCTTTGGGGTAGATCATTTTATTGCTTTTCCCAGGATTGCGCTTCGCTTATCCTGGGCTTTGCTATTTATCCCCTTCGGGGAAAGGAGGGGAAAAAGCACAACTTCAAAATGGGTTGCCCTTGTTCTCAGTTCCCGCCAGGAATGCTCATCGGCACACTCCGCCTGTCCGGCGTCAGCTTGGTCGCCTGAACTGCCGCGGGGTGGTTGGCCAACCAAGGCTTCAGATGGTCTTGGGAAAAGCGTTGTGAGAATAAGCGGGCGCCCGGATGCAGCAGGTGATGGCTGTCGAAGAAATACGCGCTCCTCGAACCAGGTGCGGGCGTCGACGATATCGACCTGATAATCACGCTTGAGCGTGTCGAGATAGGCCTGGATCGCCTCGGCGGTGCCAGGTTTATACCAGCTACGGAATTCGGCCCCTTCGGGCATCAAATAGACGAGCACCGGCAGATCGTTCGCTTTGCAAGTATCCATGATCTCACGCATGGCCCGGTTCGATTTTTCCGCCACCTTGAAGTTTTGCAGAGCATGGAAATACTCGCGCTTGGCGTTGGCAACCAGGCGGGCGCGCGTGGGACCGACGACGACATCGGGCATGGGGGCAGTGCGGTAGCCGTAACCGTCGATTTGCCACCAGGCGTCGTTGCGCAGGTCCAACGGCAACCAGGCGGGGAAATATTGTCCCATCAGGTAGAAGCGATGCGAATAGCTCGGCGCAATCCGCGATTCGAGCCAATGACGCTGCAAGCGTCTCGGGTCGTCCGAATAGCGGCTCAGCAAAAGCACATCGCTCAGGCTAAGCCGATTGACGTTCAGCCAATTCCATTCACTCCAGGCTGGCTCTTGATAGAGCAGAGGCGCCAACACCTCCAGCATGACCCAGCGCGGCCGAATCCCCTCGCCGAGCACGCGTTTCAGGCTCATGAGCTCGAATAGAGGCCCGGAACCGGAAATGGCCATGTTGAAGACGATCGGCGCCTTGGAGCCGGCGCCACCCTCCAGGTGGAACTCGTCGGGGCTGACTCCCAGCCCGCTGCGCGAGCTGCCGATGACCAGCATCAGCGGCCGGTCCGGATCTTCGCGGAGCCGATCTTTCAGCTCGCGGAGCTTGTAGCCATATTCCGGATCGCGCCATTGCGGGCTGATATGTTCCATGGCGATGGACAAGCCCATTTGCGCCGACAAACAGCACGATACCCCAAACGACGGCACTTCGAGCGTTGCCCCGTTTCTTGAATCGCCGTTGGATCATCGTGATCTCTCTCCTGGGGTCCGTCCTGTTTCCCCCTCGGGCAGGGGGGAAAGCTCAGTGAGCAGCAATTTGAGTCGACGCAGACATTAGTCGATCGACGAGCGGCACCACGTCATCCCGTGCAAAACGGGTCGTAAATGCTTCGGCGCCCGCTTGCAGCAAATGGTGCGAATCGACGAACGCGGAATCGGGCAGCCATTCGCGCGCATTGAGAATCGGAATGTGCGTGCGGTTCGCGACGCCCTGCAAGAAGCCTTCGATCTGCCGCCACACTTCGGGCGTATAGAGAGCGCGAAACGCAGTTCCCTCGGGCATCAGCACCAAGGCCGCGGGCAAGTGTTCGCGTTCGCAGAGATCGACCAATTCGACCAAGCCGCGGCACGCCTGACCGCCGAGCTTGAAAGCCGTAAGCCGCGCTGTAATCTTTGCGCATGTTTTCCAGGGCGATCTGTTCGCCGGCGGCGGTGCGGCGCATCTTGGGCCGGGGGGCGTAACCCGAATCGTCGATGCCCAGCGCCCAATCCAAACGCATGTCGTAGGGGAGCCAACTGGGCATGAATCGGCTCAGAATCGGAAAGCGATGCTCGTAGAACGGCACCGGCCAACCTGTTAGCCAGCGTTTCTCCATACCCGGCAAGCCGCCATATTCCTTGACAACCCTAACCTCGTCGTGCCAGAGCCGCTCGGGACGCAGACGCAGGCTCTCGGCGTTCCAAGGCTGGCCATTCAAGAGCGGCGGCAGGATTTCGATCAACACCAAATCGGGTCGAATGCCGTCTTTCAGAAGCCGGCGCAGATTTGATCAGATGCGTTAACGGCCCGGCTCCCGTGACGCCAAAGTTGAAGGCGATCGCCGGCCGCTTCCAGATGCTCGCTCAGTTGCCTTTCGAGAATTCCGGCGTCGAAACCGACCGTCGTTCGCGAACTGCCCAGCATCACTGCCGTGTAGGGTTTCGGCGTGGCTTGGGACAGGCGTTCAAGCAGCCGATTGCGGCGATAACCAAATTCCGGGTCGCGAAACTGCGGGCAAGCGCGCTCGATGGCCACGGCCATGCCGAACTGGCAGAACGCGAAGGCGGCCAGCGCCCAAAAAAGAGCGCTGCGCCCCCGCCGGCTCAACTGTGATGGTGGCACTCGCCGCATCCTGAGCCCAACTTAGAACTGGAAGTAAATGAACGCTTTGCCGGCATCGGGCGCCAACACTAAGGCCATGGTCATGGCCACGGCGTAGCCGAAACCCATGATGGGGGCGGGCAAGTGCACCGCCATGCGTTTCCAGGCCCCGCTTTGGGCCAGCAGGTGGCAAATGGCCATCAGGAACACCGTGGCCCACAAGCTGCGGTTGTGCAGCGGAGAAGTCAACCCAGCATGGGGAATGAACAAGCGTTTGAACATTTCACCGGCCAGCCTAAACGTCGGCGCCCTAAAGAAGACCCAAGCAAGTGCCACGCACAGGAAGGTGCTCAGCATGCGGACTGCCGTGCCGGGAACCGAGCGGAACACCGCGTCCAGCCGAGGCCTGGCCGCGCTGAAAGCTTGCCAATAGCGATGCACCACCAGCAGGCAGCCGTGAAGGATGCCCCACACCACGAACGTCCAACTGGCCCCGTGCCAGAGGCCGCCCAGCGTCATGGTGATCATCAAATTGCGATTAGTCTGAAACTTGGTGCCGCGGCTGCCGCCAAGCGGGATGAACAGATAATCGCGCAGCCAGCTCGACAGCGAAATGTGCCAGCGGCGCCAGAACTCGGAGACGTTCTTGCGAGATATAGGGCATGTCGAAATTCTTCGCCAGCTTGTAGCCGAACATGTGGGCGATGCCCAGGGCCATGTCGGTATAGCCCGAGAAATCGCAATAGATTTGAATGGCGTAAGCCAACACGGCCAGCCAGACGGCGTTCGTGTTGTAATCGGTGGGGCGGGCGAAAACCGGGTCCGAAAACAACGACATGCGGTCGGCGATGGCCAGCTTCTTGAACAGGCCCATCAGGAAGAACTGGACGCCGAGCTGGATGCGCGGCCCAATCCCAGTGCTTGCGTCCGGCGGATTTGCGGCAAGAAATCGCGGGCTCGCACGATCGGGCCGGCAACCAGGTGCGGAAAGAACGTGATGAACAGCATGAAGTTCGCCACGTTCTTTTCGGCCGACTACCTTCTTGCGATAAACGTCGATGGTGTAGTTGATGGCTTCAAAGGTGTAAAAGGAGATCCCAATGGGAATGAACACCTTGAGGAGGTCGTTCGTTCCAAAAGGGATGCGGAACGAATGATAGAGCTGTTCCAAGAAGAAATTCGAGTATTTGAAGTAGCAGAGCAATCCCAGATTGGCGATCAGGCTGAGCAGCAGGAGAATGCGCCGCGTTCGGGCATGCGTGTAGTAATCGAGACCTCGAGCGATGCCGTAATCCATGACCGTGGAGACGCCGATGAACAGCGCCAACCAGGCATTCCAAGTGGCGTAGAAGTAGAAACTGGCGCCCAGCAGCAGCCAAACGCGCAGGCGTTGCCGGGGTATGGCCCAGTAGATGGCGAACACGATCAAGAAGAAAACCAGGAATTTCTGCGAACAAAAGAGCATGGCGTCCTTCCTTGGACCAGGCGAATTGCCCGAAATGCACTGGGGCATTTCGATTTCGTAAGCGGCCCTAACTCATGCGGCGCCCGGGCGAGCGCGAGCTGGTGCGGCCGCGTTCCGGTTGCGGCAAGCACGAACGGCTTGGCGAAGTGTACTCGTGGCGCTGATTCGGGTCAAGATCGGTCCGCAGGGATCAGAGCACTTCGCCGCGGGCCCGATGGCGCTGGACGGCTTCCGCCAGGAGGGACATGGCGCGGCAATATTGACGAAAGGCTTCGGCCTGATCGTGTTGTTCCGAGGCTTCGTCGCCGCGGCCCACGAGCAGGAGATAATCGTCCCAATTGACTTCCCAATTCTTCTCTTTGAGGTGCTTTTCGATGCCCGTCAGCACTTTGTGGATGCGCTGCACCAGCGATGGTTCGACCTTGCAGGGCGAACGCCGATAGAACCGGGGCTTGCCATGGGACGGAATGGCGGCCAGCCGCTTCTTTTCCTGGTTCGAGAAGAGGAAGAGCCCCAGAAAGCCGGCGAGAACGAAGGCCGCTGCCACCGGGAACAGCGTGAACCCCAAAGTGCGATGATCGTTGAGCGTAAGCAACGCCGCGGCCGCGGCGGATAGCATGCCGATGCCCAGAGTCAAAAAGGGCCAAGGGATGAGCCGGGTCAGCTTGCGCGGCGCAGGGGCTGCGCAGGGACCTCGGCGCCCTCGTTGATCCGCACGATCATCACCGTGATGTTGTCCGGCCCGCCGCGCAAATTCGCCAAATCGATCAGGAAACGGCAGGCCTCGGCAGGCGGCAGGCAGCTCGCGACGGCGCCCATCTCGGCGTCGCTTACCTGGCCGCTGAGGCCGTCGCTGCAGAGCAGGAAGATGTCGCCGGATTCGAGCTCCGCGCGGCCCTTCGATGTCCACTTGCACGAGCGGCTCGTGGCCCTCAAGGAACGAATGATGACGTTGCTGGGAATGCCCTGCAGAGCCTCCGGCTCGATGCCCTGGCGGCGGGCCATTTCCCACACCAGGCTGTGATCGAAAGCTCATTTGCTCGATCTGGCCGTCGCGAACGCGGTAGGCCCGGCTATCGCCGACGTGGCCGACCCAGGCGCCTTCGGGGCGGAGCACCAACGCCGTCGTCGTGGTTCCCATGCCCACGAACTCGGGATTCTGTTGGCCCTTGGCATGAATGGTGGCGTTGGCTTCGATGAATGCCTTGCGCAGGGCCGGCACGCCGACCTGGGAAACGTGTTTTTGATAAGTGTGCGGGATAATGCCCACGGCCAGTTCGCTCGCCAACTCGCCGACGGCATGAGGACCCATGCCGTCCGCTACCAGGAATACGTGGCCGCGCTCTTGCCATTGAGCTTCGTCGGAAGCCAGATGCGTGGCATGTGCGTCTTGATTATGGCTCGCGCCGCACGCCCACGTCGGTCTGACTTGCAAATTCAATCCTGTCGAAACCGATCACCAGCATTCACCCGGCCTGATGCTTCACTGATTCATGAGTCATGCTACAACGCGGCAACTACCTTGCCTAGCGACACTTCCCAGCTTCCCAAAACAATCTACGATTCGGTTCCGGCTTGACCTGGGCCTTCGACATAGTTATCGCTCCCCTTTGGATTCAGGGATAGTTCCCGTGAGGAGCGGCGACCATGAGGGCATGCGGAGGTGTGCTGACGTTGGCCTTGGCCTCCGCGCTGCTGGGTGGCTGCGTCGAACGTCGCTACGTCATCACCACCGATCCGCCCGGCGCGGTGGTCTATCGCAATGGCCAATATGTGGGCGCGGCGCCTGCCGACGATCACTTTATCTATTACGGAAATATCACTTTACGATCGTCAAGGAAGGATACGAGACCCTGCAAGTCGACCAGGACATCACCACGCCCTGGTACGAATATGCGCCCATCGATTTCTTCAGCGAGACCTGTCTGCCTTATACCGTGATCGATCGCCGCGAGTTCCACTATAAGCTCGAGCCGCGTAAACTGCCCGATCAGGCCCAATTCCTCCAACAAGCCCAGAACCTTCGCGAAAAAGGCCTGGCCCTGGGGCCAGGCAAGTTGGCGGCCCAGACGCCGCCACCTGGCGTCAAGCCGCGCCCGGTCCCAATCCAACGCCTCCGGTAGCCCCTACATCGCCCAATACACCGCCGGCCAACACCGTGATAGGGGCTGCTCCCGTTGTCGGCGGCGGCCAGCTCTCGTTCCGCCGCCGATCATTCCGAGTACGGCAACACACCGCCGACCACCGTTCCCGGTTCAGCGAGTCAATCTGCACCGCAACGGTAGCCGACGAAATTGGCTCATTCCTTCCGAAGACTGGCGCCGATGCCTGCCTCCATAAAAAGTAGATGGGAAAGCCGCGTGGCGACAATCACCAGTCCGGGCAAAGTCGTCGCCGGTTTGAAGAGAAACAGCACCAGCAAAATCAGCCCGGCGCCTAACACATAAAGCAACGGCAGCACCGGATAGCCAAACGCGGTAAGGCCGCTCGGCGTTCGGCCGCGTCTCGAGGCGGAAAATGCCGAGCACCGTAAGGATGTAGAAGATCAAGGCAGCCGAAATCACGTAGTCGAGCAAATTGCTATAGAGGCTCCCATATTTGTTGGGGATGCCGTTGGCGTCGAACCCTTTGATGGTACGCGGAAAACCAGGCACGCAGCCCAAATTCCCTGAAAGATCATTGCCCGTCCCGGAACGTGAAGCCGATTCAACCGGCGCACGCCCCGAAAGAACAGCCCATCGAGCGACATGGCGTAGAGCAGCCGCGAGCCGGCCAATATCAATCCTTATTGCAGCCAAAGGTGGACACCATGATGGCGGCAGCCATGATTTTGGCCCCTCCGCCTTTGAAGATCGCTTCCATGGCTTGCGAAGCCACGCGATCTTCCGGAGCATTTTGAATGTCGCTGAAGGAGAGAACGGCGAGATACGCGAGGTTGGCCAAGAGGTAGAGCGAGATGACCAGGATCGTGCCCAGCGCCAGCGACAGCGGCAGATTGCGGCTGGGTTCTTGACTTCGCCGGCCGTGAAGGTGACGTTGTGCCAGGAATCTGCCGAGAAGAGCGAATTCGTCTGGGCGACGCACACGGCAATGAAGATGCCAAAAGCCGAGGTCGCCGCCGTCAAATTCATCTTCCAGGTTTCGCCCATATCGATGAGGTTTTCGGGTCGGACCCTCCAGACATCGTGAAAATTGTCGTTGGCCGCGGTGGCGTTCCAGCCGATGGTCAAACCCAAAACGATCAGGCCGATGAGGGCGCCGGTCTTGGCCAGGGTAAAGGTTTTTGCACGATTTTACCCACGCGCAGGCCGCGGGTATTGACCCAGGTGAGAAACAGAATCAGGCCGATGCCGACCAGTTGGGCAGTTGAGAGCGAAGGGCATAGTTGGAAGTGCCAATGCGCCGGGGATTAATCAGATAGTTGCTTTCCGAAATCTCCCCCCAGAAAACCCCGAGATAACGCGGAATCAACGGCTACCGCGGCGATGGTGCCGGTTTGGATGACCAGGAAAAGGTCCAGCCGTAAAGAAAGCCCCACAAGGGAGTAAAAGCTTCGCGCAGATAGACATATTGGCCGCCGGCTTTGGGCATCATGGCGGCCAACTCGCCGTAACTCAAAGCGCCGATAATCGTCAGCACGCCGGTGACGATCCAAACGACGATCAGCCAGCCCGGCGACCCCACCTGCCGAGCGATTTCGGACGAAACGATAAAGATACCCGACCCGATCATGGAGCCGGCGACGAGCATGGTCGAATCGAGCAGCCCCAGACCGCGAACCAGGCCAGTGGACGTTTCCGGAGCCGTCGCCGTTGCCTCTGCCATCCGCTGTTCTCCTTAAGATCGATCGCAACCAATGCCGAACGCAAGTCTTTCTGGCACAGGCGGTTAATGGATTGCATTGCGCTATCCGCACACACACGACTCCTGGCGGATGTCACTTGTATAGGCGGTTAATGGATTGCATTGCGCTACTGCACACACGACTCCTTGCCGAGGTCGCCTGGGAAGGGCTGCATTTCGAACCAGTCCCGAAATCGCGCTAGCAAAAGGTCAATAAAAGCACTTCGCGGCAAGGTTACCAGTTTTTTTCGGCGGTAGCAAACCTCCGTTCGTTACTGTTGATTCAAGGGGGTGCGGCAAGATGACGAGTTTGTCTTCCTGCCAACAAGGCGAGACGCTACTATCGTCAAAGAATAGGGTTATAATCCCGATGGCGACTCGCACACCAATTACTTTGCCCGGAGAGTGAATCTCATGCGCCGTTCTTTGCTTCGATGGTTCGGATTTGCTGGGCTATTCGTGAGCATCTCCCTGACCATGGCACAGGATCCTCAGCAAGGGCAGGGTCAAGGCGGTTTCCCGGGCGGCGGCCGCGGCCAAGGTGGCGGCGGTAAGGGCTTTGGGGGCCAAGGCGGCGGTAAAGGCTTTGGCGGCCAAGGGTTCGGTGGTCAAGGCTTTGGCGGCCAAGGGTTTGGTGGGGGCGGTGGCCAAGGATTTGGCGGCGGCCAAGGATTTGGCGGCGGCCGGGGCGGCCGAGGCGGTGGCCGAGGCGATTTTTGACCCGGCGCACTGTTCGACATGATGGCCAAAGGCAAGTCCGTAATCAACCGCGCCGATCTCGACGAGCGCGGCCAGGGCATGTTCGATCGCTTCGCCGGAAATGCCGGCATCACCAATGGCACCATGACCCGCGATCAGTTCACCCAAGCCATGTCGGCGATGGGCGGAGGCAGAGGCGGCCGCGGGAACAGGGTGGCGGCGAAGCCCCGGCGGCAATGCCTGGGCCGGCGGTGGTGGCTGGGCGGCAATACGCCGGCTGCGGATCCCATGGGCAGCATGGCCGAGGCCGCTTTCCGTAAGCTGGACGCGAATGGCGACGGCGTTCTCAACTATGATGAAATGACGGATAGCCTTAAGGCTGAAAAGGATAAGTGGGATGTCAACAAGGACGGCATGATCGATTTCAATGAATTCAAAGCTTATCTCCAGGCTCGCATGCAGGCGATCACCGGCGGCGGCAATGAAGGCTCGGGAATAGCCGACGCCGAGGGCGAGAGGGCCGAGGAGGAAAAGAAAGTGGTCGTTTACCGCGCCGGCAAGCTTCCGAAAGAATTGCCCAGTCGGTTCGCCGAAATGGATACCGATCACGACGCCCAGGTTGGCTTATACGAGTGGAAGCACAGTGGCAGGTCGCTGGAAGAGTTCGCATCCATGGATCGGAATGGCGACGGCTTCTTGACGATCGAAGAAGTTCTTCATGCCACACGCCCAAGTAGGGAAGCCGCCCCCAATGGCAGAATGATCGCTTCCATGGGCAATCAGGCGATGGGAATGGGAGATGGCGCAGTCATGATGATGCAGCGCAATTACCCGCCGGGAAATGGCGATATGACGACCCGCCCTGGTCGCGGTTCCCGGGGTCAAGGCAAGACGCGCGGAGACAATGCAGGAGGCAGAGGCAAAGGCAACCCCGGTGGCGGCAAGAGTAGGGGCAGGGGTGGGCGTGGGGGCGGTGGCGGTGCCCCGGGTGGGGGCGGTGGCGCCGGCGCCGGTGGCTTCATCCCGGACGACGATATCTGAGATCCCCAAGGTATCGTTTTGCAGCTGGCTCGATTCAGGTTAAGGCACTCGAAAGGCTCAACTGAAAAACCGGCCCGAATAATAAGAGCCCAGAGAGTTGATTTATCTCACTCTCTGGGCTTTGGTCTTTTTTTGGCCGATGGCCAAGGCGTCTGTGGCGAGGGATTCTCTGGATGGAAGCGGCCTATTTCCCGCCGGTTCTCATGATTGTTTAATCGCGAAAGGTGTATTCTTATCCCGGCTCCACAAGCTTTTGTATGCGTTAGGGGCGAGTCCTCGTGGGCTGTGATACTGGTACCCCTTCACCCTACGGGGGCTCGCCGCTTTTTAACTGTAAGGGTTCGCGGCCGGCATGCAACCCTTTTTCGTGTGCAAAGCAACACATCTGCTCGAATGAGCCTTAGGGGTGGTAAGCGTGCGCCTACTCTTGATCGAAGACCATGAGCCCCTGGTGCGGGCCCTGAAACGGGGCCTGGAAGAAGAAGGGTTTGCCGTCGACACGGCCCGAGACGGCGAAGAAGGGGCCGACAAAGCGCGGACGGCGGAATACGACGTCATCATTCTCGACATCATGCTTCCCAAGGAAGACGGGCTTTCGCTGCTCAAGAAGTGGCGCCGCGCCGGCCTCAAATCGCACGTGCTCCTGCTGACTGCCCGCGGCACCATCGAAGATAAAGTCAAAGGGCTCGATCTTGGGGCCGACGATTATCTGACCAAGCCTTTCGAGCTGGAAGAATTGCTCGCCCGGCTCCGGGCCTGGTCCGGCGCGGCCACGAGATCAAAGACCCCGTCATTCGCGTTCACGATCTGGAAATCGACACCACGGCGCACATCGTCAAGCGATCGGGCCAGGCCATTCACCTGACGCCCCGCGAATTCGCGCTGCTGCAATTCCTCGCTTTCCACCGGGGCAAAGTGGTCACGCGTTCGATGATCTGGGAACACCTGTACGACGAGCACGACGAGAACACTTCCAACGTCGTCGACGTTTACATCCGGTATTTGCGGAACAAGATCGACAAAGATTTCGAGCTGCCGCTGATCCTGACGCGCTGGGGCGAAGGCTACCTGCTGCGAGGTGAAGACTGATGAAATCGATCCGGGGCACTTTGCTGACCTATTTCTTCTTCGTCGTGGTGGCGACTTTGGGGGCCGTCTCCGTGCTGGCCTACGAAAACACCTACGCCATCCTGCGCGGTTGGGAGAGCACCCGGGCCGACCTGTTGCAAAGGCAGTACGCCGAAAACTGCAAAAACGAATGCGACAAGCTGGACAGCGCCTTAGCAACCAATGTCAGAGCTTTGGCCAGCGTGGCCCGGCTGCAGACGCAGTGGAGTCAGCCCTATCGGCCGGTGGCGGCCTTGCTCGGCAATTTCATCGATCCGGTCAGCCGCAGCTTTGCACCCGTGCTAGTGTCGACAACGTTATGGTCGGCAGGTCCGAATAGCCCCCTTTATTGGCAGATGCGCCTGGGTGGCGAGATGCTGCAACAACCGGGATTCGACGAGGAGAGGCTCCGTCACTTCATCGAGGTTGCCGGCGAGCACAACGAATTGGGACGGGTGAAGGAATATTTCCAGATAAACCGAAGGAACATGACCTGGCGTTCTCCTTCGCTGGCCGACAACTCACTCCCTTACTCAGCCGACCAGGTGGTGGCCATGCTGCCTTACGACTCCATCAAAGATGAATTCGAGCTCAGGCCCGGCGTGCCCGTGCGCCGCCTGGCCATCAAGACCCCTATGACCCGACTGGGGCCCGGTGCCGCCCGGAACGGCGTCCGTCCCCGTAACGACGCTTTTCGCAGGGTCGCCCGTCGGACCGCGGCCAGAGAGGCCGCGCAACCAGGGGCCGGCAACCTTGCCCACGCCGAGTATTTTCGTGCAGTGCTCGCCGCCGAGACAGGCGAACGCGATGCGGCCATGGCCGCCCTCAAAAAGTCGTTGAAAGAGGACCTGAGCAATTTGCAAGTGGAGTCCCAGGCCACCTTGGTGTCGTTGCGCACCAAGCTTTTGCTCATCAATCTGGCCACCACGGCCGCCACCGCCTTGGGATGCATCTGGCTCGTGCAGCTCGGCCTGGTTCCCTTGCGCCGGCTTTCCGAGGCGGTGAGCAAGGTCTCGCCCAACGATTTGCGTTTGCCCTATGAAGAAAAGAATTTGCCGCGCGAATTGCAGCCGATCGTCGATCGCCTCAATGTCACGTTCGACGAGCTGAGACGAGCCTTCGCCCGGGAGAAACAAGCCGCCGCCGACATCTCCCACGAATTGCGCACGCCGCTGGCCGCTCTCAAGACGACTGTCGAAGTCGCCCTCAAGAAGAATCGTTCGCCGGAGGAATATCGCGAGGTTTTGCAAGATTGTCTCAATGCCGGCCAGCAAATGAACCAGCTGGTGGAACGGCTTTTGACCTTGGCGCGCCTGGATGCGGGCGTGGACATCTTGCGCCCAGCACCGTCGATGTCGCGGCTTTGACCGAACAGTGCACGGCGCTGGTGCGGCCGCTGGCGGAAGCCAATGGACTCGACTTGCAACTGGAGCGAAACGGCCCGATCACACTGAACACCGATCCGAACAAGTTTCGCGAGATCGTCACGAATTTGCTGCACAACGCCATCGCCTACAACCGGCCCAAGGGCAAGGTGGCCGTGAGCATCCACGCTCGTCAGGGCAAGCTGAATCTCGAAGTGAAGGACACGGGGATCGGCATCGGCGCAGACGCCGTGAGCCACATCTTCGATCGCTTTTACCGCGTGGATTCTTCTCGGCACACCGAAGGTATGCACTCGGGCCTGGGGCTATCCATCGTCAAAGGCTACGTCGACTTGATGGGCGGCGCCATCAAAGTGGACAGCACCCCCGGCTCTGGCAGCACTTTCCGCATCGAATTGCCCTTGCCCGCAGACGCCGGCCATTCCGGTCCCATGAACGAGGCCGAACGGATGAGGAGCCAAGCATGACTGCCCTATTACCGGCGGCCCCCGCGGCGGACCGCCGCACGCTGCCGCCAAAATCGTTCCTGCAAGATCCCGACGTCGAGCTCATGCTGCGCGTGCAGAACGACGAAGCCGGCGCATATCAACAGTTGGTCGATCGCTATTGGTATCTGATATTCGGCCGCTTCTTCCGCTGCCTGGGCGACCGGCAGTTAGCTGAAGATTTGACGCAAGAAACCTGCTTGCGCTTGTACCGCAATCGTGCCAGCTATCGGCCGCAAGCGAAATTCGCTACCTGGCTCTTTCACATCGTCGAGAATCTGACGCGCAACGCCATTCGCGACCGCCGCCGGCTTCGGCGCGGCATCGAATCGCTGACCAATCAACATCTGGCGAAGACGGTGCCCATGCGCAGGCGCCCGTTGCCATGCCCGACCGCGCCCTGGAGAGTGCCGAAGCCGTTGCCTTCGTCCGCGACGGCATCGCGCAACTGATCGAACGCCAGCGCGAAGCCTTGATTCTGCACGAATATCAGGACCACTCTTACGCCGAGATTGCCGAATCGCTGGATATCACGCCCGAGGCCGCCAAAAGCCTGCTCTACCGAGCCCGCAATCAGCTCCGCCACAATCTGAGGCCCAGGTTGGAGGCGATTGCGTGAAGGGGCGGAGCGTGAAGGGTGAAGCGTGGAGCGTGAATCGAAGTGATAACTGAGCACTCTCTCCAGCCCCGGTAGGGGCGACAGTCAATAGCCAGGGGCGTAAGCCCCTGGACTCAGCGAATAATGAGATTAGCCCCGGTAGGGGCGACAGAGTTCTGTCGCCCCTACCGGGGCTGGATTTTCTGGTGGATCTTTCCAGGGGCTCACGCCCCTGGCTATTGACTGCCGCCCTTCCAGGGCTCAAATAAGCCGACTCGTCAAGCCGACGCAGCGCAACTGGCCGTCGCCACTACTGCGGCCGTTTGGCCGGTAAAACGGTGCCGGGGCGGGGCACGATGAACGGGATGTTGTCGTCGCTCGTCGATGGCGCCGATTTGGTGACGCTCGTTGTCGGGCTCTGGCCGTTTTCCAGGCTTTCGCTGATAGCTGTGCCAATTGGTTGTGCGTTCGCTGCAGCAGCAGGCACTTTTTGCCCACTGCCGATCATGGCGGCGGAAGTCGGATCGAGCACGATTCCACGGCTCTGATCGAGCACCATGCCGTTCTTCGGCACGACAGGTCCGGTTTGCTTGTGCGCGATTTCGACCTTGGGACCCTTGTCGTTCTCGAATGTCACGGCAATCGTGTCCGAGTACATGGGAGCTTTGGCGTCAGCGGCGAGCCGGTTGAACTGAATCTGCAGGCGAACATGAGTTAGATCAGGTCTGTAGGTTCCCCAGGGCAGCAGGAGCGTGTAACTCACCCCTGCTGCATCGCGCCTCTCGAGCCGCTTGACATCTTTTACATTGAATCCCCAAACCTCCAGTGGTGTTTGTTTATCCATGGCATCGGGCATGTCGTTATACAGGTATACGAACATGGTTCCTTGCGCGGCAACGGCCGTGGTCAGATCGCTGGCAAAGAGATAGATCCGGCCCACGATCAGGGGCGTCATCTTTCCCTTGTTCGCCGTATCAGCCGTAAAATGAACTTGATGCTCCCAACGCGTAAGGATCTGGCAAGGAGTTTTGCTCTCCACTTCAGATCCGTTGGGATCAGTCGTGAAGAATTCCGGAACGCACCCGGCCAGCCCGGTGAACATGATCGAACTCATGGCGAAGCTAATCACCAGCCGGCATTTGGCGACGGACCGGATGCTGCTCGACGGGATTGCTGAAGCTGGTTGAAGAGGTTCCATCCTCTGTTCTCCTTAACCGGCTCCGCCGGCATCTGGGATTGCGTTGGGCAGTCCTATGGGCCTTCGAAAACAATAAAAAAGGCGCACGCCTTGAATTCTCCCCGCCTTGGCAAGGGGGGGCAGGGGGGGGTCTTCAGAACCTAAACGCATGATAGGTAGCCGGCGCAATTCGGAATCTAGCGGCGGCTGCAATTCCTCTATGGATCGTGCAGTCGCGTAGGACCCCCCCAACCCCCCCTTGCCAAGGGGGGGGAAGAAAACAGGTTCTCCTTTTGAGTTGCCAGCTTCCGATTGATATTCATCATCATTACTTCCGAACGCTCTGAGGAGCTTGCTGCACCTCAAGAGAGGTCCAGAATAACCAGCCGGCCTCCGCTAGGCCGGCTGGCTGCTTTTACCTGCTTACTGATTCCTGCTGAACCAGTTCAACATACCGCTGGACTTGGCCGGGGCCGCCTGCACTTGGCCTTGCCCCGAATAATCCTGGGGCGCGGGTGCCGTTCCAGGATTGTTTCCGCCGTAATTGTCCGCCCCGCCTTGCGTGTAACCGGCGGTAGTTCCACCGGTATAGACGCCATAGGGAGCTGGATTCGTTGCGGCTTGCTGTTGACCCGCATTCGTGCCGCCGGTGTAGACGCCATAAGGAGCGGTGCTCACAGCCTGGATCGATTGCGGGTTCGTCATATAAGCCTGTGGTTGACCGGGCTGCTGAGACATTGGCCGGCCCGGAGCGGCATTGCTCGGGGCCCCCTGAGGAACCGGAACCGGCGTCGGTCCTTCGATTTCGCCATTGGGTCCAGGTAATTGGCATCCTGGGCCGCCGGCACAGGTGTGCCTGCTCCCGGATCCTTTTTCGGAATGATCGGTTCCATTCCGTAGGTGCCATGCGTCCGCAGCACGTCGCTCATGATCCAATCCATGCGGCGGGCTTCTTCGCCAAGCACGCGTTCGATATCCGCCTTTCCGTAGACGATGTGCGGCGTCATGATCACGATCAATTCGGTCTTCATTCTGGTTTGCGTACGGTAGCGGAACAGGGCCCCAAGAATGGCAGATCGCCTACGACAGGAATCTTGTTTTCGGTCTTCTGCTCGTTCTTGGTGATCAAGCCGCCGATGCAGACCGTTTCGCCATCCTGGGCCTGAACGGTGGTGTCCACCTGTTGGACGTTGAAGGCCGTGGCCAAGATGCCGTTGCCCAGGTTGATTTGCGTGGGCACAGGCGATGACACCGAGGGCGTCACACGCATGAGCACCGAGCCGTCTTCCGGGCTGATGCGGGGCGTGACCTGGAGGTTCACACCGACGATGACCCGGTCGATGCTTTGCTGCGACAAACCGGTCGAAGTCAGCGTGGTTCCCGACACATAGGGAATTTGTTGACCGATGTTGATGGTCGCGGTCTGGTTGTCGAGCGTCATGATCTGCGGGCGGCTCAAGATATCCACCCGGCCTTGCGTCTTCAAAGCCCGGATCAGCAAGTTGAACGAGTTGCTGGCCGCGGAGAAGACAAAGCCCGAGAGACCATTCGAATCGGCCCGGCCCAGACCATAGTTACCCACGCCTTGCACGCCAACGACGCTCGGCTGCTGGAGCGGGTTGGTGCCCAGGGCAGGCAAGTTTGGCGACGCATTGAAATTGAAACCCGGGTTGGCAAACGGATTGAGCGTACCCGTCGCCGTCCCCACTACGCTGTCGGTACTCGTATTGGCGTAGTTGATCATTGTGTTGCTACCGAAACCGCTGGTCGTGTTCGGCCAGACGCTACGGTTGAACAACACGGGACTTTGCAGACCGATTTCCATGCCGAACTCCTCGGTCGAATCCAAGTCGACCTCGGCAATCATCACCTGGATGACAACCTGAGGCGGCCTGGCGTCCAACCGTTCGATCAGTTGCTGCAGCTTGGCGAAGTACTTGGGCGTCGCACTGATGAGCAGCGAGTTGGTGAACGGTTCGGCAATGACGATGATGTCCTTTTCCATCTCCTGATAAGCATTGTTCTGACCGGAGGTCACATTGATACGCAACGAGGAGACGATGAAGTTCTGCAGTGCCGTGGCCACGTCGGCGGCGCTGGCATTGCGTAGATGAACCACCTCGTTGTTGCGTTCCGCAATCGGGGCATTCTCGAGCCTGAGTATGATGGCCTCGATTACGATCAGTTCGCTGCGACCGCCGGCCACGATGAGGCTGTTGGTCACAGGATCGGCCGTGATGTGGAGCTCGACCAGCGGTGCTCCTTCAGCCGGCTGTCCGGCGATCTCAATGATGGATCGGGGAACGGGTCCGCTCTGCCCCAAGGCGCCGCTTCCGGTAAGCCCCGCTCCCGCACCGCCACCACCTCCACCTGCCGGCGTAGCTGCCCCGGCGCCACCGGTAGTCGTGCTGCCGGCGTTGGTGTTGGTGACCTGCCCGCTGCCTGGAACGTTGGTGGTCGTACCAAAGAAGATGTTTTGGAGCATGGTCTGCAGGGCGGTGGCGTCCAAACGCTTGAGCGGGAAGATTTTGATTTCCGCCCGAGCCGTTGGGACCACGTCGAGGTTGTCGATGAGGTCCAAAAGCATCGGCATCGTGCGGGCCGGCGCCGAAATGAGGATGCTGTTGGTGCGCAGGTCAGGCGTGAGATGAATGTCCTCGAGCACGAGGCCATCCACAGCCCCGGACCTGCCGATGAAGCGAATGCCGACATTCTTGGTTTGCGGCGTGCCGCCGGAACCGGCAATCACACTGGTGCCGCCGCCGGCAACTCCGCCGGTCGGACGCGGGGCAGCGTGCCGCCCCCGGGGCCGCCAGCAAAACCACCGCCGGCCCCACCGGCGATGCCGCCGGGTGCGCCCGAGGCGCCGCCCGTTGGCGCCGTGGTGCCCGTGGCGAGAACGCCTTGGGCGATCGAGCTGACGAGGAGATTGGTGAGCTCGTCGGCCAGAGCGACTTTCAGACGGTAGATGCGCAGCTCATTGATCGCACTGGTGGGCGTGTTGTCCAGGTGCTCGATCAATCTGCGGATATCTTCCATGTCGGCGGGAGCCGCCTGGACGATCACCGAGTTGCTGGTGGTGTCATAGGTAATGCGAATCTGATTGGAATTCTGCGATTCGCCCCGCGTCGTGTAGAAGTTGTTGATCATGGTGGCCACGGTTTGAGCCGAGGCTCGCTTGAGCCCGAATGGCACCGCACGCGAGACGTCTGAGGTGGGGTGATCGAGCCTTTGGATCTGAGATTTGATCTCAGCCATGCGCACTTCCGGGGCCGCCACGAAGATGGCGTTGAACCGGAAGAGCGGAATCAGGACCAGGTTCTGGGCCGGCACGTTAGTTCCAGCGCTAATGTTGCCGCCGGGCGTGCTGATGTTCGTCTGCGTCGAACCCTGCAGAATACGAGACCCGCCGGTAACCGTGACGCTCACGCGGCTGAACACCTGGTTCAACGTGGCGGTCACGCTCGTGGCATCCGCGTATTTGAGCGGAATGAGTTGATAGGAGATCTCGGTACCCTTAACGCTGCCAACGATAATCTGAATGATCTTTTCGATGGCCTCCACGTCCGCTTTCGGGCCCCGGATGACTATGAAGCCGGCGTCCGGCAGAACTTCCGCGCTGATGGCGGCTTTGGGAGCCGGCACATCCTGTGAAGTAGTGGTGCCAAGTGCTGGCTGAATGGGCGGCTGCTGTTCGTAGGCGGCAACCGCCATCAGCTCTTCGTTCAGTTGCTCGGGCGCCCGGCCCACTGCCAAGGCGCGAATCATGTCGGCACTGACGGGCGAATTATCCTGCCGAGGATCATAAAGAAGGCTCAACGACTGCGGGTCTTCCTTGACCCCGTGCTCAAAAAAATCCGGCCCTCCATCGGGAGCAGTGCCCGGACTGCGTTGCAGTCCGCCGCGGCCTCCACCGCCAGCACCGCCGCGGCCGCCGCCACCTCCACCGGCTCCTCCGCGGCCGCCGCCAAAGCCACCGCCGCCGCCACCGAAGGCATTGCCACCGCCGCCAAAGCCGCCGCGGCCGCCGCCACCAAAGGGATTGCCACCACCACCACCAAAGGCGCCGCCACCCCCGCCCGGCTGGCCACCGCCAGTGAAGCCGGCGCCGCCCCGACCGCCATTCGCGCCGCGCCTGGCCCGCCCATGCCGCTACCCTGACCGCCGCTGACCGGTATGCCACTTGCGCTGGTAACGGGCCGTCCTTGAATGGCATCGAGTGCCTGCTGGACCAGATAAGGATCGACGTCTCGGATCCGCACCAGTTTGACCGTGCTGGGAGAATCCTTCGCTGCCTGATCGAGTTCGTCGATCAACAGCTTGACTTCTTTGTACATCGTTTCGGAGCATTGCAGCACGATGCTGTTGGTGTTGGCGTAAAGTCCGATGGTCAAGCTGACTGAGCGTGGATTGCCATTGGCATCCACCGCGTTACCTCTTCGATTCCGGGTCGCAAAGCTGATGCCATTGGGGCCGACGTTCGTGAAAGAGGCACTGGCCCCTGCGTCCATGTATTCGCGATAAACGCTGGAGACGGTCGCCGCGACTTCCGAAGCGTTGGCGTTCTTGAGAACGATGGGCTTCCAGGTCTTGATGACGGCATTGGAGTCGGTGTCATTGGAATCGATGGCCTTGTCCAGGAGATGCCGAATCTCCAGCATGTCCAGCGGGCTGGCCTGCACCAACAAAGAGTTGGTGGCCGGGTCGGCCACGACGCGAATGCGTGGCTTGGCAGTCGATTGGGCCGCCTGTTGTTGCATCATCTGCTGGAAGAAATTGGCACCGCCACGACCGCCGCCGCCAAAGTTCAATCCAGGAATGCCGGCTTGGGGTTGCTTGGCGCCGTTGAAGGCGTCGTCCAAAATCTTGGCGGCATCGGTCGCCTTGGCGTTCTTGAGTTTGATGATCTCGAACCCGGTGTCGCCCTTGGGCGGCTTGCGTGTAGATCCGGATCAACTCTTGAGCCAGGGCGATCGCCTTGGGATCGTCGCTGTTGATGATGATCTTGTTGCCCAGCGCCGTGATGGTAATGGGCGATTGCTTGTCGCCTGGCTTGTTATCCGTTTTCTTTTGCGGATCGAACAAGCTGACTTTGGGCCTTGGGATCATCTTCCTCCTCGCCGCCGTCCTTAATCGGCTTAATTTGATCTTTTGGAGGCGATTGGGGCTTGGCGTTCGGGTCGAGGACCTTGACCGGGTTTTGGCGGAGCTCCGACATCGCCTTTTGCAAGGCTTCGGCCAGGGCGGCCGCATTGCCCTTTTCAAGCGTGATGATCCGCAGGTTGCCCATGCCCGGCGTGAAGGCGACCTGATCGCCCAGCGCTTTGATGATCCCTCGGACTTCTTCAATCTGCTCATCGCTGCCGCGAACGATGATGGCATTTTCCGAGAGCCATCGGCTTGCAAGTAGGGAGGGCCGGACTTGCCGTCGGTACTGTTGTACATGCTCTTCAGCGTGTCCACGACCGAGTTGGCGTCGAGGTTGTTGAGCTGAATCTGAGCGGCGCCGCCGGTAGGTTTCGCCGTCTGCAAGTCCTTGGCGATGCGGAAATGATCCGCCGGGAAGGCGTATGACCAAGATCGCGCTGTTGCCGACGGCAGCGATCTTGATGACGGTCGAATCCTTGAAATTCTGCGTCATCATGGCGGCTACCTGTTCGGCATCGCCTGACGCAACGGCGTAGGTTTTCATGAACGCGGGGCCGGTTATGAACTTTTCGGTGCCCGTATCGATTTTCTGGAGGATCGCTTTGGCCTGGGCCAGCTTGTCGGCCGGGCCGCTGACGAAAACCGTGTTCGTCTGCTCGTCCGAAGTGATGGCGCGAACAACCGATTTGATGCCGGTTTCGGCGGCGGGCGCACCGCCGCGTCCGCCTGGCCCCCTGCCGCCGCGGCGGCCCATGTTAGGGTCTTGCATCACAAAGGTTGGCATGCCCGGCATCTGCATTCCCTGCATCATCGCCATGGGATTGGTGGGGCTCTCCATCGGGCTCTTGGCCGGATCGCCGAAATAGGACTTCAAAGTCTTCTCGGCATCGCGAGCCGGAATGTACAGGCACTTGTACGAAAGGTTATCGCCTGGGCGGGTCTCGAGGTTCTCGCCTTCCTTGATCATGCCGACGATCTGCTTGAGCGAGGCAACGTCATCTTGCATGTAGAGCGTATTGGTTTGGGTAAAGGCGTGCACCACGCCAAACGCCGTCATCATTTTCTTGACTTGCGGCGCGAATTCGTCCGCGTTCAGGACTTTCAACGGAAAGGTTAACGAAACGATCTCGGTATTGCCGTGGTTCTTGAGTTCATCGAGGCTGGTGAGCCGGGGCACGTCAATGGGCGGTAGAACCTCGTCCGCTCCGACCAGAGTCAAAGCCTGAAGGTGGCGAACGATAATAACCTTCTGCGGACGCAGGGCCGTGTTCAGGATGTCGATCACTTCGGAAATGGATTTCTTGTCCCCGAGGCCAGTGGGCCCGATGTAAGTGAAGGTGCCCGTGGGGAGATTAGGTCCATAGAAGGGAATGCCGGATTCCTTGACCAGCCAATCGAAGACGTCCTTCCAAGGTTTGCCCTTCATCTCGAAGGCGACCTTCCTCAGGCCGATGTCTTCCTGAACCCCGGCCCGCGCGGGCGGCTGTGCCGGCGCGCCGGTGCCAAGCACCAACGCGAGCCCCAAAACGAGCAAACCAAGCTTACTGCCTTTGGACGCGTTCATGAATGCCCCCTGCCTCGGGCCGGATTGATCCGAATCCCCACCACCCCACGCAATCGCTGGCTTCCGCATGACACCCCCCATTCAACCATATTCCACGACGAAATGCTCGCGGCAGCCGACGTCTTTACCCCGTGACGCCTGCGATCGGCAAACCTTCGCGTACCCCTGGAATAGGTGGCGGGCCATAGCCGATCGAGCCGAAGCTGTCAAGAGAAGTTATTCCCCCACCAAGTCAATAGGACGCATTTCTAATCCGCCTGCCGTGCCGCTGCCCGAACCAGGTAGGACGGGTTTTTGACCCGTCCATGGCGGCCTAACTCGTGTCCGTCCGGAAATGGCCCTTTTTCAGAACGGCCGCCAGTTCGGCAGCCGGTGACACTCAATTGGCACTCGTATGGCGGGCGCCATTTTCATCGCGCAGAGCCGCTGCTCAGACTTGCAGCGGCCTTTTGGCGCGATCCCCACCCGCTCGGCGATGAGTTTCGCCCGGTTGTCGCCACTCAAACACTTTGTGAGTCCACCTACTCTTTGCGTTTGGACTTGGCCGCCTCACACTCGGCTTCGTCTTGAGCCAGGAGAAGCTTCCCTAATGTATGAAGGTTGCGGCCCAACATGCCCAAGCCCACATAGCGCTCGTAGCCGAGTTTACTCTTGTCACGGCAGCGTTCTTGGCCGTTACCAGCCTGCAGGGCGCCGATCGCCGACTCAATCCCGGGATGACTCTGGCGTGCCTGACGAAATTTCACGGTCGCTTCCTTTTGTTGTTGGCGGCCACTGAGCCTGCCTTTTTTGGGAATACACGGATGGGCCACGATCGAGGCCAACTGCTCTTGATTCTCCGGTGTATGAAAGGCGCGATCGAACGAGGCCCGCTCGATTTTGTCATCCATACGCTCTTGCAACGCGGTCATCGCCGGCACCAGCACGTCTTGATCCAACACGCCATTGGCCACCACCGCGTAATGGCAGATGAAGCCAACGCCATCTTCAATCACCAGGACCTTGTGGCCATATTGGATCGGGTTCGGTTGTTTGCCACGCTTGATCAGTTCGGTGTGCGGTTCGTAGATGCTGAAAATCTTCTCCTCGTTAGGCACCGTCTCGCCGAGTAATACACGCCGCCGAGCCGTGCCACACACCTTCTCGGTCAACTGCACATAATGCCACAATTCTTCGCGTGGCCCGTCATGGCCCTCGCCGAGCCAATCGATACCGAGGCCCTTGCTCCGGAAATGCAGCGTCACCAAAAGTTGGCGGGCCCGTTGCAACAGGTCCTCCGCCAAGGTCAGTAATCGCTGATACCCAGGCTTGAGACGGTCTGCCCCCTTGCTCTTGGCTCGCGAGGTGCGACGAATCTCGCGCACGATCGCCTTTACCTTGTCCAACTGATGCTCATGCTGACGCCAACCGGGCAGACCGTGCGCCGCCGCCAATTCCGCCGCCAGAGCCGCCACCTTGCCCAAGCCATCCCTAATCAGACTCGACTCCGTGGGATGATGAATGTTCGTCTCGACCACAAACGTATCGCCACGCACCGTCTCGATCGCCTCGGGCCGCCAGCTGGTGCCCTGCAGCCACCAAAAGGTGATTGATCTTCTCCAGGGTTTCCGGCTGCAACAAACAGAGGTTGTCGCGAATCCGCCGCCAATCAAAGTCGACTTCGTCCTGCCAATCGCCAATACCCATCATCAACCGCAAGGTGCGGTGTTGCTCTGCCAAATCTTGCAGTTTGTCGTAATCGAGGTTACACCCCAGCCTGACCGCCGCCAACACCGTGATCGTCCAATAGCTCAACCCGGTTCTACCATGATCGGGGCTGCTGCCAGCATTCACATCGTTGCCAACGAAATCCAGAAGCTCACGACGCAACGGTACTTGCCCATACACATGCTGTAGAGCACGCAAGATGGGAATGATCTCATCCCGACAGTTCAAGTTCAGCGGCACGGCATTGACGGGAAGGCAATCCAATCGCGACTGCTCTTGATAGGCCACACGCACGGTGAATCCTCCCTGAAGATCGGCGGGTAAAGGGGATGGCGACCGCAGATTTCTTGGAAAATCCGTGTGCCGCGTACTCTCATAGACGTTGGGCTGGCCATCTTCGTTCAAGAATTCACCCAAAAATCCCGGGAATTCCTAGGTTTTTCGCATATCCGGACGGACACTAACTAGCTACGATCATCACTTAACTTACCAGATCCGCTGGAGCGCACTCACGTTTTAGCGAGCCGCCCACGTTAGTGGGGGGAGGTCACGGAAAACTCCCCCCACTAACGTGGGAGGCTCACTTCGAAAAGCGTTCACTTTCCAAACTTCCGGCCTCGCAATTCAGGTATCTTGCTCTCAGCGGAACAGGTATGCTCGCCCGCTAAAGAGTAACGATCCCGCGCCAAGGCAGCCGCATTTCGGGTGAGAAGTTAGCCTATCTGCGAAGAATGCCGCGGGCTCGAACGCCATAGTGCGGGCTTCGCCCGCACCCCAAAGGCGGCTTCCAACAAACTTGGGCCGAAAGGCCCCTCTTTCTCCCCCCTTGGCAAGGGGGGGTTGGGGGGGTCTGACGCGACGTGACCACCCACGGTAGAAATGCGCCTGCCCTGATCTTCTCATGGGCGAACTTTACCGCTTTGGGGTGCAGATTCTGCGACCTCCCCTGCCCCCCCTTGCCAAGGGGGGGAGAATTCAAGGCTCGCGCCTTGGTCCTTCGGTCACAATGCTTTGAGCAAAAGCGACGATCTTTCGGCCCTGAGGAATTTGGTTGAAATCCGCGCACGCCGCAAGGAAGTTGGTGGATACCTTCAGAGCAAGCAAATCAGGATCAGGGCGTAGTTCTGCGGGCGTTCGTCACATCCAAAGGCGAGCGTCGAGGCGTCAGCCCGACGAGTCAGCTGGAATAGGAGTCGCTTGCTGTGCTAAGGGGAATCGGGCCTGTCGCTGCAGATTGGCGCAGACATCTCTTAAGCGGACGACTCGTCGGGCTGACGCCTCGACGCTCGCCGGGGGTAAAAACAAGGCCCGGCGTGCGTCCCATGGACTACACGCCGGGCTTTCGCTTGAATGCCTGCCCGCAGGGGAAACGGGAGCCTGGCGTTACTTCTTCGGCTTTTCCACTACCGGTGCGGTTGCGGGTTTCGTCGTCGCTTTGACCAAGCCTTCGTGCTCGAGGTCATCCTTGCGGAGCGGCTTCCTCAGAGCTTCCTCCATCGTGCCGCCGACTTTGATGCGGTAGTAATTGTCGTCGCCTTTGAAGATCACGTCCTTATCGTTGATCTTGACGACCTTGCCGTGAAATACTTCGGTGTAATTATCGTCTTTGATGCTGATATCCGTGTAGCCGCTCCTGGGCTCGGCTTCCAGACGCGTCCGGCGATTGTTGTAAACATCGTACAAGTTGGCATGCCGCTGCTTCTTTGCTCCAGCTCCGTCCGATTCCACGATGTCCGTCAGCCGAACGTACCGCCGTGTGTCGACGTAGTTGCCAGGCGTGGTTGGACTCGAAGGACCGCCGCCGAAGAAAATGTCCTTCTTGGAGATATCGGTGTAGTCGGCTTCATACCGCGCAGCTTGCCGGCGCAGCGGCCCGCGAGGTCCAATCGCGTGCGGCACGAACGCCAGCCCGACGGGAGCCTGTCGCCAGGCGCCGAAAGTCGCCATGGCCAACAAAGGCTCATCCATGATCGGAAGCAAGGCCTTGTGCGGGGCCGCGTTGGCAAGGCAAAGCACTCGATCGACAGGTTGATATCCAGGTCCGTGCGGTGTTTCTGCGCAACTTGCGTTAGCGGCCGCTGCACGGAAATCATCCGCACCTGGTGCAATAGCCCCGTGCTGTAGAATTTCCAGAGAAACCTGACGAGACTTGCCACGTTGGCCCGTCCGGTCACGGAGAAACCGAGCTTGACGTAGACCGGAGGCGTCTTCGAGACAACGCTGCCGGCATTGAGACTGCCGCTCTTGTAGTCAACCGGCTTGGGAGTAACTGTCGCGTTCGCGAAGCGTTCTTGGTTGACCAGATCCGTAAGCCAGCGTTCGTATTCGAGCTTGGCGAGACTCGGATCGCTGGGCATGCTCAAGGCTCGCCAGCGCTCGAGCGAGGGCAGCTCCGCATGGATTTCCGCGATCCGCAATTTCTTCTTTTCGATCTGATCTTGTAGCGAAACGATGGTGTCGCCCCGCTTCTGCAAGGGGCTCCAGAAAACTTCGTTGAGAAGGTAGGCGCCGCCGGCAAGGAGGACCACCGACAAAACGCCCATCGCAAGGATTCGTTCTCGGGGATTCATTATTGGTTCCCTCCCATGCCATCGTCCCCGAAGACAGGATCGAAGCCGCCTCCCCGGTTGCCACGTCCGCCCCGGCCGCCGCGACCGCCGCGGCCACCGCGGCCGAAATTGGCCGGCACCTTCAACTCCCTGAGGTATTTGTCGGGCGCTCGCGCCTCCAGATCGACCTTCTCGGTGAATTTGCGCGGGAAAGCTTGTTTTTCGGTATTGCTGCCGAGGTAGGCGATAAACTTCGCGTCCGGCTTATAACCCTCTTCGAGCAGGTGGGCGATCAAGACATCGACCTCGGGTGTATTCTCACCGGTGATTCCCGCCAATTCCATGCGTGCGACGTATTTATCCTTGGCGTTAGCCAGCCTGGCGAGCGGTTCGCCTTTGAACATGGTCAGGCGCGTGCCATCCGTATCGGGAAAGCGGGCCACCATGTCGTAAAGCTCGTCGAGCCAGTTGATTTCCGTGTTGGCCCATTCGCCGATTCTTTTATAGCGTTTGTCTTCTTCTTCGAGGCCAAGCAATTCCTTGTCGAAGTTGTTCTTCACCAGCGCCAAAGCATCGATTTGCCGCTGTTTTTCCGCCAGCTTGGCGTAGGCAACATAGGCCCCAGGGCAAGCACGAGCACGGCAGCGGCTGCCGCAACCGCATAGGTCCGGCGGTTGGGGTCCTTGGGCGGCTTCGGTTGCTTGGGAACGACGAAATTGATGGGCATTGAGGCCGATTGGCTGCGCAAGTACAGCAACCCGACGGCGCCGGCAAAAGCGCCGCGGTTGGTAGTCGGCAGCTCCGGCCTTTCGGAGCCGCCGAAAGGATCGAGGAAATGCACCGGAATCCCTAGCGATTCCTGCAGCTTTTCGCGGAGCTCGGCGTGGGCAGTGCTGCCGGCCAGGTAGAGCGAGCGCAGGGGGCTTGCCGGCGATTGCCCGTTGTAAACCGATAAGTTGCGGCGGATCTCACCCAGCAAATTGCCGCCGGGAGTCAGCGGCCGGGTGAAAATGAGCTGTTCGTTGCGCGAAACGCAGAACTCGGCCCAATTGGCCGTCACGGCGACCACGCCGACGGCCGCGTCGGGCACTTCGCCGCTGCCGCCCTGGGCCAGGGTATCTTGCAGGCAAGCCAGCAAGCCGAAAGGCCGCGGCGTCAGGCCGGCGAGCTTGATGCCAGCCGCATTGCAAATCGTTTGATAGGTGTTGAGCAGCTCGCGGCGCACCACCAGCGCCGCGCCCGGCGATCGCCCGTGGTCGAAGCCTGGCCCAACCGAGCGTAATCGAGAATCACCTCGTCGGGCGGATCGGTGATCTCCTTGATTGCCTGAAATCGCACGATCGCCGGCTCTTCGTGATCCGGAACCGCCGGGTAGCGGACCTCCTTCAAGATCACGCGATCGCGGCCGATACAAAAATAAGCCGCGCCGGGGCGATGCCCGCGGCCTTGAGGCATACTTTGAGAGGCGCTCCCAACGCCTCGGCATCGCCGGGGTTCGGACTCTGCTCTTCCGCCAGGGCCACTGCTTGCTGGATTTTCGGGCCGCCTTTACCGACGGCGGCCGCGACGATCTGCAATTGCTTGTGGTCCCAGTCCAGGGCCAAAAAGCGTGCCAAGTCTCTTCTCCTAAAAACCTACTGCTGGTTCGTGTTCGGTGTATAGCCTTTGCCTAGTTCCGTCAGGTCGCGCAAGTACATCAAACGGGGCTGGCCGGCATTGGTGTCGATGACGGCTTCCATCCGTGCCGTGGGCCCGCCGCCGTCGAAATAGCCCAGGGTTTGAATGCGATAAACCTGCGAGCTGGCCGTAACGTAACGGTCGAGCCCTTGCATGATCGCGGGGGTCAAATTGCCCTCGTTCAACAGCCAAGCGGTGGTCGCGTACGAGGGATCGGGCGCCGCCCCGCCGGTATAGACCGGCCGTTGATCGAAAATCGTTTGTGCCTGGGCCGGAGTGAGCCCCGGCAAGGCTTCCAGGAGAACCAGCGGAGCCGTATTGACGTTGAGGCGCGGGAATATCGCTGGTGCCCTGCGTCGTCAATTGATCGAGCATGAGCGGGAGCGTGGATTGCACCGTGCCCGGATCGTTGAGCGGGCTGGCATACTTGACCGCCGCCTGTCCGTTGGAGCCCGGAATCGAGACCGTGGCGTTGACCAGCGTGAAAAGCGACGAAATGGAAGACGGCTGCGTGGTCGGATTGCTCAAATCGCCCAACTGTTGTTGCGTCAGCACGCCGCCGGTCGCGGCGCCGCCGGCGACGCCGGCCGCGGGCGTGGGAATAGCCGTGCTGCCGTAAAGGCGAGCACCAATGATGTAGCAAGCCATCGGTTCGCCGACCGCGGCAGTAAGTTGAGTCATGAGCGTGGGCAGATCCGCGCGTGTTGACGTTGATGCGCGGCACATTTTGCGAGCTGACATTCCGCTCGCGGGAAAAGACGGTGAGGTAAGCCGACCAGCCCTGGTCGAGCACACCCGTGCCGTCGTCTTCCCCGGGATCGAGCACGCCATTGCGATTCTGATCGTTGCCAAAGAGCAATTGAGGCGTCACGCCTTTAACCATCAGCAATTCTTCGATGCTGTCGAGCGGACCGTTCTTGGCCACATAGGGCGGACTAAGGCCGGAATAGTAGTCGCTCTCGGCGCCGTTTTCGCGCAGTCGGTGTCGTCCGGATCGATCCAATCGACGATCGAATTGGCGACATCCTCGGTCATGTTCGGCAGCGCCATGAGAAAGTTCGTCAGCGTGGTGCCGCTGCTGTCGAGAGCGAAAAGTGCGTTGATGTTGATCTTGCTATGTTCGTCGAAGGCGCCAAAGGTATAGCCAACCTGGCCGCCTTCCGTGGCGTCGACGCCGAGCGGAGCGAGGATGTCGAAGGCGCTTGGAATCGGGGCTTGTCGTTGGGCTGAACGATGATGTGCTGGAAAATCGCGGAGTTGTCGTAGGGATTGTACATCACCATGGTGGAGAAATTCTGCGGGTTGCTGAGCATGACCATGGAGTAGTCAATCGCAGAACGGGCGAACGCCTGCGCCTGGGCGGTCCGCTCGAGGCCATCGGCCACGCGGTATTCCGCCGCCATCGATTGAGTGAATCGGTAAGCCGACAGCGCCAAAACGACAACGACCAGCATGACGGCAACGAGCACGAAGCCGCGCCGCGGCTGCGCAGGGCCGTTCGAGGGGCGCCAATGGATTCTGTGCGGGAGAAACGCATGGTTATTGACCCGTAGGAGGCTGGGCAGGCGTGATCGTCATGCCGTTGGCCGTGGGGATGGCGATGACGCACCGATACATCTTGAGACCGTTGCCGCCGCCAAGATCGCCTGTCGGGGTGCTGTTTTGCTGATCGGGATTGTCGGTTTGCACGCCGATCACGATGGCGACTGCAATGGGCGGCCCTTGCGGCGTAACGGTGTCGCTATTGGGCAACGTGCTCGCTACGGTACCGTCCCAAGTGTCGTTCCAGTTGGTGCCGTCGAAATAGCTGAACTGAATGCTCTGCACCTCGGGAGCGAAAATGTAGGAATTCTCATCGGGCACGCTGGCCGGGATCGTGAAATAGGCGGTTTGATCCGGCGACGTAATCGACTTCATTTCGTAACGGGCCAAACCGGCGTTTCCTCCCGCCATCCAATACATGACGCGATGCAGATCGCTGGTTCCATAGATCTGATTGCCCGTATCCAGGATGTCCGGTTTCAGGTTTTCTCCCGGCACCCGGCTCGAGTTGATGATGAGATTGGTCGGATCGCCCTGGATACCCATGTTGAACACGATCACGTTTCCGGCCGTCGAAGTCGAAGAAGAGGCGCCGCTCGCGGCAGTGCTGCTGCTACCGCTCGACCCGCTACTGCTGCCGCTGGAGGACGGTGTCGTTGCGTAGTGCCTCCCGCCGTGGCGCCGATTCCGCCGCTCGTGGTCGAGCCGCTGCTCGTGCCTGTCGTAGTCGCGGAGTTGGTCAGTTACCGCCAGAGAGAACGGGCGCCAATTGGCCGAGCAGGTCCTGGCTGATTTTGCGGAGGACGCCTTGGGCCACGGCGTTTTGTTCGCTGGCGCGACTGCTGGAGTGCATTTGCCGGAGCTGCACATCGACAGCGACATAAAGCCCACCCAAAAGCATTACCCCAATCGCGGAGGCCAAAAGGACCTCGAGCAAGGTAAAGCCGGAGCGGGTTTTCACGTTATTGTTGACACGTTCGATCATCGGAGTCCTCCCTAACCGCCCCTGCCACCACCACCGGCTCTGCCGCCGGGGCCGCCGCCGCCAGGGCCGCCTCCACCCGGCCCGCCACCGCCGCCGCCCCCTCTACCGCCGGGACCGCCTCCACCAGCGCCTCTGCCGCCTGCACGCCGCCCCCTGCACCGCGTCCGCCTGCACCGCGCCCACCTGCGCCGCCGCCCTTGGCAGCGCCACCGCCGGCTTTGCCGCCACCGGCCCTGCCGCCTTTGGCAGCTCCACCCGCGCCGCCACCACCCTTGCCGCCGCCCGTTGCGCCTCCTGCCCCGCCGGCGCCGCAGCTCCGCCGGCGCCAGCCCCGCCCCCGGTGGAGCTGGGAGGCATGAGCGTCGCGGTCAACGCCGAGTCGTAGCTCGTACCGCGGATGCTGGGATCGATGATCATCTCCGTGAGCTTCGTCTCCAGCTTGCCGCCATCTCCCCGGCTGCGCGTAACGGTCACGGTGACATTCCAGAGATTGGCTACGGTGTTCTGTTCGGCGTCGAGCGACCAGGTATAGTCGGGATCTTGGTCGAACGGGGTATCCGATTGCGAGCTGAGCGGCACGGCACCGCGTAAACCTCCGCCATCTTGCTCTGGGCTAACTGAGCCGCCTGGATACGCTGCTGGGTGTCGATGGCCCGATTGGTGCCGACGTTCAAGGCCTGATGCAGCGCCACGATCGAAAACAAGAAGATGGCCAGGGCCACCAGCACTTCCAACAACGATAAGCCACGCCGCGGCAGCCGAGATTGCGAAGCAAGGATCATTTGGCCTTCGCCTCGTCGACGGGGGTGCGAATCGTCACGACGCCGGTCAAGGCTCGCAGTTTGATCGTCGTCGGCTTGGCGCCGGGGGTCTCCAAGGTAATTTTGACGTCGTCCTGGGCGGAGCCGGCCGAGCCATCGGGCAAGAAGACCGCGACGGTCGTCCAGGCGCCATCGCTATTGCCCACCACGGTGGTCGGGCCTACGTCGGTCGGGTCGGGCGGCGACTTGCGGGATCGAATCGTCCAAGTGGAAAACGATCGGACTGGCAAGCGAATCCTGCTTGATGAGCGGCGGATTCATGGGATCGTCGTCCGGCTGAGGTTCGTCGCTGCCGGCCCAATAAGGGCTCGCGTCGGGGGCTACTCGAAAATCGCCGGTGTTGGGCTTGATGCTGAATCGGTAGGGCCGGCTTTCGTCCATGGCGTGCGATCGGGCCGAAGCCCAAGCGGCCCGGACTTCGTCGGCGCATGCCCCCACGCGGTAGCTCGCATACATGCCATCGATGCTCGGATAAATCATGGCTGCGAGCACGGCAATCACGGCACAAACCAGCATCAACTCGAAGAGCGTGAACGCCGAGCGAGCAGAGCAGCTCGCGCACGAATCGACGATCATCAGGTCGAGCAAAGCCGCGAGAAAGCATAACACGCAACCTCGAACGAACGGCGCCGAACAGATCAAGGTAACCAATGGCGAGCCGGAAGCGTCAGCGACCGGAGTACATGAGTGCTTGCTATGCCAAGTTCTCCGGTCGCTGACACTCCCGGCTCGCCTGTCAGAAGATGCGCTGCGAATCGAGACGCGCAATCCCGTCGTTTGCAGACCAAAGCTACTTGGGGGCAGTGGGTAGCCAACTGCCTATTTGGCCATTGGGGTCGTTGGGGTTCTGACCGTTCGACCAAATATCCGGCCTGCCCATCTGGTGATGCTGGCCGCGCTGAGAATACTGATACTCATTCTGCCAGGGATCCATGAGATCCTTGCGCTGGAAGAAGGGTTTGCCGTCGGCCCGGGACGAGCAGATCTTCCAGGCTAGCTGGATAATCGCCATTGCTGAGCTTGTAGGAATCGCGAAACCGTTTCGATCGTCTTGGCGTTGGTCCAGGCCAATCTGCGTTTGGACTCATCGAGATATTTCATGTACATGGGAACGGCCGCCCCGGCCAAAACGACCAAGATGGCCACGACCACAAGCAATTCCATCAGGGTAAAGCCGCCCCGATGATCCGTATCACGTTGATGCACCTGACGTAGTTGCATGGGAAACCCCTCCTCAAATACACAAACCAGGTCCCAGTTATCTTAGACGCACGATCATTAAGAGGCGATGAATCATCCTACTGCAGAACTCATCTTGAACACAGGCAGCAGCAGGCCTGCCACCACGAACAGCGTCACCGCGGCCATGACCAGCAGCATGACCGGTTCCAGCAGCCGCACAAAAAGATCGAGTTGCCGGGTGGTCCGCTTCTCCAATCCGATGGATATGTCCACCAGCACGGTTTCGAGGTTATTGCTCTCTTCGCCGACCGCAGATCATCTCGACGACGTCGCGGGGGAAATACTTGCTGGCGGCCAGCGGCGTGGCGAATTTGTCGCCCGATTTGATATTCTCGGCGGATTTCTCGATGGCCTCGCTGAGCACGCGATTGCCCGTGGAATCCTTGGCAATCCGCAAGGCCTGCAAAATCGGAATGCCGTTGTGCAACAGCGTGCCCAGGATGCGCGTGAAGCGCGAGAGGGCCGAGATTCAAGTAAATGGCGCCGGCGCCGGGAGAATTCGACGTAGCGATCGACATTGATGCGGCCGCTCGGCGTACGCGCCCAGCGCCGAAAGCGATCACCAGGCCAACGACCACCAGGCCGCCCACCACCCTTGCTGTTGCATGAAATGGCTGGTACCCATCAAAATTTGAGTGATGTGGGGCAATTCGCCTTTTTCCTCGAGCCGCTTGAAGATGTCTTCGAACTCGGGCACGAAAAAAATGATCAGCACATTGAGCACGATGAAGCCGACGACCGACAAGAAGATCGGGTAAGCCATGGCGCCCGACGACTTTGCCTTTCAAATCTTCCTGTTGTTCGGTGAAATCGGCGATGCGTTTGAGCACGTCCTCGAGGAAGCCGCCTTCCTGACCGGCGCGGACCATGCTAACGGCCAGCTCGGTAGAAGGCTTTGGGATAGGCCGCCATGGCGTCGGCAAGCGTGGTGCCGTCGGCGACCTTGGCCTGCACGTCGCGGATGACCTGACTCAAGGCCGGCGCCGTGCTCTGGCGCTCGAGAAAATCGAGGCTGCGCAGGAGCGGTACGCCGGAGCGGAGCAGGTCGGCCAGCTGGGTGTAGAACATGGCCATGGCCCGCGGCTTGATCTTGCGATGCCAGCCGCCACCGACGGTCGCGTCTTGGATGGCCGTGACCGACAAAGGGAACATGCCGCGCGCGTCGAGCATGGCCATGACTTCGCGCTCGCTGTTCGCGGTGAGCTTGCCCTGGTCGCGCTGACCCGAAGATGCCATCGCGACGTAACTGAATTCGGCCATTCTCCAAACGATGCACGCTGTGTATGCGCTGACAATATCGCCCGCCGTCACGCGAGCGACCTCGTCAATACGTCAGTTCACGCCTGTTAAGAACTTTCCGCCAGCCATCTTGCCGAAGCGTAATCATACCCCCCTTAACGCGCGTGTTGCGGATCTGGCGAAGCGTTGACGCGCTGCACGCACATGTCGCGGATCTCGTCGTCGGTCACCATCAGCTCGTAAATGCCCGTGCGGCCGCGGAAGCCGGTCTGCCGGCACGCCCGGCAGCCGGCCCCCTTAACAGTCGCACCGGCCGGCCGTCTGCGCGGGAAGTCGGTCGGCACGTCGAGCGGCTGCGAGCGTCGTATGACTGTTTGCAGTCCGGGCAGATCGTGCGCACCAGCCGCTGGGCCATGCACGCCTTCGACCGTGCTGGCCACCAGGAACGGCTCGATGCCCATGTCGATCAAGCGCGTGAAGGCGTCGGGGCGTCGTTGGTGTGCAGGGTGCTGAACACCAGGTGGCCGGTCAGCGATGCCTGGATGGCGCTTTCGGCCGTTTCCAGATCGCGCATTTCGCCGATCAGCATCACATCGGGGTCGTGACGCAGAATGCTGCGCAGGGCGGCGGCGAAGGTCAGGCCGATCTTGGCGTGCACCTGAATCTGGCTGATGCCCGGCTGCTGATATTCGACGGGGTCTTCGACCGTGATGATCTTGATCGTCTCGTCCTTGATTTCGTTGAGGGCGCTGTAGAGCGTCGTCGATTTTGCCCGAGCCGGTCGGCGCCGGTCACCAGCAGATGCCGTGCGGCCGATCGATCAGCTTGCTTGAACGTCTTGTAGGTGTCCGGCAACATGCCGACGTTGGTCAGGTTGAAGACCATGCGGCCCTTGTCGAGCAGACGCATGACGATGCCTTCGCCGTGGATCATCGGGATGATCGACACGCGGACGTCGATTTCGCGGTTACTGCACGCGCATCTTGATGCGGCCGTCTTGCGGCAGGCGCTTTTCGGCGATGTTCAGATGCGCCATGATCTTGAGGCGGCTGATGATCGGCGACTTGGAAGCGGTTGATTTCCGGCGGCAGCTTCTGGGTTTGCAGCATGCCGTCGATGCGGTAGCGGATGCGCAGGCTGTTTTCGTCCGGGCTCGATGTGAATGTCGCTGGCCCGCTCGTTGGCGGCTTCGATGAGGATCTCGTTGACGAGCTTGACGACCGAGGCTTCCTGGGCCATCTTGGCCAGCTCGCTGTCGTCGGCCTCGAAGCCTTCGAGCAGTTCGACGCCATCGTTGGCGCGTTCCTGCACCAGGGCGGTGACGGTCTCGCCGCCGACGCCGAAGTGCGTCTTGATGAGGCGGGCGATTTCGCGCGGACTGGCGAGCACCGGCTGAATCTGCAGGCCGGTAACGGTTTGCAATCTCGTCGAGGGAATTGACATCGAAGGGATCGCCCGTGGCGACCACCAGCGTGCCGTTCTCACGGTGCAGCGGCATGAGAGAATGGCGGTGCACGAGCTTGGCGGGAACCGAAGCGAGCGATTTGGGATCGACGGTGATTTTGGTTAGGTCGACGAACTCCATGCCCATGAAGTCCGCAAGCGTCTGCAAAACGTCGTCTTCTTTTGCAAACCCTTTTTCGATAAGGATTTCGTGCAAATGCCGGTCGGGGCTCAGTTTCTCGGCTTCTGCGATCCGGGGAAGGTCCTCTTCCTTGAGCAGGCCTTTACGTAGCAGCTGCTGTATCAATTGCATGATTTCGTTATCTCTTGGCTTCGATCAGGCGAGGAAAAGAGGACTAAACACGCTCGAAAATGCCGGCTGAGGCGTCAATATCAACCCTGCCTTCTGGGTAGAGTGTCGGGAAGGGGGTGGAGATACCGGCTTCTACCTTCCGAAGTAGCGTCAAAGCGCGTGCATAATTGATAAAACGAGTCGTTTGCGATTACCTGGGGTTGAAAACATAGGATAAAGCTTGGTGTAATTATTGCACCAGGACTGCCGAATGTCGATGATTTTCTTGAACAAGGCTCTGACCGGGGTACTCGCAACCCTCAAGGAGACGACCCCATGCATTTTTGGCGACGATTGTGTCAAGCTTTGCCGGTGGTAGCGGCACTAAGCGCCGGCGTGTGCTTGTTAGCGATGGGCGCACCTTATGCCCGCGCCCAGAGCAGTTCTTCTTCAAGCGGCAGCTCCCTCTTGGGCGGCACGACTTCTTCCCTTGGAAGTTCGTCGAGCAGCCTGGGAAGTTCGAGCAGCAGCGGCAGTTTGTTGGGATCGAGCACCAGCGGCAGCTTGCTCGGATCGTCGACAGGCTCGCTTACCGGCTCCGGTACTCTCACGGGCTCGACGACGGGCAGCATGACGGGTAGCACCTATCGTCCCCCCTCCGGGAACATGGTGGGGCCTTCCCAAAGCAATATTGTCGCGGCTTACTACAACAATCCGCTGCAATATGGCCTGCCCAATTCAACTTCGACCACGGGTGGCGCGAGCACCACGAAGACTTTCGGTTCTCCCCTTTTCGTCACCGCCAACACTTCGAACAGTTCGGCTAACGTGAGCCGCGGCAACGCCAACTCTGGCAACACTTCGGCCACCACGCCGGCCGCAGGCATCAGCGTTGGGCCGCGTTACACGCAATCGCTCGGCTGGAAGATGCCCAACGTCCCCTCGGCCCGCATGCAGACGCAGTTGCAATCGCTCATCGCCAGTTCTCAGGGGCTGACTAATCCCAAGGGGATTCAAGTCAGCGTAGAGGGCCAAACGGTCGTATTGAAGGGAAGCGCCGCGGATGAACACGAGCGCATTTTGGCCGGCGCCATTCTGGGAATGTCGCCCGGCGTCGGCGATGTCCGCAACGAATTGAAGATCCAGGCGCCTACCGGATCGCCACCTGCAGGGAAACAGCCCTAGCGAGCCGGCTCGGCCGGCGGAATCAAGCAAGCCCTCGCAATTTGCGAGGGCTTGTTTTGTTGTTGGCTCCTACTTCGCGATCTAGCGAGCCTCCCACAAATCGAGATCCAGCGAGCCTCCCACAAATCGAGATCCAGCGAGCCTCCCACAAATCGAGATCCAGCGAGCCTCCCACGTTAGTGGGGGGAGTTTGCCGCAACCTCCCCCCACTAACGTGGGAGGCTCGCTAACGTGGGAGGCTCACTAACGTGGGAGGCTCGCTAGTTTACGTCTGGCTTGCTGGCACTTGCATTGCTAACGTATCGATTCGCCGGACCTACTTGTCCCCAACGAAGTTGATAGAACAAGCCCAAGTCCCTACCGCCAGTTCGACGCCCTTCTCCCTGACTCCAGGAGTCTCTGCCGTGCCGATGCGCATCCGCTTGTTCATCATGATGGTGCTGGAGTTCTTCATCTGGGGAGCTTGGCTGCCGCTGATTTTTCCTTACCTGCCCACGCTTAAATTCTCTGCCACCACGCCCCCAGCCGAGTTGGCGTTCTTGGCGAATATCATTCCCGAAAAGCTGCTTTTCATCTTTTCGGAACAAGCGTTCATTTTGAACGCCTTTCCCATCGCTGCCATCGTGGGCATGTTCTTCAGCAATCAGTTCGCCGACCGCAATTTCGCCGCGGAGCGCTTTTCTCGCCTTCAGCCATCTCGTCGGCGGCCTGGCCATACTCGGACTGGCGTTCACCAAGACTTTTTGGCCTTTTTTCGGTTTGATGCTGGTTCATTGCCTGCTTTATGTGCCCACCATTTCGATCACCAACTCCATCGCCTTCGCCAATATGAAGGACGCCCAGCAAGAGTTCGGCTTCGTGCGCATGGGCGGCACCATCGGCTGGATTCTGGCGGCGTGGCCCTTCACTTTTATCTTCGTGGATTGGCACGCGGTTGAAGCAGCCAACACGTCCGGCCCGATCGAGTGGCTGAGCGTGGTGCTCAAGAGCGGTCTGACCGGAGACGGGCTCAAAGACGCGATGCGCTGGACCTTTATCGTCGCCGGCATCGCTTCCTTCGCCTTGGCTTTCTACAGCATGACTTTGCCGCACACTCCGCCCAAAAAAGCCGAGGAAGGGGCCCGGTGAAAGCGCGCCTGGCTGGAGGCCATCAAGCTGCTCAAACATCCCTTTGTGTTGGTGCTTTGGATCGTCACTTTCATCGATGCTTTCGTGCTCAACTGTTACTTCAATTGGACCGGAACTTTTTTAAGCGCCAGCGCCGAGAGCGGAGGCGTCGGCATTCCAGGCAACTGGATCATGCCGGTGATGTCGATCGGCCAGGTGGCGGAGATCGTTACCATGCTCGTTTTGGGCGTGACTCTCAAGAACCTCGGCTGGAAATGGACGATGGTCATCGGCGTGCTTGGCCACGCCGTGTCGCTTTGCCGTGTATGCCTTTTACCCGCAGAGCCAAACCCTCATCATCCTGGTCCAGGTTCTGCACGGCATCTGCTACGCGTTCTTTTTCGCAACCGTTTATATTTTCGTCGACGAGTTCTTCCCCAAGGATGCCCGGGCCAGTGCCCAAGGGCTTTTCAATGTGATGATTCTCGGCCTGGGAGTGTTGGCGGCCAATTCGGTCTGCCCGTACCTGCTCCAACAGGTTTTCACCAAAGATGGCGTCGTGGATTTCCGGAGCCTTTTTTTGGTGCCTTGCGCGACGGCAATTATCGCAGCCATCTTGCTGGCCGTCTGCTTCTACCCGCCGAAGAAGGCGGCTGCCACGCATTAGCAGGGGCTTCGTGATCGACGATTCGTTGAGCCGCGAGCTTTTCCCGCTGGCCCTTCCGTCCTACCATGGATCAGGTAGCTACTGCTCCCTTTTCGCTCGAGTACTTGCGCATGCAGATCGATTTCTTTCAGTTGACCTTCGAAACGCCTCTGGTCAGCTTTCACCTCTGGTCGCCCTGGCGGGCGGCGGAAATAGAGCATCGACTTTTCACCGCCATCAAACAGCTGCCGCGCGTTGAAGCAGAAACGAGCCCCGAAGAATGGCGCCTCCTGGTGCGCGACCCGAAGGTTTGGAAGTCGGCCCTGATAGCGGTGTCCCGCGTGCTGAAGGGCTGGCAAGAAGAAGCGGATCCAGGCGGCGAAAAGCGCGTTTATCGCTGGATGCTGGAGGCCGACGCCGATGCCGACGGCTACGATCACTCCGGCGAACCGATCGGACTGTGGGGCTTCTTGCGCATGAGCCTGGAGCGCGGCGGCCCCGGCGACGCCGACCGCGGCGAAGATCTCGACCTCCATGGATTCAGCTTCAAGATTTGGTGCAACGGGACGCAACCGACGAGGATCTGAACAGCGCTCTAAGCGAAGCTCGTTTAACCCGGAGCCAGCGGCGACGGCGGACTTGTCGCCTCAAATTACTGACTTGATGCACCGCTCGCCCCGACTTCACCGCCCCGTGAGGAACCTGTCCGCCGTCGCCGTTGGCTCCGGGTTAACGAGAAAGCAATATGGTAGTTCATCTCAAACGTGCATCACGAAAGGAGGACCTAATCCTACTAGGTGGGGCCGTGCGCGTTCAGAAAACCTTGCTGAAAGTCCTATCGGACCTACGCAGCCAGCGTCGGGCAGCAATGCCTGGCGACGGAGGGGCCAGGCAAGGTCAATCCAGGAGGGGTCACTTGGGCCTGGTTGGTGTGCCATGCTCCTTAACCTGCTGAAGCATTGGCCAAGCTCCGCTTGGTCCGGATCGAGCACGATACGGTTTGCTCGAACGACGGACAGGGTGTTACGTGATCTCGCGCGGATACAACGGCTCACCACACTGACGGGTGAAAGTCCCACGCTGTTCCAGGCTAGCTCTGGAAAACTTCGTGCCTATAAGTTTATGACGAAACGGCTCGGACTAACGCAGCGGCGCCCGCGGCGGCCCTACGCCACGGGTTCGGGGATGGCAGCGTCCCCCAAGAAAGGCACGCGCGCGAAAGGGGGCACCGGAGTTGGCAGATACACCACCGGAGACTTCACGGGAACAGTTAGCCTCTCGCAAACAGGTCCCCCTTCGGGATCGTCCGGCCTCCCCGGACTCAAGAGAGTCGCTAAGAAACATTCTCCACGAAGACTCCAGCGGGTGCATCTACCGATCCTTCGTTCCATGGGCTCCTGCTGGAAAGGAGCGGCTTTGACCAGGATCGAAGCACATTCCTGACAGGTCGTATCAACCTGGATACGCTTGAGGGGGCCTTCTGGTGCGTTCGTCGCAACCGGGGGGCCGCGGGCATACATCGCGTGTCCATTGAACTGTACGAAGGTCAACTTCTAAAGAACTTAGCTGCGCTCGAACGTCGTTTGAAAGGAGGGACCTATCAATCCCTCCCTCTCCGACGTGTCCACATTCCTAAAGGAAACACAGGGGAAACACGCCCGCTGGGCATTCCCGCAGTCGCCGACCGCGTTGCTCAGGAGATGGTTCGCTATCTCCTGAACGCTCACTTCGAGGGTATCTTCCATGACGACTCCTACGGCTTCAGGCCTTTTCGGGGCTGTCACATGGCCGTGCGAAGGGTGTTGGAACTCAAGCGACAAGGCTACCAGCACGTGCTGGATGCCGACATCAAGGGGTTCTTTAACAACATCCCCCACCACGTCATCATGAACGGCGTCAGCGAGCTCATCGCTGACGGCAACATTCTCTATCTCGTCGAACGATTTCTCAAGGTTGGAGTGATGGAGGACGGTGTCTTCACGTTGACAGATCTGGGCACGTCGCAAGGGGGTGTCATTTCCTCTCTTCTTGCCAACATCACTCTCAACAGCCTCGATTGGGCACTCCACAACGTTGGTTTCCGCTTCGTGCGTTATGTTGACGATTTTGTGGTTCTGACTAAATCTCAGGTTAAGGTTTGTGAGGCATATGACTTGGTGCTCCGGTATCTGGTTAGTCTCGGTCTCTCCTTGAGTGTTGAGAAAACTAAGATGACGACTTTCTGACAGGGTTTTGCCTTTTTCGGATTTTGATATCGGGGTTTGGTTTGTTAAGATTTGTGCTAAGTTGGTGGAGAAATTCAAAGATAAGATTCGTGAACTCACCCCTTGTTATTAAAATCTGGATGTTAAGGTTGTTAGGAAGATCAACTAGGTTGTGAGAGGTACGGTTAACTACTTTGGCACGGTTTTCTCTAATTGCCGCAGTCTCTTCTGTACTTTAGATCGCTGGATTCGTATGAGAATTCGCTGTATGAAGTTCAAACGTAAGTGGATTACCGACAATTGGCGATTCGTTTTTTAACACCTGCGCAACTGGGTCTGCTTTTCCTCGGCGAAAAACCGCCATTGGTGAAGGGACGTTGGGATCGCTTAAATGAGGGTAACGGTATGGGTGGTGTGAAAGAGTGGTAAATATGAATACATAACGATCGCCTCGCGCAGTTATTTCGGTTTCTTCGCTACCACCCGAAAATCCATCTGCCGGCGTTGCAAATCGACCCGAATGACGCGGACCTGCACGCGATCTCCCAGGCGGAAGGACGTTTTGCCGCGGCGGCCGCGCAGGCTCATGCCCGGTTCATCGAAGTAATAGTAATCGTCGTCGAGCGTCGAGACGTGAACCAGCCCCTCGACGGGCATGTTGATCGCCTGGGCGAAGAAGCCGTAGTCCGCCACTCCGGTTATCACCGCCTCCATCTCCAAGCCGACGCGGGTGCTCATGTAGGTTAAAATCTTCAGCTTGATCAGCTCGCGTTCCGCCTTCTCGGCGCGTCGCTCGGTTTTGCTGCTGTGCGCGCCCACGACCGCCAGCTCGACGGGATCGCAGCCGGCTTTGCCGGTGCGAATCCACTGACTGAGCAGACGGTGCACCGTCAGATCGGGATAGCGGCGAATGGGGCTGGTGAAGTGGCAGTAATTCTTGCTCGCCAGGGCATAATGCTCCTCCTCGGCAGGGCTATACACCGCCTGCTTGAGACTGCGCAGCAAGGCATAGTTGACGGCGTGAACCTCCGGCTTGCTGGCTGCCTGTTTCAAAATCTTCTGGAGCGTGAAGCGATCGACGAACCGATCGATCTTGTAGCCGAACTCACGGGCGAAGGCGGCAAATATCTCCAGCTTGTTGGGTTCGGGGGCAGGATGAATGCGCCGCAGGAACGGCACGCTCAGGCTCGTCAAGTGTTCGGCCACCGCTTCATTGGCGGCCAACATGAACTCTTCGACGATCTGATGGCTGAGGCCATGCTCGCGGAAGTGAGCGCCGATCACGATGCCGTCGGCATCCAAATCGACTTCGGCTTCCTGCATGGATAGCTCAAGCGACCCGCGCTTGAGACGCCGCTTGTGCAGAATCAGCGCCAAATCGCGCATGCGGAGCAGGAGCCCGCCCACTTCGGCGTCGATGTGCGGCGTCTTGTCCGGCGCTTCCAGGAATGCGCCGACTTCTTCGTAGCGCAAGCGCTGCGCGACGCGAATGCCGGCTTCGGAAAAACTGACGTGAGCCGGCTGGCCGGTGGGCGTAAAGTCCATGCGCACGGTTTTGACGAGCCTGAACGCGCTGCTGTTGCAAGCTGGCCAGGCCGTTGGAGATCAACTCCGGAAGCATGGGCACGACGCGGCCGGGCAGATAGACGCTGGTGCCGCGCTTGGCGCCTCGCGATCGAGCGGACCGCCGGCTGGGACGAAATGAGCGACATCGGCGATATGAACGCTCAGCAGCCAGTGATGGCTATGCGGATCGCGCTCGAGCGAGATCGCGTCGTCGAAATCTTTGGCATCGACCGGATCGATGGTGACTGCCAGCAGGCTCGTGAGGTCTTCGCGTTTTTTGAGGTTGGTCTCGTCGAAGGAAGCAGCGGCCTCACGGGCTTCCTGGAGGGCATCCTCCGGAAAGCGATCGGGGATCTCGAACTGGCGGATGATCGAAAGCGTGTCGACGCCAGGCCGCCGTGCCGGCCCAGCACTTCTGCGATCACTCCTTCGCCGCGTTCGTCGAGCGTGGGGAAATGGAGCATTTCCACCACGACTTTGTCGCCAGGTTGGCCCTCGCGCGCTCGGCGTCGCCGACCAGGATGCTGTGACGAAACGGACCGCCGTCGACGCGGACGAATGCCTGGCCGTCGCGCTCGAAATAGGTGCCGACGAACTGGCGCGTCTCGCGTAGCACGATGCGGATGACCACGCCTGCGCGGCCCGCGACCCGCAATTTGGTTGGCTTTGCCCTTGAGCTTGACGAGCACTTCATCGCCCGTGGCGGCGTCGAGACTGTCATTGGCCGCGATGTAAATATCTGCGACGGCCGTACCCGGAGTTGCCGTGGGTCGGACGAATCCGCTGCCGGCGGAAGTGCGGCGGAAAACGCCGACGATGCCGCTGAGCGGCCTGGCCTTGCGAATGACGTTGCCTTTGCCCAGCTCGATCCGGCCCCGCGAAACGAGTTCGCGCAACGCTTCCTTGAGCTTGGGCTGAGCGGCGGTCGGCACACCGAGCTGCCGTGCCAGCGCCCGGGCTTTGACCGGCCGGTAGCTGTCGCGTTCCAAAGCAGCCAGGATCTGCTCTTCGAGAGTGGCCATTAATCCGGAGCCGCGAGTGTCGGAGAATAGGCAGGTTCAGAATCGTCCACCAGCCCCTTGAAGAGCCGCCGTTGCAACGACTGATTGAAGGGGGTCCACGCGGAGGAGGCGTTCTTGTCTTCCTTGATGTCGCGAGCGAAGCTGTGCGTCTTGGCGTCGAGGTTGTCCAGATGATGCAGGGCGATGGCCTCGGGCGTCATCGGCAGCTTGGGGCTGCCGAACTCGTGCGTGCCATGATGGCTCACGATCATGTGCTTGAGGCGCAGCAAAAGTTCGCGGGGGAAGGGCTCGCCCGTCAAATCCGGGACCTTGGCGACCTTTTCGTTGAGCATCTCGACGCCGATGATAAGGTGGCCCACCAACTGTCCTTCATCGGTATACGAGAAGACTTTGCGGTAGCTCAGCTCGCGGATTTTGCCGATATCATGGAGGAAAATACCCGTCAGCAGCAAATCGCGATCGAGGTCGGGATAGAGCGACATCAGCCGGTCGGCCGCGTCCATAAGGGTAACGACGTGTTCCAGAAGACCGCCCAGATAGGCATGGTGATTCCGTATGCCGGCCGGCACCTGCATGAGATCGCGGACGAATTCTTCGTCCATGAGAAAGCATTCCGCCAGAGCGCGCAAATGGTGATTGGACAGGTGCATGAGGGTGGCGCGCAGCCGGTCGAGCAATTTGTGGACATCGTGCGGCGTATGCGGGAGAAAATCGGCGAGATCGACCTTCTCGGTCTCGAAGCGGTCGATCTGGCTCAAGATAATTTGCAAAGCGCCCTGAAAAAGCTGGACTTTGCCGCGCACCCAGACGAAATCGCCGACGTCGAAGGTGCGAAAGAGGGCGTCGCTGGCATTCCATAGGCGGGCCGTAATCGACCCGCTACGGTCGCGCAATTCGACCTGCAAATAAAGATTGCCGTTGCGGTTGGCTCGCAACTGCTTATCCGCAATAAGATAGATTTCCTCGACCGCGTCGCTATCCGCGAGCTGCTGAACCATTCGCCGACTCATGCGCTTGCCTCAAAAGTTTTCCCGCGCGTTGGCGGCGCTGGGCAGAAGCGTATCTTGGTAGCCTTGAGAACCTCTAAAAAAGAGAGACAATCTCCGCAGGACGATGTGCCCGCTTGGTTATTTTAGACGCTCTTACTCGCTTCTTTATACTTTGAGAGACGTACTTTGTCTTTTGACGCCGGGAATTCTCATCATGCCTGCGACGCAGAAAATGCTGGCCTTCGACCTGGGCGCCGAAAGCGGCCGTGGCGTTTTGGGGATTTACGACGGCAGCCGCCTAGAACTCGACGTGCTGCATCGCTTCGCCAACGGACCAGTGCGCACCCTCGACACGCTGCACTGGGACGTCCTCTTCCTTTACCAGGAAATGTTGGTCGCGTTACGCAAAGCCGGCGCGACCCACGGGACCATCGACTCCATCGGCGTCGATTCCTGGGGAGTTGATTTTGGCTTGCTGGGACGGGGCGATGTTCTGCTCGGCAACCCGCGCCATTACCGCGACCCGCACACCGAAGGCGTCATGGATTTGGCTTTCAAGCGCGTCAGCCGGACCGACATGTATCAGCGCACCGGCCTGCAGTTTATGCGCTTCAACACACTCTTCCAGCTATTGGCCATGCAACGCGATCGTTCGCCGCTGCTCGAAAGCGCCGAAACCCTCCTGCTCATATCCGATCTCTTCCATTATTTCTTTACGGGCGAAAAGGCGGTCGAATATACCAACGCATCGACAACGCAAATGCTCGACCCGGCTACGGCTGCGCCTGGGCCTTCGACCTGGTGCAGGCAGTCGGCTTGCCCCAGAAAATGCTGGGAAATCTGGTGGCCCCGGGAACGGTCCTAGGACCGCTGCGCAGCGGCATCGCCGGCGAGGCGGGCCTGCGTCCTATGCCCGTCATCGCCCCCGCAACGCACGATACCGGCTCGGCGGTGGCGGCAGTCCCCGCTTCGGGCGATTCCTGGGCTTACATTAGCTCGGGCACCTGGTCGCTCATGGGTGTCGAGCTGAAAACGCCCTATATCACCGATCAGTCGCTGGCCTACAACTTCACGAACGAAGGCGGCGTGGACGGTTCGAACGCGCTTCCTCAAGAACATCATGGGGCTCTGGCTCGTGCAGGAGTGCCGGCGGGCCTGGGAACGTGCGGGGACAACCTACGATTACAGCCACCTGGCTCGCGTAGCGGTTGAAGCGACGCCTTTCCGCAGCCTGATCGACCCGGACGACAGCTCCTTCATTCTGCCGGCGGACATGCCCGCCGCTCTTGCCGATTACTGTCGGCGCACAGGCCAGCCAGCGCCCTCGGGGCCGGGCGCGTTCGTGCGCTGCGCTCTGGAGAGCCTGGCCCTTAAATATCGCTGGGTGGTCGAGTGCATGGAGCAGATGCTCGGCCGGTCGATCGAAGTGATTCACGTAGTCGGCGGCGGTTCCCAGAATCAGCTTTTATGCCAGCTGACTGCGGATGCTTGCAACTGCTTGGTGTTGGCAGGCCCTGTGGAAGCAACCGCCATCGGCAACCTGTTGATGCAAGCACGGGGCCTGGGTCTGGTTGGTTCCTTGTCCGAAGCCCGCGAAATCGTCCGGCGCTCTTTCGGCGTCATCACCTATGAACCGAAGCAACCCGAAACGTGGGCGGAGCCCTATGCCCGCTTTCGTCAACTGTTGGCGAATCAGCCGCGGTAAAGGATCGGCCGTATAATGAACCACGTAGGACAGGCTGCCTAGCCTGTCTGATCTGGTAGTAACCCGGTGCAGAATTCAATCACGTCGGACAGCCTGTCTGGACAGGCTAGGCAGCCTGTCCTACGAGTATCTCCGGAGCAGATCATGGGCGCCGTAAAGCAAACCGCCGTGGCCCAGTCCAATGGGCCGGCCCACGCCGATCCGGTGGTCCGCAAGCCGATGACGGTGCCGGATTTCATGACGGCCAAGTCGCAAGGCAAGCGGCTGACGATGCTCACGGCCTACGACTACACCATGGCCCGCCTGTTGGACGCGGCCGGCGTCGATTCTCTGCTCGTAGGCGATTCCTTGGGCATGGTGGTGCAGGGGCACACGACCTCGCTTCCCGTCACGTTGGATGAAGTGATCTATCACACGCGTTGCGTCGCTCGCGGCACGTCGCATTGCCTGATTATCGCCGATTTGCCGTTCATGTCTTTTCAGATCAGCCCACAGCAAGCAGTCGAAAATGCCGGCCGGCTCATCAAAGAAGGCGGGGCTCACGCCGTCAAGCTGGAGGGGGGCGTTCGCAGCGCGGCCGCCATCGCCGCCATTGCCGCCGCCGATATTCCGATCATGGGACACATCGGCATGACGCCGCAGTCGGTAAATCTTTTGGGCGGCTTCCGCGTTCAGCGTGCGGAAGATCGCCTGCTCGAAGACGCGGCGGCCGTAGAGAAGGCCGGGGCTTTCGCCGTGGTGGTCGAATGCGTGCCGGCGGACCTCGCCGGCAAATTGACCGCGGCCCTGCGCGTGCCGACGATCGGCATCGGGGCGGGGCCTCAGTGCGATGGACAAGTTCTAGTGACGCCCGACATCCTGGGCCTGTTCGGCGATTTTCGGCCCAAGTTCGTCAAGGTCTTCGCCGATCTGGGCAAGCAGGTGAAGGGCGCTGTCGAGCAATACTGCCGCGAAGTCCGCGACGGCAGTTATCCGGGGCCGGAGAATAGCTTTCGCTAACGATCTTGATACCCCCGCGGATGCGTCCGGTGCCATTGCCAGGCGGTTTCCATGATGGCGCGGACGTCGGTGTATTTTGGCCGCCAGCCCAATTCGCGCTGAATCTTTTCTGACGACGCGACCAGCACGGGCGGATCGCCGGGACGCCGAGCCGTTTCTCGAACCGGCGCCTTCTTGCCAAGAATGGTTTCCGCCGTGCGGATGACTTCGCGCACGCTGAAGCCATGGCCCGTTCCCAAATTGAAATGCATGCCCTTGCCGGGACTGAGGTTTTCGAGCGCCAGCAGATGGGCCGTGGCCAAATCGTCTACGTGAACGAAGTCGCGGACGCAAGTGCCGTCCGGGGTGGGGTAGTCGGTTCCATAAATATCGATGTGCTGGCGCTGCCCCTGAATCGCCTGGAAAATGAGCGGAATCAGGTGGATTTCGGGATGATGATCCTCGCCGATGCTGCCGTCCTGCGCTGGCCCCGGCGGCGTTGAAATAGCGCAATGCGGCAAAACTGAAATCGTATGCCTTGGCATATTCGGCCAGAGCGCGCTCGACGACCAGCTTGGTGGTGCCGTAGGGATTGATGGGCAATTGCGGGTGTTCTTCGGTGATGGGCATCTTATCCGGGACGCCGAACGTGGCGGCAGTGCTGGAAAAGACGATGCGTTTGATGCCGTTGCGGCGCATGCTTTCCAGCAGATTGAGCGTGTTGACCACGTTGTTCTGATAGTATTTCGCCTGGCTCGCGCACCGATTCGCCCACATCGAGAAAAGCGGCGAAATGGACGACGGCTTCGATACGATTGCTCAACAACGCATGATCGACGCGCGCGGATTCCGAGAGGTCGCCGACCAGAAGGCGATCTTCGGGAACTGCCTTGCGATGGCCCTTGGAGAGATTGTCGTAGACCCAGACTTCGTGTCCCTGAGCGAGAAAAAGGCGAACGGCATGGCTGCCAATATATCCCGCGCCGCCCGTCACCAGAATTCGCATGATGATTTAGTTCGTGATGCCCTTGGTGATGGCCATGAACACGTCTTCCAGGTTGATTTGCTCCTCCCGGAGCATCTTGAGCCGCAGGTTGTTCTTGACCAGCAGATCGGCAATGAATGAGCCGTCTTCGATTTGATCGTTGAGCGTGACCTGCAGCAGTTCGCCGTCCTTGCTTTCGACTTTGAGGACTTTATCGCTCGCCGTGAGAAGCTGCTGAGCGACCGGTGCCCCGCCATCGGCGACGGCCACGTCGAAGACCTTGTTCTGGCGCACGCGGCGAATAGCGGATTCGACGTCGCCGTTGAAGAGTAGCTTGCCGCGCTCGATGATGCCGATCTTGTTGCAGATGTCCGCCAATTCCGGAAGGATATGGCTGGAGACCAAAATGGTCTTCTTCATGTTGCGCAGTCTTTGAGCAAGCCACGCATTTCGATACGAGCCCGCGGGTCGAGGCCGCTGGCCGGCTCGTCCAGCAGCAGCACTTGCGGCTCGTGCAACAACACGCGGGCCAAACCCAGACGCTGCGTCATGCCGCGCGAGAGGCTAGTGACCAGAGCGTCGCGTTTGTAACCGAGATCGACCAGCTCGAGCACCTGATCGCAGCTTCTGCGCCGTTCCGGGCCTTTGATGCGGTAAGCGGCGGCGAAGAATTCCAGGTATTCGACAACTTTCATATCATCGTAGACGCCAAAGAAATCGGGCATATAGCCGATCATGCGGCGAATTTCTTTGGCGCCGTTATAGATCGAGTAGCCGCAGACCGACGCTTCGCCCCAGGTCGGGTTGAGCAGCGTGGCCAGGATGCGCATGGTGGTGGTTTTGCCTGCGCCGTTGGGACCGATGAAGCCGTAGACGTCGCCTTGTTCGAGCTTGAGCGTGAGCCGATTGAGGGCGAAGAGCTCGCCGTACATTTTCGTCAAGTCGCGGGTTTCGATCATGGAGGCCTCTGCGAAAGATGGTCCCGAATTGATGTCTCGATCGCCGTGCCGGGTCAATCCGTTTGAGTCACCGGAATGAAAATCCGAATATAACTTGTTTGCGACATGGTGCCCAGTAAAGGACGGCGCTCGGCGCCAGGCCCGGGCAGCTCTCCCAGCCAAAGGGCGGTCTGCGCGGCCGGGTTGCTGGCGATGCTCTCGGCTTCGCCGTCCTCACGGGGAATGCGCGCGAACAGCACCACTTCATCTTTGTGCGGCAAACGCCAGCTCTCGTCCATATTACGGAGGAGGTTATTGGGCCGTTTTATGCGTTCGTATTGCTGGAACATAAGGCATTTTATTATTGGCTCGATGGCATTGGCCTTCATTCCCTTCGATTTGGATCCTGGGCCGGTCGGCGGCGCCGGCTCCGGAGCTCAACCAAGCGTCCATTTCCTCGCCGCCGGCTCCCCCCACAAGCAGATTGTCCACACGTTGGGGAACACCGGTAAGGAGCGTGTCCAGGGGATACCATCGGCCCGAGCCGCCCCGCACGCGGTAAATGGCAGCGCCTTGCAGGGGCACGGGAAAGTTGCTGGTGATGGAGCCGGTAAGCGCATCCGAATTCCCCTTGGGATGCTTCAGGTCGGCGACCATGATGGGCTTGGCGGGATCGAAGGGCGCCATCCAGGAGGCGACGAACGATTTGGTCGACCAGACCTGAATGGGCACGCGCACCATGCCCGTGGCGTCCGGCGCGTAATCGTAGGCTCGGCGAAAGAGGCCGCCCTGCGAACGAGCCCGGCCCGTGCCGCCCCAGCCCGCTTCCGGGCGGCCCATCCAGCTCATCGTGACGCTGGGTGGCGTGACGGGCTTCGGTCCACAAAGGGCCTGGGCGGGTTCGAGCCCCACGATATAGTTTTGGATGCGCGGACTGAAGATGGAAAACCAGGTCGTTCCATAGACTTGTTGAGTGTGCAGATCCACGTTCAGGACATCGACCTTGTTGATGCGTTGATCGTTCCCTTTCAGCCAATAGGCGGTGAAATAGGCGACCACGCTGATGGTGATGACGACGGTCGGAAACGTGATCCAAGTCAGCTCCAGGCGTTTGACGACCTTCTTCAAGAAGAAATAATCGAGAGGGCCGACGATCAAGATGTAGATGAGGATGAACAGCGCCACCCAGCCGAACGAGATCACCGGCATATCGCTGAATTCTTCGATGTTCTCTTGCAGGGAGCTACCCAGATCGGCAGATTCCTGCCCACCCATGCCGCCCCGATACATGGCCCCGTTGTTCTGGAGCTTGGGATCGGCATGCACCGTCGGCGCCGTTTCGGCGACTACCTTTTTCCAGAACTCGTTTTGCCCTTTATCGAGCCAGCTCGTGAAGGGCGGTCGATCGAGATCGAACGCGACCACCGTAACCTTGCCCAGGCCATAGGCGCCGCGGGCGATGAGCAAGAGCTTGTTGTCTTGTTCGCTCAGCAAGCTTTCGACTTCGCCCGGGTTTTGGAATTAAGGTCGCAACTTCAACGGGTTGACGCGGACCATTTGGATCCTTGCGCGGCGGCGGATTCTCCATGGCCCCGTGACGCGGGTCCGTCCAGCGGGCGGGGCCGGCCAAGGCAGGGAATTGTTGCAAGCCCTTGACCGTGACCGGCAAAATGTTTTGCAAGATTTCGATTTGCGAAACGATGTCCTGATTGCGGCCCACGCTGACCAGCAGATGTCCGCCGCGGCGAACCCACTCGGCAATCGCTTCTTTGCGGCCTTCGCGCTCGTTGAGCAGGCCCGTGAGAAACTCGCGGTCGCTCGTGGTCAAATACATGAGGTCGATCGCTTCGTAGCCGAACCAGCGCGTCGGAAACTGGCGGATGTCGTCGAGCGCCGCGATGTGCTCTGGCCCGGCGTTGACGGTGGCCGGCGCGTCGGCATTGGGTGGGCCAACTTCTCCGGCCAGGGCTCTCTTCCAGCCGGGCACTCGGCCGCCCATGGCCAGGTAAAGATGATGATCCAGCGCCAGCGCGGTGAAGATATCCGACTTGCTGGTCGCCACCACGTCGTCGATGCGGATGACGGCACTGATTTCATCGCCGGCACTTCCGGGCTTGGTGTAAGCCGTTATAGTTGCGGTTTCACCGGGTCTCGAGCGGCGCGATGTCGACCGTGTAGTTGTTGCGCACATCGTCCGTATCCACGGCTTCGATCGTCAGTTTGGCATGCGTGACCGGCCCAGTCGGGTTGGCGGTAACGTCCACATAAACCGGGGTCCAGGTTCCGGCTTTGAACTGGCTGTCGGCTAAATTGATGGGAAAACCAACGCGGATGCTATTGATGCGGATCTTGCCGCGCTCTTGAGCTGGGGCCAGGTTCGGCAGAAAAACCGCAAGCCCGAGGACGCGGCCAAAGGCCAGCAAGCACGAATAAATCTAATCACCTTGTCACCAGATAGAAGGCTCAGGGTTTCTCAGTTTGGGAGCAGGCACAGGGTGCTCTATGGCACCCCGGACAGCCTGCCCCATACTTGGTCGCCAATGCCTTATCGAGATCGATATCGCAGATATTGGCTAAAGTCACGAGCCAGGCCAGCACATCGGCGAATTCGAACGCGGTCTCTTCTTTGGTACCAGAACGTAAGGCGGCCGACAATTCCCCAACTTCCTCCATGAACCACATGAAGGTGCCTTCAATGCCTCGGGCCCCATCTTTGCTTCCGTACAAATCGCGAATCAACTGCTGGACTTGGGTCAGCGAATAGGGCATCGATCAACACCATAGGTCCCTTGGAAAAGCTTCACGATTGGCGAGCCTCCTACGAAGACGAGCGAGCCCCCCACGTTAGTGGGGGGAGTTTTGTCAGACCCTCCCCCCACTGACGTGGGAGGCTCGCTGGAATTAAATGCTCGCTCGATTCAACTCAGTCCAGGATCTTCTTCAGCTCAGCCAATTGGTCGGTCTTTTTCTGGGCCGTCAGTGCCTTCTCCAAGATTGAGCGAGCCGTCTTGTCGCCGCACGTCGATCTCGAGCGCCTCGCGGGCGAAGCGCTCCGCCTGATCCATACGCCCGTCTTCCAGCAACATCCCCGCAAGTTTCTTACGCTGGGCCAGGTCATCGGGATCGGTCTGCGTGAACTCTTCAAGCACAGCGATCAATCGGTCGCGCTTATTGAGTTGCGTATAAGCTCGGCCCAATTCTATCAACCAGCGGGTCTCTGCGGGGTCGGCGGCGTGCTCAAGCTCATACAGATCGGCCGCCTTGTCGAAAGCCTTGGACTCGTAGTAAAGCTTGCCCAGGAGTTGAACCACCTTGGCATTGGGGTTCTTGCGGTCGAGGCCCTTTTCGAGCAAGGCTCGAGCCGAATCTTCGTCGCCGGCGTCCAACAGCAGGCGAGCCTTCACATAGGCGGCTACCGGTTGTTCCGGCTTCTTGGCCAACACCGCGTCGACCAATTTCCGCGCTTCGACGCGATCGTGGCGCAACAAAAACTGTTCGGCCAATTGCGACGAAATCTCCAGATCATCGGGATGATCGTCGTGCTCTTGCAATAACTGAGTATAGGTGTGCACTTTTTCGGCGATTTTGCCGTGCAACCCCTCCACGACCTTGGCCAGATATTTCTTGTAGCCTTTTTCGAAATCCGGTTTGGCTACCTGACAAACTTTTTTCAATGCCGCAGTCGTGTCGAGCCCGGCCCCGTAGGCTGCCAACATCTCGGCGATGGCCTTGGCGCCGTAGGTTTCGCGAATGTACTGAATATAAAGCTGGGCCTGACAATAAGCCAGGTTCCATTCCAACGGCGAGCGCGGCCGAATGAATCCCAGGTCGATGGTGTCCAGATCGAGCAGGTTATCGGCGGCGAAGCGCTGCTTGAGCAGATCGTTCCAGGTTGCCGGCCGTGGATAGCCTTCGGCAATGACGGCCAGGCCTTCGGTGAACCAATGCGGGCAAAGGAAGGTCGTCTGTTCGAGATTGAAGACGTGCACCATCTCGTGGTTGAGCACGCGAGCCCAGTTGAAAGGCTGCCGGATCGTCTTGCTGTTGGGCGAAACCATGGCGACGATCCGGCCCGTGCTGGCGCCGATCGTGTGCAGATCCGGCAAGGCGATAGTGCGACCGCTGAACATATCGTGGCTATTGAACACTTCCACCAGCACCGGCACCGGCGGCTCATATTGAAATTGCTTCTTCAAGCCCTCATAATCGTGCTCAAGGAAATTGGCCATGTACTTCGCCAGGTGCAGATCTTCTTTGGGATCGTAACGAATCTCGAAATGGATGGTCTTGAGCGTGTCGTATTTCTCTAGATGGCGGAGCACCTTGAGACTGTTGGAGACGCGAACGTTGAACTCGTCCGCCTTGAAGGCTCGGTTCAAAACTTCCCTGGCTTCCTTTTCCCGGCCGAGCCTCATATAGAGCATGCCCACACTGTTGAGCCCGGCAGGAATCATCGGCCTCGCCGCAATGGCTTTCTTGTAATAAACCTCGGCTTCCTTATAGTGCTTGCGATCTTCCAGGCAACTCGCGAGCGTCAGGTAGAGGAGACCCGGCTGCGGGTCAATAGCGCCGATCTGTTTGATGAGCGCCAGGCATTCCTCGGTCTTCTTCTCCAGAAGAAGACAGCCGCAAATGCGGCCGACCGTGGCTTCATCCACCGGATTGACTTGTTTGGCTTTGTCGAGCATCTTCATGGCGTTCGTGGTGTCCGACGTCATGAGATAGAGGTCCGCACGCAGTCGCAGCGCTTCGACCAGCCTGGGATTGATGCGCAACGCCCGCTCGGCGAACTGCTCGGCATCGTGAGCCTCGAAACGCTGCAGGGCGGATACCCCTTTGGCAGCCAGCACCTCGGCCGCATTGGGATTGATGGCCAGCGCTTTATCGAGAGCAGAGAGCGCTTCGCCGCGATTGTACTTTTCGAGCAGGAGCAGGCCGGCTGCATATTCGGCGGGCCAATAGTTCTTGTCCGCTCGCAGAGCGTCGCCGTAAACCTCGGTAAGAATGAAACGGAACTGGTCGGAGATGCTATGCCAGCCGGCGTATTCCGCCCCGGCCTGGCCCACCAGATAAAGCTCATCCGGATCTTTGATATCTTTGTCTTTATTGCTCCGCTCATTGTAGGTGCGCATGAACCAGCGCCAGGCATCATCCGCTTTCTTGAAATCGGCCCGATCCCAATAAATGCGGCCCTGGATCCAACGAGCGAGAAAGCACTCCGACTGTAGCCGCGATAGCTTGATCGGCATCCTTGGCGGCTTGATCCAGTTTGCCGCGCAAGTACAAGATTTCCGCACGCCGGGCCAACAAATCCGCCTGAGGCCCAGCCTTCAAGGCCCCATCGATCACTTCAAAAGCTTTGTCGTATTCGCCTTGGCTTTGCAGAGCCTTGCTCAGTCCGATGGTGGCGGGAACGCGAGCGGCGGGATCCTTGGCCAGCTTTTCGTAAAGCGCTTTGGATTCGGCATAGTTGCCCTTGAGCCAGCGTTCGCGGGCTTCCTTCAAGCTTGGCCCATCGGCCCAGCCGACAAGGGGGACCAAGAGCACCAAAATACCCGCAGCTACGTTGCTCATCCCGTCGTCATCTCCCAGCAATACGCCTCAAAAGCGGCTAAGCATTACCCTAGCTGGGGATAGGCGAGAACGCAAGCAGGCAAATGGGTGGCGCGTGGAGGGTGAAGGGTGGAGGGTGAATCGCAAACGCGCTCTCTAGACGGCGGTGGATTGGATTCCAGAGGAAAAACGATTCATCCGGAGCGTGCTGAAATTCATCACGCGGAGCGTGATGGCCACTGAGAAGAATCGCCAAGCTTCGTTGACACATCAACGAACTATTCCGCCTGTCCAATCCGGTTCTCCAACACCCCAATCCCTTCGATTTCGATGGTCACCAGATCGTCTACCGCCAGCGTGAACTCATCGGGCGGAATGACCCCGGTGCCGGTCAGCAGGATGGCTCCGTGTGGGAAGCTGTTTTCTCTGCCTAGCCAGCTGACGAGTTCTGTGCCGGTTCGCTTCATGCGTTCGGCGCCGGTCGAACCCATAAATACCTCTTTGCCGCCACGGACAATGCGCATGCCGATGGACACAGTTTCCAAGGCCGGCATGCTTTCGACTAGGGTAATGACCGGGCCAAGCGCACAGGAACGATCGTAGACTTTTGCTTGCGGGAGATAGAGAGGATTCTCCCCTTCAATGTCGCGCGAGCTCATGTCGTTGCCGATGGTATAGCCCACGATCTTCAGGCTGGGCGAAATGATCAATGCCAATTCCGGTTCAGGCACGCTCCAGCGGCTATCCCGGCGAATATGCAGCTTGTCGCCCGGTCCGACGGCTCGTCCTGGGGCGGCTTTGAAGAATAGCTCCGGTCGCGGAGCCGTATAAACCAGGTCGTAGAACTGGGCTGCTCCCTGAGATTCGCGCTCGCGCACCTTTTGGCTGCGCAGAGTAAGTGACGCCGGCTGCCCAGACCTCCTGACTATCAGCTGGGCAAAGTACCTTTACCTCATCTTGCCGGCGTCTTTCCTTGCTGGAATTTACGCTGGCCTCGGCACTGGCGAACGGACTCTGGGCGTGCAGGATGTCGCTCAATTGGGCCAGCTTAGCGTCGAAAAGGATGACTTCATTGCCTTGGACACATCCCGTGCGGATCTGCCCGCCGGCTTCACGAACCTTGCACAGTTTCACGGTTGTACTCTCCGGAAATCAATTTGGCGACAATAGTTCGTGCCTCCTGTGGCTGATCTGCCTGAAGGCGTTCCCACGCCTGGTCCACCGCATCACAAAGGGAGCTGGTGAACGGAACGGCATCGCCGGGTTGCGGCGGTTCGGGAACAAGTTTTTGGGCAATCGCGGTGGTTAGTTCACTTATGCCTTGCCCTGTAAGAGCGGAAACGATAACTGCTCCTGTCGCTTGTCCGAAATCCCAAGCAGCGGGCAAATCGGCTTTATTGACGACAAACAGCAGCCGATCCGTTCGTGCAGCGGGCCATATAGGTTGCGCGGCGCCATCGAGCACCCAGAGACAAAGATCGGCCGACTGCAACTCGCGCCTGGCGCGCCTCAACGCCGGCTCCTTCGAGCACATCGGTGGCAATCCGAATGCCGGCCGTGTCGGCCGTGGTGGCGGGCCAGCCGTCGAACGCCAACAGCGTGGTAACAACGTCGCGAGTCGTTCCAGGCGTCGAAGCCACGATCGAGCGTTGATAACCCGCCAGGGCATTCATCAAGCTGCTTTTGCCTGCATTGGCGGCACCGGCAATGGCAATGCGCCAAGGCTTGGTCAAGTGCCGGCCAATTTCCGTTCGCTTGGCCAGAGCCTGCAATTGCTCGGCAGCCGACTGCGGGTAGCCGATGTCATAGGCGCTCTCAATCTCCCATAACGCGCGTTCCAGTGCTCCATTAAATTGCCAGAGCAAGATGTCGGCCGTTCTGAGCGTCAGTGCGGCAGCCATGGCGATCGAGGCTTCGGCGCGTAAAGCGGAAGGTTCACTCAGCCGCACTAAATCTTCCCAAGCAATCGAAGCGATGCCCTGCTCGTAGAGGCTTTCAAGCAGCAGCCGAACGACCTCGACGCCCCCGTGGCAATGAACCTCCACCCAGCCGCGTGGCCGCGACGGATCGGCGCTAACGACGACGTCGTCACGAGCTTCATTGCCCAGCCAGCCATGCCAGGTGCGGCCGCCAACAGCATCGCGGGGCAGGGGGGTGGGGCCGTGGAAAAGACGGCGAACGGCATCCCACCCTTGTGGCCCCACGATCGCAAGTGTCGCGATCGCTCCCACACCAGTTGGGGTCAGGCAGCTTACCCAAGTTGAAGCCTTAGCTTCTGTGCCTTTGGTGGTCATGACATTGCTTCCGCCGCGAGGCGCACGCCTTCGAGCGTCATTTCCGGCCACAGCTTGTGGGCTCGACTGATGAATGGGCTGAGCCGATGGCCGTCGCCGCCGGTGACGAACACGCTCGGTTCCGTTTGTTCGAGCCGGGCGAGCCGATCGATCATGAGCTGGACGCCGCCGACGATGGTCCAAAAGATGCCGGCTTCCATGGCCGAAGGGGTGTCGATGCCGGGGAGTGGAGGTTCGGGATTGCGAATCTCGATGAGAGGCAGTAGGGCAGTGTAACTGTGCAAGGCCTCGGCCATCAGCCTAAATCCAGGCAGGATAGCTCCACCACGGAAGGAGCCGCCGGCATCCACCCAGTCAACGGTGACGGCTGAGCCGGCGTCGATAATGGCGGCGGGTTGGTTATCGCGTCGATTCAAAAGCGCTGCAACAGCGTCCAAAAGGCGGTCGATACCTACGCGCTCGGGCCGTTCGAGAGCCACTCGCAACGGGAGATTTTTGGGGTCGCTCAATACGACCGTTTGCTCGCCTCGAGGCTTGCAGCCAGTCTCTGAGCGCGTTGCGCCGGATAGGATTAACGCCAGTCAACACCCATAGAGAACGGGGCCTCAGTGCCCAGGCGCCGATTTGGTTCTCCCAATCGCCTGGGCCATTGGGCGGCAAGGAGGCGACCGCTACCATCCTACCGGAATGGCAATGCCCCCACTTGATGCGCGTGTTGCCGACGTCGACGACAACATCCGGGATCATGGCGCCGCCTCGGCGGGCAGGGCGTCGAGACACTCGATCACGCGGTGCATCATCTCGGCGAGTCCTTGACCGGTTACCGCTGAAATGGCCAGAACCTCCCGGCCCAACGCCTGCTCCAGTTCAGCGCGGACCTCGGCACTGCCGGTCAGCTCGCATTTGCTGACGGCGATGACTTCCGGCTTAGAGCCCAAATCGTGGCCATAAAGCTCCAATTCGCGCCGGATCAAACGGTAGTTTTCTAAAGGCGTGCCAAGGTTGGGCAGCGGCTCGACCAAGTGGACCAACACGCGGGTGCGCTCGACGTGTTTCAGGAATTCGTGTCCCAGCCCAACACCGGCGTGAGCCCCTTCGATCAAACCGGGAAGATCGGCGATAACGAAGGATCGGTCGCTGCTCGTCGTGACGAGCCCCATATTGGGATATTTGGTGGTGAACGGGTAATCGGCGATTTCGGGTTGCGCCCGCGACACTCTGCTCAAAAGCGTCGATTTGCCGGCGTTTGGCAAGCCGATGAGGCCGGCCTGAGCGATTACTTTGAGCTCGAGGATGATCCACCTTTCTTCGCCCGGTGTTCCGGGCGTGGTCTCGCGCGGCGCCGCGGTTGGTGGAGGTCGCAAACCGCTTGTTTCCGCGACCGCCGCGACCGCCCTTGGCAACGATCACCTCTTGACCAGGTTCGGTCAGGTCGCGGAGCACATTGCCGCGATCGCGGTCGTAGATGAGCGTACCTGGGGGAACTTCTATCACCAGCTCGCGTCCCATCTTGCCGTGGGCCTTGTCGCCGGCGCCGGGGCCGCCATTGGGCGTGCGCGAATGCTTGCGATGCACGATTCCCGCCAGGCTGTCCGCGTTGGCCAAGGTGCGAACGATAACGTCGCCGCCATCGCCGCCGTCGCCGCCGTCCGGACCGCCTTTGGGGACATACTTCTCGCGCCGAAAGCTGCAGGCGCCGTTGCCGCCGTCGCCGCCTTTGACGTACACCACCACTCGATCGACGAACATAATTAAGGTCGTTGGCTAATCGGAAATCCCGATCGCTGCCGCGAGCGATCACCGCTATTTATCTTACTCAATAAGCATTCCGATTCAGTAAGCCGCGGAAAACCGTCATCCAGAGGATGTGAAGATCGAGCCACGGGGTCCAGTGCGTGATGTAGTAGAGATCGTACTGCACGCGTTTGCGTAACGAGGTGTTGCCGCGCCAGCCGTGGACCTGCGCCCAACCGGTGATGCCCGATTTGACGGTGTGGCGCGCGATGTAGTTGGGGATAGTTTGCGAGAACTGCTGGATAAACACCGGTCGTTCCGGTCGCGGCCCCACCAGGCTCATGTCGCCCTTCAACACGTTGATGAATTGCGGCAACTCGTCCAGGCTCGTCTTGCGCAGGAACGCTCCGAAGGCCGTCCGCCGGGGATCGTCTTTCCGCGCCCAGACGGCCCCCGTTTGTTTCTCGGCATCGACTGCCATGCTGCGGAATTTGAGCATTTGGAACGGCTTGCCATTGAGGCCGCAACGTTCTTGCCGATAGAAGAATGGCCCGGGGCTTGTCCGCTTCACCAGAATGGCGATGAGGATCATCAACGGGCTGAGCACGATCAACGCGGCCAGACGACAGCACGATATCCATCGTGCGCTTCACAACCACATTGAGGCCGAAGTGCGGACTCTCGCGGAGCCCGACCACGGGCAGCCCATCCAGGTTGCTGGTAGTCAGGGATAGGCCGGCCAGGTTGGGAACGTCCGCCACCAGGCGAACTTCGACCAGGCTTTGCGACAGGATGTCGAATACGTGGCGTGCCTCGTGGTAGCGATTCAAAGGCAGCGAGATAAAGATGTGCTCGACCGAGTATTTCGCTATCAACTTGGGCAGATCGGCAGTGGTGCCGAGAATGTCCAGATCTTCGGTCCAGCGATTGGGCTGATCTTCGACGAAGCCGAAGTTGCGAATCCCCATCCAACTGGCATGGCGTAGACGCCCACGCGGTCTTGCGTGCCACCCGGCCGGTGCCGACGATAATGCAACGACTTTCGTTATAGCCCCAGCGACGTAGCGAGCGAATGATGTACCAGCTGATGCGCCTGCCCCAAGAGCACGGCGAAGGCAGTGATGCCGGAAAAGAGCAGCATGGTGCCGCGAATCGTAATGATCTTGGCGATAAAACGTAGTTGCCAAAACCAGCAGGGAAAGAAGGGCCGTGCCTTTGAGCACGCCGAGCATTTCTTCGCGAAAACGGCGCAACCGGTGGATGGTGTACTGGCCGGTCAGCTGAAAGGCGACCGCGCCCAAAATCACCACCAGGGGGAGGCTATGCCAGCAAAGGGCCGCGTCGGGAGTTTCCTTGGTGACGGGAATCCAACCTGAGGCGAAGCGCAGGTAGTAAGCCGCCAGCCAGGCCGCCGGTCAAGAAAACGTCGCTGGCGATGAACCAGACCCCCAGGGCCTGACTACTCCGTTTGAGCATGCACGACGCCCCTTCCTTGGGGTTAGGCGAGCGGCGACCGCGGCCGGCGTTGCCCGGTCGCGCACTTTCACGTAAGGGGGTAGTAACACGAGAGCGATTCGGCTGTCAAGATGGGTGGATTGGGGCACAATATTCGCGATTGCCGAACGAGGCCCAGCGGTCCGCAGGCTTGTGCCGTTGTGTGCAGGTCTCCGGACCTCGCACCACGGTCGCTTCAAGTTTGATTCGCGAAGTCCACAACTCCGTGCCTTGTTTGTGGTCTCCTGACCACCTTTACGGGATAAGATTCGATACGTGCCGAGTCTAAACGCCAAGAGGTTGATGTGTCTGTGCAGGTGGTCGGGAGACCACAAACGACATTCGGATGGTATTTGACTACTTCACTTGCAATGACGGTTCCGTGGTACGGGGTCCTGAGACCCACGCACAACGCGAGAAATCCAACGATCGCGCCACCTGCGAAGGGGTCGCTACATTGGCCGGAACGGAAAGTAGAATTGATTCGGATGCGCCCCAGCCCCCCGCAGCCGGCTGCGCAGATACCGCGCCGGGCCGCGTTGCGTTCCTCGCCGTCGAGATGGTTGCCCGTCAGTTTTTGCAGGTGGGCCGGCTGCGTGTTGAGGAACAGCTCGTTGACGGTCGGAATCGTGATATCTTCCAGCAGTCCCAGGTGAATGCCGAGGCGAACGAAGGAGAGCAAATCCATCGTCTCTTCGGAGGTCATCATCGTCGCCGAGCAGAGCGTGCCGTAAGCTCGCGAGACGCTGTCCTGCAGCCTCTGGCGTTGTCGCGCAGCCAGCGTCGAACGGGCCTGACGCTCGTATTTGATGATCTCGCGGAATGACCTCGCGGATTTCGTCGAGAATGCCGATCTCGCTCTTGCCGAGCGTGACCTGGTTGGAGATCTGGTAGAAGTCGCCGGAAGCCCGGCTGCCTTCGCCATAGAGGCCGCGCACCGCCAGATTGATTTTCTGCAAGGCGCGGAACACTTTTTCGATCTGCTTGGTCCAGCCCAGGGCGGGCAGGTGCAGCATGACGCTGGCGCGCATGCCCGTGCCGACGTTGGTGGGGCAGGCGGTCAGGTAGCCGAACTCCTCGCTGAATGCGTAGGTCACGCGCTGCTCGAGCGTCGTCGACGCGGTCGATTTCTTGCCAGGCTTCGTCGAGCGAGAAGCCGCTGCGAATGACCTGAAGACGCAAATGGTCCTCCTCGTTGACCATCACGCTGACGGTTTCCTTGCGGCCGAAGGCCACGCCGCGCGGCCCTCGGCCGCGGCGAGTTCGCGGCTGATCAGTTGGCGTTCGACGAGGAACTGGCGATCGAGCGGGACGAGCGCGGCGACGTTGAGGTAGTCGAGCTGCGGGGTCGAGGTCGAGCTTGGCGATGCGATCGCGCAGCAGCGTTTCGATCTCGGATTTTTGATGCGCGCTGGCGCGGTTGGTGAACGGAAACGCGGCCAGGTTGCGGGCCAGACGAATGCGGCTGGAGATGACGATGTCGGACTTCCGGGCCGCTGCCGCTGCAACCATTCGCCACTGGTATGAGTCAGGCTATCCAGATTCATCCGTGGCTTCCTTCTGTCGAAGCAGGTCTCGAAAGCGGGCGGCTTCTTCGTAACTGCTCTGCCTCGACGGCAGCTGCAAGTTGTTGGCGCATCTCCAGCAGCTCGGCGTGCACGGGCGTCGCCTTGGGCCGGCGACGAGGAACTTTCCCTACATGCCGGATCTTCCGGTGAATGCGCTGCAGCAGCGGCTCCAAGCCGACGCGGAAGACGTCGTAATCGTGCGGACAACCTAAGCGTCCCTCGGCACGAAACTCCATATACTTTATGCCGCAAGCAGGGCAGGTCAATCGGGCCAGCTCATCACTTTTGGCCCGACGTGCTGGCCGAGCAACGATTGCACGATCGCCGGCATATTAATTTCTTGTTTTTTGGTCAGCTGCTGCTTTTCCGCGCACTCCTCGCATAAATGGATCTCTTTCTTTTGGCCATTTGCCGCAATATCTGTCAGGTGAAACTTGGCCGGGCTGGAACAGTTGTGACATTTCATGCCCGGCTCTCCCGTGCCGGCCGCAAAACAGCCTCTCTGCGACGAAGGCCATCGCGGACGTACATTCCGCAATTCGGTTCAGCATTCTTCAAGTCGGCGAATGCGGTCGCGCAACTGGGCGGCCTCTTCATATGCTTCGCGCGTGATCGCCTGGAGGAGTTGCTTGCGAAGCTGGATCAATTCCGTCTGCGTTTGTCGATTTTGCGGCTGGCGGCGCGGCACCTTCCCACAGTGCCGAACCTCGCCGTGAATATTTTCCAGAAGCGGCAGCAGCTCTTCGCGGAATTCCTGATAATCGTGCGGACATCCCAGGCGGCCCGAGTTTCTGAATTCTACAAAGCGTATCCCACAATTGGGACACTGACGCTGACCCAAAGCGCCGGTTTCATCCGCCTCGGCCGCCGCACTGGATTCGCCCTTCGAGCTTGGGCTTTGCATCGAAGGCTCGTAGTACTTTTGATAACATTCCTCGCATAAGTGCAATTCTTCGTATTGCTCGTCGCTGATCACGTCGGTGATGTGATAAGCGGCGGTCCTGGTCTTGCACTTTTCGCACGTCAGCATTGCTGCGTTTCTCCGCGCCCCTCGCCTGAAAGCAGGCGCCTGCTGCATTCTAACAAGGGGAGGGGGGCTGTCAAGAAGACCACAATAGCGTGGCTGAGGCATGAATTTCGCCCAATTCAGGCATCTAGCCAATTCACATTGGGCCAGATGCGCCGCACTTTCCGCGACAGGTAGCCCCTGATCTCGCCGATGGTTTTCATGGCCAGAATCTTGCTGACCACCTCCTCGGCGTCGGGCATGGTTGTGTGCCGGATGAGTTCTTTCAGCGGCGGCACCAGAGCCGGGCTCATGCTGAAGCTCCTCAGACCCAGCCCCAGCAGCGGCAACAAGCAGCGGGGCCTGCCCGCCATTTCCCCGCACACCGTGACGGGAATCTGCCGGGCCATGCAGGCGTCGATCACCATTTTGAGCAGGCGCCACACTGCGGGGTTGAAAGGCTCGCATAGATAAGCCACTTTGGGGTTATCGCGATCGGCTGCCATCACGTATTGGGTCAGATCGTTGGAACCGATGCTGACGAAGTCGACTTCCTCCAAGATGGAGTCGATGCACAGGGCGGCGGCAGGAACTTCGATCATGACCCCGATGGGAATGTCGGCGCTAAAGGGCAGTCCTTCGGCGCGCTCCAGGCTGACCGCCACGCGTTCCACCATGTGCCGCAGCCGCCGGATTTCCTCAACCGTGCTAATCATGGGGAAAAGCAAGCTGATCTTGCCATGCATTCCGGCGCGGAGGATGGCGCCGCAATTGCGTTTGAAAGAACCCCGGATGAGCCGAGCTAAGGCGAATGCTGCGCCAACCCATGAAGGGGTTGGCTTCGCGCTGATGGCCCAGGTAAGGCACCTGTTTGTCGCCGCCCAAATCGAGCATGCGAATGACCACGCGGTTGTTGGGCGAAGCGAGAATCACTTTGGCGTACACCGCCAGTTGCTCCTCCTCGTCCGGAACGGTCGGATGGGTCAGAAACAGGTATTCGGTGCGGTAAAGGCCGATGCCGCTGGCCCCGACATAACCGGCAACCACCGCATCCCCGGGCCCGTTGACGTTTGCCAGCAACTCGATCTGCACGCCATCCAGCGTAATGGGCTCCTCGAACTGGTTTTCGATCAACCGGTCGCGCAAATCGAAGTATTCGCGTTGCAGCTTACGGTAGGCTGCTTCGACCTCGGGGCCGGATTCGCAATGATCACGCCTTCTCGACCGTCGATTACCAGCATGTCGCCGGTGTGAACTTCACGCAAAACCCCCCGGACTCCCGTGACGGCCGGGATGCCGAGAGCCCTGGCCATGATGGCCGCATGGCCGGTCGTGCTCCCGGCTTCGGTGACGATGCCGGCCACCTTGTAGCGATCGAACGCTGTGGCCTGGGAAGGGAGGATTTCGGCGGCGACCAGTATAACGGGCTCCGATGGGTCGAAAGGATAATCGGCCTCGACGACGCTCAGATGCGTCGCGATGCGAGTGACGACGTCGCGGATATCGGCCATACGCTCGCGCAGATATTCATCGGGAATCTTGGAGAGCAGGGCGCCATATTCTTCAAGGGTTTCCCGCAATGCCGAAGCGGCGTCGCGCTGGTGCGTGCGGATGATGTTCTTGACTTTGTTGATGAGGGACGGGTCGCGAAGCAGAAGACGATGGGCGCGAAAGATCGCAGCCTCATCCTCGCCGACCTGCGTGCTGACGCGCTCGACGATCTTGTCGAGCTCGTGCATCGCTTGGGAGCAGGCTTGATCGAGCCGGCTGATTTCCGCCGCGATGGAGTCCGGCTCCAACAGGTAGGGCTCGCGCTTGACGAGCACTTCCAGCATGCAGAAGGCGCGGGCAACCGTGACCCCCGGCGATACCGGAACACCTTTCTTCATGGCGCTACTCTAGCAGTGCTCAAGAAGAGGGTCAATTAGCCGACAAAATGTCACACCAGCGATCTGCCATGTTGGCGTGAGCCTTAGCTTGTCCCACGCGCCGACTATGTTCAAGTTGATCCTCTATGTGCAATTGCAGTCGTGGTTAACGTCGAACGCCTTACAAACTCTCCCTATCCTGCCGCCATCGGGCATGCAAATTGCTCAACAGGTTTACAGTAGGAATCAAATATCGATCAGATCGCAAGAACCACGATGCCCATCAAGGGTGCGTGTCGTGCTCAATACGATTTGGAAGGAAAACCCATCATGGATTTCGGCAAGTTCACCGAAAAAGCCCAGGAGGCGCTGGCCGGCAGTCAGCACCTGGCATCCAAAATGAATCACCCGCAAATCGATGCGGAACACTTGCTGCTTTCAATGCTCGATCAAGATCAAGGATTGGCTGGCTCGCTTTTGAGTAAGGCCGGGGTTCCCGTCAACGCGCTCAAATTGAAAATCCACCGAGAGCTGGACAAGTTGCCCCACGTCAGCAGTCCCTCAGGCGAGGAGCAAATGCACATGAGCGGCCGCATGAATCGGTTGCTCCTCAACGCCCAAGAAGAGGCTAAGCGGCTCAAGGATGATTATGTCAGCGTCGAACATCTTCTACTGGCGATGATCGACGACGGCGGCGCGGCCGGCAAAATCCTCAAGGAATTCGGCGTCACCCGCGATAAATTCATGCGCACTTTGCAGGAAGTTCGCGGCAGTCAGCGGGTTACCACACCCACCCCCGAGGGCACTTATCAATCGCTGGAACGCTACGGCCGCGATCTCACGCAAATGGCGGGGCAGGGGAAACTGGATCCTGTCATTGGTCGCGACGAAGAGATTCGGCGGGTAATTCAGGTCTTGTCGCGGCGCACCAAAAACAACCCGGTTCTCATCGGCGAACCGGGCGTCGGCAAGACGGCCATTGTCGAAGGGCTGGCACTGCGCATTGTCCGGGGCGATGTGCCCGAAGGGCTCAAGAATCGCCGCGTCGTGGCCTTGGACATGGGGGCGTTGATTGCCGGCGCCAAGTATCGGGGCGAGTTCGAGGAACGATTGAAGGCGGTTCTCAAGGAGATTCAGCAATCGCAAGGCGAAATCATCCTATTTATCGATGAGCTGCACACCGTCGTTGGGGCAGGCAAGGGCGAAGGCGCCATGGACGCCGGCAATCTCTTGAAGCCGATGTTGGCCCGCGGCGAACTGCACTGCATCGGCGCCACCACGCTCGACGAATACCGCACGCATATCGAGAAGGATGCCGCTTTGGAACGGCGTTTCCAGCCCGTACTCGTCGATCAGCCTTCGGTCGAGGATACGATTTCGATTCTACGCGGCTTACGCGAGCGCTACGAAGTTCATCACGGCGTTCGCATCAAAGATGCTGCCCTGGTGGCGGCGGCCATCCTTTCCAATCGCTACATCGCGGACCGGTTTTTACCGGACAAGGCCATCGACCTCATCGATGAAGCCGCCGCCAAGCTGCGCACCGAAATCGATTCGTTGCCGACGGAATTGGACGAATCGGCCCGCCGGCGTCATGCAGCTCGAAATCGAGCGCAAGGCGCTGAAAAAGGAAAAGGATGCCGCCTCACGGGAGCGGTTGGGCAAGCTCGAGAAGGAACTGGCTGAGTTGAAGGCCCATTCTGACGCTCTGCAGCCCGCTGGCAAACCGAGAAGGCAGCCGTCGACAAAGTGCGGGCATTGCGGGCGGAAATCGACCAAACGCGCGTGGAAGCCGAGCAGGCGGAACGCCGCTACGACCTCAACAAGGCGGCCGAGTTGAAATACGGCAAGCTCCATGAGCTGGATCGTCAGCTCAAAGCAGCGGAAGAAGAGTTATCGCGAAAGGAAGATCACGATCGCCTGTTGAAGGAAGAGGTCGACGAGGAGGACATTGCCTCGGTCGTCAGCCGCTGGACGCATATTCCCGTCAACAAGTTGCTCGAAGGTGAAGTGCAGAAGCTGCTCCATCTGGAGGAAGAGCTGCATCGTCGTGTCGTCGGCCAAGGCGACGCCATCAACGCCGTCGCGGAAGCCGTGCTGCGGGCGCGCTCGGGGTTAAAAGATCCCAATCGTCCGATCGGTTCGTTTATCTTTCTTGGCCCCACGGGCGTCGGCAAAACCGAATTGGCCCGAGCTCTCGCCGAATTCATGTTCGACGACGAGAAGGCCATGGTTCGGATCGATATGTCGGAATATCAGGAGAAACACAACGTCGCCCGGCTGGTCGGCGCCCCGCCGGATATATCGGCTACGAAGAAGGCGGCCAACTGACCGAAGCCGTCCGCCGGCGGCCCTATTGCGTCATACTGTTCGATGAAATCGAGAAAGCCCATCACGACACCTTCAACGTGCTGTTGCAGTTGCTGGACGACGGTCGCTTGACCGACGGTCAGGGCCGCGTGGTCGATTTCAAGAACACGATCGTCATTATGACTTCCAACATCGGCAGTCAGCGCATCCTGGAATTCCGCGGGGCATTCGAGGGCGAGAACTATGAGCGAATGAAAGAGGCCGTGCTCGAAGAAATGCACAACCATTTCCGGCCCGAGTTCCTCAATCGTGTCGACGAAGTGATTGTCTTCCATGCTCTCAATGAAGAGCACCTGAAGAAAATCGTCGAGATTCAGATCCGCCGTTTGCAGGCGCGGCTGGAAGAGCGGCACATCAAGCTGGAATTGAGCGAGGCCGCCAAGACCCATCTGGCCCGCGTCAGCTACGATCCCCTTTTCGGGGCAAGGCCGCTCAAGCGAGCGATCCAGAAAGAGCTGGAGACGGGCCTGAGCCGCCAGATTCTCGAAGGGCGGCTCCGCGACGGACAAACGGTTGTCGTCGATTACGACGAGGATTTGGCCGCGTTGACGTTTAGTCCGCGGCCGATGGTTGAGGTGAAAACCTAAGCAGGTAGATTTACGCCGGATCGACGGCTTTCGGGGCGGGGTAGTGCGTGCACAATTCCCCCACCTGAGCGCGGATGCGCTTTTGGAGATCGGCATCTTCCGGCTTCGCCAAGATTTCCCCGATCCAGCCAGCGATCGTGCCGCATTTCCGGCTCGCGCATGCCGCGAGTCGTCAGGGCCGGAGTGCCGACGCGGATGCCGCTGGGGTCCAGCGGTGGCCGGGGATCGAACGGAATCATGTTCTTGTTGACCGTGATGCCGGCTGCATCGAGCGCCACTTCAGCAAGCTTGCCCGTCAAGCCCTTGGAAGCAACGTCAACCAATAAGAGATGATTGTCGGTGCCGCCGGAAACGAGCCGGAATCCATGGGCTTGAAGTTCATGCGGCGAGCGTGCGCGCGTTGCTGATGGTTTGAGAAGAATAGACCTTGAATTCCGGTTTGAGCGCTTCGCCAAACCCAACGGCCTTGGCAGCGATCACATGCATCAGCGGTCCGCCCTGCAAACCAGGGAAAACCGCCTGGTTGATTTTTTGAATCCAATCCTGCTTGCAAAGTACGAACCCGCCACGCGGGCCGCGCAGCGTTTTGTGCGTGGTCGATGTCACGAAGTCGGCGCAGGGAACCGGGTCGGCATGCAAGCCCGTGGCCACGAGACCGGCGATGTGGGCCATATCGACCATCAGCAGCGCCTTAACTTCGCGGCAGATTTCCGCGAAGCGCCGAAAGTCGATTTCCCGCGCATAGGCGCTGGCGCCGGCGATGACCAACTTCGGATGATGTTCGCGAGCCAACCTGGCAACCTGATCGAAGTCGATGCGCTCGTCCTCTTTGCGAACGCCGTAGCTGACAATGTGATAGAACTTCCCGGAGAAATTCAGCCGCATGCCGTGCGTCAAGTGGCCGCCGTGAGCTAGATCCATGGCCAGGATGGTATCGCCTGGATTTAAGCAAGCCAGAAGGACGCTCATGTTCGCCTGGGCGCCCGAGTGCGGCTGAACATTGGCCCGATCCGCATGAAAGATCCGAAGCGACGCGCTCGATGGCCAGCCGCTCTGCGACATCCACAAACTCGCAACCGCCGTAATAGCGTTTGCCGGGATAACCCTCAGCGTACTTATTGGTGAGCTCGGAGCCCTGGGCAGCCATCACGGCGGCGCTGGTGTAATTCTCCGAGGCGATCATCTCCAGCCCTTCTTGCTGGCGGCGACGCTCGCCTTTGACGGCTTGCCACAGTTCCGGGTCGGCGTGTTCGAGGATGTTCATAAGGGTTATCGTACAGAACCGGCTTAGGCTGAAAAAGGCAGTCCAATTGTTTAACCCGGAGCCAGCGGCGACGGCTGACGGGCCCCCGTGAGTGCCTTGTCTATCGCACGAGGGCAGGACAACCGTCGCCGTTGGCGCCGAAGGTATCCACCAACTTCCTCGCGGCGTGCGCGGATTCCAACCAAATTGCTCAGCGCCGCAAGTTCGGCACTTTTGCCTATAGCGTTGGAAACGAAGGCTAAAGGCGCGAGCCTTGAGTTCTCCCCCCGGCACGGTTCAAAAGCAGGCTTTTCCGGGTGACACCCGCCCGGCGTCGTGTGTGTGCAAGGGCGCAATGCAATCCATTCACAGGCCGACAGCGCCATTAGCCGTGACGCACGCGTGGTCGTGTGTGTGCAAGGGCGCAATGCAATCCATTAACCGTTTGATCCATTGACACTTGCGATCGGAATCGGTTGGCGCTCTCGTCCCACCAAGGGTGTTACCCTCATTTGAACCATGCCCTACCTCCCTTGCCAAAGGAGGGGGAGAAAGAGGGGCCTTTCGGCCCAGGTTTGTTGGAAGCCGCCTTTGGGTTGCGGGCGAAGCCCGCACTATGGGTCAAACGAAAACTGCTTGGCTTTAGACTAAACCCGGAAATGCTTTAGTGAGCAGGCGGGTTCTTACTTTCCGCAGGTTTAGGAAGAAAACGTGATCCCCATTTCCTTAAGTTCCGATTCCAGCGTCGACTGCCCGCGATAAAGCAGTGTCTGCAAACCCGCCTCTTGGGCACCGGCGATGTTCGCCGGCAAGTCGTCGATGAAAAGACATGCATTCGCCGGCTGTTCGGCCAGGCGCACGCAATGCTCGAAGAAGGCTCTAGCGGGTTTGCGGACTTCTACCTCATGCGACAGGACTTGGCCGTGGAAATGCTTGAGCACGTCCGCGGATAGCTTGCGGAAATGTTCCGAGTGGATGGCGTTGGTATTGCTCCCCAGGATCAGGCGATAGTTGGGAGCCAGTTGCGGGATGAGCGCGCAAACCTCCTCATTCAGCCAAAAAATGTCGGCAATAGCAGCCTTGATGGCTGCAGCAGGACACTGAAGCCGCAATTGATCGCGGACCACGCGCAGGAAATCGTGCGTCGACAGGCTGCCGTTTTCGAAGTCGTCTTCCAGTTCCTGGGGATAGAGGTACCCGCGAATCTGGTCCGCCGTTCGCGACGAAAAGGGCGCAAGTTTCTCTGCCGTGCGCCGGTGATCGAAATATCCGACCACGTTGCCGTAATCGAAGACGATCGCTTTGATTCCGCTCATGGTTTGCCTTTGCCTGGCGCTCGTACAGTGGCGGTGTGAGGAAGCTCCAAAACGAAACCCAGGCTATCGTCCGTGCCGCGGAGGGAGGGGCCGCAGGCCAGGGCGACGAAGCGCCCATCCGCGGAAATATCCAGGCCGTGGATCGGCCCGGTCGGCAGGTCGAACGACTTCTCGAGCTTCCCGTCGTTCACGGTCCAGATCGCCAGCGATCCCTGGCGAGCAGGCGCCGCTCCACCCGTGATCAATCGTAATCCATCGGGAGTAAAGCGAGCCGCGTGAATCCACCCGGGATGAGCCATGATGGGAACCAGCACATCTTTCGGATGAACGGCTGGAGTGAGCCGAGGATCCGCCAGGTCGCGAATTACTTTGCCATCGGCGATCGTCCAAAGTTTGGCCATGCGATCGCTGCCGGCGCTGGCGAGAAGTTTCCCATCGGGACTCAAGGCGACAGCGAAGACGCCTTCGCGATGCCCCTGCTCGAAATCCTTCAACTTGTACGCTTTGAATTCGCGGATGAGCTTGCCGCCCGCGGCGTCCCAAAGCTTGATCGATTGGTCAAGCCCCCCGGTAGCGATTTGCTTGCCATCCTTGCTCCAGGCCAAGCAATAAATCGCCGTCAAGTTTGCGGTCGTATGTGCCTTGATTTCTCGAATCTGCGTTCCCTTGGCGGTATTCCAAAATCGCAACACGCCGTCGTGGCCGGCAGTTGCCAGCTGATCGCCGGTCGGATTAAAGGCAACGGCATCGACCATGTTTGGGTGTTTGAGCGCGAACAGCTCTTTCCCGTTTTGGGGGTCCCAAATCCGAGCCGTTTTGTCGGCACTGCCGCTGGCGATCTGTTTGCCGTCTCCTCTATATGAAACGGAGAGCACCAAATCTTGGTGGCCTGCCAGGGTGCGCACCGCCTTGCCGGTTGCTGCTTCCCAGAGGCGTACGGTGCGGTCGAAGCTGGCAGTGGCCAGTTGTTTGCCGTCCGGACTGAAAGCCACGGAAGATAGTTCGGCCGCGTGTCCTTTGCATGTTACCCGCACAAAAGCAGGCAAGGGAGCTTTGTCATCTGCGTGTGCGGCAGGCGGGAGTGCAAGGCGCGAAGACAACCAAATGTGTAGACGCAAAACCGCCCAATTGAGGCCATGGCCGAATCCCTACAGCGAAGAGGCGAGCAACACGGTACTGATTATGGTGCGAGTATCAGGCAGCCCGGTCAAGGCGTGAAGTTTTTCGACGGCGATTTGCGAAGGCTCGATTTACATCCTACAGTTTGTTTGTCCTGCCTCCTGGGGAGAAGGCTAGGACATTTGGGCCGCCGACAGTGAGGGGATTGTCGGCGGTCCTTTTTCGTTTTTATCTGTCGATCTCACCCATGACGATGTCGATCGATCCCACGATGGCGGGAACGTCGGCGATGAGGCAGCCCTTGCAGATTTCATCCGTGACGCTCAGATTGCTGAAACTCGATGATCGCGCCCGCACGCGCAAGGGTACGTTCTCTTTTGTCGCCCGACCCACCACATAGAAACCCATCTGCCCGCGCGGGCATTCCGACTCCACATAGGCTTCGCCGGCCGGCAAATGGCGGGGCGGCTCGATGCGATGCGAACCCTGCGCAGTGGCGTATTTCTTGAGGCCTTGCCGGACGATCTTGATGCTCTCGATGACTTCGAGCATGCGCACGTAGAATCGGTGCCAGCAATCGCCGATCACCGCGGTGACAGGTTTCTCCTTGAAGGGCGGAATAATCACTTTGAAATCGTAGCCTTCATAACCGCAATAGGGTTCGAGTCGGCGCAAATCCCAGTCCGGGTCGCCGGCCTCGCGATTGAGCGAGCCGCGCAACATCGGGCCGGTGCAGCCGTAATCGAGAGCCATCTCCTTGCTCATGACGCCGATATTTGCGGTTCGCTTGATGAAAATCTGATTGCGTGTCAGCAGCGTGTGATACTCTTCGATTCGCGGCTCGAAATAGTCGAGAAACTTGCTGCAATGATCGACCCAGCCGTCAGGCAGATCGTCGTGGACGCCGCCGATGGTGATGTAGCTGTAGGTCAAGCGGGCGCCGCACACTTCCTCGAACAGGTCCAGGATCATCTCGCGTTCGCGGAACGCGTACAGAAACGGGCTGAAGGTCCCGAGATCGAGTCCATAGGCGCCCATGCCCACCAAATGGCTGGCGATGCGGCCCATCTCGCTGATGATGACTCGAATGACATTCGCCTTTTCCGGAATCTTCATCCCCGCGAGCTTTTCGACGGCCAGCGAATAGGCCAGGTTCATGTTCATCCCGGCCAGGTAGTCCATCCGGTCGGTGTAGGGGATGAACTGAATCGGCGTAACATTCTCACCGATCTTTTCGGCGCAGCGGTGAAGATAACCCAGGTGAGGAATGACTTCGGAAATCACTTCGCCGTCGGTCCGAAGCACGAGCCGAAGCACGCCGTGCGTGCTGGGGTGCTGCGGGCCCATGTTGACGAGCATTTCGTCGGTCCGAACGTCGAACTCGATCAGCGTGGGATCTTTGAACGCGGCCGTCGCCATGAGAGAACCTATCTCTTTTGATGCAGAACGAATGTCAGCCTGGTCGAATTCAGCGTCCGCGGATGCCGTGGTATTCCAAGGGGAACTCGTAATCTTTGCGGAGCGGATAGCCTTCCCAATCTTCGGAAAGCAAGATGCGGCGCAACTCCGGATGACCGACGAAATGGACGCCGCACAGATCGTAAACCTCGCGCTCGTGCCAATCGGCCGCCCGCCAGATAGGCGTAACCGAAGGCACGTCGGGCAGCGAACCAGGTTTGCCGTCTTTCCACCGCGGAAGGATGATTTTCACCACCAGGCGATGCCGATGCGTGAAACTGGACAGGTGATAAACCACTTCCAAGTGCGGCTCGAAACCGGCCTTGGCAACTTTCTTGGGATCCATTTCCAAATAATCGACGCCGCTGATGCAATTGAGCAGGTCGAAACGCAGCCGGGGCTCGGTCTTGAGAAATCGGCACAAGTCGAGTATGTCGGCCGCGTCGGTGACTATAAACGGATCGAGCGCATCCAGCTTTTTGCTGAGAATGCGGCTGCCGAATTTCTGTTCCAAAATCCCAACCATTTCCGCCGTGTTCATACATTCCCCGACAGAAGTCCGCTAAAAACCATTCTTCTCGCCCCTCGCCCTCGCCCCTTCGATCATGCCTTGGTGGGCGCCGCCTTCTCCTTGGTCTTGATGGCGTAGGCGTTGGCCTGTGTCATGTCGGCCAGCTCGGCAGGCAGTTGAACATAACCCGTCCTGGCCGGGATGGGACATTCGATGGGCATGTTGTGCGTCAGCGTCTTCATGCCCCTGAGTTTGTCCTGAATGCGCATGAGCCCTTCGAGAAGCGCTTCCGGGCGCGGCGGGCAGCCCGGGCACGTACACGTCGACCGGCACCACCAAATCGACGCCCTTGACGACGTTGTAGCCGTACTTGTAATAAGGGCCGCCGCCGCAGGTGCAGGCGCCCATGGCGATGACGAACTTGGGGTCGGGCATTTGGTTGTAGAGCCGGCGCACCCGGCTGGCCATTTTGAAGTTGACCGTGCCGGCTACGATCATCAAATCGGCTTGCCGTGGCGTGGCCCGAAAGGCGCCGGCGCCAAACCGATCCATGTCGTATCGCGTCGCCCCGGTCGCCATCATCTCGATGGCGCAGCAAGCCAGGCCAAACGTCATCGGCCAGATGCTCGATTCACGCGCCCAGTTGATAGCCTGTTCCAAGGTCGTGGTGACGACACTCTCTTCGAATCGACCTTCCAGCCAGCCCATGCCTTATCTCCTCGCCGGGATGTCGGCGCGACCTATGCAATTCGATCAAGATTCCACGCTTACCAAGGCACGCTCGGCGCTAGTCGACGGCGGCGCCGGTCGTTCGGCTAGGGTGCTGCGCACCCAGTCGAGATCGCCGCGCTTCCAGAGGTAGGCGAAGCCGAGCAATAAGACGCCGAAGAAAACCAGGATATCCATGAAGGCAATCCAGGCCAGTTGCCATGCCGTCTCCGGCTCTACCATGGCCGTGGTTTTGGCTTTATTCTGAATGATGCCGGCCGCGCGGTCATTGGTGATGTCGAGCGGCTGCACCCCGGCCCAAGCATTGAGCTGCGGAGGCAGCAGGAGCGTTTCGGCCACGTCATTGCGAGCCTGGATCGTCGTTTCCGGTTTGGGTCCCGCCATGGCCAGCTGGTTAGCCTTGCCGAAGACGAGCGCCCACGGAAAGAAGAAGACCACTTCCACATCGAAAATCACGAACAACAAAGCGACCACATAGAAACGCAAGTCGAACTGAATCCACGCGCTGCCGATAGCCGGCTCGCCGCACTCGTAGATGGTGAGTTTGTCGGCGTCCGGTTTCGACGGCCGGATCAACTTCCCCATCATCAGATGGAAAAAGAGGAACGTGACCGACACGAACAGGAACAAAAGCAGGTAGCCGACCACAATCGTCATGGCTTCAGCGACTCCCCAAGGCGTGAGCGAAAATCAAACGTGCCGCACAATCCGGCACCAGCTTCTGGCGGCCTGCGAAGCCGGCTTCCAGTTCATGCCAAAATGCGACAGCCGGCTCGTCCAAACGCCAGCAAAGGTAAACGACGCGATCGTCCATGCGCGAGGGAAAATCGACGAGGCCGCTGAAGAAATCCTTCAGCTCGACTCCCAGCGCGGCCAACTCGGCTTGACACGCGAGCAATTGATCTTGCTCGTGCTCCAGCTCTTGTTCGGCCTGTTTGATTTCGGCGGCGTAAACGTCACCCGAAGCAGTAGCCTTGCTCGTCCGGATCCGCTCGATCCGTTCCTGACGGTCTCGAAGATCCTTGGCTCGATTCACGATATCGCGTACGATCGCCCGCACTAGGGGCAGCATGGCGTTCGCCTCTGCCGCCGTGAATAGTTTTGGACTCTTGCGTTTTCGGAGGAGGCCATCAGGCTTTCTCCCCTTTCTTCGTTCCGAATCTTGCCCTCAGGGGGAGTTCGGTGGGATAGTGCAGTTGAACATGAGGAAGATTTACACTTTGGCTGCGGGCGCCGGCTTCGGCGCGGGCGGAGGATCGGGCGGCTTGGTCCAGACCGGCTCGGGAGTCAGCTTCGAGGCGGCCACAGCCATGGGGTTCAGTGTGGCCTGTCCCCAGGCTATTTCAACAGGAAGCTTCGCGAAATCGACGATGCAGCCATCGCGGCTGTAGCAGCTCTGATCGTAAGTCGAGCCCATGAAGATGCAATCGACCGGGCAGGGATCCACGCACAAGGCGCAGAACATGCACTTGGTGTAATCGATCTTGAACCCGTTAACGCGGAAGCCTTTGCCGACCGGATTCTTGATCTTGTCGATGTAGATGCAATCGACAGGACAGGCCTTGGCGCACTTGTCGCAGCCGATGCACGTCGTCAAATCGAAGCGATGAAAACCTCGATAGCGAGGCTTCACCGGCACCGGCACTTCCGGATATTCGAATTGCTGCGTAAAAGCGCGTCGTTTGTAGGTCTGGAAGAAATACCAGAGCGTGATATAGAGGCCTTCGCCGACAGTCTTGATGGCTAGATAGAGGTTCCGCAGCCAAGCTTTCATGGAAAACCTTCGCGAGCGCTGGATGGTTCGTTGCTTCGTGCTGGTGATTATATGCCGTCCCCGGGCTGCCGCAAGCACCCCCACGGGGTGAGATCTCAGACAACGCCAAGTTCCCGCAAAATCCGAAATCCGAATTTCGAAATCCGAAAGAAATCGCCAAGGCAAAATCCGAAATCAATCTCGAAATCCGAAACCCAAGGGCGTAGCTTTTGGCGAGATCAGCTGCCTTTGAATTTCGGATTTGGACTTCCTTTGAATTTCGGATTTCCTTCGGATTTCGGATTTGATTTCCTTTGGGTTTCGATTTTCGGATTTATCGCTTCTACGGAAATTCAGCCCCCGCCTCACGACGTTCGTTCGTGACCTATCATTCAGTCGAGGGTTCGCGCCCCAACCTGAATGTTTCGCATACACGCAATTCAAACGATGCGTCGGGGGCGTTCGTGGCGTGCGCCCTGGTTCCCGATGCCTCTGATTTCCGAAGCGGGAGAAATCGACCATGGCTACCGACATGGAAACGAATGCGGCGGAATCGTTGTCCAGCCGTTTGCATCGTCACATGGATTTATTGCAACGCATTGAAGAGATCCTTCACGAAGAGAGAACGGAATTAATTCAAGCAAGCGAGGTATTTTCTGTTGCCAGCCCAGGAAGTGCCGATCAGGCCGATACACTGCAATTGCGCAACGAGAATAACGAGCTTCGTCGAGCTGGTCGCCGAGCTCGAGGAACAGCTTGCCTCGGGCATGGAAAGAAACAACGATGCCAAGCTGGGCCTGGAAGAAGATAATGCCGAGTTGCGACGTGCGCTGCACGAAAAGGAAGCCTTTATCGAAGAGCTGCGGAGGAGCAGCCTGCGTCTCAGCGAAAACCCCAAAGCGCGATGCGGCCGACTACGAGGCGGAGCTCAACGAATTCCGCCAGCAGCTCGAGTCCGATCGCCAGCAACTCGACATTCAGTTGGACCAGTTGCGCTCGCGCAACAAGGAGTTGAAGGAAGCGGCTCGCGAAGCCGAACTGGAAATGTCGCGCGAACGGGCTCAGCTAGCCCGCGAGCGGGCCAGCTCGATCGGATGCGCGATGAATTTCGTCAGGAGATGGAACGCATGCAGCGCAATGCAGGGATGCACGAATCCCTGGCTTCGGTTCGCAAGCTCAAAAACGAAATGTCCGAACGCAATCGAGCGATCGATGCCCCGGCTTCCGTTTCGGAACAAGCCGATCGCGCTGCCTCGCGCTGGCGGAATTTCCTGCCCGGGTCGGGGAATGGGTGACGGGCCGCGCCCGGTTCAATTGGGCAATTTCTCTTGCTCCTACCGGCCTGCGGCGCAAGTTTTGAAAACACCTTCGGTGATAACAGCAATCTCGTTTTTGCTTACAGCGTTGGAAACGAAGGACAAAGGCGAAGCCTTGAATTCTCCCCCCCTTGGCAAGGGGGGGCAGGGGGGGTCGCAGAATCTGCACCCCAAAGCGGTAAAGTTCGCCCATGAGATCAGGGCAGGTGCATTTCTACCGTGGGTGGTCACATCGCGTCAGACCCCCCAACCCCCCCTTGCCAAGGGGGGAGAAAGAGGGGCCTTTCGGCCCAGGTTTGTTGGAAGCCGCCTTTGGGTTGCGGGCGAAGCCCGCACTATGGGTTAAACTATGTCGACCAAATTGTATTAGCAAGCCGGGGGAGGCATCTCGGGCGCAGGCGCCAATTCCGCTCCCTGAAAGCCGCATTCGCGGTGGGCGCCGTCGCAGAAGGGCTTGTTCTTCGAGTGGCCGCATCGGCACAAGGCGTACGACTCCTTCGCAGGGTTGAGCGTGAAGGCATTGCCCAGGTGATCGACGACCTTGATCGGGCCTTGAATCACCAACGGTCCATTCTCTCGGCAACGGATAACGATCGGCTCGGCCATGTTGCGGTTCTCCTCGCAGGCTGCAATCCACTCTGTTCAAAGCGTAGCGACTTCCCGGCGCGAGTCCAGTCCGGGCTCAGCCGCCGGTAGGGCCGCACTGCCGGGCAACGCCAACACCAACCGGACTTGCCTCACCTCGGACTTTTCTTCCGTTTCGTCAGTGAATGCCGTTGCCGATTCGGCGGCGCCGCTCAGCAGAATCAGCAGCGCGACGCATCCCCCCGCGGTGGCCAAGAAAAGCAAAATATGGAAATAGCAGCAGGGCAGGCCTCCCGGCCAAGTCCAGTTCATGAAGGGAGCACGATCCGCCAGGAGCCCGCCGATGAGCGGGCCGGCCGCCATGACCAGACCATTGGTGAAATTATGGGCCGAGATGTAGAAACTGCGATTTTCCCTGGGCGCTGTGCGCAGTAAATGGTGCTGATTGCTCACGATCCAGGCCGCGCTGAGAGTTCCCGTGGCAAAGACCAGCGGCAAGAGCGCAAAGACGTGCCAAGCAGGCTGGATCACCAGATAGGCCAAATTCACAAACAGATAGCCTGACCCGAGGAGCATGACGCGCTCGGGACCGAGGCGTTCCGCCCAGCGCCCAGCGACGGCTACTGAGTACCCCGGCAATGTTGGCAATAACGCTCATGCAGGCCAGAAAAATCCAGCTCACCCCCAGGCCCAACGTGTGGCCCCCCAGCGTTTCGCCCCGCTGATAGAGTGGCAAGAATGGCAACACCAAATTGGCGCTGAACGACCACAGTCCCATGCCGATCAGCAAGCGCCGAAACTCCCGATGGCGAAATGGCTCCGTGAAACACCTCAAGAACGAATCCGAAGCCGCGCAACCCCGGCTTCCGCATCAAGGGAGGTTCCGGGATGCGAAAATAAAGGCAAATATCGGTGACGCCGAAGATGGCCCCTAAGAAGAAGAGCCCGCTCAGAAGCTTGCCATTGCTCATGCCGCCGCAGAATTCGATGGCGGTTAACCCGACAAGCACGCAGCCTGCCGCCACGGGGCATGGATGCCTGAATCCGGCAGCCGAAGAAGCGGCCGCGCCGACGTTCGTGCACCAAATCGGCCATCCAGCTCCACCATGACGGATTTCCCAAATGATTGAAGAAACGCGTGATGGCCACCACCAGCAGAACCAGCACGATGCCGCGCTGCGGAGCCATGCCGCGCAAAGCCAACAGCGGAATGGCGGCCAGGAAAAAAAAGCCCATACGGCTCAGAAGAAACGTGGCCAAGAAAAGAGGCCGGCGCTTCCCCAAGCGCTCGGCCAGGAAAGTGCCGGCAGGCTCCCAGATAGGCCCCAAAAAGGTCACGGTCATGAGCAGGCCGATCTGCCACTTTTTGGCGTGCAGCCCCTCTTTCATGAAGAGGGTCAGGAAGAGGCTGCCCGGCGACTCCATAGGTCGACCAGATCGTTCCCAAGGCGCTGGCCATATTTGCCCGGCGAGCGCCGCGGCGCGCTGGCCGAGTTTCGCACGCACAGTTGCCGACGAAGGCAGCGCAGCTCAATCCATCTAACGTGTCATTCATGACAAATCAGCTACTTCCACAACAACGAAGTCAGAAACTTTGCAGCGTTTTTATCGACGGAGAAACGAGTCAGGGATGATGGAGCCGGCTCGATGCCCTGGTTCCATCATCCCTGGCTGGATTGGCAGCGATTATTCGATTTTGTAATCTTCTTCGAGCAGGTGGGAGGAGAATCGGTAAGAGAGCTCGCGAGCAACGACGCTGAGGAACTTCTGCTTGAATTGAGCAGCACTGCCATTGCTGGCATCCATGGCGCCGCGAACTTTGGGAAACTCCGTTGAGTACTCTTCGTGATACTTCGGTTCATCGTGCTTAAGCACATCGACGACATTGAGCGAAATATCGCAACGACCGCGGAAAAGCGTATTGGCGCTACCGGGCTCATAGAGCGAGATCTGATTGACTTCCACTTCGACCACGTAATCGGCATGAAAATACTTGCCGATCTCCGCCGCGCCGATTTCCTTCCAATTGGGATGATCGTCCTTGTACTTTTCCACCAGGCTATTCGCCACCATCACGACTTTTTCTTTGTTCTTCTTAAAGCCTGCTATCATCTCATGCGAGAGCATCTGGGCCAAATCGCGGTCTACGCGAAGGAATTCGGGTCGCGTCTCAAGAGCAGATTGACCGAGAATGAGCACCTTGACCGTCTTGTCCTTATCTTTGGAAGCCAATTCACACTCGGCAGGGCGTTTGGGCTCCATGCCAGGCAGAAAGAAATAGGGCAGAGCCATCAGTTGGCAACCCGCCGTGAGTGCTCCCACGAGCATCAACGCAGCCAAGGTCAAATTCCGCGGTAAGCTTGCCATCTGAGTCCCCTCCCTGAGATGCGAAGAAATTGCGGGCCTGTTCTCCAGCCCGCGGGCGTCAGCTTCGATTCAACCAGATCATGCCCAACACGATCAGCCAGCGCAATAACAGCAGCCCCATGAACGCAATAACCAGGCCCAGCACGGTTCGCTCTATGAGCGACTCTGCCCGATGGCCTCCCCATGACGCCGCACGCCAGCAGCCAGGGAATTGCCGCCGCCCACAGCAGGGCCAGCAGCGTTCCCACGGCGTTGGCTCGTAGCGAGTTCATGACGTCGCCGCGAACCAAGAGAGCAAAGCTGGACGTCATGCCGCAAGAAGGGCAGGGCAGTCCCGTCAGCTCCTTGAAAGTGCAAGGCGGCAAACCTAGCTGGCGATGCGTTTCCATCCGCCGCGCATGGCCTTCCTCGTCGTAAGGATTGAGCCAAATGGCGATGCCAAAGACCGTCACCAATAGCGCGGCCGCAATCAAAACGCCCGCACGTATCCAACCCGATAGCACCGGGATGGCGTCGATCGGTTGCTCTCGATCTTCAAAGGTTGTCAAAGGAGCGGGCACGATAGCGAGACCCCCCTTGGGCTGCAAGACCAATCGGCAGACTGGTAGAAAGCAGATTGCGAATCAGGATTTCGTCACTCGAACCGGCTTACAACGCCATCATTACCGGCGCAAATCACGACGGCAATATTACCATGTCGCTTGGCCAGATTATGGATATTACCCAGTCGGGAGGGGGTCGTACAAATGGGGAGCTTGGAGCCTTTCCAGAGTGCGACGTCTATAGACCAGCCCACAGCTATGTCTAGCGAGCCTCCCACGTAAGTGGGGGAGGTTACGGCTTCCTCCCCCCACTTACGTGGGAGGCTCGCCAGATGCACCTGCTGGTCACGAAACCATTTTGTTGTGCGCGGGTCTTTGTGCGCGTGACAGGACCTGACCCAACTGAATTACCGCCTCACGGTCACCCTTATCCCGCTTGCGCCCGCGGCCCAATCTCCGGCAGAGGAGATGGCACCGTCAAATAGGCGGGCAGTTCGCCCCTTTTGCCGGTCATGGCCCAATCTTCGGCCATTTGCTGGACAGCCTGCAAGGTGTTCTCGACGTGAATTCGGTAGCTCTCCATCGTCTCGCGATCCAGATCAGCGGGGATGTAAATGAGCTTGGACGAAATGCAAATGGCCCGCGTAAAAGGGTAGGGGAGTGCGAAGCGGTCCCAGCTGCGAGCCTGCCAGGCCCGGCGAAAAGCGATACCAGCCAGGACGATCGGCAAACCGGTGCGCGCTGCCGTGTAGATCAAGCCCGGCTGAACTTTTCGTCGCGGTCCGCGCGGCCCATCGGGAGTTATAGCCAGGTGGTCGCTCCGCCCCAGTTCGACCATACCGCGCACTGCAGCGACTCCGCCTCGAGTCGAAGACCCGCGTACCGCGCGAAAGCCCAGGCGATTGGTGATCTCGGTGATGAGCTGGCCATCGGCGTGATGGCTAATCAAAATCCACACATTGGGCTGACCGTAGTGGTAAGCCAACAGCAGCATGTTTTCATGCCAGAAGGTGTAGATATAGCGTTCGTCCGGCTTCGCCAGCCTGAGGCCGCACGTCAGGGCCGAGATGGTCGTACTGATAGCGCAGCGTCCAGATCCAAACGCGAATCAGCTTGGCTGCGAGAAAAGCGGCAATGCGAATCAGCCAGGGATGGCGGAGTTTCATGCGTGAGCATCCTTGCTTACTGAGACGCGCCCTTATTCGACCCAATCTCCCGAGAAGACTTCAACGGCTGGCCCCGTCATATAAACGTGATTGTCGTTTTCGGACCAGTGCAATTGCAAGTCGCCACCGCGCAAATGCATGGTGACGCGGCGCTGCGATTTGCCGGCGAGCACGCCCGCGACCGCAGCCCCACAGGCTCCTGTGCCGCACGCCAGCGTCTCGCCTGAGCCGCGCTCCAAACGCGCATCGTCAATTCGTCGGGGGCCTTCACGGATATGAACTCGACGTTGGTCTTGCGCGGGAAAGCCGGGTGCGTTTCGATTTTCGGTCCGAGTCCCAAAACCAACTCATCAGTGATTTCGTCGACAAAGGTTACGCAATGCGGGTTGCCCATCGATACACAGGTAACCTTCAACGTCCGCCCCGCTAGATCGAGAGATGCGTTGACCGGCGGCGAGCCCGCAAGGGTCGTCGGAATCTCGCTGGATTGCAAGATTGGCTCACCCATGTCGACCCGCACTTGGCTGACCGACCCTGATTGGATTTCGAGCTCGAAGCTGAGCACGCCACGGCCGGTTTCGATGCGCAAGGCTGGCTTGCGCACCAAGCCATGATCGTACAGAAACTTGGCTACACAGCGGATGCCGTTGCCGCACATTTCCGATTCGCTGCCGTCGGCATTGAACATGCGCATACGGGCATCGGCGATCGTGGAGGGACAGATGAGGATGAGTCCGTCCGAACCGACTCCGAAATGGCGATCGCTGATCGCCCGGCTCAAGCCTACTGGGTTGTGGGGCATTTCCTGGCGGAAACAATCGACATAGACGTAGTCGTTGCCCGCTCCCTGCATCTTGGTGAATCGCATGACAAGCCCAGACACCGGCCAAAGTAACTCATGGCACGAACCGAGGAATTATAAACGATCCCGCCCAAACCTGCCAACCGCTGTAGCTGCCCTTGCTCGCCAAGCTTGTTTCTGAACATGATGCAGTGAAGAATTCTTTTGAAATAAGTGACAGGGAGTCGCTTCCGGCCGGCAGTATTTAATGAGCGAATCGGAATCGCCACCAATGCCAAGGAGAGGGCAGTGAGTCAGCTAAGCTCGGTCGTTCGTTTCATTCACCAGATCAAGAGCTCCGAAGAAACCGTCCAGCAAACCGATGCCAGCCTTTTGGATCGGTTCGTCGCAAGCCGCGACGAAGCAGCTTTTGCCGCCCTCGTCAAACGCCATAGCGCAATGGTTTTGGCTGTTTGCCGGCGGATCCTGACGGATCATCATCGGGCAGAAGACGCTATGCAGGCATGTTTCTTCGTTCTGGCCCGCAAGGCCGCGAGTATCAAACGCCGTCGAGCGCCTTGCAAGCTGGCTTTATGGAGTAGCCACCCGCACGGCTTTGAAGGCCCGAACGCACTGTAAAACCGAGCAAAAATACTCCCAGTTCAACGAATGGAACGCCCCGGATTGTAGTGGGGATCTATTGTGGAACGATTTGCGTCCCGTTTTGGATCAAGAAATTGAACGCCTTCCTGAAAAGTATCGTGCCCCGTTCGTTCTCTGTTACCTGCAGAGCAAAACCAATGCAGCAGCAGCTCGAATTGCAATGCCCGGAGGGCACCATCGTGACACGGCTTGCAAGGGCGCGAGCCCGGCTTAGACAAAGGCTAAGCCAGCGCGGCGTGACGCTGTCTATCGGATCCCTATCTGGAGCGATTGATCGGTACGCAGTTCCAGCCGCAGTCTCGACAGAAACGATTCGAGCCGTAACCGTAGCAGCCTGGCAATTTGGCGTTGGCCCGGCTGTTGCGTGTCAAGCGATCCATGCAGAAAGTGTTCTTCTTGCGAAAGGAGTCCTGAAGACCATGGTTCTAACCAAGATGAAAACGGCAGCGATTCTTATCACAGGCCTGGTTGCCGTAGCCGGAGGAACGGCCAGTTACCAAAAACTCCTGGCCGGCCAAGGCGACGAGAAGGCCAATAGGGTAGCAGCTACAACGCGTGACGGTTCCCAGCCACAATCTGCTGAATTTCCACCGCCGCCTGCAAATGAGGCTAGCCAGCCGCCTTCATCTCCGGGTGGATTCGTCGCTGGAATAGACAATAGAAACGTGAAGGCACCGACTCCCTATAAGATCTGGACTTTTTACACTCCTTTATTTGAGGGTGGTGCAATTGGTCAGCCAGTTCCCTTCTCTGTCGAGATTAACGGAGTGCCAGCCGAGGAAGCTCGCGAATTGATGGCCAGATTCACTAGTTCAATGAAGCCGCCCCTCAATCTTGATCCCAGTCAAACGAACGAGAAAGCCGTTAAACCTCTCCGGTTTACTGCTTCCTATGAACCTGTTTTCGAAGGTGGTGCGATTGGTGAACCAGTGCCGTTTACCGTGGAGATCAGCAACTTACCCGAGCAATGCGCTTCCCTGGTAAGGGCAGAAATCCTTGAGTCATTCCCGCGCAAGGATGTCGCACCGGGAAACGAAAAGTTTGAGCCGGGGAGCATTGAGGGCCAAAGGGAAACATCTGCCCCTTCGCCGTTTACCTGCGTTCAGGCCGCTTTGGAGTACGTTCTTGACCCTTTGGTACACCCTCGCACACCCCTTCGGTTTACGACTTCCTATCAACCTAATCTTAAGGGTGTCGCGACTGGACAGCCAATTCCGTTCACAATCCAAATTAGTGGCCTGCGCAAGAAGGCGCTGCCGTTGTGAAGGCTCGCATCCTTGAATTGTTCCCAGAATGAGAGATCGCAAAGTTCGGCAGGGACCAATCGGCCGAGCCCGTCAAGCCTGATTGCGATTATTGAACGCCCGCCCTCCTTGTTTTCATCGTTCACCCTTCACCCTCCACCCTCCACCCTCCACCCCTTATCCGCTATGATGACACCCCATAGGCGTGAATTCCCTCGGCAAGGACCTGAATCGTGGCCAAGTGCCCGATGTGCGGAAAGCACCTGGACGACTCGGCTCGGTTTTGTCCCGACGACGGCACGCCTCTAACCGATGCCGGCTATGGGCTTTCCGAGCGCAATGGCGCCTTGGGTTCCTTGGTGCTGCCTCTGGTTATCGGCGGTCGCTATCGCCTCGAGCATGTCCGTGGCGGCGGCGGCATGGCCGTGGTTTATGAAGCGGTCGATATCACGCTAGAACGGCGTGTGGCCGTCAAGCTGCTCCACCCGGACCTGCGCCAAGATCCGCAATTCGACACGCGCTTTCAGCGCAAAGCGCGCATCGCCAGCCAACTGGCCGATCCGCACATCATCGTCGTTCACGATTTCGGCATCGATCCCGATCACGGCCCTTACCTGGTGATGGAATATCTCCAGGGACAATCGTTGCGCGAACACCTGCAATCGCAGGGCATCTTGCCGATCCAAACGGCTCTCGATCTAGCCAGCCAATTGCTGCTGGCGATGATTCATGCCCACGCCAAGGGATTCATCCATCGCGATCTCAAGCCGGACAACGTTTTCCTGTTGAACCAGGCCGGGCTGCGCTTGCATGTCCGCGTGCTCGATTTCGGCATCGGCGCATCTATCACCGCGAAGAAGCCTTTGAGGCCGCGACCCTGACCCGAACCGGCGCCATTCTGGGAACGCCTCGCTACATGGCCCCCGAACAACTTGCCGGCCACCCTGCGGACGCCCGTGCCGATCTCTATAGCTTTGCTTTGGTGATGCATGAGGCTTTGACCGGCACCTTGCCCTATGTCACCAGCAAGCGGTTGATGGAATTGCGCCCCGATGTGCCACTCGAGCTCCAAAAATTATTGGAAGAATGCCTGCGCCAAGATCCTGAAGATCGTCCCGCCCGAGCCATCGACGTTTATTTGCGGCTGGAGGATTTCTGCCGAGTGACGACGCCTTCGGAGCCCGCGACTCGCACTCCCCCTCCGCGACTCAAAGGACGCTTTTTGGCAACATGCTTCCCGGCGATGTCCAGTCGCGGCGTGCCCGGCGGCGTTTGCTGGTGGCGACCACGGTCGGCGTCGTGCTTTTGGCGGCGGGAGGCTTGGCGTGGGGACTGCGCAGGACTGCCAAATTCAGTCGTCGGCCGTGAGAGCGTACTCGGGATTGAGGTGGGACAGAGCCGAGACGACGTGGTGGCCCGTTTCCGCCGGCCCAAAGAGAAATGGGCGGGGGATCCGTGGCAAGGCGAATCGATCCACGCCATTGGCCAGGTTCTGGCCCCGAAGACTTGCCGATGCCCGGCAAGTACGATGAGGTTGAGGTTCTTGGCTGGCCGCGCAATGGTGTGTACGTCGTTTTACAGAACAATCAGGTGGCCGCCGCCATTATCCGGGCCAGCGGCGCCAGCACGCGCCGCCATTTGAAAATCGGCGCCAAGGTATACGAAGTGCGTCGACTCTACCCGGAAATTCCAAGCTCCGAGGGCAAAGCGTTGGCCCAGGGATCAGAGCAACATTCTTCTCGCCCAACGTATGTTGAGATTTTTCGTTACGATCAGCTGGGCATCGGCTTCGAAGTCCGCGACGGTATCGTCGAATCGATCACCCTTTATCCGGCCCATCAGGACTAACCTAAGCGAGCCTCCCAGGTGAGCGAGCCTCCTACGCAAGCGACCTTCCTACGCTGGCGAGCTTCCTACGCTGGCGAGCCTCCCACGTAAGTGGGGGGAGAATGCGGAAAACTCCCCCACTTACGTGGGAGGTTCGCTAACTCAATGAATCGTCACTATGAAAAAGTGTCCTTACTGCGATGTCGATAATGGCGATGGCAATCGCTTTTGCGAACAGTGCGGTCGCGCGCTGGTGGCCGGGGCCGCCGGTCCGGCGGATGCTCCAAAGATCGATCTCACGCAGACGATGACCCTCAAACCGGGATTCGCAACCAGCCAGGCACCAAAACGCCCGAGAGCCGGGCCGTGCCCGTGGACGTGCTCTTCAGCTACAAAAACAAATTAGTTGTGGGGCGCACCCGACTGCGACATTTGCCTGCCACATCCGAACGTTTCCCGTTATCATCTGGTTCTCGAGCGGACCGACGACGGCATCCGTCTCCGCGACCTCAACAGCGTCAACGGCGTGCAGGTCAACGGCCGCCGCATGATCCACTCGATGCTGATCAAAGAACGCGAGCGCATCGGCGTGGGTCCCTTCTTGTTCTCGCTGGCCGGTGGCGTGCTCTACAGTCTGGACAGCAGTCAAAGCCTGCGGCTGGAAGCCCGCGGCCTCGAGAAGGAAATCCTGCTTGAGAATGGCCAAAAACGCAAATTGATCGAAAACATCAATTTGGCCGTTGAGCCGGGCGAGTTCGTCACGCTGCTGGGGCCCAGCGGCTCGGGCAAGAGCACGCTCATGGACTGCCTGAACGGCCGACGGCCGGCAACAGGCGGAGCCCTATTGGCCAACGGTGAAGATTTTTACCGCCATTTGGATAGCTTTCGCCAATCGCTTGGCTACGTGCCGCAACGGGACATCGTTCATTACCAGCTAACCGTGGCACGGGCCTCTTTTACACCGCGCGCTTGCGTTTGCCCACCGATACCGGGGCGTCGGAGCTGGAAACGCGGGTCGAGGAAGTTCTGGCCCTCATGGAATTGGGGCCTCATCGCAACACGCTGGTCGCCGATTTGAGCGGCGGTCAAATCAAAGCGCGTGAGCTTAGGTGCAGAGCTGCTCGCTCGTCCCTGTCTGCTTTACATCGATGAGGCAACCAGCGGATTGGATGCAGGCACGGAAGCACGCATGATGGGGCTCTTTCGCCAGCTCTCGGACGAAGGCCGTTCGGTCATCTGCATCACGCACAACGTCGACAACGTTTCGTCGAGCCACCTGGTTCTCTTCCTGATGCGCGGACGGCTCATCTTCTTCGGGCCGCCGAAGGACGCTGTCGCCCACTTCGAAGTCGCCAGGCTGGGCGACATCTACGATCGCCTGGCCGAGAAATCGCCAGAACATTGGGAGGAGGCCTTCAATCGCACCGACCTGCATCAGGAATTCGTTCGCAAACGTTTGAAAGACCCGACCTCTGCAGAAAGCGATTTGCTTGCGAACAACGTCAAGCCAACGGGGGAATATTGCCTGCTGCCAGATGCTGCCGGCGTGGCGCCGCTCGCCACAACGAAAGAACCAGAACGCACCTTTCGTCCTCCCTTGTGGCATCAATTCAAGATTCTGACGCAGCGCTACGCCGACTTGATTTTGGGCGACCGCCGCAGTCTCCGGCTGCTGCTCTTGCAAGCCCCGATCGTGGCAATCGTGGTGCTGTTCGGCTTCGCGAATAAGCCTTACGACGATCTGGTTCCCGTTCCGCGAAAACTGGAACCATCGGAAAGATCGACGCTGGAAGCCATCGAGGAAATCACCAACAACAATGAGTTTGTGATCGCGCCGGCCGATCGGGAACTGCTCGAGCGCTGGCGCTGGCCTGTCAAGGGAGGCGCCGAAACGATCTCAGCCATGGAGATTCTCACCGGCCTGCGCAAGTTTCAGGAGGCCCGCGTCATTCAGAAGCTGCTCGAGGTGAACGGGCCGGTGGTGCCCGACCGCAATATGATCAATCCGCGTTTTACCTACATGCTGCTGTTTCTGATCGCCGTCATCGTCATGTGGTTCGGCTGCAATAACGCCGCCAAAGAAATCGTCAAGGAGGAAGCGATTTACGGGCGCGAACGGGCCGTCAACCTCGGCATCTTGCCATATCTCGGGCAGCAAGTTTCTGCTCTTGAGCCTGGTATCCGCACTGCAAACCTTCTTGCTCGTCGGCATCGTCTACGGGGGCATGTGGATCTTGCAGAAAGCCTTGGGTCAGCCGATGCCCAACGCCATGTATATGCTCGCTTATCTGCCGCAATATGGCGTGCTGGTGCTGTTGGCGATGACAGGCGTTGCCATGGGCTTGCTGCTTTCGTCATGCGTGGCGACGCCCGATCGGGCCAACAACCTGATGCCTTACGTTCTCATCCCGCAGATCATATTGGGTGGAGGGTTCCTGCAAGTCAGCTCCGGGCCGCTTTATTGGCTTTCCTTCGCAGCCTCACCTGTCTATTGGGCTTATCGGGCGATTCACCTGGGCGCCAGCCAGTTGCCGCCGTTCATGCCCGGCTATGTCGACGCCATCCAAGGAGTTACCCTTCCGTGCGTTGCTCTCACGATCCAGATGCTTCTGATGCTGGGAGCCACGGCTTGGTTCTTGCGCCGCAAGGATGTCCGGCGAGCGTAAAAGGGTAGGGGGGCCTCAGTGGCCATCACGCTCCGCGTGATGAAAGAGCTTGTTGCCCAGCGCGTCCTTTCTCCCATCAACCGCGCGGCCACACGGCTAGCTTGAATGGTAAAGCCTACCGAAACTGGCCGAAATTCATCACGCGGAGCGTGATGGCCACTGAGCAAATCATGCTCCCTTTAAGAATTGCCCGTCTACCTTGCCAAGAACGAGCCCGAATCCCGTAAAATAGTCGAAGCCGATTTCGCGGGATGCGGCGCCTTTCGACTTTGTTTTCCCTATTTCACGGAGCGTTTCTCCATGGCGACATTCATCGCCTCATTGCTGCTGTTGCTGGGCCAGGCCACCGACGCTGCGAATTCCAACTGGCCCAATTTTCGTGGCGACCGCGCCGGCGTTGTCGACGACAAACGGCTGCCGGACTCGTGGAGCACCACGAAGAATGTCCTGTGGAAAACCGACATCCCGGGCAAAGGTTGGAGCAGCCCGATCGTTTGGAACAACTCCGTTTTCTTGACTTCCGTAGTGCGCGAAGGGAAGGGGGAGACACCCAAGAAAGGTCTCTATTTCGGCGGCGAACGAAGCAAAGCGCCGGAAGACGTGCACCGCTGGATGATCTACTGCCTCGATTGGGAGACCGGCAAAATTCGCTGGGAACGCGAAGCGCATCACGGCACACCCAGCAGCGGATTGCACCTCAAGAATTCCTATGCCTCGGAAACGCCTGTCACGGATGGGGAACGCGTCTACGCCTTTTTCGGCAACTTGGGCATGTTCTGTTACGACATGAAAGGCGAGCCGCTTTGGACCAAGCGATTCGAAAGTTATCCCACCATGCTGACCTGGGGCACCGCGGCTTCGCCGGTGCTCTACAAGGGCCGGCTCTACGTGGTCGACGACAATGAAAAGTCCTCCTTCCTGACCGCTCTGGACGCCAAGACGGGCAATGCAATTTGGCGCGGTCGAGCGCGACGGCATACGAATTGGGCTACTCCCTTCATCTGGGAAAACGAATTGCGGACCGAATTGATTACCTGCGGTAAAAAGAAAATCCGTTCCTACAGTCTCGACGGCAAACTTCTGTGGGAGCTGGGCGGCATGTCGTCGCTCGTGATTCCCACTCCCCTGGCGAAGTTCGGCATGCTCTACCTCAGTTCCGGCTACGTGGGTGATTTCAAAGCTCAGCCCATTTTCGTCGTCAAGCCGGGAGCTTCGGGGGACATTTCGCTCAAAGACGATAAGACCAGCAACGAGTTCATCGCCTGGAGCGTTAAGAAAGGCGGCCCCTACAATCCTTCGCCGATTCTTTATGGGGATTACCTCTACGTCCTTTACGATTTCGGCTTCATGAGCTGCTACGATGCCCGCACCGGTAAAGAAATCTACAAGCGGACTCGCCTCGGCGGCGGCGGCAACGCCTTCACGTCGTCGCCATGGGCTGCCAACGGCAAGATCTTCTGCCTAAGCGAAGACGGCGACACGTTCGTCATCCAGGCCGGTCCCGAGTTCAAGATTCTCGGCAAGAATAGCCTCGAAGAAATGTGTATGGCCACCCCCGCCATCTCCCGAGGCTGCTTGATTATCCGCACGCTGAGCAAGGTTTACAAAATCGGCAAATCGACCGCAGCGGAGTAGGCTTAAATGCCTTAAGGGCAAAAAGATGTATGGCAAAAAAATAAAAACATTCTCGTCCTCAAACTCCGGGTTTGGGAACGAGTGGTTGGAATTGGTTGAATTTATTTTTTTGCCCTACATCTTTTTGCCATCGGTTTTTCAGCCCTAGCCGGTTCGCAGAAGGCAAATTGCCCGAGCCTGCGTCAATAATCTCGTGCAATCCAGCAACTCAGCATGGCGCTGGTGAGGGCCTAAACCCAACAACGCCGCCGCAAGGCGGGGCGACTCTGATCGCCGGTCGGGCTTTAGTTCAGACCGTTCGCCATTTTTTCCCCCAACTCAATGTCTGGCTGGATCGCCTCCCCGACACGCGCGTCCAGAAGGATTGCGTCTACGCCACGCGCTTCCTCGGCTGGTGGGGCATTTCCCTGTACCTGCTGCAACTCGGCGCACGCCGCCAACTGGATTTCGAACTGCGCGACGGCGGCCAACCGGTTTTGGCCAACCTCAATCGTTTGGCCCAGACCGAGCAGACGACGCTTCCCGTCCACGACACGCTCGACCATTTCCTGGGCCATGTGGTGTTGGACGGCTGGGAACGCTTGCGCACGCAGATGGTTCAGCGCTGCTGCGCATGAAAGCTCTCGACGCCGCCCGCTTGCTGGGCCGGCCGGTATTGCTGATCGATGCCACGGGATTGGTCTGCTTTCGCAAACGCCATTGTCCGAACTGCCTGGTGCAGCGACACGAAAACCACACGCTCTACCTCCATCAGGTGTTGGAAGCCAAATTGCTGGGGCCTGCGGGAGTCGTCCTGTCGCTCGACAGTGAATTCATCGAGAACAGCGATGTCGGTCCCGAGGACGACCGCAGCGCCGATGAAATCAAGCAGGACTGCGAGTTGAAGGCGTCTACACCGCTTGTTGCCCCGCATCAAGAAGGTCTACCCCCAACTCCACTTCGTGATGGCTCTGGACAGCCTCTACGCCTGTGGACCGGTGTTCGCTTTGGCCCAGGAGTTGAGTTGGTCGTTCGTAGCGACGTTCAAGGAAGGACGTACGCCTGTCTTGTGGCGTGAATTCCAGGCGCCGCTGCCGTTGTGCCGGGAAAACCAATTGTCGCGAACCTGGGGCGACGGACGCCAGCAAGCCTTCCGTTGGGTCTCGTCGATGGACTACCAGGACAGCGTGGGGCGTTGGTGGAAACTCCAGGCACTGGAATGCGCCGAGACGAGGACGCAGGAACCGCAGCAAGAGGAACATTACTTCGCTTGGCTGACCAATCTCCCCGTCGACCGTAAAACGGTCGAAGCCATCGCCCAGAAAGGAGGAAGAGATCGCTGGAAGGTGGAAAATGAAGGTTTCAATCGCCAGAAGAACAGCGGCTTGAAACTGGAGCATGTCTACAGCATCGACCCGGAGAAATGGAAATCCTACTACCTGCTCTTGCAGATTGCCTTCATGCTGACGCAATTGCTGGAACGGGGAAGTCTCTCCGACGCTTGGCGGAAGAATGCGGCCGCCCCGTGTGGAAGCTTTTCGGCAGTCTGAAAAACTGGTGCGGCGACTCTTGGAAAGCATTCGATTCTTGGCTTGGGAGGAAAGTTGGTTCGATCCCGAACAGGCGCAAAGCGTCCGCATCGCCTTGGACAGTAGCTGAGCCGGGCTTCTTGCCGATAAGCTCTCCGGGTTCCCTTTTGGTCAGCTCCCACAGGAAAAACACAACTTTCTGCGGTTGCCTCTTCCGCGCAATCTGCCGGACATTAGAATCTTTCGACAGTAGAAATGGGTCCAAGCACCGGCTCTCCCGCGCTTCCATTTCTGCCTAACTTTCACCCAGTTCGGACAGCCCATGGGTATTCTCGTTCACTGCACTTCTTGCCACACGGCATATAAACTTCACGAGTCACAGATTGGCGGCAGGGTGCGCTGCCGCAAATGCCAACAGCCGTTCATCGCGACCGCGGCGACAAGCCCTCCACGGCCCGAAGGCGAAAAGCGCGATCAGACATCGGCAAAAAAAGAAGGTCCCATTCAGACGGCCCGTCCAAGACGGCCAAAGGGTGATCGGCACAGCAAGCAGCTCACCAGGAGCCTGGGGCCAATCGTTGCGTTAATTGCAGGGATCGTCGTAATTGGTTCGGGCGCGATTGCTGCAGGAGCCTGGTATTTCATTTCTGATAAGCCCGCCACTCAGGTGGCCGCCGCAAAGGCGACCCAACCTGATCCAGCCAGCGGCGAGGAGGGCGCTCATGCGGCCGCGGCGGTAGCAGCGCCCGCTGTAGGGGAAGCAAGGCCGGCCGAAGCCGACGCGCAGCCAATCGCACAGCTTGCAAGCAACGCCGAGCAAGGTCCTTTCGAGAAAATCCAGGAGACCAAGAACGCCACTGCCTTCATCAAGGTTACCACGGCTGGCGGCGCAGCCAGTGGTTCCGGCTTCTTGATCTATGCGGACGATTCGATCGCCTACGTTGTAACGAATGACCACGTCGTGCATGGCGTTCGAGGTCGACCCGGTATTGCCAAGGAGCAGATTACCGTGGTCTTCGGCAGCGGCACGCCTACGGAACGTTCCGTCGATGCCGAAGTTGCGGCGTCCGATGCCGGAAAGGATATCGCGATTCTTTTGGTGAAAGGGCTGAAGCAGCGTCTCAAACCGATCGAAATCCCGGAGCATCCGCAACTGGTTGAAACGATGCCCGTGTTCATCTTTGGCTTTCCCTTCGGGCGACTCCTTGCGACAGACCGGGGCAATCCGGCCATCACGGTGAACAAGGGTTCTGTTTCCAGTTTACGTCAGGACGGTTCCGGCAAAGTCGCCATGGTGCAGATCGACGGCGCCATCAATCCCGGCAACAGCGGCGGGCCGGTCGTCGATTCGGAAGGCCGGCTCGTGGGAATTGCCACAGCCCACATCCGCGGCGCCGGCATCGGCATGGCGATACCTTCCTCCGAATTGAAAAAAATGCTTGCAGGCACCGCAGGCACCGTCCGTTTGACGCCCAGACCCGCCGGCCCGAATCGAGTGGAGATTCAAGTCGAGATCGCCCTCGTCGATCCCTTTCACAAATTCAAAAAGCTTTCGCTGAATTACTCTCCTATCGGGGACGCGGCGAGCAGGCTCAGGCGAAAAAAGGACGATTCGTATCCGCCTCTTCCAGGCGCCAAAAAGATCGAATTGAAGATTGAGGGCGGCAAAGCCGTCGGCAGTTTCACTCTTGCCGGTTCAGGTCGCGGCGCCATGATGGTCACTACCCAGAACGTCTACGTGAAAGCCGACGGCGCCGTCGAGTTCGCCGAGCCGATTGCCCATCGTGTCGATATGCGCCCCTGGTCGCCGGTTCGCCGCCTCTGGGAACACCGATGACGCCCGGCCAACTCTCTCGTCCCCAACCAAGCAATCCAGCCGCGCGGCCGTCGACGCCTCCGAGCAATACCGTCGCGCCACAACCTGGCGCCGCAGTGGCCGGAAGAACGGAGTTTCTTCTCCCCGCGTCAGCCAGCGACGTCGTCGTGGGCGGTGGCGGCAGGTACTTGATTTTGAAATTGCCGGCACTGCGCAAGCTGGCCGTCTTCGACATCCCGGCAGGTAAAGTGGCCCGTTATATCGATCTCCGCGAGGACGGCACTTTCTTCGCAGCCGGGTTGGAAAAGCTGGTAATCGGTTTGCCCGGACTCAATCAGTTGGAACGCTGGGACCTAGCCAAAATGGAACGAGAGGCTGCAGTCTCCGCGCCGGCCGCCGGCAAGACGGAAGGCTTGTACATGGGCTACGCCACGACCGGGCCGCTGCTCATCCCGGCTCTTATGTCGGCTGCTCGAGGATGGAAGGCGCGCTGTTGTCGTCGCTGGACGCCATCACCCGGTTGCACAAGCGCGCGCTGGAGGCCTGACATGGCGAAAATCATGCGCTTTGTTTTGGCGGCGCTGGCAGTGGCGATCACGCCCGCTCTGCGCGCAAGCCCCCAGCGGCGGCGGCGACATCGCCGGAAGTGCCAGCGTAAAAACGCCGGCGCCGGTGACAGAAACAAGTCTCGTGTCAGGTCTGCCAGGCCTGTCATATGGCGGACGCCAAGGGCGGCAGCGGTGCCGCGACCATCCCGGCCCTGGCCGGCGATCCCCAAGAGAAGCTGGCGACCGCGGGTTATCCCATCAGCCTGATCCTCAAGGGACGCGGCGCCATGCCATCGCTGGCCGATATGCTGGCGCCGGCGCAAATCGCCAATGTTTTCACCGGTTATATCCGCACCCATTTCGGCAACAATTATCCGGCGCCGGTGACGGCGGAGGATGTGGTGCGGGTGAGCCAGCCGTTGCGCTGACAGCGACTCTTCAGCGGCAGTCGTTGAGCCGCTGATCCGCCTGTTCAGTGGCGCGTGACCTTGGCGGAGAAAATCCTCGCCGCCATTGCGCACGGTGCGAATGATGTCGGGATTGCGCGGATCGTCCTGCAGCTTCTTGCGCAACCGTCCGACACAAACATCGATGCTGCGGTCAAAGGCCGGCGTGTTGTTGCCGTAGCAGGCATCCATCAACTGGTCGCGGGACAGCACGCGGTTGGCGCGCGTCACCAATGTTTCCAGCAGCCGATATTCGCCGCTGGTCAGGGTGATGGACTGGCCGGCGTCCTGCAGCGACTGGCGGTGGCGTCCAGCGTCCAATCGCAAAAACCGTAGCGGCGATGTTTTTCCGGCGCCAAGAATTTGTTCTTTTCGGTGGCTGCGGCGCAGAACACTGCGCACCCGCGCCAGGATCTCGCGCGGCTCGAATGGCTTGGTGACATAATCGTCGGCGCCGATTTCAAGCCCAACCACACGATCGGTAAGATCGCCACGGCCGCTCACGATGATGATCGCGACATTGGAATGACGGCGGATCCGTTGCGCGATCGTAAGGCCGTCAATGTCGGGAAGGCCGATATCCAGAATGACGAGGTCGACCGGGCTGGCATTCAAAATATTCTCGATACCGGCGCCGGTTTCCAGCGCCGTCACCTGATAGCCGTTCGATCCGAGGCTGCGCGTCAATACTGCGCGCACATCCGGATCATCCTCGACGATCGCTACATGCTTGGTCATCGGTGCCCCCGCTGATGCACGCATATTCGAATAGGTCGAATTGGTTACAAAAGGCCTAAAAACCGGGCCAAACCCGCATTCCCCGACACATGCCAAAACATTCCGACGCAGGGCAGAAAACAGCTGGGGCTTCCCGCGCTTTTAACCCTTCCGGCGTCCTTCTGCAACAGGGAAAGAAAAAATGCGCTGGTTTGAAAATTTCTGCTATCCGCAGCAAAGTCATGGTGGCTTTTGCAAGCGTTCTGGTCGTCACCGCCATTCTGGGCGTGTTCTCCATTAACCGTCTGTCCATCGTGAATGACAGCGCGGTAACCGTCACCGACAACTATCTGGTCGCGTCCAATGGCTTGTCCGAGGTGGGGGCCAGTTCGATGCGCTATCGCCAGCTGCAGGCCGCTCTCATGCTGGCGCCGCCCGCGGAAAAGCGCAAGGAAGCCCCAGACCATCAGCACTGTCCTGGACAGTGTGAGCCATGGTGGAGCGTTTATGAGCCCACCATCGATCCGGGCTATCAGCGCAATGTTGCCGACAAATTCCATTCCGAATGGACTATGTCGCCATGAACGAGAAGTTCAGCGCGCTCGCCAACGCCAACAAGATGGCCGAAGCCGTCGCGCTCTATCGTGGCGAGATGCGTCAGTCCTTCGACGAGTTTTTTGACCGACCTGAATGACGACAAGGCCTATCAGCTCAAGCAAGGCCAGAAAGCCAAGACGACGGCGCCCAGGCCTATTCCAGTGCCCGCATCCTGATCATGATCGCACTCGGCATCGCCGCCGCTTTGTGCGTGATCGCGGGCTGGATGATCGTGGCGGGCGTGTCCACGCCGATCCGTGCCATGACCGGCGCGATGGCCCGCCTGGCGCAGCATGACCTAAGACCGAGATCAGCGGCATCGGGCGCAAGGACGAAATCGGCCAGATGGCGTCGCGGTGCAGGTGTTCAAGACCAGCATGATCGAAGGCGACCGGCTGAAGGCCGGGGCAAGGAAAAGGCGCAGGCCCGGCGCGCAGGCGCGCACCGCGAAGATGGACCAACTGACCAAGGATTTCGACGACAAGGTCCGGGGCATCGTCCAGGGGGTCGCCAGCCAGGCGGCGCAGATGGAGTGCCACGCCCAGTCGATGAGCGCCACCGCCGAGGAGACCACCAAGCAGGCGGGCGCGGTCGCCGCGGCGTCCGAGGAGAGGCGCGGCCAATGTGCAGACTGTCGCTTCGGCCGACCGAGGAACTGTGGTCTTTCGATTGCCGGAGATCAGCCCGCCAGGTCGGCCATTCCAGCCAGATCACCGCCAATGCGGTTGGGGAAGCCGCCAAGGCCAATGACATGGTGCAGGGCCTGCTCAGCGCCTCGCAGAAGATCGGCGAGATCG